>CAVZYJ010000012.1:0-166321 GCA_963779485.1 uncultured Actinomycetota bacterium | reverse complement strand
ATGATCTCACCATTCCTCTCATAGTTGTATTCGATCGCGGCAGCCACGGGTGCTTTGACTGCCGTGCTTGCGGTGGATTGCAGCCGTGCGACGAGGCGGCTGCCACTCAGGGAGAAGAGCGGCTCCTTTTCGTTCCAGAAGGGCTGGCTGCGCCATCATGGACACCGGCCGATACGCGCTCGCGGAAGCGCCCGAATTGTTGCGAACGAAAACCAGCGAGGATTTCTTCAGGGCATCGGCGTCGTTATGGACCGGTGCTGCAGGTTGCGCTGGAGCCGGAGCACTGACGGTGACCGGGCCGCCGGTGTCCAGCGGCTTGAACGCCTTGAAGTTGATGCCGTAGATGCTCTTGAGGGCCGGCACGCCGTCCGGTCGAGTCTGGAACTGCTTGGGCGCACCCAGCGTCAGCTGACCGGCCACCGGGCACAGATCAGCCAACGTACGCAGGTTGTACTTCGTCGCCGTGTCCTGCGTGACCACGATCGTGTCCTTGTCCTCGGCTTGCGCGAAGTTCAACACCGCAAGCGTCGTCGGCAGCTTCTGCTGCAAAGCCGCATACACCGCCTCCGGAGACGTCGCCGTCGCCGACTTGTCGAAATACGACAGGATCGAACCGGAATACTCCGGCACCATGTCGATCGACCCGTCCTGCAACGCCTTGATATAGACCGGGCGCTCACCGATCTGCAGCTTCTTCGACACCTTCACGCCCTTCGCGCTCAACGCACCGGCGTAAATATCGGCCAACAGCACATTCTCCGGGAACGCCGCCGACCCGATCGTGATCGACCCCGTCCCAGCCGGGAAACTAGCCGCCCCCGACCCGCCACCCGACCCGGCCGCCGACCCACCACCCGCCCCGGCCGAAGACGACGAACCCGCACACGACGACCCCCCCGAACTGCCCCCGCGGCGGCCGTCGTCGCCCCACCCGAGCTTCCACTACTCCCACACCCCGTCAGCGCCAGGACGAGCCCCAACACCGCGCAGAACAGCACATAGATCCGCTTCATCTGGTCTTCTCCCGTCAATGGCGAACTGAGTAATTTAGGTGACCGGCGTAATCAACGCGACGCAACCGTCACCTCCGCCGAGCTGGCCGACAAGGCCGTTGGTCGCACGGCCTTTGCCGTAGTACGGAATCGCCCGGATACCCCGCGAGGCACGAGGAATCGCTGGGCGACGGCGAATAACAAGTCGGCCACGATCGCGAGCAGCGCGACGAGGATCGCGCCGGCGGCCATCGCCGGATAACCGGCCTGCGGGTCGTTCAGCTGGGACAGCCCGTCCACGAGGTATCGGCCCAGCCCGCCGAGGGTCACGTAGGCCGCCACGGTGGCCGTGGCGATCACTTGCAGGGTGGCGCTGCGGGTACCGGATAGCACGAGGGGCAGAGCGTTGGGGAACTCGACCTTGCGGACGACCTGTGAGCCGGTCATGCCCATGCCCTTGGCCGCGTCGCGCACGACGGGGTCGACGTTCTGCACGCCGGCGTAGGTACTGGTCAGTATCGGCGGAATCGCCAGCAGTACCAGGACGATCTCGGTCGGAAGCAAATACGGGAGCTCACCCCGGCTGTGGATCTTGGGCGAGATGAGCACCACGAGATAAATGAGTAGGCCGAACGTCGGGATGGCGCGAAGCGCGTTGGCCATGCCCGCGACGACGACCACGCCTCGGCCGGTGTGGCCGATGACGAGGCCCAGCGGGATCGCGATGACGACGGCGATGATCACGGCGATGACCGCGTAGTAGACCTGTTCCCCCATCCGCGCGACCACCCCGTCCGGGCCCTGCCAGTTGGCGGGATCGTTGAGCCACTTGAGGACGTTGGCGAAGCTCAGCGACGAGTCCATGGCCGATCACCGCGCCTGAATGACCCGTTGCCATGGCGTCAAGGCACGCGCCACGAGAAGGATCACAGCGTCGAAGGCGAAGGCGAGCAGGAGGACCAGGATCAGGCCGAGGATGATCGGCGCGTTGGAGAACGTCTGGAAGCCCGAGGTGAACAGTTGCCCCAACTGGGGGACGCCGATGATCGCGGCCACCGACACCAGGCTCACGTTGGACACCGCGGCGACCCGCAGGCCGGCGGCGATGACGGGCACGGCGAGCGGCAGCTCGACACCAAACAGCCGTTGCCGGGGCGTATAGCCCATCGCGGTCGCGGAGCTGCGCGTCTCGGCCGGGACGGCGTTGAGCGCGTCGGCGACGACCCGCACCAGCAGGGCCAGCGTGTAGATCGTGAGCGCGACCGCCACATTGAGCGGATTGAGAATCTTCGTGTGGAGCAGGCCGGGAAGTAGGATGAACAGGGCCAGCGACGGGATCGTGTAGAGCAGGCCGGTGGCAGTCACGGTCGGCGGATAGATCCACCGGTATCTCGACGCGAGGTAGCCGAGCGGCAGGGCGAGCACGAACCCGATCACGAGTGGTACGCCTGCCAGCCAAGCGTTGTTCCACAGCCAGTGCAGGACGTCGCCCTGGTTGCTGCGGAAGTAATCCCAAACCTCCACTCAGGCCTCCGGGGCGGCAACGGCGAGCTCGGAGCGAGCGGTCCGTGCGGCGGACGCCTGCTCCTCGATGCGAGCCAGCACCTGCGAGGCCGAGACCGTGCCGAGGAAGCGCTCGTCCGCGTCGACGACGACCCCGCGGCCGCTCGGCGAGGAGAGTGCGGCGTCCAGCGCCGCCCGGAGCGTGCCGTCGGCGGTGGCGAGCGTGCCGCCGAGGTTGAGCAGGTCGGCCGTCACGGGACCGCGCAATGCGTCGCTTGGCGACGCCGGTGAGGCCCAGCCAGCCCTGCGGCCGATTGTCGTCGTCGACGACGAGAACCCAGCCGTCTTCGGCCCGACGAAGCGCGTCGGCCAGGTCCAGGCCGAGCGGGCACGGTCGCCTCGTCTCTGAGCGGGAGAGCTCCTGCCGCGGTGAAGCCGAGCGCGCGATAGCCGCGGTCGCGGCCGACGAATCCGGCGACGAACGCGTCGGCCGGACGCGACAGCAGCTCGGCCGCGGGCGCGAGTTGCGCGAGCGTGCCGCCGACGCGCAGCACGGCGACCGGTCGCCCAGCTTGATCGCCTCGTCGATGTCGTGCGTGACGAAGACGATGGTCTTGCCCAGCTCGCCCTGCAGCCGCAGGAACTCGTCCTGCAGCTGGCTCGCGCACGACCGGGTCGACCGCGCTGAACGGCTCGTCCATCAACATCACCGGCGGATCGGCCGCGAGCGCTCGCGCCACCCCGACGCGCTGCTGCTGTCCGCCGGACAGCTGCGCCGGGTAGCGCTTGGCCAGGGCGTCCGGCAGACCCGACCTGCTCGAGCAGCTGCATGGCCCGCTGGCGAGCCGCGCGCTTGTCCTGCCCGAGCAGGAGCGGCACGGTCGCGATGTTGTCGACGACCGTGCGGTGCGGGAACAGCCCGGCGTGCTGGATGACGTAGCCGATGCCCCGGCGCAGCTGGGCGGGGGGCACGGTCGCAGTGTCCTGATCGTCGAGCCAGATGCGGCCGCTGGTCGGATCGATCATCCGGTTGATCATTCGCAGACTGGTCGTCTTGCCACATCCCGACGGCCCGACCAGGACGGTGATCTGGCCGGACGGCGCCTCCAGCTCCAGATGGTCGACGGCCACCGTGCCGTCCGGATATGTCTTGGTGACGGCCTCGAATCGGATCATGGCGAATGCCTCATGAGGGGACTGACGGCCTTCCGTCGAGGGACATCGACAGGCGGTGACGGTTCACAGCGGGCGCGTTGCCGTGCCGGCATCCCTAACCCTTGCATAGTCATATGACATCGCGCGTGATCTACCAGCCTCGTAGCTCTCAGTGGACACGAGCTTAGACGAACTCCACATGTCGTCGCCGGCACCGATCGGCGCACCGATGGCCGCCAGAGCATAAGCTGCGGCCGTTGGCCCGAACCCAGCGACGTCGCAGGAGGACCCGTGGCGCTGCGCCTCACGCTCGCCCTGTTGATGCTCGCGGTCACGATCGTGGTCGCCGGCCGCCGGGTCGGGTGGTTGACCCGGCTGATCCGGTCTGGCCAGCCGGCGCCCGGGCGCACCGACAGAATCGGCGACCGAGTGCGCGCCCAGCTTGTCGAGGTGTTCGGGCAGCGTCGCCTGCTCCGGTGGACGGTGCCCGGCGTCGCGCACTTCTTCACGTTCTGGGGCTTCATCGTCCTCGCCATCACGATCGTCGAGGCCTACGGGGCGTTGGTGATCAGCGAGGACTTCGCCTTCCCGTTCTTCGGTCACGCCCGATGGCTCGGCTTCCTCGAGGACTTCTTCGCGGTCGCCGTGCTGGTGGCGCTGATCATCTTCGCCGTCATCCGGCTGAGGAACGCGCCGGAGCGCCAGCACCGGGCGAGCCGGTTCTACGGATCGCACACCGGACCGGCCTGGGTGATCCTCGGCATGATCACGCTGGTCATCGTCACCCTGCTGCTCTATCGCGGCGCGCAGTACAACACCGGGCACTTCCCGTTCGGCACGTCGAAGGCGCCGTTCGCGTCCTACGCCGTCGCGCAGCTGCTCGGCGACGGCGCCTACAACCAGGGCATCGAGACGTTCTTCCTGCTCGCTCAGATGGCGGTGATCTTCGGCTTCGCGATCATCGTCGTCTACTCCAAGCACCTGCACATCGCGATCGCCCCGCTCAACGTCACGACCAAGCGGTTGCCCGACGGGCTGGGCGCGCTGCTGCCGGTGGCCGACGAACAGGCGCTCCGATCGACTTCTCCGATGTCGAGAACCTGAGCGAGGACACGATGTTCGGCCGGGGCAAGATCGAGGACTTCACCTGGAAGGGCTATCTCGACTTCGCGACCTGCACCGAGTGCGGGCGCTGCCAGTCGCAGTGCCCGGCGTGGAACACCGGCAAGCCGCTGTCGCCGAAGCTCGTGATCATGGATCTGCGCGACCACCTGTTCGCGAAGGCGCCGTACCTCCTCGACGGTACGACGGTGCCCGACGACGCGCCGGATCTGGCCACGGCGGCCGAGAACGCGCCGTCCGACTCGCATCATGTCCCGGAGGCGGGCTACCCCCGCCTCGAGGGCTCCGGTCCCGGCCAGGCGCTGCGCCCGCTGGTCGGCGACGCGGCATCGTTCGGCGTCATCGACCCGGACGTGCTGTGGTCGTGCACCACCTGCGGCGCGTGCGTCGAGCAGTGCCCGGTCGACATCGAGCACATCGACCACATCGTCGACATGCGCCGCTACCAGGTGCTGATCGAGTCGGCGTTCCCGTCCGAGGCCGGCGTCATGCTGCGCAACCTCGAGAACAAGGGCAATCCCGTGGGGCCTCGCCGATCGCGGTCGTGAGGAGTGGACGGACGGGCTCGACTTCGAGGTCCCCCGCGCCATCCCCGGCGAGCGGCTGCCGGCCGACATCGACTACCTGTTCTGGGTCGGCTGCGCGGGCGCCTTGGAGGACCGGTCGAAGAAGGTCACCCGCGCGGTCGCCGAGCTGCTGCACACCGCCGGCGTCAAGTTCGCGATGCTCGGTGCGGCGCGAAACCTGCACCGGCGACCCGGCCCGACGGCTCGGCAACGAGTTCCTGTTCCAGATGCTCGGCATGCAGAACGTCGAGACGCTGAACTCGATCACTCGGGCCGCACCGTTGAAGATCGTCGCGACCTGCCCGCACTGCTTCAACACGCTGGCCAACGAGTACCCGCAGCTCGGCGGCCACTTCGACGTCGTGCACCACACCCAACTGCTCCGCCGCCTCGTGGCCGACGGGCGGCTCACGCCGGTCAAGCCGGTCGACGCGAACGTCACCTACCACGACCCGTGCTACCTCGGCCGGCACAACAAGGTCTACGCGCCGCCGCGCGAGGTGCTCGATGCCGTGCCCGCGCTTACCTCCCAGGAGATGCATCGCTGCAAGGACCGCGGCTTCTGCTGCGGCGCCGGTGGTGCGCGGTTCTGGATGGAGGAGAAGATCGGCAAGCGGATCAACATCGAGCGCACCGAGGAAGCGCTCGGCCTCGACCCCGACCTGATCTCGACCGCCTGCCCGTTCTGCATGGTCATGCTCACCGACGCGGTCACCGCCAAGCAGGCCGACGGCAACGCCCGCGAGGACGTCCAGGTGCTCGATGTCGCGCAGATCCTGCAGCGTTCCCTGGAGAGCTAGTGTCCCGTGAGGAAACGCCGCCCTGAACCGCGCTCAGTCCTTTGTGATCTTGGACTTATCGTCGCCATAGGGCAGCAAGTCCAAGGTCACGACGAGCGGTGGGAAGCAGCCGCACAGCCTCAATCGCCGTAGAGCGCGTCCAGGGTGCCGCGGTACCGGTCGATGACGATCTTGCGGCGCAGTTTCATGCTGGGCGTGATCTCACCGTCCTCCACTGTCAGCTCACGGTTGAGGATGGCGAACTTCTTGATGGACTCCCAGCGGTTGAGTTGACCGTTCAGGGTGTCGACATAGCCCTGCATCGTCTCCCGGAAGGACTCCGAGGTCGCCACCTGGTCGAACGCGGCACCGCGCATGCCGTTCTCGTTCGCCCAGGCGTGCACGGCGTCGGCATCGAGCGCGATCAACGCGACGCAGTAGCTGCGGCCCTCACCGTCGATCACGAGCTGGCTGACGTACGGGCAGATGCCCTTGAAGGTGGCGTCGATAGCCGACGGGGCCACGTACTTGCCGTTCGAGGTCTTGAACATGTCCTTCTTGCGATCGGTGATCCGCAAGGCCCCGTTGGGAGCGAGTTCGCCGATGTCACCGGTGTGCAACCAGCCGTCGGCGTCGAGCGCTTCAGCCGTGGCCGTGTCCTGGTTGTGGTAACCGGCCATGACCCCGGGTCCCTTGATGAGCACCTCGCCGTCAGCGGCGATGCGGACCTCAGTGCCAGGAAGCGGGTGGCCCACCGTGCCGAACGCATAGTCCGACGGCCGGTTGACGAATGTCGCGGCGCTGCTCTCAGTCATCCCGTAGCCCTCGAGGATCAAGATGCCAGCGGCGTCGAACCATTCCGCGACATCGCGGTTGAGAGCAGCGGAACCCGAGATGAAGTACCGCAGCCGTCCACCGAACCGCTCCCGGATCTTGCTGAACACCAGTCGATCGGCCACCGCGTGCTGCGCGGTCAGGAGCGCCGAGGGGCGGTGGCCGGCCTGCCGAGCTCGGGAGACCTTGATCCCGACGTCGAACGCCCAGTCGAAGATCTTGGCTTTGATACCGCCTTCCCCGTGCCCGGTTGCCACGATGCGGGCATGCGCCTTCTCGAAGATGCGGGGCGCGGCGCCCATGAACGTTGGTCGCACGACGGCGAGGTTGTCCACGATCTTGTCAACCCGCCCGTCGATGGCGGTGGGGAAGCCGATCTGCAGCGGCAGCGTGAGCAGCACCTTGCCGAACACGTGCGAGAGCGGCAGCCACAGATATTGCAGGTCGTCGGGCCGAAGCAGGCCGAGCGTGTCGACGGAGGCGGCCTCGTAGGTCCACGCCGAGTGCAGCAGCCGCACGCCCTTGGGTCGCCCGGTCGTTCCCGAGGTATAGATGAGGGTGGCCAGGCTGTCGTGAGTGATCTCGGCGACCCGGTCGTCGATCACGGTCGGTTGCGCCGCGAGCAGGTCCGCGCCGAGCCGTTCGAGTTCGGCGAGGGAGATCACCCAGTCCCCATCCGCTGTTCCGTCGATCGTTACCACCTTCGCGACCTCGGGCAGCTGGCTTCGGTTGTCCCGCAGTTTGTCAATCTGCGCGTCGTCCTCGGCGAAGACGACCCGGCTGCCGGAGTCCGAGATGATGAACGTGACGTCCTCGGCGGTCGTGGTCGGGTACACGGTCGTCGTAGCCGCTCCGGCGCACATGATGGCCAGGTCAGCCAGCACCCACTCGTAGCGGGTGGCCGACGCCACCGCGACGGGCTGTTCGCGCTCTATGCCCAGTGCGATCAAGCCGGCGGCCTGCCGGCGGACCCGGTCGCCGACCTGGCTCCAGGTGACGCTCGCCCAGCTGTCGCCGGACGCAAAGCGGTAGGCCTCGCTGGCCGGCGTGGCCGCCACTCGATCGAGGAACAGCCGGGCGACCGACGCCACCCGATTCTCGATCACGGACAGATCGACCTTTTCCGGGCTGGCGACACTCGTTGTCATGCTCTAAACGCTAGAACACATCGCCGGCCAGTTGGCGGGCGAGTAGGGCCGGAGCTTCCACCAGGGACGGCCCGTACCAGGTGAGATGTCGCCCGCTGACGAGCGCGACCCGCGAATTCGGAAAGCATTCCGGGCCGTCGGCCGGACCGAAGGGGTACGGCTCGTCCGGGAGCACGACGAGCGGCGCTCGGACGATATCGGACAGCGCCACCCGCGGATAACGCTCCGAATGGCCGGCGAAGCGGTTGCGGACGCCCAATCGGGCGAGTACATCGCCAGCAAAGGTGTCGCATCCCAGCACCATCCACGGCCGGCGCCAGATGGGAATCGCGGCCTCCTGCTCGGGCCCGATCGGCGGGTCGAGCCACGCGGCCGCCGCGGCCGCCAGCCAGGTGGGCGTCGCCGATTGGCCGGCTACGGCCAGCATCCGGGTCAACGAGGCGAAGGCCTCAGCGACACTCCGGATCACCGTCACCCACACGGCGATGCCGGCCTCGCGCAGAGCGGCCAGATCCGTCGCCCGGTTCTCCTCCTCGTTCGCCAGCACCAGGTCCGGCGCGAGCTTGACGATCCGCGCCACATCCGGGTTCTTCGTGCCCCCGACTCGGACCACGTCCAGCCCGGCCGGGTGGGTGCACCAGTTGGTGGCGCCGACGAGCACCTCAGCCCGGCTCGCGGCCACCGACTCGGTCAGCGACGGGACCAGCGATACGACTCTGCGCACGGTGCCGGGCACGCTGACCGGCACGCCGAGGTCGTCGAAGGGCACGCTTCATCATGACCTGAGAGTTTCTCGATGGAGTGCTGAAGCGATGTCGGCTGCGCGCGTAGCCTGGCAGCGTGAGACCTCGCGACGTCGTCGACCACACGCTGCAGCGGCGTGCGGTGCTCGCTGACCTCGCGAACGGACGGATCTCGCTCGCCGACATCTGTGACGCCCACCCCTACTTGCAGCTGGCCGCGCGCCACTACGGCGAACCCAGCGCGCAATCCTGCCCGGTCTGCCGCAAGGCGAGCATCCGGCACGTCCACTACGTATACGGCGACGCACTGGGGCATTCGTCGGGCCAGGCCAAGTCCATGGGCGAGCTGGCTTACCTTGCGGGCCGCCTGGCGGAGTTTGACGTCTACGTCGTCGAGGTCTGCCAGGACTGCGGCTGGAACCATCTCCTGCGATCGTTCGTCCTGGGTGAGGACGGCAGGCCACACAACGAGAGGCTGTCCGCTGCCGACGGATGACCCGAGAGCAGAAGGAGCAGGTCCGGCGTGAGGGATAACCCGCCGGACGGCCCGCAGTCGATGGGATCGGACTGGTCGAGCGTCACGACCGCTAAGCGGAAGTACCGTCCCATCGAGTCCCGCCTGCCGAAGAAGTGGCAACGCCATCGCCAGCGCAAGCGCGCTCGGTTGGCAAAGATGTCCCGATCCAAGCGTGTCTGGCGCCGGATCGGACTCGCCCTCACCTGGCTGCTAGGCCTGCTGGCGGCCATGGTCGCCGCCGCGGTCGTGCTGTTCTACACGCTGAGCGACGTCCCGCGCCCGGCCGATCTCGCCGTCCCGCAGGTCGCGGTCGTGCAATATTCGGACGGCTCGACCATGGCCCGAATCGGCTCAGTGGACCGGACCACCGTGCCACTGTCGAAGGTGCCGGAATCGGTGCGCTGGGCGGTGCTCTCGGCCGAGGATCGACAGTTCTACTCCGAGCCCGGTGTCTCGATCACCGGCACCCTGCGAGCGGCCTTGCACGACGTGACCGGCGGCAACACCCAGGGCGGCTCAGGAATCACCCAGCAGTACGTCAAGAACGCCTATCTCAACTCCGAGCAGACACTCGGCCGGAAGCTGCGGGAGCTCGCCATTGCGGTGAAGCTGTCCCGCGACTACTCGAAGGACCAGATCCTCGAGTGGTACCTGAATACCGTCTACTTCGGCCGCAACGCTTACGGCGTCGAGGCGGCCGCCGAGGCGTACTTCGGAACCTCGGTCGACCGGCTCGGGCCGGCCCAGGGAGCATTGCTCGCCGCGCTGCTGCGAGCACCGAGCTACTACGACCCGGCCAACAATCCAGCCGAGTCCAAGGCCCGCTGGGCCTATGTCGTCAAGGCGATGGTCGAAACCAAACATCTCACCGCGCGCCAGGCCGCCGCCTTGACGTTTCCCCGCACGATCTCTCCGAACGCAGCCAAGAAGTTGGGGGCGACCGGGCCCACCGCGTTGCTCGTCCAGCAGGTGATCGACGAGCTCGAGGCCAACGGCATCAGCAAGGACGAGATCGACACTCGCGGTCTGCGCATCCGAACCACCATCGACCCCAAGGCCCAGCAGGCCGCCCAGGATGCGATCACGCAAACCTTCAGTGACCTGACCTCGGCGCAGAAGAACATCAAGAACGGGCTCGTCGCGGTGAACCCGCGGACCGGCGGGGTGCTCGCCTATTACGGCGGTCCGAACGGCACTAGCTATGACGGCAAGCCCGACTACAACGACTATGCCGGGGTGGGTTGCCGGCCGCCGGGATCGTCGTTCAAGCCGTTCACGCTGGCCACCGTCCTGACTGACAACCTGCAAGGCAAGCAGCCTCAGCTGGCCATAAACTCGGTCGTCAATGGCGACTTCACGGTCACCATCGACGGAACTCCGATCAGCAACGATCCTTCCGACCGGGCCTACAGCGGCCAGGTCACCATCGCGAACGCGATGAAATACTCGCTCAACACCACGTTCGACCTGTTGGCCAACCAGGTCGGTCCGAGCAACGTCGCTGCGACCGCGCACGCGGCCGGTGTCGCCAAGACCTGCGGCGGCGAGCCCACCCTGCAGAACCCGGACGGAAGCACCAGCTTCGGCATCGGCATCGGCGACTACCCGGTGCGGGTCATCGACATGGCCGACAGTTTCGGGACGTTCGCCAACGGCGGCACGACCCACAGCCCGTACTTCGTGCAGCAAGTCACCGATGCGCAGGGCGCCATCGTGTACCAGCATCGCGACCCCGGCGTCCGAACGCTCGATCCCAAGGTCGCCAACGACGTCGGCGTCACGCTCGCGCCGATCGCGGGCTGGTCCGGCGTGCCACTCGCCGATGGTCGGCCGTCCGCGGCCAAGACCGGTACCGAAGGCATCCAGACCGGCCCGAACAGTGGTCAGAACAGCGACGCGTGGATGGTCGGTTACACGCCTCAGGTAAGCGCGGCCGTCTGGGTCGGCAGTGGCAACAGCACGGCCGCGATCAAGGACGCGTATGGCCAGCCGGAATATGGCCGCGACCTGCCCGGACGCACCTGGCAGCTGTTCATGGACAGCTATCTGGCCGGCGCGCCCCAAGAGCCCGTCGCGACGACCCAGCTGATCAGCGTGGGCGACAATCAGGCCGACACGCCAGCGCCGCCGGCACCGTCGAACTCGCCGCCGTCGAACTCGCCGCCGTCCTACTCGCCGCCGTCCTACTCGCCCCCGACCTCCTCGGCTCCGGACACCCGCAGCCCGTCGCCGCGACGCTCGTCCCGCCAGCCCTCGACGCCGCCGGCGACACCGCCCCGCTCGTCCCGACCGGCAACGCCCGGTCGATCGGTCGGCGCTCCGCCGACGTCCGCCGCAGCGGCCTGACCTGACGAATCCGCGACCGGCGCGTCGCTTCCGGCGACCGGCGCGTCGCTTCCGCGAGCGTCGCTTCCGCGCGCTCGCGATACCAGAGTTCACCTCTGAGCACCTCAGCCGCCACACCCGCACCATGCGTGCGCCGTAGCTGACGCCGACCCGGCGGCGGGCTCGCGCGACGCATGCGAGGATGCCACGGTGACCGACCGGCCGCCGGATTCGGCCGTCGCAGGGTCGCCGACGGTGCCGAGCCGGGACGACCCCATCGTCGCCACCGCGAGCCAGGCCATCGGCGGCGCGTGGGGCCGATACGCGGGTTCTGGGCGGTGGTGGACGCCGCTGCGGGTGCTGCTCGCGTTCACCTGCGTGACGCTCGTGCTGGCCTACCTGCAGAAGGCCCCTTGCGCCAGCGGCAACTGGGTGGGCAACAAGCAGTACACCCACCTGTGCTACTCCGACATCGTGCCCCTGTGGGGCGCGGAGGGCCTGGACGTCGGGGCCGTGCCCTACCGGGATCACGCGGTGGAGTACCCGGTGCTCACCGGCGCGTTCATGTGGTTCACCTCCGGCCTCACCCACCTCCTGGACGCGGCGATTCCGGCCCTCACCGACGCCCAGTTGTTCGCCCTGCTCAGCTGCGTGTTGCTCGCGATCTGCGGGCTGCTGATGGTCGCCGGCACCGTGGGTGCCGCGGGACGGCGCCCCTACGACGCGGCGCTCGTCGCCCTCAGTCCGCTGCTTGTGTTCCACGCGTTCTCGAACTGGGACCTGTTCGCAATGGCGTTCATGAGCTGCGCCATGTGGACGTGGGCGCGTAGTCGGCCGGTGGCGGCCGGGACGTTCATCGGGCTCGGCGCTGCCGCCAAGCTGTACCCCGGACTACTGCTCGTCCCGATCTGGATTCTGGCCGTGCGCACCCGTCGCTACCCGGAGGCAGCCTGGGCGACGATCACCACGATCCTCGTCTGGTGCGCCGTGAACGTTCCCGTCGCAGTGGCCTATCCGACCGGCTGGTGGGAGTTTTATCGCTTCAGCGCCGTCCGACCGACGGAAGCCAGCACGTTCTGGGCGATAGGGCATTACTTGGCCAATGTGGGATTCTTCGGCCAGGGCTACGCCTCGGCCTGGACGCCGCCCGGCGCCGCGGTTGCATTCGCGGTCTTCGCCGGTGTGGCGGCGGTGGCCCTGCTCGGCCTCAGTGCACCGACTCGGCCGCGGATGGCCCAGCTCGCTTTCCTCATCGTGCTGGCCTTCTTGCTGACGACGAAGGTGTGGAGTCCTCAGTACTCGGTCTGGTTGGTGCCGCTCATCGCGCTCGCCCGACCGCGATGGACCATGAATCTGATCTGGCAGTTCAGCGAGATTGCGGTGTGGATCGCCACGTTGCTCTGGCTGCTCGGGTACTACGACAGCGCCCGGGGCCTCGACTACGGCGCGCTCATGATCCTGCTGCTGATACGTGATGGTCTGTTGATCGGCATCGCCGTCCTGGTCGTGCGGGAGATGTGGCATCCGGAGCTGGACATCGTGCGATCGAGCGGCTTGGACGATCCCGGCGGCGGACCGTTCGAGGGAGCCGAGGACCAGGTCATCGTCACGCTCCGAGTTCCCGCGGCCTTCCGGCCGGCGCCGAGGCCGGAGCCAGCCGGCGAAACGCCACTCCCGCCGGAAGATCCGGTCGCGCCGCCCGGTTGAACATTCAGTCTGGGGCGTCAGCCGACCGAAACGATCCCGAGCGCGGCCTTGAGATAGTCGATGTCCGCTCGCTGACCTTCGCGCGGTGTCTCGACGACTGCATCAGAGCCGGCCTCCCGCACGACGCTCGCAATTGCCTCCGGATCCATCGTGCCGGCGGCGAAATTGGCATGCCGATCGGCACCGGAGTCAAACGGGTCGCGGCTGCTGTTCGCGTGCACGAGGTCGATGCGACCGGTGATGGCGCGGACACGTGCGACGACGCCCGCCAGCTCCTCACCGCCGGCGTAGACGTGGCAGGTATCGAGGCAGAACCCCGGCCCGAACTCGCCGATTGCGTCCCACAGCCGGGCGATCTGATCGACGCGGCGAACCATGGCGTTGGTGCCGCCCGCGGTGTTCTCGATGAGGATCGGCAGCGGAAACCCACCCTCGTCGGCGGCTCGGGCGAAGGTCTTGCGCCAGTTGTCGTAGCCGGTTTCTGGATCGTCCGAGGCGTTGAGATGGCCGCCGTGCACGATGAGCCCTTTCGCTCCGATCTGCGCGGCCGCCTCGGCGTGTTGGGCCAACAGCTTGCGGCTCGGGATGCGGATGCGGTTGTTCAGAGTGGCGACGTTGAGCACGTAGGGCGAATGGATGTAGATCGTCAGACCGCTGGCCTTCAGAGCGGCGGCCTGGGGGTGCTCGGTCGGCTGCTTCCAGCCTTGCGGATCGGCCAGGAAGAACTGGACGACCTGGGCGCCCACCTCCCGCGCGGCGCCCGACGGATCGGTGGAATCGACATGCGCCCCGACTGCTGGCATGCCCACGAGCCTACGACGGCGGTCGGACATCCCCCGGAGGCCTGAGCGAGGCGGGTGGTTCGTCGCGCGGCGGGGCAGGCGGTAGCATGGTGCCGTTGCCGCGTCGGACGACTCGACGCGGCCGCCTCCTGTCGCGGACCGTCCGCGGCCGACCTAGTCCATAGGAGGAGTGGCCCTTTCATGCGCCATTACGAAGTCATGGTCATCCTCGATCCCAATCTCGAGGAGCGCACCATCGCCCCCTCGCTCGACACGTTCCTCAACGTCGTCAAGAAGGACGGCGGCACCGTCGAGAAGGTCGACATCTGGGGCAAGCGCCGATTGGCGTACGAGATCGACAAGCACGCCGAGGGCATCTATGCCGTCATCGACGTGCAGGCCGAGCCGGCGTCCGTGCTGGAGCTCGATCGACAGCTCAATCTCAACGAGTCGGTGCTGCGGACCAAGGTCCTGCGGCCGGAAGCGAGGTAGGCGGCTATGGCTGGCGACACTGTCATCACTGTGGTCGGCAACCTGACGGCCGACCCCGAACTGCGATTCACGCCCTCGGGCGCCGCCGTCGCGTCGTTCACGATCGCGTCCACCCCGCGCCAGTTCGACCGCACCACGAACGAGTGGAAGGACGGCGAGGCGCTGTTCCTGCGCTGCTCGATCTGGCGCCAGGCCGCCGAGAATGTCGCGGAGTCCCTGCAACGCGGCATGCGGGTGGTCGCGCAAGGTCGGCTCAAGCAGCGGTCCTTCGAGACGCGAGAGGGCGAGAAGCGCACCGTCATCGAGCTCGACGTCGACGAGGTCGGTCCCTCGCTGCGCTACGCCACCGCGAAGGTCAACCGCACGCAGCGCGGCTCCACGTCCGGCGGATACGGCTCGTCTGGGTCAGGTACCGAACCCGTCGACGACCCGTGGGGGACGCCAGCGCCATCGTCTGGCGGCGGGGGACTCTCCGACGAGCCGCCTTTCTAACGTCCCGACCCGATAGCAGAATCTGTGGGTCTTGACGACGGGTGTCGTCGCGCAAGATCCCGAACGAGCGGAGTACCGAATGCCGAAACCACCTATCCGCAAGCCCAAGAAAAAGCAGAATCCGCTGCTTGCGGCGAAGATCGACTACATCGACTACAAGGACACCACCCTGCTGCGGAAGTTCATCTCCGATCGCGGCAAGATCCGCGCCCGCCGGGTAACTGGCGTTACCGCCCAGCAGCAGCGGGAAATCGCCAAGGCGATCAAGAATGCGCGCGAGATGGCGCTGCTGCCCTATACGTCGACGGCGCGCTGAGGGACCGGAACCATGAAACTCATCTTGACGGGCGAGGTTCCCGGCCTCGGCCTCGCCGGCGACATCGTCGAGGTCGCTGACGGCTACGGCCGGAACTACCTCGTGCCTCGTGGCGCGGCCATCCTGTGGAGCAAGGGGGCCGAGAAGCAGATCAGCCAGATCAAGCGGGCTCGGGACGCGCGAGAGATTCGCGACCTGGGTCACGCTCGCGAGATCAGGGCCGACCTGGAGAAGCTGACCGTCACGCTCGGCGCTCGTGCAGGCGAAGGGGGCCGGCTGTTCGGTTCGATCACGTCGGCCGACGTCGCCTCGGCGGTGAAGGACGCGGGTGGCCCGCTGCTGGATCGCAAGCGGATCCGCCTGCCCGGCCACATCAAGTCGACGGGCTTGCATACCGTGACGGTCGAATTGCATCCGGAGGTCGTCGCTTCCATTCCGGTGACCGTCACTGCGCTCTGACACGCTCCGCCGTGCCTGTTCGTGATCTTGGACTTGCTGCCCTCTGGGGTCGATAAGTCCAAGATCACCACCGTGACGAACGGGCGATCAGCGCCCCGGGCGCTCCTCTCGCGAACGGACGACCAGCGGCCAGCAAGATCACCTCGCAAGAAAACTTACGTCCACAGCCGGTGGACAGCGAATCCCCGGTAATTGCTGGGTGATTCCGCCTTGCGGCGCGCAATTCACATAGCCGTCCACAGCTCGTCTACAAGCTGGGCCGCCTCGCCCACAGGCTTGTCCACAGCTCGGTGCACAAGCGAACTTGTGGGCCAACCGTGCGACCCCTAGCGTGGCGACGGATCGGCTGCGCGGAACGCCGTGGCGGAAATCGTCAGAGGGTCCCGATACACCTTCTCGTGTGCTCACCACGACTGATTCCTGCTCAGTAGTCCTGGGGGGAGGGGCTCCCGTGGCACTCGCTGACGACACCCGGGTCATGACCGGCGGGATGGATCGCAACCCGCCGCAGGACATCGCCGCGGAGCAAGGCGTGCTCGGGGGCATGCTGCTGTCCAAAGACGCCATCGCCGACGTCGTCGAGGTGCTGCGCCCGACAGACTTCTATCGGCCCGCCAACCAGCTCGTCTACGACGCCATCCTGGATCTCTACGGCCGCGGTGAACCGGCCGACGCGCTCACCGTGACCAACGAACTGACCCGCTCGGGCCAGCTCGCGCGGGTGGGCGGGGCGGTATATCTGCACACGCTGCTGTCGGCCGTGCCGACGGCGGCCAATGCCGGGTACTACGCGCAGATCGTCGCGGAACGCGCCGTCCTTCGACGGTTGGTTGGCGCCGGGACGCGCATCGTCCAGATGGGGTATGACACCGCTAGTGGTGCGGGCGGCATCGTGGGCACCGTCGACGACGTCGTCGACCGGGCGCAGGCGGAGATCTACGACGTCACCGAGCGGCGGACGAGCGAAGACTATGTCCACATCGAGTCCCTGCTGCAAGGGACGATGGACGAGATCGATCGCATCTCGGCCACAGGCGGGATCGGCACCGGTATTCCCACCGGATTCAGCCGACTGGACGAGATCACCAATGGCCTGCACGCCGGGCAAATGATCACCGTTGCCGGTCGGCCAGGATCCGGTAAGTCGACGTTGGCGTTGGACTTCGCGCGGTCGGCCGCGGTCAAACACCACAAGCCGACCGTCGTTTTCTCCTTGGAGATGGGCAAGCTCGAGTTGATGATGCGGCTGTTCTCGGCCGAGGCCTCGGTGCCGCTCCGGAATATGCGGTCCGGTCACATGGCCGACCAGGATTGGCAGCGCCTGGCTCGTCGAGCCGGCGAGCTGGCCGAGGCGCCGCTCTATCTCGACGACTCGCCGAACCTCACGATGATGGAGATCCGGGCCAAGGCCCGGCGGCTGCGCCAGCGGCACGACCTGCAGCTGATCATCATCGACTACTTGCAGCTCATGTCCAGCGGCAAGCGCGTCGAATCGCGCCAGCAGGAGGTCAGCGAGTTCTCGCGCGCGATCAAGCTGCTCGCCAAGGAGCTCGACCTGCCAGTGGTTGCCCTCTCCCAGCTCAACCGGGGTCCGGAGCAGCGCACCGACAAGAAGCCGCTGCTCGCCGATCTTCGCGAATCCGGCTCCATCGAGCAGGATTCTGACCTCGTGCTGCTCGTCCACCGTGAAGACATGTACGAGCGGGAATCTCCCCGAGCCGGCGAAGCCGACATCATCATCGCCAAGCATCGCAACGGTCCCACGGCGACGGTTCAAGTCGCGTTCCAGGGCCACCTCAGCCGTTTCGCCGACATGCCGGACTGACTGATCAGAACACGTGCCACGGGATCACGCTCGCCAACGTCTGTCGCTGTGACGGTGGTAGCTTCAGGCGATGACCGCGTTCCGAGCGGTCCCACCTTTTCGCGGCCGCGAGTCGGAGGTGGCATCGCTCGGACGACCGGCCCGAAGCCGTCAGCGCGCATCCGGCCGTAACTCGCGACGACGCCCGGCAACTTCTCCATGCAGGAACCGCATGATCGCCGCTCCAGACTGGACCAGCAGGCAAGCGCGCATAGGGTGCCGGCATGACCCGCTACGCAATCGACGCTCCTACCCTGCTACGCCTCGTGGCCAGCGATGTCCCAGTCAGTCCGGAACATCAGATCGTCGCCCCGAACCTCATCCGTTCCCAAGCCCTCTCCCTGCTTCTCGAAGCGGTACGGCACGGTGACCTCACCGAGCGTCAGGCGCTGCAGCGCCATGAACGCCTCACCGAACTGAAGATGCGGCTGCTCGGTGACCGAGTGTCGCGCCGCACAGCCTGGAAGATCGCGCGGAGCGAGGCTGGGAGACGACGTACGATGCGGAGTATCTCGCCGTCACCAAGCTCCAGGCCGACGCACTGATTACCGTCAACCCGGCAATGGCGGCCAAGGCCGAGGATGTCGTGCCGCTAGCACCCTTCGAAGCGCTCACCACGGACAACGGCGGGACCGCCCCTCATGCGTATCCGGTTCCTCAGGAGTCCGATCCTCGGTCGTGATCTTGGACTTATTGCTTGATAGCGCCCATAAGTCAAAGATCATCCCGGGTGCAGCGGTCATCGGACGGCGCTCACGGACACGCGGGTGCGGCTGCCGCTAGCGCCCGGCGATGTCGCGGTGGCCGAAGGCGACGAGCGCGCTCGTCGCGGCGAGCAGGCCGACGGTCACCATGACGACGGCGGCGATGGGCCGGAACGGTTGGGTCGGTACGAGTGCGACGTGGGCGAACGGCGACAGGTCAAGGATCCAGCGCGGCGGGCCGACAAGTGAACCGATCAGTTGCCAGAGGAACCCGAGCGCGACCAGGCCATACATGACACCGGCCGCGACCCGAGGGACCAGGGCGTACGCGAGCGCGCCGAGGCCAAGGAACAGCAGGGCGATGGGGAGCGCGTTGACGCCGGCTTCGAGCAGGCTCGGAAGGGCAATGCGGACTCCGGCGGCCGTGGCTCCGGCCCAGGCGCCGACCCCGGCGGTGAGCGCGATGGCGGCCGCGGCGAAGGCCGCGAGGACGAGGCGACCGGCGAGCCAGCGGGAGCGGCCTATCGGTTGGGCGAGCACGGTCTCCAGATGCTGCTCCTCGTCCTGGCGTAGGGCGCTGATCTGGGTGCAGCTGAACAGGCAGAGCGCGACCGTGACGAACAGGAACAGGAACGCGAGATAGCCGGTCGGGGCAACGATCGATCCCGATCCGAGCTTGGCGATCTGCCGTTGGATGTTCTGCGGCACATCGGCGGTGGACAGGCTGTGCGAGACGACACCGAGAATCGTCAGGAAGGTGGCGGTGGAGGCGAGCCACGCAGCGAGGACCCCGACCTGGGCGCGAAGGGCCTGCGCGGTCGGAGAGGTGAGCAGCCACAGTTGCGGATCGGCGCTGTCGTTACGGGGGAGCAGGCCGGCCCCGATGTCCCGCTCACGCGCTAACCTCGCGGCGACGACCAGCAGCAGCGCCGTGGTCACAGCAGGGAGCAGCAGGACAAGCGGGGCCGAGCCGGTGAGCGGGCGCAGTTCTTCGGCCCATCCGAGCGGTGTGGCCCAGCGCAGCCCACCGGCGCCGGTGACGGTGTCGGCGAGGATCCGCAGCAGGAACAGCAGTCCGAGCGTCACGGTGGCCAGGCCGAGCGCGCCGCGGCGGGTCGAGACGAGTTGGCTGGCCAGCGCTCCGATTCCGGTGAACACGGCCGCGACGGTGCCGGTGGCCACGGCGAGATAGGCCGCGCCGGCGGTCGGAAGGCCGGCCGCGGCCAGGCCGGCGAACTCGGCCAGCCCGAGCAGCGCGATCCCAGCAGCGACCGCGAGCAGGCCGGCGGCGTATGCGGTGCCGCGGCTGACCGGCGCGGCGAGGACGACCTCGGTGCGACCGGATTCCTCGTCGGCCCGGAACACCCGGACTGCGGCGAGCAGCCCGAACACGGCGGCGGCGATGGCCAGCACTCCGCCAACGCGCCAGGCGGTGTAGCCAGCGGTGGTGTCGATCTGGTGCGGTTGGCCGTAGAGGAGGCGCAAGCCGGGGTTGCCGGCGAAGCTGCCGGCGAATGCCTGCCGATCGGCGCTCGTCGGGTACGTGTGCCGGTAGCCGACCGGCTGGATGTAGGAGTAGACGGCGAACAAATAGCCGAACACGACGGTGCGGACTCGGGCGTCACGCAGCGCCTGGCGCGCCAGCACCGTGAGCACGCCGCTTCGCCGGCTCGTGGTCGGTGCCGACGCGGCGAGGTCAGTCATGGGCTGTCACCGTCGCCGGGTTGTCGCGGTCGGTCAGACCGGGGTCGGCGTAGTGGTGCAGGAAGATCTCTTCTAGAGACGGTTCGCGGCTGATGAGTGTGGCGACCGGGTGCCCGGCAAGGGCGGCGATCACCGGGCCTACTCCCTCGGTGGTCTGCATCCGCAGCCCGCTCGCGCCGACCGGCTGGACCGCGACGCCAGGCATCGGGGGCAGCTCCGGCGCCGGGCCGGGGAAGGTGACCTCGACGGTCTGGCCGCGCAGGTGCCGCAGCTCGGCGAGTGTGCCTTCGTCGACGAGCCGTCCGCGGCGCAGAATGCCAATCCGATCGCAGAGCGCCTCGACCTCGCTCAGGATGTGCGAGGACAGCAGGATCGTCTGGCCGCGAGCCTTGGCCTCCTCGGCGCTGCGGCGGAACTCCACCTCCATCAGCGGGTCCAGTCCGCTGGTCGGCTCGTCGAAGATCAGCAGGTCGGCCCGGGTGGCCAGCGCGGCGACGAGCTGCACCTTCTGCCGATTCCCCTTCGACAGCGCGCGGACCTTCTTCCGCGGATCGAGGTCGAAGCGGGCGACCAGCTCCTGGCGGTACCTCTCATCCGTGCCGCCGTGCAGCCGAGCGAGGAACCGCAGGGTCTCCTCTCCGGTCAGCGACGGCCACAACGCCGGCTCGCCGGCGACGTAGGCCACCCGGCGGTGCGCGGTCACCGGATCCCGCCAGGCGTCCACCCCGAACAATGTTGCCCGACCGGCAGTCGGACGATGCAACCCCAGTAGCAGCCGAATCGTGGTCGTCTTGCCGGCCCCGTTCGGGCCTAGATAGCCATACACCTCGCCAGGCGCGATCGCCAGGTCGAGGCGATCCAGAGCGAGCGCGTCGCCGTAGCGCTTGGTCAGCCCGTCGGCGTAGATTGCGTCCATGGCATTCTTAAACTACACAAGTTTCACGACATTGTGAATCGATATCGTGAACGCTGAACGGCGCAGGTCACGCGGCCGCGATCAGTCGGCCGTTCGTCGTTTCGTAGAGCGGTTCGCCGGCGCACTCGTCGATGCCGGCATGCCCCGGATGCCGGCGCTCGTGTTCGCCGCGCTGCTCTCGGCTGATGGGGCCCGGCTCAGCGCGGCCGAGCTCGTCGATCAACTGCAGATCAGTCGCGCGGCCGTGTCCGGTGCTGTGCGCTACCTCAACGGACTGGGCATCGTCCGCCGCGAACGGGAACCGGGCTCGCGCCGCGATCACTACGTCTTCGAGAACGACAGCTGGTACGAAATGATCGCCCGCCGCGAACACATACTCGACCAATGGGTAGCGACGACCAAGGCTGGAGTCGAAGCGGTCGGGGCGGCGACCGACGCCGGCCGGAGGCTGTCGGAATCGCTGGCCTTCTTCGAGTTCCTGCAAACCGAGATGCCCGCGCTGCTCGCCCGGTGGCGCGCCCGTCAGACGGGTAAACGAGCCTAGGCCGGGCACCCGGCCGTCCACCCAGTAGCGAACGAAATCCCGTTTGCCCGGGCGTGCCGGCCGGTGAGGATGAGCAGAATCGACGCGATGGGCACCGGACTCAGTGACACACCCAGCGCGTAGACCAACGACGAGGCCGTGCTCACACTCTCGGGCGGCGACCTACGTAGCACAAGCGAGTTGGCAGCTCTCTGCCCGACCAGCGGAAGTCACTGCTCCTCGAAGACGTCGTCGACGTCGAATCCGACCGCTAGAGCCAGATCAGGCGCCACGGATACCGACCGAACGATGCCAATCGAGGGCGTGATGGCGACGAGCACGCCGACAACTTCATCGACCGTTGCGCCGCCCGCAAACGCGTCCGCGACGGCCGACGCGTACGCCGCTCCGGACGCGCCGAGCGTAAGTAGCGCCGCCAGCCGGGCCAGCGCGTGCGTCCTCGCATCGAGTCGGGAGATCTCGACGTTGTGATAACCGCCGTCTAAGACGAGCTTGACGAATGACGAGTCGTTCAGCGCCAGCCGAGTCAAGATCTCCCGGTGCGGCAGGCTCAGCGCGGCGTCACTGCTCGAGTTCATCCGAACACTGAAACACCCCGAGTCAGCGCGCCGCATCGCCCAAGGTTGATGAATGGCCGGAGTGGTGACCAGGCGGCCAGGATCAGCGGCTACGCGTTGAGCAGGCCGCACTCCTCAGCTCGATGCAATGCCTCGGACCGACCGGTCCAATTGCTCACCGAGCACCCGAGATGGGGACGACGTCGCTGGATCTCGCGAGCATCTCGAATGACGGTCCACGCACCAGCCGGATCGGCGAGAGCGAGATGAGTGCGAGCCATCGCAATCCTCGCTGAACTCCGAGCCAGGGAAGGGTCACGGTGGACTCCGCTCGGAGGCGGTGAGCGTGGGCCAGCGCCTCCCGGGCGCGCTGCGCATCACCTTGATGCGTAGATAGCTGGGCCAAAACGGCAAAGGTCAAGATCTGGGTACCGTCATCGTCGATACCGGCCCCGACCGCGCAAGCTCGAGATGATTCCACGTGACGGACCGCTCGCGCCCAATCCCCAGCATCGGCCGCGATAATTGCCAGCTCTGCATGGCAGGCGGATATTGCGAGGCTCTGGGCCGGGTGGGCCGAGTCGACTGCTACGTGACCGGAGACGATCGCCTGGTCGGAATGGTCAGCGCTCATAGCGCGCGGCTGGACGCACTCGACCACCCTCGGACAGTCGACAACACAACCAGCCCCAGCCAGCCCCGTGGCAGCGAGTGCCTCGCCTATGCTGCGCCAGGCCGATGTTACGCGACGAGAACGCGACCCTGGATGGGGTTGTACCGGCCGGCCCGCGACCCGAGAGCGGCAGTCCGCTTGAGCCGGCCGCCGCGAGTCAGGAGAGGGCTTTGGCCTTAGCCTGCTGGAACTCGGCGTCGCTGATGACGCCGCGATCGCGCAGGTCGGCCAGCCGGCTGACCTCGTTCGCGGCACCGTGGCCATCCGACCCAGCCGCGCTGCGGATGTATTCGCGATTCGCCGCATCCTGGGCCTGGGCCGCCTCCGCCGCATGCTGGCCCATCTTGTTGCCACGCGCGATCAGGTACACGAATACGCCCAAGTACGGGAGGATGATCACGAAGATCGTCCACAGCGCCTTGGCCCAGCCACCGAGGTCCCGGCTGCGGAAGATGTCGCTGAACACGACGATCAACAACCAGATCCACACGAAGAACAGGAAGAACCACAGCATGGACCAGAACACCTGACCGGTCCCGAACTCCGCAGCTTTGATCACGACTTCCACCTTTTGACGGAATTATTGGCTGTCTCGTCTGCGTATGTTGCCGTTACCACCAGCACGATGCCGTCATCCCGGATGGATGAAAGACGGAAGCAAGGGCCAGACCACCCGCGACGAGCTCAGGGCGCCCGAGCTGTGAGTAGCTGGCCACCGCCATCGTTGGTCACTGTGACACCCGTGAATCCCCCGTCGCGGGCGAGCGCCACGAGTTCGGCGTCGGTACGGAAGTAGCTGTGGCTGGCGAGAGGCTCGGGCGCGGCCGGAGTGCCGCGCAGCTCCGGCCCGGTGGTGTAGATCGCAAGCCGCGCGCGGGTGATCATGACGCGCTCGCATTCGCGCAGGATCGCGGCGGGGTCCGGGAGAAATATGAAGACGACCGACATCGCGACTGCACTGAACGATGCGTCGGCGAAGGGCAGTCGATGGGCGCTCGCGAGCAGCACTTCGGCGCCCGGAGCGCGTTCCCGGGAGAGCGCGACCATGTCCGGGCTGTGGTCGATGCCGGTTACCGTGGCCCCAGCGGCGAGCGCGGCGCGGAGCAGCAGGCCGCCGCCGCAGCCGATTTCGATTAGCCGGTCGTCCGGCCGTAGCGCGAGCGCGCGCAGGATGGCCTCACGAGCGAAGTCGTGGACGTCGTCGGAGCCGTAGACGGCGCGGGCTCGCCGGCCGGTCGGTCGGCGAGCGACTCGGTCCGTCAGCCAGTCCTCGAAGCTCTCCGGAGCCAGCCCGCTGCGCCGCCAGGCCTGCCAGTCCTCGTCGCCGAGGCCGAAATCGCGAAGCGTGTCAGCGGTCTCTCGCGCAGACGTCATTGCTCGATCCTTCCCTGAGCTGACGCGCAGCGGTGCCAAACTGGGCCAGTGGCGATGTCCGCAATCCACCACGTCGGGCTGACCGTGACCGCGCCGGACGCCAGCGCCAGTTGGTACGCGAGCATCCTCGGATTCGAGCGCGTCGGGGAGTATGCCTCACCCGACGGCACGCGCCAAAAGGTGTTCCTTCGCCATCCGGAGCTGGCGATCCGGCTCGGACTGACGCTGCACACATCCGGACCGAACGACCGCTTCGACGAGACTCGCGTTGGACTTGATCATCTCTCACTCCGCGTCGATAGCGAGGTCGAGTTGGCGGAATGGCAGGCGCACCTTGACCGCCACCACGTGCCGTACACGCCTGCTACTCCAGCCAACTCGATCCCCGGGGCCCAGGTCGTCGTGTTTCGCGATCCCGACAACATCCAGCTCGAACTGATCTTCGACCCGACGCCCGCACCGCCAGACCGGTCGGGCAGCTGACGACAGGGCGCCCCGATCACAATGCGACGACGTACTTCTTGCCGCCCGACTGTCCTGCGCTGACCCGCTGCGCAGCGGACGGCACGCCGTCGAGGGCGAGCGATTGGGTGTCGAGCTCCAAGCGCCCTTCGGCGCAGAGATTTGCGAGTTGGGCCAGCCGCCCGGCGTCCGGCTGTACGTACGCATTCACCGACGCGATGCCGCGAACGCTCGGCGGCGCGTCGGACGTGATCGAGCACAGCCGGCCGCCATCGCGAAGCAGAGTGATCGCAGCCGCGGCCGTGCCGCGAACGGCAACCAGAGCGGCGTCGAAGCCGGCCGCCACCTGCTCGGCCCAATCCGCGGCGTGGGAGTCGATGATCTCCATCGCGCCCATGCGGTGCAGGCGCTCGGCCTGACGCGTCGCGGCGGTCGCGGTAACCCCGGCTCCGGACTGCGCGGCGAGCTGTACCGCGATAGCGCCAGTAACACCGGACCCGCCGGTGATCAACAGCCGCGTGTCCGCGGCGACCTCCAGCTGCGCGAGGGCCTGTAGCGCGGTGAGACCGGATACCGGCAGGCCCCCGGCCAGCACCGGGCTCACGCTGGCGGGTCGACGGGCGACGTGGCCGGCATCGACCACCACCCGCTGAGCCCAGAAGCCGCTTCCACCGGGCAAGGGCGCCTCGTGTACGAGAACAGCGTCGCCCACAGCGATGTCGGTGACGTTCCGGCCGGCCGCGGTGACGATCCCGGTTCCCTCGACGCCGAGCGCTGCCGGCGGACGCAGGCCGACGTCCCAACCGCCGGTATGCAGGAGTGCGTCCCACGCTCCGATACCAGCCGCCTGGATCTCCAAGACCAGCTGGCCGGGACCGGGATCGCCTGGTTCCGGCAGCTCGAGCAGCTCCACCGGTCCGGCCGCCGACCGGACGCCACATCCACGCATTCGGTCAGGCTAATCGCGGGACGAATCGTGACTGGTCGGAAGCGAGTTGTCGAGGATCAGTTTCCACTGACCACTGCGCGCCAGCCACCGGCGCGGTTGTTGGCGATGATGTGCTGGAACATCGCCAACAGCGCCGGCTGGTTGATCGCTTCGCCTTGGTGGATCGCGACCGTGCGGGCCGTCTTGTTGTCATGGCCCGAGGTGATGATTCCCTCAGGATCGGGCACGATCGCGCCATCGTAGACAAACACGTTCACATGGTCCTTGGCCGCGAGTAGCGCGCAGATGTTGCCGTCCAGAACGAAATAGGGCCGGTCCGTTCGCTTGATGGTCTCGGTGACCTCCTCGTCCGCGGCGTGCACCAGATCACGGACCGCGCGGCAGATGGCTTGCTGCCAGTTGGGCAACCGGTCGATATACGCGTCGACCCGGGGATCCGTGACGTAGCTCATGGTCCATCACGTTAGCTTCCGCGAACGAGTTGCATCCGGTACCCAAGTACAGGCTTATCGTCGCGACATGACCGATTCTCCGACGTTGTCGCCGCAGACGTGCACGCTCGCCCGGGACGAAAGGCCGGTGCGGCAGGCGGAGTTCGACACGCTGTTCGCCGCCGCGCTCCGGGCCGTAGACCGGGTCGACGCCCGCCACCTCCGCCTGATTCTGGATCCACGGTTCGAAAACATCGCGCGCGACCTGATCGATCGGGAGACCGAGTGCTGCTCGTTCTTCAGCTTCCGCTTCGAACGCTTCGCCGACGAGCTGAAGCTGAACATCTACGTACCTGCGTCCCAGGCGGGGGTGCTCGACGCGCTCGCCCGTCGGACCGACGCACCACTGGAGAGTCACCAATGACAACCGGGCTACGGTCCGGGCAGGTTGCCGCGGCGGCCGGCGTCAACCGGCAGACGTTGCGCTACTACGAACGACGTGGCCTGCTGGCAGAGCCCGAGCGCAGCCTCGGTGGCCATCGGCTGTATTCCGAGCAAGCGGTCACCGTCGTGCGCATCATCAAGGCGTCTCAACGTTTCGGCTTCACCCTCGACGACGTTGCCGACCTGCTCGAGACCGGCCGGCACCGTCATGGACGCCGCCCCGATGCCGGTCTGCACGCCAAGGTGGCCACGAAGCTCCGAGAGATTGAGCATCGCGTAGCTGACTTGCAGGTCATCGCGGCGACATTGCGGATGGCGCTCGACGTCGGGTGCGACGACGTGCTGGCTTGTGCCGCGAGTGCCGAATGCCCATTGCCGTTCGCCGACCTTGCCGTCGTTAGCACCGCCGCCCGAACTCCGCTGAGGTAGGTCTGATTCGCCGCGTTACCGGTTCCGTAGCGAGCCGTGTCGTTCGAGTCACCGAAGGGTTGAAAACCTCCTAGGTTCGTCATCCTTCGGTGTGATAGGGATCCCTCATCGCACTTGCGTCGAGGGGGAGAACGCGCGCATGAGCACACGACACAGGCTCACCATCGACGACGGGGCCCAGGTCCCCGGCGTCTCGACGGTCATGCGCGATCACGAGCAGCTCCCGGCCCAAACCCGCGAGCTGGCGCACGTCGTGATCCAGGACCACGACTATCGACCGCTCGGCGCGGCCCCGCGACTGCAGCCCCGTCGCACCGGTCGGATCGCGCACCCGCTTCCCGCCGCCGAACTCGCGCCGACGAACATGATGCTGCTCGAGTTCATTCAGGCGCTTTCGACCGCGACGAGCCGGCGAAACCACCATCTGCTGCTTGCCGCCGGCGACGACAGCGGCCTGCGGGACATCCGGGAACTCGTCGGATCCGCGGCGGTGGACGCATTCGTACTCGCGACCATCTCACCGCATGATCCGCGGATAGCATTGCTGGCCCGTCGGGGCATTCCGTTTGCCAGCTTCGGGCGTACGGAACCGGATATGCCGCAGAACTGGGTCGATATCGACAACCGGTCCGCCGTCAGCAGCCTGACCACCCGCCTGATCGGGCTCGGTCACACCCGCGTGGCGTTCCTCGGTTACGCCCCCCAGGGCCGGTGGGACGTCGAACGGGAGGGCGGTTACCAGGACGCGATGACCGCGGCCGCACTGCCGACGATCGCCGCCACCCCCGATCCGGACGGAAGAGCCCTGCAGCACGAGATCGACACGCTGCTCGACCGGCCCGAACGTCCGACCGCCATCGTCACCAGCAACGACGTGGTCGCGGGGGCGGTTTACGGAGTGGCCGCCGAGCGCGGAATGCGTATCGGCACTGACCTGGCCGTGACGGGCTTCGGCGGCAGCGTAATCGGCCGGATGCTCACGCCGGCTCTGACAACGCTGGCCATTCCGATAGCCGACATCGCGCAGCGCTTGGTGGATCGCGCTCTGCGCGAACTCGACGAGCTCACCGACGAACCCGGCGAGCTGATCGTGCCCGATCTCGTCCTCGGCGCGAGCGCCTAGGCCTGCCCCGCTGCGTGATCTTGGACTTATGGTCGTCGGAGAGCAGTAAGTCCAAGATCACGACTGCTCGGCGCCGCGGGGGCGCGTGGTAGGGCGAGAACGGCGCGGGCCGCGTGACCGAGCACCTGGCGCAGCTCGCCCTCGGTCAGGCCGCCGGCGTACAGCAGCGTCGACTGGATGGCGCCGATGGCCGCATGCACGATGGCTCGGGCGGAATCGTCGGAGATCTCGTGCTGGACCAGCAACAGCGCGACCCACTCTTCGACGTAGAGCCGCTGCTTGCGCCGCAGCCGTCGACGATCCGTCTCCGGCAAGTTGTTGATCTCACGGATGTAAACCCGCGCCAACTCCCGGTTGGCTACGACGAAATCGACTTGGACGTCCACGAGCCGGGCCAGCGCGGTGGCCGGATCGGCCGTCGTTCGCAGGATCTGGCGTTGATCGCGGCGGAGCCGGTCGATCACCCGGTCGAACAGCGCGACGAGCACGGCCGACTTACTGTCGAAATGCCGATAGATGGCCGAGCCGGTCACGCCGGCCGCGGAGCCGATGTCCATCATGGACACCGCGTGGTAGCCCTGCCGAGCGACGAGGTCAGCGGCGGAAGCGAGAATCTTCTGTTTGCGCTGGGGGTCCCGAGTTCGGGGCGGGGGGCTCATGATCCCGCCAGCAGGTGAATCGGCAGCTCGACGAACCGCGATCGCAGGTACTCCCCCAGACCCTTTGCCTGCGGGTCGGGTCGGGTCGACGCCGCCACGCCTTCGCCGAGCAGGCCGACGATCACAAAGTTCAGTGCCCGCAGATTCGTCAAGTCGTAACGTTCGACCTCGAGGTCGGCGGCTTCCGGGATCAGCTCGCGGAGGCGCTCCACGCCGAGGTACGCGCGCAGCCAGTTGTACGCGGCCGGGTTCTTGACCCAGACGCCCACATTGGCGTTGCCGCCCTTGTCGCCTGATCTCGTCGCCGCGATCCGTCCGAGCGGTACGCGGACGGTTGGGCCGTCAGCGGCCGGCGCGGTCGGTGGGGTGGTGACCCGGCCGATCGCGCCGCCGACGCTCGGCGGGTGGGCGACGACGCGGGATTGCCCGTCGGACGTGGTGACGCGATGGGTGATGAGGTCGGCCGGCACCAGGGTGGGCCAGTAGACACCGAACTCGCTTTCCGCCGTCGGCGGCGTCGTGGTGTGGAATCCGGCGAACCCGCCAAGCGCAAGCCCGATCGTCGCGTTCGAGAACGCCCGGCCGACCCGCTGCGGATCGTGGGCCTTCACGGTGATGCGCAGGTGCGCCGTCGCTTGCTCGTTGGTCGGAGCGTCGGCTCGGTCATAGCGCAGCAGGCGCACGTCGACCTCGTCGAAGCGCTCGCGGCCGCCGAGCAGCTCGAACAGCTCCTGCTCGGCCCAGGCCGCCTTCGCCTCGATCTCGAGACCGGTGAGCACCATGGTCATGGTGTTCCGGTAGCCGCCGAGGTAGTTGATCCCGACTTTCAGAGTCGAGGGCGGAGGGGACCCGCGCGTGCCGTTGACCGCGACCCGATCCGAGCCCACCTGGGCCAGCCGCATCGTGTCGAAGTGGGCGACGACGTCGGGGTTCAGGTACTGGGGGCCAGCGATCTCATAGAGAAGCTGAGCGGTCACCGTATCGGTCGTGACCAGTCCACCGGTGTCCGGATGCTTGGTGATGACGCTGCTGCCGTCGGCGGCGACCTCGGCGATCGGAAAGCCCGGGTAGCGCCGGTCGGCTATCTCGGCCAGCCACGCGTAATTACCGCCGGTGGCCTGCGGCCCGCATTCGATGATGTGGCCGGCGGCGACGGCACCCGCGAGTACGTCGAAATCCGTGGGCTCCCAGCCATGCCACCATGCCGCCGGCCCGACGACCAGCGACGCGTCGGTAACCCGTCCGCACACGACGACGTCCGCTCCATCCGCCAACGCGGCAGCGATGCCCCATCCACCGAGATAGGCGTTCGCGGTCACGGGCTCGACCTGAGCGTCCTCGAGCGACTGACCGGTATCGACATTCGCGAGCGGATGCCCGGCAGCAAGGATTCCGGTGATATCGCCGGACAGATCATCGCCGTCCACATAGGCGATGCGCGCCGTTCGGCCGAGCCGCGCAGCCAGCTGACCGAGCTTGCCGGCGAGACCACCCGGGTTCAGGCCGCCAGCGTTGCTCACCACCTTGATGCCGCGATCCAGACATGAGCCCAGAACGTCTTCCATCTGAGTCAGGAACGTCGTGGCGTATCCGGCCGTCGGATCCTTCTGCCGCGCCTTCCAGAGGATCAGCATCGTCAGCTCGGCCAGGTAATCGCCGGTCAGGACGTCGATCGGGCCGCCGTCGATCATCTCGCGCGCGGCGCTCGGCCGGTCGCCGTAGAACCCGGAGCAGTTCGCGATGCGCACGGGCCGCGGAGTCGTCATCGGCCCGACGGCTCGACGACGGCGAGCACCGCACCAGCGTCCACAGCCTGTCCCGCCTGCACGCCAACAGCGGTGACGGACCCGGCGGCTGGTGCGACCACGGTGTATTGCATCTTCATCGCTTCCAGCACGACGACCGGCGTGCCCACCTGCACGGTGTCTCCGAGCCCCACCTCCACGCGGACTACCGTTCCCGGCATTGGCGCGACGAGCGATCCGGGCGCCGAACGCACGTCTGGCGCGGCGAATCGAGGCACTTCGACGAAGGTGGTCGCGCCGAGCGAGCTGCGTACCTGGCTGCTACCGCCGCCTCGGCTGATGAGGTGGCGGCGGCGGACACCGTCCAGCTCGAGGTCGACAAGGTCGCCCCGCATGAGGATCAAACCCACCTCGCCGAATGACTCGCCGTTCACCGTGGCCTCGAGCCCGTCGCGAAGGAACCGGTAGCCGACGTCGTAGCTCGCACCCTCCGAGCGGTAGGTCGTCCGCTGCGGTTCGCTGGGGACGTTGCGCCAACCCGAGGGAGCGGCCCCGAGCACGGGCGCGTGCGCGCGGCGGTCGGCCTGGTCGGCGAGAGCCACCACCAGGGCGTGGATCCGATCCGCCTGCGGGGGGCGCGCGGCTCGCATGAGCTCGACCGGATCGAGGCGGGTCAGATAGTCGACGTCGATATCAGCGGCGCGATAGTCGGGCGAGTGCAGCAGGGCGACGAGCAGGTCCCGGTTGGTGGCTACGCCGTGCACGTGCGTGTCGGCGAGCGTTCGAGCCAGCAGCCGCCGGGCCTCGTCTCGGGACGATGCGTGCGCTACGACCTTGGCGAGGAGCGAGTCGTAGTGGACGTCGACGTGTGATCCGGCCGCCACGCCGGAATCCACCCGCACCCCAGGCGATTCCGGCACGGCGAAGCTGTGCAGAACGCCAGTCGCGGGAAGGAATCCGGCGGTCACATCCTCGGCATACAGCCGCGCCTCGATGGCGTGCCCGCAAGACTGCACGTGCCGTACGTCGGGCGGCAACGGAGCGCCTTCGGCCACCTCCAGCTGAAGCCGCACGAGATCCAGGCCGGTCACCATCTCGGTCACCGGATGCTCGACCTGAAGCCGGGTGTTCATCTCCAGGAAGTAAAAGCGGCGCTCGCGGTCCATCACGAACTCCACCGTGCCGACGCCGACGTAGTCGACCGCTCGGCCGGCCGCGACCGCCGCCGAATCGAGGTGCTCTCGCAGGTCGGCGTCGACGATGGGCGACGGGCTCTCCTCGATCAGCTTCTGATAGCGGCGCTGCACTGAACAGTCCCGCTCGCCCAAACCGACAACGTCGCCAAATGCATCTCCGACGATCTGCACCTCGACGTGCCGGGGCCGCTCGACGTAGCGCTCGGCGAACAACGTGGCGTCGCCGAATGACGAGGCAGCCTCGCGCCGGGCCTCTTCGACGGCCGGCAGCAGATCCTCGGCCGCCCGCACCAGGCGCATGCCGCGCCCTCCGCCGCCGAATGCGGCCTTGACCAGCACCGGAAAACCGACCTCGGCGTCCACCCGGGCGTCGAGCGACGCGCCGGCGACGTCGGTCTCGGCGCCGATCTCGACGTGCGGCAGCACCGGCACCCCCGCCGCCGCCATCGCCCGCTTGGCCGGGACCTTGGCGCCCATCGTCTCGATCGCCCGGGCCGGCGGTCCGACGAAGATCAGCCCGGCCTCTACGCAAGCGCGCGCGAACTCTGCGTTCTCAGCGAGGAATCCATAGCCGGGATGGATAGCGTCTGCGCCGGCTCGCTTCGCGGCGTCGATCATGCGGTCGATGCGCAGGTAGGTTTCGGTCGGCGCCGAGCCGGGAAGCCGCACGGCCGCGTCGGCTCGCTGAACGTACGGCGCATCGCGGTCGGCGTCGGAGTACACGACGACGCACGCGATGTCCATGGCCCTCGCAGTCCGCATGATGCGCGCGGCGATCTCGCCCCGGTTGGCAATGAGCAAGGTCCTGATGGCACGCATCGGAGGTCTCACATCCGGAAGACGCCGTAGCCGCGGCGCCCCTCGACGGACTGCGAATGGGCGGCCGACAGGGCCAGGCCCAGCACCGTGCGGGTATCGCGAGGATCGATGATGCCGTCGTCGTAGAGGCGCGCGGTGACGAAGAATGCGTGGGATTCGGCGTCGATTTGCGCCTCGATCGCCGCCCGGCGCCGCTGATCGGCCGCGTCGTCGAACGGCCGCCCGGCCGCCGCGGCCGCCTGCCGACCCACGATGGAGAGCACGCCCGCCAGCTGCGCGGCACCCATGACGGCGAGCTTCGCCATCGGCCAGGCGAAGACGAACCGCGGATCGTAGGCGCGGCCGGACATCCCGTAGTTTCCGGCCCCGAACGACGCCCCGAAAGTGATGGTGATGTGCGGGACGGTGCTGTTGGCCACGGCATTGATCATCTTGGCTCCGTCCTTGATCATCCCGCGCTGCTCGTACTCGGCACCAACCATGTAGCCCGTGGTGTTCTGCAGGAATACCAGCGGCGTGTCCGTCTGATTGGCGAGCAGGACGAACTCGGTCGCCTTCTGGGCCTCCTCGCTGAACAGCACGCCACGCGCGTTCGCCACGATGCCTACTGGGAATCCGTACACCGATGCCCATCCAGTCACCAGACTGGTGCCGTATCTCGTTTTGTATTCGTCGAATTTCGATCCGTCGACGGTCCGGGCGAGAATCTCTCTCGGATCGACCGGCACCCGAAGGTCAGTCGGGGCCAGGTCGAGCAGCTCCTCGGCGGCATACAGCGGATCGTCGGCCGAGCGCGACGGTCCCGGTCCGAGCTTGCGCCAGTTCAGGTCGGAGACGATCTGGCGGCCGAGCCGGATGGCGTCTTTCTCGTCGACGGCAAAGTAGTCGCCCACTCCGGATACCCGAGTGTGCATGTCGGCGCCACCGAGCGTCTCGTCTTCCGCGTCTTCGCCGGTCGCCATCTTGACCAGTGGAGCGCCGCCGAGGAAGACAGCCGCCTGCCGGTCGACCAGAACGGCGTGATCGCACAGGCCGGGCACGTACGCGCCGCCGGCCGCCGACGGGCCGAACACCAGGGCGATCGTCGGGATGCCCAACGCCGAAAGTCGAGCCAGATCCCGGAAAATCTGGCCACCCGGGATGAACAACTCAGCCTGCGTGGGCAGATCGGCGCCGCCGGACTCGACCAGGTTGATCACGGGCAGCCGGTTCCGCTTGGCGATCTCCAGCGCCCGTAGATTCTTGCGCAGCGTGTAGGGGTTGACCGAGCCGCCGCGCACCGTCGGATCGTTGGCGATGACCACACACTCGACGCCGGAGATCACGCCGATCCCGGTGACCAGGCCGGCGCCGACAGCGAACTGGGTGCCCCACGCCGCCAAGGTCGACAGTTCGAGGAACGGAGAATCCTGATCGAGCAGCAGCTCGATGCGCTCGCGCGCGAGAAGGCGACCCCGCGCATGATGCCGATCGGCGTAGTCCGGGCCACCGCCGGCCTTCGCGAGCACCAGTTGCGCATCAAGTTCGGACAGCGCCTCCAGCTGGGCGGCGCGATTGCGGGCGCATGCGTCGCTGCTGAGATCCACAGCAGGACCGCAGCACGGAAGTCATGGCTGGACACCTAAGCGGACGTCCACTCGGCAATGTTAACCGCGATTCACTAAGACCGAGACACCCACGGCAATGATCTGGTACCACGGAGGTATGCGCTTGCTGACCCGCTGGCTCGTACTGCACGGGTTGGTACGGTTCGCCACGCGCCGCTGGGCGGCCGCCGGTGACCTCCAGGCGGCCCTGATCGCGGATCCCACCGTGCGCGTCGATCCGATTCCGGCGTACGAGCGAATCCGGGCGCAGGGGCCACTGGTGCGCACCCGAATCGGCTACATCACCGCGGATTATCAGGTTTCCCAGGCGGTGCTGCGCTCGGAGGACTTCGGCGTGACCTCGATCGCGACCAACGTCCCGCCGTGGCTACGTTCGGTGGAACGCGCGACCCGTGGTATCGCCCTGCACCCGCTCGAAGAACCGTCGTTGCTGTCCATCGAACCGCCCGACCACCCTCGCTACCGCGCGCTCGTGTCCTCGGTCTTCACGGCCCGAGCCGTGGCCGGGCTGTGCGATCGAGTGGCGACCACGGCCGACGACCTGCTCGATCAGATCGCCGCCCGCGGCCATGATGACGCGCCGGTCGACATCGTGGACGCGTACTGCTCACAACTACCCGTAGCGGTGATCAGCGACCTGCTCGGCGTGCCATCTTCCGATCGGCGTCTGCTGCTGGAACTGGGTGAGCTCGCCGCGCCCAGCCTGGACGTCGGCCTGCCGTATGTGCGCTTTCGCGACACCGAGCGGGGCCTGCGGCGCTTCCACGTCTGGCTCGGCGATCACCTGGCCGAGCTCCGCCGGCATCCTGGCGACGACCTGATCAGCCAGCTGATCCAGGCCAACCTGGACGGACGACCGCTGACCGAGCGCGAGCTGCGGGCGACCGCCGGCCTCATCCTGGTGGCCGGCTTCGAGACCACGGTCAACCTGCTGGGCAACGGCGTCCGTCTGCTGCTCGACCATCCCGACCAGCTGGGGGTGCTTTCGGCCGATCCGGAGCAGTGGCCGAATGCCGTCGACGAGATCCTCCGCCTGGAAGTCGCCGGTGCAGCTCACGGCCCGGATATGCCGGCGGGATACCCAGCTCGTCGGACAGCCGATCCGGGCCGGCCAGCCGGTCACCACGATCCTCGCCGCGGCGAACCGGGATCCGGCCGTTTTCGCCGAGCCGCAGGCCTTCGACGTCACCCGGAAGAACGCCGGGCGGCACCTTTCCTTCTCCAGCGGCCGCCACTACTGCGTCGGTGCCGCGCTTGCCCGCGCCGAGGGGGAGATCGGTTTGCGCCGGCTGTTTGCCCGCTTCCCGGCTCTCAGGTCGGCGGGGATTCCCACCCGTCGGCCGACGCGCGTCCTGCGCGGCTGGGTCGCGATGCCGGTGCGCCTCTCGGCGTCGGCCGGTGACCCGGTCCGCCGACCGCGGGAGGTCGCCGGGCGGCCGTAGGCGGGCGGCCTCAGCGGTGGGTGGACCGATACGCGGCCTGGGCGAGTTCGACGAGACGTTCGGTGTCCTGGGCCGCCTCCCGGACCGCAGCGAGGGCGCCCCCGAGCAGTCCGAGCAGCAGCGCAAGCCGCCAGATCGAAAGCCGGGCGGCCGGCGCTTGCAGGGCCCGAACCCGACATCAGGGCTGATTCTCCTCGGCGGGTCGGTCAACTGTCTCGGCGCCTTGGTGATCGCTGAGCAGCCGGGCCAACGCCTCCTACGGCGTCGCTGACCTCACCAGGCGTGAGCCCTTGGTCCGCGGCCCACAACGCCGCGAGAACTTCCGATTCCAGGCCTCCGGGCGGGCGCCTCCACACATGCACTCCGCACGGCGAGCACTGCGCTGGACGCAGCCCGATGACCGTCGGCTAACTCTGACTTCCTACAGTAACGTAGGAGATCGATCACCACGGCAGTGGCTTCCTGTCCCAGGAAGAAGCCGCCACTGGGCGCAATCGGCCGGACCGCGGCACTATCGACATGTGTCGTTGTTTCCACCGGTCAACGTCCCGTGCCGGACGGGCGCCACCCGGATCTTGGTCGTGTCACTGGTCGGGCGGCCGCTCGCCTGGTTCGATGACAGCGCGACGAGGCCCGAGCGGTCGCAGTCACGGCTCCCGCTGTGATCCAGAGGAGGTAGCACGATGTCCCCGATACGGAACTGGGTTGTGGTCGGACTGGACAACGGGGGAACGAGCAACAACGCCACGGTCCTGGACGCGCGCGGGCACTTCTTGGTCGATCGTCTCGTCGAGAACGCCTCGTTCGTCCATCAAGGTCCGGAGGCCGCGCTCAGCTCGCTGGCGTCGGCGTTGGACAACGTCCTCGAACTGACCGAAACCTCCCGCTCGGTGGTGCGGGCGGTCGGGCTGGACACCCCGGGCCCGACGAGCGCTACCGGCGTCATCTCTTCTCGCGGAGCGACAAACTTCTCGGCGCCCGCCTGGCGCGGGTTCGACTTCCGAACGGCGCTCGAAGATCAGCTGCAGCTCCCGGTCGTGTACAACAACGACGGCAACGCCGCCGCCCTGTACGCACACCACAAGTTCTTCGGCCTACGAGCCGCCGAGGAATCGTCGGTCTCGGCCATCGTCGGGACGGGGCTCGGCGGCGGCGTCATCGAGGCGGGCCAGGTCATCAAAGGTGTCGCTGGCATGGCCGGCGAGCTCGGGCACGTCCATCTCCCGATGAACGGCCTGCTCGAAGACGATCAACCGCTGCCGGACTGCAACTGCGGGTTCAGCGGCGACGCCGAGAGCGTCGCCTCCTTGAAGGGCATCGAGAAGAACCTGCTTCCCTACTGGCTCGGCCGCTACCCCGACCACGAGCTGCACCAGATGGCATCCATCGGGCAGGCGGCCAAGCTGGTCCGGTCGTACGCCGAGAACGACGATCCGATGGCCGTGCGCATCTTCGGGCAACAGGCGGTCGCCCTGGGCCGGCTGTTCACGATCGCCGCGAACTTCACCGACCCGACCGCCTACTTCCTGGGTGGCGGGGTCGTCGAAACCACTCGCAAACTGCGCGAGTGGTTCCTTGCCGAGGTCCGGGCCAACACCGTGCTTCGCGAGGAGCAACGCCGGCTCACCACTCTGGCGCTGGTCCCGGACCTGGACATGGCCGGCGCTCGGGGGTCGGCCATTGCCGCGTTGGCCTCGGTCGACGGCGTGCCCGAGGTCGCGCTGTCCTAGCAGCCCGCGCCCAGTCGACGGCCGTCCGCGACGGCGGTGCGGCCCAGCGGAATCGTGTATTCGACCGTGTCGTCGTCCCGGAAGCCCTGATCGGCGGCCACGCCGAGGGTCTGCATAAGCCGGGTGATGGCGGCGTTGTCCGGGGCGACTTGGGCGGTGAAGCATCGGATGCCGGCGTGGCGGGCCCGGTGCGCGAGCTGGGTGAGCAGCTCGGTTCCCAATCCGCGGCGGTGCCAGTCGTCGACGACGGTGACCGCGACATCGGCCGTGTGCGGCTGGTCGGGATTCCGGATATACCGGGCAATGCCGACGCCGCGGCCGTCGGAGGGATCCAGTGCGCCGAGCGCGTCGTGGTTGTAGTGGTCGAGATGCGTGAAGTAGCGAAGCTCGGCCGGGGTGAGATGGCTCTTGCCGCCCAGGAACCGGTGGTGGCGAGATCGGGCGCTCAGCCGGCTGAACCCGTCGGCCAGCAGCGCGGTGTCGGCGCGGTCGATCGGCCGGATCAGCACGTGCGAGCCATCCCGCAGCGCGACCGGCTGGCCGGTCACCCGGACGGGCTGGCTCGTGTTAATCACCGGCTGGGGCACCGGCTGTCCTACGCCTCGACGCCACCACGGCCGCCGCGTCCCGGCGCCGCGCCGGCCACCCGAATCGGCCGAGCGGGCCGCTTTGGCCCGCTGAAACTGCTCCGCTTCCGCTCGCAGCGTCCGAGACCGCTCCGCCGCTACGTCGGCCAGCACTCCATGACTGATCATTGAGAACACTCCTCGATAGTCCGCACATCGCGATGGTCGTGCGCTCTATCGAGACTGGTGAATTGCCGCCCGTTCGGCATCGGTGGACACCACGGATCTTGCGATTCCGTGGCGACACCGTGCCCAGCACGGATACCACTCCCCGCGCACGCTCATCGCGCACGTCCCAAGGAGCGCCCACTGGCCACGGAGATACGCCAGGATCGCGTTCGTCACACCGGCGATCGGTCACTGTTGATTACAGGGCCAGACCATGGGCGTGGCCCCCAGGGCGGCGAGCGCCGCTTCGCCGCGCTCGCGGTACTTACCTCCGAGGATGACGAGGGTTCGAGCCCACTGGTAGTGGCATCCGGCCGCCTCGAAGACCGCGGCCGTGGCGAGGAGCGCGTCCCGGTCCGGTGCGCCTGGCCGACCCAACACGGCGGCTCGATCCACGATCGCGGCCGCGATCGGATTGTCCAGAGTGGACCACCGCGCTCGATGAATTCGGGCCGGCGCGTCGTCCCGACCGGTCAGAACGGCCGCTTCGGCCCATAGGGCGGCGTACCACGGTCGCCACATGCCGTTGTGCCATTCGCGGAAGTGCTCTGGGGGCGTGTCCAGCTGAAGCATCGCGCGTTCGGGCTGACCGCGGTGCAAAAGCAACAGCGCATCGAAGAATTCCCCGACGTGAATCGCCGACAACGGCCGCCCGGGCGTCGTGAGGTCGTCGACGATCCCTAGCCACTGCGTGCGGAGATCATCGTCGCCGCGCAGCCCGTGGACAGTTGCGGCGGCGTACGCGGCGCGGGTCAGGTTGCCGACGCGCGGCCGGCCGGCCCGGTCCCAGCCCTCTCGGAACCGCTGGGCCAGCGCGACCGCCTCGTCCCAGTCACCCGCAAGCACGGTGACCACGATGAGCCGGGCGGTGGCAAGGTGCCCTTCCTCTCGGTGAAACGGTAGGTCCCGCGCCCGTTCGGCCATCTCGCGGGCGATGGGGAAGTCGCCGGCGGCGATCGCGCACTCCGCGGCCATATTGAGAGCGTCGGACATCTCGAGTCCGGTCATGGCCGTGAGAGGTAGCGGGGTAAGCAGGTCGATGCGTCGCAGCGACTTCGCCAAGGGAGCTCGAATCTCCCCGCGGGCCAGATAGACGGCGGCGAGATCGTCCAGCGCGACATTCTCGGTAACCGGATCTCCGAGCCGCCGGGCCAAGGTCGCAGCCCGTTCCGCCAGCTCCGCGGTGAGGGGATTCCTATCATCTCCCGTGTAGACCTCGGCGGTGAGGACGCGCACCTCCGCGGTCGGGTCCCCCGTAGCAAGAGCGCGGGCCTCGGCCAGGAGGGCAGCATCGGCGCCCGGCCTCGGTTGGGTGGCGATCAGTCCGGACGCTCGATTGATCAACATGGCCGCCCGGGCTAGGTCGCTCGCGGCCGCCGGACGATCATTCCCCCGCACCGCCGCGTCGGCTGCGGCCCGATGCAGCCGGAGCGCGTCGTCGCCGAAGTGTCGCGACTCCGCCGCTCCCGCCGCGCTGCGCAGAGCGATAGCTGCGGACCGATCATCGGGCGCGAGCCCTGCTGCCTGCTCGTACCGGCGTTGCGATTCACCGGGCAGGCCTCGAGCGAAGGTCAGCTCGGCCAACCTGATCGCCAGCCGGTGCGCCTCCGCGCGGTATGCAGTCTGGCCTGCGGCCCAGGCGAGCGCGCTGCGTAGCTCGTCGGCGATCCGGTCGAACTCCGCCCGCCAGGCTCCGATGTCGTCGCCCGGCGCCATGCCGTCTGCGATGCCCAGGCACCAGGCCAGATGGCGGGACATCGCCTCGACCGACTCCCCGGCATTGTCGCGAAGCTCGGCGCCGTACTGCCGGATGGTCTCCAGGGGGCGGTAGCGCATACCAGCCAGCTCCGGAATCGCGACGAGCAGGCTCTGCTCCGCGAGCTCGGCCAGAATAGGCGGGATCGCGCTGTCCGGCACGGGCGGCCAACCGGCGAATACCGCAGCGGCCGCTCCGGCCGTGAACGCATCCGCGAAGACCGACACCCGGCGAAGGACCGCCCGCTCCGGCTCGGTCATCAGCGCGCAGCTCCAGTCGAGCGTGGACCGCAACGATCGATGCCGGTCGTCTATTCGTCGACCGCCGGTCAACAGCCGCAAGCGGTCACCGAGCCCGGCATCGAGCCCCTCCAGTCCCAGCGCTGGCAACCGCGCGGCCGCGAGTTCGATCGCCAGAGCCATCCCGTCGAGACGTCGACACACTGCTACCACGCGCTGCAGGTCGTCCGCATCGAGCGCATGGCCGCCCGCTGCTGCGCGGCCAAGAAACAGGGCCGCCGCGTCCCCGGGGCCACCGTCGTCAGCCTCCAACGACAATCCGGGGACCGGAAATACCCACTCGAAGGGTACGAGCAGCCGAGCTCGGCTCGTGGCGAGAACGGTCAGCCGAGGACTCCCCGCCAGCAATCGCTCGAGTAGTACCACGACCCCGTCGAGTAGATGCTCGCAGTTGTCGAGTACGAGAAGTATCTCCCGTTCGGCCAGCCAGCGGAGGACGCTGTCCTCCGGCGAGCGCGATTGATGCTCGCCCAGGCCCAGCGTCTCGGCAATCGTCGGCGCGATCATCGCCGGGTCCGTGACGGGCACCAGATCGACGAACCAGGCTCCGTCCGCGAACCGGTCGGACACCTCTGCGACGACGCTCAGCGCGAGGCGGGTCTTTCCGATCCCGCCCGGACCGACGGCGGTAACCAGCCGGTGCGAGCCGAGCGCCTCGGCCAGCACCTTTCGTTCGGTCACGCGCCCGACGAAAGGCGTCAACGTGGAGGGTATTCGAGCGGCGACCGTCGCCATCCCGCCGGAAGTCGCGGTCGGCCGCATGGTCGCGGCAACGGCGGCGAGTGCTCGCCGATCGTCCACCTGGAACTTCCGCAGCAGGGATGAGACGTGGCTCTCGACGGTGCGGATCGAAATGAACAGCCGGGCGCTGATCTCCGCGTTGGTCAGATGCTCGGCGACGGCACTCAGCACCTCGGCCTCGCGGGCCGACACGCCCACTTCGAGAGGTCCCCGCTGAGTGCTCATCGCCAGATTGTGCATCGTCTCGCCTCGGTGGCGGGCGCGCCGATGAGGCGCCGCACCGGTCAGCTGAGCAGGTAGTCCGCCAGGCCGGTCGGATTCGACAACGCGATGAGATGGCCGCCCGGCCGGACGTCGGCCGTCACGCCGAGACGGTCCATGGCGACCCGGCGCTGGAAACCGACCGGAAAGAGCCGGTCGTCCGCGCCGGCGAGCACGCGGATCGGTACCGGCGGCCACCCGGTGAAGTCGCACGGCTGGGTGAACCCGATCTCGGCCTCCGACCGCTGGAAGGGCACCCCCTCGGCCGCGATCTCGGGCGGCACGTCATGCAGGAAGTAGGTGGTGAGGTCGAACTCCCCGCCGTATCCGCTCGCCTCGGCGGCGCGCTCCCGCTCCGCCTGCGCGTCGACGTTCGCCCACCACTCGGCCGCCGTTTCGCCGGGAACGGGAATCATCGCGTTCACGAACACCAGCCCCGCTACCGGAATCCGTTCGGCCGCCAGCGGCACGGTGAAGCCGCCCAGGGACTGGGCCACGAGCACTACGTCGTCTCCACCCTCGGCCGCGCGCCCGACCAGGTCGGCGTACTCCCGAATCCCGGCTCGTTCGTCGTCGCCGGGCAGGTCAACGGGCCGGGCCTCGTGACCGGCGGCGACGAGCAACGGGACGACCTGACTCCAGTACCACGCCGCGCCACCTGCGCCCGGGATCAGGACGAAACGCGTCATGAAGTCACCCTCCTATCCGCTGCCACTCCGCGCGGGCCGGCGGAGACCAGCGCTCGTGCCGACGCCGGAAAAGTTGCGCGGCCTGCACGCCACCCCATCGGGGCGGCAGCAACTGCGTCGGCAAACCGGGGTCGATCCAGGGGAAACGGCGCCAGGCGTGGACGAGCTCGACGACTCCCGCCAGTGAGTCGGGCGCCCGCGGAGGCCGGAACTCGGCCCGGAACTCCTCGTACGCGGCGGCGAGAGCATCGAGATCCCAGGCCTGGCGCACCATGGCGTCGAGGCGCCCGAGACCGGTGTGCTCGGCCAGGAAAACCTGGGCCTCCGGGCCCAGTCCCGACTCGGCCAGGGCCCGGTCGGCCTCGTCCAGTCGATCAGCATGCGGACTGAGCCAGACTCCCGGCGCGGGCGTGCCGAAACCGGCCCAGGTCAGCCGGCTGCGCAGGACATGCCGGGCGCCCCGGTCGGTCTCCGGCGCGCGCGCGATGACGAGCAGCCAGCGCCCGTCCCAATCCGGCGTCGCCCCGGAGAAGCCGTAGATTCTGCGGGCCCCGTCGGTCAGCAACTCGACCGCAGCTGCGGTGAGCTGCCACCGAGTGCGCCGCCCCGAGCGCACCGCCTCGAGCCACCCGTCGGCGGCCGTGCGCATCAACGCCTGCCGGGTGGTCTTCGGCTCAACGTCGAGCCGGCCCAGCACGTCGATGAGGGTCGACGTCCACGCCGCACCACCCGTCGGCAGCACGAATTCGCCGAGCACGGTGAACAGCAGCCCGCGCGCGCTCTCGGCGCCCACGGCGTGCCGACGGGATAGACGCGGTCCGGCCACCTCCGCGGCTGCGGTCATGGCGCACAGTCTACGAATCCTTGACGGACACACACCAGTATGTAGAACATAGAGAGTATCTCCGGCGAAAGGGCCACGTCGATGACGAGTCCCCGGTCGACGACGATGCCGCCGAGCCAACCCGCGGAGGCCGCCCCGCCGTTCGTCGACTTTCAGACCGACCCGCTGCGCTATCGGCACTGGCGGATGACGTGCGACGGGCCGATCGCGACCCTGACGATGGACGTGGACGAGCAGGCCGCTTTGGTGCCGGGATACGAGCTCAAGCTGAATTCCTACGACCTCGGCGTGGACATCGAGCTGGCCGATGCCGTGCAACGACTTCGGTTCGAACATCCCGAGGTGCGGGCCGTCGTCGTCACGAGTGGCAAGGACAAGATCTTTTCGGCTGGGGCCAACATCCGGATGCTCGCCGCGGCATCACACCCGTGGAAGGTGAACTTCTGCAAGTTCACGAACGAGACGCGCAACTCGATGGAGGACGCGTCCGCGCACTCCGAGCAGCGCTACATCGCGGCGCTCAACGGGACAGCGTCCGGCGGCGGCTACGAACTGGCGCTCGCGTGCGAGCACATCATGCTCGTCGACGACCGCTCGTCGACGGTGTCGCTGCCGGAACTGCCGTTGCTGGGCGTGCTTCCCGGCACCGGCGGGCTGACCCGCGTCGTCGACAAGCGGCACGTCCGCCGTGATCTGGCCGACTACTTCACGACCCGCCCGGACGGCGTGGCCGCCAAAAGGGCCGTGCAGTGGCGGCTCGTCGACGAGGCGGTGCCGCGCCCGTCCTGGGCCGACACGGTCTCGCTACGGGCGACCGAATTCGCGGCGCGATCGAACCGCCCGTCCCACGCCCGAGGGATCACGCTCACCCCGCTCACCAAGACCCGGACGAAGGACGAGATCGGCTACGAACACGTGTCGGCCCGCATCGATCGCAGCACCCGATCAGCGGCAGTGACAATGCGCGGTCCCGAGGCCGAGCGGCCCGCCGACGTCGAGGACCTGCACGAACAGGGTGCCGCGTTCTGGTCGCTCGCTGCCTTCCGGGAACTCGACGACCTGATCCTCGATCTGCGGACAAACGAGCTCGACGTGGGCACCTGGATCTTCCGGACCGAAGGCGACGGGCGTCGGGTACTCGCCCATGATCGATTCCTCGTCGACCACGCCGACGACTGGCTGGCCAACGAGATCGTCCAGTTCATCAAGCGAACGTTGAAGCGGCTGGAGGTGACGAGCCGCAGCCTGATCGCCCTGGCGGAACCGGGCAGCTGCTTCGCCGGATCGCTCCTCGAGTTGGCGCTTGCGGCCGACCGCTCGTTCCAGCTCGTCGGCACCTTCGAGGACGTCGACCCGGACGCGGATCCGGCCATGATCGTCGTCGACGCAATCAACCTCGGCCCGTTACCGATGAGCAACGGATTGACCCGCCTACAGACGAGATTCCTCGGCGATGACGAGGGACTCGCGGCCGTGCGCAAGCATGTGGGCACGTCGCTGACCGCCGGAGCGGCGCACGACCTCGGATTGATCACCTTCGCCCCCGACGACATCGACTGGGACGAGGAGGTTCGGATGAGTATCGAGGAACGGGCCAGCTTCAGCCCGGACGCCCTGAGCGGACTGGAGGCGAACTATCGCTTTGCCGGCCCGGAGACGATCGAGACGAAGATCTTCGGCCGGCTGGCCGCCTGGCAGAACTGGATCTTCTACCGACCCAATGCCTCCGGCCCGAATGGCGCGCTGCGCCGATTCGGCACCGGTCAACGCGCTGATTTCGATCGGAAGCGAGTGTGACGCTCGAAGTGTCTACGACCGCTGACTACACGGAAAAGATCCCCAACAACGTCGACCTGCGCGATGACCGCCGCCTGCAGCGGGCCCTGGAGGCCTGGCAGCCGAACTTCGTCACCTGGTGGGAGTCGATGGGACCGGCCCTGCCAACCGAGGATGTCTACCTCCGGACAGCGGTGAACGTCGGTCGGGACGGATGGGCCCAGTTCGGGCACGTCGTCATGAAGGATTACCGCTGGGGCGTGTTCCTCGCCGAGCGAGACCCCAATCGGGAGATCGGCTTCGGCCAGCACAAAGGCGAACCGCCCTGGGCGAAGGTGCCGGGCGAGTATCGCGCGGATCTGCAGCGGCTCATCGTCGTCCAGGGCGACACCGAACCGGCCAGCGTGGAGCAACAACGCAATCTCGGTGCCACCGCACCGAGCTTGTACGACCTGCGAAATCTGTTCCAGGTGAACGTCGAGGAAGGTCGCCATCTGTGGGCGATGGTGTATCTGTTGCACGCCTACTTCGGACGCGAGGGCCGGGAGGAGGCGGAGGAACTGTTGCACCGCAGCTCGGGCAGCGCGGACGCGCCGCGCATTCTCGGAGCGTTCAACGAGGAGACGCCGGACTGGCTGTCGTTCTTCATGTTCACCTATTTCACCGATCGGGACGGCAAGTACCAGCTCGGCACGTTGAAGGAGTCGGCGTTCGACCCGCTGTCACGAACCTGCGAATTCATGCTGAAGGAGGAAGCGCATCACATGATGGTTGGCACCACCGGCGTCGACCGGGTCGTGGAGCGCACCGCACAGCTGATGCGCGAGCACGACTCGGAGGAGATCGCCGCGAAGGGCGCCATCCCCCTCGACGTGATCCAGAAGTACCTGAACTTCCACTACTCGGTGTCGCTGGATCTGTTCGGCAGCGAGACCTCGACGAATGTCGGCAACTACTACACCGCGGGGCTCAAGGGCCGGTGGATGGAGGATCGCCGGCAGGACGATCACCGCCTTACCGACGACGCGATCATGGTGGATTCCATCGACGAGGATGGCGAAATCAGCGAGACCGAGGTGGCAGCCCTCGTCGGCCTCAACACCGACCTGCGGCGGCAGTACATCGCCGACTGCCAGGGCGGCGTGAAGCGCTGGAATCGAATTCTGGAGTCCGCAGAGCTTCCGCAGCGGCTCTACCTGCCTCACGTCGCGTTCAACCGAAAGGTCGGCGCGTACTCGGCGATCGAGGCCGGTCCAGATGGGGCTCGGCTCACCGCGGACGAGTGGACGGCGCAGAAATCGGCTTGGTTGCCGACCGACATCGACAAGGCCCACGTCCGGTCCCTGATGCGCCCGGTTTACGAACGCGGGAAGATCGCGGCGTGGATCGCTCCACCGCGGCAGGGCATCAACGGCAAGCCCTTCGACTACGACTACGTCCACCTCAGTTGAGCCGGCCGGACCGGTGAGCATGTTCAACGGGTCCAGCTACTTGCTCGACCGCCACCTGGCGGCGGGCGACGGCGCTCGGCTGGCCCTGACCGGCCCGCTCGGCGACTACACCTTCGCTCAGCTCCACGATCGCGTGCGCCGCACGGCCAGCGGGCTGCGCGACATCGGCCTGCAGCCGGAGCAACGGGTCGTCCTGTTCATGGCCGACGGGCCGGACTTCGTCACGATCTACCTGGCGGCCATGTGGATCGGCGCGGTGCCGGTTCCGGTCTCGACGATGCTGCATGCGGACGGTCTCGCCGAGTTGCTGCGCGACTCGCGCGCTCGGCTGCTGGCGATCACGCGCGAGTTCGTCGCCGTCGCCGCGGAAGCTGCGGCCGATGCTCCGGAGCTCGTCGGGCTCATCGGCCCGTTCGGCACCGAGCACCTGCCGGTTCATGGGCTGGATGCGCTCAGCGCGGCTACCACCGACGACGTCCTCTACTCGACGACGGCCGATTCGCCGGCGTTCTGGCTGTATACCTCGGGAACGACGGGGCGGCCGAAGGGCGCCATGCACCGGCACGGCTCGATTCAGGTGGTGTGCGAAACGTACGGCACCGGCGTGCTGGGCATTCGGCCTGACGATCGGTGCCTGTCGGCGGCCAAGGGGTTCTTCGCGTACGGATTGGGCAACTCGGTGTTGTTCCCGCTCGCCGTCGGCGCGAGCGCGATCCTGGAACCGGCGCGGTCGACCCCCGAGTTGATGGTTGAGCGGGCGCAGGCCTTCGGGGCGACGCTCTTCTTCGGTGGCCCTACGTTCTTCGCCGCCATGCTCCGGGCTGGCCTACCGGCTGAGGCCATGGCCGGCGTCCGGCTGGCGGCGTCGGCCGGCGAGCCGTTGCCCGCCGCGTTGTATCAGCGGTGGACGTCGCACTTCGGCGTCGACATCATCGACGGCATCGGCATGACCGAGATGCTCCACATCTTCCTGTCCAATCGCCCCGGGGACGTGCAGCCGGGGACGACCGGAGTCGCGGTGCCCGGGTACGAACTGCGGATCGTCGACGACGACGGCCGGTCGGTCCCGCCCGGCACGCCCGGGACCCTGCTGGTGCGCGGCGACTCGGCCGCCACGGGCTACTGGGCTCGATACGCCGCGTCGCGGCAGGTGTTCCAAGGCGATTGGCTGCGCACCGGCGACACCTACGTGCAGGATGCCGCGGGCTACTACCAATGCCTAGGCCGGACGAACGACATGCTGAAGGCGGGCGGCATGTGGGTGTCACCGGCCCAGGTGGAAGCCCGGCTGCTCGCGCACGAGGCGGTCGCCCAGGCGATCGTGGTCGCCGGGTTGGACGCGGATGGGCTGGAGAAGCCAGTGGCGTATGTCGTGCTGCAGTCGGGGCAGGACGCCACCGAGGACGAGCTGGTCGGTTTCTGCCGGGAAGGGTTGCCGTCCTACATGCGACCGCGCCGAGTGGTATTCGTCGGGGGGTATCCGACGACGGCCACCGGCAAGGTTCGGCGAGTCGAGCTGCGGGCGATGGCCGCGACAGCACTCGCCGCGCATGATCCCGACGGCGGTCACTGATGCTCGACGGTCGCCCGCTCGTCGACGTACATCTGCACGCCGCCCGCCTGCCGACGCTCAAGCAGGCGTGGAAGGACTGGGCCTACGGATTCGGCGGCGCCGAGCTGATATCACGGGTCTACACCGACGACGGCACCGTGGATCCCGCCCGCTTCGACCGCTACCTCGCGGACGAGGGCGTGGACGTGGCGTTGGTGCTCGCGGAGTACAGCCCGAAGGTCACTGGCATCCAGCCGGTCGAGGACATGTTGCCCCTCGCGCGGTACAACCCGGCGCGAATCAAGTTCATCGCCAACGTCAACCCGCACGTGCACTACCCCGTCGCCGACGAGGTCCGGCGGCAGCTCGACCTCGGCGCGGTCGCTCTGAAAGTGCACCCGGTGCACGCCGGCATCGCGGCCAACGCGCAGGCCCTGTACCCGGCGTACGAGATCTGCCAGTCCAGTGGCATTCCGGTGGTGGTCCACTGCGGAACGAGCATCTTTCCCGGCTCGGCCCTCGCCTACGCCGACCCGATCCTGCTCGACGACGTGCTGCGCGACTTCCCACGTCTGGACATCGTGCTCGCCCACGGGGGTCGCGGTTGGTGGTACGACGCGGCCGCATTTCTCGCCATGGCCTTCGACCACGTGTGGATCGAGCTGTCCGGCTTACCCCCGTCCCGACTGCGGGATTACTACGCGAAGCACAACTGGAGCCGGCTGACCAGAAAGATGATCTTCGGCACGGACTGGCCGGGTATCCCGGGCATCGCCGTCAACGCGCGCGCCGTTGCGGCGCTGTGCCCGGACGAGCAGACCGCCGCACTCGTGCTCGGCGGAAACGCCGCTCGCGTCTACAACCTGAAGCTCGAGCCCTGAGGCGCCCGCATCCCGGGCGTCGGCGTAGCCCGCCGCGCACCGGAGGTATCGCCGCTAAGAAGTCCACCGCTGTGGGCTGCGTCACGCTTGGCAACCACCCCTACCCAGTGAGATGATTCAACTCTCAACCAATTCTCTCATCGTGGAGCACGCATGACGAGCACGAGCATTCCCAACTACGTGGCCGGAACGTGGAGCCTCGACCCCGCGCACACCAACATCGGTTTCGTTGTCCGCCACCTGATGGTGTCCAAGGTTCGGGGGCACTTCGAGAAGTACAACGCAACGATCGTCACGGCGCCGAACCCGACCGACTCGCACGCCGAGGTCGAGGTGGATCTCTCCTCGATCGTCACGGGCAACGACCAGCGGGACGGTCACCTGCGCAGCAGCGACTTCTTCGACGTCGAGACCAGTCCGACGATGACCTTCCGCTCGACCGGCATTCGCCCCGACGGCGAGAATTTCCTGGTGGACGGCGACCTCACGATCCGCGGCGTCACCAAGCCCATCACCCTGAAGGTCGAGGTCGGCGGCTTCGGCCCCGACAACTACGGAGGCACCCGCTGCGGGTTCAGCGCCACCGCGGATATCAATCGGCATGACTTCGGGGTCAGCTGGAACGCGGCTCTCGAAGGCGGCGGGGTCGTGGTCAGCGACAAGGTGACCATCAACATCGAGGCCGAGGCCATCCTGGACTGATAGCCCCGGCTCGGCATCGGCAAGCGCGACCACCGACCTGCGGAGTGGCCGAGCGCGAGGTTGGTCAGCCCACCGGAGCGAGCGCCGCCCAGACGGCGACATCCGTCGGGACGCAACCGTCCTCCGTCAGCGGATTGCTGGCGACGATGATCGCTGCGCCGTCGGGCAGCGGCACCGGTTCCGGGCCGAGGTTGGCCAGCAGCAGGATCAGCCGGTCGTTGTCGGCCGGGGCGTTGACGAAGGCGAGCACGTCGTCCGGGTATCCCTCGACCCGGTGCAGCCCGCCATGCCCGAGACCGTGCTCTCGCCGAGCCGAGAGATACGCCCGGTAGAGCTCGAGCGTCGATCCGTGGACGCCGTCCTGCTGATCCACCGCGAGCTCCCGAAACGACGGGGGCTGCGGCAGCCAGCTTCGCAGTGACGGACCGAATCCGTAAGACGGGGCGTCGGCCTGCCATGGGAGCGGGACGCGACAGCCATCCCGGCCGCGCGCGGCGTGCCCCGAACGTCGCCAGGTCGGATCCTGGCGCACCTCGTCCGGCAGCTGCGTGACGTCGGGCAGGCCGAGCTCCTCGCCTTGGTAGAGGTAGCAGCCGCCGGGGAGGGCCAGCATGATCGCCGCGGCCGCCCGGGCCCGGCGCAGTCCGAGAGCCGCGTCCGGCTGTGGATCGTCAGCGCCGATACCACTCATGCGCAGCAGCCCCGATCGGGCCGGGTAGCCCAACCGGGTCGTGTGGCGCACCACGTCGTGGTTGGACAGCACCCAGGTCTGCGGCGCTCCGACGCCGTCGGCGACCCGGAGCGTGTGCTCGATGATCTCGTGCAGCGCGGGAGCGAGCCACGGGGTCATGAGGAAATCGAAGTTGAACGATTGGTGCAACTCGTCCGGTCGGACATAGCGGGCCAATGCTTCGGGGGGCTGGACCCAGGCCTCGGCACACAGGATGCGGTCCTCGTCGGCCATGGCCGCGTCCGGCCCGGTGGCGTTGTAGGAGTTGAGCAGTTCCCGCCAGGTCCGATAGATCTCGTGCACACCGGGCTGATCCCACATCGGCTGGCTGGACGTCGGCTCTTCGCTGGACGGATCCTGCCGGGTTACCCCGTCCGGCAGGCCGGCCCGCTTCACCAGGCCGTGGGCCACGTCGATACGAAAGCCGTCGACGCCGCGATCGAGCCAGAAGCGGATGACCGCTTCCATCTCGGCCCGTACGTCGGCGTTGTTCCAGTCGAAGTCCGGCTGCGTGACATCGAAGAGATGCAGGTACCACTGACCCAAGCGACCGTCGGCCTCGATAACCCGGGTCCAGCCCGGGCCGCCGAAATTGCTCAGCCAGTTGTTCGGCGGCAGCTCACCGCCGTCGCCCTGGCCGTCGCGAAAGATGTACCGCGCCCGCTCCGGGCTTCCCGGCGTTGCCTGCACGGCGGCCTGAAACCACGCGTGTTCGCTGGAGGAGTGGTTCGGCACGAGATCGATGATGATCCGGATGCCGTAGTCGTGCGCCGTGGCGATCAGCTTGTCGGCGTCCTCGAGCCGGCCGAACACCGGATCGACATCGCGGTAGTCGGCGACGTCGTAACCACCATCATTCTGCGGAGAGACGTAGAACGGGCTCAGCCACACGGCGTCGACGCCGAGGCGGGCGAGGTATTCGAACCGCTCGGCTATTCCCGGCAGATCTCCGATCCCATCGCCGTCGCTGTCCGACCAGGATCGCGGATAGATCTGGTAGATGACCGCGTGCCGCCACCAGGTGTCGGGTGCGGACGCGGTGTGAATGGGCTCGGGGTCGACGCGGATCACAACCGCGTCGGGCATGCTCAGTCCTCCTCGGGCTTGCGATAGCCGAAGAACGACCGCTTCTTGATCAGCTGGGCAACCTCGCCCGGCACCATCGACTCCCACTCGGTGTCACCGCTCGCGATCCGGCGCAGCACGTCACGGCTGTAGATCGGCAAGTACTCCGGCTTGTAGTTGTCGAGGTCGACGAAGCTGCCGCGCCGGGCCAGGTAGTCGTACAGCGGCTGCAGATCCGTTGACACCGACACGTTCTGCACCGTCGTCAGCTCGGTGTCGTCGGACTTGCGCATCGGGTACACGAAAAGCTTCAGGTGATTCTTGAACAGCCGGCCGAAACTCTCCAGGATGCCGCCAGGCAGGTGCGCGTGGTTGTTCTCGTTGAAGATATCGATGAGGCTCGGCACGCCCATGACCATGCCGATCCGCCCGTCCGTGCGCCACGCGATGTAAGCGGCCAGCCGGTGGTAGTCGACGTAGTCCGAGATGAGGACGGTCATGCCGCAGGCGGCCAGCAGGTCGGCGCGAGCCAGGAAGTCACGCCGGTCTACCTCGGTGCCACCCGCGAGCAGGTTGGCCATCGTCAGCTCGGTGAGCATGAGGATCTCGCGCTTGGTCACGTCGGGATCGGCTTCGAACTTCTCCAGCGCCGACTCGAGCATGTTGATGTTGACCACCGTGGGTGGTCGGAAGCTGCCCCGCTCGACGAGGATCGCCTTCTTGCGCAACACCTCGCTCGGCTGCAGCACCTCGCGGTTCGGCCCGAACATCGCCGCTCCGGACAGGCCGAGCTGCACGAGCTTGAGGGCCATCAACCGGTTGTCAGCGGCCCGGAACTCGATGCCCTTGAGTTCGAGCATGTCGATCTCGATGCGCCCGACGGTCAGGTTGTCGAGCATGCTCTCGACCAGGCGCTCCGGCTCATGGTGCTGGAAGAACGCGCCGTTCAGCAGGTTGACGCCGACGATCCCCAGGGCCTCCTGCTGCAGGGACGCCTCGGTGTCGAGCATGCGAACGTGCAGGATGATCTGGCTTGGTTCGTCATGCACGTGCGACTGGAACTTCACACCCATCCAGCCGTGGCATTCGTTCCCGCCGCTGTAGCTGCGGGCCACGACCGTGTCGGCGAAGGCGAAGAACGCGTTCGAGTCGCCGCGCTCGTCGCCCAGTCGCTCCAGATTGAGCTGATACTCCAGATCGAGCATGGCCTGCAGCCGACCCATTGACACGTACCGGTCGGACTTGCCGTACACCGCGTCGCTGACTGCCATGTCGTACGCCGAGATCGACTTGGCGACCGTCCCGGCGGCCCCGCCGGCCCGGAAGAACCATCGCGCGACCTCCTGGCCGGCCCCGATCTCCGCGATCGTGCCGTACCAGCGGGGATCCAAGTTGATCCGCAGCGCCTTCTGCAAAGTGCCGACAGCAGGTTCCATCGAACGCTCACCCCTTCGATCGGGCAGGTCGTCGCAAACGAACGGTATCGCCATATTGTGACGCTGCGACGACCGGCGCCGTCAACGCTTCCGCCGCGGCTGGGTCGGGATGACGCTCAGCGGAACCGGAGCTTGGTCACGACCGTCGTCGCGAAGCTGACAGCACCATCGCGGGTAACGGGTAGGTCGTTGAGGCGCTGTCTGGCCGCCCGGAGATCCGGGCTGGACAGCAGCATCCACACCCGGCCGCCCGGCTCGTTGAAGTAAGCGTCCACGACGAACCCGTCATCGACCATCGGCCCGAGCCAGGCCTGGGCCGCAGTGCGCGCGTCGCCTTCTAGCAAGTAGTTGACCGTGCCCTCGGCGAGAATCAGCATCGCGACCTTCCACACCCTCGGTTGGCGGCAGCAGGACTCACCCAAGCACGGGAAGACATTGGGCCACAACCAGGCCGGGTCGTCGGCTATCCGAACCCAGTCGGCAGCGCCGGGTAGACCCGGCCAGTGACCTCCCCGAAACCGATTCGCGCGCCATCCGACCCGGGGGCCGTGGCCGTGATCGTGACCTCGTCGCCGTCCTCGAGGAATGCCCGCGTACTACCGTCCGATAGCACCACCGGCTCCGACCCGTTCCAGGACAGCTCGATCAGGGAGCCGCGCTCGTTCCGATTCGGCCCGCTGATCGTCCCTGACGCGTACAGATCTCCGGTTCGAAGGTTTGCCCCGTTAACGGTCAGGTGGGCGAGCTGCTGCGCACCGGTCCAGTAGATCTCGGCCCCGGGCGGCTGGCTGACCGGCGTCCCGTTGACGAACACCTCCAGGGTGATATCCAGGCCCCACGGCTCGTCGTCGCGCAAGTAGGCCAGCGGCTCGGGGTCGCGCATCGGCGGCGGTACCCGCGCCGCCTCGAGCGCCGCCAACGGGACAACCCAGGGCGAGACCGACGTGAGGAAGGACTTGCCCAGGAACGGGCCGAGCGGCACGTACTCCCAGGCCTGGAGGTCGCGCGCGGACCAGTCATTGACCAGACAGACGCCGAAGACGTGCCGCGCGAACGCGCTGACCGGGACTGGCTGGCCGAGTTCCGAGGGCACGCCGACGACGAAGCCGAGTTCGGCCTCGATGTCAAGCCGCTCCGACGGGCCGAAGGTCGGCGTCGAGCCCGCGGCCGGCTTTCGCTGGCCGTGCGGTCGAATCACCGGTGTGCCGGACACCCGAACCGTTCCGGCCCGGCCGTGATACCCGATCGGCAGGTATTTCCAGTTCGGAGTGAGTGGTGCGCCGCCCGGGCGGAGTATCCGGCCCAGATTCTCCGCGTGGTGCTGGGAACTGTAGAAGTCGACGTAGTCGGCAACCTCGACGGGCAGCTGCAACGTCACCTCGGCCTGCGGAAGGAGATGCGGCTCGATGGCCGGCCGCCAGCTGGCCTCGGTGAGCCACGCTGTGATTCGGTCCCGCAGCGCGGCCCAGGCGTCCGGTCCGCGGGCCAGGAACGCATTCAGCGAGCCGGTGGCATGGACGGCGTCGCCGGTCGCCGCGGCGAGGTCGAGCACGTAGTCGCCGATCGCGACACCCGTGCGCGCCGAGCGATCCGCCGTCGTGAACACGCCGTAGGGCAGACTGGCCACCCCGAACCGCGAATCCGCCGGAACGCCCAGCCAGCTGACCGCGTTCATCCGGGTCGCGTCGCTCGGCGGTGCACGTTGCCGCAGACTACTCGCGGGGAGCTAACCTCGGCCGCGACGTCTCAGGACTGGAGGAACCGTGCGACTGTCCACGAGGAACCAGCTGCCCGGCACCGTGGAATCGGTGCAGACCGGCGAAGCGATGGCCATCGTGAAGGTGATCATCGACGGCGGCCACCCGATGACCGCGTCGATCACGCGCGAGGCCGTCGACGACCTTCAGCTGGAATCCGGCACGAAGGTAACGGTGCTGATCAAGTCCACCGAGGTCATGCTCGCCGTCGAGTGAATTGGCGACACTAGCTCGATGCCGAACCGTTCGGCGAGCTACCGCTAGCGGTGTAGGTGAGCACGACGACCCCGGCCGGCCCGACGGGCTTGGCCTCGGTGAGCTGGAGCGAGGTCGTCGGCACGCCGTCGGCGAACAGCCGCTTCCCCCCGCCGAGTACGACCGGGAACACCATGAGCCGCAGCTCGTCGACGAGGCCGTCGGCCAGCAGCTGGCGAACGAGTTGCCCGCTGCCGGCCACCAGCATGTCGGCGCCCGGACCTTCCTTGATCGCTCCGAGTTCCCGGGCGACATCGCCGCGGATGACGGTCGTCGGCGACCACGTTGGATCGCCCATTGTGGTCGAGACGACGATCTTCTGCATGCCGTTCATCTTGTCCGCGAAATCACCGGACTGGCCGGGCCACGCGGCCGCGAATCCCTCGAACGTCGTTCGGCCGAGGAGCAGGGCATCGGCCGCCAGCAGCTCGTCGACCTTGTACTGGTCCCCTTCCGGGCCTCGCTCGAATCGGAACGCCCAGCCGCCGCGACTGCTGCTCTCCCCGCCTCCGGGATCTTCCATGACGCCGTCCAAGGTGACGAATTCGCTGACGACGATTCTGCGCATGTGCACCTCGACTGCTCTCGACGTTGCGGAGCGTCGCCCGACGCGGCGCTTCCGGACCGAACGCTAGCCGCCCCGGTGCGGCCGACCGAAACGAATTTGCCCTCGACCACGACGGCCCTCGACCGACGAAATCCTGGTGCATCGGTGCGCAATACTGGGAGCCGATGGTCTCTCACCCACCGGCCCGGCATCTCCTTCGCGCGAAGGATCTGGCCGATGCTCGGTTCTTCGAGCCATTGGATGTGGCCGACCTGGCGCGCGCCGCGGGCTTGTCGCGGGCCCACTTCAGCCGTGAATTCCGGCGTACGTTCGGCGAGTCTCCGCACGCGTACCTGCTGACCCGGCGCCTAGAGCGGGCGGCGGCCATGCTGCGCACCACCGACTGGTCGATCGCCGACATCTGCGTCGCGGTCGGGCTTACGAGCGTCGGCTCGTTCACGACCAGCTTCACCCGGGCCTACGGCGCGTCGCCGACGGCCTATCGCGCGTCTTTCCCTCCGGCGGCTACTTACGCCCTGATTCCGGCGTGCGTGTTGCACGCGTACGGGCGTCCGCAACACCGCACGTTTCGAGAAGACAAGGCCCCCGGCTGGTCAATAGCGTCCTCCGCATAGCCCAACCACTCAGGAGGAAGCGATGATCAAGCTCAGCAGCGCGCAGCTGTGGGTCCAGGACCAGGATGAAGCGCTCGCGTTCTACCGGGACAAGGTCGGCCTGGAGGTCCGCTCCGATGTGACCGTTCCGGAGCTCGGCAACTTCCGGTGGCTCGCCGTGGGGCCGGCGGGTCAAGAGGACGTCAATATCGTGCTCATGGCGATTCCTGGGCCGCCGGTGATGGATGCCGACACGGCCGACGAGGTGCGGAATCTGATGGCCAAGGGCTTCGCCGGCACGATCTTCCTGACGACCGAGGACTGCCAGGCCGACTACGACGAGCTGTCCGGGCGCGGTGTCGAGTTCGTCGAGAAGCCGGAGCAGCGGCCGTACGGGATCGACGCGGCGTTCCGCGACCCATCCGGAAATCACATCCGGCTCACCCAGCTGCAGCCTATCGACTGAGAGCCCACCCTGGCGTGGTGTCGTGCGCAGTCGCGGTGCAGATGTGACGGGTGCAGCGGTTGACACCGGACCTCTGCACCGCGACTGCGCGGGAAGCGACACCCTTGTGACGCGGCTGCTCCTACAGGTTCTCTCGGTGTCGCCGCCCGTACCGCGCCGCGAGCGGTCCGTAGCTCAGGCCGTGGACCACGATGCTGACCAGCACCGTCGTGACCATCACGTCCGCGGCGAGGTCGGCGTCCGCCCCGGTGAGCTCGATGACGGCCAGCAGTCCGAACACGATCGTGGCCAGTCCTCGCGGCCCGAGCCAGCCGATGAACAGCGCCTCGCGGCGCGTGATCGTGCTGCCGATTAGGGAAACCATCACCGGCACGATGCGCACGACGGTCACGACGAGGATCGCGTAGCCGACGACGCGCCAGCCGATGCCGCTGGCCACGACCTGGTTGATGACCGAGCCGAAGATGAACCACACCACGAGCGAGAGCAGCAACCCTACGTCCTCGGCCAGGTTGAGCGCGTACGCCGGCAGCTCCCGAGTGGCCGAGCTGAACAACGCCCCGGCGACGAACGCGGCGACGAACCCGTTGCCGTGCAGGACGATCGCCAGTCCGTAAGTCATGAGGGGAAGTGCGGCCACCCCGAGTCGAAGGGCCGTCGGCTGCGTCCAATGCCGCGTCCAGGAGCGGCTCAGCAACTTCCCGCCGACGAATCCGACCGAGGCACCGACCGCGATCGCCACCAACACCGCCGGAATGGCGTCAATCAGGGCATCGATCGGGACGCCGCGGCTGTCATGCGCTTTCGCGGCGGCGAGGCAGAACAGGAAGATCGGCGCTACCAGGCCGTCGTTCAGACCGCTTTCGACGTTCAGCAGCTCCCGCAGCCGAGCCGGCACTCGGCGGTCGCGGATCAACGCGGCGGCCGGGCCGAGATCGGTGGGCACGACAACGGTCGCGAGCACGGCGAGCAACCAGAACCCGGTACCGGGCAGCAGGAGGAACCCGACGCCGAGCGCGGTCAGCAGCGTCAACGGCAGGGCGATGCCGAGCAGCCGCGCGGTGAGTTTGGGCTCGCGGCCGACGATGCCGCCGGGCGTCTCGGTTGCGTCTACGAACAGCAGGATGGCGAGGACGACCTCGACCGCGTGCTCGGCGCTCGTGGTTTCCAGATCGAAGCGGAAGACCGGATTGGACCCGGCGGTCAAGGCCACGCCGGCGAGGACCATGGCGAGCGGCGCCGTTATGCTCCACCGGGCCAGTCGCCCGGCCACCAACGCCCACGTCAGCAGGATGGCCATGATCACGACGAGCGCGAGCATGGTCGGGCGGCCGTGGAGTTAGCGGGCGGACAGCACGGCCACGACGTCTAGCCGATCTTTCGGCCGCTCATCCCTGCGGATAGTCGTCGTCGTAGGGAACCGATTTCGCTTGCTCCAGCATGTCGGCTTCATCGGCCCGATCGAGGTCGAGCGTCCCGAGGCCGGGTAGCTCGTCATCGTCAGAATCACTGTCGAGCGGGGCAAGCTGCTCGATGCGGTCGTCCAGCGGTGTCTCGACGGAGAGATCGAGCTCGCGGTTCGGATCGGTCATGACGAGACGCTCCTTCCTGACGATCGACTCGACAGTACCGGTCAGCGTCAGGACCGGACTAGACGTGCTATGGCCTCGGACGCCTCGCCGATCTTCTCCTCGGCGCCCCCGGCTCGAGCCGCCTCGAGAACACAGTTCGCAAGGTGCTCGTCGAGCAGCCCCAGCGCGACGGACTGCAACGCCTTCGACGCGGCGCTGATCTGGGTCAGGATGTCGATGCAGTACTTGTCCTCGGCCACCATGCGCGAGATCCCCCGCACCTGACCTTCGATTCGGCGCAGACGCTTGAGGCAATCGTCGGTCGAGCTCGGGTGCGCGTCCATCGCCGGGCCTCCCGGTGAGCCTCGAATCACGCGCCTCACGGTACCCGCGGGGGGTATCGGGTCCGCCGATCGGTGGACCGGTTGTCAGCATCCGAACCAACCGCTCGGCTGATCCCACGCGGACGGTCCAGCGGCGACGCTGGAACGGTCATCGAACACACACACACAAGGGAGAACAGAGATGATCAAGGTCATCCGGATGAGAATCCGGCGCCGTCGCGAGCGGGCCGACCTGGACCGGGCACTGCGCAACGCCCCGCCGAACGTGCGGGCCGAGCTGTGGGCCATGGCCAGCCGCTGACGGTTGGATGGTGTTCAGGCCGAGACGACCGATCCCGAATCCGGTGGCCTGGGGGATCGCACCGTCCGGCCTGATCATCCGACCGCCAGTCATAACCTGCCTATCCGCGGGTGCCTAACCTGCATCAAGCTGCCGAATCAGCTCTCTATTACCCCAACGACACCTGTGCCGCTCTACGGTGTGCGGGCAACGGACTGGGGGACAGATGGCTGGACCGGTATTCGACCCCGCGACGAGCGCACCCCTCGCGCTCGCCGGCCGGGTGGTCACGATGAACGCCGCGCGAACCGTGCTGGACAACGCGGTGCTCTACCTGAAAGACGGATCGATCACCGCCGTATTGCCGGCCTCGGCCCCGCCGCCGGCCGGCTTCGAGTCGGTGCCCGTCGTGAACGTGGGAGGCACGATCTTCCCCGGACTCATCGAGTTGCACAACCACCTGCCGTATGGCGTGTTGCAACTGTGGCAAGTGCCCCGGCTGTACAGCAATCGCGATCAATGGAGCAGCCCGTCCACGCCCGACTACCGGCGGCTGATCAGCGGTCCGATGGGCGTCATCGGGCGCAACGCCGACGCCGTACCCGCCGTCGTGCGGTACGTGGAGATGCGCTGCCTGCTGGGCGGAACGACGACCAGCCAGGGCGTCGCCTTGGCGTCCAACGCCGGCATCGTCAAGCACTTCCGCGGATTGGTGCGCAATGTCGAGGCCACCGGCGATCCCGCGCTCCCTCCGGCCGCGACGCACATTGCCGATGTCGACGCCACGGACGCCGAGCATTTCCTGGCCCGGATATCCGGCAAGCAGAAGCTGATCTTGCATCTCGCGGAGGGCACTCAGGCCTCGGCCCGCCAACACTTCCTGGCCTTACAGGTCAAGGCGGATACCTGGGCCATCACCGAGAACCTGATTGGCATTCACTGCGTCGGACTGACCGCCGAGGACTTCGCGGTGTTCGGCGCGCACGGCGGCAGCATGGTGTGGTCACCGCTGTCGAATCTCCTCCTCTACGGGCAGACGGCCGAGCTCGGCGCCGCCCTCGATCAGGGTGTGCCGGTCGCGCTCGGCTCGGACTGGTCTCCGTCCGGAAGCAAGAACCTGCTCGGCGAGCTCAAGACCGCGCGGCTGGCGGCTCCGCTCGCCGGCGCGCCCGGGTTGTCGAGCTCTGACCTCGTCGCGATGGCGACGACGAGCCCGGCCCAGATGCTCGGCTGGGGCGAGCGGCTCGGCAGTCTCGAAGCGGGCAAGAAGGCCGACCTGATCGTCGTGGACGCCGTGACGCCCGATCCGTGCGACGCGTTGATCGACGCGAGCGAGAAGTCCATCTCCCTCGTCGTGGTCAATGGCGTGCCCCGCGCGGGTACCGCCCGGATCATGACCGCCCTGGGACTCGGTGGCGGCGAGCGCGTCCTGTTCCGCGGCCAGACGCGGGTGCTCAATCTCGCCCAGCAGGGCGCCGATCCCGACGTTGCCCAACTGAGCGCCGCTGAATCGATCACGCGGCTCACCGAGGCACTCGCCGATCTCAACCATCCCGCACCGGCGGCCCGGCGGCTCAGCCGGTCGGACGGACAGCTGCGGCTGGCCGTCGACGGTGTCATCGACAACCACATGTCCGCGCGGCCCCACCTGCCGTTCGACGGTCATCTCACCGGACCCAATCCGCCCGATCATCGCCGGCCGGTTCGGCTCACTGCCCCGCCCGGCCCGTTCCCGTCGCTCGTCCTCGACCCGCTCACCGCGGCCGACAATCCCGCGTACTACGCGACGCTGCGGGCCGAAACTAACGTGCCGCAGAACGTGCGATCCGGACTGACGAAAAATTCGCCGCGCCCGACCAAGGTGATGCTATGAGCACTGATTTCTGCCCCGGCTACCCGGCGCCATATGACGCACTCGTCGCCGAATACCCCGACGTCAGCGTGTACCCGGCCGATGGCTTTCGCGTCGAATGGGGACCGATATTTCATCGTGGGCGACTCGACGGCTCCGCGACCGTGCTTGTGCTCGGTCAGGATCCCGCCGTCCTGGAGTCGGTCGCGCGGCGCATCCTGGTCGGTACCGCCGGGCAACGGACCCAGGGCCTGCTGACCCGGCTCGGCCTGACCCGCAGCTACACGATGGTGAACACCTATCTCTACAGCGTGTGGGGCCAGGGCGCTGCCAACCATCACGTCGACGACCAGGCGATCGCCGCGTATCGAGACCGCTGGCTGACCGCGCTGATAAGCCACAACGAGATCCACGCTGTCCTGACCCTGGGCACGCTGGCGGCGACCGCGTTCACCGCGTGGAAGGCTACAGCGGACGGGCCCACCTTCACCGGCCATCACGCCGCGCTAATCCACCCGACCTACCCCGAGTCCGCCTCGGCCACCGGGCAGATCACCAAGGCCGAGGCCACCAAGCGGCTTCTGGACAACTGGAACGCCGCGATACCGGGTATCTCGGCGGCCATCCCGAATCCGGATCAGCCGCCAACCGGCGTGCCCTACGGAGACGCATTCACCGCCGACGATCTCTCCCCTATTCCTGCGGGCGATCTGCCACCGGGCTTGCCGGCTTGGACGCGAGGAGCGCGCGCCTGGGCCATGCGTACCGGCGCGGACGCCGACGTCAAGCGGGCGACGATCACCGTGACTGTGCCTCCGGACGCCCGACCCTGGCTCTGATCGGCGGCATCATGCCTGGGCCGATTTCTCGCGATCGGCCACCGCGTCCGGCCGCGAATCGCGCAGGGCATGCACGAACGCGTTGAGGAAGGCGACGAGCGGTACGGCAATGAGCGCGCCGACGATTCCGTACAGCGTGGTGCCGGCCGCGACGGCCAGAACCACCGCCAGCGGGTGGATATGCACCGCCCGGCTCATGATGATCGGTTGCAGCAGGTGGCCCTCGGCCTGCACCAGCAGGATGATCGCAACGGCGACGACCAGCGCGGCGCCGACACCATGTTCGAGGAGCGCGACCCCCACGCACAGCGCCCCGCTGATCGTCAGGCCCAGGATCGGGATGAAGGAACCGAGGAAGATCAACACGCCGAGCGCCGCGGCGAGCGGGATGCGGAGGATGAACAGCAGGATCGTGATCGTGACGGCATGGATCAACGCGATCAAGAACTGGCCCCGTACATAGCCGCTCACGCTCAGCCAGCCCCGCCGGCCAGCGACGTCGATCTGGGGGCGGGCCTGAGCGGGGACGAGCCGCAGCACCCAGCGCCAGATGATCTCGCCGTCGCGCAACAGGAAGAACGTCGAAAAGATCGACAGCGCTAACCCGCCGAGCACCTCGAAAATCGTCCGCGCGGTGGAAACGGCGCCGGATACCAGCTTGCCCTGGTTGTTCTTAATGGCGTTGGTAATGCTGTCGGTGAAGCTGTTGAGGTCGGCCTGCTTGAGATGGAAGGGGCCGTTCGCGAGCCAGTCCCGGATCTGATCGGACACCTTGGTCAGCTGATCGCCGAGCGTGGTCGCATGCGAGGTGATCTGCACGACCACGAACCAGGCGATGAGACCGAACACGATGATGCCGGCGAGGAGCACGAGTGACGCCGAGGCCGACCGGTGCAGACCGAGCCTTTCCAGTCGCTTTTCGAGGGGATTGAGCACCGAGGTGAAGAACAACGCGACGATGACCGCGAAGGCGATCAGACTGAGCTTGCTGAACACGAGAAGCACGACATACAGGCCGACCGCGATGACGAGCAGCCGCCAGGACCACGCGGCCGCGACCCGCACCGGCCAGATGACGGCCTCCATCGAGCTGCGCTCAGGCGTCGACAGAGTGATGAAGTCGCTGCCGTCGTTCGGCGGAGGAATCGGCTGCTGACCGTCCATGGCGGCGCGAGCGGCCGGGTCCTCCGCGTCGATAGGGGGATCGTGCGGTGGCTCAGCTGAAGTCATGGAGCCTCCCGGGCGACGCCTCAAATTGCGAGGTCACCCTACTCAGACCTGCCTCTTCCCGTCCGCGTAGCCGGGTCGCCTCAGCGGTACCGGAAGCCGTCGAAGAAACGGCGGAAGACACCGCCGGTAGGCGGCAATGGTTCGGCGGGCGCTGGAGCAGTCGCGCGGCGGTGGGCAATCGGTTGGTCGTAGTCGGTCCGGGATATCGCGTCGACAACCTGGTCCTGGTCGAAGTCCTCTGAACCGTCGATGACCGGGACGTAGCCGACGAGCATCCCGTCCCGCATCACCTGGGCCTCCAGGCCAGCGGTGCCGTCGGTGTCCCACATCGCCTCCCGGCCGTCGCCCAGCACGATGCGCACGCCGAATTGATAAACACCGGCCTTGGCCAGATGGGCGTCGATACCTCGACCGCGCAGCGTGTCGACGACGTGCCGGGCCCGGATCTCTTCCATCCGATCACGGTACCTACTGGGGGTGACTTCGATCCTGGCAGCGCCATCGACCAGTCCCGGCGCAACTGGCCGGACACCTGGCTCACCCGGCGCCCCGACGGATAGCGTCGGGGGCGCGGGCCAGCCCGCGACGAGCCACCGCCGGAGGGCCGCCATGCAGGATCGAACCCCGGATCCGTCCCAGCTCGACCCGATCGAGCGGGCATCGAACGACGAGCTCCAGGCGCTCCAGCTCGACCGGCTCAAAGCCACGCTGGCCCGGGTCTACGAGCACGTCCCGCACTATCGGTCGGCGTTCGACGCGGCCGGGGTTCATCCGGGCGACCTGCGCGAGCTGTCCGACCTCGCTCGCTTCCCGTTCACCAGCAAGGCTGATCTTCGGGAGAACTACCCGTTCGGGATGTTCGCGGTGCCGCGTGAGCGGATTGCTCGGTTGCACGCGTCGTCTGGAACCACCGGCCGTCCCACCGTCGTGGGCTACACCGGGGAGGACATCGCGACCTGGGCGGCGCTCATGGCCCGTTCCATCCGAGCGTCGGGCGGCCGTCCTGGAGACATCGTCCACGTGGCCTACGGGTACGGCTTGTTCACCGGCGGCCTGGGCGCGCACTACGGGGCCGAGGCGCTCGGGTGCACAGTGGTTCCTGTCTCCGGTGGGATGACCGAGCGGCAAGTGATGCTCATCCAGGACTTTCGGCCCGACGTGATCATGGTGACGCCGTCCTACATGCTCGCCATCGTCGAGGAACTGGAGAGGCAGAAGATCGATCCGCGCGAGACATCGCTACAGGTAGGGATCTTCGGGGCCGAGCCGTGGACCAACGACATGCGCCGAGAGCTCGAGCAACGGCTGGACATGCATGCGGTCGACATCTACGGGCTTTCCGAGGTCATGGGTCCCGGCGTCGCCAACGAGTGCGTCGAAACCAAGGACGGGCTCCACATCTGGGAAGACCATTTCTATCCGGAGGTGATCGATCCCGTTACCCGCGACGTGCTGCCCGATGGGGAGCGCGGCGAGCTGGTGTTCACGACGCTCACCAAGCAGGCCATGCCCGTCGTGCGCTATCGCACCCGCGATCTCACCCGGCTGCTGCCGGGCACTGCGCGCACCATGCGCCGCATGGAGAAGATCACCGGGCGGACCGACGACATGATCATCTTGCGGGGCGTCAATCTGTTCCCGACCCAGATCGAAGAACTCGTCCTCGGTATGGACGGGCTCTCGCCACACTTCCAGTGCGTGCTGCACCGAACCGGTCAGCTGGACGAGCTGACCGTGCGGGTCGAACGCCGCCCCGACGCCGAGCCGGCCATCGCGCAGACGGCCGGCCCCGCCTTGCAGGCCCGCATCAAGGACACGATCGGCGTCAGCATCGAGGTCGCCGTGGTCGAACCGGACCAAGTGGAGCGGTCGCTCGGCAAGATGCGGCGCATCGTCGACGAGCGACCACCCCGCTGACGGCCGTCAGCCGCACCTCGCCGATGCCGTGCCGCGCATCTCGCGACCAGATCAGCGGCGCCTCGCGCGCACTCTGGGAAGGCACAACGTTCACCCGCCAATAGCGGGTGAACGTTGCCCGGCCGGATTAACGGCGACTAGACGATGATCGTCAGCGTGTGGTGTCCGGCGTTCGTCGGAACCGTCACTTCATTCCCACGGTTGGTCTGGACGACCTGATAGTTGTGCACCACCCGTCCGTCGAGCACGACGACTGTAGGCCGCGTGCCGCGCGGGAGCGTGTGGCCAATGACCACGTGGTTGGTACCCACGCCGGCCGTCGAGATCCGGGTGAGGTAGACCTTCCCGGTGTGCGTCGCGAGCACGTCGGCCGACCCGCCGCCAAGCCGAATGTTCCGTCCCTGCACCACGGTTTGACCTTGCGGTACCTGCGGGACGAACGCGACGAGCCCGTTGCCAAGATCGGGCTGCACGCCGAGCCACTGGTGCACGACCGGCCAGGCCGTGCCGTAGTTGCCCCAGGCCTGCATGAACATCGAGCGGCAGGTCCAGCAGCGATCGATGTTCGCACCCTGATCCGGCGACGGGAAGATCTCCGGCATCGCGCCCGGCTGCTCGTCCGGCGTCCCGCCGGTCGCGGGCTCGGCGAACATCGTCTCGGCGAGCGCGTGGATGTACCGCTGCTGCTCACCCGGACCCAAGCGCCCGTAGTTCCCCTCGCCGACGGACTGGATCGAGGTCGTCAGGCCGTAGATGACCCTCTCCCCCTGGCCGGCCGGCGGGCCGGTGCATCCGGTGTGGAACAGCCCCGGGTTGAACGGCGGGGTCCCGCTGAAGCAGTCGTTCTCCCGGCCGGCGAGCGCGGTGTTGCCATGGTCGAACGGGGCCACGCCGGGGACGGTCTGACCGTTGACGTTCAGCTCCGCCTCCATGGGCGTCTGGCCGATCCAGTACTGCTGGAACAACTGCACGTTGCCGGGGTCGAGCAGCGAGTCGGCGTACTGCGACGCGGCCTGGTACCACCAGGTGGGGTCGAAGCGCCGCTGCAGGTTGCGGGCGAGGTTCGTCGCCCAGGCGTAGGTGGCGCCGTCGTGCTTGGAGCGCGCCATGTCGGCCAGGTCGTACAGGCTGCGGACGAGATAGACCGCGTTGTCGAGCTTCTCTGCTCCCATCCCGGTGCGCTCCACGTTGCCCGAGCCCTCCGGCCAGCCGTCGTGGTCCGCGTCCAGGTTGTTCACGACGTAGTGCAGGTTGCGCTTGGTGAAGTCGTACATCTGGTCGCGGAAGCGGTTATCGCCGGTCCACCGCCAGACGAGCGCAACCGCGCTGGGGAACTTGATCGTCTCGTCGGTATTGAAGTCGTTCGTTTTCGCGCCGGTCGTGGGATCTGTGGTCTGTGAGTCGTGGCCGAACCAGATGGAGCCATCGGACACCGACTCGTGAACCACGACACCTGACCTGTTGTTCAGGATGTCGGAGATATCCCGCAGGGTTCGCAGATGGTCCTCGATCGCTGCGAACTGCCCCACCGCGACCGCTGCGAACGCCGTGTACTCCCCGTCCGTCCCGAAGATCCACGGGTAGTCCGGGTAGCCGGCGCCGATCCACGTCGCCTGGGGGATGGTGCCGAGCGGCGCCGGGAATTGCTTGCCCTGGTTGGTCCAGCGGATCTGAAGGTTCCGCGCGCTCAGCGTGAGGTCGGCGATGTTCTGCTTGCCCCAGTCGACTGCGTTCTGCACCAGCGGGTCACCAGGCAGTGAGAGTTGCGTCTGCTGCGAAATTTGCAGCCGCGAGGCGACCTTCGCCGACAGCGCCGCGGCCGGGTTGTGGAGCACCCCGGCCAATTCGTTCTGGGCCGTCGCCAAGCCCTGGTCGGAACCGGCCACGCCCAGCCACACGGTCCTCGAGCCGCCGGCCGGGAGGGCGAGCGAGTAGGACAGCTCGCCACCGGTGCCGCGGCCAAACGGGCCGTCGTCGCACGCCGAGGGCTTGGGATCAGCCGGAGCACCCGGCTCGGTGCCAGTGCACCGGTGCCCGGGCTGCGGACCCCAGAACTGGTCGCCGATCGCGCCCGTCGCCGGCGTTAGTGAAGTACCTACCAGCGCGGCGTAATGGTGCACGGGGGCACCGGGGAGCGCACCGTCGTCGGTGAACACGAGGTTCTGGCCGTTGAAGCTGCCCTTGTCGGGCAGGTTGTCACTCGCGTTGGGCGTGACGCCCGTGAATCCCCATGGGTACTGCCCCATGAGCTCGGAGTGCGCGTCGATCGATAGCTTCGCGGTCCGCGCCTTACCCGGGTTGGTGATCGTCAGACCGAACAGCGCGCCGCGGCGCCCGTCGGGGACGAAGTCCGTGCGGGCAACCCGGAGGCCCGCCGTGTTCGGCAGGTCGTATCGGGTGTAGCCCCAGCCACTGGAGAACTTCGTCGCCGGGCCGACCCATTGGCCGTCGAGCCCGAACCAGACACCGTCGACCAGCTTGAGTGGCGGCGTCCACACGCCGCCCATCTCGCCGGTGATGTGCCAGCCGTTCGCGTAGAACCGCCCGTCCTCGAACCCGATCGAATAGGCCCGGGTTCCGGCTGCGACCTCGCGCCGGTCGGCTAGTCGAGTTGTCACGGACTGTTCCGGAGTCGCCGGACCGGCCGCCGTTCCGGCCGCCGGTGCCGAATTGGCAACCCCCTGGCCCCACACCAACAGGCTGGCTGCGACGACGACCGCCGATACCGCCGCCACGAATCTTCTTCGAGCCATGGCCCTCTCCTCCTGAAGCTCCGTTACCGCACGGCACATCTAACCCGTGGATGAGGCCGCGAAGCGGGGAGTATTCGGTTCAGGCCGCTGCGAAAAGTTCACGTACCGGATACAGCCCACCGCCCAGCGCTCAGCGATTCTTATCCTGTTCCTATCCTGCAGATTCGGCAATACGCGGGCAAACACTGTACTTGGTCGCTTAACGGGAACTTTGCGCGATCACTGCCGGGCCCAGGGTCGGCGCTCTCCGGGAGCGTCCGGCCGCTCAATTAGCGCGGACGTAGCACAGGTGCAGCAGGGCAGCGACCTGGCGGTACGGGTCACGGCGCCCGGCCTCGACCTCGGCGGCGAGCACCGGCTCGAGCTGATCCTGATCGGGGGTGATGTCGTGCGTCCCGGTGGTCAGTGAACACCCGCACGCCATACCAGCGGTCGCGGCGCCAGCCGAGGGAGACTACGGCAGCGTCGACCTCCTCCGGCGTGTGCGACCTGGCGACGAGGCCGAGCCGATTGGTGTAGTCACGCCGGTCGAACGCGTCCAGCGCAGCGCGCCATTCACCGCGCAGCCCGTCGCGCATCGCCAGGGCGAGCCCGTTGCGCACGAGAATCGACAGTCCGGCCTTCGGCGCCGCCACCCGGGTCATGGCGGTCACCATCGGCGCCTCGTCGTCGAGGTACATCAGCACCCCGTGGCAGAGCACCAGATCGTATGGACCGGGCGCCAGCTCGGGGGCGGCCTCACCGGGCCCGAGCACCAGCCGCACGCGATCCCGCACGGGCGCGGGCTCGGCGGCCAGCTGCTCCTGGCAGCGGGCGAGCAGCCGTTCGGAAGGGTCCAGGCCGGTCACCTGATGGCCAGCCCGGGCGAGAGCTACGGACTGCGTGCCCTGACCGCATCCCACGTCCAGCACGCGCATCGGGCCAGCACCCCGCGCGGCGATCACCTCTCGGAGCTGGGCCGCAAGCACCTCGTGCCGGACGGCCTCTCGCAGCAGGTCCTGGACGCCGAGCCACGCCTCGACGCCGCCAGCGAACCGAGCCGCGCGAGCCTCAGCCTGGTCCGCGCCCGTCACCCCCACGGCCGGATGATCGCCTTGAGCGCGGTCGGGTCGGTCCGCCCGGAGAGCAGCGCCTCCTCGGTGCGCTCCAGTGGGAACGCGTGAGTCACCACCGGGCCCACCTGCACCGCCCCCGAGGTGATCATGGCCAATGCGGTCGGGTAGGTGTTGGCGTATCGGAATGTCCCGGTGATCCACAGCTCGCGGGTCTGGATGAGCGGCACGTCGAACGCCACCGAGTCTTCGCCCATGCCGACGAGGACAACCCGCCCCGAGGCGTCGACCAGCGGAAGCGCCGACTGCAATGCGCGCGACGATCCGGAGCACTCGATGAGCACGTCGAAGCGCGCGTCGATCGGGTCGCCGGCCCGCACGGCGGTGAGCCCGAGCTTGGCGGCGACGGCGAGGCGGTGCTCGCTCAGGTCGGTGACGGTGACCCCGGCCGCACCGAACGCTCGTGCGACCTGGCCCGCGAAGAGGCCGACCGGGCCCGCGCCGGTGACGAGGACGCGGTCACCGGCGGTGACCCCGGCCCGACGGCAGGCCCAGATGCCGACCGAGACCGGTTCGGCCATCGCCGCCTGCACATCATCCAGCTCATCCGGCACCGGGTGGGCGAAATCAGCGGTGATCGTGACGTACCGAGCGATCGATCCGTCCACCGGCGGGGTGGCGAAAAACGCTACGTCCGGGCAGAGGTTGTATCGGCCCCGTCGGCACTGGACGCATCGCCCGCACGGCACGCCCGGCTCGAGAGCGACCCGCTGCCCCACCCGACCGGGATCGACGTCGGCTCCGACCGCACTGATCCGCCCGGCGGACTCGTGCCCGAGCACCATCGGATGTTCCACGACACGGGTGCCGATCCGACCGTGGTCGTAGTAGTGGACGTCCGACCCGCACACCCCGATCACGGCCACCTCGACCTGGACCTCGCCCGGCCCCGGCTGGGGCACCGGCCGATCTTCGATCCGGACGTCTCCAGGGCCGTACAGCACGGCGCTCGGATTCGGCATGGTCACCTCCGGAAACTAATGTCCCGCTAGAAGACGGTGTAGCCACCGTCGATGACGAGCACCGACCCGGTGACGAAGGAAGACGCGTCACTCGCAAGGAAGACCATCGCCGGGCCGAGTTCCTCGGGAGTCGCGTAACGCTGCTGCGCCGCGTCTTCGATCCAGTACCGCCGGTACTGCGGTTCGTCGACCGGCGCCATGTCGGTCTTGACATAGCCGGGCGCCAGAGCGTTGACCCGAACGCCGAGCGGTCCCCACTCGGCCGCGAGGCTCCGCGTGAGCTGGTGGACGGCCGCCTTCGAGGCGTTGTAGGCCGGTTGCCATTGCGGGCGGTTGACGATCTGCCCGGAGATGGAGCCGATGTTGACGATGCTGCCGCTACCACGTTCGACCATATGCCGGCCGAACACCTGGCACGCCGTCCACAATGCGTCGAGGTTCACGTCCAGAACGTGGCGCCACTCCTCGTCGGTGACCTCGAGCGCCGGGCGGTGGATGCACGCACCGGCGTTGTTGACGAGCACGTCGACGGCGCCGAACCGTTCCACCGCCATCGCCAGAACCCGTTCGACCTCGGGTCGAGAGGTGATGTCGGCGATGACCGTGCAGCTCCGGCGGCCTATCTCGGCCAGCTCCTTCTCGACCTCTGCCGCCGCGACCTCGTCTCGTCCGACGACGACGATGTCCGCACCGGCTTCGGCCAACGCGCGCGCGAATGCCCGACCCAAGCCGCGCGTCGCTCCGGTGACCACCGCCGAACGGCCGGTGAGGTCGAACCGGGACATGACGCTCATGAAGCCAACCTCCGGCGTAGGTGCTCCGCCGCCAGGGCCGACAAGACCGCACCGAGCGGCGCCTCGACGCGGATGCTCGCACACCCGTCGGCGCGGGTCGAGCCCTGGTTGACGACCGCGACGGGGATCTGGCGCCTGACCGCGCGCAGGACGAAGCGGTAGCCCGACATGACCGCCAACGAGGAGCCGAGGACGAGCAGCGCCTTCGCGCGTTCGACCAGCTGGTAGCAGCGCTCGACCCGCTCTCGCGGCACGGTCTCACCGAAGAACACCACGTCCGGCTTGAGCGGGCCCTCCCGGCATACCCCGCAGGTGACCATGACGAAGCGATCGAGGTCGGCGTCGGACAGCTCGGCGTCACCGTCGGGGTTGATGACGCGCACCCGTGCGTCGAGGGCCGGATTGGCCTCGCGCAGCGCCGCGTCGATCGACATCCGGGTCGCGCGGTCGCCGCAGGTCAGGCAAATCGTGCGATCGAGGCCGCCGTGCAGCTCGATGACGTCGCGCGCTCCGGCGGCCTGGTGCAACCCATCGACATTCTGGGTCACGATGCCGCAGATCGCCCCGGCCGCCTGCAGGGTGGCGACCGCGCGATGCCCGGCATTGGGACGGGCGCGGGAGATCTGCCGCCACCCGAGGTAGCTGCGCGCCCAGTAGCGGTGGCGGGCCTGCGCGTCCCCGACGAACGACAGGTAGGTCATCGGCGCGTAGCGCCGCTGCGCGCCGGTCGGGCCGCGGTAGTCGGGGATACCGGATTCCGTGGACAGTCCCGCTCCGGAGAGCACGACCACGCCACCGCCGTCCAGCAGATCGCCGAGCGCGGCAACGGCCGCGGAACCGGTGAGGTCCGCGGCCGTTGCCGTCAGGGTGGAGTGATCCACCTATCCATAGTGCCTCGGGATGTCAGTCCGCCGGACCAGCGATCAGCGTCACGGTGGCGGTGTGCGACTGTCCGGACTGGTCGGTCCAAGTGATCTTCACGGAGTCACCGGCCTTGTGCGGCGCCAGCGCCGTCGATAGGTCAGCACTGCTGGCGACCTGCGTGTCGCCCACGGCGGTGATCACGTCGCCTGCGGTCAGACCGGCCTGCGCGGCCGGCGTGCCGTCGACGACGCCCGCGACTGCGGCGCCGCCCGTCGAACCTGCGGAGAACTGGTCGTTGCTGAGCTGCACACCGAGGAATGCCGGGTTGCCGAGGTGGATCGTAGAGCTGGACTGGCCGTTCTCGATCTGGTCGGCGATCTTCACCGCGGTCCCGATCGGAATCGCGTAGGCCTGCTCACTGGCGGTCTGGACGGTCCCGGACGAGCCGGCCGCGGTGTCCATCCCCACGATCTGGTTGCTGGCGTTGTAGAGCGGGCCACCGGAGTCGCCGGCCTGGACGTTGGCGTTGGTCTCGATGAGGCCATGCAGCTGCTCGGCGTTCGAGCCGTCGTCGTCGGTGGCGGTGATCGTCTGGTCAAGTGCCGTCACCTGGCCGGTGGCGGCGCTCGGCGTGCCACCCGTGCCACCAGCATTGCCGACCGCGGTGACCGCGTCACCGACCGACGCCGCTGACGAGGACAGGTGAGCGGTTTGCAGGCCGGACGCGCCCGACAGCTGGAGCACGGCGACGTCATCCGTCGGGTCGGTGCCGACCACGTTCGCCTTGTACGTCTGCCCGGTGCTGACAACGGTCACCGTGATGGAGGTCGCGCCCCGCACCACGTGGTTGTTGGTGAGAATCTCGCCGTTGGAGGAGAGGACCATGCCGGTGCCTGCGGCCCGCGCGCTTTGGTAGCCGAGGACGGTGTCGATGTCGACGACCCCGACCTGCTGGTCGGCGCTCGCCGTCCCGGTCGTTCCGCCGGAGCCGTTGCCCGAGCCGTTCCCGGAGCCGTTCCCGGAGCCGCCGCCGTACCCGCCTGAGCCAAGACCGCCAAGACCGCCGAGACCGCCGAGACCGCCGAGACCGCCATGGGTTCCCGTCCGATCCCGAACCACCCGAACCATCAGATCCCGAACCACCCAATCCAGACCCGTTCCCGCTCCCGTTCCCGGGAATGGGCGGAATGGCCAGCTGGGAACTGCCCGAGCTGCCGGATCCGGTCGTGACCGCGTTGCTGCTGGAGCCCACGCCGATAGCGATACCGGCGACCGCGACTGCGGCGGCGATACCGCCGACGACAAGCCAGCGGGCCCGATGGCTGCTCCCCGACGGCTTCTGCTCGGCCACAGGCAGGTAGCCGGGTGGCGGGTAGGCCGCTGTCGCGTACGGCGAGCCGGGCCAGTACGCCCGCTCGCCCGGGTACGGCGTCTCGCTCGCGTAGGACGGCTCGGGTGCGTAGGGCGCGTCGGGCGCATATGGCGCGGTTGGCGGGTCCAGCGGCTCGCTCGCCTGCGGGGTCTCCGGTGCCGGGGCGGGCGTCGGGTTCGTGGGCGGCTCGGTCGGCCTAGTGGGATCGCTGTCGTAGCGGTCGGTCATGGGTGCTCTCTCGTCGCTCGTCGTGATGTCGCCGCGGGGTCATGCGCCGACCTATTCAGCAGACGCTCGCCACCCATGCGTTTGCTGAGCGCTAACCATGCCTCATTTGTGGAATCGCTTAAAGCTGCGGCGCAAGCGGGGGGAGTCGACAAGCCGTCGCCAGGCCGCAGGAAGATACTCGCGGATGACGCTGGGAACCGCCGATGAGCGGCGACCCCGGCCGCGATGAAAGGAGTCCGATGACCGAGGCCGCTCCCCGGCAAAACGTGACCTTCCCCAGCAATGGCCGTCAGGTGCACGGCTATCTGAGGAAGCCGGACGGAGGATCCGGACCTGGCCTCATCGTGATCCAGGAGTGGTGGGGCCTCGACGATCACATAGCGGGCATCGTCGACCGCCTCGCCGGCGAAGGCTTCGTCGCTCTTGCGCCCGACCTGTTCGGCGGACGCCTGGCGCACGACACGGACGAGGCCGGGAAGATGCTCGCAGAACTGCCGGTCGACGAGGCGGCGCGAGACCTCGCCGGCGCGGTCGACTACTTGCTCGCCGACCCGGATGTGACGTCGAAGTCGCTCGGCGTCATTGGATTCTGCATGGGCGGAGGCTTTGTGCTCCAACTCGCCGCTCAGCAGGGGGACCGGATCAACGCCGCGGTGCCATTCTACGGCGTGGGCCCGGCCGTGCCGGATCAGTACCGCACGGTGACAGCGCCGATTCAAGGCCACTACGGCGAGCAGGACGCGATGTATCCGGTGGCCCAGGCAAGGGCGCAGGAGCAGCAGATCCGAGACGAGTCCGCGGGCTCGGTCGAGTTCTTTTACTATCCGGCCGGCCACGCGTTCCACAACGACAAGGACAAGCTGGGCACCTACAAGGCGGAACTGGCGTCGACGGCCTGGGCTCGGGCCGTGGCCTTCCTCAAGGCCAACGCTCAATAAGCCTCAGCCCCAGGTCAGCGCCGGCGTGCTGACCGGCGCGTCCCACCATCGGGTCAACTCATCGTCAAGTCGGAGGAGCGAGATCGACGCCCCAGCCATGTCCAGGCTGGTCACATAGCTGCCGACGAGATGCCGTGTGCTGGCGACGCCGCGCCGGCGCAAGGCGGCGAGCACCGCGCCATGGAGCGCATAGAGCTCGCCCGACGGTGTTGCGCCCAGACCATTCGTGAATGCCAGCACCGTGTCTCCCGCGGAAAGACCGAGATCCAGCACCAGGAGGTCGACCAGCTGTTCGGCGAGTTCGGAGGCGCTCGTCAGGGGTTGCACTCGCCTGCCGCGCTCACCGTGGATACCGACGCCGAACTCGACCTCGTCGTCACCCAGCTCGAACGTCGGATGCCCGGCCGCCGGCGTGGTGCACGCGGACAGGGCGATGCCGATGCTGCGCGATTCGGAGACGACCCGTTCCGCGATCGCAGTCACTTCGGCCAGCGGCGCACCGCTCGCCGCGGCCGCACCGGCGATCTTCTCCACGCAGACGCTGGCGGCGGTGCCGCGCCGGCCGGCACCCTCTCCGACTGGGAGGGCAGCGTCCTCATCGACGGTCACCGTGGCGACCGAGACACCATCGCTTTCGGCGTCCTCGGCGGCCATGCCGAAGTTCATGACGTCGCCCGTGTAATTCTTCACGATGAACAGCACGCCGCCACCGGCCTGGACCGCGGTCGCCGCCTCGAGCACCTGATCCGGAGTCGGGGAGGTGAAGATCTCGCCCAGCACCGCAGCCGCGAGCATCCCGTCGCCGACAAAGCCGGCGTGTAGCGGCTCATGGCCGGAGCCGCCGCCGGACACGAGCGCGACCTGCCCGGCCGGCAGCGGGCTCGCGCGCAGGCAGAGCCGGTGCTCCAGATCAGCCCGCACGATCCCGCTGTGTACCTCGGCGAAGGCCGCGAGCGAATCGCGGACGAACGTGGCCGGGTCGTCGATGATCTTCTTCATGCGAGCGCCTCCGTGAGAGCCTCGATCGCCCGCAGCGTGTCGAGGAGCATGCCGAGATCTTGCGGGTACGGCCAATGCGACAACTTGGCGACGACGACCCGCCGGTCGCGGTCAACCCAGACCAGCTGGCCGTGGATGCCCAGACACAGCAAGACGTGACGGTCGGCGTAGGGAACCCAGAATTGGTTGCGGTACATGCCACCCGGGAGCCAGCCGGTGGTCGGGTCGGCGGCGAAGGCAGCGCGGGAGTCCGAGCCACCGACGTACGCATCATCCAGCCACCATTCCGGCACGATCTCCTCGTGGGCAATGCGTCCGTTATCCGCAAGCAGCTGTCCGAACCGGCCCAGATCTCGCAAGGTGGCCGCGATACCGCCGTCGTGCAGCACCGCTCCAGCTGGATCCACGGCCGCGTCGGCGTCGTGTTCCGGACCGAGGCGTGACCACAGGAGACCGCCGAGCAGATCGGGCATGCGGCGTCCGGTCGCGCGCTCACAGACCCAGCCGAGAACGTCGGTCTCACACGATCGATAGTCGAAACGGCCACCGTGCGGGCGGTCAGCCTTCAATCGGACGAGATAGTCGTAGATCGACGTCGGCAGGTCATCCTGGCGTCGGGGCGCCCAGCCCATGACCTGCTCCAGCAGGCGGACATCCGCGTCCGGGTCGAGGTAGGTCTCCGAGAACACGACCCCCGAGCGCATGTCGAGCAGGTCGCGCACCGAGGCGTCGGCGTAGCCCGACGAGCGCAGCTCGGGCACGTACCGGGAGATCGATTGAGCCGGGTCGAGCGTCCCGCGATCGACGAGGATTCCGACGACGCATCCGATGACGGACTTGCTTACCGACATCAGCAGGTGCGGGTGCTGAGGCGCCATGCCGGCGTAGTACTCCTCGGCCGCAATGCGGCCGTCGCTCAGCACGAGATAGCCATCGGTATAGGTGCCAGACAGCACCTCCCGCACCGAGGCCGACGAGCCGTCGGTCCGCTCGAGGCCGACGTCAAGCGGTGCCCCGGGACCCTGCTGGAGCTCGCGAACGGGCCCGGTGCCTCGAGTGACCCGCGCCGTCGGTACGACCTCCCGCAGGTGAGTGAACGACCAGGTATTGGCCGCCGCGGTTTGCCAGTCCTCCAGGCGCCAACGCTGATCGGGCGGCGGTGGAAATCCTTGCATCACCATCGGCAGCACCCCATCCCGTCTGATCCGATTCGCGCCGCGGGCCGGTATCCGGCGCCAGACTACGGTTCGGACCTCGCAGCCGTGCTCACGCCCGCCGCAGGGCACTAAGGTGTGCGACGCGAGCCAAAAGTCGCTCCTTCATGCGGAAGAGGCATGTCATGGCGGATCTCGCTGGCGGACGGGAACGACCACTCCGGGGCATCTCGGAGATCAGGCATTTCTTCCGGGTCAATCAGACTCCGATCTATTTCGTCGGCGCGACACCGTTCAATCTGCTCGGCCTGGATCGGTGGGTACGCAACTTCAATTACGTCACCTATTACGACGGTTGGGATGGAGCGCATCCCTGCGTACTCAGTCCCAAGAGCAAGCCGTACATCGAGTTCGAGAGTGGCGAGCAGATCAACAACTATCTGCTGCGACATCCCGAGATGCAGGCGATCATGCAGCGGCCGGGACCGCGTCCGAAGGTCGCGACGGTGTTCTTCGACGAGGAGACCGAATCGATCTGCGAAGAGTTCGGCTACGACCTGATCCTCCCATCGGCCGAGCTGCGCAAGTACCTCGACTCCAAGATCGTTACCACGCAGCTGGGCAACGAGGCGGGCGTGGCCAGCGTGCCGAACGTCATGACCCGAGTGGACTCGTGGGCCGCGGTGACACGGGAGGCGACCGCCTCCGGTCTCGGAACCGATCTGGTCCTGCAGACGCCGTACGGGGATAGTGGCAAGACCACGTTCTTCATCGCGACGGAGACTGACTGGGACAGGTACGCGGCCGACATCGCCGGGCAGGACGTCAAGATCATGAAACGCATCAACCCGCAGGCCGTTGCGGTGGAGGCGGTGCTGACCCGCCACGGCACGATTGTGGGCCCGTTCATGACCGAGCTGACCGGCCACCCCGAGCTGACGCCTTACCAAGGCGGCTGGTGTGGCAACGAGATGTTTCCCGGCGTTCTTTCGCACGAACGACGCATCGCCGCCACCGACCTCGTCCGTCGCCTCGGCGACCGGCTCGCGGTCGAGGGCTACCGCGGGTTCTTCGAGGTAGACGTGCTGGTCGACGCCGATGACGGGGCCGTCTACCTGGGCGAGCTCAACCCGCGGATCAGCGGCGCCTCGGCCGTCACGAACGTCACCGCTGGCGCGTATGCCGACATTCCGCTGTTCCTGTTCCATCTGCTCGACTACCTGGACATCGAGTACGAGCTGGACATCGACGACATCAACGAGCGCTGGGAGGCCCTCGCCGCGGAGGACAGCTGGAGCCAGATGATCGTCAAGGAAGTTCGCCCGGTCGTCGAGACCATCGACGAGGCGCCGCCGACCGGCCAGTACTTCTTGGACGACACCGGCCAACTCAACTTCCGTCGGGCCGCCCTCGACTGGCATCAGCTGCAGAACGAGACGCAGTGCTTCTACCTGCGCATCTACGGATCGGGGGATTACCGGTGGAAGGGCGCCGACCTCGGAGTGATCGTCACCAAGGGCCGGCTGCAGATTGCCCGCGGGAGCAAGACGGTGCTGACCAACCGGGCCATCCGGCTCATCGACGCGATCCGCGGCCGCTACTCGGGCACCTCGGTGCAGCTGGCCACGCCTCCCGTCGGCGCAGGTGTCAAGGCCGCCGGATAGCGGTGACCTCCCGTTCGTGATCTTGGACTTATCGGCGCCAGAGGGCAGCAAGTCCAAGATCACGACCGAACATAACCGAGATCATGACCCACCACCGGAATGCGGCGGCGGCTCAGCGGCGCCGGCCGTTTCGGCGGATGCGAAGGCCGTCGAACGCGATGGCGCATACGGCGTCGGCGATATCGACCGAGTCGAAGGTTCGCCGGGGCCGGTACCACTCCACCAGCGAGTTCACGAGGCCGAACAGCAGCCGCGCGGTGACTGCGGGATCGACGTCCGTTCGCACATCGCCATCCGCTTCGGCCTCGGTGACGAGGGCGGCGACGGCACGGTCGAACTGTCGGCGCCGGGCCATCGCGCGACGTTCCACCTCGGTGTTGCCGCGCACCCGGAGCAGGAGCGTGACGTACGGCAATCGCTCGACGAGAACGTCGACGCTGCTCCGGACCAGGTGCTCCAGCCGGTCGATCGCGGGCGCCTCACTCCGCCGGACTCCGACAAGGGCCTCGAACAGGCCGTCGAGAGCGCGATCGAGCGCCATCGACAGCAAGTCCTCTTTGCTGTCCACGTGGTGGTAGATGGCGGACTTGCTGATCCCCAGCCGCCGGGACAGATCCTCCATGCTCGTCCCGTCATACCCGCGCTCGTTGAACACGGCGACGGCGACGGCGAGCAGCGATTCGAGGTCGTAGCCGGGTCGACCCGGACCGCGTCGCGGCACAGTCGCCCGAGTCACGCAACGCCTCGCGGGTCGGCGAGCCGATGGCTGCGGCCGCGGAACTCCGCCACGACCTCGTCGCCCCTGCGCACAGTCACGTCGTAGATGCCGGTTCGCCCGAATTGGGTGCGCAGCTCGGCCTCTGCGATCAGCTCGTCGTCGAGGCGCCCGGGCGACACGTAGACGATCTCGGCGGCCGCGGCCACAGTTGGTGGCCCGAAGCTGTTGCACGCGCAGGCGAAAGCCGTGTCGGCCAGCGCGAATATCAGCCCGCCGTGCGCGATGGCGTGACCGTTCACCATGTCGGGGCCGACTCGCATGCGGACAACTGCCCGCCCCTGTCCGGCCTCGTCCACGGTCATGCCCATCGACGCGGACGCTCGGTCGTCGGCCATCATCGTCGCGACCGAGATCGGCAGGTCCGACACATCACTCCCTAGGTCATCGGAAACCGAGGGACTCGCCCATCGGCCCGAGCCACGATAACGTACCGAACGACCGGTCAGAAATAGTCGGGAGACTTGTTCATGGTGGTACTCCGCAGTTACGTCAACGGATCCTGGTTCACGCCCGAGGAGCAGGGTGCGCCGCTGTTCGATGCGGTTACCGGCGAGGAGGTCGCCCGGATCTCGTCGGCCGGCGTCGATATGGCCGGCGCGTTGGACTACGGCCGGCGGGTCGGCGGACCGGCGATCCGACAACTCACGTTCCACGAGCGGGCCAGCACGCTGAAGTCGCTCGCCGCCGAGTTACGGGGTCATCGGGACGAGCTCTACCAGCTTTCAGCCCACGCTGGCGCGACGCGTCGAGACGCCGTCTTTGACGTCGATGGTGGGCTGGGCGTGCTGTTCTCCTACGGCAGCAAGGGACGCCGAGAACTCCCCAACGACACCGTTTACGTCGACGGTCCGGCCGAGGCGCTGGGCAAGGCGGGCCAGTTCGTGGGTCAGCACGTCTACACGTCTCGGCCCGGAGTCGCCGTGCAGATCAATGCGTTCAATTTCCCGGCATGGGGGCCCTTGGAGAAGTTCGCGCCCGCGTTCCTGGCCGGCGTGCCGACCCTCGTGAAACCTGCGAGTCCCACTGCATATGTAACCGAACGGTTGGTCGCCTTGATGCTCGACACCGGCGTACTGCCGGAAGGGGCGCTCCAGCTCGTCTGCGGAAGCGCGCGAGACCTGCTCGATCATCTGACCGAGCAAGACTTGGTGTCGTTCACCGGTTCAGCCTCGACGGCCCGTCAGCTGCGTAGCCATCCAGCCGTGGTGACCCGGTCGGTTCCGTTCACCGCCGAGACCGACTCACTCAACTGCTCGATCCTCGGGCCCGACGCCTCCGCCGGCACGGCCGAGTTCGATCTGTACATCGACCAGCTGGTGACCGAGCTGACCGTCAAGACCGGGCAGAGATGCACCGCTATCCGTCGTGCCTTCGTGCCGGCGGACGCTCTCGAGGACGTTCAGGCCGCGCTCACCGAGCGGCTGGCGCGTGTGGTCGTGGGCAATCCCGCCGACCGGTCGGTCGGGATGGGCCCGCTGGCGAGCCTGGAGCAACGGGAGGAAGTGCGGCGCTCGCTCAAAGCGCTGCTGGCCGCGGGCCAACTCGTGTACGGCGATCCGGACCGCGTCGAGGTGGTGGGCGCGGACGCCGAAGTCGGCGCGTTCGTCTCCCCGATCCTAGTGCGCTGCGACGATACGGCGCGCGCCGAGCCTCACGAGGTCGAGGCCTTCGGCCCGGTGAGCACCGTCATGAGCTATCAGTCGACGGATGAGGTGGTCGCGCTGGCCGCTCGCGGGCTGGGTAGCCTCGTCGGCTCGGTCGTGACCGCGGATCCCGAGTTCGCGCGACAAGTCGTGCTCGGCGTCGCGCCGTGGCACGGCCGGCTGCTCGTAGTCGATCGCGACAGCGCGCCGGAGTCCACCGGGCACGGCTCACCGCTGCCGATGCTGGTGCACGGCGGCCCTGGTCGCGCCGGCGGTGGCGAAGAATTGGGCGGCATTCGCAGCGTGCTCCATCACATGCAGCGCACGGCCATTCAGGCCAGTCCACGAATGCTCGCCGCGGTGACTGGTCGCTGGGTCAGTGGCGCCGAGCGAGCCACGGGCGACCCCCATCCGTTCCGGAAGTCCCTCGCCGAGTTGCGGCCTGGGGACGCTGTGGTCGCCGGCCCCCGCGTCGTCACCTCAGAGGACATCGACCGCTTCGCGGATTTCACCGGCGATCGGTTCTATGCCCATACCGATCCCGAGGCGGCCGCCGCCAACCCGCTCTTCGGGGGGATCGTCGCTCATGGCTACCTGGTGCTGTCGCTCGCGGCCGGATTGTTCGTGCAGCCGGACCCAGGGCCGGTCCTCGCCAACTACGGCCTGGAGAATCTCCGATTCGTCACCCCGGTGTTCCCGGGTGACGCCCTTACCGTGACGCTGACCTGCAAGCAGATCACCCCTCGGGTCGACGCTGACTACGGGGAGGTCCGATGGGACGCCGAGGTGACGAAGCAGGACGGCGCTGTCGCGGCGCGGTACGACGTGCTGACCCTCGTAGCCAAGACCTGGCCGCAATGACCTCACCGTTGGTCGCCTCTCGGTAACCGTTTGGCGAGCGATTCAGAAACGGGCACAATAATTACTGACCGAACGATCAGTCAGGAGAATACGCGATGGAGACGGCCGGACTCCAGGAGCACTTCGATCGGACGATCGAGCACGATCGACGGGTTGAACCGAGGGACTGGATGCCCGACGGCTACCGCAAGACGATGATCCGCCAGATCGCGCAACACGCACACTCCGAGATCATCGGCATGCAGCCCGAAGGCTACTGGATCACCCGGGCACCCTCGTTACGGCGCAAAGCCATTCTGTTGGCCAAGGTGCAGGACGAGGCGGGGCACGGGATGTATCTGTACTGCGCCGCCGAGACCTTGGGGGTGGATCGGGCTGACCTCACCGAGCGGCTGATCGAAGGCCATCAGAAATACTCGTCGATCTTCAACTACCCCGCACTCACATTCGCGGACGTCGGGGTTATCGGCTGGCTCGTCGACGGCGCGGCTATCTGCAATCAGGTGCCGCTGTGTCGAAGTTCCTTCGGCCCCTACGCGCGGGCGATGATCCGCATCTGCAAGGAGGAGTCGTTCCACCAGCGGCAGGGCTACGAGCTGCTCATGACCATGATGCGCGGCACCCGGGCGCAGCGAGCCATGGTGCAGGATTCGACGAACCGCTGGTGGTGGCCGTCGTTGATGATGTTCGGACCGCCGGACCGCGACTCTCCCAACACGGAGCAGTCGATGGCGTGGGGGATCAAGCGGCATACGAACGACGAACTACGCCAGCGTTTCGTCGACATGACGGTGCCGCAGGCTGACGCGCTCGGGGTTACGTTGCCCGACTCGGACCTGCGCTGGAATGACGAGCGCAGCCAGTACGACTTCGGTGAGGTGGACTGGGCGGAGTTCACGCGCGTCATTCGGGGCGACGGACCCTGTAATGCCGAACGCGTCGCCAACCGCCGGGCGGCCCACGAGAGCGGAGCGTGGGTGCGCGCTGCCGCCATGGCCTACGCCGCCAAGCATGCCGTTCCATGGGGCGAACCCGAGATGGCCGAGCGACGAGACGCTGAGGATGAGTCCGATGAGTGAGACGCGCGAGGACTGGCCGCTCTACGAGGTGTTCCTCCGTGGCAAGCGCGGTCTCAACCACGTCCACGTCGGCTCGCTGCACGCCGCCGACGCGCAGATGGCGCTGCATCATGCCCGAGACGTCTACACCCGACGCAACGAGGGCGTGAGCATCTGGGTGGTGGCGTCTCGGGAGATCACGGCCTCCAGCCCGGACGAGAAGGATCCGTTCTTCGCGCCGAGCGGTGACAAGGTGTACCGGCACCCGACGTTCTATGCCATCCCCGACGACGTGCCGCACATGTGATGGATACCTACGACGCGTATCAGGCCATCACCGACGTCACCGACGACCAGCGGTGGGCGTTCGGCACCGGCTTCGATGACCCGCTTTCCGGGGTAGACACGACGGTTCCGGACGGTGTCTCGGGCACGGACCTCGGCACCTATTGCGAAATGCTCGGCGACGACGCGCTGATCATGTCGCATCGGTTGCAGCAGTGGGTCGCCCACGCGCCCGAGCTGGAGGAGGAAGCCGCTCTGGCCAACGTCGCGCTCGACCTGCTCGGCCAGGCTCGCCTCCTGCTGGCCCGAGCCGGCGCCGCGGACGGATCGGGACGCACCGAGGACGACTACGCGTTCCGGCGCGGGCCGGCGCAGTTCCGCAACGTGCGCCTGGTCGAACTGGTCGACGCCGACTTCGGGGTGGCGATGGCCCGGCTGTTCGTGTTCAGCACCTGGCGGCTCGCCCTGCTGGATCGGCTCCGAACCTCCCGCGACCCGGTGCTGGGCGCCGTCGCCGAGAAGGGCGTCAAGGAGCTGACCTACCACCGGGACTACGCCGCGCGGTGGGTGATCCGTCTCGGTGACGGCACGGGCTTCTCGCACCAGCGGGTGCAGGCGGCCCTGGACCAGATCGCACCGTTCGTCGGCGAGCTGTTCGTCGGCGCGGACGTGGAGACCCGGCTCGCGGCCGCAGGCGTCGCGGTTGATCCGAGCGAGACCCGAGGCGAGTTCGACGCCGTCCTCGACGAGGTGCTGTCCGCCGCCACGCTGCGCTGCCCGGCCTGGCCGGAGCCGGCCGGAGCCGGGCGGACCGCCGGTCGCGGAGACACCTTGACCCGACTGCTCGCCGAACTGCAGAGCGTGGCCCGGGCCCACCCCGGAGCGACCTGGTGACCGCGCCCGGCGCCATGACCCGAGCGGGCACGATCGCCGCCAGCGTGCCCGACCCGGAACTCCCGCAGCTCACCCTCGCTGACCTCGGCATCCTGCGCGACGTCAGCGTCACGGGCCGCCGCGTCGTCGTCACAATCACGCCGACCTACACCGGCTGCCCGGCCCTGCACGAGATTCGGAACGAGCTGCGGCACCGCCTGCGCAACGCCGGATTCGACGACGTCGACGTGCGGACGAGCCTCCGTCCAGCGTGGACGAGCGACTGGATCACCGCAGCGGGCCGCGCGAAGCTCGCCGCCGCCGGCATAGTCCCGCCCCAGGCGGCACCTGATCGGCCGACCGGCCCGATCCCGCTCACCCTCACCCGGCCCGCACCTCGCGTGCGTTGCCCACACTGCGCATCGGAGGACACGACGCGGCAATCCGAGTTCGGGGCAACCGCCTGCCGGGCGCTCTACCGCTGCACGTCATGCGGCGAGCCGTTCGAATCCGTCAAGGAGATCTGAGGTGGCGTCCCGGTCGGCTCGCCGCCGATTCCGGCACCTCACGGTGAGCCGCGTGGACCGGTTGTGCGCGGACGCGGCGGCGATCACATTCGATGTGCCAAGCGAGCTGGCCGAGGAATTCGCCTTTCAGCCAGGACAATCGGTTACGGTACGTCGGACGATCGACGGACGGGACGAGCGTCGCTCGTACTCCATCTGCGCTCCGCGCGGTGCGGCGCCGCGGATCGGCGTGCGTGAGGTTCCCGACGGCGCGATGTCCAGCTGGCTCGTGCACGAAGTACGCGCGGGTGACGAGGTCGAGGTAGACGCGCCGGCCGGCCGGTTCACTCCCGACCTGGACACCCCGGCTCATCACGTGTTCATCGCCGCGGGCTCGGGGATCACGCCGGTTCTCTCGATGGCGGCCTCGGTGCTGGTCGACCCGGCGAGCCGGGCGACCATCGTGTACGGCAACCGGCGCGCCGACTCGGTGATGTTCGCCGACGAGGTCGCCGACCTGAAGGACGCCCATCCGGCCCGGCTGCAGCTCGTTCACGTGCTCTCGCGCGAGGCCCAGGAAGTGGAGCTGTTCAGTGGCCGGCTAACCGCCGACAAACTGCGCGCGTTGCTGCCGTTGATCTGCCCGGTCGACACCGTCGATCACTGGTGGCTGTGCGGACCATTCGGGCTTGTGACCGGCGCCATCGAGGTCCTGACCGAACTCGGCGTGGACGCGGACCGCATCCACCGCGAGCTGTTCTATGTCGAGGACGTGCCCCCACCGCCGGCCGAGCACCCGGACACGGCACCGACCGGCGCGGTCAGCGAGGTAACGATCGTGCTCGACGGGCGCACGACCACGGCCTTGGTGCCCCGCGACACGCCGATCCTCGACGGCGCGCAGCGTGCGCGTCCGGACCTGCCTTTCGCCTGCAAGGGCGGCGTGTGCGGCACCTGTCGGGCCCAGCTTGTCGCGGGCGAGGTGAACCTTCGCCGCAACTTCGCGCTCGAGCCGTCCGAGCTCGCGGCCGGATTCGTGCTGACCTGCCAGTCGCTTCCCGTCTCCGACGCAGTGACGGTGGACTTCGACCGCTGAGGCCAGCTGCTTTCGGCGGACACTAGAAGGCGTCTCGGCACCGGGACTTCGCCGGCACTCCGGCGGAGTCTTCTGCCGCGGTAAGCCGCGGTGTGAGACTGCGGACGCTATGCGCAGTCGCGACGAACGTGGCCGCGTCGCGGTTCTCAGCGGCATGGATCTGATCGACGCCGGTCGCACTTTTCTGCCGTTCGAGGTCACGTAGCTGATCCCAGGCCGCCGCGTTCGTGGCTGGCTCACCGAGCGCGGCCAGCTGGCCGGGGAGCCGTTGCCAGTACGGAATGTTCGGGGCGAAGAATGCTCCGACTTTCGGAAGCAGACCGGGATCCGGATGTTCGACATCGAAATTGGGATACGGAAACGAGTCGCCTGGCTTGGCGGTGTTGACCATCCCCGCGTAATCGGCGGCGCACACCGACTCGAGCCGATCCCGGAACGCCGGATCCATGGTGACCGATGGCGTGGACCTTTGCTGACGAACTTCCGCACGCCGTCACTCCTGCGCCGAGCAGACCCATGAGCGCGACGGCGACGATCCATCGAACGCGCATGTCGAGTCTCATCGGAGTTCGATGGTCACTGCGTCGAGGCTGTCGCTTAGGTCGTGGCTGATCAGCGTGCCCCGCGCGGTCGCGTAGGCACCGGTCCCGCCGGTCACGCCCCAGGTGTGTGTGGTGTCGGTGTCGCGCGACATGCCCGCGAACTCGAGCTGCCCATCCGCGAGCAAACCCCAACCAGCGCACTGTTCCAGAGTGTGGGTGGCGGTCACGCCGACCGTTGTGCAGATGAAGCCAAACGTTCCCATCTCGCGACCGGACGGATTGTAGAGCGTGCCGCTGGCGAGCTGCTCGTCGCCGAGGCTAGTTCCGGCCGGCTCCGCGTCCAGGAACTTCTCGGCTTTGAAGACGGCCCGCACGTGCATGGTGCTTGGGACACGACCCGTAGTAGCCGGGTCGGCGACGGCCACCGTCGCACCTCCGGCACTGACCAGAGCGGTGAGCATTCCAGCAACGAGAATGAGTCTAGATCGACGGTTCATGACAACTCCCCGGTGTTTGTGTCGGGAGCAACTGTGCGGCGCACCCGCGACTGCGCGCATCGTCGATCCTGCTGATTCTGGGAGCCGCCGCGCCTCGCCGGATCGGCATTTCTACGGATGCGTCGGTGGCGGCCTGGGGCGACACTGATGCTGTGCGCCCCACTGCGCTGATCGTGGATGACCATCCGACCTTCCGGCGTATGGCCCACCGCCTGCTCGGGGCGGCCGGATACCAAGTGGTGGGGGAAGCCGGCGACGCACAATCTGCCGTGGCGGCGGTCCGCCGGATGCATCCGCAGTTCGTGTTGCTGGACGTGCTGTTGCCCGACGGCGACGGGATCGCGGTGGCCGATCAAATCGGCGGCCCCGGCGGGCCCGTCGTGGTCCTGACTTCGAGTCGGTCGGCGGCCGAACTCGGCCCCGCACTGCGCGGCCGCTCCTTCATCACCAAATCGGATCTGACGGTCGACCGGTTGCAGGGGCTGGTCGACGGTGGCTGACATCGCGGTCGAACCACTGCCGGGACGTAAGGCCCGGATCTCGCTCTGGGTGCGACGAGCGATGTGGCCGGTGCTGCTCGTCGCCGGCCTGGCGGCAGAGAGCGTGTTGTGGCGCAACGGCCAGTCGCCGCAGTACGTCGTCTACGACTTGGCCGTCGGTTTCGCCGCGGTGTTCGTGAGCCTGCTCGTCTGGGAGGCCCAACCGGGCAACCGTATCGGGCCGCTGCTGGTCGCCTACTCGACCTGGTTCCTGATCGGTCCCGTCCGATTTCTGCCGAACACGGCCTGGATCAGCTTCAGTTGGATCGCGCAGTCGGTGGTGGCCGCGGTATTCGCCCACCTGATCCTTGCCTACCCCAGCGGCCGGCTGACGAGTCGGCTCGACAAGGGTTTCGTCGTCATCACGTACGCCTACACCCTGGCGATGCCCCTGGTGCAGTTGACTGTCGCGCCCGCTGACGAGCTGTTCGGCGGATGCCTCGGCGGCCCGTGCCCGTCTCGACCGCCCTTCGCCAGCCTCAATGACGTTCTTTTCGACAACCTGCAGTCGGTGAACCAGGTCGTCGACGGCATTCTCGTTGCCGGCTTCCTGGTGTTGGTCGCCCGCCACGTGATCCGCGCCTCGGGCCGGCGGCGGCGGCTGATGATTCCGATTGCTGTTGTCGCCGCGGTGGTGGCGGTAAATTTCGCCGTCGAGGCGATGCTGCCGAACGCCACTGGCGGCGCGTGGGATGTTCCCGACTTGCTCGACCACGCTGCGCAGCTCGGGGTGGCCGTCACCTTTTTCTTCGTCTTGTATGCCAGCCGGCTGGAGCGGTCGCATGTCGCGGACGCGCTGGCCCAGCTCGCCGCTGCCCCACCGCAGCGCATTGAGTCGCTGCTGTCGAGAATGCTGCACGATCCGACCGTTCGGCTCGGCCGCTGGGATCCCGAGCGCGCCGAATACCAGGACTCCGCCGGCGCGCCGCTGGCCGAGCGGTCAGCCGACAAACACCGTGCGACAGCTCGGGTCGACGGCCCCGACGGCCGCCTTGGCCTCCTCGTCCATGATCCCGCGGTGTTGGACGATCCGCGACTGCTGACCTCGGTCATCGCTGCCACCCGTCTCGCGTTGGACAACGCTCGGCTGAACACTGAGCTGGAAGCGCGGCTGGCCGAGGCCAGGGCGTCCCGGGCCCGGCTGGTACGGGCCGAGGACGAAGCACGACGGCGGCTGGAACGTGATCTGCATGACGGTGCGCAGCAACGCCTACTCGGCATCGGTCTGGCTCTGCAACTGGCCCGCAAGGAAGCGCTGGATGGAAGCCTGGCGGCGGAGTTGCTGGACGAGTCCGAGGCCGAACTGCACGCCGCCATCGACGAGCTGCGTGACCTCGCGCAGGGGATTCACCCCACGGTGCTCACCGACCACGGACTCGCCGCAGCCGTCGCTGCGTTAGCCCGCCGGCTGCCGATCCCGGTGCAGATCTGCGGCACCGGGCCGGAGCGCCTTCCGGCAGGTATCGAATCAGCCGCGTACTTCCTGATCTGCGAGGCCCTGCAAAACACCGTCAAGCATGCCCAGGCCGCGCATGCCGTGGTCCGTATCGCGCAGACTGACGGCGTGCTCCGAGTCGAGGTCACTGACGACGGCACTGGTGGCGCTCACGTCGCCGGTGGAAGCGGTCTGCGCGGGATGGCGGACCGGGTGGAAGCCGTTGACGGGAACCTTCGCCTGTACAGCCAGCCCGGGCAGGGCACGAGGGTGATCGCCGAGCTGCCATGCGGGTAGCACTCGCCGACGATGCCCTGCTCGTTCGGGAAGGTCTCGCCCGCATTCTCAGCGCGCTCGGAATCGAGATCACCGCCAGCGCAGACGACGTCGACGAGCTGCTTGATGCGGTCGACCGTGATCCACCTGATGTCGCGATCCTCGATATCCGCATGCCGCCCGGATACAGCGACGAAGGGCTGCGCGCGGCCGCGCAGTTGGCCGTGACCCACCCGCAGGTCGGCGTGCTGATCCTGTCTCAGTATCGCGAGCCGTCCTACGCCGCCGCGCTCGTCGCCACGTCCGCGACCCGTCGCGGCTACCTGCTCAAAGAGACGATCCTCTATCCGGACCAGCTCGCCAGCGCGCTGTACCGGATCACCGCTGGTGAGACCGTCGTCGACTCGGCTGTTATCGACGACGCGCTCGGCAGCGCTGGTGCTAACGACCGGCTCACGGCGCTCAGCGCCCGGGAACTCGAAGTGCTCCGCCTGCTCGCCCAAGGACTGACCGACCGCGGCATTTGCGAGCAGCTCACCCTGTCGCCGCGGACCGTAGCCAGCCATGTGCAGCACATCTTCACGAAGTTGGCCCTCCCCGACAGTGACCACGACAACCGCCGCGTGCACGCCGTCCTCGCGTATCTCGATCACCCGGCTAACGCTCCCTGAGCGCGTCGCCGCAGTGGATCGGGCCTGTCGTATCGGCTCGGCACAATGACTGGGTGGTCGAGCGGCTCACGACGCGACAGCTCAATCGCGCGACCCTCGCTCGTCAGCTACTGCTCGAGCGCGTGGAGCGCAGCGCCGAGCAGGTGCTCGAGGATCTGGTGGGCCTGCAGTCCCAGGCCCCGCTCGCGCCTTACGTCGGGCTGTGGACCCGGATCACGGACTTCCGCGCCGACGAGCTGTCCGCGCTCATGATCGAACGGGGCGCGGTCCGGGCCGGCCTGATGCGAGCCACCATCCATCTGGTGACCGCGGCGGACTACCTGGCATTGTGGCCGGTCGTCAAAGCGGTGTCGGAGCGCGCCCTGTGGACGGGCAGCCCGTTCGGTCGCCGCGTCCCGCACGAGATCGTCGACGAGCTACTCGCCGTCGTGCGCAGCCACCTCGACGAGCAACCCCGCACCCGCACGGACCTGCGCCGGCTGCTCGGGCCGCGCTGGCCGGCCGTCGACGCGGACTCGCTGACCTACGCCGCCCTCTACCTGCTGCCGGTCGTGCAGGTGACCCCGCGCGGGGTATGGGGCCAGACGAAGGCTCCGACGTGGGCCGACGCCGAATCGTGGATCGGTGCGCCGCTGTCGACCCGAACCGCACCCGACGATCTGATCGTGCGCTATCTCGGCGCGCTCGGACCGGCATCGGTCCAGGACGCCCAGCTGTGGTCGGGCCTCACTCGGTTGGGCGAGGTCGCCGACCGGCTGGGCTCGCGTGTGCGCCGCTTCCGCGACGAGGCTGGCCGTATCCTGCTCGACCGGCCGGACGCTCCCCGCCCAGCCGCCGATACCCCGGCTCCGGTCCGATTCCTGCCCGAGTACGACAACCTGCTCCTGTCCCATGCCGACCGCTCCCGCGTCGTTCCCGATGAGCGCGTCGTGCCGCTGTGGCCTGGCAATGGTGCCACCCGCGGCACCCTGCTCGTCGACGGCTTCTGGCGCGCCAACTGGGGAATCGTGCCCGAGCGGGGCCGGGCGCATCTTGATATCGAAGCGTTCCAGCCGTTGTCGCGACGGGACCGCGCCGCGGTGACCACCGAAGGACAACGCCTGCTCGCGTTCGCCGCAACTACCTGCGAGGCCGGCGAGATCCGGATAGGCGTTCCCTGACCGATCACGTCGCCTGCTCGCGGGAGCACCACCAGGTCGTGCGGCCGCCGACCGTGCTCCGGGCCATCGGAGCACCGTCCCGGGGACACACGCCGTCGATTCGGCGCGCTGGGATCAGTGAAAGCGTGTGGACGCCGCCGAGGCGGAGCGCTGAACCGACGGTGCGCCGCAACGCGCGGAACAGCCGGTCGACGTCGGCTCGCGACAGCTCGCCGACCGGACGGGCAGGATTGATCTTGGCCAACCACAGCGCCTGATCGGCCAGCAGGTTGCCGATACCGGCGATGGCGGTCTGGTCGAGCAATCGCGCCTTCACCGGCGCCGTACCGCGTGCCATGACGGCCCGGAATTGTGCCGGCGTGATGCGGCCCGCATCCGGCCCTAGGAGCTCGATCGGTGGATCGAGCCGCACTCGGCCGAGTCGCCGCGGATCGATGAGCAGCAACGCGCCGCCGTCGGCGAAGGTCAGTGAGAACCGGCGAAATCGATAGTCCCCGGCCGCGCGGCCCCGTTCCCAGTAGTCACCGCCGTCGAGCTCGCTGCCGTCGGCGTCGGCGATCACGATCTTGCCCGACATGCCGAGATGGATTCCCAATGCCGGGCCGGCCGACCGCGAACGACCGACACCGGAGGTCTCGCACCACATGCTCTTGCCCCGCCGATGGGCCACGATCAATCGTCGGCCGACGAGCGCCGCCCGAATCTCACCGGGCAGATGCGGACGGCACTCGTAGCGGTCCGAGTCGTCCACGTCGACAATTCGGCGACGCAGCGCCGCGCGTTCGATGACAGCCCGCGCGGACTCGACCTCGGGTAGTTCTGGCACAGGCACGATCTTGCTCTTGCGACCCGACGCCTAGACTGCGACCCATTGGCGCGCGCGGCCGCGCTGCGCTTCGACCACGACGCAGCGAGGAGGTTTGGTGCCTCGCCTAGGCTGCCCGCGGTTCCTGGTCGTCGCACTCCTCGTCGCGCTCGCCGGGACGGGTTGCTCGACGGTGGTGACCGGCGCCGGCCAGCTCGTCGCACCACCAGCGGCTCCGGATTCCGCGCTGGCCGTCGTGGGCGACGGGCATACGCCGTTCGACCGGCTGGCCCGCAACGCCATGGACGACGTGGTCGCGTTCTGGAAGAAGAAGTATCCGTCTATCGCGGCCGGCAAATCGCTGCCGCCCCTGACGGGCAAGATCTACTCCGTCGACGATGCCGACGTGACGGCCAACGCCCTCCACAACGGCTGCCTCGCCCGCGCCGGCGTCCGAATCATCAAGGACAACGCGTTCTACTGCTCGCTGGACGACTCGATCGCCTACGACCGGAACGGATTTCTGCCGAAGCTGGTCGCCACCTACGGAGACTATTTTGCCGCTGCGGTCTTCGCCCACGAGTTCGGGCACGCCGTGCAAGCCCGGCTGCGCCTCGCCGACCGGGAACGGTCGATAGTCCGGGAGAGCCAGGCCGATTGTGCCGCCGGCGCGTTCACGGCCTCCGTACTGAGCTTCCAAGCGCCTCACGTACAGGTGAGCCGGGCCCAACTCGATCAGATCCTCACTGGCTACATCCAGCTGCGTGACCCCATCTCGCACGACGCCACCGACCCCGGCACCCACGGCACCGGATTCGACCGGCTCAGTTCGTTCTCCGACGGCATCGAGAAAGGCGTCAAGTTCTGCTTCGCCGACGACTACGACAAGCGCCAGTTCACGCAGCGGCCGTTCGTGAGCGACGCTGACGCACAAAGTGGCGGCAACCTCCCGCTCGACCAGGTGCTGGATCCCACTCCGAGTCGCAACGGCCTGCTCACGAGTCTGAACGCATTCTGGCGGGCCAAGGCCCGGGGCATCGGCAAGTCGTGGACCGACGTCGCGGTAGCCCAGGCCGACCACCCGAAGTGCGGTGCGACGGCCCAGAGCGAGTTCGGTTACTGCCCGGACGACAACACCGTGTACTACAGCCGCAAGGTCGCGACGAGCGCGTACTCCTTCGGCGACTACGCGCTCGGGACCATGTTCACCTACGCCTGGGGCCTGGCCGTGCGCCATCAACTGTTCGGGCGCTCCCTGGACGACAAACCGGCATTGCTCGCCGCAGGCTGCTATAGCGGCGCGTATGCGAAGAGCGTCAATGTCGACACCGCCAACGGGTTCGAGCTGTCCCCACCGGACATGGACGAAGCCGCCACCGCGGTGATGACGCTCATCGGCCATCCCGAGGCCTTCGGTGACCGAGGCACCACCGGCCTCGACCGCATCGACTCGTTCACCGCGGGATACTTCGGCGACCTCTCCGCCTGTTGACATTGCCATCGGTAATCTCGCTGCAACGACCAGCTGGGGTAAGTAGTGTCCGGTGAATGCCGCAGATCGATCCGACGTTCACCGACCTGGGCGCTCCGAATCTGGCCGATGCCGCCCTGGAAAACGCGCGGCAACGCGGAGCCGAGCACGCCGATTTCCGTCTCGAGCGCATCCGGATCGGCACGCTGCGGCTCCGCGATGGGCAGTTGGATACCTCGGCCGACACCGAGGATCTCGGCCTGGCCGTACGCGTCGTGCATGACGGCGCCTGGGGATTTGCCAGTGGCGTCGACCGGACGCCCGAGACCGCGGCCACGCTCGCCGCGCAGGCGGTCGCCGCGGCGCGGGTGAGCCGGGTCCTGAGCGCCGACCCCGTCGTCCTCGCCGATGAGCCGGCGCACCCGGGAGCGACGTGGATCTCGGCCTACGACATCGATCCGTTCGATGTCGAGGAGGACGAGCGCATCGGCCGGTTGGCCGAACTGTCCGACCGGCTGTTGTCGGCCAATGGCGTCGATCATGTCGACGCCCACCTCGTGCACGTCCGGGAGAACAAGTTCTACGCCGACACCTCCGGCACGTCCACGACGCAGCAACGCGTCCGGGTCCAGGTCCAGTTCACCGCGGTGCATGTCGACCAGTCGGCCGGCACGTTCTACTCCATGCGCACGCTCGCCCCGCCGGTCGGCCGGGGCTGGGAGTTCTTGACCGGCGCGGGCTGGGACTTCGATCGGGAGATCGCCGAGCTGCCCGGGTTACTGGCGGAACACGTCAAAGCGCCGAGCGTGGAGGCCGGGCGCTACGACCTGGTGATCGATCCGTCCAACCTCTGGCTCACGATCCATGAGTCGATCGGGCATGCGACCGAGCTCGACCGCGCTCTCGGCTACGAGGCCGCCTATGCCGGTACCAGCTTCGCGACACTCGACCGGCTGGGCGCACTGCGCTACGGCAGCCCGATCATGAACGTGACCGGCGACCGCGTCGTCGAACACGGCCTCGCCACAGTCGGATACGACGACGAGGGCGTCGCAGCTCAGCAATTCAACATCGTGCGGGACGGCGTTCTCGTCGGGTACCAGCTCAACCGGCAGATGGCCCGGGCCAACGGGATGGGTCGGTCGAACGGGTGCGCGTTCGCCGATTCGCCCGGGCACATTCCGTTGCAGCGCATGGCCAACGTGTCCCTACAGCCAGCCCCGGACGGACCGACGACCGAGGAGCTGATCAGCCGAGTGGACCACGGCATCTACATCTTGGGCGACCGCTCGTGGTCGATCGACATGCAGCGCTACAACTTCCAGTTCACCGGACAACAGTTTTTCCGCATCGCGAACGGCCGGCTGGTCGGGCAGCTGCGCGACGTGGCCTACCAGGCGACGACGACGGACTTCTGGGGGTCCATGGAGGCCGTCGGTGGGCCCGACACCTACGTGCTCGGGGGGGCGTTCAACTGTGGCAAGGGGCAGCCGGGCCAGATCGCCGCCGTCTCGCATGGCTGTCCTAGCGCGCTGTTCCGCGGCGTCAACGTCCTTTCCACCGTTGCGGAGGGTGGCCGATGATCCCGATGCAGGAAGCGGTCGACCGCGCCCTGGCCGCTTCGACCGCGGACGGCTGCGTCGTCGTCGGCAGCGAACACACCGAGACCAACCTGCGGTGGGCGGCGAACAACCTCACGACCAACGGCCAGATGACCTCGCGGTCGGTGACGGTCATCTCGATCCGGGACGGCGTCGCGGGAACCAGCGCGGGCGTGGTCTCCCGCTCGGTGACCTCGGCCGACGAGGTGGTCGATCTCGTCGCCGCCAGCGAGCAGGCGGCCGCGAAGTCCGGACCGGCCGACGACGCCGCTCCGCTCGTCGAGCCGTATGACACGGCGGACGACTGGTCAGCTGACCCGGCGCGCACCAGCGTCGCGGTGTTCGCGCGATTCGCCGACGAGCTCGGTGTGGCATTCGCGGCGGCGGCCCGCACTGATCGATTGCTCTTCGGCTTCGCCGAACACACTGCGACCTCGACGTTCGTGGCGTCGTCAACCGGCTTGCGGCGTCGGTTCGATCAGCCCTCGGGCCGGCTCGAACTCAACGCGAAGTCCGCGGACTACCGCCGGTCGGCGTGGGACGGCGTGCACACCCCCGACTTCACCGATGTCGACATCGGCGCGCTGACCGATGGATTGCACACCCGGCTCGAATGGGCCGCCACCACCCACGACCTGCCGCCGGGCCGATACGAGACGATCTTGCCGCCCAGCGCCGTCGCCGATCTCATGCTGGACGCCTACTGGACGGCGTCCGCTCGGGACGCCGAGGAAGGCCGGAATGTCTATGCGCGCAGCGGCGGTCAGACCCGGATCGGCGAGCGGCTGTGCGAGCTTCCGCTGACCTTGCGTTCGGATCCGGAGGAGCCGGGCCTGCGCTGCCTGCCGTTCGAGGTCGCCACCTCGTCGAGCGCCGGCCTCCAGTCGGTGTTCGACAACGGCGCCTCCGTCGACGCCTGCTCCTGGATCAGTGACGGCCAGCTGGCCGAGCTCGTCCGCACCCGATCGTGGGCGGCCCGAACCGACGCGCGCGCCCGGCTGCTCGTCGACAACCTCGTGCTCACCGGCAATGGCACGGCGAGCCTGGACAACATGATCGCGAGCACCGAGCGTGGGCTGCTGTTGACGTGCCTGTGGTACATCCGCGAGGTCGATCCGCAGACCTTGCTGCTCACCGGGTTGACGCGGGACGGCGTCTACCTCGTGGAGAACGGCGCGGTCCGAGGCGCGGTGAACAACTTCCGCTTCAACGAGTCGCCGGTGGCGCTGCTGGGTCGCATCACCGAGGTCGGGCGTACGGTCCCGACACTCCCCCGGGAGTGGTCGGACTGGTTCACCCGGACCGCCATGCCCCCGGTGCGGGTCCCTGACTTCAACATGTCGACGGTCAGCCAAGCGTCCTGAGCGCCCCCGTGCCGCGCTCGCCGTGCTCAGCGTCGCCTCCCGCGCACGCTCGTGACAGCTGAGGCTCCCGCGACACCGCAATTCGGACTCGCGCCCCACCGATGCGCGCGACGAGACGCTGGGGCGCGCCAGTTGCCGTGACCGCTTGACAGATCGTCTCGGCCGGCTCACTATATAACCGTTCCATTCTAGAATAGATTGGTTATGTAATGGCGACGGATGAGCTCAGCGCAGTGTTTGCGGCGCTGGCTGACCCGACCCGGCGGGCGATCCTCGCTCGGTTGCGGGAGGGCGACGCGACGGTCTCGGAGCTCGCGGCGCCGTTTCGCATGTCGCAGCCGGCCATCTCCCGGCACCTGAAGGTGCTGGAACAGGCCGGGCTCATCTCCCATCGGCGCGAGGCGACATCCCGCCCCCGCCATCTGCAGGGTGAATCCCTGCGTGCTGCCACCCAGTGGCTCGCGAGCTATCGCGCGTACTGGGAGGAGAGCCACGAGCGGCTCGACGAGCTGCTCGTCAGCCTCCAGCCGGGCCGACCGGTCCGAAACCCCACCCCACCCCCAGAGAGGCCAACACCATGAATGACACGATCATCACCGCGGAACCGGGCCAACCACGCCTGGACATCGAGCGCGAGTTCGACGCACCTGTCGACCTCGTCTACCGAGCCCACACCGACCCTGAGTTGCTCGTGCAGTGGCTAGGCCCACGCCGACTCGCCATGACCATCGATCAGTTCGACCCGCGGGCCGGCGGGCGCTGGCGGTACGTCCACCGCGACGACGAGGGCAACGAGTTCGGCTTCCACGGCGTCTTCCACAACACGCCGACACCGGAGCAGATCGTGCAGACCTTCGAGTTCGAAGGCGTCCCGGGTCACGTGTCCCTCGAGACCGCAACGTTCGACGACCTCGGCGGCCGAACCCGAGTTCGGTCGTACTCGATCTACCAGTCGGTCGAGGATCGCGATGCCGCCATTGCATCCGGCATGGAAAGCGGTATTCGGGAGTCGATGGATCGCCTCACCGAGCTGCTGCCCACCCTCGAGCCAAGCCGCTGAGGACGTCGACGGTCAGACGATGACGGTCGCCCTGGCTCGGGTAGCCAGGATGACCTCGGCGTTGCGCTGATCGCTGCCGGTGGCCCGACCGATCGCCTGTGCCTCGTCGCGGCCGAAGGCCATGTGCCGGGCGATGAGCCGCGCGATCCTGATCGACTCGGCCGGCTCGAGGTACCAGGTCTCGGTGAGAAGCGGCGCGAGGTCCTGCCAGGGCGATTCGTCGAGCAGCAGGTAGTTGCCTTCGAGGACGACCAGCGATACCTCGCGCCGAACCGCGATCGCGCCGGCGATCGGCTCCTCTATCTCGCGGCGGAATTCCGGCGCGTACACGACGGGTTCGGTCGCCTCGGCGAGCCGGCGCACCAGGGCCACGAAGCCCGCACCGTCGAACGTGTCGGATGCGCCCTTGCGGTCGGCGCGGCCCAATCGCTCGAGCTCACGCTGGGCCAGGTGGAAGCCGTCCATCGGCACCAGGACCGCGGCCGGGTCGAGGGTCGCCACCAGGGCGGCGGCCACCGTGGACTTGCCCGCGGCCGGGGCCCCGGTGATGCCGAGCAGCCGGCGCTCTCCCGGCACGACCAGTCGACGAGCTCTCTCAACCAGCGCCGCGTCGAGTGCGGTCATGCCCGGCACAGCACGTGGGCAACCAGCGCGGTCCAGCCGGTCTGGTGGCTCGCTCCGAGGCCCTCGCCGGTGTCGCCGTGGAAGTACTCGCTGAAGGTCACCTGCGAGTTCCACGGCGGGCTGTCCGAAGCCTCGATTCTGGCTCCGTCCGACGGTCGGCGCCCCGCCGGCCCGCGTCGGAACAAGGCGATCAACCGGCGGTCTATCTCGGCCGCGGCGTGGGCCAGCGTCATCGACGTCCCGGAGCCGTCGCCGAACTCCGAGTAGTCCTCCCGGACCGTGCCCCATTGGCGTCCGGAGAGATAGGGACCCCAGGTCCGCCACGGCGCGTTCGCGGATCGGGATTCGGCGAGCCGGGCGTGCTCGGCGCTGCAGGGCGACGCCCCGGAACCGGCGGAGTCAGTGGCAAGGCTCACGCTCAGGAGCTTCGCACCTCACCTTCGCGTTGTCCCCGATGACCGCGAAATCTCATTGCCTCGTCCCGTAGCGTTGAAGATCCCATGAGCGCGGATCCGGTCTTGCTGGCCGAGCGGGCCCACCTCGATCTCGCTGCTCGGTGCCTCGCGCAGATGCAGGATTCCGCCGCGCGGATCGCGGACTATGGCGTCGACGAGTTGTCGAGTTACGGGCTGGGCCGAATGCGCGCCCAACGGCTTGCCGCCTTGGCCGCGGATCCAGACGCACCGCCGTTCTTCGGTCGTACCGACCGCGATGCCGACCACGGCGGCGTCGAGGTGCTGCACATCGGGCGGCGACATGTCCGTGATCAGCAAGGCGACCCCGTCGTCATCGACTGGCGCGCGCCCATCGCGCGGGCGTTCTACCGGGCGACGCCGGCCGATCGGATGCACGTACGGCTGCGGCGGCGCTTCGGTTTCCACCACGGCGGGCTGACGTCCTACGAGGACGAACACCTCGATCGGGGCGAGGTGTTGGGCCTGCGGTCCGATCTGCTTCGCCAGGAGATCGAGCGACCGCGGGTCGGCCCGATGCGCGACATCGTGGCCACGATCCAGCCCGACCAGGACGACCTCGTCCGGGCCGAGCTGGACACATCGCTGTGCATCCAGGGCGCGCCCGGCACCGGCAAGACCGCGGTGGGACTGCATCGGGCCGCGTACCTGCTCTACACCTATCCCGAGCGGTTGCGCCGCTCGGGCGTGCTGGTCATCGGACCCAACAACGCCTTCCTGCACTACATCGCCCAGGTCCTGCCCGCGCTCGGCGAGGGAGGTATCGAGCAGACGACGGTCGACGAGCTGGTCGGCCGCGTGCCGGTGCGGGCGAGCGAGGACGCCGCGGTCGCCACCCTGAAGGGCGATGCGCGAATGGCTGACGTGCTGCGTCGCGCGGTGCTAAGTCATGTCGCCCGGCCCACCGGCGACGTCCTCATCGTCGAGGGCACCCGGCGCTCTCGCGTTGCCGAGCACCGGCTCCGGCGCTACGTCGACGATGCGCGACGGGCCGACATCCGATGGTCGACCGCCCGCGAACGGTTGCGGCAACAGCTCGCGGAGGACGTCCGCCGGCAACGGGAGGACTCCGGCGCCGCGCCGACCGACGCCGAGACGGCCGGAATCGCCAGATCGCCGGCGGTTCGGGAGTTCGTCGATACGGTCTGGCCGGCCCTCGACGCTCCGTCCCTGCTCGCTCGCCTGTACGCCGAGCCCGCGTTCCTCCGGCGCTGCTCGGCCACCACGTTGAGCGACGGCGAGCGAGCGGCGTTGGCCTGGCCGTCGGCGCCTCGGTCGGTGCGGTCGGCGCGCTGGACCGCCGCGGACGCGGTGCTCGTCGACGAGCTGGTCGGGCTGCTCGACGGCATCGCCGGCTACGTCCACGTCGTGGTGGACGAGGCGCAAGATCTGTCGGCCATGCAGTGCCGGGCGATCGCCCGGCGCTGCCCGCTGGGTTCCGTGACGGTGCTCGGCGACCTGGCCCAAGCCACGACGCCCTGGGCGCCCGGATCGTGGGCGATCACCCTCCGGCACCTCGGTCAGCCCGAGGCCGGCGTCCGCCCGCTCACCGCCGGCTACCGGGTGCCGGGCGAGGTGCTGGCTGTGGCGAACCGGCTCCTGCCCCACATCGCCCCCGACGTGCCACCCACAACGTCCGTGCGCGCGGGAGAGCGCGCCCTGACCTATCGGCGCCCGGCCCAGCTCGTGGACGAGGTGCAGGCCTGCCTCGCGATCGAGGGGTCGGTCGGCGTCATCGTCCCCGACGCCCACGCCGCCGACGTCCGGCGCCGATTGGATCGCGCCGGTCTGGCAGCCGCCGCGCTGGCCGACGACACCGACGCGCGCGTTACCGTCGTGCCGGCGACCAGCGCGAAGGGCCTGGAGTTCGACTCGGTGGTGCTGCTGGAACCGGCCGCCATCGTGGCCGGTGAGCCGGAGCGGCCAATCGGCTTACGCCGCCTTTATGTCTCGCTCACCCGAGCGGTGTCCCGGCTCGTCGTCCTGCACGACGAGCCGCTGCCGGCCGAGCTCGCCGCATAGCTCCGCCGGCGGCGGCCCAGTCGCCGCACGCTCACAGCCTTCGGGACGGCGGCGGCGGATATCGTAGGAACCCCTGGGTAGTTCGCGGCTACGTCACCCCGGTAGTCACGAACTGCCAGGCTCGCCCGATCGGAGCCCGTTGGGCGCGCACGCATGGTGATCCCAGGCGCAGCGCCGTGAGACGAGGAGTCGTGCATGACCACTGCACCCACCGCGGACAATGCCCTCGGCGACCCGCCCCCGCAGTACCTCGCGCATGTGGACCCCGAGCCGGATATGGTCCAGCTGCTCTCCCCGGAAGGGGAGCCCATCGACAACCCGGACTACCCCCTCACCGTCAGCGATGACGAGGTGGCGGCCCTCTACCGCGACCTGGTGCTGGTGCGGCGGATCGACACCGAGGCGGTCGCCCTGCAGCGCCAGGGCGAGCTCGGACTCTGGGCGTCGTTGCTCGGCCAGGAGGGCGCGCAGATCGGCGCCGGCCGCGCGTTGCGCCCGCAGGATATGGCCTTCCCCACCTATCGGGAGCACGGCGTCGCCTGGTGCCGAGGCGTGGACGCGCTGACCCTGCTCGGCCTGTTCCGTGGTACCAACCTGGGCGGCTGGAATCCGCACGACAACAACTTCAACCTCTACACGATCGTGATCGGCGCGCAGACTCTGCACGCCGCCGGCTACGCCATGGGCGTCGTCCGGGACGGTGCCGTCGGTACCGGTGACCCGGACCGCGACACCGCTGTTTTGACGTTCTTTGGCGACGGCGCGTCGAGCCAGGGCGACGTCAACGAGTCCTTCGTGTGGGCGGCGGCGGAGAACCTGCCGCTGGTGTTCTTCTGCCAGAACAACCAGTGGGCGATCTCGGCCCCGGTCGCGACGCAGAGCCGGGTGCCGTTGTTCCGGCGGGCGAGCGGCTTCGGCTTCCCGGGAGTCCGCATCGACGGCAACGACGTGCTGGCGAGCCTGGCCGTGACAAGAAAGGCCCTCGACGACGCGCGCAACGGGCAGGGCCCCACCCTTATCGAAGCGTTCACCTACCGGATGAGCGCTCACACCACATCCGACGACCCGACCCGGTATCGGGTCGCTGCCGAGCTGGAGACCTGGAAGCTCCGCGATCCGATCGCCCGGGTCCGGGCCTATCTCAGCCGGCACAGTTCGGTCGGGCCGGATTTCTTCGACTCGGTCGACGCCGAGTCGGAGGCGATGGCGCAACACGTCCGGGAGGGCTGCCGCGCGTTGCCGGACCCTGATCCGATGTCGGTCTTCGACTACGTGCACATCGAGCCGACCGCGGAGCTGCGCGAGCAGCGGGACGTCTTCGCCCGCTACCTCGCCTCGATCGAGGTCGGCTCATGACCACGCCGATCACCTTGGCCAAGGCCCTCAACCAGGGTTTGCGCAAGGCCCTCGAGGACGACCCCAAAGTCGTGATCATGGGCGAGGACGTGGGACGGCTGGGCGGGGTGTTCCGGGTCACCGACGGGCTCCAGAAGGACTTCGGTGAGCAGCGGGTGTGGGACACGCCGCTCGCCGAGTCGGGCATCATCGGCACGGCGGTGGGCCTGGCTATCCGCGGTTACCGCCCGGTGTGCGAGATCCAGTTCGACGGCTTCGTCTACCCCGGGTTCGACCAGATCGTGAGCCAGGTCGCGAAGATGCACAACCGCTCCGCGGGCGCCCTCCGAATGCCGATCACGGTGCGCATCCCGTTCGGCGGCGGGATCGGGGCCGTGGAGCACCACTCCGAATCTCCGGAGGTGTACTTCGCGCACACCGCTGGGCTGAAGGTGGTGGCCTGCGCCAACCCGTCCGACGCGTACTGGATGATCCAGCAGGCGATCCGGTCCGACGATCCAGTGATCTTCTTCGAACCCAAGCGGAGGTACTGGACCAAGGGCGAGATCGCCGACGAGCCTCCGGCCGTCGATCGGGCCCACATCGTGCGGCCCGGCCGCGATGCGACCCTCGTCGCGTACGGCCCCATGGTCGCGACCGCCCTGGACAGTGCGACACTGGCCGCCGAGGAAGGCCACGAACTGGAGGTCATCGACCTGCGCAGCCTCTCACCGCTGGATACGGCCACCGTGGTCGAGTCGGTATCCCGGACCGGTCGGCTGGTCGTCGTCCACGAGGCATCCGTCTCGCATGGTTTCGGCGCTGAGGTGGCGGCCCGGGTACAGGAGAAAGCCTTCTACTCGTTGGAGGCGCCGGTGCTTCGCGTCGGCGGCATGGACACGCCCTATCCGGCCAGCCGGCTGGAAGAGGAATGGCTGCCCAGCGTCGACCGCGTCCTCGACGCCGTGGACCGGATCTTGGAGTACTGAAGCGTGGCCACCGGAGTCATCAAGAAGTTCCTACTTCCGGACGTCGGCGAAGGGCTCACCGAGGCGGACATCCTGCGCTGGGCGGTCAAGCCGGGCGACACGGTCGCGGTGAACGAGATCATCGTCGAGGTCGAGACGGCGAAGGCGGCGGTCGAGCTGCCGTCGCCATATGCGGGCGTCGTGTCGGCGCTGCACGTCGCCGAAGGCGACACGGTCCCCGTGGGCACGCCGATCATCAGCATCGAGGTCGCTGACGCCGCCGCGCCCATCTCGCCGCCCGACCAAGTCGAGGGGGGCGCCGAGGATCTCGTGCCCACACCGGAGCAACCGGACGCGGGGGGCCCCGAGGCGCCGCCCGCGGAGGAACGGCAGTCCGTGCTCGTCGGCTACGGCCCCCGCTCCGTCGACTCAGCGCGCCGGCGGAGGCGGCTGCCGCCGGAAGACACCCCGTCCGCCCATACCGCGTTCACGGTGCCGGCCGGGTTGACCACGCCCAGCGCGGACGTCCCCGAGACGCGGCATCGAGCGCTGGCCAAGCCGCCGGTGCGCAAGCTGGCCAAGACGCTGGGCGTCGACATCGACGAGGTGCGGCCCACCGGTCCGGAGGGGACGGTGACCCGCGCGGACGTCGAGTCGGCCGGGCAGCTCGTCCGTCCGATGCGGGCGGCTGACGCTGGGCGCGGCGCGGAGACCCGCATCCCGATCCGCGGGATCCGCAAGCACACCGCGGCGGCCATGGTCGCTTCCGCGTTCACTGCCCCGCACGTCACCGAGTTCGTGACCGTCGACGTGACCGCCACCATGGAATTGCGCGGCCGGGTCGCCGCTCGGCGAGACTTCCGCGACGTCAAGGTCTCACCACTGCTGTTCGTCGCCAAAGCCGTCCTGCTGGCCACGAAGCGAACTCCCGAGATCAACGCCAGCTGGGACGAGGCTGCGGGCGAAATCGTGCTGAAGCACTACGTCAATCTCGGGATTGCCGCCGCGACCGACCGCGGGCTCGTCGTGCCGAACATCAAGAACGCGGACGGGATGACCCTCCGTGAGCTGGCCGAGGCGATCGCAACCCTCACCGACACCGCGCGGGCCGGCAAGGCCACACCGGCCGACCTGGCCGGAGGCACGATCACGATCACGAACGTCGGGGTGTTCGGGGTCGACACCGGCACCCCGATCCTCAACCCGGGTGAGTCGGGCATCGTCGCCGTCGGTGCCGTTCGCCGGATGCCCTGGGTGGTCGACGAGCAGATCGTGCCCCGGTGGGTGACCCAATTGGCGGTGTCGTTCGACCATCGGATCGTCGACGGGCAACAGGGCTCACAGTTCCTCGCTGATGTCGCCGGCCTGCTGAGCGATCCGGGGCTGGCGATCCTCTGAACGCCACAAGTTCGGCGAGCGACGTCAGATCGCGTACGGCCACACCGCAAGCAGATAGGCACCGAACCAGGCCGAAGCCACCGTGCCGGCCGCCAGCAGGATGACTGCGGTTCGGTTACGGAGCCGGGTGAGGGCACCAGCCGCCGGCACGACCAGGAGAAATGCCGCGAGCAGCAACCGCGGCTTGCTGTGCCAGTAGTTGGTCGACAGCAGAGCAATCGCCACCGAGAGCAGGGTCACCGCCGTGATCGGGGCGGGCCACCGTCCCAGCACGAGCAACAAGCAGGCCACGAGATAGCCGATGATGATCGCGCAGACGACCGGTCCCAGGAAGCCATCGGGCGACGACAGCGTGTCGTAGAGGAATGTCCAGGTCTGCGCGCCGAAGTCGAAATGACTCGCCCAGCCGTGCTGCTCGACGGTGAACCAGGCTCCCGGCTCACCGGTCCGGATCCACAGCCAGGCCCAGTACACCGGAGCGCCAGCTGCCGCCACGAGGCTCGCGCCGACCACCGACGGCCATCGAACCGGGGACGGCTCCCCCCGCCGGCGAGCCTGGCGGGCCGCACGCCACGCGGCGAGCGGCACGACCACGGCCAGGGCCAGGGCCGTCGGGCGGGTGAGCCCGGCCGCGAACGCGAACCCGGCCGCAAGCCACCATCGACCGCGCAAGGCGGCCAGCACCGTGGCGCCGGCTAGCGCGAGGTACAGCGACTCGGCGTAGCCCATCTGCAGCGTGATCGACGCCGGCAGGACGGCCAGCAGGGCCACCGCGAAGTACCCGGCCCGGCGGGTACAGAGCAGGGACCTCGTCAGCAGGTGGATGACCACGGCCGCCGCCAAGCCGGCGACGCAGGCGACGAGCACGATCGCAACGTTCGCCGGCACGCCGACCAGCCGAACCGCATCGGCCAGGCCCGGAAACAGCGGATGGAACGCGAATTCCATCCCGCTGGTGAGGCTCCCGTCGGGGCCGATCGTGATGCGCTGCGGGTAGCCGACCGACGCGATCTCGCTGTAGAACTGCCCGTCCCATTTCGTGAGCCGGTCGAGCAGCGAGGGACCTCCGGTGCCGTTCAACCAGGCAAGAACAACCAGCTGTACCACCATGCCGCAGGCCCGGATCGCCGCCGGCACCGCCACGTCGCGAACCACGTCGACGCGGAGAGCGGTGGAGTCCGGGGCCCGTTCGGACCCGGCCCGTCCACCGGCGAGATTCGTCCGATCAGGGACGATCTCGGCGAAGGTCCGAGCGTCGGTCGTCACGGCGCCATCTAAACAGGCGCAGATGTGGCTCGCGAGCTCGACGAAATAGCGCTGCCGGCTTCGTTGTTGAACAGATAGAAGAGAATGGAGGCGAAGTCATGCGGAAATCGATCGCCGATCGCATGCGTCAGCGGCGCGAGCGGCGCGCCTTCTATCGCGCGCTGGACGACGCGTCGCCGTCGATGCGCCACGAGCTGCAGAGTTTGGCTCAGCGCCAGAACATCGTCAGCTGACTCACGCCGCGCGCGCAGCTACTCGACCAGCTGCGCGCGCAGGGCGTCGTGATCGGCATCGTCCCATCTATGAGCGCGCAGCCATTCGGCGGCGCCACCAATCCTCGCGTCCAGCTCGGCCAGGAAGGCTTCCATCGTCTCCGCCCGCACGGCATGCGAATCGAGGCTGCGGCCGACAAGGTCGGGCGCGTACACCGGTGAGGCGCCCAGCCGGGCGAGGATCCCGTTCACCCGCTCCGAGCTGCGGGCGTAGTCCGCGATGATCGCCGGCCGGTCCACGCCGATCTCGTCCAATGCGACTGCCACCACCACGCCCGTGCGATCCTTTCCCGCAGCGCAGTGCACGACGGTCGCGCCGTCCGTGGTCGCGATCAGCCGGAGGGCGGCGACGACGGAATCCGGTCGCTCGGCCAAATAGCGCAGGTACGTGCTGACCGTCCGGGCCCGCGGAACCGGAGCACTCGATGGCAGCCGCGGTGGTGCATCCGCCTCGGTGGCCGCCACGTCGGTGCGCACACCCGCCGCGGGAATCAGGGAGAGGTGCGCGATACGCACGCGCGGTTCGCGGGTCAACGGTCCGGGTCCGGTTCCCTCCACCTCGGTCTCGGCCCGCAGATCAGCCACGGACCGCACGCCGATCTCGGTCACGAGCCGTCGGACGTCCACGGCCGAGAGGTCTTGTAGGTTGTCGGCCCGAATCAGCCGGCGGCGCCTGACCACGTGGCCGTCCATTGTCGGCAGGCCACCGACATCGCGGACATTGGCGGCTCCGTCGAGCTCGATCCAGTTGGGCTCGGTCACTGCATTGACCCTAGCTCCGGGCCGGGGCGATCGCCGAATGGCTAGAACGCCTGTTCGGCTAGGTCCATCAAGGCGTTGTCCGTCGATTCGACGACGGTGCGCCGAGCCGCGAGCTCCGGAAGCACGGTCTGAGTGAAGAAGTGGGCGGCGGCGGCCTTGCCCTCGTAGAAAGCCCGCTCGGTCGAGGACAGGCCGTCTCGATCAAGCGCATCCAACGCGACAACCGCGTGCCGGACGAGCAGGTAGCCGATCATCAGGTCGCCGGCGGCGAGAAGTAGCCGGGTCGTGTTCTGGCCGACCTTGTAAATGTTGCGGATATCCTCTCGGCTGCTGGTGAGCTGGCCGACCATGGCCGCGACCATGCCGCCGAAATTGTCCAGCGCGCGCTGGACCGCCTCCCGCTCCTCCTTGAGGCGACCCTGGTCCTCGATCGACATGAGGAAAGCGTTGATCTCCGCGGACAACGTGCCGAGCGCTACGCCCTCGTTGCGAACGATCTTGCGGAAGAAGAAGTCCTGGCCCTGAATGGCCGTGGTTCCCTCGTACAGAGTGTCTATCTTGGCGTCTCGGATGTACTGCTCGATCGGATAGTCCTGCAGGTACCCCGATCCGCCGAAGACCTGTAGCGCCTGGGCCAACTGGTCGTACGACCGCTCCGAACCGGCTCCCTTGACGACTGGCAGCAGCAGGTCGTTGATCGCTTCGGCAACGCTGACATCGGTGCCAGCGGCGCGCCCGATCATGATCTTGTCCTGCCAGGTGGCGGTGTAGAGCACGAGCGCCCGCAGACCTTCGGCATAGGCCTTGTTCAGCATGAGGCTGCGGCGCACATCCGGGTGGCGGATGATGGTCACCCGCGGCGCGGCCTTATCGGTCACTCGGGTGAGGTCGGCCGACTGTATGCGGGTCTTGGCGAATTCCAGCGCGTTCAGGTACCCGCTGGACAGCGTGGCCATCGCCTTGGTGCCCACCATCATTCGAGCGTGCTCGATGACTTGGAACATCTGGGCGATGCCGTTGTGGACGTCGCCGACCAGCCAGCCAACGGCCGGGTGCTCTTCGCCGAACCGCAGCTCGCACGTCGTCGAGATCTTCAAACCCATCTTGTGTTCGAGGTTCGTGACGTACACGCCGTTGCGTTCCCCGAGCTCGCCGGTCTCCAGGTCGAAGAGGAACTTGGGCACCACGAAGAGAGACAGGCCCTTGGTGCCCGGACCGGCTCCGACCGGGCGGGCGAGCACCAGGTGCACGATGTTCTCGGTCAGATCCTGATCGGCCGAGGTGATGAACCGCTTGACCCCTTCGATATGCCACGAGCCATCGGGCTGGGGGATCGCCTTCGTGCGACCGGCCCCGACGTCGGACCCGGCATCGGGCTCGGTGAGCACCATGGTCGAACCCCAGCCGCGGTCGATCATGCGCTGGGCCATCATCCGCTGCTGGTCGGTTCCGTTCGCGTACAGGATCGAAGCGAAGGGCGGCCCGGCCAGGTACATGTGGAGCGCCGGATTGGCGCCAAGGATCTGCTCGGCCACCGCCCAGACGACCGTCCGCGGGACCACCTGACCGCCCAGCTCGGGACTCGTCTCCAGGCGCCAGAACTCGGCTTGCCGCAGGGTCTGGAAGGAGCGCTTGATCGACTCAGGCAGGGTGACCGAGTGGGTCTGGGGATCGAACACCGGCGGGTGGCGATCACCGTCGGCGAACGACGCCCCGACCGGACCCTCGGCCAACCGCGCGACCTCGCTGATGATGCCGCGAGCGGTGTCCTCGTCGATGTCGCCGAACGGAGCGGTGCCGAGCCGCTCGCCGGTGCCCAGCACTTCGAAGAGGTTGAACTCGATATCGCGGACGTTGCTCTTGTAGTGCCCCATCACCGCTCCTGGTCGAGACGAAGTTACTCGCCGGTAACCTCCAGCTTATTACCGGTCGGTAACCCGTGCAACGACCGTCCCGGGGGCCCACCCTGCTGTTGCGTTAGGTCCCCTGCCGTCGCTCGTTAGGTAGTCCTGCCGTCGCGTCGCGCGCATTTGTGGGACGGCTGTGCACTCGTGAGGTGCGGAGCGGCCTCACCCGTACCGCCGGCATGCGGGAGGCGACGGTCCTGGGTCGCGTCAGGTCGAGAGCACTCGCAGCCGGATGGTCTCCGGGAGTGCCCGCAGCTGGTCGAGCATCTGCGGGGTGTAGCTCGCGTTGATGTCGGTGACGACGTAGCCGATCTCGCCGCGGGTACCGAGCAGCTGGGCCTCGATGTTGACCTTGTGGTCGGCCAGCACCGCATTGATGGTCGCGATCGTGCCCGGGACGTTGCGGTGGATGAGAGCGAGTCGATGAGTCTCCGGCTCCTGGGGCAGGACCACGCCGGGCAGGTTGATGCTCATGGCGGTCGAGCCGTCTAGGAGGAAGTCGCGGAACTTGCCGGCGACGAACCGCGCGATATCCTGCTGCGCCTCCTCGGTCGATCCTCCGATGTGCGGCGTCAGGATCACGTTCGGCAGCCCCCGCAGTTCGGAGACGAACTCCTCGCCGCGACCCCCGGGCTCGCTGGGGAAGACGTCGACGGCGGCACCGGCGATCCGACCGGCTTCGATCTCTCGACGCAGCGCTGCGTAGTCGACGACGAAGCCTCGTGACAAGTTCATGAACAGGGTGCCCGGTCGCATTGCTGCGAACTCGGCCGGCCCGAAGAAGTTGGCATTCGACCGGCGGCCGTCGACGTGCAAGGTCACCACGTCGGCCGCGCCCAGCAGCTCGTGCAGCGAACCGCACCGGCGGGCATTGCCGAGCGCCAGCTTGTCCGCCGGGTCGTAGAACGCGACTCGCATCCCGAGGTTCTCGGCGAGGACCGACAGCTGGCTGCCGATGTTGCCGTACCCGACGATCCCAAGCGATCGGCCGCGAACCTCATGGGCACCGTCCGCGGACTTGTCCCACACGCCATCGTGCATCAGCTCGTTCTTCTCGGTGAGCCGCCGAGTGAGCGCGATGATCTCGGAGACGGCAAGCTCGACCACGCTGCGGGTGTTCGAGAACGGAGCGTTGAAAACTGTCACCCCGCGCTCCGATGCGGCCTCCAGGTCGATCTGGTTGGTGCCGATGCAGAAGGCGCCGATGGCGACGAGGTTCGGCGCGGCATCGAGTACCCGTCTGGTGATATGCGTTTTCGACCGGATGCCGAGCACGGTCACCTCGGTCAGCGCCTCCGCCAGCTCGTCCTCGTCGTAGGCCCGGTCGGCCGTCTCGACGATTAGGCCGGCGTCCCGTAGCAGCGTCCCTGCTTCGGGATGGATCTGCTCGAGAAGGAGGGCGCGCGCGGAAGAATGGGAAGAGTCCGTCACAGCATCCTTCGCAGACGATCTCGCTCGACGGACGAGTGACCGCCGATCAGATTCTATTGCCCGACGCGGCTACGCGGGGGTCACCGCCGGCCGGCTGATGCCGACGCCGCCGAGGGTGTCCCGGCCGTATCGCGTGATCTCCCGGGTCAGGTCGAGGGGCCGGATCCGGGCTCCCGCGCTCGCACTCGGGTCCAGCTGCGCTGCTGGCACCACCCACGCGATCTCGAATTCCAGGCCGCTCGGGTCGTGGCCGTACAGAGACTTTGTCGTGCCGTGATCGGATGCGCCGACGAGCGCGCCGGCCTCGGAGAGCGCCCGGGCGAAGTACTCGAGATCGGCCAGGGTGTCCACCTCCCAGGCCAGGTGATACAACCCAACCGTGCCGCGTCCGGCCCCCGATGGGCCGGCATTGGCACCAACCTCGAACAGTCCCAAATCGTGATCGTTGGTCGATCCGGCCGCCCGGAGAAACGCCGCTCCGGAGATGCCCGAGTACTCCGTCACCGGCGTGAAACCCAGCACATCGCAGTAAAACGCCACACTCTCCTCGACATTTTGCACGTAGAGCACGGCATGGTTCAGGCGGTTGATCGGCACTCCGACTCTCCTCGCTTAGCCGGCCCGGGAGGGGCGCCACCCCAGTCTAACTCAATAGAGTTGAGCGTTCAACTATTTGCTGCGACGATTACTCTGCAGGGTGTGACCGCGACGCGTTGGCTGACCGACGACGAGCAGCGGGCCTGGCGCGCCTATCTGGAGGCGACCACCTTGCTGTTCGACGCCCTGGATCGGCGACTGCAGCGCGACGCGGCAATCCCGCACGGCTACTACGAGATCCTGGTTCGCCTGTCCGAGGCGGACGATCGCACCATCCGGATGAGCGAGCTGGCCGACCGCACCCGTTCGTCGCGCAGCCGCCTATCCCATGCGGTCGCGCGGCTGGAGGAGCGCGGCTGGGTAGAGCGGCGAAACTGTCCCACCGACAAGCGCGGTCAGCTGGCCGTACTCACTGACGCCGGATTCGCGGCGCTGGTGGCCGCGGCCCCCGACCACGTCAACGCCGTCCGGCAGTACGTCATCGATCCGCTCACGCCCGACCAGATCACCCAGCTCGACGAGATTGCCCGCGCAATAGTCGCCAGCCTGGAGGCCGATCCGTCCTGACCGATGCGAAAACCGGAGCATGATCCCCCCATGCGACTGATCGCCTTCGCTCCGTCCACCGACCTCGACCGCTCACGGAGCTTCTATGTCGACGTGCTCGGGATGAACCCACAGAGCCAGGACGCTTTCGCCTGCGTGGTCAGATCCGGCGACGTGATGGTCCGGGTCACCGCCGTCGGCCAGTTCACGCCGCAGCCGTTCACCGTCCTGGGGTGGGAGGTCGACGACATCGACGGCACGATCGCTCGACTGACCGGCCTGGGTATTCACTTCAATCGTTACGACGGCCTGACCCAGGGCGCGAACGGCGTTTGGACCGCACCCGGGGGCGACCGCATCGCCTGGTTCCCCGATCCGGACGGCAACACATTGTCGTTGACGCAGTTCGCCCGCTGACGTGCCGGCGACCGGCTTTGTTCCAAGCCGGAACGCATTGCGGTTTCGCAACGCGTTTCCGCCCGGTCCGCTCCTGAGCCTGCGATCGCTCGGCTGGCCTCGAGTCGGAATCGGTAATGCTCGCGCCGGATTATGCGGCGGGATGGTCTTCGCCGCGCTGGACTACTACCAGGCTGGACGCGCAGTACCCGCGGAGACCGAGCCACCGGCGGCCGGGAGCACGATGTTCCGGTTCGTCGTCCGCCGGCTGTTCGCCAGCTTCGCGTTGCCCTGGGGCGTCGTTCGGTATCAGCGGTACATGGCCCGCCCGGACGGCGACTATCGACGGTTCGGCATCGCTCGCCGCGGCCTGGCCTGGCTCACGATCGTCCGGTACTGGCCGGATATTCGTCGGGCACTCGACTCCGGTCGGCCGACCCCCCTCGGGCTGGTGGCCGCCCGGGGCCTGAATCCGCTGGAGCTGGGCCGTAATCACGTCGTGCTGGCATATGGCTACGCGCTGACGGGCACCGATCTCGTCGTCCACGTATACGACCCGAATACCGGGCCGAGCGACGAGGTCTACCTCACGCTGTCGCTGGCTGCCCCGCACGGCGCGACGTCTATAACACACAACATCGATATCGGGCACTCGGCTCGCGGCTTCTTCCCGGTGCCGTATCGCCGGCGCGAGCCGCCACCGATTGCCGAGACCTCACCCTAGATTGTTCGTCCCGAATGTATTGCAGATTCTCGGGTCACCCGATCGATAGCCCGCCGTGAACCACTTCTGCCGCTGGGCCGACGTGCCGTGCGTGAACTGGCTCTGATTGACCCGCCCATTGCCGAGATTCGTCTGGATGTAGTCGTCGCCGATCCGGCCGGCCGCATCGAGGGCCCGGTCAAAGTCGTCCTGGGTGATCTCGGTGATGAGCGGGCGGCCAGACGCGTCGGGAACGGTGGTGGCGTGGTTGGCCCAGGCGCCCGCGTAACAGTCCGCCTGCAACTCCAGCCGCACCGACCCCGAGGTCGGCCCCGAGTCTCCTGGCTTGACTCGCGCTGTCGTGCCCAGGAGGTCCTGGACATGGTGCCCGTATTCGTGGGCCAGCACATACGCATCGACGAACAGACCGCCCTGCGCCCCGAACTTGGTTTGCAGATCTTGATAGAACGTCAGATCGATATACACCGTCTTGTCGGTCGGGCAGTAGAACGGGCCCATGCCGCTACTTGCCGTTCCGCAGCCCGTTCGGGTGCCGCTCGTGAACCAGACCGTCGGAGCGGACGTATAGCGCGCGCCGAGCGACGGCAGGGTGGCGGCCCAGTACTGCTGGATCGAGTCGATGTCCGCCACGACCGCGCACTCGAGCTTCGCGTTGGCGTCCTTGCCCGTTTTGCATTCCGCGGATAGCTGGGTGTTGTCCGCGGATTGACCCTGACCAAGATTTCCCAGGACATCGGTAACCGCGCTGCTACTGCCGCTGTGGCCGCCGAGCACGGTGAACAGAACGAATGCGAGTATGCCGAGAAGGCCGATCCCGCCACCGCCAACGGCGACACCGCGGCCACCACCGAACATGCTCCCGCCGCCACCTCGGCGATCTTGTACGCTCGACGTGTCGAGGCTGGCGTCGTCGTTGTACTTCATCCCGCAGCCACCTCCTTCGCCTGCGAGAGTAACGCCCCCCTCGTCGAAGATAGCCATCCGGAAACCATTGCTCGCGGGCGCGAATTGCCTCACTCTGATCATGGATCGCGCCGCACGTAGTCGGCCGAAGACAGGGAGACAGCAGATGCCAGTGTCGGTGAATCTCGACAAGGTGCTGGACAAGTCCTACGAGGGTAAGAGCCTCGAGGAGATTCTGGCGGCGGCGCCGTCAGCGCTCGCTGGCCTCACCCCCGCCCACGACAAGATGCTCGCCGAGACGTTCAACATCAACACTGTCGCGGATCTTGGCGCGAACAAGTATTTCGCCGTGGCCGGCGTCCTCGTTGCGCTTGGCAACAAGGTCTGAGTCAGGCGATCGGCGAACAATTGGGTGCGGTCGTCCGGCGCGAGCGAGCACGGGACGAGCGCACTACATTTTGGCGACGTTGCTACCGCAGGCTCCTCGGGTAGCCCCGAGGATGACTCACGTCAGGGAGGGCTCATGGCGAACTTGGCCGGCATGCAGCGTCCCGGCACAATCACGCTGGCCACGATCATCATGATCGTGCGGGCGGTACTTGGACTCGTCGGCGTGATTCTGCTCTTCGCGGTGCGGGACGATATTCGACAGGCGATCAGGGACAACGACCATAACCTGTCCACGTCCGACGTCAACACTGCGACGAATGTCGCGGTTGGCGTCGGAATCGGATTCGCCGTGCTGGTTTTCCTCTTCTATCTATGGCTTGCGGTCAAGATACGAGGCGGCCGGAACTGGGCGCGGATCGTCACCATCGTCATCGCGGTCCTCAGCGTGCTTGGAGCAATCGGGAGCGCCGTTCGACCTACCGCGAGCACCGCGCGCGGCGGTGTTGTGGTCGAAGCGATTCTCGACCTGATCATCATCATCGCGCTGGTGTCGCCGAGCGCATCAGCCTGGTGCCATCAGGATCGAAACGTCGACAGATACAGGTAGGGCAAGGCCAGAACCTCGGTCGCCCACGGCACCTGCACTCGGCGCAGCTCGGCTAGCCACTGCGCGTCGCGATCCCAGAGCGGCGCACCCCCCGCTCGCGCGATCAACGGGCGCTCCCACACGTCGTCGACCTGCGCTCGTGCCTCGTCGCGATAACTCCGCGTCTGCGTGAGATCCCAACCGAACAGCAGCAGGGCGGTGGCGAACGATATGTCCCGCGGCCGGTCCGCTCGCATCCGCTTCCTCCTGATCGTCCGCGACGGTACGACCCGCGGATTGGGGCGGACGTGATTGCTCAGTATGCCGGTGCGGCGCCGGACCACCCCACAGGGGCAATCTCGAAGCGGCAAGGACCTATTGATATATGAGTGATTCACACATATGTTGGAGGTATGACGACCACGCTGGCCACCAAGCTGAAGATAACGTCCTGGGTCGAGGAACCGGTTCACGAGCTGGCCGACGGCAGCAAGATCACCCGAGCGGCCGTCGCCTTATCGGGTGATGGGGAACAGCTGGCCGCCGGCACGTTCGACGCGGTGATGTTCTACCGGCCGGATGGAACAAGCAGCTACGTGTCGATCATGCATGTCACGGGCAGGCTCGAGGGCCGAGAGGGTGGGTTCGTATTGCAAGGCGAGGGCAGGTTCGATGGCACGACCGCGAGCGGCCGCTCGACGGTCGTCGACGGGTCGGCTACCGGCCAGCTGACCGGCCTGACCGGTAAGGCCCTGAGCAACTCGACGCACGACGACTACCCGTACATGCCGTTGACCCTTGACTACGACGTCGGCTGAGCGAGCGTCGCGGGCGCGGCAGCCTCCGGCGGGCGCGGGTCCGACCCGCAAGCGCGAAGCATCGTCAGGGGGTGCCCGCTCCCTGGCTGGTGAGGCCAACGCGCTCGGTGCATTCGCGCTCGTCGTCGCCGATCAGATCTCGGCGGCGGCCGCTGGAGCGGCGGGCCAGTCGACAACCGGAGCCGCGGCGCTGGCGGCGCTCGCTCAGTTCCTGGATCGTCCATCACTCGACCATCTGCACGAGGTCCTGGGGCTGACGCCGTCGGGCACCGTCCGGCTCATCGACCGCTTGGAGGCGGAGGGCCTCGTCGCGCGCTCACCGGGCCCCGACGGTCGAACCCGATCGGTCGTTCTCACGACCCGGGGGCGCCGGATTGCCCAGCGAGTGGCGGCGGCCCGGGCAGCCGTCCTCGAGCCCCTCGTGGCCGACCTCTCATCCACCGAGCGAGACGCGCTGCGCGGCTTGTTGAGCCGGATGATGACCAGCGTCGTCGCCACGAAGGAGGGTGGCGCCTGGACCTGCCGGCTGTGCGACATCGCGGCCTGCGGACGCAATGCGGGCAGGTGTCCGGCCGCGAACGCTGCTGCGGTCAAGTACGGGCAATCCGACTATTCTTGACCGCACGTTCTGGTGTTTGGGTATCGGCTGGTTACGGAACGCGGCGAGGGTACTGCGCTGTGTCAGCAGGCCGGACAGCCAGTCCTCATCTCACGACGTGGCCTCCACCTGGTAGCGTCCGCCGGGCAGTGGGCAACGGGGCGAACGAGCCGTGAACACAGGGCGAAAGGCATTGACGCGCGCGGCGACGCAGGCGTCTAGTAGAGACATCGGCCACGGTTCTACCCGGGAAGCGATCGCCCGTGAAATCTCAATCACGCCGAAGCCATTTGCAACCGAGCCCTATTCCCGAGCGATTGGGCCTACACAACTCGAGCGTCGACTATTCGGTCGCCACTCACCATCGGTGCGGCATGCTTCACCTGCCGACCGGTCGCGTCTGCCTGCTTCCCGAGCGCCACGCCGGCGGCTGCCAGTTCAGCTATCTGGCATCGAACGGAGACCGGGAACGGCGGCTCGGTCCGTAACCAGGCCCGCGCCGACGCGGAACGTCTCGTCCCGGTGCTCTGCACCGGGACCATGATCACGTCATTGCCGGTTCGACCACCGGCAGCAGCTTTGGTCGACGTCCGGCGGCTGGCTGACACCCGATCGCCGGCCGAAGTCATCCGCGGCCTGCGCGCCACTCCAGGACTGGTCGTGCTGCACGGCGAATGGGCCGGCGGAAGCACGATAATTACCGCTCACCCCAGCGCCACCCTGACGGATGCCGACGGGATCCGGGCGGCCTGCAGAGAGCCGCTTCGATCACTACCGGCATCGTCGGCCATCGGAGGCGGCTGGTTCGGCTGGCTGCGCTACCCCGATTCGCCGTCCGGGCCGCGCACCCCCGACGACGGGCCAGGCGCCGGCGACTATCTCGGCTACTACCCGAGCCTGCTGCGCTATCGACCCGACGTCGGCTGCTGGTACGACGAGGCCCTCGTGAGCGACGGTTCGCTGGACGCTCGGCGCCGCGACCTCCGGCTGCTCCTGCGCCAACCCAGTCGCGCCGCCGGGTCGGCGTACCGCGTCGGCCCGATGCGACTACGAGAATCCCGCGCCGGGTACACGGCCTCCGTCAAGGAGTGCATCGAACAGATCCGCGCAGGCCAGGTGTATCAGGCCAACCTCTGCTTTCGAATGGATGCCGACTTCGGTGGTGACGGGACGGCCCTGTTCGCTGACCTCGTCGACACCCTTCACCCCGCCTTCGGCGCGCTCATCTGCACCAGCTCGCAGGCCGTCGTGAGCGTCTCACCAGAGCTGTTCCTGCGCCGACGGGGCAACACCGTGACGTCGGCACCGATCAAGGGGACCCGTCCCAAGTCGCCCACTGGCCGCGACCCGGACCCGGCCGCCACCGAACTGCTCCGATCGACGAAGGAACGAGCCGAGAATGTCATGATCGTCGACCTGGTCCGCAACGATCTCGGCCGGGTTGCGGCGACCGGAACAGTGCGGGTTCCCTCGCTGCTGGCCGTGGAGCAGCACTGCGGGGTCTGGCACCTGGTCAGTCGAGTGCAGGCCCGGCTTGCCGCTGGTTGCACGGACGCCGACCTGCTGGACGCGACCTTTCCACCCGCATCGGTGACCGGCGCCCCCAAGCAGGCGGCGCGCGAGCTCATCGCTGCGCTCGAGCGCCGGCCACGTGGGGTCTATACCGGCGCGATCGGCTACGTCAGCCCATCGGCCGGACTCGAGCTGAACGTCGCCATCCGGACGGCGGTGATCAGCTACCACGACGCCGGGCCGCACCGGCTGTCGCTCGGCGTGGGCGCCGGCATCACCGCTGGTTCGGTGCCGGACGATGAGTGGCAGGAGTGCCTGGACAAGGCGGCGCCGCTCATCGACGCCTGGTCGGGGCATGGATCCAGTCACCCTCAGGCGGATGGTCGTCTTCTTCTTCGCCCGTCGCGGCCGGGCTAGTGTGTGGCTCCGACTCGGAGTCGGCACTGGGTTCCACTCGTTCCGAGCTCTACCGGGGATCTCGTTATCCGATCCGATCCGATCCAGAAAGGACCGAGACATGGCACTAGACACCCTGGTTGTCTTCCCGGCGAGCTACGACAATCAGGACGACGCGATCGCGGACTATGACGCTGGACACGTCGCCGGCGGAATGAGCCGCTCGGATCTGAAGGATCTCGGTGAGCTGCTCGGCGCCGGCCAGAGCGGTCTCGTCGTCATCGCGGCGACCGACATGGAGGCGCACATCGACGCCGAGCTGAAGCACGCCGCAAAGGTCACGAAGAAGCAACTACGCGCCGACGAGAAGCAGCTGGAGAAGGAGATAGACGACGCCGCGACCGCCTGATGGGGCTAGGGCGCGTCGCCCTAGTCGTTGGACGGTCGTGCGTAGACGACCACGTTGTCCTCGTAGCTCCTGTCGTCGGTGTCGAACGGGCCTCCGCAGGTGATGAGCACGAGCCTCGGCTCACGGGTCGAAGCGAGGACTTCAGCGGGGAGCTGCGCGGTCTTGGCGTAGACCGACTGTGCGTAGATGCGGTAGTTGACCTGGCGACCGAACATGGTGGTCACGGTGATGCGGTCTCCGATCCGCAAGTCGCCGATGCCCACCCGATACAGCGCGCCGAGGCCGTCATGGGACGTGTCCACGTGTCCATCGATGATCACGCTGCCCGTGCTGGCCCCGGCCTCGGCCGAGGCGACCCACCAACCGACCTGCGTCGGGTTGTTCGGCACCTGGAGCTCGCGTTGCGAGACGCCGACCGGGACAACGAATGCGGTCACGTCGATGGACGGGAGCGCAAGCACCATCGGCGGCCCGGCACCGGCGCCGCCCTCCGAGGGTCCGGTCTTCGTATGCGGAGCGGCCGGAACAGCTGACGTGACCGAGCTCAGAGCAGCGTTGAGTTGCGCGAGCGGCCGGGCGGCGAGGCCACCCGTGCCGGCCGGTATCGCGGTCGGGCTACCGCCTCCGCCGGTACTGCCGGTTCCGCTCGTGTTGCTGTCACTGCTGGTGCCGCCGCTCAGGGCGTCGACCTGGGACTGGGCCATGCTCAGATGCGCCTGCTCGACCGGCAGAAATGACTTCGCGTACGACACGACGTCGGGCTCAGTGCCCTTGCTGATCTCGGTTTGCGTGGCCGCGATCGACTCCTTGTGACCGGCGAGCTGATTCTCGGCGTAGTCCAGGTCGAAGGACGCAGCGTCGACCGACTTGAGCTGATCAGCCTGGGACTGCTGTATGAAGCTCGGCGAGGTTGGCAGGGTGACGCCGAGGTTCTTGGCCAACGACGCGACCTTCGACTGCGCCGACTTGTGGTCGCTGATCGTTGTCGCGGCGAGATTGGCCGTCGCGGCGCTCTGTCCGCGATCCTGTGCGATCTGACCGAAAGCCTGTTCGGCCAGGTTGTACTGCTGGATGGCTTGCAGGTATCCGGTGTCCTGCAGCGACGGGCTCGACGACCCGGACTTGGAGCTCCCATCGGTCGAGTTGGCATACGCCTTGAGCGCGGCGACCGCAATCGCAACCACCAGCACGAGGCCGACGATCGCCGCGATGATCTTCATGACTCTCCTCACCACGCCCGCCGAGCCCGAAGGGCGGCTCGGGTGACGTTGTGGAGACAAGCCGCTTCTACTATGTTCCTGCGGTCATACCCGTTCCGTCCAGTTCCGAACCCCGCGAATAGGCGCACGCGGTCAAAATCGTCTGGTGGCTCTGGTCAGGGATTACGATCATGCGCTGGTCGTAAGCGAGGAGGCTCAGGTGCCCGGACAATTCAGTGGCTCGGCAGTGGTCGACCGTCCGATCGACCAGGTCTTCGGCTTCCTCGCGGCTGGAACGAATGACCCGAAGTTCAGTCCCCGCGTGGTGGAGATCCGCCAGGAGACCGCCGGGCCGCCCGCGGCGGGAACGATCTTCGTGAGCAAGGTCAAGGACGCAGGCATGACGACCGATCGCCGCTTCGAGCTCACCGTCGTGCAGGCGCCCACGACGATTCGCTGGAGCGAACGGTCGCGCAATCTCGTGTCCGTGACCGAAGGCGGATACGATCTCGAGGCAGTCGGCGAATCCCAGACAAGAGTCACCGTTTTCAACTCCTTCGCCGGACATGGCTTCGGAAAGTTGATCGTTGGCTTCGCTCGTAGGGCCGCGGCCAAGGACGCCGACGCGTTCGCCCAGCGAATCAAGGCGGCCGTCGAGGCGAGCTAGCAGACCGGTCACTCGTCCTCGGGGCTCAACAGCTCCAGCTGATCGGCCGTCTTCTTCGTGACGCCCCGGTGTCGCGCGTCGGTACGCGCGCGCTCCTCGAGGTGCGGCAGCCGGAACTGCTTGCCCAAGGTCTCGGTCTGCTGCTGGTAGTTCGATCCGATTCCTTGCCCGTACAGCTGAGTCGGTGGCTCCAGCATCCGCTCGAACGTCAGCTTACAAACGCGCTGCCGATGCTCGATCATGAACGGCACGTCGTGCGCTCTAACTTCGAGAGCGGCGGTCGAGCCACGAAAGCGCTGCTCGGGATCGTAGCCGAAGCCGGGGTCGAAGAAGCCCGCGTAGTGCGTACGCAGCTCGCCGCTCGTGGGATCGTAGGCGGTCATCTCAGCGGCGAGAGTGGGCGGCACGGTGACCGACTCGTAGGACATCAGCAGGTAGAAGTTCTTCGGATTCAAGACGACCCGGTCACCGTCTTCACGTATCACTGGCTCCCAGAACGGCCCCGGATCGGCCGCGCGCACCTGCGTCAGGTCGAGCAGGGGCGCGCTGCTTCGGGCCCGATAACCGACCCGTCCGGTCTCGTCCCCGCGCAGATCCAGGCCGAGGAACAGGCCACCGGACAGGGCCAGGTCGCCCGCGGCGACCGCGCGCCCCTCCGAGAACAGGATTGGCTCGTCGTCGTGAAACCGTCGCACGTCCTCGTCGGACAAATTCGTCGGACCGATCGACAACCGGAGCTGGTTCAGCGACAGATTCTCCCGCACCCGCACCGGAAACGACAGCGGCACCACCTCCAGGTAGAGCTGGCCCTCGTATCCTGCGGCGATTTCGTCGAATCGATAACTGCCATCGGTGATCACCCGAGTGAACACGTCGGCGCGGCCGGTGGAGCTTTTCGGGTTGGCCTTTCCGCGGATCGTCGCAGGAAGGGCAAGGCGCTCTTTGAGCGGTATGAGGTAGGGCCGGCTGCTTTCCAGTACCGCGCCCTCACGCCGGAGGTCGAGCTCGTCGATAATGAGCGGCTTCAACCGCCCTTCGACGGTATCGCTGTCGGGCAGGAAACTGCAGCGAATTCGGTACGCCACCTCGCCGAGCCGAAGATCGAGGCTAGCCGGCTGGATGTTCTCGCGGGGGATCTTGAAGTCGCCTGCGTCGATGACGCCTTGCTCGATGAGGTCGCTCAGACGCTGGTTCGGCAGGACACCTGCCTCGCCAGTCGATCCCGCTCGCAACGACATCCAACCCCTGTCCGTCGGCCTCAGCGCATTCTAGGGGCCTCCGGACCCACTCAGGCGGGCCGGACCGTCGTGTAGCCGGAGTACACCGCCTCGACATTGTTGCCATCCGGATCGCGGACGAACGCTGCGTAGTAGCCGGGGTGATACTGCGGCCACTCGCCGGGCTCGTAGAGCACTTCGGCCCCTTCGGCCACCGCCGTGTGGAAGAACGAGACGACCGCCTCCCTATCCGAAGCGACGAAGGCGATGTGCGTCTCGCGGAAACCTTCGCCGGTCCGCTGCGGGCCGAGCCAGAACGTCGGACGGGTTTCCCCGAAGCCGATCGTGTCGTTCGAGTCGACCAACATGTGGACGCCAAGCTTCGCGAGAACGGCTCGATAGAACCGTCCGCTGGCGTCGAGGTCGGCACACTGCAGCGCGATGTGATCGAGCATGTGCACATTGGACCAGATGTCGGACCCGTCTGACCATGACGGCCGGGCGCCTCCGCGGCCTAATGGCCGATCCACGAGCCAGTCAGTCGGCGCAGCTTGTTGCGGGTCGCTCTCTCGGGACGCGCAGGGCCTTCTGAGTACGCCACCTTCGCCAGCGTCGCCACCGTCGCACCGTCCACGCCGAGCATCGAGAAGAACCGGTCAGTGCCAAGCCACTGGAAGCGCTGCTCGAGTTGCTTGAGCTCGAGCACAAGTGGCGTCTTCGCCGTGGTGCTCCGTGACCGGGTCAGCAGTACCGTCGAGTCCTCCTTGCCGAGTCGGAGGATTTCGGCGAGCTCGAACGCCAGACCATGAGATGCCTTTCCTTCGTACACGGCGATGATGGCCGCGTGCGCAATGAGCGCCGACACCGCCTTTTGCCAATCCCGGACGAACAGATGATGTATGCCGGTGTCGACGTAGCCGGTCGGGTCCGGAATCTGCGGATTGCCGATTGTGACGACCGGCTGTCCCTCCTTGGCGGCCAAGGCGATCGCTCGCATGAATCGCCATCTTCCCAAGGGAGTCCGCATCGGAAAGAACATCATGTTGTCGTCGTAGAGGTGCTCCTCGTTGAAGTCACGCAGGAAGAGCACAAAGCCGGCGCCGGTGTCCAGTGATCGCTGGATCTTCTCGAGGGTGACCTCGTGGGCCGACCTTGCGACGGAGGCCAACGCCCACACATCTCGTTGATAGAAGCCGTTCGCCTGCGACGCCCAGTCCAACCACTCGCAGAAACTGAGCCGGACGATCCGGCCGTAGTACAGCAGGGCCAGTCCGTAGCTCAACGATCGTAAGCCGCGCACGGCGCCGCTGGCGCTACGCAGAGTCAGTGGGCGACGGCCCCGGACGAGCCGCACGAACTCAGCGCGACCCGGCGTCACCAAAGGAAGCACCGCGAGCACCGAGAGCTGCCCGAACAGCCGCCGCAATGCCGGGGCCGCCGCGGGCTCGAAGAAGCCGCCGGTCGCGAACTCCAGGTCGTCCAGCCAGCTCGTCGCCTCGCCAGCCTGCACCAGTGCCCCCTCGAGAATCTGGACGCGGGCGTCACGCTACGCGGCGAGGAGGCGGAGGCGGATCATGGGCATGGCTGAGCCTCGACTCAGGACGCGCACCCGAGCCGGCCCCGCTACCGTGGCGGGATGGGTCGCCGGGTGCCAGTGCGCTCGACTATCCGCACCATCGCCTTGGGGTGCGCCATCGTGTCGGCAGCGGCATGTGGCTCGTCCCGAGCACCGGCGCCGCCCAGCACAGCGGCGACGCACCGAAGCTCGTCGGCGAGCCCCTCGGCCAGCTCGGCGCCGCCCAGCCCAGCGCCGACGCGGTCCGGGAGTCCGGCTCGACCCAGCCCGACGCGCAGCGTTAGCCGCGCGCAACCGGCACCGAGCAGCTCGCCCGTCGTCACACCGGCGACCACCGGCCCCGTCATCGTGATCGACGCCGGCCACAGTCCGGCGATCCAGGGCATCGATCCCGTGACCGACCTGAACGTCTCGAACTACGAGAACGAACCGGAGATGCGTGACGTGTTTGCCGTGGCCGAACTGGTCAGGGCACAGCTGGCGGTCGCTGGGTATCGCGTGATCATGACCCGGCCCACGCTGGGCACGCCGGTCCTGCTCGATCAGATCGCCGCCATCGCCAACAACGCGCACGCCGCGCTCGGCCTGAGCATTCACGATCAAGCCGGCGCCGATGGCGGCATCGGATTCGATCAAGGAAACGACATCGTCTACGACCAGTCCGTCGGCGGCTACCGCGTAGCCAGGAACGGCAAGAAAACGGTCTTCACGGACGCAGCGGTCGCCGCGGCCAGCCAGAAGTACGGCCAAATCTTCCGCGCCGAACGGGCCCGGGCCGAATCGCACCCGGTGACGCTCCAGGGAGATGTGGGCTACGACCTGGGATCACGGGGCTTGGATACGGGCAACATCTGGATGGTCCAGCTGCTCTCGCACGTCCCGTGGATCTACAACGAGGCGGGCGGGAACAGCGTGGGGATGGCCGGCCTGAATGCCGCCGACGAGCGCCGGTACGCCAACGGTCTGGCGGCCAGTGTCGAGGCCTGCGTCCCGCTGCGATAGGCAGAACGCTGTCGAGAGCCTGCTCTTAGTTTGCCTTTCTTGGCCGTGTCGCGCGGAGAACGGGGCGCTCGCTGTCTAGCCTGACGCCGTTGGTTCGTTGCACGCAGGAGGCATCGTGACAATCCGGATCCAGGTCGATCCCGACACGGCGGAGGCCAAGGTTCTCTTCGTCCTTCCCGACAACATTCACGACGGACCAGTGTCGGCCGTCGGGACCTTCAACGACTGGACACCGGGTCGTCACCAGCTGGTTCGGCGTCGCAACGGCACGCGCAGCGTGGCCGTGCGCGTCAACTCGGGCTCCGAGCTGCGCTTCCGCTACCTGGGCTCGGGCGGCCGATGGTTCGACGACCCGGATCTCGACGCGATCGGCGACGAGGGACTCACCGTCCGAGTCTGAACGGATCTCGCGGCCTATTCTCTCCTCATAGGCATGCCGTCGAGCATGTCGGAGGTAGATTCGCCGGCCGATGAACGAGTACGCCGAGGCGCTAGCCGGTTTCAGCCAAGTGCTCGACGCTGACCCCACGCAAGCCTGGGCGCTTGCTGGGCGGGCGGTGGTGTATCGGGCGACCGGCAACTACGAGAAGGCCCTGGCCGACTTCGATCGCGCCATAGCGCTGGATCCGGCCGATTCCGTGACCATTGCTGGGCGGGCTGAAACGTACCGGCTGATGGAGCGCCACGCCGAGGCCCTGGCCGACTTCGACCGCGCGATCGAACTCGATTCGGACGATGGCTGGACCCTCGGGAGTCGAGCGCAGGTCTACTACGCAATGGGCCGATGCGAGGAGGCGCTGGCCGGCTTCAACCGCGCCATCGACGCCGACCCTGACCTGGCCTGGGCCATCGCCGGTCGGGCGGCGGTCCACAAGGCGCTCGGCAAGTACGACAAGGCACTGGACGACCTCACCCGCGCCATCGCACTTGACCCCATCGAGTGAATTGCGCGAGCCAGCCAGAGTTGCCGACCACGGCAGTGGCGCTCCTAGACGCTGGTACGACCCGATGTCCGCCGAAGTACCCAGGTCGCAATCACCGCGACGATGATTGTCCCGATGAGCGCGCTCAGCACGCCGCCCCAGTCGAAGATGTCAGTGTCACCGATGCCGAGCAGGACCGTGAAGATGAGGTAGCCCACCACGGCGCCGACCAAGCCGAGCCCGATCGACACGAGCCACGACATGGGGCCCGACATGTGACGGAAGGCATCTTTGGGAATGAGCATGCGGGCTACGACGCCGCAAAACAGCCCGAGAAGGATTGCGCCGATCACGTCTCCTCCTTGCGTCGTTCGTGATCTTACCCGGATTACTCGCGGGGCGGATCCTCTCCGACGAGGCCGTCCACCGACCCCCGGATGAGATCGGCATGACCGACGTGCCGCGCGTATTCCTCGATCAGGTCGATGAGGATGCGCCGCAGGCTGGGGGCTCGACCATCCGGCCACCTACGCCGCGCCAGCTGTCCCAGGTCACCGTCGGCCAATGCCTCGGCGACCGCGGCGCGAGAGCGGGCCACGGCGTCCTGCCAGAGCCGTCCGGAGCTGCTCGGGTGAGTCGCCGGCGGCTCATCCAGGTCGGTCATGAGCTGTGAGTCTAGGAGCGAAAACCCCCTAGTGGCCCGCCACCCGGCGCGAGCCGTGCACACAGAAGTGGAGCTCTCGGACGTCGAAGCAGCGATGGCTGACGTGCCGCAGGCCGCTCGATACGATCGCCCTGTTCGTCGGCGAGAAGGCCACGACACAAGCCGTGACGGCGGCGATCATGATCGCAGCCAGTAGCCATCGAATGGTCCTACCTCGTCGCACCAGACCCCCGAACATGCGCGCGCTGCCAGGCTTGGTCAACGACCCACCCCAGCGGAGCGGGTGACGGGAATCGAAGCCGCACTGTCAGCGTGGGAATCGTACCGCCGACCGGGCCTACCTGTTCGACTGCTCTAAGGGGTGTACTCGCAGGGACTCCCTGCGAGTCTGGGAGGGTCCCCTACGGCGGCAGGCGATCAATGGAGGTCCCGTGACTGACAAGCGGGTTTGGTTTGTCACTGGCGCCGGGCGTGGCATGGGGGTCGACTTCGCCAAGGCCGCGCTGGCCGCCGGGAACGCGGTCGTTGCTACCGGCCGCAACACCGACGCTGTTCGCACGGCCGTCGGCCAGGTCGAGGACCTGCTCGTCGCGCAACTGGACGTCACCAGCCCGGAGGACGCGGAGGCCGCCGTCAAGGCGGCTGTTGACCGATTCGGACGCATCGATGTGCTGGTCAACAACGCCGCCAACTTTTATGGGGGCTACTTCGAGGAACTGGCGCCCGCGCAGATCGAGCACCAACTCGCGGCGGGTCTCATCGGCCCGATGAATGTCACCCGCGCCGTCCTGCCGGTGATGCGCAAGCAGCGCTCAGGCCACATCATGTCGATCTCGTCAGGCGCGGGCCTTTCCGGCTTCGAGTTCAATTCCGCCTACGCCGCCGCCAAGTTCGGCCTGGAGGGCTGGATGGAGTCGCTCCAGCCCGAGGTCGAGCCCTTCGGCATCGCCACCACGATCGTCAACCCTGGCTTCTTCCGCACCGATCTCCTGACGCAGGGGTCGACGACCTACGCTTCGCGGTCCATTGCGGACTACGCCGACCGTCACGCGGAGCGAGTGCAGTGGTACGAGAGCATGAACGGTCAGCAGGCCGGCGACCCGGCCAAGCTCGCGCGCGCCCTGATCACGATCGCCAGCCAGGAGCAGCCGCCGCGCCGCTTCCTCGCCGGTGCCGATGCCATCGGCATCGCCGAGCAGAAGGCAAAGGACCTGCAGGAGCAGGCAAACGCCTTCCGCGACCTGTCGACCTCACTGGCCCGGGACGACGCATAGCCCTGGCGTGCCCTGACCGATGATCGAGTCGGCTCGATCGGCCGAACGTCCACTGCCGGGATGCGCTTCTTAGGTCAGCGGCGCGGCTGTGAAGCGGGCCAACGCGTCCAGCAAGCTGTCCTGAAAGTCCGTGTTGCGGGCTGCCGGGTGCGGGCTGCGGAGCCGCCGGTGGAACCAGTATCCGCCGCTGCTGCGCGCCTCGGGTTCGTCACTGGTGGCAAGCCATTCTTGGGTGAGGTGCCCGAGCCGGAGGTCGTCGGGAGCGCCGGGTCCGCCCATTCTGGTGGGCACCCAGCCGGGGTCGACGGCGTTGCTGTACACATCGGGCCAGATGCGAGCGACCGCGACAGCGAGGGCGGTGACGAACAGTTTGCTGTCCGAGTACGAGCCGGTCCGACGTCTTCCGCTCCAGTCCATGCCGGCCACATCGGCTCGTCCGGCGTGGTGCATGCCGCTGCTGAGGTATACGAGCCGGTGCGGGTGATCGATGCGGGCGGTGAGCAGGTACGGAGCGACGACGTTGACCGGCATGATCTGCCGGCCGCTGTAGACGCCGGCATTGTGGATCACCGCGTCAACCCGGCCGAGCTCGTTGACCTGGTCGGCCACCGCCCGTGTCTGGTCCAGGTCGGCCAGATCCCCGACGACGGCTGACGCGCCCCCGCCGATGAGGTCGTTCACGGCGGTCAGCCGCTCGACGCTGCGGGCGTGGACGATGACCTCGTGCCCGTCGCCGAGCAGGGTCTCTGCAGTTGCTCGACCCAGCCCGTCGGCGGAACCGGTGATGAAGATGCGTGCCATGTGCCTCCTTCCGCGGCACCGCGCTCGTCGAGCGAAGAGCGCCTGGTGGCGCCGTCCGGCGTAGGTAGCATCTCAACCCGCAGGACGTCATCGTCCATGAGCTGCGCACGCGGGGAACACACTCGCGGCGGCCACGGGCGAGAGTCTGCGGAACCTCATGGCCCGGATGGGTTCGCGTCCAATCCGTAGACATCCGCTATGCCGCAATCCGCGCGCGGATCGGCCGGTGATGGTTCTTCCGGTGGAAGGCTAGCGGCATGGGTAATCCGATAGTGCACTTCGAATTGATCGGTCCCGACCCCGCACGCCTTCGCGACTTCTATTCGCAACTGTTCGGCTGGGACGCGCCGGCCGGAGCGCCGGTGGCCGACCGGATCTCGACACCCACCGACTACTCCTTCATCACGCCTGACTCCGACGCGCCACCGGCCGCCGGCGGAATTGGCGGCGGACCGGGGTTCGACAGCCACGCAATCTTCTACGTCGGCGTGACACACCGGGAACACGCTGGCCGCAGGTTCTGGAGCGAGTACGCGTGACCTCATGATCCGAATGGGCCACGCCAGCATGCACGCCGCGTTGATCTACCAGCACGCGATCACGCAGGCCGATCGGGCGATCGCTCGCGCCCTCGACACTCAGCTTCGAGCACCCCGTCGGTCGTCCCGGCGCGAGCGCTAACAGCACGCGGACAGCGCGACCGGGGACATATCGAAAGACCATGAGCCAAAATGCGAAACGTCGTCATGCGCCGGGCTCACTGCGATATAACGAGATTCGCCATGGAGCGGGTGACGGGAATCGAACCCGCACTGTCAGCTTGGGAAGCTGAAGTCCTGCCATTGGACCACACCCGCAGTCGTCCGGGACCCTACATGAAACGACCGGTTCCGAGGGCTGCGAGAACCTGGCCCAGAGGAGAGCGGCAAGATCGACTGCGTCGATCGCTGACCGCAGTAGTTGCCATCAGCGCGCCTTAGGTCGGATATCACGACACGGTGTGCGCCGCCTCCCACGGGCGCGATCAGCGCCGCTGACGGCTCGCGCTAGAGCAGATTTGCTGCTTTGCAGCCTTACAGTCCGAGGTGAAATAATGGGGATATGAGCGCGGAATGGCACGGGTACCTCGGAGTGCAGCAGCGAGGTGTGATCGCGCTGCCCGCTGAGTTGCGTCGGCGGCTGCACCTCGACGAACCTGGCGCCCAAGTCGAGGTGACCGAGCGCCCCGACGGGGTGCTTGAGTTACGCCCGGCTCTTCCAGTGCCAGCCGACCAGGCCTGGTTCTGGACCGAGCATTGGCAGCAGCGCGAACGCCAGGTCGACGAACATCTCGCCGGGGGGCGGGTGACAGTCCACGAGTCGACCGATGACTTTCTGTCGCACCTCGACTCGCTCGACCGCCGCAACGAGTGAAGTTCCAGACCACGCCGGCGTTCGACAGCGACTACCGCCGACTGGCGCCCGAGCACGCAGCAACCTTTCGCGAAGTCGTCCGCGATAAGTTCGCTCCTGCATGCGACACCTACGCCAAGGACCCGGCCACGTTGTGGCCGGCGTCCCTTCGGGTGAAGTCCGTCCGCGGCACAAGTGGCGTACTGGAGATGACCTGGTCCTTTGCCAGCCCGGATGGCCGCGCCACCTTCGAACTGATCACTGTCGAAGGGGAGTTGCGTTGCCGGTGGCGCCGCGTCGGCGACCACGGCGTTGACCGGAACCCCTAGTACGCCGCACTAAGGAGGTCAGACCGGACGTAGGCCGGCTCGGTCTAACACGGCGATCAAGCTTGTTCGACGCTTGTAACGCTCGCGAAGCTCCCCGAGCAATGCCGCGAAGGCGTCCTGCTCGCCGACCTTCGAATAGAGTTCGCGCATCGTCAGCAGGATCCGGGCGACATCGGGATAGACGTGCGTGTTGGCCTCCCGGAGCAGCCTGTCGAGATGCGGGCGGTAGAGCTGCGCCGCGTCGAACGGCAGGTCGTCCGCGCTCGCGTCGGCGAGTTCGCGCCACGCCTCGCCCGGGCCCATACGTTGAGTGGCGGACCAGGCGCCGGCCAGATCGCCCTCCGCGAGCGAGATGCGGATCAGAGCCGAACCGTCGCCGCGCCGCGTGGCGTCCTGCTCGGCCGTGTCTAGCGCCCAGGCGCGCTCCCGTTGCTCCGCATCCGGAGGACCGGCGGCGTCGACGAGCAACCGCAGCGTGTCGGGACCGGCATGCCGACGGAAGTTGTCCCGCAGCACTGCGATCGCGTCGGCGGTGCGTCCGGCGCCTCGGTAGAGGTCGGCGACCTCAGCCGGAGCGAGCCAGTAGTCATTCGACCGAGCGCCAACGTGGTGGGAAACCCGGCCGGCGCGCACGCCGCGATCAACCCACGTCAATGCGTCGGACTCACGCCCCGCAGCGCGCAGCCGGCTGATGATCGCGCCATAGGCCGTATGCTCGGCGTCGCGCGAGAGCAGCCGAACCGCCTCATCGACGTCGCCATCCTGATCGGCGAGCTCGAGCAGCATGCGATCGATTTCGAAGCGGCTGAAGCGGTCGACGCCCGAATGCGCGATGTCCCGCTTGGCGAGCTCGGCCCGGTACACATCCAGCGCACGCTCGTCCAGCGCGGGCACGTACATCGCCAACGTGAGGTCGGGCCAGCCAGGTGATTCGGCGCGGAACTTCACCAGCCAGCGCGCCAGCACAACGCCGTCCGGTTTGCCCTCCACGCAGGCGCGGGCGTGCAACTCCGCAGCTCGCTGGCACGCGTCGCCCAACACACCGGCCGAGTCGTCGGCATTGAGCATGACCGTGCGCAGACGGGTCAGCGCGCGCTGCAGCGCGGGGCGCACCTGGTCGTTTGCGCCCGCGTCGAGCAACGTCTCGATGTCGTCGAGGAGGGCCTGCACGTCGCGCGCGGCGTCGAAGGACTCGCGGTAGTCGATGAAGCCGCGCGGCATCGCTGCGGACACCGCACGGATCCACTCGTTCGAGTCGACCGTCGCCGAACCCGCCTCGACGGCGCGCGCTTGGACGAGCCGGAACGCCGACTGGTCCTGCGCGATCAACTCGCCGACGAGATCGACGAGCGCAGCACGATCCAGCCGGTCGAGGTACGAGTACAGCATCTTGCCCTCGTCGTCGCTGACGAGCGCACCCGTTTCGGCGCCGAGCACGGCCAGGCCAACGGCCACCATATGCTTGCAGAAGTTCCCGTCGCTGTTGTGCGGGCAGCTGCATTCGCCGTCGAGTGCATGGCCAAACCATGCGAGCCGGACGGTGTATACGCGCTTGGCCTGGATCGACGCCACCGCCTGCTCGCCACGTAGCTGCAGGCCGCGGACGTACCGCACATAGTCCGCGCCGCGCCCGAAGATCGTGGGCCCCGCGGCATCAAGCAGGTCCTTCTCGGAGAACATTGCGTCATCCTGCCTCAGCCCGAGGGCCGGGATACCGCCATAACGTCAAGGTCCGGTGACCCCGTCGATGCGCTCGCGCAGCAGATCAGCGTGCCCGTTGTGGCGCGCGTACTCGCCGATCAGGTGCAGGTACACGAACCGCAACGAGCATTCCTCGCCGTCCAGCTGGAAGGTGTCGTCCAGCGCCGCGCCCGCCGCGACTGCGTCTGCGCGGCGGCACTCGTCGAGCAGCCGGGCGTAGTCGGTAGGCGCGCGGGCGGGATCGAGGTCGTCGAAGTCGGCATCCGGTCCGAGAGCCGGGTCGTACAGCGGGTCCAGATGGGCGCCGGCAAAGCGCTCACGAAACCAGCGCCGTTCCACTTTCGCCAGGTGACGGAGCAATCCGAGCAGTGACAGGGACGACGGGGGCACGGCCCGGGTAGCGAGCTGATCCCCGGTGAGGCCCGCGCACCGGCGGAGCAGAATCGACCGCTGGTAGGCGAGGTATCTCGCCAGCATCGACCGCTCGTCATCGACGAGCGAGCCCTCGACCTGATCGACGTCCGGTGCTCGCCAGGTCACCCGCTACTTCTGACTCCTGGCCCGGAGCGGCAGCAGCAGCTCGGCAATCCAGCTGAAGATCGCGATCAGAATCCCGCCGAGCAAGGCTGACCAGAAGTTGTCGATGCTCAGGTCACTCGACAGGCCCGCGGTAATCGCCAGCAATGCCGCGTTGATGATTATCAGGAACAACCCGAGGGTGACGACGATCAGCGGCAGGCTGAGCAGAGTCAGGATCGGGCCGATGATCAAGTTCACCAGCGAGAACAGCACCGCGAGCCACAGCAACGTACCGAATCCGCCTGTCACGTGGATGCCGGAGATGATGTTCGCGACGATGCCGATGATCACCGCGAGGACGACGAGGCGGAGCGCAACCCGTGCCAACCATGCCACCATGAGTGCACCCTAGTGCTCGCGCCGGAGCCTTTGGTGCAACTCCAACGCGAAAAAGTCGCTCAACCGATACCGAACTTCGCCGGTACTCTTCGCGCGTGATGATCTTGGACTTATCGACACCGGAAGGCACTAACTCCAAGATCACGTTCAGGGTTTGGTTAGGAGCGGCCGTCAGCTCCAGGTGACCGTCATCCGCGCCCACTTGTCGAGAACGGCCTCGTCGCCGGCGACCGTCACCGCGGACGGTCGATGCCAGGACCAGAGGTAGAGCTCGTGGGCCGAACCGCTGACGCGGCATCGCGCCCGGACGGCCTCCTCATTGGCCGGCTCAGGCCGTTCGAGCTCGGACGTCTCGATACCGGACGGGCCGATGCGCACCCGTCGGCCGGGAGCCTGCGCCGGGCGCACCTCGATGATCTCCGGTGGGTCGGCGGTAATCCCACCACGCCGGCGGCGCGGGGCGAACGCGAAGAGCAGTTCGTCCAGCCCGTCGAGGGCGAACAGCTCATCGAACCGGGAGACCTCGGCGCCGGCCGCGAGCTCCACATCAACGCGATGGATCGCCGTCTCGTGCGCCTGCCGACGAGCCCACGAGGCCAGCGGCGTCGCGGCCGGCAGGAAGGACCAGCAGGGCACGGCTGGATCGGCCTTCTGCAGCGTCCGCACGAGAGCGGCATGCCCGGACCGGAACCAGTCGAGCAACTCGGCATCGGGCGGTCCCGACCCGACCGCAGCCGAGGTCTCCGGGTCCGGCCGGGTGAGCGCTCCGCCGACGATGGCCGCCGCCCAACGGTGGACGCCGCCGACGTGCGTCACCACGTCGCGGAGGGTCCAGCCGGGGCAGGACGGAACGGCGGCCTCCCACGAGGCCGTGGCCGCGACATCAGCCAGTCGCCGACCCTCGCGGTCGAGGGCCGCGACGTGCTCGCTGATCTCCACCCGCCCGGACCCGCGTGAGATCAGACGAGCGTGTGCATCCAGCCGTGCGGATCCGGCGCGTGGCCGGTCTGCAGGGCGAGCAGCGCCTCCCGCAGCTGCATGGTGATCGGTCCCGGTGTTCCGTCTCCGACCGTCCAGTCGCCGTGCGCGCTCTTGACGTACCCGACCGGCGTGATGACCGCGGCCGTACCACAGGCGAAGACCTCGGTGAGCACGCCGGACTCGTTGCCGGCCTGCCACTCGTCGGTGGAGATCTTGCCCTCCTCGGCGCTGTATCCGAGGTCGTTCGCGACCGTGAGCAGGGTGTCCCGGGTGACGCCCGGCAGCAACGCTCCGTTGAGCGCGGGCGTGACGAGGCGGGCCTGTGCGCCCGACCCGTACACGAAGTACAGGTTCATGCCGCCCATCTCCTCGACCCATCGGTGCTCGGCGGAGTCGAGCCAGACGACCTGGTCGCAGCCCTGCTCGGCGGCGTGGGCCTGGGCGACGAGCGACGCGGCGTAGTTGCCGGCGCACTTCGCCTCGCCGGTTCCGCCCGGCGCCGCCCGCGTGTACTCGGTCGACAGCCACACCGAGACCGGCTGCACGCCGCGGGGAAAGTACGGACCGGCCGGTGAGGCGATGAGCAGGTAGGCATAGGCGTTGGACGGGCGGACGCCCAGCCCGACCTCGGTCGAGATCATGAACGGTCGCAGGTACAGCGAGGCATCCGGGCCCTCGGGGACCCAGTCCCGGTCGACGTCGACCAAGGCCCGGATGGACTCGATGAATGTTTCCTCCGGAAGCTCGGCCATCGCGAGCCGCCGCGCCGAGCGGCGGAATCGGGCCGCGTTGGCGTCCGGGCGGAACGAGGCGATCGACCCGTCGGGCTGCCGGTACGCCTTGAGTCCTTCGAAGATCAACTGCCCGTAGTGCAGCGACATGCTGGCCGGGTCGAGGGTCAGGGAGCCGTAGGGCACAACCTCGCCCTCCGCCCAGCCCGCGTCCTCCGTCCACTCGATGCGCACCATGTGATCGGTGAAGTAGCGGCCGAAGCCGGGGCGGGCCAGGATCTCCGCCCGCTGCTGTGCTGCGGCCGGCTGCGGATTACGGGACACGCGGAACGCCATAGTCGGACATGCTAGTAACGCGACCTGGGAGATCGGCCGTCCATTTCGGTGACAGCGGCCTTCGCCGCGCGTCGGTATCGGTTCCGGGTGAGCTGAACGCGGCCTGAGCGACGGCCTGATCATGACCTGTCGACGTGATGTATCGTTGTGATACATCAGAATGACAGGTCCCGGAGGGTTGAGGTGCTGGAGATCGCAGTCCTCGGTCTGCTCGGCGAGAGTCCGATGCACGGGTACGAGCTGCGCAAGCGGCTTTCCACCCTGCTGGGCACGTTTCGGGCGTTCTCCTACGGTTCGCTATACCCGACGCTACGGCGGCTGGCCGAAGCGGGCTGGATCTCCGAGGAGACCCCGGACGGGTCAACCGGCGGCCGCTCGCGGCGAGGCAAGCGCGTGTACCAGCTCACCGCGGAGGGCAAGGAACGGCTCGCTGAACTGCTCGCCGACGTAGGCCCCGACGCCTACGAGGACGAGGGTTTCGGAGCTCGACTCGCGTTCTTCGCGCAGACCCGATCCGATGTGCGGTTACAGATCCTCGAGGGTCGTCGGCGGCGGGTCGAAGAACGGCGGGACGGCATCCGCAGCGCGCTCGCCCGGACCCGAAAGCGGCTGGACCACTACACGCTCCAGCTACAGGAGCACGGCCTGGAATCCGCCGACCGTGAGGTGCGCTGGCTCAACGAACTCATCGACGGCGAACACACCGATACCAAACCCGACCGCAAGACCGATACCCAGTGATCCGAACTGAAGGAGCTCAGATGGGCGACATCCGCGTAGGCATCGTCGGCGTCGGCAACTGTGCCGCGTCCCTCGTCCAGGGCGTGCACTACTACCGCGACGCCGACCCGACGCAGAAGGTGCCGGGCCTCATGCACGTCCAATTCGGGCCGTATCACGTCCGCGACATCACCTTCGTGGCCGCATTCGACGTCGACGCCAAGAAGGTCGGCCGCGATCTGTCCGAGGCGATCTCGGCCAGCCAGAACAACACCATCAAGATCTGCGACGTGCCGCCGCAGGACGTCATCGTCCAACGCGGCCACACGCTCGACGGGCTGGGCAAGTACTACCGCGAGACCATCGAGGAGTCCGACGAGGAGCCGGTCGATGTCGTCGCGACGCTGCGCGCCGCGGCGGTGGACGTGCTCATCTGCTACCTGCCCGTCGGCTCGGAGCACGCGGCGAAGTTCTACGCGCAGTGCGCCATCGACGCCGGCGTGGCTTTCGTCAACGCCTTGCCGGTGTTCATCGCGGGGACGCCCGAATGGGCGGCCAAGTTCGAGCAGGCCGGGGTCCCCATCGTCGGCGACGACATCAAGTCACAGGTCGGAGCGACCATCACCCACCGGGTGCTGGCGAAGCTCTTCGAGGATCGGGGAGTCGAGCTGCAGCGCACCATGCAGCTGAACGTCGGCGGCAACATGGACTTCATGAACATGCTCGAGCGAGACCGGCTCGAGTCGAAGAAGATCAGCAAGACGCAGGCTGTGACGTCGCAGATCCCCGACCGCGACCTCGGCAAGCGCAATGTGCACATCGGGCCGTCGGACTATGTCGCCTGGCTCGACGACCGCAAGTGGGCCTACGTGCGGCTCGAGGGCAAGGCGTTCGGCGACGTGCCGCTGAACCTCGAGTACAAGCTCGAGGTCTGGGACTCACCGAATTCGGCCGGCGTCATCATCGACGCGCTGCGCTGCGCCAAGATCGCCAAGGATCGGGGCATCGGCGGCCCGATCTTGTCTGCCTCCAGCTACTTCATGAAGTCGCCACCGGTGCAGTACTTCGACGACGAGGCCCGCGACGCCGTCCAGAAGTTCATCGACGGCGCCGTCGAGCGATAGCTCGGCCGTCAGTTCAGCGAGGGGTCGGGCGGATAGGTCGCCACCAGGTTCAGCGGCGGTGGCTGGCGACGCAGCACGCGGGACCAGAGCGTGCGCGGGTCGTCGCTGAACACGTCGCTCGCCGAGCCGCTGACGACGAACCAAGCACCCTGGGCCAGCTCACCGTCGAGCTGGCCCGCGGACCAGCCGGCGTGGCCGGCGAAGACCCGCAGCCGGGTGGTTAGCCCGGTGATGAGCGCGACGTCCGCGTCCAGGTCCACGGTGGCGAGACCGTCGGTGACACGACGGACGCTGGACTCGTCCTCTCCGATGTGGTCACCCTGGACCTGGCCCAAACACAGTGCGCCGTCGACCAGGACCGGGCCGCCTCCGAAGACCACCGACGGGTCGGAGACCGCGTCCTGCCACGGCGGAAGCACCTGACCCACCGGAGTGCGGCTGGGCCGGTTGATGACCACACCCACCGTGCCCCCACCGTCGTGCTCGAGCAGGTAGACGACGGTCCGCTTGAAGGTGTCCTCGGTGAGCAACGGGGCCGCGATGAGCAGTCGTCCTGGAGCCGGGTCCAGTCGTCGCACTGGAAACGACGGCAGGTGGTCAGGTCGCTCGGCGGACACGGTGCTCATCTTGCCGCGTTTCCTGTGCACGGTGGGCGATCGACCTGGCACGACGTGGCGCCAAAGTGCGATCGGGCCCGCTACCGTCGGACTGTGCGCAACCGTGGTCACCTGCGTCGCGCGCTCGCCCGGCGCGACTTCCGGCGGCTGCTGCGCGTGCGCCTCATTGGCCAGTTCGGCGACGGCGTGTTCCAGGTTGCGCTGGCCGGCGCGGTGCTGTTCAACCCGGAGCGCCAGGCGCACGCGGCCGACGTCGCCGCCGGATTCGCGGTGATCCTGCTCCCGTACTCCCTGGTCGGGCCGTTCGCGGGCGTGTTCCTCGACCGCTGGTCGCGCCAGCGGGTGCTGGTGATCGCGAACCTGCTCCGCGCGGTGCTGGTTCTGGGCGTCGCCGCCGAAGTGGCGGCCGGCCTCGACAACGAGGCGTTCTACATCTCCGCGCTCCTCGTCGTGTCGGTCAATCGGTTCTTCCTCTCGGCCTTGTCCGCGTCCCTGCCCCATGTGGTCGAAACGCCCGAGCTGGTCACGGCCAATGCGCTGTCGACGACATCCGGCGGGATCGCGGCCACGCTCGGCGGTGCTTTCGGCATCGCCGTCCGGGGCTTGACCGGAGATACCAACGTTGGTTACGGCATCGTCGGCGCGTTGGCCCTACTGCCCTACCTCGCCTCGGCGCTCACGGCTCGCGGATTCGGGCGGCCCGCGCTCGGCCCCGACGACGTGCACCGCAACAACCGGGAGACGGCCCGGGCAGTCCTCGCCGGGCTGGTGGCCGGCGCCCGCTATGTCGCCCGGATACGTCCCGTGTACTACGCGCTGACCGTCATCGGCATCTATCGGTTCTGCTATGGCATCACCACGATCACGACGCTGCTGCTCTACCGCAACTACCTGACCGACGACGGTTTCTTCCGGGCCGGACTCGCTGGTCTGGCTCAGATCGTTCTCGGCCTCGCTATCGGATCCGCGCTCGCCGCCGTCGTGACGCCCCCGATCACCCGCCGGCTCGGCTTCGTGCGCTGGGCCGCGATCCTGCTCCTGAGCGCAGCCGCGGCCGGCCTGGGTTTGATCCTGCCCTACCGCATACCCCTGCTGGTGCTGGCCGCCGCGGCGCTGGGCTTCACCTCCCAGGGCATCAAGATCTGCGTCGACACCCTGCTCCAACAAAACGTTGCGGACGAGTTCCGCGGCCGGGTGTTCACGCTCTACGACACGCTGTTCAACGTCACGTTCGTCGCCGCTGCGGTGTTCACGGCCCTGCTCCTGCCGGACTCCGGCCATTCGCCCGCCACGGTCGTTGCCATCAGCGTGGTCTACGTCGCGACCGCGATCGGCTACCTCCGCTTCCACGGCCGGGGGCAGCTGGCCCCCGCGGCGACCGAACCGGAACCGGAGCCGGTGGCGGTCCCCCAGTGACGTCGGCCGAACCGCCGAATCAGTCGCCGCCATTTCTCGCCGCCCACTCCTGCAGAGCGGCCACCGCGCGGTCGTGCCCGAGTGGGCCGTGCTCGAGTCGCAGCTCCAGCAAGTACCGGTAGGCCTGCCCGACGAGCGGCCCCGGCGGGACGCCCAGCACGGCCATGATCTCGTGCCCGTCGAGGTCCGGACGGATCGCGTCGAGCTCCTCCCGCGCGCGTAACACCTCGATGCGCGCTTCCAGCGCGTCGTAGCTGGCCGCGAGGGCCTCGGCTTTGCGCCTGTTTCGGGTCGTGCAGTCCGAGCGAACGAGCTTGTGCAGCCGCTCGAGCAGGGGCCCCGCGTCCACGACATAGCGACGCACCGCCGAGTCGGTCCACTCGCCCTGTCCGTAGCCGTAGAACCGCAGATGCAGAAAGACCAGCTGCGCCACCTGGTCGACCAGCTGCGCCGGATACCTCAGCGCCTGCAGCCGCTTGCGGGCTAGCTTCGCGCCGACCGCCTCGTGGTGGTGGAACGTCACACGTCCCCCGGCCTCGAACCGTCGGGTGGCCGGCTTACCGACGTCATGCAGCACGGCCGCCCAGCGGAGCACCAGGTCCGGACCTTCGGTCTCCAGATCGATGGTCTGGTCGAGCACCTGCAGGGTATGGGCGTAGACGTCCTTGTGCTGGCCGTGCTCGTCCGCCGCCATGCGCAGGGCGGGAAGTTCCGGCAGGACGACATCGGCCAGGCCCGTCTCGACGAGCACCTCCAGGCCGCGGCGCGGAGCCCGGCCGAGCAGCAGCTTTGTGAGCTCACCGTTCACGCGCTCGGCGGTCATTCGGACGAGCTGCCCGGCCATTTCGGTCATCGCGGCCCGGACATCCGGCGCGATCGTCACACCCAGCGTCGAGACGAAACGCGCAGCGCGCAGCATCCGCAGCGGGTCATCCGCGAACGACTCTTCAGGCGTAGTCGGCGTCCGCAGCACGCCGCGGGCCAGGTCGGCCAGCCCCCCGTACGGATCGCTGAACCGGCGGTCACCGGTCACCGACAAGGCCATCGCATTCATGGTGAAGTCGCGGCGGCGCAGGTCGTCCTCGAGCGAGCGTCCGTAGGCGACCTGCGGATTGCGAGAAAGCCGGTCGTAGCGATCGGCCCGGAAGGTCGTGATCTCACACCGCTGGCCGTCGACCTGGGCGCCGACGGTGCCGAATTCGATTCCGGTCGTCCAGGTCGCCTCGGCGATCGGCCCGACAAGGGTGAGCACCTGCTCCGGGTGCGCGTCCGTGGTGAAGTCGAGGTCTCCCCGATCCGCGGGATCGGGGACACGCCCGAGCAGCGCGTCGCGCACCGGACCACCTACCAGATGGAGCTCATAGCCGGCCCCGGCGAACGCCGCGCCGAGCCGCTGCGCGATCGGCGGCACCGGCACCAGATCGGCAGGCTCACGGGCGGTCACGGACGGCCAGCGTACCCATCGGACGGTTACGATCGGGCCATGTCCCGAGGCGCCTCGGACGCGCCCCGGCGCGGCCGGTCTTCAGCGCGGAAACCGCCAGCCTCCGGTCGAGACAGCGCTGGCTCGTCCGGCGCCGACCGGACGCGTCGCCGCCCGCGGTTGCAGCGGGTAGACGAGACCAGCGCGGGCGGCCTGGTCGTCGATCTGGCCGACGACGTGCCCCGCGGCGCGCTGATCGGACGCACGGATCGCCGCGGCCGGCTGCTGTGGTCGCTGCCCAAGGGGCACGTCGAGCCGGGCGAGACTCCCGAGCAAGCGGCCGTCCGGGAGGTCGCCGAGGAAACCGGGATCGCGGGAGAGATACTGGGCAGCCTCGGCACGATCGACTTCTGGTTCATCGCGGAGGGACGGCGGGTGCACAAGACCGTCCATCACTTCCTACTGCGGGCCGTCGGCGGCGAGCTGTCCGACGCTGACATCGAAGTGACCAAGGTCGAGTGGGTGCCGCTGCCGCAGATCGCCGACCGGCTCGCCTACCCCGACGAGCGGGGCTTGGTCGACGCCGCAGGGCGATTGCTCGCGGACACCGCGTGAGCCGAATTCGGCGGATCGGGCCACCAGCGCGTCGGGCCGGACGGCGGCGCCGGACACGGCTCGTCGTGGCGATCCTGCTCGGCGGCAGCGCCTTCGCCCTGACCCCGCCGGCCGCGGGCGCGGCCGCACCACTGACGGACTCCGCGGTGACCGTCCGGGTGGTAAACATGTCGCCGACGACGGCCACCGGGACCGTGAAACCGGCTCCCCTGACGATCACTGTCGACTTGACGAACACCACCGGCGAAGCTTTGCACGACGTCCAGCTGTCCGCCGAACGGGATGCCCCGATCAGCCGGCAGTCCCAGCTCGACCAGCTGATGGCCCACCCGGCGGCGGGCGACCCGAATGGCGTCCAGCCCATGCACACCATGGATCTCGGCGACCTGGCGGCCCACGCTTCCCTCCGCGTGATCTATCGGGCCACGACGAGCACCCTCGTCTCCGGCGCCGACATCTGCCTGTGTCTCACCGGTATCTACCCCATCGGCTTCTCGGTGACCGCGACCGGGGACGATGGCGCGGCCACCCAGATCGGCTTCGGGCAGACATATCTGCCCTATTTCCAAAGCCAACCCGAGCCGGTGCGGATCAGCTGGGTGTGGCCGCTCATCGACCGTCCGCATCGGCTCGAGGACCAGTTCACATTCACCGACAACACGCTGCCAGCGAGCGTCGCGGCCGGCGGGCGTCTCGACCGGATGCTCCGGGTCGCCGAGCAGGTCGCGCCCAAAGTGCGGCTTTCACTCGTCGTCGATCCCGACCTGCTCGACGAGCTCGCGGTGATGGCGAGCGGCAAATACGACGTCCTTGTCGGCGGCAAACGCATCGCGGGAACCGACGCCCGGGTCGCCCAGGCCTGGTTGACTCGGCTGCGGGCGCTGCTCCCTGGGGTGGATCTGCACCTCACGCCGCCGAGCGACCCGGACGTCCAAGCCATCGTCCGGCAGGGCCTGCCCTGGTCCGCGACGCTCAGCGGGGACGCCAGCACGAGGGTGGCCGCGGCGCTGGGCGTCTCGTCTCTTCGGCCGTTCGGCGACGTGTCCTGGCCGGCCGGCGGCACGATCACGACCCAAGCCCTCTCGTCGGTCGTCGAGCACGGTGCGTCGGCGGTGCTCCTCGACGACACCTCGTTCCCGGCTGACGTGGCCGCCACCCCGCGCCCCGACGGGATGACCACGGTCACCGCGTCTGGACTGAGCGCACCGGTCCGGGTCGCGCTGACCGATTCGGCCGTGCAGAAATGGGCCGGATCCGTGCTCGGCCAGGGCGGACTGGGCACCGCCGCCTTGCCGCAGCTCGTGTCCGAGCTGGCGGTCCGGGCCGCGGATCAGCCGGACCAGACGCACTACGTGGTGATCACGCCGGACCGCTACCTCGACCCGTCCGTGGGTCTGGCCACGCGGGCGATTCTCGAGACCGCAACCACCAGCTGGTCGGCCGCGCTGCCGGTCCGGGCGGCCGTCCGCAGCGTCGCCCCCACCGATCGGGGCGCTCTCGCGGCCGTCGACCAGGGCCGGGAGATTTCGGCCGCCGTCGTGGGCCAGGCGGTGGCGGCCGCCGACTTCGCCGGCTCGTTCCGCGGCGCGCTCTCCCGATCGGACGCGGCCACGCTGCTCGGCGGCATTCCCGTCGCCGTCCAGCGCACTGTGTCGTCCGCCTGGCGGCAGCGGCGGGTGCAGGGGGTGCAGACCGCTAACGCCTTGACGTCGATCGTTGCCGTGCTCCGAAACGGGGTGCAGATCGCGCAGCCATCGGTGGGCACCTACACCCTGGCCTCCAACAGCGCGCCGCTGTTCGTGACCGTGGTGAACGCGCTGTCCGTGCCGGTGACCGTGCAGGTGAACATTCAGACCGTCAACAACATCGTCGGCTTCAGCGCCCAACCCCTCGAGCACGAGACAATCCCGGCCCGGCAGCAGGTCTCGCTGCGCATGGCGGTCAAGGTGCAGCGCGCCGGACGGTTCCAGGTCGACGCCACGCTCGCCACGCCAGACGGCACGCCGCTCGGGCAACCGGTGCGGCTTCAGGTGCGTAGCACCGCGCTTGGTGGCATCGGGGTGACCATCACGCTGGTGGCCACCGGGATCCTCGTCGTCGCACTTGTCCTGCGCTTCGTTCGCCGATTCCGGCACCGCCGCCCCCCGCCGCCCACCGATGCTCCGGCCCCGCCCGCGCAGCCCATGGCGGTGTCCTCGTGACGGACGAGGGGTGGAGCCAGCCCGCGCTCTACGGCTCCGATCAGGTCGTGCTGCAGCCGCCAGACCAGTCAAACGTCGCGTGGGGGATCACGACCTACGTCGGGCCGAAGCGCTACCGGCCGGCGTCCCGCAGCCAGAGCGCCGCGCAGCAGCCCCCCGGGTTCGAGCCGGCTCCGCCGGACGTTCGCGAGGAGCCGGCCGACGACAACCGCAGCCTGCTGGCCTCGAGCCGCACGATGGCCATCGCCAGCCTGGTCAGCCGAATCACCGGCTTCGTGCGCACTCTCGCCATCGCGGCGGCCCTCGGCGCGACCGGGGTCGGCGACGCGTTCAACGGCGCGAACACGTTCCCGAACATGATCTACGAGCTGCTGCTGGGCGGCGTGCTCACCAGCGTGATCGTGCCGTTGCTGGTCAATGCGCAGGAACACGACAAGGACCGCGGCGTGGCCTACACGCAGCGACTGATGTCGCTCGCGACAGTGGCGCTGACGATCGCGACCCTGCTCGCCGTGGCGGCCGCTCCGCTGATCGCCCGCGCCTTCGTGGCCGACCCGGCGAAGCAGGAGCTGACCGCCACGTTCGCCACCCTGCTGTTGCCCGAGATCTTCTTCTACGGCATGGCCGGCATGTTCACGGCCCTGCTGAACGTCAAGCACGTCTTCGGCCCGGGCGCCTGGGCACCGGTCGTGAACAACGTGATCGCGATCCTCACCGTCGGATTCTTCCTCACCGTTCCCGGGCCGCCCACCCTGCTCCCGTCCACGATGACGAATCCGCAAGTCCTCGTGCTAGGCATCGGCACAACGCTGGGCATCGCGGCCCAAGCCGCCGTGCTGATTCCGTTCGTGCGCCGGACCGGGTTCCGGTGGAAGTGGCGGCTACGCGGGAACCCGGAAGAACCGGACCGGATGAAAGAGGCCGGCTCACTGACCGCCTGGGTGCTCGCCTATGTGCTGGCGAGCCAGGTCGGCGTGGTCGTGATCATCAAGGTCGCGTTCGGGCTGAGCGATGGCGCTGTCACCAACTTCACCTTCGCCGACCTGCTCTTCCAGGTGCCCTACGGCGTGCTCGGCGTGTCCCTGCTGACCGCCCTGATGCCGCGTATGTCGCGGTCGGCCGCCCGAGGCGACACCGCAGCGGTGGTCGCCGACCTGTCCCTCGGCGCCCGGCTCTCGGCCGTCGCCCTGGTTCCGGTGACCGCCGGATTCATCGTCCTCGGCCCGTCACTCACGACGGCGCTGTTCATCGGGCGGATGACGGTCGACGAGGCCCGGCTCGTCGGCACGACGCTCGCCTGGGCCGCCTTCGGCTTGCTGCCGTTCGCTTTCGTCATGCTGCAGCTGCGGGTGTTCTACGCGATGCGCGACGCCCGGACGCCGACGCTCGTGAACATCGGCATGGTGTTCGCCAAGATCATCCTGGTGCTGCTCGCCCGCGAGGCGCTCTCCGGGAACGCCCAGGTGATCGCGCTGAACGTGTCCACGTCGCTGTCCTACGTGATTGGCGCGGTTCTCGGCCACGTGCTGCTCACCCGGCGATTCGGGCGGCTGGGCTTCCTCGCGATCGCCCGGATCGTGGTCAGGATCGCGGTCGCCGCCGCCATCGCGGGCGTCGTGGCCTGGGGCGGGGTGTACGTGGCGCACTTCGTCGCCGGTTCCGGTCGGATCGGCTCGCTCCTGGCCCTGGTGCTCGGCGGCATACCCGGCATCGTGGCATTCGTCCTGGCCGGACGGGCGCTGCGGATCCGGGAGCTCCGAGACATTCTCGGGGCCCTGCGCCGCCAGCCGGCCGACGAGCGGGCCGCCCGCCCGTCCGCGCCATCCGGCCGGGAATCAAGCGGGCCGTAAGATCGTTACGCCGCTCGACATCGCAATTCCGAGGACATGGACACGTGACGACAGCAGGCACCAATCACCGGGCAGTGATCATCGTGGGCTCGGGCCCCGCCGGATACACGGCGGCGCTGTATGCCGCCCGAGCCGACCTCCGGCCGCTCGTGTTCGAGGGCGGTCAATTCGGCGGCGCGCTCATGAACACCACGGACGTCGAGAACTACCCCGGCTTCCCCGAGGGCATCTTGGGCCCGACGCTCATGATGCAGATCCGGGAACAAGCCGAGCGGTTCGGTGCGGAGCTGGTGAGCGACGACGTCACGTCCGTCGACCTGACCTCGCCGGTCAAGGTCGTCCGCACCCACCACGGCGAGTTCACCGCCGACACAGTGATCCTGGCGATGGGCTCGGCCTACCGGAAGCTCGGCATCCCGCGCGAGGACGAGCTCTCCGGTCACGGTGTGTCCTGGTGCGCAACCTGTGACGGTTTCTTCTTCCGTGACAAGGACCTCGTGGTGGTCGGCGGTGGAGACACCGCGATGGAAGAGGCGACGTTCCTGACCCGGTTCGCCAAGTCCGTCACCGTCGTGCACCGCCGCGACACCCTGCGGGCCAGCCGCATCATGGCCGACCGGGCGGTCGCCAACGAGAAGATCCACTGGGCGTGGAACTCCGAGGTCGTCGGCATCGAAGGCGACACGTCGGTCACCGGCGTGATCCTCCGGGACGTCGAGACCGGCGAAGAGCAGCGCCGGGAGGTCCAGGGGTTGTTCGTCGCGATCGGGCACGAGCCTCGCAGCGAGCTCGTGGCTGGTCAGGTCGACCGCGACTCCGAGGGCTACCTCCTCGTGCAGCCAGGCTCGACGCGGACCAATCTGGACGGCGTGTTCGCGGCCGGAGACGTCGTGGATCACGTCTACCGGCAGGCGGTGACCGCGGCCGGCACCGGGTGCGCCGCGGCGCTCGACGCCGAGCGTTACCTCGCGGCGCTGGCCGATCGGCAGCCGGCGGGAATGTCCGCGCAGTCCTGATTGTTGCAGCGATAATCGACTAGCCCGACGAGGAGACAGTAGATGGGTCAGCACACCAAGACGGTGACCGACGACACGTTTGCCACCGAGGTTCTCCAGGCCGACGGCCCGGTGCTCGTGGACTTCTGGGCCGAATGGTGTGGGCCGTGCCGTATGGTCGAGCCGGTCCTGGACGAGATTGCCGGCGAGTACGAGGGAAAGATCACGATCGCCAAGGTGAACGTCGACGAGAACCCGCACATCACGCGGGACTATCAGATCATGTCGATCCCGACGATGTCTGTTTTCTCCAAGGGCGAGCTGGTGAAGTCGATCGTGGGCGCCAAGCCCAAGGCCGCGTTGCTGCGTGACCTTTCCGACTACATCGGCTGACCGCCCCGGTACCACACGCGCGTCCCCGCTGGCCCTGCCGGCGGGGACGTTGTCACATTCTGACGGAGCGCTGGCGACGGCGGCGCTCCCCCTCGGCATCTCGGCCCCACCTCGGGCACAATGGCGTCCGGCGCGCAACCCGGCGAGCCGCCCGAGGGACAAGAGGTCCGCTTCTCCGATGCAGCCGCTTCGCCACGGCGCCGAGGGTGCCGCCGTCGCAGATGTCCGCCGGGTGCTGGCTGGTCTCGGGCTGCTCGCCAACCTCGATCCCGTCACCGAACGCACCTTCGACGCCTCGGCCGAGCTCGCGGTGCGTCACTTCCAGCAACGCCGTGGGCTGTCCGTGGACGGCATCGTGGGGCCGGAGACCTTCGCCGCGCTCAACGCTGCGCGGTGGCGGCTCGGCGACCGAGTGCTCGCCTACAACGCGACGACGCCGATGGTCGGCGACGACGTCACCGCGCTGCAGGTGCAGTTGCTGGAGATCGGCTACGACCTGGTCCGGCCGGATGGCGTCTTCAGCGGCCACACCCAGCAGGCGTTGCGGGCGTTCCAGCGCGACTACGGCCTGGTCCCCGACGGCGTATGCGGCCCGGACACGCTTCGCGCGCTGCGCCAGCTCGGCCGACGCGTCGTCGGTGGCCGCCCGCAGCTGCTCCGCGAGATGGTGGCCGTGGCCCAGGCCGGCCCCCGGCTGCTGGGTAAGCGGCTCGTGCTCGACCCGGGACACGGCGGCGAAGACCCGGGGGTCTACGACGCCGAGGTCTGCGAGGCCGACCTGGTCTGGGATCTCAGCCGCCGGCTCGAAGCCCGCCTGACCGCGCTCGGCGTGCGAACCTGGGTGACCCGGGGCCCCAACAACGGGGCGACCGACGAGCAGCGGGCCAGCTTTGCGAACGAGATCGGCGCCGATCTCCTGCTCTCGCTGCACATCGACGCGGCCCCATCCCCGAAGCCCAACGGCATCGCCACGTACCACTACGGCGCCGGGGAATCCAGCTCGACGATCGGTGAGCGGCTCGCCGACCTGGCGCAACGTGAGCTGGTCGCCCGGACCCGGATGCTCGACGCCCAAGTGCACGGCAAGAGCTGGACGCTGCTGCGGATGACCCGCATGCCGGCGGTCCGGGTCGAGGTCGGCTACCTGAGCTCGCCGGTCGATCGGTGCCGGCTCGTCGACCCGAGCTTCCGGGACACCGTCGCCGAAGGGTTACTGGTCGCGGTCCAGCGGCTCTACCTGCCGAAGGCCGACGATCCACCGACCGGCGCCCTGCGCCTGCCGGCCGTCGCTTCCTGAGGCTCCGCACCGGGTCGTCCTCGATCGGCTGTATCAACCGGCGTTCTCAGCGGTCCTTCCGAGTGCCGGCCGACGTCCGTCCGGCTACCCGTTCGGAGGATCAGCGATGCCGACAGCGCTTGCCCCCGCTCCCGCGACGACCGCGAAGACGCCACGCCGGCTGGTGCTGACCAACCCGGCCGACGTGCAGCACGCGGCCGACGTGCTCGCCGACGGCGGTGTTGTCGGCCATGGCTTCGCGAACGTCTGCGCCGTCACGACGCGACCGGACGCAGCGACCGTGGACCGGGTCGATCGCCTGACTGGCGGCGCATCCGACCAGGTCGGCTGTGTCACCGTCCCGCCTGAGCGCATCCCGGATCTGTTCGACTGGACCCAGCTGCCGCCCGGGCTCACGCGACGCTCCGTGCTGCGCGTCGTCGACGCGTTCTACGGCTCGGGACCATTCGGGTTTCGCGGTCCGGCGGCCGAGCACATTCCCGCGCACCTCACCGAGCTCGAGGCGGACGTCGTCACCACCGAAGTCGTCGCGCCCGGTTACGACTGCCCGTCCAACGACTTCCTCGCTCAGGCCCTGGCCGCCATCCCCGACGGCGTGCTCCACCTCGCCTCGGTGAGCGCCTACCCCGGCCACCCCAGCCTGACGTTTCTCGAGCCCGCCGACGACGCGGTTCGATCCCGGTATCTGGGCTATGCGGCGATGCCGGCGACAATCCTGGGCTTTCACCGGCCGGTGACCGTCCGCGGCGACCGCCGGCCGCAGCTGCTGCTCGAACGGCACGGGTCACTCGACGTGGACAGGGTGCGCCACACACTGGACGAACTCGGCTTCGGCCTCGTCGTCAGCCCCCGGGCGGAGCGACTACTGCGGGATCGCGCGGCGTGACCGCGACGCCCCGGCCGCGGTCGCGCTAGCCGGTTCGGTTGGTCAGGCCGGCTACCGCGCGCGGGACCGTCATCCCGGATCGGAGCCGGTTCCAGGCCTGCCCGACGTCCGCCCGCCATCCCGTGGTCGTGCGCACGTCTAGCCTCATCCGCGGATACGTGCGATGGGACCGGACAGTGGCGAACCCGGCGGCGGTGAGAAACCCCGCGGGTAATGGGCAGCCATGCGTCTCGCGGCCTAGGGATCGATGCGCCGTGACGCCGAACGCCTCGATCGCACGGGCGCTGTCGTGTCCGCACGCCGCCGCCCGCAGGGCCAGGTCCCGCGCGACGCCCTGGACGAGCGCTCGACCCAAGCCGCGTCCACGATGCGAGGGGAACACCGTCAGGGCCATGAGAATGACGGAATCGGCGCTGGCCGGGGAAGTGGGAAACCCGGCCGCGCGTGGCACGTACGCCGGCGGGGCGTACAAGGCGAAGCCGGCGATCGCGCCGTCGGCGTAAACCGCCTTCCCACAGGTCCCCCATTCCAGCAGGGTGTTCGAGACCCAGGCCTCCTTCTCGAGCGCGCCCGCCCCGTTGCTTTCAGCGCGGGCTGCGGCGGCTGCATCCAGCTCCCAGTAGACGCACGAGCGGGCCGCGGACGGCAACTCGGCCAGGGTGGCGAGCGTGAGGTCCACCGCGCCCGTCATCCGCCGTCCCACGTCGACCTCCGCTCAGTACGGCCGATACTCGGCGAGGAAGGTCCCGATGCGCTCGATCGCCTCGGTCAAGTCGTCCGCTCGGGGAAGCGTGACGATGCGCAGATGGTCGGGGCGCGGCCAGTTGAAGCCGGTGCCCTGCACCACGAGGACATGCTGCTCGCGCAGCAGGTCGAGCACGAACTGCTGATCATCCTCGATCGGGTAGGCATCGGGGTCCAGGCGCGGGAACACGTACAGCGCCCCGCGCGGCTGGACGCAGGTGACGCCGGGGATCTGTTTCAGGGCGACCATGGCGGCGTCCCGCTGCTCGCGCAGTCGACCACCCGGCAGCACCAGGTCCTGGATGCTCTGTCGGCCGCCGAGCGCAGTCTGGATGGCGTGTTGCCCGGGCACGTTGGGGCACAGCCGCATGTTGGCCAGGATGGACAGGCCTTCCAGGTAACTCGAGGCGGCACGGCGCGGGCCGGTCACGAGCAACCAGGCCGACCGAAAACCGGCCAGCCGGTACGCCTTGGATAGCCCGTTGAACGTCAGCGTGAACAGATCCGGCGCCACGCTGGCAAACGGAATGTGTTCCGCTCCGTCGTAGAGGATCTCTCTCGTAGATTTCGTCGGTCATGACGATCAGGCCGTGCCGACGGGCCAGGTCAGCGATGCTCTCTAATACCCTCCGGGGGTATACGGCACCAGTCGGGTTGTTGGGATTGATGACGACAATCGCCTTAGTTCGTGGGGAAATCTTCCTCGCCAGGTCCTCGACGTCGGGCAACCAGCCTTCGGCCTCGTCGCACAGGTAGTGCACAGCCCGACCACCCGACAGTGAGGTGGCCGCGGTCCACAGCGGGTAGTCCGGCGCGGGAATGAGGATCTCGTCACCGTCGTTGATCAACGCCTGCAGGGATAGCGTGATGAGCTCGCTCACCCCGTTACCGAGCCAGACCTGCTCGACCGACACGTCGTCGAATCCCTGCTCCTGGTAGTGCTGAACGACCGCGGTGCGGGCCGAGAGCAGGCCCTGGGAGTCGGAATAGCCCTCCGACTGGGGAAGATTCCGCACGACGTTGGCGATGATCCCGTCCGGCGCCTCGAACCCGAAAGGCGCCGGGTTGCCGATGTTCAGCTTGAGGATGCGTCGCCCTTCTTCTTCCAGCTGGCGGGCGGCTTCCATGACCGGGCCGCGGATGTCGTAACAGACGTCAGCCAACTTGCTCGATTGCGTGACCTTCACCCGCCCACAATCGCATATCTGCGACGCCGGACGACACACGGTTCACGCTCGCCTGATCGCCTTTCCGGTGCGAGGGTGCGCAGCATGCAGCTTCGAGACGCGATCCGGCAACGGCGCATGGTCCGGGCCTACGACCCCGACCGAACGGTGTCGCGCGATGAGGTCAACGATCTGTTGGGCCTTGCCATTCGGGCGCCGTCGGCCGGTTTCACCCAGGGCTGGCGGTTCCTCGTGCTGGACACGGCAGCCGGGCGTGACGCCTTCTGGATGTCGACCACACCGCCGGGCGAGACGCCCGACACCTGGCGCGCGGGCCTGCTGACCGCACCCGTACTTATCATAATTTACTCCGATAAAAACGCCTATCTCGACCGATACGCCGAACCGGACAAGGGGTGGGTCGATCGGGATGAGTCTCGCTGGCCGATCCCGTATTGGCACGTGGACGCGGGCATGGCCGCGTTACTGCTCTTGCTCGGAGCCGTCGATCTCGGTCTAGCCGCGTGTTTCTTCGGGATTCCGACCGATCGGTGGGACGCGGTGCGCGCCGCCTTCGCCGTGCCGGGCGAGCTCACACCGGTCGGCGTGGTGAGCCTCGGCTACCGCGCGCCCGATCGCCGCTCCCCGTCCTTACGGCGCGGCCGCCGGTCGGTCGCCGAGGTGACGGCCTACGGCTCGTTCGGCCGAGCGTCAGGCTCCGGGGACTCCTGCGGAGTCTCGGTCGACTGATCGGTCGGTTCAGCGGCGGCGCGGTGCACGGCGAGCTGCGGTGCGATGACTCCGACGATGCGTTCCAGGTCGTCGACCGAGGCGAACTCGACCGTGATCTTGCCCTTGCGCCGGCCCAGCTCGACGCGCACTCGGGTGTCGAGCACGTCGGAAAGCCTGTCGGCGAGATCGTGCAGCGCGGGGGCCGTGATCCGGTGCGTCGCCGGGCGGCGCCCTCGGCCCGCGCGGGCCGCGTCTTTGGTCGCCGTCGCCACGATCTCCTCGGTGGCGCGAACCGAGAGACCCTCCGCCACGATTCGCCCGGCAAGCTCGTCCTGCGCGTCACGATCAGCCAGCGCGAGCAGCGCCCGAGCGTGCCCGGCCGAGATCACCCCGGCGGCCACCCGCCGTTGCACCGGGATCGAGAGGTTCATCAGCCGGATCGTGTTGCTCACCTGGGACCGGCTCCGGCCGATGCGCAGCGCGAGTTCCTCGTGGGTCACGCCGAACTCGTCGAGCAGCTGCTGGTAGGCGGCGGCTTCTTCGAGCGGATTGAGGGCCGTGCGGTGCACGTTCTCCAGCAGCGCATCGCGCAGCATGGCGTCGTCCGCCGTGTCTCGCACGATCGCGGGGATACGTGCCAGCCCGGCCGCGACAGCTGCCCGTAGCCGGCGTTCGCCCATCACGAGCTCGTAGCCGCCGTCGGATCGGCGCGCTCGGACGACGACCGGCTGCAGGACGCCGAACTCTCGAATCGAATGCGTGAGCTCGCCGAGCGCGTCCTCGTCGAAGACCTGCCGAGGCTGCCGCGGGTTGGCGTGGATCGCCGCGACGTCGAGCTCGGCGAACCGGGCGCCGGAAATCTCGATCGGCGTCGGCGGCCCACTCGGTTCCGGCTCGGAGGCGGGTGACGACAAGGCGTCTTCCGCCAACCGCTCACCGTCGGGGGCGGTAGGCGTCCTGGACTCGACGGCCTCGGCGGCCGAGTTCGGGATCTCCACCGGCTCGAGCACTGTGACCGACCGGCCGGGTTCTTCCGGCCGAGGGCCGGTGCGGATTAACGCGCTCAATCCGCGGCCCAAACCCCCTGGCGCCCCATACCGAGTGCTCATGACACCGCCTCCTGGATGCGGCCGGCGAGCTCATACGCGGCTTGGAGATAGCTGATGGCCCCTCGCGAGCCGGGGTCGTAGGTCATCACGGTCTGGCCGTAGCCCGGCGCTTCGGAAACCCGGACGTTGCGCGGGATGACGGCTTCGACGACCAGATCGGTGAAGTGGCTGCGCACATCCGCAGCGACTTGATCCGCCAGCCGGGTCCGGCTGTCGTACATGGTGAGCAAGACGGTCGTGATCCGGAGCGTCTTGTTCAGGTAGCTCTGCACCATCTCGATCGTGCCGAGCAGCTGGGCTAGACCTTCGAGCGCGTAGTACTCGCACTGAATCGGGATGAGCACTTCTCGCGCGGCGACCAGGGCGTTGACGGTGAGCAGGCCGAGCGAGGGCGGGGAGTCGATGAGCACATAGTCCGGGGGGTTGTCCTGCGCGAGCAGCGCGTCGAGCGCCCGTTGCAGCCGGTACTCCCGGGCGACCTGCGAGGCGAGTTCCAACTCCGCCCCGGCCAGGTCGATTGTCGCGGGTGCGCAGCGCAGCTCGCCGGCCACGCTCGGCACGGTCACGAGAATGTCCTCGAGGGGGCGCCCGGCGAGCATGACGTCATAGGTGGAGGGAACCCCCGCAGCATGCTCGACGCCGAGGGCGGTCGAGGCGTTGCCCTGCGGATCCAGATCGACAACGACGACGCGTAAGCCGTGCATGGCCAGCGCGGCTGCGATGTTGACCACGCTCGTCGTCTTGCCGACGCCCCCCTTCTGATTCGACACGGTGATGACCCGGGTTGTCTCCGGCCGAGGCCAGGGACCGGCGTGATCATCGAGAACAACCGCTGCCCGCAACGCCTCGGCCGCTATGGGGGTGTCAGCCCCGGTTTCACGTGAAACATCGATGTGGGGCCCGTCCAGTGATGTTTCACGTGAAACGGGGGCAGGAGTGTCCCTGGTCCACGAGTCGTCTCGCTCCGCCAGGATGACGTCAGACGAGTGCTCTGGAGTAGCGGCGACCTGCTCCGCGGACATCCTGTTCCTTCCTGCTCGCGAGAAGCCCCGTTCGGCTCGCGCCAGGCGCCCAGCCAGTGCGGGGGCGGTCACAGAACCCTACCGAGTCAGCACCCGTTCTCAAGGAGCAAACGCGGGTGGGACGGCGATTTTGTTTCACGTGAAACATGATCTCCACCGTCGAATCACGACCACCGTGGTCGGCGAGGCGAGCAGACCCACTCCGCACGACACGACCTGCCCATCGGCACCGCCCAGCCGGCCGATTGCGGCGCGATGCTCGGCGAGTTCCGCGGCGGCTTGTCGTCCCTTGAGCGCCAACAGGAATCCGCCCTGGTCCAGGAGCGGCAGGCACCACCCGGCCAGGCGGTTCAGCGGGGCCACGGCTCGAGCCGTGATCCAATCGGCCGGCGCCACGTGGCCGGCTACCGCGGGCTCCTCGGCCCGACCGCGAATGACAGTGACCCGCGGCGCCAGCCCCAACGTGGTCACCGCCTGCTCGAGGAAGGTGACCCGACGAACCAAGGGCTCGACGAGCGTGACCCGCAGGTCTGGTCGGGCACAGGCCAGGGCCAATCCCGGCAACCCCGCACCGCTGCCGACGTCGACGACACGGGCGGCCGGCGGCAGCAACTCTCCGACGACCGCGCAGTTCAGCAGGTGCCGATCCCATACTCGTTCCGCCTCGCGGGGACCGAGCAATCCGCGCTCCACACCCGCGGTCGAGAGCAAGGTGGCATAGCGAATAGCCAACGGCAGCGAGGACCCGAAGACCCGCGTGGCTTCCGCAGGCGGTTCCGCGTCGCGGAGCGCCCGTCCCTCACTGTCTACTGATCGATGAGCACGATGACTTGGCGTTGCGGCTCCTCGCCCTCGGATTCGCTCCGGACGCCGTCGATCGTGGCGATAACGTCATGGACGACTTTTCGCTCAAACGGGTTCATTGGGGTAAGCCGGACTGAATTGCCACTGTGCAGCACGGCTCGAGCGGTCTCCGCCGCCAACGCGCCGAGCTCGTCGCGTCGCGCCTGGCGATGCCCGCTGATGTCGAGCATGAGCCGGCTCCGGTTCCCGGTCTTCTGCTGCACCGCGAGCCGGGTGAGCTCTTGGAGCGCGTCCAGCGTCTCGCCCTGCGAGCCCACCAGCGATTGCAGCCCGGTACCGACAATGGCAACCACCGCGCGATCGTTCTCCACGTCGAGATCGATGTCCCCGTCGTAGTCGATGATGTCGAGGAATCGCTCGAGGTAGTCAGCTGCGATGTCACCCTCCTGCACCAGCAGAGTGGTCGAGCTGCGGTCGGAGGTGGCGGCTGGGTCGTCGACCGTCTCGGTGCTCACGGAGCGGTCATCTATGTCAGTCACGGAAAGTGCATGTCCTTTCTCGTACCGTGGTCGTCGGTCATCAGGCTACCGCGCAGTCATCGCCGCTTCTTGGACTGGTTCGGGCGCTTGCCGCCCGGACGGCTGGAACTGCCTGCGCCCTGTCGATTCGGACGTTGGCCCGGCCGGGGCGAGCTCGACCGAGGTGTCCCGGACCCGCCGGAGCCGCCGCCACCGGAGCCGCCACTCACGCCGCCACCTGAGGCGGTCGCGCCATCGGGGGCCCCTCCCGCCGATCCGTCGGGGGCGCCTGCGGCCCCGTCCGGCGTATCTGGCGGCGGGGCGACGATGCGCCGATCGGTTCGGACCGGTTTCTGACCGGGTCGCGGGGCGAGACTCTTGCCGAGCTCACCAGCCGGAGCTGCCTCTTTTGGGACATGGGGATGGAACTTGTTGATATAGAGCTGTTGGCCCATGGTCCAGGTATTGCTGGTGAACCAGTAGAGGAGCACACCGAGCGGGAAGAACAGGCCGGAGAACAGCACGCTGACCGGGATGCCCCACAGCATGAGTCGCTGCACGGTCGCGGCCGTCCCGACCGGCTCGGTCACGGCGGCTCGGCGGACCAGGAGCTGGGTGTAGAACGTCGCCGCGGCGCTGATCACGACCAGCAGGATGATCACCACTCGAGTCGCGGCGAGGTTGCCGTGCATTTGCGTGATCTCGGCCGGTGTGTCCCGCAGTGAGCCTGCGAGCGGCGCCCCGAACAGCCGCGCCGTGGCCGCCTGACACGTCTCGACCGGGCTGAAGCTGTAGAGGCTGAGCTTCGGGTTGGTGTAGTCGTGCGCCTCGCAAAGGCCGACCGAGTTGGACAGGTGCCGCAGCACGTGGAACAGCGAGATGAAGATCGGGATCTGCAGCAGCATCGGCAAACAGCCGGCGAGCGGGTTGAAGCCCTCCTCCTGCTGCAGCCGCATCATCTCCCGCTGCTGGGCCTGCCGGTCGCTCTTGTACTTCTCCTTGATCGCCTGCAGTCGGGGCTGCATCTCCTGCATGTTGCGCTGGTAGTGCACCTGCTTGAGGAAGAACCGGAAGAGCAGCAGCCGCGCGGTGATCACCAGGAACACGATGGAGAGCGCCCAGTTCAGCCCGCTGGCGGCGTTGATGCCGACGAGGGTGAACAGGTCGTGCCAGCGGAGCAACACCCACGAGACGCCGGTGTAGAGGAAGTCCAACATGGGCGGGGGTTCCTCCTAGGCTGCCGGGCGGACGGACGCGGGATAGGGCGTTCGCGACGTGCGCGGATCGGTCCGGCGGGACTTGGCGGTCAGTGCCGGCCGGACCGAACTTGTGCGACGACGCGGACCCGGCATCCGCGATGCCGGCTTAGGAGCGGGAACGCGCAACGGGACCGGGTCGTGCCCGCCCCGGTGCCAGGGATGGCAGCGGGCGAGGCGGCGTAAGCCAAGCCAGACGCCGCGCCGGAATCCGAACCGCTCGATCGCCGTGGCGGTGTACACGCTGCAGGACGGGGTGAACCGGCACGCCGGTGGCTTCCAGGAGCTCACCCCGACCTGCCACAGCACGATCAGCGCGCGGGCGGCGCGGGCCGCGGGGCTCACGGCGTCCCGCTCTCGGTATCCACCCGTGTCACGCGACGCAGCGCCCCGTCGAGGTCAGCGCCCAACGCTCGATAGCCATCCGACGAAGCGGTCGGCAAGGCACGTACCACCGTTCCCGAACCAGCCGGAAGAACGCCGAGTCGGGATCGCAGCTGCGCGCGCAGCTGTCGGCGCACCCGATTGCGAACCACGCTGCCGCCTACGGCAGATCCGACGACGAACCCGACCCGGGGTGGTGCACCGACGGTAAGCGCCGGGTGGTGATACAGCACGATGCTGCCACGTCGAGCTCGCGCGCCGTGGTGTATCACCGTCGCGAACTCGCGTGATCGCCGTATCCGATTGGCGATGGACAACACGGGATGGGAGACACCAATGGGCGGATCAGGCCGACAGCTCGCTGCGACCCTTGCGGCGGCGGGCGGCGACGATGGCCCGACCGGCGCGGGTCCGCATGCGCAGCCGGAACCCATGCGTCTTGGCCCGCCGGCGATTGTTGGGCTGAAAGGTCCGCTTGCTCACGGTGAGGCTCCATCGGTCGTCAGGTGTTATCCGGGCAGGACGTCAGGCCCGCTCCTGAACCGGTATCAACGCCTTACGGTACCGGATCGTCCAACGGCCCGGCCAAACCGCGTCGCGTCACCTCAGCGGACAGCCTCCTAGCACGGGCCGGTTTACTTCTCGGTCAGCGACACGCCGGACGGGATTGTCCCGCGCGTTGTCCGGCTGTTAGGTTCTCCAGCCGTGCCGCCCGCCGATGCACGGCACAACCTCACTGGGTTCTCCTCACGGTCTGTCCGGATCGATGCACAGGCTGTGGACAGGGCTGTGGATAGCCAGCTTTCGAACAACAGTTCGGTATGCACCTGAGGTGCGAGGGTGCAAAGCTCCGTGAGATCGTGTCGGCGAATCGGCAGTAACCGGGTGGGAGTGGACACGGCAAGTGGACGACAGTACCGACCTGACCCGTGTCTGGACACGCGCAGTTTCCCGCTTCGATGACAACACGATTCGCCCGCACCACAAGGCGTGGATCAGTCTGACTCGGCCGGTGGGGCTGGTGGAGGACACGGCTCTCATCGCCGCGCCGAACGAGTTTGCCCGTGATTACCTGGAGAATCGGCTCCGGCCCATGATCGCGTCGGTGCTCAGCGACGAATTGGGTCGCGAGATCCATGTCGCCGTCACGGTGCAGCAACAGGACGAGCCCGCCGACGTCAACGACTTCTACGACAGCGTCTCGGGGGAGCCCGAAGATCGCTTCGTCCCCGACCCCATGTACGACGAATGGACAGCCCACCTTCGCGCGGTTGGGCCGAACGGGGTGGACCGGGCGCGTGACGGCACGCTCACCGATCGGGACAGTCGGCTGAATCCCAAATATACGTTGGAAACCTTCGTCATCGGTGCGAGCAACCGGTTCACGCATGCGGCCGCGGTGGCAGTCGCCGAGGCACCGGCCAAGGCGTACAACCCGCTATTCATTTACGGTGACTCCGGCCTCGGCAAGACGCATCTGTTGCACGCGATCGGCCATTACACGCAGCGGTTATTCCCCGGACTCAAAGTTCGCTACATCAGCAGCGAGGAATTCACCAACGACTTCATCAACTCGTTGCGGGACGACAAGATGCCGGCGTTCCAGGGACGCTATCGGTCAGTCGACCTGCTGTTGATCGACGACATCCAGTTCCTGGAACGAGCGGAGCGCACGCAGGAGGAGTTCTTCCATACGTTCAACACATTGCATAACGCGAACAAGCAGATCGTGATTAGCTCCGATCGTTCGCCTCGGCAGTTGTCGACGTTGGAAGATCGGCTTCGGACTCGATTCGAGTGGGGGCTCATCACCGACGTTCAGGTACCGGACCTGGAGACTCGAATCGCAATTCTCCGCAAGAAGGCGTCGCAGGAAGGGATGAACCCGCCGCCCGAGGTCCTCGAATTCATCGCGACCAAGATCCAGAGCAATATCCGTGAACTCGAAGGTGCGCTCATTCGGGTGACCGCATTCGCCAGTCTCAATAAGCAGGACGTCGAGATGGGCTTGGCCGAGATCGTGCTCAAGGATCTGGTCAGCACGACCGAAGGCCCGCAGATCACCGCGGCAACGATCATGGCCGTGATCGCGGAGTACTTCTCGGTGTCGATGGATGATCTGACCGGCGCCTCGCGCAGCCGGGTGCTCGTGCAGGCGCGCCAGATGGCGATGTACCTGTGCCGCGAGCTCACGGAGCTGTCCTTGCCGAAGATCGGCCAGACCTTTGGCGGCCGGGACCACACCACGGTCATGCACGCCGATCGCAAGATCCGCTCCCTGATGGCCGAGCGGATGAGCGTCTATAACCAGATCACCGAACTCACCAGCCGGATCAAGGCGCGGGCCCGCTCGTGAGATGTCGGCGCACCGCCGGGCCGTCACTCACAAGGTGTGGGCAAAGCTGTGGAAAACTCTGGGCATGATGTGGATAACCCGTTCACCGGTGCGCATGTCCACCGGCACCCGGCCGTTCGACCGGTCATACCCACGGGTCGTCCACAGTCAGACCCACGGAGTTCACTGGAGTTCGGGGTGTTGTCCCCAGTATCCACAGTCCCGATGACGACAACGAGAATCTCTATTCCTACAAGCAACAACCAGATCATCCACCGTCCCTGATCTGGGGACGGATGATCAGAGCCAAGTCAGTGGAGGCGGTATGAAGTTCCGGGTCGAGCGTGACGCGTTGGCTGAGGCCGTGACCTGGGCCGCTCGAAGCCTGTCCGCCCGCCCGACCATCCCGGTGCTCGCAGGCTTGTTGCTGACCGTCGACGACGCGAGGCTCTCGATTTCCGGGTTCGATCTCGAGGCTTCGACTCAGGTCGATCTCGACGTGGCTGCTGGTTCGCCGGGCAGCGCGCTCGTCTCGGGGCGGCTGCTCGCCGACATCACCCGGGCCCTCCCACCGCATCCGGTCGATATCGCCGTCGACGGGGCCCGGCTGACCATCTCCTGTGGTTCGGCCCGGTTCACCCTGCCGACGATGCCGGTCGAGGACTATCCGACGCTCCCCAGCATGCCCACCACCGCGGGCACCGTTGACAGCGAGGCATTCGCCGTCGCAGTCGCCCAGGTCGCGGTGGCCGCCGGGCGCGACGACACGCTGCCGATGCTGACCGGTGTACGGCTGGAGATCGACGGCGATCGGCTCACCCTCGCCGCGACCGACCGCTATCGCCTCGCCGTCCGGGAGCTGGGATGGCAGCCCAACACGCCGACCGCGGCGGCTGCCGCCGTGCTCGTCCCGGCCCGCACGCTGGCGGACTCGGCGAAAAGCCTCGCGCACAGCGACGTGTTGACGATTGCCTTGTCGGCGCCGGGGTCCAGCGGCAGCCCGGGCGAGGGCATCATCGGGTTTTCCGGCGGTTCGGCCGGACGAGCCAGCCGGGCTACAACCCGCCTACTCGACGCCCAGTTCCCGCCCTATCGGACCCTCCTGCCCACCGAATGGTCCGCGACCGCCGAGATCCCGGTGGCCCCCTTCGTCGACGCGATCAAGCGGGTGGCGCTCGTCGCCGAGCGCGGCACCCCGGTGCGACTGGAATTCGCCGAGGGAGGGGTCGGCCTGTCAGCCGGTGGCGAGGACGAGGGCCGCGCGGAGGAGGCCTTGGAGGTCGACTACGAAGGCGAGCCGATGACGACGGCATTCAACCCGTCCTTCCTGCTGGACGGGCTCGGCGCGCTGCCGGCACCGACGGCCCGGCTGATGTTCACCTCGTCGAACAAGCCGGTGGTGCTGCGCCCGGTTTCGTCGGGCGATGCCGGAAAGCTCGACGGCGACTACACCTACTTGATCATGCCCGTGCGGTTGCCCGGCTGAGCCTGTGGCCGCTCGATGTACGTCCGTCACCTCTCGCTCGTGGACTTCCGCAGCTGGTCCGGCGTCGAAGTCGCCCTCGAGGCCGGCCCGGCGGTGTTCGTCGGCGCGAACGGGCGGGGCAAGACGAATCTGGTCGAGGCCGTCGGCTATCTGGCCACCCTGCGCAGTCACCGATCTGCGACCGAGGCGCCACTGGTCCGCATCGGGGCCGAGCGCGCCATCGTCCGAGCGGCGGTGGTGTCGCACGATGCGGACCGCCGCCGGGAGATGCGGGTAGAGGTGGAGATCACGCCGGGCCGGGCGAACCGGGCCCGCGTGAACGGCGCGATGACGGCGCGGGCCCGCGACGCGCTCGGCGTGGTGCGCGCCGTGGTCTTCGCGCCCGAGGATCTCGCGATCGTGCGGGGTGATCCCGCCGACCGCCGTCGCTTCCTCGACGACTTGATCGTCCAGCGCAGCCCCCGGCTGGCCGGCGTGCGAGCCGACTATGACCGGGTGCTCAAGCAGCGTGGCGCGCTGCTGAAGACGGCCGGTGCCTCCCGACGCAGCCGTGGCGACGCGGATCTTCCGACCCTCGACGTGTGGGATGCCCATCTCGCCACGTACGGCGCGCAGCTGCTGGCAGCCCGGCTGGCCGCGGTGGCGGCGCTGCAGCCGCACGCCGTGGTTGCCTACGCCCAGGTAGCCCCGGCGAGCGTCGAGCTGGAACTGACCTACGTCAGCTCACTGGGCGACCGGCTCCCATCAGGACAGCCCCCCGTTGAGGTGCTCGAGGCTGCGTTGCTCGCGGAGATGTCCCGCATGCGCGGCCAGGAGCTCGATCGTGGGCAGAACCTCGTCGGACCGCACCGGGACGACCTGGAGCTGCGCCTGGGGGCGCTGCCCGTGCGCGGCTACGCGAGCCACGGGGAGTCCTGGTCGACCGCGCTAGCGCTGCGACTGGGCTGCTACGAGCTGTTGCGGGAGGAATTCGCGGCCGGCGGTTCACCAGTCCTGGTGCTGGATGACGTGTTCGCCGAGTTGGACGTGAGTCGCCGGGAACAGCTGGCGCTGATCGCCACCAAGGCGGAGCAGGTCCTGGTCACGGCCGCGGTAGGCTCTGACGTCCCCGATCAGCTGCGCGGGCTCTGGTTCGACGTCCAGGACGGGACGGTGCAGCGTGTCGCGTGAGCAGGAAAGCACCGAACGCGATGTGACGCAGGCCACCCCGTCATCCACAGAATCCGGTGGACAACCTGTGGATGAGACGTCCGGTGAGTTGCCCGTCTCCGGTCGTGACCTCGCGCGTGCGGCGCTCGCCGATGCCCGAACCATGCGTCGCGCGGGAGCTCCGGCCAACCGCGAGGAGCGTCGGCGGGCGGCGCTCCGGCAGGCGAACCTGGCCCGCCGCGGCGGGTATTCGGGTCCAGGTGCCGACGAGCGTGACCCCCAGCGGCTCGGTGAGGTGCTGTCGGGTTTGCTGGCCGAGCGAGGGTGGGCCGCGCCGATCACCGAGGCCCGGCTGTTTGCCGACTGGGCCGGACTGGTCGGCCCGGAGATCGCCGGACATTGCGAACCGGTGAGCCTGCGTGACGGCGAGCTGCGGATCGCCGCGCAGTCCACCGCATGGGCGACCCAGCTGCGCCTGATGGCATCCAGCATCCTCGCGGCGCTGCGGGCCGAGCTCGGGCCGGACGTGGTGCGCCGGCTGCACGTGACCGGCCCGGTCGGGCCGAGCTGGAAGCACGGCCTTCGATCGATGTACGGCGGTCGCGGTCCGCGGGACACCTACGGCTGATCGCGGCGGCTAGCCTCGCAACCCGCGTCCGTCACGTGGTCGAATACCGGTATGTTCGTCCGGGTCTGGGAGTATGAGGTGCCGGATGACACCATGGCCGCATTCTGCGTCGCCTATGCCGCACAAGGCGATTGGGCCGAGCTGTTCCGGCGGGCGCCGGGGTTCCTCGGCACCGAGCTGTACCGCGACCCGAATCGCGGGTACCGGTTCCTCACCATCGACCGCTGGCGCAGCGAACAGGACTGGCACGCGTTTCAGGCGGCATTCAGCAAAGCCTACGAATCCCTTGACGCTCGGCTAGACGGACTCGCCACCGTGGAACGGTCCCTGTTCGAAGGGTTATCCGAGCCCTGACCGAGAGGTCGGACCGCGGTTCGCTCGCCAGCTGTCAGGCGCCACACCGACCAGCCTCCGTGCCGTGCGAGCCCGGCGTGACCGCACCGGCAGCGGCCGGCCGTCGCATCCTGCGCAGCCGTGATACCGGAGTGACGTGTGTGCCGCCCACGGGTCGACTCCTGTCCCGCGACGCCGCGCGAAGCCACGGCGGATCCGCCAGCCAGCGCCATCCCACGCGTCCGATAATCAGCTCAGCGAGCCGCTGAGTCGTCCGCTGCCGCCACCCGTAGGCACCCGCACGCGATGGGGTCGCGACGCTCAGCGACGAAATTAGGCCGCGTCGCAGCCGCCCGAGCCACCTCGAATGCCCTAGAATGGAGGGAGAACCGGGGTGGTCGGCCAGGTGTCGCAACCGCCCCGCCTTCGTGTCAACCGTCAGGTCGATTCGGCCGGGTCCGCCCGGCCGGGAACGCCGGATGATCCGGCCGGAACAGGAGTTGCCCTTATGGCCAGCCCGGCGAGCGCAGGTGCCCCTCGTCCGGGGAGGGTGAAGTCGAGCTACGACAGCAGCTCGATCACCGTCCTGGAAGGCCTGACGGCGGTCCGCAAGCGGCCTGGGATGTACGTCGGTTCGACGTCCGAGCGGGGTCTGCATCATCTGGTCTGGGAGGTCGTGGACAACTCGGTCGACGAGGCCCTGGCCGGGTTCGCCGACCACATCGAGGTGGTCCTGCTCGCCGACGGAGGCGTCCGAGTCGTCGACAACGGCCGCGGCATGCCCGTGGACATGCATCCGGGCCAGAAGCGCCCGGCCGTCGAGGTCATTCTCACCCTGCTCCACGCGGGCGGGAAGTTCGACGGGAAGGCCTACGCGGTCTCGGGTGGGCTGCACGGCGTGGGCGTATCCGTCGTCAACGCGCTGTCTCATCGACTCGAGGTCCAGATCAACAAGGACGGCTACGAGTGGTACCAGCCCTACGTCGACCAGAAGCCGGCGGCACCGCTGTCCCGGGGAGCCCGGACGACGAAGACCGGCACCACCGTGACGTTCTGGGCCGATCCGGCCATCTTCGAGACCACGACGTACTCCTTCGAGACGATCAGTCGCCGGCTGCAGGAGATGGCGTTCCTGAACAAGGGGCTAACCATCGTGTTGCGCGACGAGCGCCCCGAGAAGGCCGCTGTCGCTGACGCCGACGAGGTCACGTCGATCGCGGCCGCCCCTACCACGGGCGGCACAGGGCCACGGCAGGTCACCTACCACTACGCGGGCGGCATCGCAGACTTCGTCCGGCATCTGAACGCGACCAAGAGCCCACTACACAAATCCGTCGTGTACTTCACCTCCGACGAACCGGAGCGCCGCCTGTCGGTCGAGGTGGCGATGCAGTGGAACGAGTCGTACTCGGAAAGCGTGTACACCTTCGCCAACACGATCAACACCATCGAGGGCGGGACCCACGAGGAGGGCTTCCGGGCGGCCCTGACCGGCGTGGTCAATCGATGGGGGATCGACCGGAAGATCATCAAGGAGAGTGACCGGCTCACCGGCGACGACATCCGGGAGGGCCTGGCCGCGATCGTGTCGATCAAGCTGGGCGAGCCGCAGTTCGAGGGGCAGACCAAGACCAAACTCGGCAATTCCGAGGCAAAGTCGTTCGTGCAGCGCGCATGCAACGACTGGCTCGCGGACTGGTTCGAACGCAACCCGTCCGAGGGCAAGGTGATCCTGACCAAGGCCTCGCAGGCGGCGAAGGCGCGCAAGGCGGCGCAGCAGGCCCGGAACCTGTCGCGCAAGAATGCGCTGGACACCATGGGAATGCCGGGCAAGCTGCAGGACTGCCGATCGACGAACCCGGCCGAGAGCGAGCTGTACATCGTCGAGGGTGACTCCGCCGGCGGATCGGCGCGGCAGTGCCGGGATTCGATGTTCCAGGCGATCCTCCCGATCCGCGGCAAGATCATCAATGTGGAGAAGGCCCGGATCGATCGAGTCCTGAAGAACAACGAGGTCCAGTCGCTCATCACCGCGCTTGGTACCGGCATCCACGACGACTTCGATCTGTCCAAGCTGCGCTACCACAAGATCGTCTTGATGGCTGACGCGGACGTCGACGGCCAGCACATCACGACCCTCCTGCTCACGTTGCTGTTCCGGTTCATGCGGCCGCTGATCGAGGCCGGCCATGTGTACCTGGCCGCTCCGCCGCTCTACAAGATCAAGTGGTCGAAGGGAGAGCCCGGCTACGCGTACTCCGACAAGGAGCGCGACGGATTGGTCAAGGCCGGGCTGGAAGCCGGGCGCAAGCTGCCCAAGGAGGATGCGATCGCCCGCTACAAGGGCCTCGGCGAGATGAACTCCAAGGAGTTGTGGGAAACCACGATGGATCCGGCGAACCGCATCCTGCGTCAGGTGACCCTGGACGACGCGGCGACCGCGGACGAGCTGTTCAGCGTGTTGATGGGTGAGGATGTCGAGGCGCGGCGGTCGTTCATCATCCGCAACGCCAAGGACGTCCGGTTCCTGGACATCTGAGTCAGCCCGTGACCGACACCACCGACACCACCGATTTCACCGGCGGCGACCGGATCGAACCGGTCGACATCCAGGCGGAGATGCAGCGCAGCTACATCGACTACGCCATGTCCGTCATCGTCGGCCGCGCGCTGCCCGACGTCCGCGACGGGCTCAAGCCGGTGCATCGCAAGATCCTCTACGGGATGTACGACTCGGGCTTCCGCCCGGACCGCAACTTCGTGAAGTGCGGCCGCGTGGTCGGCGACGTGATGGGCAACTACCACCCGCACGGCGACACGGCGCTCTACGACGCACTCGTGCGGATGGCCCAGACCTGGTCACTGCGCTACCCGCTGATCGACCCGCAGGGCAACTTCGGCTCACCCGGCAACGATCCGGCGGCGGCGTACCGGTACACCGAGTGCCGCCTCAAGCCGCTCGCCATGGAGATGCTGCGGGACATCGACAAGGAGACCGTCGACTTCGTCCCCAACTACGCCGGCAACACGGTCGAGCCGGTCATCCTGCCGGCCCGGATTCCGAACCTGCTGGTCAACGGCTCCGAGGGCATCGCGGTCGGCATGGCCACCCGGATCCCGCCGCACAACCTCCGCGAGGTCGGCCCGGGGCGTCGCCTGGGCGCCTCGACACACCCGGACGCTCAGCCGGAGGAGCTGCTCACCGAGCTGCTCAAGCTCGTCCCGGGCCCCGACTTCCCGACGCACGGCCTCATCGTCGGCCGCGACGGGATCGAGGATGCCTACCGCACGGGTCGCGGCTCGATCCGAATGCGCGCGGTCGTCAACGTGGAGGAAGACGTCAAGGGCCGCGCCATCCTGGTGGCGACCGAGCTGCCCTACCAGGTCAATCCGGACAATCTGATCGAGTCGATCGCCCAGCTGGCCCGGGAGGGCCGGGTCAATGGCATCGCCGACATCAACGACGAGTCCTCCGATCGCATCGGCATGCGCATCGTCGTCACCCTCAAGCGGGACGCCGTGGCCAAGGTCGTGCTGAACAACCTGTTCAAGCACACCCAGCTGCAGACGACCTTCGGGGCCAACATGCTGGCCATCGTCGACGGCGTGCCGCGCACGCTGCGGCTGGACCAGTTCGTCTCGCACTACGTCGAGCACCAGATCGAGGTCATCGTCCGGCGCACCCGCTATCTGCTGCGCGAGGCCGAAGAGCGCATCCACATCCTGCGCGGCCTGCTCAAGGCGCTCGACCAGCTGGACGCCGTGATCGCGCTGATTCGGGCCTCCGCGTCGGCCGAGGCGGCCCGGGGCGGCCTGATGGAGCTGCTCGACATCGACGAGGTGCAGGCGACAGCCATCCTCGACATGCAGTTGCGCCGCCTCGCCGCCCTCGAACGGCAGCGGATCGTCGACGAGCACGCGCGCATCGCCGCGGAGATCGACGACTACAACGACATCCTCGCCCGGCCGGGTCGGCAACGTCAGATCATCGGGGACGAGCTGACCGAGATCGTGGAGAAGTACGGCGACGAGCGCCGGACCCGGATCATCCCGTACGACGGCGATGTCGGCATCGAGGACCTGATCGCCCAGGAAGACGTCGTGGTCACGATCACCCGGACCGGCTACGCGAAGCGCACGAAGACCGACCTGTATCGGGCCCAGCGTCGCGGGGGCAAGGGCGTGCAGGGCGCGGCGCTGAAGACCGACGACATCGTCGCCCACTTCTTCGTCACGTCCACGCACGACTGGGTGCTGTTCTTCACCAACAAGGGCCGGGTCTACCGAACCAAGGCCTACGAGCTGCCGGAGGCCAACCGCAACGCCCGCGGGCAGCACGTGGCCAACCTGCTGGCCTTCCAACCCGACGAGACCATCGCCGATGTCATCACGATCCGCGACTACACGGTCGCGCCGTACCTGGTGCTGGCGACTCGCTCCGGGCTGGTCAAGAAGACCAAGCTCACCGACTTCGACTCCAACCGCACCGGCGGCATCGTCGCCATCAACCTCCGCGAGGACGACGAACTCATCGACGCGGCGCTCATCTCGGCCGACGACGACCTGCTGCTGGTCAGCCGCAACGCCATGTCGATCCGGTTCCGCGCCGACGACGAGGCCCTGCGCCCGATGGGTCGGGCCACGTCAGGGGTCATCGGCATGCGGTTCTCCGGCGACGACCAGCTGCTCGCGATGGAGGTCCTCGACGGCGACCCGGATTCGACCCAGGAGATTCTGGTCGCTACCGACGGCGGATTCGCCAAGCGGACGCGGGTCTCGGAGTATCCCGCCGCAGGGTCGCGGGGGCAAAGGCGTCCTGACGGCGCGTATCGTGTCCACCCGTGGTGGGCTGGTCGGCGCCGTCGCCGTGCGGTCCGAGGACGAGATCTACGCGATCACGTCCGACGGCGTGGTCATCCGCACGCAGGCTGCGGAAGTCCGCCGGGCACAACGGCAGACCATGGGTGTTCGATTGATGAACCTGCCCGAAGGTGTGAGCCTGGTTGCGATCGCCCGCAACGCCGACGAACCGGACGAGCAGGAGTGAGCATGACGCAGTCGCCGCACGGACAGTCCGGCAGCGTAAACACCGAGACTCCGCTCGACGACAACCGGCTCGGGAGTGGTCCCTTGCATGCCGCCGGCCGGGCGGCCGACCGGCCCGCATCGGGGGGCGACTTCGGTGAGCCGACGATTACCCGGATGAACAGCGTGGACGCTCCGCCGGCATCGGCGAACCCGCTCGGGACCCCCCGGTTCGGCTCGCCGACGAACTCCATGCCCCCCGGGCCGCCGAACGGTCCCGCGTTCAGCGGCGTGCACACCGCCCCGCCGCCGTCCGGCATCCCCGGGCCGCCGGGGATACCCGGGCCGGGGCCCGGCGCCTTGCCGACGCCACCGCCACCGACCTCGCGGCGCGACGCCGCCCGGGCCAGCGGCCCGCGGCGGGCCCGCCTGCAGGTGCGCCACGTCAACCCGTGGACGGTATTGAAGTTTTCCTGCGTCGTGTCAGTCGTGCTGTTCTTCGTCTGGCTGATCATGATCGCGGTGCTCTACGTGATCCTCGACGCGGCCGGAGTGATCAACAAGATCAACGACACGGTCACGACGATCAACGGAACCGGCTCGAACGCCCCCATCACGCCGGGGATCGTCTTCGGCGCGGCCGCCATCGTCGGCGTGGTCAACATCGTGCTGTTCATCGCACTGTCCACGGTCGGCTCGGTGGTCTACAACCTGTGCGCCGACCTCGTCGGCGGGGTGGAGGTCACCCTTTCCGAACGAGAGACCATATAGGGCAAGGGCCCATCCGAGCCCTGGAGTGGACAGTTTGGGCCGGAGTATCCTGACTCTTCGCGTTTCGCGGGCCTGTAGCTCAGTCGGTTAGAGCGCATCCCTGATAAGGATGAGGCCGGAGGTTCAAGTCCTCCCAGGCCCACAGACGATTGAGGCGAGCGGGGCGCGAGCTTGCTCGCGTCTCCGAGCCGATTGAGTCTGTCGAATATCGGGAGGTTCGTAGAATCTCCCGGTAGGACTACCGCGTCCCGAAGCCGCACGTCGAACGGAGCTGGCCCGTGTTGAAGGCCGTCGTAGTCGCCGCATTAGCGGCCGGTGCCTTCGTCGTCGTCCGCAAGCGGAAGAACGCCCAGGCCGACGCTGCGCTCTGGCGCGAAGCGACATCGTCGCGCTGAGTGATAACCTCGCCGCATCGCTGGCTGGCTGCGGGGACGTAGCTCAATTGGTAGAGCACCGCCTTTGCAAGGCGGGGGTTGCAGGTTCAAGTCCTGTCGTCTCCACGCATCAGAGGCCCGGTAGTCCCTGGCCTGTAGCACTTCGACGCTTTACGTCAAGATCCACTACAGCCCGTCGGGGACACACTGGGGACACACCAGCGGCGCGCGCGGCAACATCAAGCGCGTCGGCGACCTCGTCGAGCCGATCGCCGAACAGGTGGCCGTACAGGTCGAGTGTCATGGCTGTCCGCCTCACGCAGCACGCAGCCGGCCGGTGATGAGCCTCCGCGCAGCTTGGCATTCGCTCGGCGGACCCAGGTACGGTGCACCGTCGATGGCTGGTGTCATCGCCTTCGGCGTGGAAGTGGGGGGCCGTGATCCCCTCATCGATGGCAGGTGATTTGCGAATAGCGTGCTTACCGTCGTCGCGCCAGAATGTGGTGGATGGTGTCGGAGCTATCGCGTCCTGGCTGGCGGTCCTCGGATCCGCCGCAACGGCCGGTGTTGTTTGTCAACCCGAGATCTGGCGGGGGCAAGGCCGCACGCGCTGAGGTTGCCGAGCGGGCACGCGCACGAGGGATTGAGACCGTCATCTTTGCACCGGGCCAGAGCCTGGAAGCGCTGGCCGGGGAAGCCGTGGCCAATGGTGCGGACGCGCTGGGGGTTGCCGGTGGCGACGGGTCGCAGGCGGTCGTGGCCGCGGCGGCCGTCACGCATGGGCTTCCGTTCGTGTGCGTGCCGGCCGGGACGCGCAACCACTTCGCTCTCGATCTCGGGGTGGATCCACACGATGTGCTCGGCGCGCTCGACGCGTTCACAGGCGGGATCGAGCGGCTGATCGACGTGGCGGACGTGAATGGGCGCCTGTTCCTCAACAACGTCTCGCTCGGTATCTACGGTGACGCCGTCCGGAGTCCCGCCTACCGCGATGCCAAGATGCGCACACTCCTAGAGACCGCCGACAAGGTTCTCGGCCCACGCGCAGAGGTGCCAGCGCTGCGCCTGGTCGACGATGTGGGGCGCGAGCACCAGCATCTCGCGCTTGTGCTCGTCTCGAACAATCCCTACACGCTCGACCGCCCGCTGACCCGAGGAGCCCGTCCGGCGCTCGACAGCGGCCGACTCGGGATCATCGTTCTCGACGCACCCGGTGCCACCCCGCACCGGCCGGGGGCTGCCCCTCACCTTCCAGGGCGAGCGTGGAGCGCGCCACGTCTGGACGTCAGCGCGCTGCCACCGGTACACGCCGGGATTGATGGCGAGGCGATCGATCTCAGGCCGCCGCTGCAGTTCACTATCCGGCCCAAGGCTCTGCGAGTCCGCGTCGCCCCCCGCCATCAAGGCATCCCATCATCGGCGCCGTCATCGCCTGCCAGGCAACCGCGTCCGTTGCCAGAGGGCTGATACGCCGAAGGTGCGGACCCGTCGGGGCTGCCGGTTACGCAGGTTCGCAGTTCGGGTCGCCGTCGGTCAATGCGGTCGCAGGCTGCAGCGACCGTCGCTGCAGTTCCGGTCCCACGATGGAAC
>CAVZYJ010000011.1:0-17596 GCA_963779485.1 uncultured Actinomycetota bacterium | reverse complement strand
ACCTGGTGAACCAGTTCTTCGCCATGCTGGAGCGCCGTCAGGTCTAGCCTCATCGGCAAATTGGTCAGCCAAACCGGCCCAGACGTCATCGCCCACCAGACGCAAGATACGGACGTTCGGGACCAAGAATGCGCTGTACCTGGAGCTCGTCGGCGCGGCCTTCGATCATTGAGCGACGGCATGTCACGCGCCGCCCACGGCGCCCGCCCGCTCCGTGACCGGCCGACGTCTACTGGTCCGTTTCAGCGCCGCGAGACGAGCGGGAAGTTTCGCAGGATATGCTGCAGGTGCATGACCTGTCGGGGAAGGAACTCGGCGATCGTCAGGCCGACAACGTCTGCCGCCGCGGTCACGTCGGCAACGACGCGACGGACCTGAGCGCTGGTGAGACCGTTCGGAACGGCGCCCAGCCCCACCACGAGTTCGTCGCCGTCGACGGTGTCGACGTCGAAGTGGATCGCGACCCGCGAACACCCGGTCGCCGCGAGCCACTCCAGCAGCAGTTGCGCTGACTGGCGCAGCTCATCCGGGCTGAACGACTGGACGCCCCAATCGGTGACGTTCGGAAAGTCGTCCTCGGTCCACTCGTGCAACCCGACCAAGGCGACGCGGTCGGGTGTGACGCCGGCCGGCAGGAGCGAGAGGATGTCGGGGTCTCCATGGCCTGTCAGCGCGGCGACCGCCATGGCGTGAAAGCCGGGGTACTCGCTGGCCGGAGTGCCGATGTCGGGGTGGGAATCGATCCACAGGATCGCCAGGTCGTCCCCGTAACGGCGTGCGAGGGCAGAGAACGGGGCGACGCTAACGGCACACTCACCGCCGAGCGTGGCGATGCGGGTCGGAGCGTGCTGCTCGATCATTTCCAGCGCACTGGTGAGCTGCTTGACGAGAACCGCCTTGGCCTCGACACCATCGACCTGCTCGAGCCCCTCCTCACCCATGGCGATCGGGACGATCGCCGTGGGACCGTTGCCAGGCGGCAGAATCGCCTCCAGGACCGCCGAGCCGACGGCATACCCGCGACGCGCCCGTCGAATGGGAACTCCGACGCGAGCGCCCGCACGCTCGGGCTACCACCGCCCTGCCACTGCGGATACAGCAGCCGCAGGGTCCTATCGGCACCGCCCGCGACGGAGCCGATCGACCTGGTCTGGCTGTCCGACACTAGGCTCTCCGTCGACCGCACGACCGTCAGTGAACGCCGACCCCAGCCAAGCTACGGCGCCGACCCGCCCGGCTGCACGATCAGGCCCACATCCGGCCCAGCACCGTGGTCAACCAAGGTCTCTCACGACTGCCACACTGCAGATCACCGCGGTGAGCGTGCCCGTGCGGAGGTGACATGACACACGGCGGCGACAATGCGGCCGGAGTGCCGGCCGGGACCGGCAGCCCAACGGTTCGGGTTGCCGACTCCGCCGCATGGGCGCCGCTGCGGCATCGAGCGTTCCGCTGGCTGTGGATCGGTGTGCTCATCAGTTGGACGGGCACCTGGATGCAGATGGTCGGGGCCCAGTGGCTACTGGTCGACGCGCCGAATGCGGCCGTGCTCGTCTCGATCGTCCAGGCGGCGACCACGCTGCCGGTGATGCTGCTCGCCCTACCCGGCGGAGTCCTCGCCGATTCCTTCGACCGGCGCTGGTTGCTGTTCACGATTCAGGTCTACTTCTTCGTCGTCGGCGTGTTGCTCGCCGTGCTCACGGCAGCGGGTCAGATGCCGCCCGCCTTGCTGATCGCGTTCACCTTCCTCCTCGGGGTCGGCACAGCCGTCCTACTGCCCACGTGGGGGGCGACACTTCCCGAGCTCGTTCCCCGGACGGAGCTTCGGGCGGCTTCCCGACTGGACCTGGTCAGCGTCAACGTGTCCCGGGCGGTAGGACCGGCGCTCGCCGGCGTGGTGATCGCCCACCTCGGCGGAGTTTCCGTTGTGTTCGCACTGAACGCCGCCTCCGTCGTCTTCCTCGCCGTCGCACTGCTCCGGTGGCGCCGCCCGCCGCGTGCCGCCTCGAGCCGGGAAGGGTTCGTGCCCGCGCTGCGGGCCGGCGGCCGCTACGTCTGGCACGAACCAGTCGTACGACGCATCCTGCTGCGGGCGGTCATGTTCGTCGCTCCGGCCATGGCGCTGTGGGCTCTGCTGCCGGTGATCGCCAGCCAGCATCTGCAGGTCGGAGCTGACGGCTACGGTGCTCTGTTCGCCGCGCTCGGGGCCGGCGCCATTCTCGGCGCCGTGGTGCTCGGACCGGTGACCACCAGACTGTCCACCAACGGGGCTCTCGCTGCCGCCGGGCTGATCTACGCCGCAACCTTGACGGTGATCGCCCTGGTCCCCAGCTTTCCCGCTGCCCTGGCGGCCCTGGTGCTCAGCGGCGTGGCCTGGATGGCGGTGACGTCGACCCTCCAAGCCGAGCTCCAGCTGGTGCTGCCGGCGTGGGTTCGGGCCCGCGGCGTGGCCCTGTACATGGTCACCTTCACGGGCTCGCAGACCGCCGGTGCGCTTGTCTGGGGCGTCGTCGCCGACCGGGCGGGGCTGCGGCCGGCGATCCTCACTGCGGCCGTCGTGCTGCTCGTCGCGGCCGTGGCCGGCGTGTTCTGGCGGGTGCCCGAGACCGGCCACCTCGACCCCCAGCCAGCCGTCTACTGGACCGATCCGCGGCTTGCCTTCGACCCGGAGCCAGACACCGGACCGGTACTGATCGCCGTGCACTTCACCGTCGTCGCGGAACGCCAGCCGGACTTCTTGACGGCGATGGACGAGCTTCGCCAGTCCCGGCGCCGAACCGGCGCGACCCGATGGGAGCTGTACCGAGACGGCGAACATCCCGAACGGTTCGTCGAGGTCTTCCGTGTCCCCTCCTGGGAAGAACACCTCCGGCAGCACGAGGGCCGGCTCACGGCAACCGACAGAACGGTCGAGGAAGCCGCACTGGCGTTCTCAAACCCGCCGGCCTGGGCCGACCACCTACTCCCCCCGTGAGACAGCCACCCAACCCTGGACCAGAAGGCGTAGCAGGTCGAGTGTGGCTATGGCGCTGTTGCGGGTCTCGCTAAGGCGCCCTGCTCTTCTTGGGCTACTCGCGCTAGGTGCTCGCTGCCTTCGATGTCCAGGTTAGGAGTGATGCGGTCCAGCCACTTCGGCATCCACCAGGCGTGCGGACCGAGCAGCGACATGACCGCCGGGACCAGGATCATTCGAATGACGCTGGCATCGATGAGAACGGCGGCCGCCATGCCGATGGCGAGCATCTTGACCGTGGGGTCAGGGTCGAGGACGAAGCTGGTGAACACCGCGATCATGATGGCCGCGGCGGTGGTGATGACTCGCGCCGTGCTGCCGATGCCGATGGCGACGCTGCGATGAGCGTCGCCGGTCTTCGTCCATGCTTCGTGCACTCGGGAGATGAGGAAGACCTCGTAATCCATGGACAGTCCGAACACGATCGCGAACATCAGCATCGGCACGAAGGCCGGGATCGGCAGCTTCTCGTCGATGCCGAACAGCGAAGACCCCCAGCCCCATTGGAATATGGCGACGACGACTCCGTAGGCGGCACCCACCGACAGCAGGTTCAACACCGCTGCCTTGGTCGCGATGACAACTGATCGAAACGCGACGGTCAGCAGGACAAAGGCCAGCAGGACGACCGTCAGGATGAGCCACGGCATGCGATTCGAGATCTTCGTGGTGAAGTCGATGTAGCCGGCGGTCGTGCCGACGACATATGTCTTGGCCGGCACCGTGGGCAGGACCGAGTCCCGAAGGTCGTTCACCAGCCGAGTGGTCGCCGCGTCTTGCGGTGACGTCGTGGGAATGACGTTCATGACGGCCGTGGTGTTGCTGGTATTCACCGACGGCGCCGCGACCGCGGCCACTCCAGGTGTCTTGCTCAAGGTGTCTTGGGTGTTGGCCAGCAGCGTCTGGTTGGCCTGCGGGCTGTTACCTGTCGGCAGCGACACCACGACGGTGAGCGGGCCGTTGTAACCCGGCCCGAAGTCGGTGGCGATCAGGTCGTAGGCGCGGCGGATGCTCTCGGATGTGGGGTTGGTCCCGGCGTCAAGCTGGCCGAGCCGCAAGGAGAACAGCGGGATGGCGAGCACGACCAGCACGCCGGTCGCCGCGATCGCCCACGGCAGGGGCCGGTCGCTGACCTTGCGGCCCCATCGCGCGAAAGCGCTTCGTTCGTGTGCCTCGTCACTGGCCGCGGTCAGCGCGGCAAGTCTCGACGCCGCGGTCGCCTCGTCGAGACTTCCGGTCGTGGCCCGCTTGGCGGCCCGCAGATCCTTGATGGCGCGCACATTCTGCTTCGCAACCCCCATGAATGCCGGCATCAAGGTCAGCGCCGCGAGCATGGCGACCGCGACCACGATGGCCGACGCCAACCCCATGGCACCCACGAACGGCACCCCGGATACGTACAGACCCAGGATCGACACCACAACCGTTCCACCGGCGACGACGATTGCTGCTCCCGAGGTGGCGCTGGACCGGCCGGCCGATGTCACGACGGGCGTGCCGTGGTCGAGCTGTTCGCGATGCCGAGCGATGAGGAATAGGCCGTAATCGATTGCCACTCCCAGACCGAGCAGCGTGGCGACAGTCGGCGCGGTTGTGGGGAAGGTGACCGCCGCAGCCAGCAGGCCGACAATGGCCAGGCCAGCGAACACGCTGAACAATGCGGACAGCAGCGGCATGACCGCAGCGACAATCGAGCCGAACATGAGCAGCAGCAACACCAACGCGCACGACAGGCCGATGATCTCGGATTTCTTATCGTCCGTCGTCTGCCCGATCTGCCCGGCGCCGCCGCCGTACTCGACCTGCAGCCCCGCGGCTCGGGCCGGCGCCACGGCACTATCCAGCTGTTTGAGATAGGCGGTGTCCAGTGACGCTGTCACGACGTCCCAGGACGCAGTCCCGTACGCGGTCGTCCCGTTCTTGGCTACCTGCGGCGAGTTCGAAACAGCAAACGGGCTCACCGCACGTATCACGTGCGGAAGCTTGGCGACGTTTCCCATCGCTGTATTCACCGCAGTGGCCTGCGCCGCTACGCTCCCCGTCGGCGCGTGGAACACGAGTTGCCCGGCATAGCCGCCCTGCGCCGGGAACTCCTTCTTGAGCAAGGAAAGTCCCTGCGCCGACTGGCTTCCTGTCACCGTGTAGTTGCTGACGAAGTGCCCACCGAAAGCGCTGCGCAACCCGAGCAGGACACCCAGGATGATTACCCAGGCGACAATGACCTGCCAGTGCCGGCGGGCACACCAGCGGCCAACAGCGTCAAGAAGTGCATTCACAGTGCCCCCCTGCTACGCACGGGTGCGGATGCTGATCGACTCGTCGCACCCCCGCCGAGCTCGAGTTCTTTCGGCTCGAGCCGCTCCGGCGTTGCGATCATCTCAAGCACGTCCACGAACGGCAAGGACACCGATCGCTGTCTCAAGTTACGACACGGCGTCAGCCGGCGGTGCCCGCGCTGACATCAAGACCCGAGGAGCCGGAGCGCGAAGACCAGCGGCGGCGGACAATCTGGACGAGTACCCACAAGTACTTACCGATGACCGCGGCGAGCAGAACGAATTGGGCCCAGCGGAACCAGCGCGGGGCGAACTCGAGCGCCACCCGCGGGTGCGCATGCGCCTTGGCGTAGGTGAGGGCAGCGCCTGCGTCGATCACACCGTGACCGAGAACGGTCACTCCGGCCACCGGATGCGCTGTCTTGAGCAGGGCCGATTGGGTGGCTGCCGTCGTGGCTCCTTGGGCCCGCAGCAGCGCAGCAACGCCGCTGACGAAGGGCGTGGCCATGGACGTCCCATCCAGCTTGCCGCTTCCGTCCGTGCCGTTGGGAAAGAGCGTGGTCGGATACTCCGGAGCCGTGGACCAGATGTCGACGCCGGGCGCGGCGACTTCGGCCGGGCCGCCCCAGTTGGTAAACGACGCCGGGTGCCGATTCTGGTCCACCGCCGCCACGGTGATCACGGGCACTCCGGACTGGTAAACCTGCAGGTGCTGGTGCTCGTTACCGGCAGCCGCGATGACCACAACCCCCTTCGCGTAGGCGTATTCTGCCGCGTCGTTGAGCGAGCCTTCCTTCTGAATCTGGGCCACCAGGCCACTTTCGTCGACGGATAGGTTGACCACGCCGGCGCCATGATCGGCCGCCCAGCGCACGCCGGCGGCGATGGCGCTGACACCGCCGTGGCCAGCCGAATCGAGCACCTTGACCGGCATGATATGGGCGTCCGGAGCTGCCTGCGCCACGATCCCGGCCACGTGCGTGCCATGCCCCAAGCCGTCCTTCGTCGAGCCAGTCCCGTCCGCGAAGTCGTGACCGGCGACGAGCCGCGGAGCCAAGAAAGGGTTCGCCGGGTCGACGCCGCTGTCGACGACGGCCACCGTCACGCCGCGACCGGTGCTTGCCGGCCACGCGGCCGGGAGGTTGAGCAAGGCCACGCCGTAGTCTTCGCCGGCGAACGGAGACGTCGGCTGCGCCGCGGCACTGGCCAGCACACTGGCCAGCAAGGCAATTGCGACAGCCGTGACGCTGCCCGCCCCCATCAGCGTCCGTCGCCATCCGGACGCCGCCGGAACCCGCTTCGCTGCCAGCGCCGCACGTCGCGACGCGACGCGCTGCCGCATCCGGTCGCCAACCGGCCGCACAAGAAGGTAGGCAAGCGCCCCGAGCGGCAGAAGCGCAGCCACAATCACGCCGGTGACCAGTCGTCGCCCCCACGGCAGGTCACGTCGGATCGCGATGTCGACGAGCACCGCCAGATGGGCCAACGCGATCGTGACCGCGGCGAAGGCCGGCGGTAGCCGGGTCATCATCAGGAACATCGACTACCTCGCCAGACCGCGCATCGCCTTATCGGAGATCCACCGAAGTATGCCTGCTCAGCACCGCCGGCGCCCTTAGATGCAGCCGGGCTTCTCGCGTCAGGTGAGCTAGTGCGATCATGTCGGGGTGCCTCGACTGGCCGACGTCGACCCGTCGGAACGGACGTCCAAGAAGGCAGCGCTCGAGCGGCTGCAGGCCGCTCAGCAGCGACTGTTGCGGCTGCGCCTGACGCTCGGCGGACAGCTCGGCGGAGAGCTCGGACCGCCCTTGTGCGTGGTGTTCGAGGGCTGGGACGCATCTGGCAAGGGCGGCGCGATCAGGCGGCTCGTCGAGCCGTTGGACCCGCGGCATGTCCGCGTTGCCCAGTTCGCCGCGCCTACCTATGACGAGAAGCGGCACCACTTCTTGTGGCGGTTCTGGCCGATCCTGCCGGGCTGGGGCGGGATGGTTGTCATGGACCGCTCCTGGTACGGACGAGTGCTCGTCGAGCGCGTCGAGGGATTCGCCACGACCGAACAGTGGTCGCGTGCCTATGGCGAGATCGTCGACTTCGAGCGGACGCTGACCGCCGAAGCGGTCATCCTCGTCAAGTTCTGGATGCACATCAGTCCGGACGAGCAGCGGCGCCGGTTCGAAAGCCGAGCCGAGGACGACTTGCGCCGGTGGAAACTGACCGACGAGGACTGGCGCAACCGTGACAAACGCCCGCAGTACGAGCAAGCGGTCGAGGACATGTTGGATCGCACCGACCAGCCGAAGGCGCCCTGGATGGTCGTGCCCGGTGATCACAAGCCGACCGCGCGAGCCCTCGTCGTGGAGCACGTGTGCGAGCGCGTCGAGAAGTCGCTCGCCTGACGATCGCGTGGCCCGGAAGGCGACCGGTCATTCGTTGCGTAGCCAGGCTGCGCCGTGCCGGAGGTCACGGCCCGCCGCGCCAGTGGTCGATGCGGTTGTGGTCGGGACTGAATCCGTTCTTGACGCCCCATAAGACGGCCTGGGTGCGGCTGGCCGCTCCGATCTTGCGATAGATGGTGCGGATATAGGACTTGACGGTGTTCGGGCTGAGGAAGGTGACGTCGGCGACCTCGGCGTTGTTCTTGCCCTGCGTGATCAGCGCGAGTATCTCGGCCTCCCGGTCGGTGAGTCCTTCGTGCCGGCCTGGCCAGTCCAGTCCGAGTGTCGGACGGGGTCGGCGCGGCGGATCGTTGATGACGACCTGCCCGGCGTGCACCGCTTCGAGCGCTTCGACGAGTTCGCGGGCCGGCAGGGTCTTGGACAGGTAGCCGTGCACGCCGTGCCGTCGGGCGTTGGCGATCAGGTCGGGATGGAAGTTCCAGGTGTAGACGACGACCCGGTTGGCGTGCGGGCTGCGCAGCAGGACTTCGACGTGGTCATGATCCGACTCCGGTTGCGCGAAGGAGTCGTACAACGCGATGTCGACGGTGTCGACCAGCGGCTCGTTCGCGTCGATCTCGGCGACCAGCACGCGGTTGCGGTAGGGGTCCAGCATGCGGGCAATACCCGTCAGGACGATGTCGTAGTCGTCGATCAGCGCGATCAGGATCGGTTTGGCCGGCGACACCACCAGTCGACGATAAACCCACCTAGGGGTGTGTTGCACCAGCCTTACGGGTGATTCAGTGTGTCGATAGCAGCTACCCGGTCACGAATCCGCGGCGAATCACAGCAGGCGGCCGGGCCCGCACGGAGGTTGTCATGCTCGGTTTGATCACCAACTCTCTGGTGATAAGTCGCATCGCGCGGCCCCGGCGCTCGGCCGCCCATCCCGCGATGCTCGCTGCGCGCATTAACGCAGCGGCCGCTCACCGCACGGCTCGGCCACGACGGATAGCCGGACCGCTCAGATGGATCGCCGGCATGGGTCGCACTCCCGCGATCTGGTGATGTGACCACTCGCGGGTGATAATCCCGGACTCGGTTGCCGCCGCGATGACGGCGGGGACCGGCGGTGCGAAATTCGAAGTCCACCTCGACGTCGCGCAGGCCTACGTCGCGTTGAGCGGAGAGTTGGACCTCGCCACCGTCGACGCTTTGCGTCAGGCCGCAGCCGTCCTGCTGTCCTCAACCTCTCAACAGATCACGATCGATCTGGGCGATCTGCAGTTCATCGACGCCGCCGGACTTGGAGAAATCGCGCGCCTCCGGGTGACCCTGCTTGCCGCTGGTCGGCGGCTCACGCTGTCCCGACCGTCCCGCAAGATCCATCGAACCTTCGTCGTGGGCGGCTTGGCCGAGTTGCTCTAGCCGCGCTTCTGCGCGGGTACTATCAAGACGCGCCTGAACCGCCAGGGCCCGCGTCCTGACGGGAGTTTTATGATCGCCAACCTGGTCCTTATCAGCCTCCTGCCTGTCGGCATCATGGCGATGATCGGGTGGCGGCTCGTCGCCGACCACCGCCGACGGCTGAAGCGAGATCAGCCTTCGCCGACCGACCGGGCCGGGATCAGCGACCCGTATGGTAGCTCGTTCGAGCCGCGGTTCTAGGCTGCTTGCCTAGCAGAGGCAGATAGATCGGCCGACCGGCTGGGTACACGTATGAGCGGGCGCAGCGACCATATCGTCTCGTCCGCACCGGGAAGCAGACCCGGCCTGAAACCGACCAGGACTGTCACCGGAGGGGCAATGTCTAGTCCGGATATCCGAGAATCGTCATCACCAGCGCCCGCAGACGTCGCGACCGGCGATCTTGTCAGCCGCGCTTCCGAGCAGCTGTCAACTCTCGTCCGCGACGAGATCCGGCTGGCCCAAGCCGAACTCGCCCAGAAGGGCCGGCGGGCGGGACTCGGCATCGGCTTGTTCGGCGGCGCCGGTGCCGTCGCCTGGTTCGGGGTCGGCACGTTCGTCGCCGCCGCTGTGCTCGGCCTTGCCGTGGTCGTGTCACCGTGGCTGTCGGCGGTGATCGTGGGCGCTGTCCTGCTCGCAATCGCGGGCATCCTGGCGCTGATCGGCAAGCGGGAGGTGGCGCGGGCGACCCCCATCGCGCCGCAGGAGTCGCTCGACAGCGTCCGGCACGATGTCGATGCCGTCAAGAAGGGACTACATCGTGAGCGATCCTGACGCTTTGCGCGCCGAGATCGACCAGACCCGACAGGACCTGGCCGAAACCGTCGAGGAGCTGTCGCACCGAGTCGACCCGCGCGAGCAGGCCCGATCGGCTGCGCAGGCGGCCCGGGAGACAGCGCGAACGCACCGACCGCAGCTGGTCGTCGCCGGCAGCGTCGTCGTCGCCTTGTTGATCATTCGACGCATCGTCGGCCGCAAGAAGAACTCATGACCTAGCAACGAGCACGCCGCCGGAAAATCACCTACGGCGGCGTGCCCGACGGATCCGTACCAACTACGCCGCTGGTCGCTCGGGAGCTTTCTCGGATGATTGACCCGGCGCCGTTGCGGGAGTGACGGTCGTGGGCAGGAACGCGGACGCGACGAGTCCGGCCACGCCGACCACCGCCAACACCGTGATCGCGAGACCGTAGGCGCGCTCTGGTGTCGAAGTGATGCCGGCGACGAGGACAGTGCCGGCAATCGCGGCTGCCAAGGCACGAGCCGAGGTTGGACACACTCCGCGACAGGCCGGAGATCTCGCCCTGGCGCGGCTCGGCGAAGCTCGACTGGACGATGTTCACCGACGGCGTCAGCATCAACCCGAGCCCCAATCCGATCAAAAGCAGTCCCGGAGCGAACGCCCAGGCGCTTGGCGAGCCGGCGACGAGGGTCAGGAGAACAGCAACGCCGGCGATAGAGACGACGAAGCCGCCCATGATCAGGGTTCGTTGGGGCCGCCGTTTCGCCAGGCGCTCAGCGGCCAGCGAGCTGGCCAGCAGACCTACCGTCTCGGCCGTGAAGATGACACCCGTCTGAATCGCGTCGTAGCCACGGACGACCTGCAAGTACGCCGCGACCACGAACGACACTCCGGTGAGCAGCAACCATTGGGCGTTCTGCGTGATGAGGCCGAGGTTGGACGTGCGATTCCGGAACAGGCTCGGCGACAGCAGGGGCTCTTGGCCAGCTCGCTCCTTGGCTCGGATAGAGACGAAGAACCACGTCAGCACGAGCGCACCCGCGACGATCAAGGCGAGCATGAGCCAGCCGTTGTTGTCGGCCGCGAGAATTCCCATGACGACCAGGGCGAGGCCTACCGACGAAAGGATCGCTCCGGTCGTGTCGAACGGACGGGAGGGGTCTGCGGGAAGTGGATCGTGCACCTTCCGGGCCAGCCAGACGATTGCCGCGATGATCAGCGCCTGGAAGACGAAAGCGGCGCGCCAACTGATCGCCGATGTGATCAAGCCGCCGATCAGTGGCCCGGTAGCTGCGCCGATGCCCCCCATCGCACTGATGACGCCGAAGGCCCGGGCGCGCGAGGTGACCTCGGTGAACAGCAACGTCGTAAGGATGTAGACCGGCGGAATCAACAAAGCCGTGCCGACGCCCTCGAAAATCGAATTACCGAGGATGAGCACACCCAGGCCCGGCGCGACGGCACTCAACAACGCGCCGACGCCGTACACAACGAGACCAACGGTGAAGCACCGCTTCCGGCCGAACTTGTCGGTCAACTTGCCGCCAGGGATCATCAACGCCGCCATCACCAGCAGGAAGATGGTGATCGCGACTTGCACACCCTGGACGGTTGTGTCCAGATCGTGGCTGATGTCGGTGATCATCACGTTCATGTTCGAACCGGCGAAGCTACAGATGAATTGAGCCAAGGCGAGAGGAAGCAGCACCCCTCGTACCGCGCTCCGTGAGCGTCCGGTCGTATCACTGCTAGCCACGGCGCACCTGCTCCAGGTCGAAGCTCTGACGTCAGCGCACACCGTACGCGGCTCGGCAGGTCCCTTCAGCGGCGACGCTTCGGTGCCGGCTCGAGGGATCAGTCCGAGACAGCACCAGCGACTCTGGCTGGGCGCCGGGCTCGGCGATGATGGCGTGATGCCGAACGCGCAGTACCCGAAGCGGAGCGACATCGAGGCCGCGGCACATCGGGTGAGTTCCCGGGTACGCCGGACGCCCGTCGTCGACTTGGAGCCGGGCGCGCTCGGTCTATCCGGTCGAATATCGCTCAAGTTGGAGTTGCTCCAACACACTGGCTCGTTCAAGCCGCGCGGGGCGTTCAACCGAGTGCTCGCAGCCGGGGCGCCCGCCGCTGGTCTGGTCGCCGCGTCCGGCGGCAACCACGGCCTGGCGGTCGCGCACGTCGCTGCGGCCCTCGGCCTGGCCGCCGAAGTGTTCGTTCCGACGTCGTCCTCACCGGTCAAGGTCAACCGGTTACGCCGCTACGGCGTCTCCGTGCTGGTCGGTGGTGACTACTACGCGGACGCCTACGCGGCCAGTCAGCATCGCGCCTCACAAACCGGCGCCCTGGTCGTGCATGCCTACGACGGCCTCGAAACGGTCGCCGGCCAGGGAACGCTCGCCCGCGAACTCGACCAGCAGGTACCGGCGGTCGACACCGTGCTCGTCGCGGTTGGCGGCGGCGGCCTAATCGGCGGACTGGCGTCCTGGTATGCGGGACAGGCCAAGATCGTCGCGGTCGAGCCGGAGAGCATACCGACGCTCGCCGCAGCCCTCTCCGCTGGCCGACCCGTCGATGTCGACGTCGGCGGGATCGCGGCGGACTCCCTCGGGGCGAAGCGCATTGGCGAGGTCGGCTACGCCGCCGCTGTCGCTGCGGCAGTCCAGGCCGTCCTGATATCTGACCAGGCGATCAGTGCCGCCCGACGGATCCTGTGGGAAGACCTTCGGGTCGCGGCCGAAGCCGGAGGCGCGACCGCGCTCGCCGCGCTCACCAGCGGCGCCTACGAACCGGCGTCGACCGAGCGGGTCGCCGTCGTCGTGTGTGGTGGCAACACCGATCCGCGCGACCTGGTACCGGAGGCATGACCACGCTCCTGCGAGGTCATTGCTTGGCTCGCCGCCGTGGATTGAAAAGCCACAATGCCCAGCCCGCCAGCACACCGGCGAGCAGCAGGCCGATCAGGGCATCGGATGACAACGACGCCTGAGCCGCCAGCCGGGTGATCAGGTCCGCGCCCAGGATCAGGATGCCCACGGTCGCGTAGATCAAAGCAGCAATCGCCACGGCCCAGCCCGACCTGGATCGCGTGGTCTCAGTGGGCCTGTCCTGGAGGAACCAGTACATCGTCACAGCGCCACAACAGAGGAGCGGGACCATCCACCAGGCGAAGACCAGGAATGCATTAGCGATATGGCGCGCGGTAATCCAGCCGAACGTGGCTCCTAGCACCGCGCCGCCGAGAGCGCTGCATACCGACATCCCGTAGTACTCCCACTCCGACGCCGTAACCGGGGCGGCGGGCGGCGGTGGTTGTTTGACTGTCTTCGTCTCAAGCCAGTGCATGAGGTATATCGGCACGGCCACCAGGATCCAGCCCAGCAACGCCATCGCCACGTGGAAGAACCAGTCGAACGCGCCCCACCCGGATAGATGGCTGGCCGCCGCGCTCAGGGCCACCAGGCCCGAGGCATTCACGACCCGCGCTCCGTTGCCGGCTCCCCCTCGTCCCCGCGCATCTGCCCACTATCGGGTCGGAAGGCACACAAGGGCAAGCTCGGGCCAGTCACGGCGATTCGTCCGTCAGGAGCTGACTGCAAGCGATTTCACCCCTACAGTGAGCCGGGTCTGCTGCTCATGATGCAACGGCTACATGTGAGTGGCTGTGGCGGGATGGAGCGTCGGTGCACGAAGCCGAGACGATACTGGCGGCGTTGGGCGAGCGCGTTGCCCGCTCGACGGCCGGTGTATCCGACCGCGACCGAGCGGACATCCGGCGACGGCTGGCGCGCTGGGGTCCGGACTTGCTCAACGGCCTGGCGGTCTATCAACGCCCGGATAGATCCGACCGCTTGCCGGAACGAATCGTCGACGAGATTCTCGGTTGCGTCGCTAGGCGCCGGCCGGCCCTTCGGGAGCTGGACGAGCAGCGGGTCCTGCGTCCCGATTGGTTTCTCGCACCCGAGCAGGTCGGTTACGTGTGCTACGCGGACCGATTCGCCGGAACGCTTGCTGGCGTCCAGGACCACATCGGCTACTTGAAGGAGTTGGGCGTCACCTACTTGCACCTGATGCCCCTGCTTCACCCCAGGCCCGGCGCCGATGACGGCGGCTATGCCGTCCTGGACTACCGATCGGTGCGCCCTGAGCTCGGCACGATGAGCGACCTCGCCGAACTGGCCGACGCGCTGCACGAGTCCGGAATCGCGTTGACACTCGACCTCGTCGTCAATCACGTGGCTCGCGAACATGAGTGGGCCTTGAAAGCGGTCAAGGGCGAAGAGCCCTACCGGTCCTACTTCCTGTTCTATCCGGATCGCGAGCAACCCGACGCCTTCGAGAGGACGCTCCCGGAGGTCTTTCCGGACTTCGCTCCGGGAAACTTCACTTGGCTACCCGACGTGACCTGGACCGACCGACCGCGACTCCAGGGTGCGTGGGTATGGACGACCTTCAACGACTACCAGTGGGACCTCGACTGGTCCAACCCCGACGTGTTCTGCGAGATGCTCCAGGTCATCCTCGACCTGGCCAACGTCGGTGTCGATTGCTTCCGCCTCGACGCGATCGCCTTCATTTGGAAGCGACTCGGTACGAACTGCCAAGGTCAACCCGAGGTGCATGAGATTGTCCAGGCCTTGCGGGCGGCACTGCACATTGCCGCGCCAGCCGTCGTTTTCAAGGCCGAGGCGATCGTGGCGCCCGAGGAGCTGTCCGCGTATCTCGGCCGCGGCTCGCACGCGGGCAAGGTGTGCGACCTCGCGTACCACAACAATCTGATGGTGCAGATCTGGTCGTCATTGGCGACTGGCGAGGCCGGACTGATGCGCCGCGCGCTCTCGACCGCTCCACCCAAGCCGGTGACGACGGCCTGGGGCACGTACGTGCGATGCCATGACGACATCGGGTGGGCGATCTCTGACGCCGACGCGGCCGCGCAGGGACTGTCGGGCTTTGCGCACCGCGCATTCCTGTCCCGGTTCTTCAGCGGCGACTTCCCGGGGTCATTCGCTCGTGGCGAGGTGTTCCAAGCGAATCCCGCCACCGGGGATTCGCGCATCAGCGGCACGCTAGCCAGTCTGGCCGGCCTCCAGGCGGCTTTCGAGAACGGCGACCCGGGTGCCGTCGATGTCGCGTTGGGACGGATCTTTCTCGTCCACGCCATCATCTTCGGGTTCGGCGGAATACCGCTGCTGTATATGGGCGACGAGCTGGGCCTGCTGAACGATCATTCTTATCTGGGGGATTCCCGGTTGGCCGACGACAATCGGTGGATGCATCGCCCCCGCATGCCCTGGGCGAAGGCAGAACGCCGACGGGATGCAACCTCGATCGAGGGTCGGGTTTTCGACGGACTCCGCCACCTCGCCCAGGTGCGCGCGACGATCCCGTCGTTGCACGCCTCCATCGAGAGCGCGCCAGTCGACATCGGCGCTGAGGGGGTACTCGCCCTCGCGCGCCGGCACCCGGCCGGCGCCATGGTCGGGCTCTACAACGTCTCGGACCGTTGGCAGCGGGTCACGGCCGGCGCCGTCACGTCGGTCGGTATCGAGCGGCCGTGGGATCGACTTTCGGCGTTCGCGCCGGAGCCGGACAGCGGCTACTACGCGCTGCCCCCGTATGCAGCCTGGTGGCTGACGGACCCGCAGGACGACGCGGCCTGATCAGCTGTCCGCGGCCATTGGCAGGCCGGCGGCCACCTCGTCGATCTGCCGGGCCAGCGTGACGTCCATATCGGTCACGCCGCCAGCGCTGTGGGTCGAGAGCTCGATGTTGACCCAACGCCACCGCAGGGCCAGATCCGGGTGATGGTCGAGCTGCTCGCAGGCCGGCGCCAGACGGTTGACGAACTCCACCGCGGTGGCGAAGTCAGCGAACTCGATGGATCGCTTGAGCGAAGCGGTCGAACCCGACCAGCCGGCGTGCAGCGTGCCAAGCGCGGCGTCGACGGCCTCTTGATTCAGCAAGTCGCGGGCCATGGCCGAGGCTCCTTCCCGATGTGGCACCGACCACCGTAATGCCTGGCCGCTACGCTCACGCGGTGACCGACCGCGCTTCGCAGAGGCTCGTCTGGATGGACTGCGAGATGACCGGCCTCGATCTCACGCGGGACGCGCTCATCGAGGTCGCCGCGATCGTGACCAATGCCGAGCTCGTGCCCCTCGACGACGGCGTCGACGTGATCATCCATGTCGACGACGACGTTCTACAGGCCATGCTTCCAGTCGTGCGGGATATGCATGCGGCGTCGGGGCTCACGGAGGCCGTTCAAGTCTCGACGATCACGCTCGGCGGGGCCGAACGTCGAATTCTCGACTACGTCCGGGGACATGTCCCGGAGCCCAAGACCGCTCCGTTGTGCGGCAACTCGATCGCCACAGACCGCGGTTTCCTGGCCCGCGACATGCCGGACCTCGACGGCTACTTGCACTACCGCATGGTCGACGTGTCGTCGATCAAGGAGCTTGCCAAACGCTGGTATCCGAGGGTCTACTTTGCCCAGCCAGCGAAGGGCCTCGCGCATCGGGCCCTGGCCGATATCCGCGAGAGCATTCAGGAGCTGGTCTTCTACCGTCGAACGCTATTCGTCGGATTGCCGGGACCGACGTCGGAGGAGGCGCAAGCCGCCGCCCGCGCGCTCCTCGGCGGCAGCCCGAACCCGGTAGACTAATCGAGCCGAGACCCCTGGTCGCGGCAATGGTGGGTGTAGCTCAGCTGGAAGAGCACCTGGTTGTGGTCCAGGATGTCGCGGGTTCGAGCCCCGTCACTCACCCCAGATCCGGCCGGTCCACGCCTGCTAGGGTGTCGTGATTGCCCAGATCGTGCCGAGCGCCGCTAGCTCAATTGGCAGAGCAGCTGACTCTTAATCAGCGGGTTGGGGGTTCGATTCCCTCGCGGCGCACAGAGGCCCCGGAATCCGGCGCCTTAAGAGTCCCTGCTTCACGATCACGATCACTTTACGACCACTTTTCAACCTCAGAAGTCGAGCACTTTGGCGGCCCGCGAGGCCACGACTTTGCGGCCCAAATAGACGTCCTGGGTCAGCGATGGGCGGGCGTGGCCGAGGTGGTCGGCGATCTGCCGGGCGGTGAGTCCGGCGTCGTCCAGCCGGGTCGCGACGGTCTTGCGCAGCGTATGCGAACTGACCCAATCGAAGCCGGCTCGGTCGAACACTCGACGAAGATCACCGGTGGTGTTCGACCTGTCGCGCACCTGGCCGAGCGGACTGCGGAACACGACCGCGGACATCGGCGCACCGCTCCCCTGGCGACGGCGGAGCATCTCGATGATCGAGTCCGGCAGCGCGATCATGCGCCACCCGGCCGCACTCTTGGGACGATCTTGGACGACCAGGCCGTGTTCCTTACTCCGGACGACGGTCGAGTTGACCTCGAGCACGCCGGCCGCGAGATCCACCGCCGACCAGCGAACTGCGCACGCCTCACCTATCCGCAGCCCGGTCCCGAGCATGAAGTCAACGAGATCGGCCAGGTCGAGTACGACAGCGGCCTCGTCGGCGCGGAGTGCGGCGCGCAGCTTCGCGGCCTCGTCGTTCGTGAGTGCTCGCACCTGTTTGCGCGGGCGTGCGATCCGCTCGACGTCGCGGATCGGGTTGTTCGGCATCGCACCGTGACGCATCGCGAGACCGAGCATCCCTGACAGCACGGAACGGGCAGTCTTCGCCGTCCCTGGGCCTGACCGTTGCGAGGTGAGCTTGATGGAA
>CAVZYJ010000010.1:0-53155 GCA_963779485.1 uncultured Actinomycetota bacterium | reverse complement strand
CGCCATTCTGGCGGCATTGGTCTGGCTGTTCGGCCCGCTGCTGCCTTCATTCGAGGATTGGGTGCCGCGGCTGGCGGTCGTGATTGGCCTGCTGCTGGTCTGGGCGACGTCGAACCTGTCGCTCGATCTCTTTCACCGCCGCCGCGAGCGGAAGCTCGAAAGCGGCGTGGCCGAGAAGACTCCCGAGAAGGCCGATGACGGCGCCGGAGAGGAAGTGGCGGCCCTGCGCGAGAAGCTGACCACCGCCCTGACCCTTCTGAAAAAGCGCGCGGCAAGCGGGGTTACCTCTACGAGCAGCCCTGGTACGCGATCATCGGGCCGCCGGGCGCCGGCAAGACGACCGCGCTGCTGAATGCGGGCTGCACTTTCCGCTGGCCGCCGAGATGGGCCAGGACGCCGTGGCGCGGCGTCGGCGGCACCAGGCTGTGCGACTGGTGGTTCACCGACGAGGCCGTGCTGATCGACACCTCCGGCCGCTACACCACCCAGGATTCCGACGCCGCGGTCGATCGCGTCGGCTGGGAGGCGTTCCTCGACCTGCTCACACGCACCCGGTCGCGGCAGCCACTGAACGGCGTGCTGGTGGCGATCGGACTCAGCGACATCGCCGACGCACCCCAGGCCGAGCGAGCGGCCCATGCCGCGGCGATCCGCTCCGGCATCAAGGAACTCGAGGCCAGCCTCGGTGTCCGGCATGCCGGTCTATGTGCTGTTCACCAAGGCGGACCTGATCGCCGGCTTCACCGAGTTTTTCGACGATCTCGATCGCGAGCGGCGCGATCAGGTATGGGGCGCCACGTTCCCGCTGCAAGCCGGAGAGCCGGTCCCGGGGCCAATTCGCCGCCGAGTTCCAGCGCCCTGGTCGACAGGCTCGACGACCGCCTGTTCGACCGCCTGCAGGACGAGCGAGCCCCGAGCGGCGCGCCCTGATCGCCGGTTTTCCGGCGCAGATCGCCAGCCTCGAGCAACCGCTGACGGCGCTTCCTCCCGGAGGCCTTCGGCGGCTCCACGCTCGACCGGGCGCCCATGCTGCGCGGCGTCTATTTCACCTCGCGGCACGCAGGAAGGCACTCCGATCGACCGGCTGACCGGCGTCATGTCGCGCGCCTTCGGCCTCGACCAGCGGCGGGCGGCCAGCGCTGCGGCCGCAGCAGGGCCGCAGCTATTTCCTCGGACGAGCTCGTCTCCCGACGTGATCTTCGGCGAGGCCATGCTGGTGAGCGAACCGCCGGCCGCGCGCGCGCGCGGTCGCGCTTCGTGCGCGCTTCGTATGCCGCCGTTGGTCTGCTGACCCTGGGCGCCGCGGGCTGGCTCGTCGCCGGCCATGTCCGGTCAGCGCGAGATCGCGCGACATGTCGTCGGCGTTTGCCGCCTACGAGGCCATCGCCAAGGACACGACCTTCGACCCGGTCAACGATTCCGACCTGCCCCGGCTGGTGCCGTTGCTGGATCGCCGCCCGGAACCTGGGGCAGGCTGCCGGCTCGCGCGGCGGAATCCTGGCAGGCTTCGACTCTCGCAGGACGCCAAGCTGCGGCCGGCGCGGACGCGGTCTATCGCCATGCGCTCGGGCTATGCGCTGCTGCCGCGCCTCATCTGGCGGCTGGAAGCCCAGATGCGCGGCTACTTCACCCAGCCCGACTTTCTCTACGAGGCGACACGCGTCTATCTGATGCTGGGCGGCCAGGGACCGCTCGATCGCGGCCCTGGTCAAGGAATGGATGACGCTACGATTGGCAGACACCTATTCCGGCGCCGCCAATCTGGCGGTCGGTGGCCGCGCTGCAGCAGCATCTCGACGCGCTCCTCGCCGAACCGCTGCCGGCGGTGCCGCTCGACGATGCGCTGGTGGCGCAGGCGCGCACCACCTTCAGCCGCGTGTCCCTGGCGTCCCGCGTCTACTCCCGCATCAAGCCTTCCGCGGCCGCGCAGAGCCTGCCGCCCTGGAAGCCGAGCGATGTGCTGGGGCCGGCGGGCGTGCGCGTCTTCACGCGAGCGTCGGGCAAGAAGCTGAGCGACGGCGTACCGGGCTTCTTCACCGTCGATGGCTTTCACAAGGTACTGCTGCCGGCATTGCCGGCGGCGACGCGCGAGGTCGCCTCGGAAAGCTGGGTGATGGGCGCAGAAGGTGCCCGTCAGTCTCGACAACGCCCAGCAGAGCGAACTCGCCAACAGCGTGGTCAAGCTGTACCTCGACGACTACGCCAAGGCGTGGGACGGCCTGCTGCAGCGACCTCGAGATCGTGCCGTTGCGCAGCCTGCCGCAGGCGGCTCAGGACCTGTATGTCCTGGCGTCGCCGCAATCGCCGCTGAAGGACCTGCTGACGGCGATCGCTCGCCAGGTCACGCTGTCGGAGCCGCCGAAGCCCTCGGCCGCGGGAGGCGGCGGGAAGCGGCGGCAAAGAAGGCGGCGGCGGCCGCCGCGCCGTCGGCGACGAGAGGCACTGCCGCCCTTTCATCGATCCTCGGCGGCCAGCCGGGTGCCGCGCCCGTGCAGCCGCCCGGCCACGAAATCGACGAACGCTACAAGCAGCTGCGCGACCTCGTCGCCGCTGCCGGCGGCGCACCGATCGACCAGGTGCTGAAACTCCTCAACGACCTGCAGCAGCAGCTGGCGAAGATGAATGCCGCCGGTCCGGTGCGTCCGTCGCACCGGTCGGCCACGATCCCTCGCTCGCGCTCCGGGCCGAGGCCCAGCGGCAGCCGCAACCGCTGGGCGGCTGGCTGGCCGCGATGTCCGACATCGAGCACGGCATTGCGCGGCGGTGGCGCCCGCCAGCAGGTGATGGCCGCCTATAACGGTTCGGGCGGCCCGGCGGCGCTTTGTCCGCTCGCCGTCAACGGACGCTATCCGTTCGTGCCGGGCAGTTCGCTCGAAACGCCGCTCGACGACTTTGCCCACCTGTTCGCGCCGGGCGGGCTGATCGACGGCTTCTTCAACACCCAGCTGCGGCCCTATGTCGACACACCGGCAAGGTCTGGAAACCGCAGTCGGTCGATGGCGTGGCGGCGCCGGTCTCCCGGCGGACTCGCCCAGTTCCAGCGCGCCGCCGTCATTCGCGACCTGTTCTTTGCGCCCGGTTCCACGACGATTGCCGTGCGCTTCGACATCATGCCGGTCGACCTCGACGCGGGGGCTTCGCAGGTCACCCTCGAATTCGACGGCACGTCGGTCACCTACGCGCACGGGCCAGCACGGTCGACCCAGATCACCTGGCCCGGGCCAACCACATGACGAATGTGCGGCTGGTGTTCGATCCGCCGCCGCCCGGCGGCACCGGCGTGCTGGCGCAGACCGGCCCGTGGGCGATGTTCCGCCTCTTCGGGCAGGGAACGCTCCAACAGGCCGGCTCGCCGGAGCGCTACACGCTGTCCTTCTCGCGCGGCGGCCGCAGTGCCACCTTCGAACTGCGCGCGGGGTCGGTCATGAATCCGTTTGCGCCGGGTGTCCTGCAGGATTTCCGATGCCCGTCGGTGCGTGACTAGGCAGGCCATGCCCGCCCTTGCCTCCGACGCGCGCGCGGGCCTGTTCGGCAAGTTGCCGGCACGCGGTGACTTCGTGCGCGAGAACCTGCCGCGCGACTTCACGGATGGCTGGGACGACTGGTGGCAGCGCGGCCTGGCTGAAACCCAGCATCGGCCGCGCGACGAGTGGATCGCCGCCTGGCTCGAGGCCCCGGTCTGGCGCTTCGTGCTGCCCCCCGGACTGTGCGGCAGAAATGGCGTGCTCGGAATCTGGCTGCCCAGCGTCGACAAGGCCGGGCGCTATTCTCCGCTGACGATCGCCGCCACGGCGCCAGGCGATTGGGCGCCGTCGGTGGGCGCGATGATGCCGTTCCTGGTGGCAGCGGAAGATGCGGGCCGCGATGCGCTCGAGCATGATCTCGCCCCGACCGAGCTTCTGGAGCGCATCCAACATGATTTCAGCGCCGCCGACTCCCCGGCTCCGGCGCCGGATCTCGCGCCAGGCCGGGCAGCCTGGTGGACCGAGGGCGGCCCGCGCGTCGCCCCGCGCCTGGAGACCGGAACCGCCCTGCCGGTGGCCAGCCGCTTCGCTGCCCTCATCGACGACGCGTGGGCCCCGGCCGATCCGCCGGCCGAGCTGGTGATTGCCCGCACGGATCCTTCGTGATGTCCGACAACGGCCTCGATCAGAACATCGCCCGCTCCGGCAGCTTCCACTCCGGCGCGGCAACGCATGCCGGCGCGGCGAACCGGCTCAACGAGGATGCCTTCGTCAACCGGCCGGATCTCGGCCTTTGGGCGGTGGCCGACGGCGCCGGCGGTCACGAGTTCGGTGAAATTGCATCGGCCGAGGTCGCGGGCCTGTTGCAGACCATTGACTCCGGCCTCTCGGCGGCCGAGATGCTCGTGGAGGTCCGGTCCCGCCTCGAGGCCGCGCATGCGCGCCTGCACGCCGAGGCCTCACGGCACGGCGACGGCGCGATGGTGGCGACGACCGTGGTCGTCCTGCTGGCGCGCGACGACCATTTCGCTTGCCTGTGGGCGGGTGATTTCCGCGCCTACCTGCTGCGCGACCATATCCTCACCAAGATCACGCGCGACCACAGCCTGGTACAGGCGCTGGTCGAAAGCGGCACCATCAGCGAAGCCCAAGCGATCGGCCATCCGCAAGCCAATGTCATCACGCGCGCCGTGGGCGCCGACAGCGATATCCTCGAGCTGGAGAAGCGGACCGGACAGCTCATGGCCGGCGACCGCCTGCTGTTGTGCAGCGACGGCCTGAGCAAGACCCTTCCCGAGGAGCGGCTTGCCGAACTGCTTTCCGGCGACGAGGCCGGCGGCGCCGCACGCCTCGTGATGGCCGCCCTTTCAGCCCAGGGGACCGACAACATCACCGCGGTCACCATCGCTTTCAGCACCGGTGACGGATCGGCGATCGTGGAAGCAAAGACGGCGGGTGCCCCTGCCGCGGCCTCGACCGAGGCTACGGTACAGGTCCACCCATCAACTGATTAGCACCGTCGGATAGCCGACGACGACGGTGCCGCCATGGGCGCACATGCTGCCCAACTGTGCCGCCGGCATGCCGCCGATCAGCACCGTGAACGAGCCCATCGCGATCACGTCAGGCGGACCGACACAGACAAGCATGTCGCCGACGCGGGCGGCCGGCATGCCGCCGATCAGCACGGTCGGGCAGCCGGGACCGGCGATCGGGCCACCGACATGGGGGACGAGGACCGTGACCATCGGGCAGACATGCATGTCGCCCAGGCGTGCGGCGGGCATGCCCATCAGTCCGGCTCCGCATCGATGCGGCCCACGCCGCCTGAGGCGATGTCCTTGGCCGAAGCGAGGAAGCGCTGGAGCCTTGCCTCGCGCCGCGTTGCCGGACCGCGAGCGGCGGCCAGGGCGACGGCGCCGGCGACCGCAAGCCCGGTGAAATGGGGCTGCGGCGGCACTTTCGGGGCTTCCGGCGGCGCCATCGAATCGCCGCTCCAGAAGGCGGCGACGGCCGCCCAGGCCTCGGGACTGCCAAAACCCGTCATCTCCGTATTAGCGCGGTTGGATCCAACTTTTCTGCAAAGGGCTGTTGATGTGGACCAGAGTCTTGTCGATGATGCACAGGTAGGTGTCAATGTTGGCTTGGCACGTCAGGCACGTGCGATCAACGAGCAGCAAGCCTTGGTTGCGCTGGCTATGACGAATTTCAATGTAGCACAGGCCGTATTGCAGGCAGACCAGAAACAGGCACAAGCCAATATAAAAGCGGCACAAGTTACCCTCACGACCCAACAACACTTGCTTGCAACTACCCAGCAACAGGCAACGGCACAGATTCAATTGGCTCAATCACAATTGAATCAAAGCATTGCCACGTGCCAAGACCCCCCCGCAAGTGGGACACCCACGACAGCCAGTCCAACAACTGCGACACCCACGCCTGCCCCAAAGACGACAGGCCATCCAACAGCTGCAACACCCACACCTGCCTCACGGACAACAGGTGATCCGGCCACAACGCAGACGAACACAGTGCAAGCCTGTATTCATCGGGCACAGCTACAATATCAGGTTGTTGTTGCAACAACGCAGACCGCAGTTGCAGCAGCACAAGTGCTGGTCACAAGGGATCAGGCTGCTGTCACGCAAGCTACTGCGAATGCCAATGTTACGCTAACAACTGCACAAGGGCAAGTTGCCTCTACCAGCGCACAGATCGTGGTGGCAGAGTTCGCGCCAGATCTATTAGTAGCAGCAAAAGACCTCGTAACCCTGCAACACGAACTTGTAGAAGCTGTTGCGCTATTGCGAGTAGCACAACTTAACCTGGCACTCAATACCACCCTGGTTGCTCCTCATGATGGGGTAGTGACGGCGATTAATGGCACAGTTGGAGGTCTACCTGGTCCTCGTGTGAATAACGCGCCTAAAGCGATAGGATCTGCTGATTCCGGTGTGTTTATTCAATTGGTTGACCTGTCACATGTCGGTCAGGTCTTGCTAGACGTAAGCGATACAGACATTATGAAAGTCAAAGTAGGCCAGCGGGTTCAGTTCACAGTGAATGCCTACGCTAATCGTCAGTTCTCTGGCACAGTTAGCGCAATATCACCCAATGGCGTTGCTCTCAGCACAGGGATGGCATATCCGGTAATCGTTAGTATTACACCTGAGAGTATCAAGGGAGTAACGCTCTTTCCAAATATGGCTGCGAGCGCTACTATTGCGATAGGGTAAGGTGTTTGGCATCCACCTTCTCTACCTTGGTACAGAAATTACTTCGCATATGGGTCAAGAAGAGCGAGATACACTCCAGTATGTTCGATTCAGAAGAAATAGCCTTGTCCATATAGGTGGAAAGGAGTCACAGGCACTGCCAGTTTCGATGGCAACGGAGCGGTAGGGAAGATATATTCAGAACAAGGTAGAAGGGGTCTCTAGTCAGGCAGATGAAATGCATAGAGCTTATGGTCAGATGAGCCGACATAGAGCACGCCATTGACGACAACTGGTGAAGAAGTGACACGATCCCCTGTCGAAGCTGTCCAGAGGGTTTTGCCTGTGGTCGCATCGCAGGCATAAAGTTTGTGATCCTGCGAACCAAAGTAGACGACGCCGTTGGCTACCATCGGTGTAGCGTTCACCTGGTCTCCGGTAGAAAAGGTCCAGATGACTTTGCCTGTGGTCGCATCGCAGGCATAAAGTTTGTGATCTTGCGAACCAAAGTAGACGACACCGTTGGCAACTGCACACCCGGAGACAATACGATCTCCCGTGGAGACTGTCCAGAGGGTCTTCCCTGTCGTAGCGTCGAAGGCATAGAGAGAATGGTCTGTTGACCCGACGTAGGCCACCCCGTTTGCCAGAGCCGGAGCAGCAAGAATGCTATCATTTGTGGAGGCAGTCCAGAGGGTCGTGCCGGTGAAATCATCATATGCATAGAGGGTATGGTCAGATGAGCCAACATAGACTACCCCATCGATTACCGAGGCCGAGGCCGTCACGCTATCACCAGTCGTCACTGTCCACAAGACCAAGCCTGTGGCTGCATCGAGGGCATACACATTGTGATCGAGCGAGCCGATATAGATGACACCACTGACAACTGTAGGGGAGGAGAGGAAAGCGTTATTCGCAGGAACAGTCCAAAGAATTTCGCCTGTCTCTGCTTTGAGTGCGTACAGCTTGTGATCTGCCGAGCCAATATAGACGATCCCATTTATTACGGCAGGTGAAGAAGAGATAGCATCACCGGTAGGAGTCACCCACAAGCTCTTCCCATTCGTAGCATCCCACGCAGACACGTGAGAATCGTGTGAGCCAACATAGACGGTCTTCCCAACGACAGCAGGCGTTGCATCGATGAGGTCGTCAGTTGTGCTGGACCAGTAAGGTACCAACCGGGAGACATTGGTTGGCGAAAGTATATACTCATTAGCATTAAAACAGGTATGTTGTGCATTAAAGCCAAACATGGGTGAGTTTGCGGCGCGTTTCGGCTTGAGCAGGGGTAGGAGTAATGTTGATAGCAGGAGAGACGGGCGATGCTGTTCTCCTGCTGAACCAGACAATTCCTCCCCCCACTGCCCCCAGAGCCGCCACTCCTACCAACCCTGACACGACAACCCGGCGCGAGACACCACGGGATGCTGGCTTCTCTGTTGAAACCGTTTCCCCTGTACGTTGTTGTGGTGGAAACTGCACCGGGATAGTCGCGTCAAACATTTGAGAGGCTGGGACGGAATACATAGTCGGTGTATTCTTAGACGTGCTTGTCGGCTTCCCTGTCGAAGCAGTTTCCCCTGAAAGTGGCTGTACTGGAAACTGCACCGGGATAGTCGCATCAGGCACCTGAGAGGTAGGAATGGAATAAAGAGTCGGTATATCCTCAACTTTGCTTGCCTGTTCTAATGCAGTCGCAAATGCTTGTATATCAGCAAACCGTCGGTCATGGCGTTTCACCAGGGCTTTCATCACCACTGTTTCTACGCCAGGAGCAATATCGGAGAACTTCTCTCGTAATGGAGGGGGAGGCATAACCCTCTGCTTGGTAGCAATTTCAAGAAACTGGCCTTGAAAAGGAAGCTCGCCAGCTAACCACTCATAGACCACAATGCCAAGGGAGTACTGATCGCTGGCCGGACGCGGACGAGCATCAATCTGCTCAGGAGCCATGTAGGCAATGGTTCCTACCTTATCCTGTAGGCTTAGGTAGCGTGAACGCTGGTCTACCAAGGCAATCCCAAAGTCGCTGAGCAAAATTTCATGCGCCTTCCCCACCAGAAGATTCTCTGGCTTGATGTGATTATGGATGAGTTTTCGCTCATGGGCATACTGCAAGGCAGGGGCGATCTGGTTCACATAAGAGACAACCGTCGCTAAAGGGAGGCGGCTACCTTTAGGATGACGCTGGCGTAATGTTCCATGAGGAACATAATCCATGACCAAGTAAGGAGTATCTTCTTCAATGCCAAAATCCAGGATACGCACTATAGACGGATACGCCACGCTGGCCATGATCCGCGCTTCCAGAAAAAACTGCTTAGTATCCTGTTTTGCTAGTTGAGTCTGGAAGACTTTGATGGCCGCCAGCGTCTCCAGATTGACCTGTTTCCCCAGATAGACTTGCGTAAAGTCCCCTTGCCCCAACAATTGAACAAGACGGTAGTTGCCAAATTGTTGGCCTACACGGTCAGCCATACGTTACCTCCACGAGAGCTTTCCACACTTCTCAAACACTCTCTTAGATTATCCTTGCTGCGTTATTGCTAGTAAAATCTCATAGAAATCGTTCAGATTGGGTGTACCCAGTCCCGCCGCAAAGTTCCAATTCTGCGTTGCAGGATAATACAGGTTATTTCCCTGAGTCACATCGGTATAGGGGATGAGTTGATTATTCGCTCCATACTGCGCAACCTGGTAGAAAAGATCTGGTCCAAAGAGAAACCGTTGTGTCTGGTGAAGCAACCTCTCATTCACCAATGCCATGCCACTTGCCCAGATAGGGGCGGCGGCGCTTGTTCCTCCTGTTGCGCTCCAGTGACCCAGGTAATAAAATACTAGATTGGAAGCAAACGCCGATACATCAGGCATCTGGCGCATGCCATTTGAAAATGTGTTTTGCACCCCCGGAGCATCCTGCCAATCTGGACGTTTAAACAGCGTGCTGAGACCCCCGCCGCTGCCCCACTGATTGTTGCAGGCTGCGTGATTGGCGTCATTTGCCCATGCTGTCTCATGAATACCTGACTGTTGATCAAGAACCGGAGTGGTACCTCCAACAGCAACGACCCAGGGATCACTGGCGGGGAAATCGACCGAGAGATCACCATAAGTTCCACTATCAAAGGCCGCACAGTCACCGCTGGCAATAAAGATCGTCATATGCTCTGCCTTGGTCAGGATTTGCAGGCTCTGATCAAGTGCGGCAACATCACCGGGAGTAATGCCGCTTTCAGTCGCCCCCAGACTCATACTGACAATACTCCCACTGTTGGTATTGTGCAGATTATCTTGAATAATGGCTTGTAACGCCTGATTGATGGAGGAAAAAGTAGCGTCGCTCGTTTCATAATCGGCAATGTTTGCAGCAGGTGTCAGCCCCATGATCATTTCAATATCGAGAGTTGCTTCCTCGCCAGGATCGGGTGGGGTGTTCAAGTCATTCACTTTCAGATGACCTCGATAGTTCATGCAACTTGCGTAGTTCTGGACATCTGCTTTGTTAAACCCATCAATCGAAACCAAATTGATGGTGATCCCCTCACCGTCCAGGCCAGATTTGTAGAACGTATCGTAGCCATAGAAATGTGCCACCGCCAGTGGGCTTAAGACATTCTGGCGCAGATTACAATCAAGTTGCGGAGCACTCATGGTCTGGCCGGGATGAGCGCCAAAGCCTGTCCGTGGGGACAGGCTGTAGTTATCCAGCCCGGTGATAGCCAGGATTTTATTGACGACAAGGTCGGGCACCTTGGGATTACTGGTCGGGGTATAGAAGGTACGCCCATTGAGTTTATGGACGAGGAACTGAATCTGAAACACCAGGGCAAAGGTTTTCGCTTTGGCATCAACAGTGAGCGTCGTATGCAGCTTGTCGAGATTCAGAGTAGCATCCTGTATGCCATAGATTTGTTTGATCTGTTGATACTCACTATCACTAAGCCCCAACTGATTAGCATAGTTTTCCAGGTTCTGCCCTGGAGTACCCTGCAACTTCTGTAGTTCTTGCTGGTTCACCCGGAAGGTGATGCTCACATGGAGTACGGTATCATCAGGTAGCGTCCCGACTACAGGAGCATTGAGAGCCTCTGAGGGGCAGATGGAGATCAAACGTCGTCCACGCAATCCGTGGCAGCGTTGGAGTAGGGGTAGCTACGGTGACTGGATTAGGACCACTACAGCCGATCAGCGAGACAAAGAAGACCGCTAACCCAATTCTACCTATCAAGGCTTGCTTCTGCTGTACATGTACGAAGAGACGTATGAGAAACATACTCGATCCTCCTTTGCTCAATGTGGCACGAACTGAATCTCTCGCAAATCTCCCTTCGACTTGCTTATGCCAATTTGCGCTTCCGTAGGGGCGATCCTTTATGGCACTGACTCCAACAAATTCGGTGAGGCACCGTAGGAACAGGGGTTTCGCTCGCCTATCAAACGCCTTGCCAACCGGCACGGCTGGTTGGCAACCACACCGATGCCGGGGTGAGGAAACCCCTGTCCCTACGAGAAACCTCCCCCGGAAAGCGTCAAACCCCTCCCTATCCCTCCCTAGCTAGACTAACACGTGGCTCCTCCGACAACACAATCAGTGTAGTTGCCACTGCCATCGACCGCGACCACATGCAACGTGGTTGGGTCAGTAACCGCCAGGTTCGCCGTCCAGGTTCCGGAAGTCGTTTGAGTCGCACTGACCGTTTGGAAGGTACTCCCGTCAGCTGCTACGGCAGAGCTGACATAGAAGACGACACTGCTGACTCCTGCAACTCCATCGGTACGTCCATCACTGTCGTCCTGAACGCCCGTGACTTGCACCGTGTTGGCGTCAACAACGGTGGGTGGATTCAGCTTGGGTGGCTGCGTATCGGCGGTCGTTGGGGGCGTATACTTCGTGCTATTGGCATCATCGAGGTAGTCGATCGTGTAGTAGTGGCCCCACTTGCCACCTGTCGCGACGCCGATGCCAACCCAGGTGAAGTGACCAGGATTGGCGTCTATAGTAAAATCGTAGCCAAGTATGGCCTTGCGGTGTCCCCATCCGGAGGGAGCATCCTGGTACATCCACCAGTAGACGGAATTAGCGCCAGTCACGCCCGCGCTGAACGCACCATAAAAGACAGTCTCTGCCCACAGGGGCTGATGGCTGTGTTGCGTGAGCACCGAATTCACGTTCAGTCGATCGCCGACAGAGTTCTTGCCCCCGGGCTGGTTGATAGGGCTTTGATGGGCATTGTTTTCGTAGTTGTACTGCGCTAGTTCTTTGCTATGGTTCAGCGCAATCTGGGAGAGCAATGTCTGGTCCAAATTGACCGCTGGCAGGCCGCGATCCTGCCTCTCAGCATTGAACACCATCAGCACTTGCTGCTGCGAGGTTGCTGCGTCATAGGCGCCAGGGTCAATGCTCAACGGGACGGAGCATCCCTCTTGCTGCCGAGCATTATTGAAGACAGTAATCACATCAGCACCGGTATTAAATGAGCCCTGCGGGTCAGGCAGACTCGCCGGGAGCGTGGCTTGCACCGCACAGGTGTCGTGTTTCTTGATCTGAGATATGGACGTTGTGCGAGGCGTAGACTGACTTGTCGAGGAACTGGTGCCGCCGCAAGCAGACAAGAACACTACAAGCAACACTATTACGAACGTGACCGCGAGGCGCGCCATACGGGCTCTCCACTGCCATTTCTTGTCAGGTTCTCTGGAGGAAAAGGGGCTGATCTTGCGCTCGTAGAGCACTGCTTTTCGTCCATTTGCGTGTTCAACCATGAGAAGTGTCCTTTCGTCCATCTGCTGGTTCAACTATAGAATGATGCCTTATGCTGACCCTGATAGACATCTCTTCGAAGATATCTTCTTGCCGACTGCTCAGGAGTTCCTGAGCACTACTCTGATGAGAGTCTACCTGTTTGGAGGCTGGAGGACATCGGTAGAATACGTGATTGTGTTGCCTATTTCGCCCCGACTGGGAAGAAGGAGCGCGGAGCCCCATACCTAGGCGGAATTACCGATCTCCGACACGTTCCAGTCAAAAAAGGCCTCGACATGCCGGAGAATCTGTATGGCTGTGATACAATGGCAACAGTTCGATCATCGATGAGAGAGGAGAGATGGTGCATCCTTTGAACCTGATCGAACGTATCCCTTTCATTCAGGAATGAATGCAGCATGACGAGAGCAATCTCACTCTCCTCAGTTCTCATGGAGGAACAATCGCGTTGAGCATAGAAGATGCGCAGGTCTCGAAGGTCTTCGAGACCTCTCCCAACAATCTGCCTCTCCAGGTGAACCGGTTTATTGGCCGCGAACGGGAGATGACCGAGGTCAGAGAGTTGCTCGCGACTACCCGGCTGCTCACCCTCACTGGCTCTGGAGGCAGCGGCAAAACGCGTCTGGCCCTTCAGGTCGCAACCGACCTCCTGGAGGAGTTCGCGCATGGTGTCTGCTGGGTGGAGCTGGCTGCCCTCTCCGATCCGATGCTCGTGCCGCAGGCCGTAGCCTCAGTTGTAGGCATCCCTGAACGCGCGGGTTGCACGTTGACGGAGGCCCTCTCTGATGCGCTGCGTCCCAAACATCTGCTCCTCGTGTTAGACAACTGCGAGCACCTGCTGGCAGCGTGCGTACAGTTGGTCGAAACGCTCCTACATACCTGTTCCCACGCTGCGCGTGCTGGTCACCAGTCGCGAAGCACTTACGATCACCGGTGAAACTATCTGGCCGGTCCTTCCTCTACGCGTACCTGATACCTATCACCTGCCGCCCATCGAAGGACTGCTGACCTATGAGGCCGTTCAACTATTTATTGAGCGAGCGAGGTCTGTCCTCCCTTCCTTCTCCCTCACACCGGAGAATGCATCGGCAGTGGTGCAGGTGTGTCGTCGTCTCGACGGCATTCCACTGGCGACTGAGCTGGCTGCGGCCCGTATACGTGTCCTTTCTGTTGAGCAGATCGCTGCGCGACTGGATGACGCCTACCGGCTGCTCACCGGGGGCAGTCGATCGGCCTTACCGCGACAGCAAACCTTGCGGGCAGCCATGGACTGGAGCTACGACTTGTTGTCAGCACAAGAGCAGGCCCTCTTCCGTCGGCTCTCGGTGTTTGCTGGCAGTTTTTCGCTCGAAGCGGCAGAGGCCATCTGCGCCGGTTCGCCAGGCGAAGAATGCGACGTGCTTGAGGTCCTCTCCTCCCTGATCGATAAATCATTGGTGCTCATGGAGCAACGCAGCGCTGAGGCACGCTACCGCTTGCTGGAGACGATGCGGCAGTACGGCCAGGAGAAGCTGCGGCAGGCGGGCGAAGTGGCCGCCGTGCGCCGCCGTCATTGTGACTGGTATGTCCGTTTCGCGGAACGTGCAGGGCCCGAAACAGTTGGTCTACAGCAGATTGAATGGTTTCATCGCGTAGAGTTGGAGCATGATAATATCCGAACGGCGCTCGCATGGTCACTAGAGCAGGCAGAGGCAGAACCAGGCGCTCGCATCGGTGTCGCCATCTGGCACTTCTGGCTCTATCGAGGCTATCTGACTGAGGGACGACACATGCTGGAGCGAATACTGAAGCATTTTTCGGAGCAGACATCTGTGCGAGCAAAGGTACTGCATGCTGCCGGCTTGTTGGCGTTCTACCAGGATGACTATGCACGAGCGAACATTCTCTTGGAAGAAAGTTTGGACCTCTCTCGTGCGCTCCCAGATAGACTGGGCATTGCCTACGCCCTGACTTCTCTGGGAAATCTAACACGCAGCAGGGGTGACTACCAGCAGGCAACCACGCTCTATGAGGAGAGTCTACCGCTGCTCCGTGAGCTGGGCGATAAGCGGGTCATGGCCCTTGCCCTCTCTGGTTGGGGTCTGGCCCTGCTTGCTCTGGGAGAGTACGAGCGAGCTATAGCACGGTGCGAGGAGAGCCTGGCGCTGGCACGTGAGCTGGGATCCCCCCAAAGTATTGCCGGTTCACTCACTACTCTCGCCATTGCAGTGCTGGATCGGGGCGACTATGGGCGAGCGAGAGTGCTTTGTGAGGAAAGCCTGGCGATACGGCAGAAGCTAGGAGATAAAGGAGGGAGCGCCCATACACTCACTATTCTGGGGCGCGTTGCGCTGTCCCAGGGTAGCTATGAGCAAGCAAAAGAACACTACGATGAGAGCCTGTCCTTGCGGCAAGAACTAGGAGACAAAGAAGGTATCGCTTCTGCCTTGGAGGGATTGGCATGCGTAGCCCAGGGGCAGGGACAACCACTGAGCGCAGCGCGGCTGTATGGAGCGGCACAGGCTCTGCGCGACGCCATTGGCGCTCCCCTTCCGCCAACCGACCGCGCCTCTTATGAGCGTACGGTAGCCGACGTACGTGTCCAACTTGATGCGGCAGCCTTCGAGAAAGCCATGGACCGAGGGGCGAGCATTCACACTTGAACAAGCCATCGCAGCAGCGGAACAGGTGAACGTGCGAGAGCAGATCGCTCCAACCTCCCAGTCTCCCACTGGGGCAGCTCCTGCGACCTTCCCTCAGGCACCTGCGTCCAGAGGGAACCCATTCGGCCTGACCGCTCGCGAGATCGAAGTCTTGCGCCTGGTGACGCTGGGGCTGACCACCACCCAAATCGCGGATTCGCTCATTATCAGTCCCCGCACTGCCGATGCCCACTTGCGTTCGATTTACAGTAAGCTCGGTGTCACCTCGCGCAGTGCCGCGACTCGTTCTGCCATCGAGCACAAGCTGGTCTGACCCCCGCGCTTTCTCCTCGCCATCCGCAGCACCTCGGTAATTCTGCCTAGGTATGTGGCTCCGCACCCCTTCTTCCCAGTCAGGGGCGAAATAGGCAACACAATCACGTATTCTACCGATGTTCTCCAGCCTCCAAACTGGTAGACTCCCATCAAGAGTATCGCGAAGTCGACTCCTGATACCAATTTGCGTTCTGAGGAGCACCTATCCCGTAGGGGCGTGGGCTTGTCCCCGCCCTAGTGAGCGTCATAGAGACCTCCACCTTGGGCGGGGACAAGCCCACGCCCCTACGGGATAGTCGTTTCTTTGAGAAGGTCTCCAATACATGGAAAAGAAGGGAGCATATGATGAATGCAACACATCGCAAAAGCTTGGTGATTACACTGGTCGTGACCTGTCTGGGATCGTTTATGATTCTGCTGGATATTTCGATTGTCACTCTGGCACTGCCGAGAATCCAGGCCGATCTCCACACGGGTCTGTCGGATCTGCAATGGACCATTGACGCCTACACCTTGCCCTTTGCGGTCCTCATGCTCACCGCTGGTACCCTGGGCGACCGCTTTGGGCGTAAGCGTCTGTACCTTTCCGGGCTGGTGCTGTTTCTGCTCGGCTCGACGCTCTGTGGGTTCGCACCGATGCTGGGCTGGCTGCTCTTCGGTCGCGTGTTACAAGGCATAGGTGCAGCGGCGCTTTCTACGGGGAGTCTCTCGGTGCTGACGGCAGCCTTTCCCGAGCCGCGCGCCCGTGCGCAGGCCATTGGCCTCTGGGCCAGCGTTTCTGGCATAGGTCTCGTCGCCGGTCCGCTGCTTGGCGGCTTGCTCGTCCAGTTTTGGGACTGGCCTGCGATTTTTTTCGTGAATCTGCCCCTCGGGCTCCTCGCGCTCGCCCTGGCCTGGCCAGGTCTTGCTGAGTCGCGCAACCCGGACGCCCGGCACATCGACCTACCGGGTCTAGTGCTGGTGATTTCCGGGCTGACCTGTTTGGTCCTGGCCATCATTCAGGGTGGATCTCAAGGGTGGACCTCCCCGTTGATCCTCGGCCTCTTCGGCGGCGCGGTGGTCTTGCTGACTGCGTTCCTGCTGGTCGAAACGCGGGTGCGCGAACCGCTGCTTCCGCTGCAGCTCTTTGGGAGGCGCGTGTTCTCGCTCGCCAACATGGCTACCTTCATCGTCGGCGTTGCCTCAATGAGTCCCATTTTTTTCCTGGCCCAGTTTTTTCAGCAAGTGCAGGGGTATACGGTGCTTGAGGCTGGCCTGCGGACGGTCCCCATCAGCATAGGCGCCTTTGTGGCTGCTCCGTTTGCAGGTCGGCTCGCTGGCCGTCTCGGTCCGCGCCTGCCGATTGTGATGGGTGCCCTGATGGATTCCAGCGCGCTGTTCCTGCTGCTACGCCTCTCTCCCGACTCCAGCTATGCCACGCTGTGGTGGATCCTTGGCATGCTGGGTATTGGCATTGGCCTCATGCAGAGCCCACTGACCGCGGCGGTGCTCTCCGTCACGCCTCCTGCACGAGCGGGTCTGGGCTCGTCCATGTTTAACACCAGTCACCGGCTCGGAAACACGTTAGGGATAGCTGTGCTCGGGGCAATCGTCGTGCAGCAATTTTCCGGCAACATTGTGTCTCAACTCGCACAACGGGGCGTGCCCGGTCCGATTGGTGCCACGATTGCAAGGAAGATTGGAAGTTTCGGCGCACAGGCCAGCCAGCTCCCTCTCTTGGGGCGACTGCCACTGCCCCCGACTGCACTACACCAGGCGATTAACCAGGCGTTCGTGGACGCGCTGCATGGGGCGTTTCTCATTGCAGGTATAGGAATGCTCACTGTTGCCTTGCTGGCCGCCTTCTTGCATCAGCAGGATTCAACCAGGACGAGCATCGAACCAGCTGACTCGATTGTTCCAACAGGGGGACAAGAGACCGATGAGGTGTCCGACACCATCCCGATGGGTGTGTAGAGTCGGATAGTAAATAAACAAACAGAGACATGTATGTCAAACAAGCGAAAGGAAAAAGCACTCATGAGTGAACAAACACAAAATAAAGTCGCAATGGCCATTATCGCCCATCCAGACGACGCCGAATTTGGCTGTGGTGGCACCATCGCCGCCTGGGCAAAAGAAGGCTGGGAAGTCTACTACGTCGTCTGCACCGATGGCGCTGGCGGCGGACCCGACGACGCCACAGATGTCGGGCCAGAAGCACGCAGTGCAGGCACACGAACCCGCAAGGCTGAGCAGAGAGCAGCAGGTGGAATTCTCGGCATCAAAGATGTCATCTTTCTGGATTACCCCGATGGTCGCTTGCAGCCCACACTTGAGCTGCGACGCGATATCGCGCGTGAACTGCGCCGCTATCGCCCTGCCCGTGTCATTTGTCAATCACCAGAACACACCTGGACCCCAGCCCTCATGATTCGGCGCTACCATCCAGATCACCTAGCCGCAGGCCAGGCAGCCCTAGAGGCCATTTACCCTACGTCACAAAACCCCTGGGACTTTCCCGAACTCCTGCAAGAGGGCTTACTCCCTCACAAAATCTCCGAAATCTACATCATGGGTGCGCCCGTACTCAACCATGTAGTGGATACCTCGGCCACCTTTGAACTCAAACTAGCAGCCCTTCGTGCGCATGCCAGCCAGGTCGGCGGCTCTAGAGAACTGGAGCAATTCATCCGCAAAATGGACGCCGAACGGGCAGCCAAGTACGGCATGGCCTTCGCCGAGGAATTTCACCGCGCAGAAAACACGTAGGGACCCGATCTCGCTAGCGTATGTTTTACCCGAAAAAATATGGTGACCCCACATGAAAGAATAACTCATCAATAAGCTCAGAATCCGTTCGTTGCAGGCCTGCAACGAACGGATTCTGAGCTTATTGATGAGTTATTCTTATTCTCCTGAAATTGCGCCAGAATTTCATCTTTCATGGTGTCATACCATGACATGGGCTATTTGAACAGTATTGCGTCGACCCCGTTCACCGGCGCCGCAGGTGCCCGCTCAACCATCGAGAAACACCGCACAGAAAATGGAAATGCTCAACGTAGATGATGCACAACTATGGTATGATGTGGATATGTGGGAGGCGTACCAAGAGGTGTTAAGGATTTGGCGGCAAAGGGAGGGGGGGTAGACACGCCACAACATAGTGCAAGGGATATATATGATCAAAACAATCGATATCAAGAATTTTAAGGGGTTTGAACGTCTCAGCATCTCCGATCTTTCTCGCATTGTTTTAATCGGGGGACGTCGGTCCCGAGGTGAACCTGGCGAACATCGCCCTGGACGAAGCGTTGGCGGTGGAAACGTTGCGGCTCGGACTCCGCGCCGACACGTGCGACCTGGCCCGGCAATGGTTGACCGTCTGAGCTCGGCCAGCCGGTTTCCCGACGAGTACCGCGGCGTCGCGGTCACGACGGTCCAGGGCGCGCTTCGACGAGGTGGCCCTGCGGCACTACTTCCTGGGGCGGGAGGCGTATCGCCGTACCCGCTACATCGTCGTCCGCAACGACGACCGGACCGCGATCGTGGCGGTGCGCAAGGAATCCGACGATCCACTCTTCTCGCCGATCGTCGACCTGCGCCTCCTCGCCGACGAGACCGAGTGCGCATTTCTGGTCTGCCCGGACGTCGACACCGCCGTACCGTCGGCCGCTCGCCCGAGCCGCCCGGGAGCGGGCCCCGGTTGGCGGGGCGTCGTCCTGCAGGGCCGCTATGGCCACGTGAGCTTCATCGTCGATCCCACGGCCGTGCGCGTGACCGTCACCGAGGTCGTGCCGCCCTATCCGGCCAAGCTGGTCGATCAGGCCGGCCGCGTGCTCGAGGTCGCCGAGGAACTCCGTCCGGTCGAGCTGGTGGCCGACATCGTCACCCTCGAAGCGCTGGCTCGGAGCCGGCCGTCGGCCAGTTATCTGTTGCCCTGCCGGGGCGGCGGATTCGCCGTCGAGGGCGCGCGCACGGCCTATCTCGACGAGCGGCCGGAACGCGAACCGTGGGTCCTCATCGGTTGCGAGCGGTCGCAACAGATTCACGAACACGTCTACGGCGAGCGCGCCGCGCAGGTCGACATCTGCCCGCGAAACCGCACGGGATTGACCGGTGCGGTGCTGACGAAGTGTTGCTTACTGGAACGGCACATCGAGGTCGTAGGCGATCGGGCCGTCGTACCCTGGGGGGCCACCCTGACCCAGATCTCGCACGCCCTGACCGCGCTGGTAAGTGAACGGGAGCAGGCGTGGGAGCCCGCCTGACCGACTCGGCGCAGTACGCGCATCTGTGGGGTACCCCCGAGCTCGTCGCCATGTTCGACGACCGCGGACGGGTGCAGAGCTGGCTGGACATTCTCGCGGCCCTGGCGACGGCCCAGGCGAGATTGGGCCTGATCCCGGAGGAGGCCGCAGACCAGATCCGCCGCCACGCGCACGCCGACCGACTCGACATGGACTACGTCGCGGAACAAACCCGGTTGACGTCGCACTCCACGCTCGGGCTGATCCGGGCGCTGCAACGGATCCTCCCGGATTCCGCGCGCGAGCACGTGTATCGCGGCGCGACCGTGCAGGACGTCACCGACACCTGGTTCGGTCTCGTGATGCGCGCCGTCGGTCGGGTGGCCTGGCGCGACCTGCGAGCGATCGAGGACACGCTGCTCGATCTCGCCGTCGCGCATCGTGACACCGTGCTGGCCGGGCGCACGCACGGCCAGCCGGGTGCACCCATCACGTTCGGCTTCAAGGTGGCGTCGTGGGCCGATGAGGTCCGTCGGCACGTTGGCCGCATGGCCGAGGGCCGGTCGAGGTGGGTGGTCGGCCAGCTCGGCGGCGCCGTCGGCGTGTTGGGCTTCTTCGCCCCGGACGGGCTGGCGTTGCGGGCCGAGTTCTGCCGCGAGCTGGGCCTTGCGCGATCCTGGTGTGTCCTGGCTGACCGCCCGGGATCGGATCGCCGAGTTCGGCGGCGTGCTCACTCTGATCTGCGGCACGCTCGCGCGCATCGGCGACGAGGTCTACGAGTTGCAGCGACCGGAGATCGGCGAGTTGCGGGAGCCGACGACGCCGGACACTGTCGGCAGTATCACCATGCCCCACAAGCGCAATCCCGAGGGCAGCGAGCATCTGAGCACGCTGGCCCGGCTCGTGCGGGCGAACTCCGCCGTGCTCTACGAAGGCATGGTCGGCACGCATGAGCGCGACGGCCGAAGCTGGAAGGCCGAGTGGGTGGCCCTGCCGGAGGTGTGCCTGCTCGCCGGCGTGGCCCTCCAGCAGGCGCGGACCTTGCTGTCCGGGTTGGTCGTCGACGTCGACGCCATGCAGGCGAACCTCGAGCGGTTCGGGGATCAGCTGACCTCCGAGCACGTCCTGGCCGAGCTGACCCCGGTACTGGGCAAGCACCAGGCCCAACAGCTGATGCACGACGTGCTCGCACCTGGACGCGGCGGCACCCGGGACGTCGTCGGCGCCCTCGTCGCGGCGGGAGTCCTGGCCGAGACCGACCGGGCCGCGCTCGCCGGCGGCTGGCCGATCGGGGACGCTACGGCGATGGTCGACGCGGTCGTCACGCGCGGCCGGCTGGCCCGGGCGGCCGAACCCGAGGTGTGGGTATGACGCCGCGGCGGATCCCGTTGGCCTGCCTGCCGACGCCGCTCGTCCCGGCGCCGCGCCTGACCGAGATCCTCGGATCAGGTCCGCTGTGGATCAAGCGGGACGACTTGACCGGATTCGCGGTTGCCGGCAACAAGGCGCGGGCGCTGGAGTATCTGCTCGGCGACGCGCTCGACCACGGCTGCGACGTGCTCGTCGCCGGCGGCAGCGTGAGCTCCAACTTCTGCGCCGCGGCCGCGGTTGCCGCTCGGCGCGCCGCTGTGGACTGTGAGCTGCTCTTCCCCGAATCGGCCGGAGCGGCCGGCTCGACCAACGTCGCCATAGCCCGAGCGGTCGGAGCGCGGCTGCACTTCGACGCGGCCCCGACCCGCGAGGGCATCGACGACGCCGTGGCCGACCGGGTGGACGCGCTTCGGGCGGCCGGGCGGCATCCGTATCCGTTGCCGCGCGGAGGGGCGACACCGGTCGGTGCGGTGGGCTACGCGCACGCGGCCCGGGAGGTCGCTCAGCAGAGCGCCGCGCTCGGCATCCGGCCCGACATCGTCATCGTGGCCACCGGCTCCGGCACCACTCAGGCCGGACTGGTCGCCGGCCGGGTCGGATACGGGCTGCCCTGGCACGTCATCGGCGCCTCGGTGAGCCGGCCCCTCGAGGAGGCGACCGACCGGGTGCGCGAGCTGGCGAAGGGCTGCGCCGCCGAACTTGGCTTCCGAGATCCGGAGGCCGGCGACGTGGACGTTCGAGACCGGCGCGGCGCCGGCTTCGGCACGGCCTCGGCGGCCGACCGGATGAGCGCCGAGCTGGCGCTCACGTCCGAAGGTCTCCTGCTCGACGACCACTACGGCGCCCAGGCGATGACCCTGCTGCGTCACGTGCTGGCCGACGAGCGCCCGGGTTCGGCGATCTTCTGGGCGACCGGCGGCGTGGTCGCGGCGCTCGCGGCGCTCACTCGCGGAGCGCGGGCGTGACCGCCCATCGACGCAGCGGGCCGCCCGAGGGCTCGGCCGCGCCCGAGCTGATCGAGAGCGGCTTCACCCTGGAGAACGCGGACGCCCCGTTCCTGCATGCCGGACTGAACCTCGCCGACATCGCTCACGTGCTCGATCTGCTGCGGCGCGGCATCGTTCCGCCTGCGGCGGCGCGGGATCTCCTGCGTTTGCTCCTCGAAGTGCACGCGATGGATGCCTCCGAGTTCCCGTACGAGCCGGAGTTCGGCGAGCCGTACAACTCGCGGGAGCGGTTCTTCGTGTCCCGTCTGGGCGACACCGCTGGCTGGCTGCACGCCGGCCGGCCTCGTCGGGAGGCGGCGCGGATCGCGCTGCGGATCTACCTGCGCGTCCAGCTGCTCGATCTCGGCGCGGTGGTCGTCGATTTCGTGCGCCGTACCGCGGCCGTTGCGACGGAGCACGTCGAGACGCTGATGCCGGATCAGACGTACCTGCAGCAGGCCCAGCCCTCCACGTTCGGCCACTACGTGCTGTCCTTCGCCTACCCGGCGGCTCGCGACGCCCAACGACTGCTGGACGAATTCGACGCGATCAACTGCAGCCCCGGCGGCGCCGGCTGTGTCAACGGGACCCGACTGCTGGACGATCGCGGCTTCGTCGCCCGCGCGCTGGGGTTCGACGAGGTCATAGAGCACACCCGGGACGCGATGTGGCAGATCGACGGGCTGATCCATGTCCTGGCGACGGCGGCCAGCCTGCTGTCGACGCAGAGCAAGCTGGCCGAGGACCTCGAGATCTGGTCGAGCAGCGAGTTCGACTTCGTGGACCTCGCGGACGCCTACACCCGATCGAGCATTCTCATGCCGCAGAAGCGCAATCCCTATTCCCTGGCGATCGTGCGCGGAGCATCCGGCGTCCTCATCGGCCGGCTGACCGGGTTCCTGGCCGTGGCCAAGAGCCCGTCGGCCCGCAGCGACAATCTGATCTTCGCCTACGGCGAGGTGCCGCGGGCGCTCGATCTGTCCATCCGGGTCACCCGCCTGATGAGCGGCGTCGTCGGCACCCTGCACGTCAACACCGGTCGCCTGGCCGCGGAACTGGCCGCCGGCTACACCCAGGCCACCGACCTGACCGAATTCATCGTGCAGACCTGCGGCGTCGACTACCGCAGCGCATACGTCGTCGTCGGGAAAGACGGTGCGCGAGGCCAGCCGACGAGGCATCGCCGGAAAGGACATCACCGGGGCCATGCTGGACGAGGCGGCCCAGGCCGAGACCGGGCGCTCCTGGGGGCTGGCGGACGTGGACCTGACCGAGGCATTGGACGCGCGGGCCATCGTGGCGACCCGGGTGGGTGTCGGCGGCGCCGCGCCGAGCGCGGTGCGGCCGATGATCGCACAATGCGAGCAGCGGGCGGCCGATCTCCAGCGCTCGATCGACGAGCGCCGCCGGCGGCTGGAGCAGGCCGAGCGTCAGCTGCTCGCGGATGCGGCCGGTACTGCGAGGGAGGCGACGAGATGACCACCGAAGCCCGGCCGCCGGTCGAGCTGCCCGCCGAGGTCTCAGTGATCAACGTCGGCCTGCCGCTCTTCGCCGACGCCCTCCGCGAGCAGGGCGTGCCCGTACAGCCGGTCGATTGGCGTATCCCGGCCGGTGGCGACCTGGAATTGGTGGCCGCTCTCGAGGAGCTGTACGGCCCCCGCTCGGACGAGATCGAGCGCGCCAACGCCGAGGTGGTACGGCGCCTCGATGAGGGTGTGCCCCAGCTCGTCGACGTCGTCGCGGCTGGGACCGCGCTCGCCGACCTGCCCGACCGCACGCTGCTGCACTGCGGCCCCGCCATCGACTGGACCGAGGTGAGCGACCCGCTTCGCCGCTCGATGCGAGCAGTAGTCGTGGCCGAGGGCTGGGCCGCGAACATCGACGAGGCCGACCGCCAGCTCGGCGCGGGCACGATCGGACTCGAACCGGCCTACCGGCACGACACCGTGGTTCCGATGGCGAGCGCGATCGGCCCGTCGGCGCCGCTGATCGTCGTCGACAACCCGACCGGAAACACCCGCGCCTTCGCTCCCGTGAATCAGGGCCCGGGCGACACAGCCTGGTTCGGGCGAGACACGCCCGCCGCGATTGCCCGCCTGGTGTTTCTTCGGCAGGTCGCGGGCCCCATGCTTCGTGACGTCGTGCACGAGACCGGCCCGATCGACCTTTGGGCGCTCGCGGCGCAGGGCGTGCAGATCGGCGACGACGTGCACATGCGCACGCAAGGCACCACAAGCCTGCTGGTGCGGAGCATCCTTCCGGCGCTCGCAGCCCTGCCCGATGACGGCCGAGTGGACTTCGCCCGCTTCCTGGCCGGCAACCACATGTTCTTTCTCAACCTGGCTATGGCGGCCGCCAAGTCGGTCGCCCTGTGGGCCGAGCAGGTCAGCGGCTCGAGCATCGTCACCACCATGTGCCGAAACGGCACGACGTACGGCATCCGGCTCGCGGGCTCCGAGGACCTGTTCCTCGGACCGGCCCCACCGGTGGCCGAAGCCCTGTACTACGGCGACTACGGCCCGGAGAGCGCAGCCAAGGACATCGGCGACAGCGCCATCCTGGAGCTCGTCGGCCTGGGCGGTGCGGCCGCGGCCGGCTCGCCGGCCGTCGCCGGCTTCGTCGGCGGCACGATGGCGGATGCGGTCGCGGTCACCGAGCAGATGGCCTCGATCTGTGCCGGGCGGAGCTCGCGGTTCCGGCTGCCGACGTGGGACAACGCCGGGACGCCCCTTGGGGTTGACGTCCGTCGCGTCGTGGAGACCACGACGCCGCCGCGGATCACGACGGGCATCCTGCACGCCCGTTCGGGCGCCGGGCAGATCGGCGCCGGGGTCGCGACGGCGCCCTTCGAGTGCTTCCAGGAAGCGGTACGCGCGCTTGCCTTCGGAGCGGTCAGGAGCGCGCCTTGAGCGAGCGGATCGTGCACACCCGCTGGGATGGCGGCCTGCGAGCGGTCACCGAGGCCAACGGCTTCCAGATCGTCGTGGACGAGCCCGAGACGTCGGGCGGTAGCAACACCGGGCCGCAGCCGACCGATCTGTTTCTCGCGTCCATCAGCTCGTGCTTCGCCATATCGATCGCCTGGGTCGCTCGGAAACATGACATCACGCTGTCCAACCTGAATGTGGATGCGGTGGGTCGCTACGACGGGCCCAAGTTCGTGCACATCGAGATCGCCGTGACCGCCGACAATCCGCGACCCGTCCTCGAGGAGCTGGCCAAACACGCCGAGCGGGTCTGCTACGTCACGAAGACCCTGCGGCATGGGCCGGACATCACGGTGACCATCGGCCAGCCGCAACATTGATCGCTCGTGATCTTGGCCGCGTGGTCGTCCTGGGCTGTAAGTCCAAGATCACGACTGGGCTTGTGCCCACTGAGCCGGCCTCAGCCCTCCTCGGGCTGGAGGACACCCGACGTCGCGGGGCTCCGCTGCGGGCTCGGCACCCGCTTGGGACGAAGGCCGATCAGCGCGGCCGTTCCGGCCGCGGCGAGCGCAAGGGCACCGGTCGCCATCGCCCAGTGATACCCGGTCAGGAACGAATCGATCGCTGGCTGCCGCGCGTCCGGCCCGAGCTGGGCGACGATCAGGCTGATCTGACCGCCGGCAACCTCCTGCCCGACGCCGCTCGCCCCGCCCGGGACCGAAGCCGGCACCGTGATCGCCTTGGCATCCCACACGCGCGTAGCAATGGCAACTCCAACGGCGCCCATCACTGCGAGGCCGACCGACGTGCCGACCTGACGGGCCGAGTTCAAGATTCCGGAACCGATTCCGGCAAACCCGGCGGGCACGTCACCCATGACCTGCGAAGACACCAGGGGTGCCGCCAGCCCGAACCCGAGGCCGATCAGCAGGTATCCGATGCCCGCCAGCCAGAACCCGGTGTCGCTCCCTAGGAGCGCCAACACGACCATGCCGAACGCCGCAGCCAGGCTGCCGCCGCCGATCAGCCGACGACCGTCGTACCGCCGGGCCAGCCGGCCCACGCTGAGCGACGCGACGAAGAACGGCCCATTCAGCAGCAGCCAGGACAGACCCGTCTGCAACGCCGACCAGCCCCGCAGATCCTGGAAATAGAGCGTCACGAAGAAGAACATCCCCGCCAGCGAGAAGTACATCAGCGCGAACACCCCGTTCGCCGCGACGAAGCGACGATTGCGGAGCAGGCTGGGCGGCACCATGGGCGAGGCCGCCCGGTGCTCCCACCCCAAAAACGCGCCCAGCAGGACGGCCGCGCCGGCGAGCGAGCCGACGATGACCGGCGACGCCCACGACCGTCGGTTGCTCTCGATCAGTGCGAACGTCAGCAGGAAGAGTCCGGTCGCGGCGAGCATCGCCCCACGCAGATCGAGCGGGCGGGCCTGCGGATCGCGCGAATCCTTCACCGCGGCGAGGGTCACGGCCAAGCAGACGAGGCCGATCGGCACGTTCACCCAGAAGATCGCCGACCAGTCGAAGATCCGGATGAGCACGCCGCCGATCACCGGTCCGAGCCCGAAACCCAGCGCGCTGATCGCGGCCCACGTGCCGACCGCGCTGGTACGGCGCTCGGGCGGGTAGGTATGGATCAGTATCGACAGGGTGAGTGCGGCCATTGCCGCACCACCGACGCCCTGCAACGCCCGGAACGCGATCAGCTCGGGATCGTCGGTCGACAGCGCACATCCGGCCGAGGCGATCGTGAACACGCAGAGCCCAGCCAGAAAGACGCGCTTTCGGCCGAACCGATCACCCAGTGCGCCGCCAGGCAGGATCAGCGCGGCGAGCACCAGGGTGTACGCGCCGACCACCCACTCGAGGTTGGACGGCGAGACGCGCAGTTCCTGCTGGATCGACGGCAGGGCGACATTGACGATCGTGACGTCCAGCAAGATCATCGCCTGCGACAGGCACATGGCGGCGAGCGTGAGCCAATTCGCGCGGGCCGATGCTGGACGCGCTAGACCGTCCGCATCCATCGCCTCAGGATGCGGCCTGCGGGCCTAATGCGCCAGTGTGCGACCAGCTGGGCAGGCGCTTCTCCCAAGCCCAGAAGGCACTTTCTCTGGAGCGCGCGGAACGATGAGCTGGCTCAAATCAATTTACGTCAGCGCCGTCGTCGTAGTGTCCCGCGAGGTCAGCTTGCGTAGGCCAGTGGTCTTGCGCCCGGCCGCGCGTCGCTTGCGGGCTCGTTACCGCGCTGGCGCCGTTCGAGCGTCGGTGCCGGGAAGTGGATGGGGACGTGGTGGGAGGTGTTGCGGCGGCCGGTTTGGGTCGGGTCGATCCAGCGGGGTGGGATCCATTCGGGCAGCCCGTCGCGCATGTGCACCGCCCAGCCACGTTTGGCGTGTTCCCGATGGTGAAATCCGCACAACAAGGTCAGGTTGTTCAGGTCGGTAGGCCCGCCGTGGACCCAGGGCGTCACGTGGTGGGTTTCGCACCAGTCCGGGGGCCGGTCGCACGAGGGGAAGGAACATCCCCGGTCCCGGGCGGACAGCGCGAGCCGTTGCCCGGCGGTGGCGGTGCGCCGGGCGCGTCCGAGGTGCAGCACCACCCCGCGGCTGTCCAGCACGACGGGAACGAGCTGCGCGTCGGCGGCCAGCCGCAGCGCCGCGGGAATGCTCAGGGCGCCGCCGTGACCCGTGGTGGCGAGCCCGCTGCGAGTTTCGAGCTGATCCAGGGTGAGAGTGACTAGCACTGTGGCCGGGGTGCCGCCGGCGTCCGGCAGAGTGGCGGAGCGTAGCAGCCGCCGCCCGGCGTCGAGCAGCCCATCGTGCCGTCGCTGCCCGGGAGTCCGCCGGTCAGCGTCCCCGGCCTCGCCTGGCACCGGCCGGCTCAAGGTAGCCAGCACCGTTTGCCACACCGCTGTTGCTTCGCCGGTGAGGGAGGCGGTGAGCCGACCGGACCCGTCCGGCCGCAAGGTGAGGATCGCGTCACAGTGCCGCTGGTGGTCTTGTTCGGCAGCGAGTTGCCCGTCCGGGTCTAAGCAACTGGCCACACTGCGGGCCAACACGGCCAGCCGATCCGGGTCCAGAGCGCGGGCGTGGCCGAGCAAAGTGGGCTCCACCTGAGCGACCAGCTCCGGTTGCTCGTCGGCAACCCGGCCGGGAATCCGGTCGATCGTGGTGCAGATCACCGCGGCGTGCCGGCCCGACACAGTTCCCTCTGCCACCGCGTCGGCCAGCCAGGGGAACCGGGCCGGTAGCCGTTCCCCGGTCAGTGCCCGGCGCGGCCCCAGGTCGGCGGCCAGCCGGACCCGTCCGGCCGCTTCCCGCCGCCCGATCCGCAGTCGCTCGGAAAGCAGCACGACCGCCGAGGTGTACCCGGCCTCCTCGGCGACGCCGCGGTCAGCCAGCTCAGCGATCAGTGCGCAGCCGACCGCAGAGTGCCGCCGGGCGTCGACCTCCAGGACGTCCAGCAGTTCGAGCAGTTGCTCCCCGGACAATGCGCCCAGGTCTGCTGCGAGCAGCTGCTGCTCCGCCGCGACCAGCTCCGCCCGTGCGGCAGCGAGCTGGTCCAGCGCCTCCGCGGTCGCCATCCTGTGATGTCTCAGGACATGGGTGACAGTTCTGCATCCGGACATCGGTGACGGTTGGTGTGTCAGGACTTCGGTGACACTCCCGGGTTCCTGGGGCGGGTTCCGGGGCGTCGGCCGTTGCCGACGTAGCGGATGCCGGGAGCGGGTCTGGTGTGCTCGGCGAGGATTTCGCCTTCGAGGTTGGTGATGACGATCTTGTCGCCGGCCTGGTTGCCGTCACTGATGACGAGGACCTGCTGGAACGCGTGGTCGACATCGACCTTGTAGAACACCTTGTCAACGTGGATGGTGCCGGCGGTGCTCACTGTTCTGACGCGCGTGTCGGCGGGTAGGTCTGCGGGCAGCTTCGGTCGGGGACGTAAGGCGGGGACCGGCGGCTCGTAGACGGGCCGGTCCGGCTTCGGGCGGGGCGGATCGGCCTTGGAGGTCGCCTCCCACGCGGCCAGCGGCGTGATGCGCCCGGGCAGCCCTTGGTGGGGACGCTGGGTGTTGTAGATGTGGTCGAACGCGTCGACCTGGGCCTGGAGCTCCGCGAGCGTGTCGGCGAGCGGCTGCTTGTCGAGGTAGCGGAACAGGGTCTGGTGGAAGCGTTCGTTCTTGCCCTGAGTGGTCGGCTTGTAGGGCTTGCCGGTGATCGCCTCGGTGCCCAGCGCGGCAACATGTGCGACGAGCTGGCCGACGACGCCACGCCGCGAAGGGTTCAGCGCGAGCCCGTTGTCGGACAGCAGCCGTTGGGGCACGCCGTGGGCGGCCACCGCCTTGTCGAAGACCGCGATCGCGTCCTCGACGGTCTCACCGGATGCGACATGGGAGGCGACCGCGTAGCGGGAGTGGTCGTCGATGAGCTGGAAGATCACGCACTTGCGTCCACCGGTCAGGACGTACTCGGTGGCGTCGAGTTGCCAGCACGCGTTCGGCGCCGGGTAGACGAACCGCCGCCACGCCGCACGTGGCCTCTTGCGCGGCTCCAGCCGAGCAACGCCGGCCCCACGGAAGATCCGCGCCAACGACGCCGTCGAGGGGACCTGGTCTAGGCCCATCGCGCGCATCTTCTCGTGCACGCTGATCGGGCCGTGGTCCAGCCCGGACGCCTCGAGCGCGGCCCGCACCTGCACCGCCTGGACCTTGACCTCCTCGGTCAGCTTCGACGGGCTCGACCGCGGACGCCTGGACTTGGGCTCGAGCACCGCCGCTGGCCCCTCGACCAGGGCACGCTTGCGCAGTTCGTAGAAGGACTTGCGGGAGATGCCGTGCTCGTCGCAGAAGGTCGAAACCGCCCCGCGTGGGGCGTCTTCAGGCCACTGCGAGATCGCGAGGCGGACACGGGGATCGATGGGTTCATGGGCAGCCACCGCCGCAGCCTCGTGGTGGAAGTGTCACCACCAAGACGATCAAGAGTGTCACCGATCTCCTGATGCAGATTCGTCACCGATGTCCCGCGACATGACACCGCGGCCGTCATCCTGGCTAGATCTGTCTCGAACATACATTCGATTATCCTCCATGAAGGCCTACCAATCAATGGAGAATCGCCAAAACTATCGGATGATTCCCGCTTCAGATGCGTACCGGTTAAGGACCCCTCCTGTGCCGCCAACGAGCGGGTCGGAAGCGGACGGGCCTAGTACGTGGGGCTCTCAGCCGCGCCGAACGAGTCGGCTCGTCGTAGCGACCGACGCGCGGTGCTGACCGTCAGCGACCACACACCGATGCCGATTACCGCGTTGATGAGCGCGGTGCTGACCTTCGACGCCATTTCGGCGCTGGTCGCGAATGGGGCCAAGGCGGCGACCAACGTGCTCAGTCCAAGAATCCAACCAAAGAAGGTGAACGGCGACGGTGTAGCCAGCAACAGAACGTGCATCAGCGCCGTCGCTAGCAAGCCGAACCCGAACGCGACGAGGGCATAGGTCACCGTGTCGGCGTCTCCCCAGGTACCGGATCTGTTCGGGGCGAGTACTGGGACGTGAAAGATGCCGCGGGCGATGACGATGCCGACGATCGCGATAAGCGCTGCCACAACGGCGGTCGCTAGGCCACCTGCCCAGAGCCGGCCGCCGTCGACCACCACACGCCTGCCCCCGCCGGGGCGGTGAGATAACCGTGATGTCGCTGGTTCTGGTGTCCAATCTGAAGTCACAACTACTCCGCACCGCTGTTCACGTTGCACCCGCGATGAGCGCAGCCAGCGCAGAGAGAATAGCTCGGCCGGGATGACCCGCCCCAATCGCAGGGTCGCGAACCCACGCCCAACACCCACCGACTTGACTCCGCGGCCGGGCAGACGTGCTTATGTCGACCGGGCGACATGCCATCCCTCCACCGGAACCCCTCACCGCCTGGGCTTCCAGCGGCTTTGGTGCTGTGGCGCTGATGAAGCGGGCGCAGCACCGGCCGGCCCCTAGATCACGAAGACGCGGTGACGGCTCAGGGCCATCGGATGGTAGGAGGAAACTGCGCTGGGAGGGCCACGCGATTGGCTGCCCGCTGACTCAGGTAGCGGTCAACGGCGGCCCACAGCTCCACCCTCGTGGTCGGCGCTTGCTTGTGGAGCGAGCGGCGAAGTTCGGCGCGCTCACGGAGCTGGCGCAGGTGGGTACGAATCCTGTTTCTCATGATGTCTCCTCGATCGGAATATTGGGACTAGAGAAGGATCGCCGGCGCGCGGTTTGCCGCGTATCCCCTAACCGGGCTCAGGGCCGGAGGACGTTGGGGTCCCCCGATCAGCGGACGGCGCCGCACCGCGGCGTCAGTACCCGGAATTAGAGTGGCGTGACGTGACCTCCCCGCCGCGCGCCCGCTGGCTGCGGCGTCTTGCCGGCTATTGCCTCGCGCATCGGCGGGATCTGTTCGTGGCGTTCGGCGCCGCAATAGGCGGCGCTGTCGTGTCAACCGCCGTGCCGCTCGCCATCCGGCACGTGATCGACACGGCCACGACGCCAACGGGTGCGGTCGGCGGCGTCGGCATATGGGTCGCAGCACTCGTCGTCGCGGCCTTCGTGCAGTACGGCCTCACCTTCGCGCGGCGGTACGCGGCCGGCCGACTGTCCTTGCACGTGCAGTACGACATGCGGCGTGATGTGTTCGCCGCGCTGTCTCGGCTGGACGGCCAGGCCCAAGACGAACTTGACACCGGCCAGGTGGTCAGTCGCTCCATCACCGACATCGGGCTCGTCCAGGGGCTGCTTGCCTTCGTCCCGCTGCTGGCCAGCAACGCGCTGTTGTTCGTGATGTCGTTCGTGGTGATGATCTTTCTCTCACCCGCGCTCACCCTGGTGACCGTCGCCGTGGCGCCCGCGTTGTGGTTTGTCGCCGCGGCTTCACGACGCGATCTGTTCCCGGCGAACTGGGCCGCCCAGCAGCAGGCCGGCGAGGTCGTGGGGCACGTCGAAGCCGCCGTCACCGGCGTGCGGGTCGTGAAAGGATTCGGCCAGGAGGAGCGGGAGCTGCGGGAGCTCGAGTCACAGGCGACCCGGCTGTTTGCCTTCCGGATGCGCGTCGTGCGGTTGCAGGCCAAGTACGCGCCATCCCTGCAGGCGATCCCCGCACTAGGCCAAGTCGGGGTCCTACTGGTCGGCGGCTGGCTGGCCCTCGAGGGACACCTGACGCTGGGCACGTTCCTTGCCTTCGCCACCTATCTGGGCGCGTTGGTCTCTCCCGTTCGCCAGCTCACCGCCCTGTTGACCATTGGGCAGCAAGCGCGAGCAGGCGTCGAGCGGGTTCTGGAGATCGTCGACACGCGGCCCACCGTCGACGACCCGCCGGATGCCGTACTCATTCCGGATGGGCCCATCGGAGTCGAGTTCGACGAGGTCCGCTTCGGTTACGACGCCGGGGCGATCCCGGTCTTGAACCGGCTGTCGTTGTCCATCGCACCCGGTGAGACGGTCGCACTGGTGGGCAGTGCCGGATCCGGCAAGTCGACGCTCGTCACGCTGCTGCAGCGGCACTTCGATCCCCAAGAAGGATCGATCCGGCTGGGCGGCGTCGACGTGCGGCAGGCCCGCCTCGCCTCGGTGCGTGCCGCCCAGGCCGTCGTCTTCGACGAGAGCTTCCTGTTCTCGGACACCATCGCGGCCAATATCGCCTATGGACGGCCCGATGCCACCGCTGAGGACATCCGGGCGGCCGCCCGGGCGGCCGAAGCCGAGGAGTTCATCCATGCGCTGCCCGATAGTTTCGATACGGTCGTGGGCGAGCGCGGGCTTACCCTCTCCGGCGGCCAGCGGCAACGGATTGCTATCGCCCGCGCCCTGCTCTGCGCGCCTCGGCTGCTCGTGCTCGACGACGCGACATCGGCCATCGATCCGCTCGTCGAGGCCCGGATCAACGCGCGGCTGCGCCACACCGCCGGGCGGCGGACCACGTTGCTGGTGGCGCATCGCCGGTCGAACCTGGAGATCGCCGACCGCGTCGTCGTGCTCGACGAGGGACGCGTCGTCGATACGGGCACCGTCGCGGAGGTCGCCGCGCGTAGCGCCGTGTTCCAGCGACTGTTCGATCCGGACGCTGCAGTAGCCGCCGTCGCTGCCGCGAGCAACGGCCATGCACCGGCGCGGCCGACGAGCGTCACGACCCCCGATCCGTCGGCCCGGTTCGGCCTGCACAGTCGGCGCACCGGGCAGGGTGATGCGAGCCTGTTCAGCTCGCTTCCCGCGACCCCGGAGCTACTGGCCAAGGTGGCCCGGTTGCCACCCGCCACTGGCGAACCCGACATCCCCGATTCGATATCCCACGCCGCCGACCCGCAGTTCGGCCTGCGCCGGCTCCTCGCGCCAGTCCGCAGCGTGCTCGCGGTTGGGTTGCTGCTCGTGGGGCTGGACACCGTCGCTCAGCTCCTGATTCCGGCTTTGGTCCGCGGCGGCATCGACCGGGGCGTGACCGCGCAGTCGCTCGGCACGCTGGTGGCGATCAGCGCGGTGGCCTTCGCGGTCGTCCTGTTCGACTGGGGTATCAGCCGCGAAGGCCAGCTGGTGACCGGGCGGACCGGCGAACGGCTGCTCTACCTGCTCCGAGTGAAGACCTTCGCGCACCTGCAACGGCTCGGGCTCGACTACTACGAGCGCGAACTCGGTGGCCGGATCATGACCCGGATGACCACGGACGTCGATGCGTTGTCGACGTTCCTGCAGACGGGATTGACCACGACGCTTATCAGCCTGCTGACGATCGTCGGCGTCCTCGTCGCGCTCGTCCTGCTCGACGCCGGCTTGTCGCTCATTCTGATCGCCATGCTGCCGATACTGGCGGTGGCCACGCTGATCTTCCGGGCCAAGTCGGTCCCGGCGTACGTCGACGCGCGCGACAAGGTGAGCACCGTCAACGCGCAGCTCCAGGAGAACGTGGCCGGGCTTCCCGTCACCCAGGCCTACGGCCGGGAGGAGCGCAACCTGGCGACGTTCCTCTCCGCCTCCCGCGACTACCTCATGTCGCGGATGCGCGCGCAGCGCTACATCGCCACCTACTTTCCCTTCGTCCAGCTGCTCAGCGACCTGGCTGGGGCGGCGGTCCTCGGGTTCGGTGCCGTCCGGCTCCGGGACGGGACGATCAGCCCCGGCGTGCTCATCGCGTTCTTCCTCTACCTGGATGCCTTCTTCGGCCCGGTTCAACAACTGTCGCAGGTTTTCGACGGCTACCAGCAATCGACGGTCGGGCTCGCCCGACTCCGCGACCTGCTGCGAACGCCGACCTCGACGCCCGCCGCGGAGCATCCACGGCCGGTCGGCTCGCTGCGCGGCGAGATCCAGCTTCGTGATGTCCATTTCGCCTATCCAGGCGGCACCGACGAGGCGGTGGCCGGCATCGACCTGTCCGTCGCGCCCGGGGAGACGGTCGCGCTGGTGGGCGAGACCGGAGCGGGCAAATCCAGTGTCATCAAGCTGGTCGCCCGGTTCTACGACGCTACGGGCGGAGCGGTCCTCGTGGACGGCACCGATGTGCGGGAGCTGGATCTGCCGGCCTATCGACGCCGACTCGGCCTCGTGCCCCAGGAGCCGTATCTTTCGACGGGAACCGTCCGCGATGCCATCGCCTACGGCCGTCCCGACGCGACCGACGCCGACGTCGAGGACGCCGCACGGGCCGTCGGCGCGGACTCGACTATCGCGGCGCTCCCCGGCGGATACCAGCACGAGGTCGGCGAACGGGGTCGCAACCTGTCGGCCGGCCAGCGGCAACTGGTCGCGCTCGCTCGAGCGGAGTTGGTACAGCCCGACATTCTGCTGTTCGACGAGGCGACCGCGGCGCTCGATCTGGCCAGCGAGGCCGCGGTCAACCGGGCGGCGGCGGCGGTGACCCGGCGGCGCACGACGCTGGTCGTGGCCCACCGACTCACGACGGCGGCGCGCGCCGACCGGATCGTGGTTCTCGACCACGGCCGGGTCGTCGAGAGCGGGACGCACCGGAGCCTGCTGGCCGCCGCCGGTACGTATGCCGCCTTGTGGGACGCCTACGCCGACCGCCCGGTGGGAGTCATGGACTGACGCGGTCTGGCTCCGGTCAGGTGCGTGGCTCGGGCGGCCGCGCCGGCGGTCGGTCGGCCGGATGCTCGATGAGCGCCAGCACTCGAGCGGACATGAAGCGGGCGGTGCGAACCGGCGTGCCGCCCCGGGTCAGCTCGGTGACCTCCACGACCGTCCGGCCGTAGGTGACCTCGACCCGGCGACCCGCCCGAGTAGCCACCACGTCGTACGTGCGCGCAGTACCGCCGGCGTCGATGACGATCTCGACGCGATCACCTCTCATCAGAAGCCTCGGTTCCCTCAGCCGCGTCCGCCTAACAGCAAGATTGGCACAATCCTGTGACATGGGGCCCGAGATCGCGGCCGTCCAGACCGCCCCGGCCTACCGCCGGGATGCGATCACCTGGGTGGCGTTCGTCGAGCTGCTGTCCTTCGGCGTGCTCAACGCCGGTCTGGGTGCGGCCCTGCCCTACCTTCGCGACGCCGAGCACATCTCCTATCTGGCCGGCGCATTGCATCAGGTCGCGTTCTCGATCGGCGGCGGGCTGGCCGGGATAATGACCGCTCGGGTGCGGCGTATGCCCGGACGAACCTGGGCGATCCGCGGTGGCTTGCTCGGGGCAGCGGTCGCGTGGCTGGCCGTTGGCTACGGCGGCACGCTGGCCGTGACGGCAAGTGCGGCCTTTCTGGTCAGCCTGCTCGCGACCGCCGCGCTCATCCGGCTGTGGGCGGTTCTGGCGGACGTGCACGGTCCGCGACGGGCTGTGGCGATGTCCGAGGGCGAGGTCTGGGTCAGCTTCGGGGGCATCGTCAGCCCGCTGCTGATTGCCGCGATGGCCGGGACGGCGCTGGGTTGGCGTTCGGCGTTCGTGGTGGGCGCCGTCATCGTCGCCGGCACGGTGTTGTTCACCGCGCAGGTTCCGATCCCGCCACCGGTACCCCGCGCCGACGCCGACATCGACTCCAACCGCGATACTGGGCGGCGGTTCCCCCCGTTGCTCGTCGTGGTCTTCGCGATCGTCGCTCTGGAGTTCGCGCTGTCGTTCTGGCTGGCCAGCTATCTCGCCGACGACGTGGGGCTCGGCCGGGAGCTCGCGGTCACCATGGTGAGCGGGCTCTACCTGGCCAACCTGCTGGGCCGGGTGCTGGCGAGCCGGCTCGCCCACCGCGTTAGCGCTCAGCGCCTGCTCGCCGGCGCGCTGGTCGTCGTTCTGCTGGGGCTGCCGCTGCTGCTTACCGCGCAGAGCGCGGTGACGGCGGCCCTCGGCCTGGCCGTCGCGGGAGTGGGCATCGCGGCGACGTTCCCGCTCACGTCCGCGCTGCACGTCGCATCGAGTCGACACGGCGCCGACGCCGCAATGGGTCAGGTACTCGCTGTGGCATCGGTTGGGCAGATGTTCGGCCCGCTTGTTGTCGCGGTCCTCGCCCAGGTTTCGAGCCTGCGGGTCGGGCTCCTCTCCCTCGTGGGGTTCACGCTCCTCGCCGGCGGTGCTCTGCGCTGGCAGCTCTCTCGGCCGAGCTAGCGGCCAGGCATCACTTCACCCACATCTGATCGATCAGGAACACCGTTATCGGCGTCATCTGCACATTGCCGACCCGAGCCGAGGTGAACACGTTCATCACGCTGTTCACGGTCGGAACGGTAGGCGCGTCATCCACGATGCGACGATCGATCCGCTTCCAGAGGTCCAGAGCAGCCGGAGGATCCGTAAGTTGCGCGGCCTTCGCCTGCGCGACCAGCTCGTCCACGTCGGGTCGGCAGTAGTGGCTTGTGTTGTTGCCTTGTGTCGCGGGCTGGCACGAGAAGAGGAAGTCGAAATAGGAGTCAGGCCGAGGGTAGTCGGCGATCCAGCCGGGCGATATGGCGACCTGCACTCGATGGCTGGAGTCGCCAATGAACTGTTGGTAGGCGCCGAACTTTCCCTTAAGTAAGTGCGTTACCGGGCGGTAGCCAATGTCACGCAACACCGAGGCCACATATTCAACCTGCCCGGGAATGTCAACGCTCAGCCCGTAGACGTCGACCGTCATGCCCGCAGTGCCTGATGAGGCGACGAGTGATCGGGCTAGCGCGACGTTCGGTGCGGAATTGGTGCCCGTGTAAGGACAGGAGCTGGCGTAGCCCGGGAATCCGGGCGGCAGGATCTGGCGCGCCGAACCCGGCATCCGCGGAAGCTGGCCCCCGCCGCTCGCCGAGGCGCATGACCACGCCGACTTGCGGGCCGAGCTTGCGCTCTGGATGGGCAATGCCGCCGTCGCCCTCGACGAAGTGCTGATCATGCTCAGGGCGCTCGAAGGAACAGATGGCCCCGGTGCGGCCAGCGATCTGTTCACGCTCGGCATCCGCGCCTGCGCGGATATGGCGGAGGCGGGCAACACCGACGAGGCCGTTACTGCCTTCGACGAGCTGGCCGCCCTGCTCAGCCGAGCCAGTACCGACCCGTTCGCGGGGCCGGTGCCCAAGACCGCTGCCGCTGCCGGTCGGATGTGGACCGCGGAACGTTCCCGCCTCCTGCACCGCTCGGATCCGGATTCCTGGTTGCACGCCGCGGCGGCCTGGCACGAGCTGAGTCGACCGCACCGAGGTGCCTATGCCCTGTACCGGCAGGCGGAAGCCCTGCTGGCCGACCACACGATGCACGCTGCTGCAGAGCCAGTACTGCGACGCGCGGCCGTCGAGGGAGTTGGCCACCAACCACTCACGCGGCAGATCCGACAGCTGGCCCAGCGAGCCCGGATCACGCTCACGACCGCTGAACCCGCTCCGCCGCCGGAAAGCCCGATCGGCATAGCGAGGTTCGGCCTGACCGAACGGGAACTCGCCGTCCTGCGCTTGCTCGGCCAGGGGCACACCAACACCGAGATTGGTCGAATGCTGTTCATCAGCCCGAAGACCGCGAGCGTGCACGTCACGAACATCCTTCGCAAGTTGGGCGCCGGCAGTCGCGTGCAGGCGGCCACTATCGCCGAACGCGCACGCTTGCTCGACGGATGACTAAGGACCCTCGCTCGCGGAACTAAGGACCAGACACCCGACAGACTGACCGATCGGTCGATGTGCCCGCCCGCTCCTTAGCCCAACCCTGAGATCACCGCGCCACGTCTGCCGGCGCCCGATCTGAGGAGCAAGCCATGAAGCGAGCGATTGTCACCGCCGCAGCGACAGCCATCGCTGCCGCCGTCGTCACGTCAACTCCCGTTGCGTCGGCCAAGCCCGTCGACCCGACCGATGCGGGTTATTCAGCACCAGCCAGCTTCATCGCCATCGGTGGACGAACCGATCAGCAGTTCTACGGCGAAAGCACCTGGCTCAATCCATTGAGCGGACTCAACCTCGACCGCACGGCCGTCGCATCGCTGTTCCCACGTTGATGATCGACGCACCCCGGGGCAGTGGCCCACCGGCTCCAAGCGATCTCCAAACCGCTATCGAGGCGTCTCCGAGGACGCTGCGGTCAGCTTTTCGCATGGCGCACCGCCACCCCGCCGGGGAAGACCGGCGGAGCTCATCCAGAAGGAGCATGGCCATGGCCGTCATCCGCCGCATCACCGCCAGCGTCATCGCTACGGTCGGCACCGTCCTCGGGCTGCTAGCCGCAGCGGCGGCTGCTGCCGCCTCGCCCGCCCCTCCGAACGACGGCAACGCCTTCCCCTCCGTGCCGCAGGCGCCAGCAACCACGCCGACCACCACGATCGTGAACAGCGGCTCGCCCTGGTGGACGTTCGTTCTTGTCGCCGCGGCCGCGATCGCGGTCACGCTGCTCGTGAGCCTGGTGGTCAGCCGGCTGCGGCGCCACGGCACTGCCGCCCAACTCGCCCACTGAGCCGCTGGCGCGCCCAAGACGTTTGTGATCTTGGACTTCATGCCGCATGGGGTCGCTAAGTCCAAGATCACGACTGAGATAGGAGGTACATCATGACTGTCGATCAGGACACCCGAACTGTCGATCAAGACACCCTGTTGGAGTTTCTCGGCCGCTTCGTCGACGACCTGGGCGCCACCATGGCCGCCGGAAACATCGTAATCGGCCACCGGTTGGGGCTCTACTCGGCGCTGGCCGTCGCGCCAGCCACGCCCGAGCAGCTCGCAACCCGGACCGGCACCACTGCGCGGTACCTGGCCGAGTGGCTGGCCGGTCAGGCCGCCGGCGGCTACGTCAGCTACGACGCTCCAACCGGCACGTATTCACTGTCGCCGGAGCAAGCGTTCGCGCTGGCCGAGCCGGACGGTCTGAACGTGCCGGCCGCGTTCTTGATGGCGACCGGGGCCCTGCGGGCAGAGGCCCGCATCACCGACGCATTTCGGACCGGCGCCGGCTTCGGCTGGCACGAGCACGATCCGGACGTCTTCGCCGGCTGTGAGGCGTTCTTCCGGCCGCTGTATGTCGCCAACCTGGTGTCGAGCTGGATCCCCGCGCTCGACGGCGTCGACGCCAAGCTCCGGGCGGGTGGCCGAGTCGCCGACGTTGGCTGCGGCCTCGGCGCCTCTACCGTGCTACTGGCACAGGCCTACCCGGCCGCGACGATCGTCGGATCGGACTACCACCAGGAATCCATCGAGATCGCCCGCACTCGAGCCGCTACGGCCGGCGTCGCGGACGGCATATCGTTCGAGGCGAGTTCCGCCCAGACGTTCACCGGCTCCGGATACGACCTGGTGGCCACGTTCGACTGCCTGCACGACATGGGCGACCCCCTCGGGGCGGCGCGTCATATTCGCGAGGCGCTCGCTCCCGACGGCGCCTGGCTCATCGTCGAGCCCTACGCCGGTGACACGGTGTCGGACAACCTCAATCCGCTGGGTCGCATGTCCTACTCGTTCTCGAGCTTCCTGTGCGTGCCGAACGGGCTTTCCCAACCTGGCGGATACTCCCTCGGCGCCCAGGCCGGCGAGCGCCGCATCCGCCAGGTGGTCACCGACGCCGGCTTCGCCCGGTTCCGCCGAGCCGCGGAGACCCCGTTCAACCTGATCTACGAGGTACGACGGTAGCCGCGTCGACCGGGCCGCAAGCAAAAGAGCCTGCGTCCTTTGGGCGCAGGCTCTGCATCATCTGAACTCAACGACGCGGCGGCCGCCACACGAGCAGGGCGGTGGACGGGCTGCGGTGCGCATCCAACTCGGCGAAGACCTGCTCCAGCTGGTCCATCAACTCCGCTACCCGGACCTGCAGGGCATCGACGTGCGACTCCAGCTCGATGATCCGTTTGATCCCGGCGAGGTTCACGCCATCGTCCTGCGAGAGGCGCTGCACCTCGCGGAGCAGGGCCACGTCCCGGGCCGAGTAGCGCCGGCCACCGCCGACCGTCCGGCCTGGCGTCACCAGGCCGAGCCGGTCGTACTGCCGGAGGGTTTGGGCGTGCATGCCGGCCAGAGCCGCCGCGACCGAGATCACGAACACGGGGGCGTCGTCGGGCACGTCACTCGGAGCGGAACGGCGGTCAGCCATGACGGCCTCCCGAGGTCGCGTGCCGCGCGCCCTGGGCGAGAGCCGCGGTGATCTGCGGACGCGGATCGTCGCTCTGGGCCGACGCGTACTTCTGCAGCGCGTCCTTGGCGTCTCCGCTCATGTTCTGCGGCACGGCCACCTCGACGGTGACGAGCAGGTCACCCGCACCGCCGCCACGCTTCGGCGCGCCCTTGCCCCGAGCCCGCAGCGTGCGGCCAGACGGCGTCCCGGCCGGCACCCGCAGCGCCACCGATCCGTCCAGCGTCGGCACTCGCAGGGTGGTGCCCAGGGCGGCCTCGGCGAACGTGATCGGCGCGGTCAGGGTGAGGTCGTCACCGCTGCGGCCGAAGAGATCGTCGGTGGACACATGCACCGTCACGTACAGGTCGCCGGCCGGCCCACCACGACCACCGGGCGCGCCCTTGCCCGGAATCCGCAGTCGCGCACCGTCCCGCACCCCCTGCGGCACCCGCACGGTGATCGTGCGCGTCTGGGTCGTCACGCCTGAACCGAGGCACTCCGGGCACGGCTCGTCGATCACCTGGCCGGTGCCCTGGCAGACCCGGCAGGGTTCGCTGAAACCGAAGGCGCCCTGGTTATGGCTGACGAAGCCCGATCCCCCGCAGTTCGTGCAGACGTGCGGCGCGGTGCCGGGCTTGGCCCCGATCCCGCCGCAGGTGCGGCAGGTGCCCGGGCCGGACAGCTGCAACGGCAGCGTCGCGCCATGCACCGCCTCGTCGAAGCCGAGCGTGATCGAAGCGTCCAGATCCTGGCCTCGGGTCGGCCCGGTGGAGCCGGTCGTCCGAGTCCGGGTCCGTCCCCGCGCGTTGCCGAACAGGCCACCGAACAGATCACCCAGGCCACCGCCACCGCTCGACGTCGTCGCGGTGCTGTCACCGAACAGGTCGGACATGTCGAACGTCACGCCGCCCGGGCCGGCGTTGCCCGCGTTCGGGAATCCGCCGCGAAACGCTCCCCCGGCGAACAGCGACCGCGCCTCGTCGTACTCCTTGCGCTTCGCGTCGTCGGAGAGGACGTCGTAGGCCTCCGACACCTCCTTGAACCGGGCCTCGGCCTCGGCGTTGCCCGGGTTCTTGTCCGGGTGCAGCTCGCGGGCCAGCTTGCGGTAGCTCTTCTTGATGTCCGCCGCACTGGCGTCCTTGGTGACGCCCAGCGCCTTGTAGTAGTCCTTCTCGAGCCAGTCCTTGGTGCTCACCGGTGCGTCACCTCGCTCTCCTTCTCATGGTCACCGTCGCGGCTAAGCGACGATCCGCATCACACCTCGGAGGCAGAATCTGACGTCTCGTCGACGGAGGGCGAGTCCGTCGCCGCGGGTGTTTCGGTGGGGGCGGCGGGATCCGTCACCCCGACCATCGCGGGACGCAGTAACCGGTCACGGAGCTGGTAACCCCGGCGCATCACCGTGGTGGCGGTCGGCACCATCACCGTCGGGCTCTCCTCGTGCATGACGGCTTCCTGTCGAGCCGGGTCGAACTGATCGCCAACCTCGCCGAAAGCGACGAGGCCGTGCTTGGCGAGAACCGAATCGAGCTGATCGGCCACCGCCTTGAACGCGCCGGTGAGGTCCCCGTGCTCGCGAGCCCGGTCGATGTCGTCCAGCACCGGAAGCAGATCGGCGAGAACCCGGCCCGCGGCCAGCTCGCCGACCACGACCCGATCCCGCTCGACCCGCTTGCGATAGTTCGCGAACTCGGCCTGCAGCCGCTGCAGATCCGCGGTGCGTTCCGCGAGTTCGGCCTCGCTCGACGGGGCCGCGCCCGGCAGCGGAGGGGCTACCGACGTGGCTCGATCCGTCGCCGGGTCGGGATCCGGATGGCGGGGCTCACCCGTGACCGGGTCGATGCGCCGCTTGTCGCGAATCACCACTCGGTCCGGGTCTTCCGGCCAGGGCCGATCGGTCACTTCTTGTCACCCTCGGGGCCCTCGTCCACGACCTCGGCGTCGACAACGGTGTCGTCGGCGGCCTGGCTCGGCCCGGGAGCACCGGTCGAATCAGTCGCCGTCGCGCCGTCACCTGTCGGTGCGCTCGCGGCCTGAGCCGCCTCGTACATCGCGCCGCCGACCTCCTGAGAGACTCGAGCGACCTTGTCCTGTGCTGCGCGGATGGCGGCGTAGTCGGCGCCATTGAGCGCGGTCTTCAGCTCCTCGAGCGCGCCTTCGAGCTCCGTCTTCTTGTCGGCCGGGATCTTGTCGCCGTTGTCGGCGAGGAACTTCTCGGTCGAGTACTGCGAGCGACTCGGCGGTGTTGCGGGTCTCGGCCTCCTCGCGGCGCCGGCGGTCCTCCTCGGCGTGCGCCTCGGCGTCGCCCATCATCCGGTCGATCTCGTCCTTCGACAGGCCCGAACCGCCGGTGATCGTCATGCCCTGTTCCTTGTTGGTGGCCAGATCCTTGGCCGAGACATGGACGATCCCGTTGGCGTCGATGTCGAACGTGACCTCGATCTGCGGCACGCCACGCGGTGCGGGCGGCAAGCCGGTCAGCTCGAACATGCCGAGCTTCTTGTTGTAGGCCGCGATGTCCCGCTCGCCCTGGTACACCTGGATCTGCACGCTGGGCTGGTTGTTCTCGGCGGTGGTGAAGATCTCCGAGCGCTTGGTCGGGATCGTGGTGTTGCGCTCGATGAGCCTGGTCATGATCCCGCCCTTGGTCTCGATGCCGAGGCTCAGCGGAGTCACGTCCAGCAGCAGCACGTCCTTGACCTCGCCCTTGAGCACACCGGCCTGCAGGCTGGCGCCAACGGCCACGACCTCGTCCGGGTTGACGCCCTTGTTGGGCTCCTTGCCGCCGGTGAGCTCACGAACCAGGTCCACCACTGCGGGCATGCGCGTGGCTCCGCCGACCAGCACGACGTGGTCGATCTGGCCGACGCTGATGCCGGCGTCCTTGATCACGTTCTGGAACGGGGCGCGGGTGCGCTCGAGCAGGTCAGCCGTGATCTTCTGGAACTCGGCCCGGGAGAGCGACTCGTCCAGGAACAGCGGGTTCTTCTCGGCGTCCTGGGTGATGTAGGGCAGGTTGATCGACGTCTGGTTGGACGAGGACAGCTCGATCTTCGCCTTCTCGGCGGCCTCCCGCAGGCGCTGCATCGCCATCTTGTCCCGGGCCAGGTCGATGCCGTGGCCGGAGCGGAACTTGTCCACCAGCCAGTCGATGATCCGCTGGTCCCAGTCGTCGCCACCGAGGTGGTTGTCACCGCTGGTGGCCTTGACCTCGATGACGCCCTCGCCGATCTCCAGCAGCGACACGTCGAACGTGCCGCCGCCGAGGTCGAAGACCAGGATCGTCTGTTCCTTCTCCCCCTTGTCCAGGCCGTAGGCGAGGGCGGCGGCGGTCGGCTCGTTGACGATGCGGAGCACGTTGAGCCCCGCGATCTGGCCGGCCTCCTTGGTGGCCTGGCGCTGCGAGTCGTTGAAGTAAGCCGGAACGGTGATCACCGCATCGGTGATCGTCTCGCCCAGGTAGGCCTCCGCGTCGCGCTTGAGCTTCTGCAGCACGCGGGCGCTGATCTCCTGTGGGGTGTAGTCCTTGCCGTCGATCGTCACCTTCCAGCTCGCGTCGCCCATGTGGCGCTTGACCGAGCGGATGGTCCGGTCGACGTTGGTCACGGCCTGGCGCTTCGCGACCTCGCCGACCAGCACCTCGCCGTTCTTGGCGAACGCGACCACGCTGGGCGTGGTGCGCGAACCCTCGGCGTTGGCGACGACTTCCGGCTCGCCGCCGGTCAGCACCGCGACGACGGAGTTGGTGGTACCCAGGTCGATGCCGACCGCTCGGGTCATGGATATCTCCTCGAAAGTTGAGTGCCTGGTGTGCACGTCAATCGTGCCCAGTCTGCTGGGCCACTGTCAAAAGAACTGAGTCAAGTACGCTCAACTTCCCATCAGGGCTGTGACACAGGCCACAGTCCGCGATGGGCGCGGTCGTCGGCCCCTCAGAGGAGGCCTTCCTCCCGGCCGAAGACGAGATGGCACTGTAGATCACACCGAGGAGAAAGCGGAGGAATGGTGGCGGCAGCGTGTTCCCCGCTGAGCTGACCCGGCGGATCGCCCCGCCGCTGGCGCTCCTGCTGCTAGCCGGCTGCGGGTCGCGGACACCGTCGCTGGAGGTAACCCAGCCTCCGTCGTCGATCACCGTCTCGACTGCGACGGTCGGCGACTTCGGCCTGATCCTCACGAGTAGTGGGCGGACACTGTACGTCTTTCCGCCGGATCACCGGGCGGCTGTGCTGTGCGACAACGCCTGCCAAGGCACCTGGCCGCCGCTGATCGTGACCCGCACCGGCCGGGTCGTCGCCGGATCGGGCGCCGATCCGGCCAAGCTCGGGACGATCGCGCGGCCCGGCACGACGGACCGGGTGGTTACCTACGACGGCTGGCCGCTGTACCGCTACTCCGGCGACGTCGATCGCGGGACCGCGAACGGCCAGGCGCTGACCCTCAACGGCGGCCCCTGGTATGTCATGCGGCCGTCCGGGCAGGCGGTCGTGCTCGATCCGCAGGACCAACCGTGACGGCCCCCGGGGCCGAGGGCGCTCCTCGTGACGAGGCCCCCGTGCATATCGATCGGCGGCTTAGCCGGCGGGCGCTGATCACGGCCGGCGCGGTCGGCGCGGCCGCGGCGGTGGGTGCTGCCACCGTCGTCGGGATCGATGCGCTCACGTCGTCAGCCCCGCCCGCTGCCGCTATCCCACCGTCTGAGGACTTGATGGTCGATCACGGGATTCTCAAGCGGATCCTGCTTGCCTACCGCGAGGTCAGCCGACGGGTCACCGCCGGCCAGCCGGTGCCGGTCGCGCCGACGGCCGCGGCGGCCGCGCTCGTTCAGACCTACATCGAGAGCTATCACGAGGCGCTCGAAGAGGCCTACGTCTTCCCTCGATTGCAGCAGGCCGACCGGCTGACCGGCCTCGTGCGAACCCTGCTGATCCAGCACGACCGAGGGCGCCATCTGACCGCCGGCATCGCGGATCTCACCGCCGACGGCGTCCGGACCGAGGTGTCGCGTCTTGCCCTGACCGCCCGGCTCGACGCGTTCGTGCGGATGTACGAGCCGCACGAGGCGTGGGAGGACACCGTCGTGTTCCCCGCCTTTCGCGAGATCACGCCGGAGCGGGTCTTCGCCGAACTCGGTGACCGGTTCGCCGATGAGGAGCGGCAACAATTCGGTGCGGGCGCGACCAATCAGATGATCGAGCGGGTCGCCGCGATCGAGGCCGCGCTGGGGATCGGCGACCTCGACACGTTCACCCCGCCGGCGGGCTGACCGGCGGCATTTCTCCGGCTGAGCGTCGCCTCGTGCGCACCCGCCGAGCGGATGTCCACTTCTGAGCGCCCCCACCCGCACCACCGGTACCACCATCGCCCGCGAAGCGACGTTTGCTCGGGCTCTTACGCGCGCGTGAAGCGACGTTCTACGGTTCTGGGCACCGGTCGACCGAACGGCGCGGCGGAGAGCAGACTGGACGCCGTGCCCGACCGCTCCGCCGCCACATCTGCCCGGCCGGTGCGGCGCGTCCCGGACCTGGTGTGGATCGCCTGGCTGGTGGCTGCAGGTGTGCTCGTCGTGCTCACGGTCAATGTGGTACGTCACCTGGCGGCGGGCGGAACTCACGAGCACCCGTCCGCCGCGCTCTTCCGCGCGGGCGAGTCGCGCACACTCGAGCCACTCCTCGGGAGTTCGCTCCTCACCGAGTGGCAGGTGAACGCCGTCGCCCTCGCGGTACTGGCGCTGAGCCTGGCCTGGTACCTCACCGGAGTCGTCGCGCTGCGCCGCCGAACGGGCGAGGTCTGGCCCTGGTGGCGCACCGCGTGCTTCGTGGGCGGCCTGGCCGTTTGCGGGTACGCGACCTGCGGCGCGATAGCCGTCTACGACCAGGTGCTGTTCAGCGCCCACATGATCGGTCACCTCGCCCTGGTCATGGTCGCCCCGGCGCTGATCGTCGCCGGCGGCCCGCTGCGGCTGGCCGTCACCGCGAGCCGGGCCCCCATGGCGAGCCGCATCGAACGGGTGACGCACGGTCCGGTCGTGGCGCTTCTGACGTCACCACCGGTCGCGCTCGCCTGCTACGCCGTGGTCATCGTGGGCAGCCACCTGACCGGCCTGACGGACGCGATCATGGAGCACACCTGGGCCGGCCAGGTCGAGCACGTCGTGTACCTCGTGGTCGGCTACCAATTCTTCGTCCTCGTCATCGGGGACGAGCCCATCAAGTGGCGACTGTCCACGCCCGTGCGCTGGGTCATGCTCGCGGTCGCCATGGCGGTCGACACATTCACCGGCATCACCTTGATGCTTGCCACCGAGCCGATCGCGATGGCCCCGGTGCCCGGGCTTCGGGTGGATCCACTGAGCGACACCGTGACCGGCGGCGCGATCATGTGGTTCTGGGGCGACGCAATCATGGCGGTCATCATGGTCGCGCTCGTCATCGGCTGGTTGCGGACGTCCGGCCGGTCGGTCCGCGACCGCGACAGCTGGCTTGAGCAGGCCCGGGAAGCGACGCTGCACGACCGAACCGGCGTTCCCGCCGGCGGCGACCTGGACGAGGACGAAGCCCGCCTCGCGGCCTACAACGAGTGGCTCGCCAGCATCGCCGCCCGCCCAGACCGCGCCCAGTGACCGGGGCGACACCGCCGGGGACAGCTCACAGCGCATCTCGGCGTTGCAGCCACTGGTAGGACAGCCAACCGAGCGGCACCGGCAACCAGAACGTGCATAGCCGGAACAGCAGGACGGCGCTCACGGCCGATGCGGTCGGCATGCCGGCCGCGGTCAGGCCGGTCGAGAGAGCCAGCTCCATCGCCCCCAGTCCGCCCGGCGTCGGCGCGACCGATCCGATCGCACTGCCACCCAGGTAGACCAGCGCGACGCCGACGAGGTCAACCGTGCCACCGAACGCGCGGGTCGCACACCACAGCGCGCCGATATACGCCGCGTTCATCAGCAGGATGCCGGACAGTCCTTCGGCGAGCTTGAGCGGATTGGTCACGAGGTCGAGCAGCCGCGGAATCGCCTCACGCACCGGAGGAAGCACCCGGGCCACCACCCACCGGCGAGTTATCGGAATGGCCAGCAGAATGAGAAACACGAAGGCGAGCACACCCAACGCGATGAACAGCCAGCCTGGCACCGCGACACCATGTTGCGCGTTGGCACCGGTAAGCGCGGCGACGAGCAGGAGCAAGCCGATGTGCGACACGGCGTTGACGGCCTGACTCGCCCCGACGCTAGTCGCCGCCGCCGGCGTCGATAGACCTGCTTTCTGCAGGTAGCGCAAGTTGACGGCCAGGCCCCCGACAGCAGGAGGCGTGACGAAGCCCGCGAACGAGGCGGCAATCTGAGCGAGCACCGTTCGCAGGAAGGGCAACCGCTCCTGGACGTAGCCGATCAGCGCGAGGGCGGCGGCGAAGTAAGTCACCGCCGAGAACAACAGGATGAACGGCACCCAGCCCCAGTGCGCGTCGCGGAACACGGTCACGAGATCGACCGATCCGAGCTGACCGATGAGCAGGTAGCCCGCGATGATCAACGCGACGATCGTGACGACCGTACGTGGCCGCACCCGCTCCAAGCGGGTGAGATCCTCCGGCGCGTGCTGGGTCTGCTCCAGCAGCTGTTCACGCAGCTGAACGAGCATCCCCCGGTGGTGCTTCAACACGCGGCGGGTGTCTCGGGGCAAGGCCACGGGCTGTAGCACGGGGCGGATCGCGCCGGCGGCCTCGTCACTGAGCACGGTACGGGCGATGGCGACAGCGCGTTCCGGTCCGACGAGCGCTGCCGTGGAGACCAGGACCTGGGCGCGGTCGAGATTGATACGTAGGTCCGTGGCGAAGGCCGTGCCATCGTCGGGGATTGGCAGCACGACCCGACCAGATGCGTCGACGATCACGGCCCTAGCGCTCAGTCCTCGGTGGGTGACTCGACGGTCATGCAGCTTGCTCACCTCGCGCCACAGCTGCGCCAGCTGCTCATCGGTTACTCCGTCGCCGACGTCGGTGAGCGGCGTGCCGTCGACCCGGTCGTAGGCCAGCACGATGGCGTCCGGCCCGCACGGCACACCGGCGAGCAGCCGCGGCATCCGAACGCCGGCGTCCTGCGCTGCTAGCGCGAGCAACGAGCGACGCTCTGCGGTGCTCTCGAGGGAGATGCCCGGCCCGCGAGTGACTTCGCGCTGGAGCCGGACGAAGTTGTAGATCCTCGCGAACGCACCGACCGCGAGCTGGTCGCGGTCGAAGACATGGACAACGAGATGGCTGCCGGATCGACTGGTTCCGCCGTACGCCCGATACTCCTCGTCCTCCTGCTCGAGGCGTTCCAGCCGGCGCAGGTGAATGCCTCTAGCCTGCAGGGCATCCGCGATCCGTTGCCCATCCGGGCGCAGGTTGATGGAACCGCCGACATAGCGGACGGCCACGCCGACCATGCTGCCGATGACCAGGCTGCATGCGAGGGACAGCAAGGTCGCCTGAGCCACGATGAACGCGGCGATGAAGTAGAGCGCGATGGCCAGGATGAGCAGCTGGCGCCAGGGTTGCTCGGCCGAGACGCCGATCACGCCGGTCACGGTGACTAGGGCGACGACGCCCGTCAGGTAGGCGTCGAGCGGCATCGTCCTCGTTCCGTCGTGTACCAACGTGAGCGCCTGGTACAGGTCACTCGATGGCGCGGAACGCAGCGCCCAGTTGACGGCTTCGGCGATCAGGACGGCGCCGACGCCGGTGAGCAGCGCCTCGATCAGCCGGCGATACTGGCCCCGGATGATCAGGGCGACGACGTAACTAATCGGGACGAGCAGCACGCCGAGACCGCCGACGATCTGGATCAGGTTCTTCAGCAGACCCGGGAAATCTCCCAAGGCGTGCCCGAGGTCACTGCTGGCACCTTGACTGGTGTTCTTCGCGACGCTGCCCAACCCCGCGAGAACCGCCAGCAGCACAACCTGGCCGACGAGCCGTACACCGTCAACCGAGCGACGAATGCGCGACGGCTTGATGTCGACGACGACGATCGGCTGCTGATCAACGGCCGTCACGGCCTGATGGTATCGATCAAACCTCAATGGTCCGGAGACCCAGCACCGGAGAACCAGCCCACGCCGACAGCGAGCAGGTGCCCAGTCTCGACCACGTCGCGACTTACCACCACATCGGCGACGGCCGCGGCGGCCGCCACGGTGACCACGATCCAGCGAGCCGGATCCCGGAGCGTCGCAGCGACGGCGCCCACGGCGGCAGCGGCGACGTACGAGGCACCGGTGTCCGGGCGGGATCGCTCCGCCTCGGGTAGCCGCCCGCGCTCGATGCCCCACCACACGCCGGCCTGGGTTACCAGCGTGGGTAGCACGTGTCCGACCAGCCCGATCCATGCGGTGCGCGCCGTTCCGACGCGATACTCCAGAACTGCGACGGTCAGCCCGGCGACGGCGGTGGGGACGAGCCAGTCGTCGCCTTGGACGACGACCGCACTGCCGAGCAGCGCCCGGACCGGAGTGGCTCGCAGGTTGTCCAGATTGGTGCTCACCTCTCGTTCCAGCTGGCCGCGGCCGAATCGGGGGTGTCGCTTCAACGCGGTGGTGGTGAACAATGCAGCCACCAGCCCGGCGCTGAGCGGGAATCGGCGGATGGCGCTCATCGATCTCGCCGCAGGGTGCGGAGAGCGTCGCCGAGCAAGGCGCCGATGTCGCCCAACCTATGGTGGCCCTCGCTAACCACGACCCGGCCGTCGACCAGCACGGTGTCGACGTCCGCCGCCGACGCGGCCAGCACCGCCTGCGCCGGGTCGGCGCCCGCTGTGCGAGGCGAGTCGAGCCGCAGTGCGACGAGATCCGCTCGCCGGCCCGGTGCGAGCTCACCGGCGTCCGGCCAGCCGACGCTGCGGTGCCCGTCAACGGTGAGCGCCGCTACCAGCTCGTCCGGGCGGAACCGGCCCCGTTCACCGGTCGCCAGTCGCTCATCCATCTCGAGGGCTCGAGCCTCTTCGAGCATGTCGATCAGCGCGTGCTGGTCGGTGCCAAGGACCACTGGGCAGCCCGCATCCCGCAGGTCTCGGGCCGGGCCGATCCCGTCGGCCAGATCCCGTTCCGTGGTGGGACACATGCTTACCGCGGTGCGAGTGCGGCCCAGGGCAGCAACGTCCGTATCGATCAGGTGCGTGGCGTGCACGGCGGTCGTCGCGGGCCCGAGGGCGCCGCAGTCGTCAAGCACCTGCGTGGGTGTCCGGCCGTACGCCGCGAGGCACTGTTCGTTCTCGCTGGGCTGTTCGGACAGGTGGACGTGCAACGGCCGCTCCCGGGCCGCGACGACGACGATGGGCAGTTGCGCGCGCGGCACGGCCCGCACGGAGTGGATGGCCGCTCCGACGCGTAAGCCCTCGCCCTCTCGGAGCTGGCTCACCCGCTCGGCCCACGCCTCCGCCCCGCCGTCCGAAAACCGCAACTGCGCGGGTTCTAGCGGTAGGGGGCCATCGGTGGCCAGGCCGCCGGCGAGGTAGCACGCGTCGAGCAGGGTGAGCCGGACACCGGCGTCCGCGGCGGCTGCCGCGAGTGCCGTACCCATCGCGTTGGGGTCGTCGTACGGTTGCCCGCCTCGCGCGTGGTGCAGATAGTGAAACTCACCGACGCTGGTCACACCGGCCAACGCCATCTCCGCGTACGTGGCCCGCGCGAGAGCGAGGTAGCTGTCCGGGTCGAGGCGCTCGGACAGGTCATACATCTGGCGCCGCCAGGTCCAGAACGTGCCCGGCGCGCCGTCCGGGCTCGCATGCGTCCGGCCCCGCAAGGCGCGATGGAAAGCGTGGCTGTGCGTGTTCGCGAACCCCGGCAGTACGAGTCCGGGGAGCCGGACGTCGCTGGGCTGAGGCGTCCCGCGTTCGATGGCCGCGATGCGTCCCTCGGCCACTCGAATGCGGACGTCCGCGGCGACGCCGTCGGGCAGGAAGGCGTGACTCGCGGCATAGCACGTCATCCAGCGAGCCTCGCCAGGACGGCGCCGAGCGCCTCGATGCCGGCCAGGCAGTCCGCGCGCTCCGCGTACTCGACCGGCGAGTGTGATACGCCGGTCGGGTTCCGAACGAAGATCATCGCCGCGGGAATGCCGGCGGCGGCAAGGATTCCCGCGTCATGGCCGGCTCCCGTCCACAGCACAGGCACGTCGCCCAGCACGTCACGCATCTGATCGAGCAACGGCGCGTCGAACGTGGTCGGGCCAGTCCAGGATTCTTCGTGCAGCGTGCCGCCCTCGGTCTCGGCCAGCACGGTGAGCTCGCGCACGACCGCGTGCACATCGCGCTCGTCTGGCGCGCGGGCATCGAGCCACGCCGTCACGTGCGACGGGATGGCGTTGACCCCGTTCGGCTGGACCAGCACCTTGCCGCAGGTGGCGACCGCCGCATGCTGGGCCGCCGCCGCGCGCGCCGCGAGCACCAGGTGGGCATAGCCGAGCATCGCGTCGCGCCGGTCGTCCAGCACGGTCGTGCCGGCGTGGTTGGCTACGCCGGGCAACTCGACTCGCCAACGGCCGTGCGGCCAGATGCCGGCGCCCAGCGCGACCGGATGGTCGCGGTCGGCATCGGCCAGTCCGCGGCCCTGTTCCACGTGCAGCTCGACAAAGCAGCCGACGCGACGCAGCGCCTCGGGGTCGGCGCCGAGCTGGGCCGGATCGCGGCCGGCGGCCTGCAGCGCGTCGGCCAGGCTGACGCCCTCAGCATCGACGAGAGCCAGCGCGCGTTGCGGGGCCAGCGCGCCGGTGAGCAGTCGGGAGCCGCCACAGGCGACGCCGAATCGGGCGCCCTCCTCGTCGGCGAAATTGACAAGGCCGATCGGCCGGGTGGGGGTGAAGCCGCGGGCTTGGAGCCGGTCGATGGCGAGCAGCGCGGACACGACGCCGAGCGGCCCGTCGAATGCTCCGCCGTCCGGTACCGAGTCCAGATGGCTGCCGGTCGCCACGCCGGCTCGCCCCGACGCGACGGCGCCGTCCGGATCGCCCCACCAGGCCCACTGATTCCCCGCGCGATCGGTCACGACGTCGAGGCTGCGTTCCGTGGCCTCGGCCGCGAACCACTCTCGCAGCTCCAGGTCGACCGCCGTCCAGGCAAAGCGGCGGTAGCCACCGGACTGAGCCCGGCCGACGGGGGCCAGGTCGTCCCACACCCCGTCGAAGCTCACCCGTCAAGCCTGCCATTCGCGTCCGGCCCGGTGGAGACCAATCCCAGGAACCATGATCTTGGACTTATTGCCCAATGGCGACCACAAGTCCAAGATCACGAGCGGAGCTGGGCTAGCCCAGACTGTTTTGGGATAGCCAGGATTTGGCGACTGTCTCCGGGTCCTGCTTGTCGTTTTGCACCTTGGCGACGAGGCCGGCGAGGGTGTCGGTGTCCAGCTTGGCCGACACGGCGTTGGCCGCGGTGGCGATCGTCTGGGTGATCTTCGCCTTGGTCAGCAGGGGCACGATGTTCTGCGCCGCGAACTGGTTACGGCTGTCGGTGAGGGCCACGAAGTTGTTGCCCTTGATCGCCGGATCGGTGGAGAACAGGTCGGCGGCGTCCACCTGCCCGTTCTTCAGCGCACTGACGGTGACCGGGCCGCCGGTGTCCAGCGGCTTGAACGCCTTGAAGTTGATGCCGTAGATGCTCTTGAGGGCCGGCACGCCGTCCGGTCGAGTCTGGAACTGCTTGGGCGCACCCAGCGTCAGCTGACCGGCCACCGGGC
>CAVZYJ010000009.1:0-319333 GCA_963779485.1 uncultured Actinomycetota bacterium | reverse complement strand
CCGACCCGCTGCCGGAGACACGGACGTTGGTGGAGACCTTCGCTGCCGTCGCCCCCGGGGCCGAGGCGGATGCCGTCCTCTATGCGATCGAAGCGTCACAGCCGCCTGTCTCGCAGACGAAGCTCGACGGCCTGGTGGGCCATTACGGGTTTGCCCCCGAAGCGCCCGGCACCGGGTACTTCCGCGTCCATGCCGAGCTCGACAAGCACCACGCTGCCGAGGCGGCCGACCGGCTGGCGACGGCGAACGGAAGCTCCGAGGCTGCGCTCGAGCGTGCCGAGTCGGCACTGGCTGCCAACTGGGGCCTGCTCGACGGCGTCGAGCGCGCTCTCTCGCTGGTCGAGGCTCAGCGGGTGCCGAACTCGCGTTCCGAGCAAGCGCGACGGTAAAAGGCAAGCGCCGGCGGCTCGCACGTCTCCGGATCATCGGTCCGGTAGGCGCGCCAGCCGCGCCAGTCGACACCGCTCGAGCGCCCGCACTCGCGGCAAGCGACGACGTTGACAGGCCGTTCGTCCCGGCTGTCGGTGCTCCTCGGCCTCTCCCCGGCTCCCACTTGCTGAGAATTGCACGCTGACCGCGGTCCGGCCACTGGCTCTTTCGGCGGCCCTGCATGGACCACCGGCTAGGTGCCGGCTGGATGCTCACGCTCGAACGAGGGACGGCGTCGTGCGATGATGCGTCGGTCGGCACCGGACAAGAGCATTCGTCGTGAAGAGCGCGGACAAACCCAAGAAGCTCCAGAAGAAGGCTGCGCAGAAGACGCTCAAGGAAAAGCGCAGCGAGAAGCGGGCCAAAGAGGCCCAGCGGCAGTAGCGGCCGCCCGCCCCTGGCGGCGTGCGGCCGCGACCGCGCGCGCGCGTCGCGCCCACCCAGCGCGCGGTGCCGCGAGCAGCTCCGAACCCGAACTGCTCTCTGCCCTCGAGAAGGCGTCTCAGGCGATCTCGAGGTCCTCGATGCCCGGTTCGGGCTCGGGGACCTGGGATCGAGCCGCTCCAGGGCGGCGACCAGGATCTCGGCGACGGCGAGATTGCGCGACCAGTTGTGGTCGGCGGGGACGACGTACCACGGTGCCCACTGGGTCGAGGTCTCGCGCAGCGCGTCCTCGTAGGCGTCGGCGAACTCGTCCCAGTGCCGGCGGTCGTCGAGGTCGCCGGCTCGGAACTTCCACCGCTTCTCGGGATCGTCGAGCCGCTCCTGCAGCCGGATCCGCTGCTCGTTGCGCGAGAGGTGCAGGAATACCTTCACCACGGTCGTCCCCTCGTCGGCGAGAAGTCGCTCGAAGTTGCGGATGTGCTCGTACCGGCGGCGCCAGATCTCTCGCTCGGCCAGCTTGCGTACGCGAACCGCGACCACGTCTTCGTAGTGGGAGCGGTTGAAGATGACGAGCTCGCCGCGGGCAGGGCACGCCGCATGGATGCGCCAGAGGAAGTCGTGCGCGAGCTCGGTGGTGGTGGGCTCGCGGAAGGAGACGACGCGGCAGCCCTGCGGGTTCACACCCGTGAGCACGCTGCGGATCGTCCCGTCCTTCCCTGAAGCGTCGAGTCCCTGCAGGACGAGCAGCACCGAGCGGGTAGCTTCTGCGAACAGACGGTTGTGCAACGCCGCGAGTCGCTCGACGAGCCCGGTCAGTCGGACGAGCCCAGCCTGCTTGTCCGGGGCTCCGACTTCGCGCGTCCGGGTCGCGCTTGGCGAGGTGCGGCGGCGACCCGGGCTCGACGCGCAGCTTCTCGATCAGCCCATTCGCTTCCGCCACGGACTCATTCTGAACGCCTGGAGGCCGCCGGGGCCGATTCGAGCTGCGGCGGGACGAGGCCGGCTTCGAATGCGACGATCACCGCCTGCACGCGGTCACGTACACCGAGCTTGCGCAGGATGCTCGAGACATGTGTCTTGATCGTCGACTCGCCGAGGTAGAGCCGCGTCGCGATCTCGGCGTTGGAGAGACCGCTCGCGAGCAGTCGCAGGATCTCCAGCTCGCGCGCTGTCATCGACGCGAACGCTTCCGGCATCGCGTCGGCGCGTGGGTGCGTGTCAGCGAAGCGGTCGAGCAGACGGCGTGTCACCGTCGGTCCACGAGTAGCGCGTTGCCGTCGGCGACGAGCCTGACTGCGTCGACCAGGTCGCGCGGCCGGACGTCCTTGAGCAGGAAGCCGCTCGCCCCGGCGCGGATCGCGGCATAGACGTATTCGTCCAGGTCGAAGGTGGTAAGGACGAGCACGCGCGCCTCGCTCCCGCTGGCGACGATCTGCCGCGTCGCCTCGATTCCGTCGACGACGGGCATCCGGACGTCCATCAGGATCACGTCGGGCGTGTGCTCCAGGGCGAGCGCGACCGCGCTGCCGCCGTCCTCGGCCTCGCCGACGACGTCGATGTCGGGGCGTGTCTCGAGGATGAGGCGGAAGCCCCCCGCACGAGTGCCTGATCGTCCGCAATCAGGACACGGATGCTCACCGCTCGTCGCCGAGCGGAATCTGCGGCCGTGACGAGATAACCGCCGGTAGCGGGTGACCGTGCCTCGACATGGCCGCCGAGCATCGCGACCCGTTCGTGCATTCCGGTCAGGCCGTTGCCCGGGCGGCTCCCGGCTCCTCGCCGCGACCGTCGTCGCGGATCTGCAGCCGAAGCTCGTCCCCGTAGCGAACGCGGACCTGCGCGTGCCGGGCGTCCGCGTGCTTGAGCGTGTTCGTCAGCGCCTCCTGGATGATCCGAAACGCGGACAGATCGACCGTCGCCGGCAGCGGTTGCAGCGCTCCTTCGATCTCGAGTGCCACGTCGAGCCCGGTCGCGCGTACCTGGTCGATCAGCCCGTCGAGCCGTGCGAGCCCCGGTTGTGGTTCGTAGCCCGCGTTCGCGTGGAGCGCGCCGAGCACCCGACGAAGGTCGGAGAGCGCGGCGCGGGCCGCCGTGTCGATCGCCCGGATCGGTGGACGGGCGAGTGCCGGATCGACTTCGAAGACGTCCTCGGCCGCGCCCGCCTGGACGACGATGACGCTGAGCGCGTGCGCGACGACGTCGTGCAGCTCTCGGCCGATGCGCGCCTGCTCCTCGGCGATCACGCGGCGTGCCTCCGTCAGCCGCTCGCGTTCGAGCCGCTCCGCCTTCTGCTCGATCTCGCGGACGTACGCTCGCCGGGCGCCGATGGCGTCGCCGAGCAGCCAGGCGGCGGCCAGGAAGACGACGTGGAAGGCCGTGCTACCGAACTGGTCGTCGCCGCTCCCGATTGTCAGCGCCGAGGGCGATCACCGGGATCGCGGCGAGCCCGAGGCCGCGTCGGGTGCGCGACTCGTTCGACGCCGCGAGTGTGTACAGCGCGACGCCCAGCTGGAGTGGCACCAGCGGCGAGCCGAGCGCGATGATCGCCACGGCAGCGGTCGTGGTGGCCACGACCGCCGCCAGCGGCGCCTGCCGCCGGCGCAGCAGTGGCAGCGTCCCGAGCGTGACGAGCAGCGCCGTCGCCGCCGAGTGCGGGCGATGCGTCGCGACGGCGACGGTCGGCAGCCAGACGGCCGCGGCGATCGCGAGGTCGACGAGCAGCGGGCGCCGGTGCAGCCAGCTCCAGATCATCTCCGCCTCACGGTACCCCGGCCGGGAGCGTCGTCAGGCGTCGCGGCGCAGCAGCACGACCGCGGCGATCGCCACCGCCACGGCGCAGTACCCGACGAACAACGCCAGGCCCGGGCCAGGCCCGAGGCTGTGCGCGCCATGCGTGAGCGAGAAGATCGATCGCCCGGCGGCGTCCGGCAGGTACGGGGAGATCGCGTTGTTCCAGCTCGTCGGCAGGATGTTCAGCAACGGCGGGATGACGAAGAAGATGGCTGCGAAGGCGGCGATGCCGCCGGCGGTGTTGCGGACGATCGTGCCGATGGCAAGAGCGAAAAGGCCGAGCAGCATCAGGTAGACGGCACCGCCTGCGATCGCGCGCAGAACCCCTGGATGAGACAGGGAGATCTGCAGGATGTCGTGCCGCGAGAGGATCGCCTGGCTGCCGAAGAAGGCGATGAACACCGAGGGAAGCGCCAGGACGAAGGTGACCACGGCGAAGACTGCTGCCTTCCCCCACAGCATCGGCAGCCGCTTCGGGACAGCCGTCAGGCTGGCCCGGATCATGCCGGTGGAGTACTCGCCCGTGATCACGAGCACTCCGAGGACGCCGATCGCGAGCTGCGACAGGTTCACGCCGGCAAGAGCGATGTCGAGCGGGTGGCGGTCGGCGCGGTCGCCCGGGCTCATGCTGCCCCAGTGCGAGGAGGTGACAGCCGCGAAGAGGAGCGGCAGGCCGATCGTCAGCAGCACGGCGACGAGGAGGGACCACCGCGTCGAGCGCAGTGAAACCAGCTTCGTCCACTCCGAGCGGATCACGCGCGCCTGCGTGACCCGGCCCTTCGTCGTGAGGGGCGGCAGCGAGATCGCCTTGGCGGCGCCGGTCATGCCGCGTCCGCCTGCACCAGGTCGGCGCTCCTGAACTCGACCTCGTCACGTGTCATCTCCATGAACGCTTGCTCGAGCGACACCTGTTGCGGCGTCAGCTCGTGGAGCACGATGCCGTTCGCCGCCGCGACGTCCCCGATCCGGGCAGCCGTCAGCCCGTGCACCTCGAGGACACCGGGCTCGCGCGAGACGACGGTGACGCCGTCGTCGACGACGTGATTGCGCAGCTCCTCTGCCTGCGGCGAGCGGACGAGAACGACGTCTCCGGAGGCCTTCCGGACGAGCTCCTCGACGCTGGTGTCGGCGATCAGCCGACCGCGCCCGATCACGATCAGATGGTCTGCGGTCAATGCCATCTCGCTCATCAGGTGGGAGGAGACGAACACCGCTCGGCCGTCCGCCGCCAGCTCCTTGAGGAGATGCCTCACCCACTGGATGCCTTCCGGATCGAGCCCGTTGACCGGCTCGTCGAGCATCACCGTGTGCGGGTCGCCCAGCAGGGCAGCAGCGATTCCGAGCCGCTGACCCATGCCGAGCGAGAACTGGCCGGCACGCTTCCGTGCGACCTCGTGTAGACCGACGAGGTCGATCAGCTCGTCGACACGTCGGCGAGGGAGCCCGTGTGTCTGGGCCAACGCGAGCAGGTGGTTGTACGCAGATCGTCCGGTGTGCACCGAGCGCGCCTCGAGCAGCGCTCCCACCTCGTGCAGCGGGGCGGAATGGTCGCGATAGTGCTTGCCGTTGACGTGGACGTCACCCGCGGTCGGCGCGTCAAGACCGAGGATCAGGCGCATCGTCGTCGACTTGCCGGAGCCGTTCGGACCGAGGAACCCCGTGACGATCCCCGGCCGGACCGTGAACGACAGCCCGTCGACCGCGCGCTTGTTTCCGTAGTCCTTGGTGAGGTCGGTTGCCTCGATCATCGACGCCACCGTATCCGCGCCCGGCTCCGTCGTTCGACCGAACGCCCTCCTCCGAAAGGAGGAACCGGGTGGGTGGCATCGGTTCGGTAGGTTCAAACGGTGAGCAGCAGCCCCGCGGCCGGCCGACTCCACCCGAGGGTCACGCTGGCGATTCTCGCGATCAGTGGGCTCGCCTATGCGGTGCTGAGCTCGGCCGTCGTCCCTGCGCTGCCGACGATCCAGCGCGACCTCGGAGCGAGCGAGACCGGGATCACCTGGGTCCTCACCGGCTACCTGCTCTCGGCATCGGTCGGAACGGCGATTCTCGGCAGGCTCGGCGACGCCTACGGCAAGGAGCGCGTCCTCGTGTGGACGCTCCTGATCCTCGGCGCAGGCACCCTGCTCGCCGCGGTCTCACACACACTCGCCCTCCTGATCGTGGGGCGTGTCATCCAGGGTGTCGGTGGCGGGATCTTTCCGCTCTCGTTCGGGATCGTGCGGGACGAGTTCCCGGCCGAGCAGGTCGCCGGGAGCATCGGCCTGTTGTCCGCGATCCTCGGGATCGGTGCCGGCATCGGGATCGTCGTCGGCGGTGTGATCGTGGAGCACCTGGGATGGCAGTGGCTGTTCTGGCTGCCGCTGGTGGTGATCGCCGTCGCGGCGTTCTGTACGTGGCGCTTCGTGCCGGAGTCGCCCGTGCGGATCCCGGGCCGCCCGAGCTGGCTCGCGGCCGTGCTGATGAGCGTCGGGATCTCGACGTTGCTGATCGCGGTCAGCCAGACGACCGCCTGGGGCTGGACGTCGTCGCGGACGCTCGCGCTGTTCGTCTTCGGCGTGCTGGTCTGCTGCGCGTGGGTCGCGGTCGAGCTGCGGAGCGCGTCGCCTCTGATCGACATGACGATGATGCGGATTCGGGGCGTGTGGACGACGAACCTGACCGCGTTCCTGCTCGGGGCCGGCATGTACTCGTCCTTCATCATCTTCCCGCAGTTCGCGCAGCTCCCGAAGAGCACCGGCTTCGGCTTCGGCGCATCGGTCGTCGTCTCGGGGCTGTATCTCCTTCCGTCGACGCTCGGGATGGTGGTGGTCGGCTTCTCCGCCGGCCGGATCGCGGCTCGCTTCGGCTCGAAGGCGGCAGTCGTCGCGGGATCCGCGATCACGGCCGCGGCGTTCGCGCTGATCGCCGTCGCCCACGAGCATCCGTACGACATGCTCGCGAGTGCGACGCTGCTCGGAATCGGCGTCGGTCTCGCGTTCGCGGCGCTGGGCAACCTCATCGTCCAGGCCGTCCGGCCCGAGCAGACCGGTGCCGCGGGAGGAATGAACACGGTGATGCGGACGATCGGCGGCGCGATCGGCGGTCAGCTCGCCGCGACGTTCATCGCCGGGCACACCGTTGCCGGTGTTCCCACGGTCACCGGCTTCGAGCTGACGTTCGTGATGGCGGCGTCGTTCCTCGTGCTCTGCACGTTCGCCGGCCTGCTCATTCCCGACCGGGCGCAGATGCGCGCCGGTCGGGAAGCACAGGCAGTGCTGGTCGAGTCGCCGTCGTAGGTCCCCGGGGTTCCTACGCGCCCTCGGTTGCCGGCCCACGCGGCGGCTCGGGCTCACGGATGAAGAGCGCAGAGCGCGTCCAGTTCGGCATCCACCAGTTCGCACGTCCGAGCAGCGCCATCAACGACGGCACGAGCAGGGCCCGAATGACCGTTGCATCGAAGATGATCCCGGCCGCGAGGCCGATCGCGAACTCCTTCACCTCGAAGCCGGGGCTCGAGGAGAGCACGAGGAACGCGAACATCAGGATCAGTGCGGCACTGGTCACCAGCTTGCCGGTCCGCGCGAGGCCGAGCTCGATCGCGCGGGGTGTCGACCCTGTCTCGTCGTACGCCTCACGCATGCGGGTGAGCATGAAGACCTCATAGTCCATCGACAGGCCGAAGAGGAAGGCGAACACCATCAGCGGGATCCAGGCCGTGATCGCCCCGGTCGCCGGGATGTTCCACAGCGACGAGCCGTGGCCCTCCTGGAAGATGAAGACGATGATCCCGTAGGCCGCGGCGAGCGACAGCAGGTTCAGGATCACGGCCTTGATCGGCAGCACGATCGACCGGAACGCCCGTGCCAGCAGGATCAGCGTCAGGATCATCACGAAGGCCAGCACGTACGGGAAGTTGCCGTAGATGGCGTGGACGAAGTCGCGGTCGACCGCGGCGACACCGCCGAGCGTTCCGCTCGTCCCGTCGAGCGAGTCGTTGACGCGGTTGATGATGCTCTGGATCCCGGGCGCGGCACCGTCGATCGCCGGGAACGCTTCGACGAGCGAGTCGGGCCCGCGCCGCCACGATGCCGGAGCCTCGGCGCCGACGACACCCTTCACGGCGGCTACCTTCGCGGCCACCGTCCGCGGGTTGCCATCGTTCTCGACGAGGACGTTGAACGGCTTCATCACGCCGGGACTGATTCCGGCCGCGGTCAGCGCGTCGCGGCCCTGGATCGCGTCGCCGTTGCCGGGGAAGTGCGCGAGCTGGGCCTCGTTCGGGTTGAGCCGCAGGCCGACGCTCACCAGCACACCCACGATCACCAGCCCGACGATTGCGACGGGGAGCGGGCGGCGGAGCACGAACCGTGCCCAACGCCCCCAGCCTCCGTGCTCGGGGTGATCGGGGCTGACGAGGCGTTTCGGCATCACGCGCACGCTGTTGATACGCGCGCCGAGCACAGCCAGCATCGCCGGGAGGAGGGTGATCGCCGCGGTGACGGAAACCGCTGGGATCAGCATCCCGCCGATGCCCATCGAGCGGATGAACGGGAGGGGGAGGACGAGCAGCGAGAGCAGGCCGACCGCGACCGTCGTCCCTGACACGATCACCGACCGTCCCGCGTGTGTCATCGTCTCGACGATCGCCGACTCGACATCCGCACCTTCGCGCAGCTCGTCGCGGAAGCGGAAGATCATCAGCAGCGCATAGTCGATCGCGACGCCGAGGCCGACAAGCGCGATCAGGAACTGGACGATGATCGAGACGTTCGTGATGTACGTCAGCGCCCAGACGAGCGTGAAGGTGTTGAGGATCGAGGCCGCCGCGACGACGATCGGCATCAGCACCGCCGGCAGCGTCCCGAACACGAAGAGCAGGATCACGAGCGCCCCGAGGGCACCGACGAGCGCCTCGGCGAGCACGCTCGGGCCGCCTGTCTGCCCGTTGGAGCTCGCCTCCTCGAGCGGGTCGTGGCCGGTGACGTGCACCGTGATGCCGGCCGGCAGCCCGTTCGTCGCCGCCTCGCGTTCGGCGGCGGCGCCGCTCGTCGTCGAGAACTGAGCCGGTCCCGGCGGGTAGATCATCATGAACGTCGTGTGCCGGTCCTCGACGCGTACATCGGGTTCCCGGTCGAGAAGTAGGAGCTTGTGAGCGAGCCCGGCGTCGCGGCCGCTGCGCGTACCATCGCCGCGCGGATCGCCTCGCTCTTCGTCGCGTCGCCTCCCGAGTGGAAGACGACGACGTTCGGCGGCCGCACGCCGACTCCGAACGTCTCGAGCGTGCGCTGGCTCGCCTCGTACGCGGACTTGCCGGGAATCGAGAAGCTCTGGTACCAGCGCTTCGACACCTGGCCGGCGGCGTAGGCGCCGAACAGCGTGAGCGCTGCCCAGAGCGCGATGACGTACCAGCGACGACGGGTGGTGAAGTGTGCGAGGCGAGCGAGCAAGCGAAGCTCCTTCCGACGACGACGATCGACCTAAAACGTACACACACTAAAATCTTTCAGCAACAGTAATGAGGACGTTACACTGGCCGGGTGGGGCTGCGAGAGACCAAGAAACTGCGGATGCGCGCGGTGATCGCCGATCAGGCGATGCAGCTGTTCGCCGAGCGCGGCTTCGATCGCGTGACGGTTGCCGAGGTCGCGGCCGCGGCCGATGTCTCGCAGAAGACGGTCTTCAACTACTTCCCGACCAAGGAAGACCTGTTCTTCGACGAGGTGCCCGAACGGGAAGCCGCGATCGTCGACGCGCTGCGCGGTCGCGCCCCGCGCGAGTCGATCATCACTGCACTTCGTCGGCTCCAGGTCGGCGAATGCAACCGTCTCAGCAGCCCGGCGTTTGCCACCTTCGCGCGAATCATCGAGGACTCACCGGCGCTCCAGGCGAAGGAACTCGAGGTGATGGCCCACTTCGCGCAGGTCCTCGCCGCCGCGATCCAGAGCGATTCCGGCGTCGACGAGCGCGACGCACGCATCGCTGCAGGGCTACTCATCAGCGTGCACCGGCAGCTCTTCCGCAGCGCGCGGAAGCAGGCACTCGCGGGTAGGCACGGCGCCGCTGCGGCGCGGCGGTTGCGCGGCGATCTCGAGCGTGCGTACAGCCTGCTCGAACACGGCCTTGGTGACCTTGGTGTGGTGCAGGGCGCGGCCGCACACGGGTAGATCATCCGTCCGATAGGTTCGCGCGATGCGCGATCGGGCGAGGGTGGTCGTGATCGGCGGCGGCGTCGGCGGCTGCTCGATTCTCTACTGGCTGACGAGGCTCGGCTGGGTCGGACGTCGTGCTCGTCGACCGGGCCGAGCTGACGAGCGGCTCGACGTTCCACTCCGCCGGGCTCGTCGGCCAGCTGCGCGGCTCGCTGCGCGCTGACGACGATGATGATGAGCTCGGTCGACCTCTACCGCACGCTCGGCGACGAGGTCGGGCTCGAGACCGGCTGGCGGGAGGTCGGCTCGCTGCGGCTCGCCTCGTCGCCGGAGCGGATGGAGGAGCTCGACGCGCCAGTCCGGCTGGGCGAAGACGTTCGGCCTTCCGCTCGAGCTGATCTCCGCCGCGGAGGCGCAGCGCGCTCTTCCCGCCGATGACGACCGACGGCGTGCTCGGCGCCGCGTACCTGCCGACGGACGGCTACATCGACCCCTCGCAGCTCACCTTCGCGCTCGCCGAGGGCGCCCGGCGCGGCGGCGCCGAGATCTACCAGCACACGCGCGTCACCGGCATCGCCGTCGAGCGCGGGCGCGTGACGGGCGTCGTCACCGACCAGGGCGACGATCGAGGCCGAGGTCGTCGTCAACGCGGGCGGGATGTTCGCGAAGGAGATCGGCGCGCTCGCCGGCGTGAACGTGCCCGTCGTGCCGATGGCGCACGAGTACCTCATCACGAAGCCGTCCGGCCTGCCGCTCGACATGCCGACGATGCGCGACCCGTCGCTGCTCGTCTACTTCCGCCCCGAGTCGGGCGGGCTGATCATGGGCGGCTACGAGCGCCACCCGGCGCCGTGGTCGCTCGACGGGATCCCGCCCGACTTCAACGGCAAGCTGCTCGCCGAGGACTGGCCGCGCTTCGAGGAGCTGATGGAGAACGCCCTCGTGCGCGTCCCGTCGCTCGAGGAGCATGGAGGTCGTCAAGCTGATCAACGGCCCGGAGGCGTTCACGCCGGACGGCGAGTTCATCCTCGGCCCGACCGAGGTGCGCGGCCTCTGGACCGCCGCCGGCTTCTGCGCGCACGGGCTCGCCGGCGCGGGCGGCCTGGGCCGGCTCGTCGCCGAGTGGATCGTCGACGGCACGCCGTCGCTCGACGCCTGGCACATGGACTCGCGCCGCTTCGGCCGCCCGTACCGCTCGCCCGACTACACGCTCGCCCGCACGCTCGAGGTCTACGAGACCTACTACGACGTGAAGTACCCGGGCCACGAGCGGCAGGCCGGACGGCCGCTGCGGCTCTCGCCGACCTACCCGCGGCTGGCCGAGCTCGGCGCGGTCGTTCGGCGAGAAGTCGGGCTGGGAGCGCGCGAACTGGTTCGAGCCGAACGCCGCCCGGGGCGACGAGTCGCTGCGGCCCGCGCGGCTGGGCCGGCCGCCTCTGGTCGCCGGCGATCGGCGCCGAGCACCTCGCCTGCCGCGAGACGGCCGCGCTGTTCGACGAGACCTCGTTCGCGCAAGATCGAGGTCTCGGGCGAGGGCGCCGCCGGTGTTCCTCGAGCGCCTGTGCGCGAACCGCGTCGCCCGCGACGTCGGCGCGATCACCTACACCTCGATGCTGAACAGCCGCGGGCGGGATCGAGTGCGACTTCACCGTGACGCGGCTCGCGGACGAGCGCTTCCGGATCGTCACCGGCACCGCCTTCGGCCAGCACGACCTCGCCTGGATCCGCCAGCACGCGCCCGACGGCGTCACCGTCGAGGACGTCACCTCCGGCCTACGCGTGCCTCGGCCTCTGGGGCCCGAAGGCGCGCGAGATCCTCGCAGCCGCTCACGACGACGCCGCTCGACTTCGCCTACATGCGCTCGCGCGAGCTCGCGGTCGGGCTCGGTCCCGTGCCTCGCGCTGCGCGTCACCTACGTCGGCGAGCTCGGCTGGGAGCTCTACTGCCCGATGGAGTTCGGGCTCGCGCTGTGGGACGCGATCTGGGAGGCGGGCCGCGACCTCGGCCTCGTCGCCGGCGGCTACAAGGCGATCGACTCGCTCCGGCTCGAGAAGGGCTACCGCGTCTGGGGCTCCGACATCACGCCCGACGACACGCCCTACGAGGCCGGGCTCGAGTTCGCGGTCAAGCTCGACAAGGGCGACTTCATCGGCCGCGACGCCCTGCTGGCGCGACGAGCCGGAGCCGGCGGCTCTGCTGCCTCGTGCTCGCCGATCCCGCGGCCGTCGCGCTCGGCTCGGAGCCGGTGCGCGTCGACGGCGCGGCCGTCGGCCGCGTCACGAGCGGCGGCTACGGCTACTCGGTCGAGCGCTCGATCGCCTACGCCTACCTGCCGGCCGGCGCGCGGCGGCCGGCCAGCGGTCGAGGTCGAGATCTTCGGCGAGTGGGTCGCCGGCGAGGTCGCGGCCGAGCCGCTCTTCGACCCGCAGCGGCGAGCGCATCCGCGCGTGATCGACGACGCGAGTCGCGCGTCATCGCCCGCGTCTGGCCCGGCGGCGTCGACGCCGTCGAGCCGCTCGGCGGCGGGATCACGAACCACAACTTCAAGGTGGTCGCCGGCGGCGAGGCGTTCGTGCTCCGGATCGGCGGCAACGACACCGAGCTGCTCGGGATCGACCGCAGGGTCGAGCACGAGGCCTCGCTCAGCAGCGGCGGCGCTCGGGATCGGCCCCGACGTCGTCGCGTTCCTCGAGCCGGAGGGCTACCTCGTCACCCGCTTCGTCGAGGGCGAGATCGGGGAGGTGACGGTCCGCGGAGGCAGCGGCGCTGCTCCGCCGCCTGCACGCGGGCCGGCCGATCCCGGGCGGTTCGACTGCGCTTCCGCGTCGTCGAGGTCTACGCCGAGATCGCGCGGATCGCGCCGGCGTCACGCTGCCGCCGGCGTTTACGCCGCGGCGGCGCCGCCGGCGCGGATCGAGGCGCGCCGCGGCGACGCCACGACCTCGTGCCGTGCCACAACGACCTGCTGGCGGCGAACTTCATCCGCGGCGGCGACCGGCTCTGGATCGTCGACTGGGAGTACGCCGGCATGGGCGACCCGGCGTTCGACCTCGCGAACTTCGCCGTCTCGAACGGCCTCGACGAGGACGGCGACGCGAGCTGCTCGACGCCTACGGCGGCGGCGACCCGCGAGATCCACGTCCTGATGCGCTTCATGTCCGACTTCCGCGAGGCGATGTGGGGCGTCGTCCAGCAGGCGATCTCGACGCTCGACTTCGACTTCGCCGGCTACGCCGACGAGCACTTCGAGCGGCTCGAGCGAGACCGCCGCCGAGCCGCGGTTTCGACCGCCGCGCTCGGCTGACCCGAGGTCAGCCACCGATCCAGGCGGGTCCGGGGTGGCTTCGCCGGCGAGGACCCGGTGGGCATGGACATCTGCCGGTCGCGTTGATCACGTACAGGTGCGGGTCGACGTTCGTTCCGCGGTAGCGGTAGAAGGCGATCTGCTTCCCATCCGGGGAGATCACCGGGTTGCCGTCCCAGAAGCCGGTGGTCAGGCGGCGCGATCCGGTCCCGTTCGCCTTCATCCGGTAGACGCTCGAAGACGTGCGTCGTCTCCCAGTTGGGGGCGAGCCTGGTGTAGGCGATCCACGTGCCGTCTGGAGACCAGGTGGCGGTCTGGTCGAGGCTCGTGGTCACGGGAGTGAGGCGGTGCCAACCCGTTCCGTCCGGATGGATGAGGTAGATGCCCGAGGGGTTCGTCGAGCTGGCCTTCTGCATCGAGTCGGGAACCGAGTCGAACGCGATCCAGGCCCCGTTGGGGGACCACGCAGGCTCCGAGGCGAACGGCACGTCGGTCGGGTCGCCGAGGATCCTGAGGCCGGTCCCGTCCGCATGCACGACACAGAGCACGATGTTGCCGCCGACTCGGCTGACCGACCGTGCCGCCGATGTCGCGGTTGTGCTGACTGCCTACGCCGCCCCGCTGGTGGTCTTGGTTCTCATCGGCGGGGTGGTGGCTGACCGTCTGCCGCGCCAGACGGTGATGGTCGTGTCTGACCTGGCCCGGGCGGTGTTGCATGGCGTCCTCGCCGTGCTCATCGCGACCGGCACCGTGCGCATCTGGCAGATGGTTGTGATTGGCTTGCTTTACGGCACGGCGGAAGCGTTCTTCCGTCCGGCCTATAGCGGTCTGATTCCGCAGACGGTGTCTTCCGACGAGGACATCCAGGGCGCGCAGGCGCTCGGCGGTCTCAGCGCCGAGCTGGCTAATTTCGCAAGCCCCGCGCTGGCCACCGCCCTGGTGCTGGGCGTCGGCGGCGGCTGGGCCTTCGGGCTAGACGCGGCGACGTTTCTGTTCTCCGCGGCGCTGCTGGCGCGGGTACATGCGCGTGCCCGCGGCGAGCAGAAGGCCCGCGAATCGATGCTGACCGAGCTGCATGAGGGCTGGCGGGCGGTGCGCGATCGGCCGTGGGTGCTGGTCACCATCATCTGCTTCTCGGCGGCGTTGCTGACCGCACTCGCCCCGTTCTTCGTCCTCGGAGCGTCGGTCGCCAACCAGGTCTACGGCACGGAGGCCGTGTACGGGCTGGCCAACGCGGCGTTCGGAGTCGGTACCATCACCGGCGCGCTGATCGGCTCACGCTGGCGACCCCGCTACCCGATGCGAGTCGGTGCGGCCGTCTCGGTGCTGTGGCCGGGCGCGCTGGCCGTATACGCCTCCGGGCCGCCGCTACCGATCCTCTACTCGCTGATGACGGTATCCGGCGTGGGCATCGGGCTGTTCGCAGTGCTGTGGGAAACCGCGCTGGCCCAACGAATTCCCCCCCACCTGCTCTCCCGGGTGTCCGCCTGGGACTGGATGGGCTCGCTGGCGCTCCTGCCCGCCGGCTACCTACTGTCCGGCTGGCTCAGTCAGATGATCAGCGCCGTACGTCTACTCCAAATCGGCGGCGCGATCGGGTTCACCGCGCTGCTGCTCACGCTGCTACCGTCCTCCACCCGCAACCTCACCCGGCTACCGGACACCAGCCAGTCGCTGCCGCACGAACCAGCCGAGACGCCGGGCGCACTCGCCGCCCGACCCTGACCACAGCCCAGACAGCGACCAGTCATGAGCAACTGGTGGCGACCTCGCGGATGGCCCGCACACCCACTTCCCTGTCCATAGCGGCCCGCAATCGGGCGTCGGACGAGAGGATTTGGTTCGCCTGAATGTGGGCATGTATTGGTGACGGGGCCCGCGCCCATCACAGGTCGCGCTCGAGATTGGGTTGCGTGAAGGAGGACTGGTCATGTTCTTGGTCGGGCTTATCCTTTTCGCCGCTGCCGCTGCGGCGGCAATCATCGGCATCGTGCAGAACCGTCACCTCGTCATCGACGTCCACGCGCTCGGCCAGACCTGGACTATGCATGCCTACTGGGTGCTGGTCGCCGGGGTGATAGTCGCAGTCGTCGGGCTGCTCGGGCTGGCCATCATCAATAGAGGTGCCGAGCGGTCCCGGCGGCTGCGCCACGAACGTCGCGCTCTCGCAAGGGAAAACAGGCGCCTCAGCAAGCTCGCGGCCGACGATCGTGACGACATCGCCTCGAAGCGCGCTGCGAATGCTTACCCGGCGGTGGACGCGCCGGCGCCGGATAAGCCGATGCCGGCCGCCGCGGCGAGCACGTCCCAGCCCGATTCCTATCACGACCAGCGGCGTCGGTGGTTCACGCGCCGTGCTCCGTCACAGCAATCGACGTAACCCGGCACCCGCTGGCCGAGTAGCTGAAACCAGAACATCTCGAGGTCATCGGCTCGTACGAGTCCTCGGCTTACCGCGGCGCGCGCGACGATCTGGCCGAAATCTCGTGCTGGCGCGACCGAGCAGAATCTGGGTGGTGGCGGCCTGGACGGTTTCGTTCAGGTCGCGGGTGTCGGTTGGCCTGACCTCAGGCCCTGACCCGCCAATGTTCCAAGCGTGAATCTAGTGGAGCGACTGGGACATGACCGGCGACCAAGAGGAAAGTGGCCTAATTGCCAGCCGGTTTCCGCAGGATCCCTTCTACCTCGATTGCGATGTCGATGCGGTCGCCGACCATGACTCCGCCGCCCTCGAGGGGAACGTTGAACGTCATGCCGAAGTCGCTGCGTTTGAGCGATCCCGTCGCGGTGAATCCGGATCGCTGGTTGCCGTATGGATCGGCGCCGAACCCGTTGACCTCGACTCGCAGCGGAACTTGCCGGGTGACCCCGTGCGCGGTCAGTTCACCGTCGAGGATGAACTGTTCGCCATCGAGTCGTAACCCGGTTGACCGGTAGGTCATCTGCGGATACTGGTCGACCTCGAAGAAGTTCTTTGACCGGAGGTCGTCATCGCGAGTCGGGTTGTTGGTGTCGATCGAGGTCATGTCTATCGTCGCTGATGCCGAGGAGTTCAGCGGATCCGGCGCGATGACGAACGATCCTTCGAATCGGGTGAACCGGCCGCGGACCTTGCTCACCATCAGATGCCGGACGCTGAAGCCGACCTCGGTGTGCAAAGGATCGATATCCCACGTCCCGACCACATAGCCGGGGATTTGAACCTGTGCAGCACCCATCGCCAGCCTCCTATGTAGACCCAGCGCTCTACGACATGGTTGAGAGTTAAATCAAGCTTATACCGCCTCAGGCTCGTCGTTGGTTCGGCGTTCACCGCGCTGATCGGTGTCCCCACGAAGGCGCTGCGGGCGTCATCGGGTGCTGGGTGCTGGCCGATGGAACTCTGCCCGCCAGCCTTTTTCGCCGGTCGGCCGGGCGCGGGCAGCAGTTCGACGCGCACAGGTATCAGGTCGTCGGTGGCGAATGCGTCGATCTCGTTCTGCCGTAGCGGCCAGGGCGGGACTGGGCTTTCCGGCATGTCGGGGTGGTGAGCGGCGGCGAGGACGAGCAGGGTGCCCTCGGTGGCAACCAGGCTGGCGACGTTCTTAATGGCTTGGCGTCTGGCTAGGTCCGGGAGGGCCTGCACCGTGATGATCTCGACGACGAGGCCGAAGGCGTGCCGCCAGGCTGCCGACAAGGCGAGCAGGTCGGCCACCTGGTAGTGGACCATGGTGTGCGGGAAGCGCTGCCCGGCGAGTCGGATCGCGGTGGCGGAGATGTCGAACCCGGTGGTGTCGAACCCGAGCCGGGCGGTGTAGTCGGCATCGGCGCCAAGCCCGCAACCGACCACCACCGCGCGGCGTCCCTCACCGCGGACGGCGCGGCGCAGCGCCCAGTCGACGAAAAGCGGGTGCGGGTCACGCCTGCCCCACGGTACCGGCACCCGCCCACTCGCCCCAGCGGCATACAGCTGCTCGAACCAGCTGGTGGCATCTCCCGCGGCCAGGGCCCGCGAGGCAAGCCGGTCCGCTTCCTCCTCCCAATTGATCGACTCACCCGGGCCGCCCGGACCTGACCCCGTCATGCCCACGCCCCCACAACACGCAACACGCCGGCGGCTAGCTCAACGGCCGGCATCCAGCGCATCGAGCGAAACACCACCGCGATTGTCATGCCCGGGAGGCTACGGCCAACCACCAACGCAGGCTGCCTCCCAAGCGGGCTTGAGCGATGGCACGACCTCAACCCTTGCCCGCGTCGTCAATGGGCCATTAGATGGGTTCGTCTGGTCGCGCGCGATGGCCCCGACCGATCGATTCATGTCGGCCAGAAGTGCCCTGAACAATGATCCGCGTTCACGGAGGCGCCGGACAAGGCGAGGAGTTGCGTCTACGAATATGGCATCCGGGCGCGCCTCGCCGATGAGCGTGTGCGCGAATCTGCGGATCAGTCAGGCGTGGCTCAAGAGAAGTGACGAGCCGAGTTGCGTCAATTCCGTGTGTGAGAGGACGGTCGTCAGCGTGGTTAGGCGTCGCGGGTGGCCATGCGCCATGCGCCGAGGGCGGTCCATCCGATGATCCACGCGAGGATGACGCAGGCGGCGGTGGTGGTGGTGGTGGTGGTGGTCGATTCGGTGAGTCGGAAGTCCCGGCCGCCGCCGCCGAAGGCCAGCGGGAGTTGCCCGGGTTCGAGGTGGGCTGTGGCGACGCCGACGACGGCGCGTTGCAGATTCTCCAGGTGGGGGATCCGGACCCGCAGGACGATCGGGGTCAGGATGATCTCGAGCACGATCATGAGGACGACGGCAACGGTCCGTTGTCCGAGCAGCGAGCCGAGGCCGAGGCCGACGAGGAATCCGATAACGGCTTCGAGTTCGAGCCACAGCCCGGTCTTGATCATCAGGGAGGTCGGCGGATACAGGAACTGACGCTGGTAGGCGGCCCAGTTCTGGTCGGCCACCTGGACGGCGGCGGCGCGCAGCTCGCCCGGGGTGGGGGCAGGCACGTTCCCCGGCGGCCTCTTAGTGACCACCACTCCGGGCCCGTTGGCGACCGGGCCGCAGTCGACATTCACCGTGAGGTTGTCCGATGGCAGGTCGCAGATCACCTTCTGTGCGTTGTCAGCGGCCCAGCTCTCCAGTTGTGTCTGCGAGAGCCGGGCGGGCACTGTGAGTCCGTTGAGGTTCAGCGTCGTCGGGGCGGCGTAGACGCAGACGACGCACACGATGCCGAACCCCGATCGCGACCAAAGGTCCGATGATCGCCAAGCCTGCGGGGATCCGGGCGAGATCGGGAGTTCACAAGCCAACGTCCTGCGGCACACCTTCGGCACGACACTCGTGCGCGACGGCCATGACTTGGTGCTCGTCGCCGAGGTGAGGGGGGCACCGGCGCTTGGAGACCACGCGCGCCTACACTTTGACCAACGCTGCCGACCGAAAACGGGCTATCGCCAGCCTCCCGACTGACCGGTGATCGTGAGGGCCGGTGCAGCCGGGCGGCCATCGGGCTTCCGGTGTATTCCCGTGCCCCCCTCAAAGGGTCGACTGACACAATATGACGCTTCTGCTTGCTCTCGCGGCGTTTGTGGCCGGTGTCGTTGTCGTTGTTGTTGCAACAGAGCAGCTTCTCGTGGGTCTGGTTGGCATCGCCCGGGCGGTGTCTCGGCGACCTGCGGCTGTCGCCGTTTCAGCTGTTGCCCGGATTAGACGATGAAGAAGGCGATGGCGATGTACTGGCAGGCGGCGGCGGCGCAGACGCAGCAATGAAACACCTCGTGGTAGCCGAACACGGCCGGGACGGGGTCCGGGCGGCGGCGGTGGTAGCACACCGCGCCTACGGTGTAGAGCAGGCCGCCGGCCAGCAGCCACACCGCGGCGGCGACCCCGGCGTTGATCCACACCGCGGGCAGGGCCATCCCGGCCGTCCAGCCAAGACCGATATAGGTGGCCCCGACCAGCCGTTCCGGGGCCTGCATCCACACCAGGTGCAGGACCGCGGCGGCCAGGGTGAGCGCCCACAAGCCGGCCAAGCCCACCAGCCGGTACGCGCCGGAAGCGGCCAGCAGGAACGCTGGCGTCGCCGTCCCCGCGATCAGCAGGAAGATCATCGCGTGATCCAGCCGCTGCAGCACCCGCCGGGTCGCCGCCTGCCAGTGACCCAGGTGGTAGAGGGCGCTGACCCCGAACAGTCCGACCATCGCGGCGGTGTAGATCGCCGCCGCGGTCAGCTCCAACGCGCCGTGGGCGATGGTCGCGACCAGCAGCGTGCCGAGCACGATCGAGGCTTCGAACCAGACCAGGTGCAGCCAGCCGCGTAACACCGGTTTCGGGTAGTGCACGTCGCGGCGGGCGTCGTACAACCGCGCCCCAACCGGAGGCGCGTCCCCCGGTAGCGTGTCCTGAACCATTCCGCTCCGCACCGCCGGCCGCTCCGTTTCCCCGGTCACTGCGCTGACCTTCGAGCGCCCAGAAGCGTAATGGCTCCCACCCGAACTCGGCCAGATCAACTGGCAGCCTCACCGCGGAGACCTCGTCCGCGGAATCGGTCCAGCAACTCCCGAGCCGGATCATCCTCGAACCGCGCCGGCCGGGGCAGCCGTGGAATGTCGCGGCGTCACCTCGACCACATCCGGCAAGTCCCCGTCGCCGTCCTCAAGCACGGACGGTCAACGGCCGCTGCGCCGGCGGGCAGACGCGTCGCGCTGTCAACCCATCGGGGTCAAGCCGGCCGGAACGTCCGTCGTTATTTGCACCGGATCTTGGACACGACCGCGGGCGCGCGGGAGCGTGGACTCGGCAGGTCCGGTCGGCGCCGTGCAGCGGCCACTGCTGGTCGGACATCGGCACGATCGTGCCGGCGCGTTATTTGCTCGGCTGCGGCACCGCGCACTTGATCCTTGGGTTCACCCCCAGGTAGTTCAGCGGCCCCGCCCAGGATGGTGGCCGTGATGGTCCCGACCTTGGCGCAGTTCGTGTTCCCGACGCTGAAGTATGTGGCGTTGCCCGGCGGCGATGGCTCCGATGATCAACAGCAGCACGAGCAGGGCCACGATGCGTACCCCCGCCTTCCGCCGCGCCGCCGACATCACCCCTCGAGATCGCCAGGACATGGCTGTACTCCTTTCCTCGGGCTACAGATCGACCGGGTGATCGAGGAAGTCGCGGTAGCGCCGCATGGCGACCGCTACACCTCGGTGTCATCGCTGTCGGCCGACTGCCAGCCGTTCAGCGTCTGTTTCTGTGCGGTGATCGCGTCGGTGCGTGACCGCATGGCCTCCCTCGACGAGGTCGGCGGCCTCGCCGGTCGCGCTGTGCGGGTCGTTGACGAACCGCAGCTGCCGCTCGCGCCACTGGCCGCGGTAACCCTCAACCAGGTCGGTGCCCCACAAGGCGAGCACCGGGTCGTCGGCGAGGTGGCTCGGAGTGAGTTTGCCGTCACTCGGCGCCCGGGTGGGATCGTCGGCCGTGGCGCGTCGGCGTCGGCGTGGGCCGTGGCCTCGGCGGGGCGGCGGGAGGTAACGTCGGACGGTCGGCGGATTCGGATCCGCGCTCTGCCGGGTTTCAGCGTCGGCTTGCCGATTGTCGCCGGCACGCGGGTACTCGTCTGGATGGGGCTTCTGGTCTGGCTGCTGGCCGTCGTCCGGCATGACGGCCCCGGTCGAGGGATCCGCCGCAGCGCCCACGGGCTCCGCGGCGCGTTGACTGGGCGGATCTCGTCTTCCAGTGATCCTCGGCTGCCAGACGGTGAAGGCGGCGCCGTCGCCCAGGACGCGACGTCCACCGCGGGGTATTTGCCCACATCCGCCCGGTCGGGCCGGTCCGGTTAGAACCAGTGGCGTCGTTTGAAGAAGCCGAGCAGGAGGAGGAGGGCGATCAGCTCTCTTCCGAGGCCGAGGCCGAGGAATGTGGGCCAGCGTTGGATGTGGCCGGTGAGCCAGCCGAAGTTTTGGCCGAAGAAGCCGGTGATGAAGGTGAGCCGTAGGAAGACGGTGGCGATGATGGTGAGTTGCTTCATGACGGCGTTGAGCCGGTTAGAGACGGTTGAGAGGTAGCCGTCCATCGCGCTGGAGAGCAGGTCGCGGTAGCTGTCGATGAGGTCGCTAATGCGGATCAGGTGGTCGTAGATGTCCCGGAAGTAGTGCTCGTCCTCGCGGTCGAAGCTGGATAGGTCGACGAACCGGCCCATAAGGCTTGCGAAGGAGTCGCGTTGCGGTGTGAGCGCTTTGCGGATGCCGACCAGCAGCCTTCATCTGGAACATCTCCTGCAGTTGCTCGTCGCTGGCGGACACGAAGATCTGGTCTTCCAGTTCGTCGATGCGGTCGTCGAGCCCGCTCAGGATCGGAAAGAAGCTGTTGATCAGGCTGTCCAGTACTCGGTAGAGCAGCAGCGAGGGCTTCTCGGCCGCCGCGTGGTTCTTTCTGCAGAAGGGCAGTCGCCGCCAGCGGCGCGAGGCTGATGTAGGTCGTGGTCTTCACCGGCTCGGTGGCGCTGCTCGGTGACACCCGCACCACGTTCTATGGCGGCGACGCGACCAAGCCGCTGCTGCTGCTCGCCGACGGGGCCTACCTCGAAGACCAGGCCCGCGCTGACCCCGATCTGGGACTAGGTCGACGAGCCGCAATCGTGATCAGGCGGATAGCCGTGATCACGCCTGCACCGATGCCGGAGACGACACCGCCTGTGTTTGGAGTCGTCGTGCTGGCTGTGGGCCGTTCCAGCCGCCCAGCTCTCGTGGTGGTGGCTCGTCGGATGAGCTAACGCCGAACCTGCGGCCAGGCTCAAGGCCGGGGCCGGCGTCATCGGGTTCATGAGGATCCTCAGACGTCTCGATCCAGGAGTCCCTATGGCCGTCGCTGAAGGTCTGGATCGTCGTGAACAGCAAGGCCGATGTGGCAGGAGGCCCGCGACTGACATTGCGTATTCGGCGTCCTCGCCGACGGTTACCGCGCGTCCGCCGACCCGGTATCCATCCGCCGTCTTGGTCAGCGTCCATCGGGTCGGTCCGGACTTCCAAGCGATGTCGGTGAGAGCAATCCCGGTTCGGAGCTGCACACGCACTGCGATGATGCCGGCGACACGCTGACTAGCGACTTCACCGGAACGGCCGATCAGGTCGCGAGCCACGCCGCCGCGGCGCCGCTGCAGATCGGCTCGCACTGGCCAACCGCGCGCAGCGCACACGAATCGCCCATAAGGTCAAGCGCAGGCCGATAATCGCCGCGGGCGATCGACTCGCGCTGATAAGCGCTGCAGATCAACCCATCTGCGTGGCCAACGCGCCAGTACTTACATACCGTAAGCCCGCACCGATCGATGGAACTGGTGTGCGATTGGGCTTGCCTGCTGGTCGCACTGTGAAGGCTGGCGCAGCAGACACCTGCCGGGTGCGATGAGTTTGGTGGCGTTGGTCGGTCTTCACTGTGTGAAGGCGTTCTCGATCGGGAGGGGCACACGATGACGAGCGCCAGTGAATCGCGAGACCGCGGAGTTTGCCGGCCGTGGCGCTCGTACCACGTTTGAGTGGCTGGAGGGCAAGTCTTTCCTTGTGCAGCGGTTCATCAACCAGCATCCTGCTGCCCCGAGTGGCATCGCGATCATCGGCCCGGAGGCGGCGGAGAAAGTGCGACGGGATGCGTCGAGGCGCCCAAGCGTTTGTGCATGCGGCCCTGCGCAGCGTCGTCGATCGGCCCGGATCGGGCATCGTCCGCGGGTTGGCCTACGTCAGGCGGGACTGTGGTGGCCCGGCTTTGCGTCGACGATTCGGTCAGGAGGGCAGGTCAACATCGGTGCGAGCCAGCGCTCGTACTCCTCGGTCGCCCACCGCCGTTCGCGTCCGGTGCCGTCGGCGGCCGACTGGTTGGTTGAACCGGTCGCCGGCACCGTTCGTGTTAGTAGATAGGCAACCATGCCGTAGGTCGGCGTCCCAGCCCTGTCGTCGTGATATCACCGCGGCCGCCAGCGCGAGGAAGAAGATTCTCATGCGGACTTGGCTCAAGCGTTCCCTCCTTGCAGGCGCGCTACTCGCCCTCGGCGTGGCCCAGACTGCCACCGCGTCGGCAGCCTCGCAGCCGCTGACGATCGACATTGGCAGCTATGTCTGTACCAACGGTGTCTGCGACATGGGCTCCGGCAGCGTGGGCGCCTTCTTCGCCGGGGTCGCCACCTCCTTCGGCGGCTCCGGGCCAACGCCCTATACCTGGAGCGTGGTGTCCGGGAGCCTTCCCGCCGACATGCTGCTAACCCCGTCCTACGGCGTGTACTCCGCCTACGTCTACGGCATTCCCACCACGGCCGCCACGACCACCCTCACCCTGCAGGTCCGCGACGGCATCGGGGATACCGCGCGGCAGGCCTTCAGCTTCACGATCAACCCAGGCACGCCGACCCCGCCCGATACTGTGACGATCACCAGCGCGAAGTGGAGCGCTCGCCAGCACCGGTTGTCCCTGGTGGCGACCGACCCGCTCAAGTACCTCACGCTGACCGCCTCGGTGACGTCGACCGGGCAGCCACTATGCAGCGGTCAGAACTGCACTGGTGCGCTCTCCACCGGCGGCAACGGCCAATACACGGGATCGTTCTTCAGCGAAGCCAATCCCCAGAACATCACGATCAAGACCAACCTGGGAGCATCAGCGACGTCTGCGGTCACCCCCGTCAAGTAGGCCACCCCGGCGCTGCGCCGACTTGCGCCGCCAGCGGCTCCGTTTGCATTCAGCGATCATCGGTGATCGTGTTGGCAGTTCGTTGGTATTTACCGGTTCGGGTGTCCGATCGCGATGTCGAGGAGCTGCTCGCCGAGCGTGGCATCGAGGTCGATCACCGGCGGTCGACTTGACTCGAAGGGCGGGGCTGGAAACGTAACGCGGCAGCGTCACGCGCCAGCCTCCGAGCCGACCGCTCCCCGCCTGCACGACCACCACAGATGGATCCGACAAACAGTCCGTGCTGGCGGGGAGTTCCGCACGAAACTACGCCGCGCCAGCAAGAACGTCGCAGCGCGGGCGTGATGATCATCATGTCGACGCCGCAGTCCGGCGACGTAGCCGCCCGCCAGGATCGGCTGGCCCAGGTGAGCCGCCTCATCCGCAGCGCCAGTCCTTGGCCGAGAAGATCGCCGAGTTGACCGAAGACGAGCTGGCCAGGATCTGCGATGAGCGGGGCAATATGGTCCCCGGCGCGATCGCGGCCGGCAGCACGAATGCGCGAGCAGCCGATCGTCTGACTGTGGGTGGGGTCGCGTGCTGCCAGGTAGCGGATGAGGCGCCGGAGGCCGACCGCACGGTTTCCTTCGGGGAGAAGGCTGCACGACAGGAGCGCCCCAGCAGGAAGCGCTGGGTCGGGAAGGTCGGATCGACCCTCCCGCCGTCGGACGCTGAGGGCGGCTCGGCAAGCGGCGAATAATCACGATCAGGATCAAGATCCACACGGCGGTGAAGGCGATAACGGAAACAGCGAGGTCCGCCGGGACATGCGCCGACGACGAAGCCAGCGCCGACATATGCGACTCAGCCCGCAACCTCGCCTCACGCGCCGATGGCCGCTCATATTCCACGTCGGCGGCAGCGCACCCCGCCTGCAGGCCGGGGACATCCGTGGGTAGGCGGCGTCGCCCCGCCCGCCGCCCGCCCGAACCGCTCGCTCAGTTGCTGGTCTCTGCTTCGGGTTGGCTGTTGTCGCGGCGCTGCTCCAAAACGCCTCGCTGATCAGCACGCGCACGGTGTTGCTGCGCGACCCGCTGCTCGGCCTGCGGCGACCTCGTCCATACGCTCGAGCCTCTTCTCGGTGGCCCGAACATTCAAGCAGCCTGATTCATGCACAAACGGCGCCACTACCGAGCAAATTGCGCACCCCAGTGTCGACGACCAGCCCGGAACAGGCACCTCAAACCAGCCGGCGCTAACGGAAACCGCGCGTTACCCCCTTCCCCCTGGGAGACTCTTCAGAAGGAGTTGATTGGTCATGACCGAACCGACCCGACCCAGCGGCGAGTGGCAGCCGATCGACACCGACCGGCTCAGTGTGCCGGTCGCGTACTTGACCGTCGATGATGCGCGGTGGCTCGCTGGTGTGTTCGCGGATCTGGCGACCCGCGCTCACCGGCGAGCGGTTGCCGCGTTTTTCCGCTCGACCGGCCAGGTGCTCGCGGAGCTCGCCGAGGACAAGCAGGACGCGGGTGAGCGGGCTGTGTTCCGGTTCCGCGCCGAGTTGGCAGTCCCCGGTGAGCTGGAAAAGGGGCTCGCCGAATTGGTGGACGAGGACGACGACCCGCCGCGCGAAACCGACATCTACTGACCAGCCGCGGCAGAACCAAAGGATAGCGAACACATGTTCGGGAGCGGACCGCTCTACAGGCATCGCATAGCTGTTTCGCACTGCTCCGGCTACACCGCTCGCTACAGGATCGCTGTCCGTAGGAGGGCCACCAGGCCGACCGACTGCTTGCCGCTCTACTTGGCGGGGCCGCGGGTCGGGATGTGCACCCGAGTGTCCTTACTAGCCGCTGCGGCCTTCTTGTCGACGCGTTTCTGCTTCAGCGTCTTGCCAGACTTCTTGCTGCTCGACTGACGGGGCGACTTGTCGGCCACCGCAGACTCCTTGGGTTCGCGTGGCGACGCGCCACACCCGGTTCCGCGCCTGCTGCGCGTGCCGAGCCGGGTCGTCATAGGACCTCGAGCCCACTGTCCTCGGGCTGATGACGGCCCGCAATGGACACAACTTCGACCCGCGGCGATTCTCACCCGCTCAGAGCTGCGCGGCTGCCCTTGTACTGCGAGACGGCGCGCGGGCGGCCACCGAACCGGTCGGCGGCCTAACCGCCGGTAGATCTGCCAGAGTTCGCAAGGACCTGGCGCCCCAGGCACGAGCATTCAGTGAGCGACCTGGTAGAGCATCCACAGATCGAGCACGCCGAGCAGCGTCCACGCCGCCGCTCGGGCCCAGTTCGTGCGCACCAGCATCGCGTGGATGTCGGCGTCGAGGCCGCGCGCTAGCTTGGCGTGTGCCGGGGCCGGGAAGCGCACGGTCAGCGCGATGATGGCCAGCAGCAGCACGCCGCCGACCACAGCGCCGCCCAGCGGCACCTGGTGCGGGCGAACGAAGACCAGCAGGATCGTGGTGACGACCGCGACGGCCACTCCCGGGCCGACCACCCGCAGGAACCGCTGGTTGTGGGCCGTCTCGTACCCGATGAAACTGTCTGGGCCGATCTTGGACAGCGATGGGTAGGCCTCCGCACCATCGTGCGCTCCATCTCACCGCAATCGTAGGAGGTCGCCAGGACTCTTTAAACGCTGCCGCGCACGCTGACGCCTTCTCGACGACACGGTTTCCGCGGAGGGATCCCGCTGCAGGACGGTCAATCAGGGGATGCGTTCGATCGGGCGTGTCAAATCCTCGCGGCCTGCGAGAGGGTCATACGGCATAGGCCAGTACTCGACCTGGCGTGCGATGTGATCACCAACCACTTCCGAGAAGACGATCAGGCGCGCGGACTGTTCGCTGTCGGTCACGGTCACCTCGCTGACGACGGTGTCGCCGCCGGCGACGAGGCGGTGCACGTCGAAGCGCCAGCGACCGGTGTTCGTTGGGTACCGAGCCTGTATTGCGGCGAAGTTGTCCCTGCCAACAATCCGCTCCCCAGAGCATGGCCAGTCGACCGCGCACTCGGGCGCCAGGTGGCTGGCCGCGCGTGCCCAGTCGTTGGCTTGCATAGCTGACCAAAAGGAACTGATCACGTCCTGGCTCGACATGGATCGAAGCTATCCGCCTCCACCGACGGCTCGCGCACGGGACCCGCATGCGCCGCAAGTGGATCCGCTTCTGGCAGTGTGATCTGTCAACTCATCGGGGACGTCGACCGCCGATGTCGGATGTAGCTGCTATCAACGCTCGCAACGCAACGCGCAACTGGTTACAGAGCCGAGACAATCCACTGGGCAGGCGCGGCCGCGAGCTGCACGGCTGGCATATCGGCGACCCGCGCGCGACCGAAGCCGACAAGACAGCCAACGGATGGCTCATGCGCCCTCGCGGCGCCTACGTCATGGGCCGCAACATGTTCGGGCCGATCCGCGATGAGTGGACCGAACCGTAGGACGGATAGTGGGGGTCCGAGCCGCCCTACCACGCCCCGGTCTTCGTGCTCACTCACCACCCGCGCGAACCGATCGAAATGGAGGGCGGGACCACCTTCCACTTCGTCACCGAGGGCTTCGACGCCGCCTACGCGCAGGCGCTCGAAACGGCGAACGGCAACGGCGTGGACATCGCCGGCGGCGCTTTGACAGTGCGACAGGCACTCAACGCCGGCGTGATCGATGAACTCACCCTCGACATCGCACCCGTCCTACTCGGCAGCGGCGAGCGCATGCTCGACGGCGTCGAGACCTTCGGCTTCGAGCCCGTCGAGGTACTCCACTCACCGCTAACCACCCATATCCGTTACCGCAAACGCAACGCCGGATAAGCAGCAACTGCCCTTCGTGCGTCTCAATCGAGGATCGTCTCGCGGTTGCCCTCTAGCAGGGCCCGCCCGGTCAGGCCGGGATGCGTAGCGGCGGCATCGGTGCAGTGTCCGGTGACGCCGCCCAGGTCCGCAGCGCGTCGACGTCAATGTCGTAAGGAGCGGTCCCCGAAAAGCGGGCGAGTCCGTCTCTGGCGCGCTGCAGAAGTGTCCAGGCGCCGACCTGGTCGCCTCGTGCTCGATGCGTGCAGCCGACGGCGAACTGAGCGAGCGCCTTCCACAGCGCGGCGTCGTCGGTGTGGCCGAGGTCGCGGGAGTTCTTCCAGGCGTCTTCGAAGACCTCGTGCGCGTGGAACGGCCGACCCGACTGCAGCAGCGTCTGCGCCTCGGCGACGGTGCGGTATCGACGTCCGAACGATGCCCTCCGGTTGCCGGGAGACCCCTTCAGCGCCGCGCGGCAGCGGGCGGCCGAGACCGTCCCTCGGTCGGGCGTTGCGGGCCATTCCGGCGGCGTCCCAGTCGCGGTCCATGGCGCCAGTCTGCTCGCCTTCTAGGGCCCTGAGTGCTGCGGTCAGACCTGGTCAGCGATAGCCATCGCGTCGGCTGTGCCGCTCCGAACGAGGGATCCAGATACGGGACGACTCGTCAGAGAGCGAAATTGCCAATGCGGTTCGTCGTCGGGGGAAGGTCCGTGCCGGCGTCGTTTACTCCGCCGCCACGGGACGCGGTAGGTCGTGGCCATCTCAATCTGGCGCTCGGCAGCAATGGCGGACCGTTCGGCCGCGGATGCGGACCGTTCAGAAGCAATGGCAGAGCGGTCAGTACGACCCCGCGGATCGGCGTGCGCTGGCACGTGAGTCGAGCACCGACCAGACGGACACGGCGAGCGCCAGACCGGCGATGATGACGGCAGCAAGTTCCACGGCGGACAGGCTTGACTAGCGGCGGTTGCCGCCGACTTTCGTTCGAGCGGTGTCGAGCAGTGCGGGATCGTCGCTGACGACCACCCAGCGGTCGCCGACAAGATAGTTCCCGCCGAACTGTTGGGCCACTGCCAGCCACTGGTCGCGGGTGCCGCTGCCATTGAACGCACGCAGCGTGAGTTGCCCGCACTCGCCTTGGTCGCTCGTATACAGCTCGTGTTCGCCGGTCTCCTCGGTGAACGAGTGCCCGAGCTTGGTGCAAAGTGTGGGCAGACTGGCGTTGTTGCCGGTGCCGGCCTTGTTGCCGCTGTTGCTGCTGCACGCGGCGAGGGTTAGGGCCAGGGCAACGGCTGTGGTGGTCGTCCGGGGTCTCATCGCGTCCTTTGCTGCGGCTCGTCATCACTGGCAGGCACGGCGAGCAGGCTAGCGGCCGACACAAAGGCGGTCGACGCCATGCGCGCACGGGAGTGGTGACCGTCGACAGGTGAGTACCCCCTGCAGTCAGCCATACGTGGCACCTGCTACGGTCCCGCACTGCGATCACACACGGGGGGAACTGCTGTGACGTTTACCGATCCGAGGCAACCTGTCGAACCACCGACGTGGACGCCGCCGCAACCGCCGCCGGGGAAGCCCCGCACTCGCGTGCCTGTGTGGGCCTGGGTCGTGATGGGAGTGCTGGCGGTAGCCGTCATCGGCGCGGCAGCAGGCGCCGCGTCGAGCAAGACGAAGGCCGTGCCTGGTCCGGTGACCACGCAGACGGCGACGGCGACGGTCACCACGACACCGACCGCGACGGTGGTCCGAACGCAGCAAGTGAAGGTGCCGGTGCCAGGCCCGGTCAGGACCGTGACCAAGTCAGTGCCACAGACCTACACCACGCTCAGCGACGGGACCTACGTCGTCGGCACCGACATCCAGCCCGGCGTCTACAAGACGGCAGGCCCCGGATCGAGCGCCATCACCGACTCCTGCTACTGGGCTGTGCTGAACTCGCTGAACACGCAGGACATCGCCGATAATGGCAACATCTCCGGGCCAACCACCATCCAGGTCGGTGGGAAGGCGCTGGAACTCACCGGAGGCTGCACCTGGGCTCGGATCGGCTGATGTGGGACGGTGCGGAAGCTCGTAGGCCTCGCACTCGCGGCCATCGCCGCGCTCACAGCCTGCGGCGGTGGCCCGACACCCTCGACGTGGGACAGCATGAAAGGCCTGACGGCTAGTTAGATCGCGCAGCGCATCGACTGCACCGGCTACAGCGAGAACGATGGCCCGTTCGGTCCTGACGAGCCGTCCGGGACGGTGGCCGTAGGCGCCTGCAACATCGACTACGGGTACCCGCACAGCCTGGTCTCGCTGCACGCGTACCCGTCGCGCGCATACGGCGAGGAAGTGCGGAAGTCGTGGGAGAGCGTGAACGGGAAAGGCTCGACGGTCTGGGCCGGCAACGCGCTGGTTGTGTTCGGATCGCATGACGCCGAGAAGCTTGCCGAGGCGATTGCCTCGGGGCACGACGCCGCCTCTGTGATCGCCTCATACAGCCTGACTCCGACCAACTGAGGCGCCGGGTGAACGCGGCCACGCTCACCGTCGCCATCATCGGCGCAGTCACGGGCCTGTCCGCGTTGACCGCGCAGGTGTGGCAGACGGTTGTGTCCGGTCCACGGGTCAAGGTGTCGGCCTCGAACACGGTGGTTACGGAGACAGGCCTATGGTGGCTGAGCATCGACCTGACCAACGTCGGGCGGTTGCCCGTGACGGTGTCGGACGTTGGTGTGATGGTCCAAGTGCCAGGCAAAGAGTGGCAGAAGATGCCGTACGCGGGAATTCACGCGGCGTGGCGTTCAGGGCCAGAGCTTCCGCATCGCCTCATCGACGGTGAGTCGGTGACGTTCTTCCTCGAGCCGTCGGTAGTGGCAGGCGGACTTGAGGAGCAAGGCGCGCGTATGGATGTGCGCTGCTACGCGAAGCTGGCGACCGGTAAGACGCTGTGCTCGTCGCGGCGGTCGGAGAAGCGGATGGATGTGGCCGTACTCGCCGGGTCGAACGCTCGGCGACACGGCGAGGGCGGTTAGCCGCGCGCGTTAGGCGCCACAACGGTCGCTAGTGCGCGCGAGTGGTCACCGATGCGCGCGATGTGCGCACATTTGGCGGCTAGTGTCGCGTGTTTGAAGTCTTCTTACGGTTTGTCTTGGTGAGGATTTCGTCTGCGGTTTTCGTCCAGACGAACGGCTCGCAGCGCTCGTTCCAGCCGTCGATGAAGGTCTCGATGGCGGCGATGAGGTCTTTGACGGAGGTGAAGGTGCCGCGGCGGATGGCCTGGCGGGTGATGATCCCGAAGAAGACCTCGACGAGATTGAGCCACGACCCGCAGGTCGGGGTGTAATGCATCGCGATCCGCGGGTTGCGCGCCAGCCACGCCTTCACTTTTGGGTGCTTGTGGGTGGCGTAGTTGTCGGCGACCACGTGCAGCTTGACCCGTGGGTAGGCCTTGGACACCAGTTTCAGGAAGTCGAGGAACTCGACGTTGGTGTGCCGGTCGTAGCAGGCGTCGGTCACTTTCCCGGTCGCGACTTCCAGGGCCGCGAACAGGCTGGTGGTGCCGTGGCGGACGTAGTCGTGGGTGGCTTTCTCCGGCAGTCCGGGCCGCATCGGCAGGATCGGCGCGGTGCGGTCGAGAGCTTGCACTTGGGTTTTCTCGTCGATGCACACGACGACGGCGTTGCGCGGCGGGTTCAAATACAGCCCGACGACGTCGCGGACCTTGGCGTCCAGTTCCGGGTCGGTGGAGAACTTGAACGTCTCCCGGCGCCACGGCTGCAGTTTCCACTCCCGCCAGATCCGGGCCACTGACGCGAACGAGATCCCCAGGTGCTTCGCAAGCAGGCGCGCAGACCAGTGCGTCACTCCAAGCGATTCCGGCGGCGCAGTCAAGGTCGCCACCACGACCTCGGCGTCATCGATCACCGGTGGCCTGCCCGACCGGTCCAGATCACCCAACGCGTTCACGCCGCCAGCCTCATACCGGCTACGCCACTGGATCACGGTCGGGCGGCTCATCCCGACTCGACGCGCGATCTCCGCGTTCGGCAGACCCTCCGCAGCCAGCAGCACGATCCGCGCCCGCTGCGCCAACCCCGCCTCCACCGTCGAAGACCGCACCATCGCAGTCAGCTTCGGCTCATCACCGGCACGCAGCACAACAGGCGCAGCAACAGACACGCCTCATTGTCCCGAACTCACACCGTAAAGTCATTTCCGACACGCAACACTAGACGCGCGCGCGTGCGCACGAATGCGGCCGTTCTGCCACTACCTATGACGATAAATGTTTAGGCGTGCCATCCGGTCGAGGCCTCCTGTGCGCCGTGTGCGTGCTGTGCGCTGTGTGGACTATGTGGCCGCCTGTGCGCCGTGTGGTCTTCTGTGGACCGTGTGGCCTCTGAGCGGTCGAGGCCAGGCGAAGCGGCAAGGTGGGCACGGCCGCAAGCGGCCAGGAATCGAGCCGAGCGCCGCAGGGCGGCCACAGACGCCGTCTCCGAGTGTCCCTGTAACCCCGATCGGACTACAGGGCATGTGAGGCCTTCGAGGTCCCGGCGGATGTCAGCGGATGTCGTGCGATCGCGGCATGGCGGAGACGAACGGCGCGCGGTCGGTCATGGTCTCGTTTCGCGTCAGCGCCGAGCTACCTACACCCTGACTACGTCGAACCTTCGGCATCTGGGGCAGTCCCAGGCCCGTCTGGGGCACGAGGGACGTTGCGGTGCCGATGCGGAAACACCTGGCGCACAAAGGCGAAAGCCGGCCAGGCGATCCGCTGCCCGGCGTGCGCCCGCAACAAGCGACGCGTGCCGGTGCCGCGGTGACCACGAAGGTGTAGTAATCACAACTCATCCGGCCACGGGCACCACAATTCGACATACAGACCCGTGTCGTCTTCGCGGACCATGCCGTGAACCCATAGCTATATTCTCTGGCGCTCACGCCATCGACAAGGAACCGATCAGCGCCAGCCCGCTGGTTGTCGCGCACGGCGAGGTGCTGTCCCCCGATCGAGGGAACAGGATTTCACCCGGTTCGTGGCCCGGTTGCCGGATGGGTGTCGGTCGTGGTTCGGCGGAGTCTCTGGGGTGTCGGGGACAGGCCCCGGCGGGAGCCGGAAGACCCGGATGATCCACCACACCGAAAGGGAGAACCATCATGAACATCGTCACCAAGACCGCCGGGGTCGTGCTGGCCGCCGCCGCGCTGTGCGGGATCGGCGCGAGCGCCGCATTCGCCGCCACCCCCACCGGCCAGGCCCCGCACGCCGCCGGGTCGAGCAGCACCTCACCCCACCCGTCGACTCAGGTGGGCGCGCCTCAGTCCTCGAAAGGGTTCCACATCTACAACCTGACCACGACGCCGTTGACCCTGCAGGCAATCAACGGCGACGGCAACTTCGAGGGCACGCCGCCGATCGGGTCAGTGCTGCCGCCCGGGCAGTACGCCGACTTCGAAGTGCAGTACAGGTCCTTCAGCGCCCAGAACGACGATGCCATCTACTCAAACGGCACCGACGCGTTCGTCGTCCACCTGCACCTCTTAGCGTGGGAGAACACGTCGTCCAGCGTCGACGTCACATCAGGCAAGGACACCTGGTCCGACCCCAACAGTGACGGCATGGTCATCAACCTCCTCGAACCGGCCGGCACCGTCATCAACTACAACAGCGCGCAGGCCCAGCAGCAGGCCGACGTGCTCAAGCAGTTGTGCGCGGTCGACGCCACCACCACCTGCACGTTCACCCCGACCAGCAGGACGTACGTCGACGGGCAGCAACACCAGGTCGGTGACTCGTTCACCAACGCCAGCAAGGTCGAGGCCGACTACACCCTCACCGAGAAGGACACCGTCGACATCAGCGACAGCGTCGACATCAGCGCCACCGTCGGCGGCAAGCTGTTCGACTTGGTCGACGCCTCGCTCACCGCCACCTACCACCACGAATGGACCACCAGCCACGAGTTCGAAGAATCGATGGATGCGCATGTGCCGGCGATGACGAAGGTCTGGCTCGAGGACGCCCCGCAGATGATCCGCGACACCGGCAACTTCACCATCACCGTGGGCAACACCACGATCAACCTCACCGGCGTCTACTTCGACAGCCCCGACCCGAACGGCAACGGCAACTGGACCCTGATGAGCCAATCCGTCAACGGCGGCCCGATCCACCACACCGTCCTGCACTAACCAAGAACGAGTACGAGCGTCACCGCCCCGGGCCACCCCGCCCGGGGCGGTGTCGTATGCCCCGCCGCCGCGATCGCGTTGTCGACTGTCAAACCCATGACGACGGGCCCGCTGACGGGTCACGGCAGGGCGGGAAGCTGAGCACCAGGCCGCACTCGCGCCCGTCGACCAGGAACCGGCAACGGTAGGTGCGATGACCATGCACTCCCGAGGTGCAGTCGCACGGGCTCCAGCCGACCAGGGTGCCGTGCGGGAGCAGCGGGTGACCGGCGGGGCAGCGTTCGGGCGGGACTTCCTCGACCGAACCGTCTGACCTGACTCTCGAACGCATGTTCGACTGTGACACGCGGGGAGAGCGAAGCGCAATAGGTCCGACGGCCGCGCCGCCCATCGAGCCTTTAGACCCGTCAGGAGCCGCCGCCAAGCGTGCCGAACGGCGGAACTTCCTTGTATTTCTTACATCGGGAGCATTCGAAGTAGCGCTCTCCTTCGACGTTGTACATGGTGCGGTATCGGTGGAAGCCCGATGTAGCAGAGGAGCCGGGACATGACGACCTCCCTCCCAAGATCAACGGATCGACGGGTGGTTGCGGCCGGCGTCGTCGAAGCTGGGCAGCGTCTCGAACGCTGAAGCGTCAGGTGAGCCCGGTATCGGTTGCTGGATGTTGGTCGCTTGTCACTTCTTGAGTCTGATCACTTCGGTGATGCCGCTTGGGTTCGCGCATCCAGCCAGGTTGCAGAAGGATGCTGAGGCGTTCACGGTCGCGTAACCCTGGGCGAAGCCGCCTGTCGTTGGTTGGGCCAGCGCCGACCAGGTCTGGGCGCCGCTGCACCCGCTCGTGGCAGTGAAGTTGGCGGTGATGCTGTTGATGCGTTTGTAGACCTGGCGCACGTTACCCGTGACCGAGCTTGGGTTGGGGATGAACCCGGTGCAATTGACGGTCCCGCTGATCAGCGCGTTGCCGCCCCGGTCGACGGTGCCGGTGCTGTTAACCGTGAACGTCGCCTGGGGGGCGACCGCCGGGTACACGGTGAAGTTCAGGCTTCCACCGGTAGTGCAGCATGGGTCGGAAGCCATGATCCAGTAGGTCGTTCCGGCGGTGACGTTGACGATCATTCCAACTTGGCCGCATCCGATGTTAGTCAATGATCCGGGGGTCCCGGTGAACACGTCCGTAACCTCTTCGAAGTTCGAACTGCCTGCGATGTCGAACGCGATCGGCCCGCTGGTCGTCGGTGTGATTTGGTACCACAGACTGTCCGAAAATCCGCCGCAGTTCGACTGGTCCGTTGACGGATTCCACGTTGCCTGGCTCAGGTCTGGCATCCTGTCTTGGAACGGCAAGCTGGAAATCACCGTGGCGCTGCTGAACTCATCGTTAAGGGGTGTGGCCCCCCACGCCAGGCTCGCGTTCGCTATCGCCGTTGCAGCGACTAGTAGCGCTCCGATTCCGATAGCTGCAGCGAGTTTGAACCTCATTGCGCCCTTCCCAAGTATTGGGCTTTTCAGCCGCGAAAGTGCTCGTGACTACGCCCGTGGGCCGGATCTTCGAGGTGCAGAGCTGATCGTGTCAAGGACGACGTCAGGCCTGGCAGGCTCTTGGCAGGAAGCTGTCACGGCTTACGTTCGTCAACAGCAAGCCCGCTCGGATAAACCGGCACAATGCGCCTGCGGTCTGTCCTACGGTCTGCGCTGGTGGTCCTCGTCAGCGAGGCTCGCGGCGATAGCGAGCGTGGCGTGGACGAGCGCGACCTGGACGTGGCGATCCCGCTCGGCTCGCCGCTTGACGAGCGGCAGGGCGGCGAGGATCCGTTCGGCGTCGGCGAAGTGTTCGCCCGCGGCAGTGTTAGGTGATTGGGTGTTCCTGGGCCGGGCTCCATCCGGTCAAGGACCCGGTTTGGTGCTCTGAACACCGGCCGGGTCCGCCATCTTCTGACGCGTATCTGACGCGCGTCTCGTGAGACCGGCTGGAAACCCAGCTATATATGGGGATTTTCTGTGGGCGATACTGGGATCGAACCAGTGACCCCTACCGTGTCGATGTGGCGCTCGCGACTGAACCCGTCGGGCTCCAAACTGAGTTCACGCATCCGAGAGACGCACATATCGTCGACGCCACCCTCAAACCGACGGACCAATAACTTGCGCCAGATTCGGCGATCCAGGACGACCTCGTACGCGCAGGTATCGACCAGTCCACGCGGGGGCCCTGCGAAGCAACGGGCTAGTCCTTGGCTTGTGCGCGCCCTTGCCGTGTGCGCCCTTGCGGTGTGCGCGCGTGGGGTGGGTCCTTGTTCCGTCAACGTGCCAATCACATCGCCGGCGGCCGCGATCACCAGCGCCGCGATCGTGCTCGGATCCAGGGGTCTCATTGCGGGTAAACGCGGTGGAGCAGGACTTGCTCGCGCCCTGAGCGGTGACTGTCACGTCCACGGTGACGGTGTAGCCGGGGGTGGCGCGGCTGATCCGGAACGCAGTGTCGGCGACGCCGGTGCTGGCGGCGATGCCGCTATGGGTGGTGTCGGTGGTCTTGTAATGGGCGGTAGCAGTGACCATGGCGCCGGGGACACCGGTGTGCACGATGACATCGGTGGTGTGTAGTCGGCCGGGTGCGCGTTTGACATCGACGGGCTGCAGGTCAGCGGGCTCGCAGGCGGCGGGGCCGGCGCATTGCGCGGCGGTGGCGTGGAGTGGGAACTCGTGGTCGAGGACACCGGTCTCGGAGTGGACGACCGCGTTGGGAGCGGTTTCGGCTTGGTCGTCGTTGATAGCCGGCTCGCGGTCGACTCCGATCGGGTGGTCGCCGTGCCGGTCGGCAGCGACGTGCTCCGGTGGCCGGGGGCCGTCGTCGTGGCAGTGCAGCCACCGAACACGCCGCCGACCGTCACGGCCACCGCCACGGCCCAGATCGTCCGGTTCACGCCCGCACCCCGGTTGGGTGCACCGAGAAACCCGCGTGCGCGGCCCACAGCTGTACATGATCGCGGTGACACCTCTGTCATCCCGTGTCGCAGCGGCAGCGCCGACTGCACTGTCCTCATTCTCGCTGCGTCGTTGCAGGTGCCTCATGCGGCATGGCGAAGCGATAGTGGCGCGCGCGTCGCCCCTACGAGGCGCTTTGTGCCTCCCCGGCGATGTTGTCGGGCAACGCTGCTTCGAACACCGACATCGCCTGGCCCAGCTTGGTTGCTCCACCTTTGAGCTCGCCGAGGGTGGCGAATACCTGCTCGGCGCTTCGGGTGGCGATCTGTTCGGTGGTGGCGCTGGATAGTCGACTTGCTGCGGCGACCGTCCGTGCGGCGTGGTGTACCGGCAACCCGAGGAGTCGACTCGTGCGCCCGAACACCCCGGTTGGCAGCACGGATCCCGCGTGCCGACCTGTCGCATCTGGGCTGCGGCTATCACGTTCCGTGACGAGGCTGGTCGTCTCCGGGCAGCCACTCTTAGCTACTATAGGGGCCGATTCAGATTCCGATTTGCGGCCAGCACGGTCATTGCAGCAGACCATGGAACTGACTACGAGGCAGTTATCTCTCGAACCTAACCGGCATCAACCTCGCCGCGGATTCTTTGCAGGGCTGCAAGGGCGGTGTCATCGGCAGTGGGCAGAGTATGCAGGTACTTGTTCGTGGTGGCGATGTTTGCGTGCCCGAGCCGTTCACGCACCACTCCGAGATCGGCGCCGCCGGCGAGCAGCCAGGACGCGTGCGAGTGTCTCAGGTCGTGCAGGCGGGGTCGAGGCTCGAGCTTCGCCTTCTTGCATGCTGGGTACCAGACGTTGAAGCGGAACCAGTCGCGGGGGAGGTGCCCGTCACTGTCTCGGTTGCGTTTGCCGCGTGGTGAGTCGAGTCCACGGGCGCGCCGTTCGGCCCGGTAGCGCGCGAAGGAGGCTTGGCAGTGCTCGCACCGGCATCTTCCGGCCGTGTAGGCGGATAGTGTTCCGTGCCGGTAGCGACGCCCTGCAGCGTTCGGCTCGGTGAGACCCAGAGTGTCGGCGTCGATGAGTGGACGTTTCGTGAGTGCTGGTAGTTCGAACTGGCCGATCTGAAACAGCAGGTCGTCGGGAGCGATCTTGTAACGCTCGATGTGCGCGGCGATCGCGGTCACGAGCGAGGGGTCGAGTTTCAGTCGTCGTGGTCTTTTCGACTTTGGGTACGCCTTGATGTGAAAGTGGCCACCGTCGGGATGGAACTTCGGGTTGAGCTCGTTGACCGCTCGGCTGACGGTAAGGATGCCGCTTTCAAGATGCAGATCCCGCCGACGTAGTTCGGTCAGCTCGCCCCACCTCAGGCCGGTACCCATGTCTACCTCGACGAACAGCCGAGCGCTGTCTGTCGTTAGGGCACCGGTCAACCGTGCGTACTCCTCTGGCGTCACAACGTGGAGTTGCTTGATCGCGACGGTCGGCGTCTTCACTCCGCGGCATGGATGGATCACGATGACGAAATCGTTGAGCGCCGTGGTGAAGATCGCCGACAGGATGATCTTGAGATGACGGATGTGAGCTGGGGTAACGCCGCCCGCCACGAGCTCGGCGACCCACTCGCGAACATGCGTGGGGAGGATGTCCCGCATCTTCATGGCGCCGAACCACGGCAAGATGTGCTTGTCCAAGCAGTACCGGTAGCTTTCCCGAGTCGACGGCTCGAGGATGTGGTTCGGGAACCACTGGTCGTCAACGTATCCGCTGAACGAGATGCGGCCGGAGCGAGGGTCACCGGGCCGACCGGATTCGGCGACCGCTTCAGCTTTCTGCCAGGCGCGGTCTGCCAGCCTCTTGGTCGCGAAGGTTCCGGCCGACCGTTGCCTGCCGCGCGCGTCGCGGTACAGGGCTACATAGCGCAGGCGCCCGTTGCTACCAACGCGTCTGCGACTCGATCCCATCGACCGGCCTCTCGGAACTGGACCCGTCAACCAGATGTCAACAGGACTCGTTGACACGAGCCGTCACGGCCCAACATCGGATGACACCAAATTGTGTGAATCTCCTTTAACTATAAGGGATTCCGTGCCGACGCGACACGGTACCTGTCACGCTTCGGTCCGCTCATAACCCAGAGGTCGCAGGTTCAAATCCTGCCCCCGCTACAACGACGAAGGCCCCGGATTCCGGGGCCTTCGTTCATTTCCCAAGATCGCTGTACTTGATCTTGAAAATCCAAATGACCGTTAAATGACCGTCAGCGTCGCGCCCATTCAAGCCTGGCCAGGCTTGCTCAAGCCGCCTCTGGGTCTCCTGCGCACACACCTTTCACTGCACCCGCCGCGCTGGGACAGGCCGTGGATCAACGGCGTCCCCTTCCCCCAAAGTGAGCGCAGGAGCGCTCTCCGCGGCAGCCGGTAGAGCCGCTCCGCGGCTATGAGCGGAACGCTATGCCGCCACGCGATCTGCGGCAAATGAGTGGGTTGCCGGCGGCAGGCACTGAGGCGACGGCGCTGTCGAGCGGTCGCCGCCACGGCCGTCCGTTGAGACGTTGCGGTTTGAGGAATCGGACGGTGGACGGATCATCGCCGTGCGATGACGGCCCAGGCCCGCGCGGTGGCTCGAACCGCCAAGTTGGGGCTTACGGTGTATGGCTGTGCCGAACGATCTGGTGATGTCGCGGCGCATGGTGATGCCGGCGCCGAGTACGGCCGGCCCGATGGCCGACACGACGCGGACCATCACGCCACTCCGGGCCGCCAGCAGCTGCACGTTGTCGATCAGGCGGTCGTGGCCAGTCGGGGTGGGTGGTGTCGCGTGGGAAATGCTGCGACCCCCTAGGTATGTTGGATTCGTCATGAGCTACCGGCAGCGATTTGGCCGCCCCCCGACCGCGCTGCGGTCGCGAGGGCTTTGAGGTCTGCCGCTGAGCCTGTCGCGTTCGGGGTGTGGTCGGGGTTTGTCGCCCCTGATACCCACCTAGTCGATAGGACTCCATGATGACCACTCTGCTCTCGACCGAGGACATCACCTGCGCGCTGCGGTTACGCGATCTGTCCGACCCGGCCCAGGGCCAGCACGCGATGCAGGCTCTGCTCGATGACGTCGTCCGTGCGCTGATCGACGTGTGGGGATGCGCGGTCGACGTCCAGCGCCGTAGCCCCCTCGTTTCGGTCGAGGACAACTACGACCGCCTCGGCTACGCCGCCGCCGACCTCACCCGCGACGCCCGTTATTCGCACTACGTCGCCGAGACGGTGATGCTGCGCAGCCACACCAGCGCCGGCATCCCCGCCGCGCTGCGCGAGCTTGCGCAGCGGGCTGGTCCGCCGGCGGACGTGCTGCTCGTCCTGCCCGGCCTGTGCTACCGCCGCGACAGCATCGACCGTCTGCATGTCGGCACCCCGCACCAGCTGGACCTGTGGCGGATCACCACGACGCCGATGACCGCGGACGACCTGCAGGTGATGGTCGGCGTGTTGGCGCGGGCGGTGCTCCCCGGCGCGACCTGGCGCACGGTCGCGGCCGCGCATCCATACACGGTCGGCGGATTGCAGGTGGACGTCGAGACCGACGCGGGCTGGGTGGAACTGGCCGAGTGCGGACTCGCGGCACCGGCCGTGCTGGGCGGCGCGGGCCTGACCCGACACCACGGGCTGGCGCTGGGCATGGGCCTGGACCGAGCGGTGATGCTGCGCAAAGGACTACCCCACATCCGGCTGCTGCGCTCGACGGACCCGCGGATTGCGGCGCAGATGCATGATCTGTCGCCATGGCGGGTGGTGTCGATGCTGCCGCTGGTGCGCCGCGACCTGTCCATCGTCGTGTCCGCCGAGCTTGACGACGAGTTGCTCGGCGACGCCGTCCGCACGGCGCTCGGGCAGGCCGCCGACGACCTCGAGTCGGTGTCCATCCTGGCCACCACGCCGTACGACATATTGCCGGACCACGCCCGCGAACGGCTCGGGATCCGTCCCGGGCAGCTCAACGTCCTGCTCCGGCTGGTGCTTCGTCCGCTCGCACGGACGCTGACCGATGCCGACGCGAACGCGCTGCGCGACCGGGTCTACGCCGCCCTGCACGAGGGCACCGTCCACGAATGGGCCGAACGGTGACCGCCATTCGCGGCTCCTCCCTTCGTCGGACGAGCCCAAGGTCGAGGTACTCCTCGCAACCGAGCCCCGATTTCGACGTGCCAAGAGCTCGATGCGATGAGACCGCGATCAGTCCAAGAGACTCACGGGATCGCCGCGATGGAGCGCGTCAGCTCACAGAGAGGGACCTGCGGTGAAGGCTCAGGGCTGGTGGAATCGCCGGCGAACGGCAGGGCCAGCTATGGCTTGCGGCCCAGGCGACCTGCCTGCCGGTGAGGATCGCGGGCCACTGGCTGCGCCGCTTGTACACGCAGACCAGAAGGAACGTCACCGGTTCGGCCGAGACGATGACATCGGGTCGCCACGCTCCTGGCGGTTCATGGTCAGGATCCCGTCGCGGAACGAGAAGCGATGGAGCCCCTGCCCGCGCAATCGCACCTCGTAGGTACCGGTGTGGCCGCGCGCCCGGCTCGGGTTCGGCCAGCCCGGCATCACCGCCGTGAGTACCAGCCCACAGCCAACGGGACGCGTAACCGATCGGCATCCGCAAACGACTCGACGAACTCGTCGACGCGCCCAATCGCACCTCGCCGACAGGCCTAGTCCAGCACTCGACGACTCCCCGGGCCATCTCCGTTAACCGGATCTCGGCAAAGCCGGTCGTTTGATCATGTCCCGGACGACATGTAGGCCGCGAGGATGTAGTTGGGGTGTTGGTCGAGATTGGTGCGGGCACGGTCGTAGCGCATCGTGGTTCGGGGATCGGCGTGCCGGGCGGCGATCTGGGTGTCACGTAGGTCGACGCCGGCGTCGAGCATGGTGGTGACGAAGGTATGCCTGAGCTATGCGGGTGCATCCGAGCGATCTTCACTCCCGAGGCGTCCTGGAGCCGGTGAAGCCGACGGGTTGCTGCATGTCGGTCCATGCGGCCGCCGTTGCGGTTGAGCAGGATCGGGCCGACGTCCCGACCGGCCACAGCCCGGTCGACAGCGCGCGCCACTGCTGGCGGCATAGGCACGAGCACGATCTTGTGTCCTTTCCCGACAACCCGCACAACCCGGTGCCCGTGTTCCTCGCCGAGGTCGCTGATGTCCAAGCTGGTGGTCTAGAAGATCCGCAATCCGAGCAGGCCCAGCAGACACACCAACGCGAAGTCGTTGGTGTTCACCGAGTCGCGGCTCGCGGCCAGCATCGCCTCGAATTTGCAGGTGCGTTAGCCCCAGGGTCGGCGACTGGGGTGAGACCGTCGGGCGACGCACGTAGTCCGCCGGCGAGTGCTCAAGAACCCCGTCGATCACGCACGTCCGGTAGAACCCCACGACAACCGAGAGGCGGCGTGACACGGTGCTGGGGGCAAAGCCACGTTGTTCCTGCATCCATCGCACGTAAAGCTCGATGTGTGGCCGGCTCGTTGTGAGCGGGTCGAGCCCGCGCTCGGCGCACCAGTACAGGAAGCAGCGAAGATCAGACTCCGTGTGGACGCGGGTGCGGCCCTTGAACCGGGCGAGGTACGCCGCGGCGGCCAACCTGACCGGGTCGATGCGTACGGGCGGGAGGATCTCGAAGGTCGTGGAAGTCGTCATGGATCGACGGTCGTCCCGAACCGCATCACAGTCCAGGGCCGGAAACTTGATCAAGTGACCGGCTCTGCCGAATGGCGGATGTTCACTGGGCGGATGGATATGCGGTCGATGGCACGTTCATCCGCGAAATGCAGCTCAGAGAGCGGAACGAAGTCACTGACGAGCGCATGCGGGATCGCCGACTATGCGCTGTTGGCACAAGGCTGCCTTGGATCTGAAGTCGGTCGATATGTGCGCGTCCCTCACGAGTTGAATGGCCCTTTGGTGCCCCCGTGCGGGGCGCGGTTCGGTGCAAGTTTCCGTTCTTGCGGGACTAGCCGCCGATGGTGGCGTGGGTGGCCGGCAACGGTTGTCGATCGCATCTCCGGCTAGCTCCGGGCGGCCAAAACAAGATCCACTTCCGTTGCGACGTCATGTAGTCCTACAGGCACAGTTCAGCGTGCCGGGTTAGTCCGCCAAGGGGCTCAGGTACCGGTCGCAGTTGACGGGTATCCACGGCGACCACTACAGCGAGGTGGGCTCGTCCGAAAGAATCGGCGGACTAGCTCGGGGCCGGTGTGTCCCCGTGCAGCACGAGTACCGGGCAAGTCGCGTGTGCGGTGCAGGCGGCGCTGACCGAGCCGAGGAGAAGCCCGCTGAATCCGCCGTGTCCGCGGCTGCCGACGATCAGCATCCGGGCTCCTTCGCTGGCTGCGAGGAGGACCGCGGCGGCGTTGCCTTCGCGCACGCCGAACTGGAGTCCGGCTGGACGGTGATCACCGAAGACCTCGTCGATCGTCACGGTGAGAGCGTTCTCGGCGTCTTGAGCTGGATCCCACTCGGTGGGCTCCGGCACCCAGCCTGCGCCCATCCACCCGTATGCGGTGTAAGGCTGCCACGCCGCGATGACCTCGAGGTTGCTGCCGGAGGCTCGGGCGATGAACCGCGCCCAGCGCAGAGCGTGCTTGCTGGGCTCTGATCCGTCGACGCCGACGACGACGCGGCTGACCTCAGCGGGAGTCTGCTCGGTGGTTAATGGTTGCTCCTTCGATTCGCGGGCTGGTGATGCGCCGGCGTGTATGGGTACCTTGTGCCGCACCCTAAGCGCGCGCGTTGGCCGTGGCGCTCAGCCGGAGGGCCTGCAAGGCCGACGGGGTCGCCTGGTCCCTTGATGCGGATGACAGTTCGCGCTCACAATGCCGGCCTCGGTTACAGGCCGGAGACGAGCTCGGCCACGATCTCTGCTGCTGGTTGTGGCTGCCTGGCGAGCGCAACGCTCTGTCCGGCCCACATAGAGAGCGCTTCGACATCGCCGGTGGTGCCCGCCATCGGCGGCGCCGGCTCGTATCGGACGATTGATTCGCCCGAGGCGAAGTGCGCGATGACATCACCCTCTCCTGGTCGTCTCCCGGCGGGGGGTCGGCCGGCGGCTTCCCACAGCTCGGCGGTGGAGTTGCGCAGGGCCCGGTGGGGCGCATCCGGCCACCCGACCTCGTACAGATCGGGGTACCAGTGAGCATCGGTCTCGACGGCGTTCATCAGGCGACGGCGGTACTCCTCATGGATGGGCATCTCTTGGGCAAGAAGAAATCGGGTACCTAACCACGCGGCTTGGGCGCCGAGCGCGAGCACGGCGGCTACGCCGCGGGCGTCCGCGATCCCGCCGGCTGCGATCACGGGGACGGGGGCCACCGCGTCCACAACGGCGGGCACCAGGGGGAGGGTGGCCACCTCACTGCGCACGTGCCCGCCCGCCTCCCAGCCTTGCGCCACGACGACATCGACTCCGCTGGCGACTGACCGACGCGCTTCCTCGGCGCTGCCGACGGTGTGCATCACGATTCCGTCGGCGTCGTGGACCTGCTCGACGTAGCCGGCGGGATCTCCGAAGAAAAACGACACGATCCGCAATCCGGCTTCCAGTGCCTCGTCGAGGCGGCGGTGCTGATCGGACGCCAGCACCAGATTGCCCCCAAAGGGACGCTCGGTGAGCGCGGCCGTCTCGCGGACCACGTCGGCGGCGGGTGTGGACCAGGTCAGTGTCGCCATCCCGAGCGCGCCGGCATTCGAGACCGCCGCCGCGAGTTTGGGCACGGCCGCCATCGGCGCCTGGACGATCGGATGCTCAATCCCGAGCAACTCGCAGACGGGCGTACGCACAATTGCCCCTAGGACGGATAGGACGTGGGCATCGACTGTGCCCGCTTGTCCCAGCCGTGGAAGTTCGCGTAATCAGCGGCATCCCACGCCTGGCGCAGCCCCGGCCGGCTCAGGTCCCAGTCGGGACGGATCTCGCTCGATGCCGCTCGCAGGTCACGCCACAAGTCATAAAACGATGGTCGCCCCCAAAACCAATACCCGTTGTAGACACTGTGAACCACCAGTCCAGGCTTGAGCACCAGCGTGTGGGGGATCATCGGGTCGTGCTCGGGGTCGGTGTATTCCTGGATATCGAGGTCGCGCTGGACCGTGCGGCCGGGGTCAGACAGGAACGTCCACTGAGCGCCGACCGAGGCCCGGAACTCTTGCAGCGTGTGGTGGTCGTCGGTGGCGATGGTAACGACTTGGGTGTAGCCGACGGCGATCTTCGAGTAATTGGCCGCCAGCTCCAGGTGCTGCTGGTGCTCCTTCGGGCAGTAATTGCCCCGCGCCAGAGTGAGGATCAACGGATCGTCGCCTTGAAGTTCGCTCAGCCTTCGCACCGTGTTGGTGTGGTCTGGCAACGAGTAATCCGGGAACACGCCGCCGGGTCTGATGTCAGGACGCATGGGATGACCGCCTCACGCCGGGCCGGGTGGTGTTCATGACGCCGAGGTGGTTCGCAGCCACGGCGACCAGTCCCCGCCGGGATCGGTGGTTTGCCCCACCTCGATCAGATGACCGTCGGGATCGCGGATGTAGCAACGGATCTCGAACTCGTGCTGCTTGGGCGGCGTCAGGAAGTGAGCCCCCCGGGCGCTCCATTCGGCATGCCGGGCGTGGATGTCCTTGACCCGGATATTGAGGAAGCTGCTGACCCGGTCGGGATCGGGCGGCGTCTGGAGGATCACCCCCGGTTTGTCGTCGGTCGGGCCGCCGCCGACGTTGATGATGATGAAGGCGCCGGCCAGTTCGACGTAGGTCAGGTCCCCGTTGGAGAAGGCCAACCTGCCGCCGAGCACTTCGGTATAGAAGTGCCGAGAGCGCTCGATGTCATCGGACACGATGAAGTGGCAGAGGACCATATTCTCGGCGGGTGGCGTGAGTTCAGGCATTGGGCACCCCAATTGGTTGGGCCCATATCCCGCTGACAAGGGGGCGATGCGACCTGCTCTGAAGTTAGTCGCGTGAGGCGGACGAATGGAAGTCCCACAGGCGAACCCTTAAGCGAGGTGTCTGTCCTCAGCGGGCTTTTCGACCGACGGTTTCTGGTTCAGTTCGGCCTCAGAAATGGCCCAGGCCGCGTTGACGAGCCCGATATGGCTGAAGGCTTGGGGAAAGTTGCCCAAGAGTTCTCCGTTGATGGGATCGACTTCCTCGGCGAGCAGGCCCACGTCATTGACGAAAGCGGCGGCCCGCTCGAAGACGGTGCGGGCCCGAGCCGCCTGTCCGGTCTTGGCCAGGGCTTGGGCCAGCCAGAAGGTGCACAGCAGGAACGTGCCTTCTTCGCCCTCGAGCCCGTCGTGGGATCGGTAGCGGTACACGAGTCCGCGCTCATCGGTCAGACGTTCTTCGATCGCGTTGATCGTGGCCAGCACTCTGGGCTCGTCCGCGGGTAGGAATCCGACCAGTGCCAGCATCAGATTGGACGCGTCCAGCTCATCCGAGCCGAAGGACTGGGCGAAGGCATTGGCCCGTTCGCTCCAGCCCTTGGTCTCGATCGCTTCACGGATCTGGGCCCGGCTCTGCTTCCAGGCCTCGACCCGATCGGCGGCCTCGAGATGGTCGGCCAAGGCCACCGCCCGATCGAGGGCCACCCAACACATAAGTTTCGAGTACACGAAATCGCGGGGCTCGCCCCTGACCTCCCAGATCCCTTGGTCTTTCTGCTGCCAGCCTTGGGCCGCGGTGTCGGCCAATTGGACGAAGAACCGTCGCGTGGCCGGGGTTAGATCGGGCTGCCCACCCCACTTGGCCGGGTCGGCCGTTGGCCCAACCTGGGCGGTTTTGTCGAACACGTTGTCGGACATGCGGTACACAGCGCTGAGCAATTCGCCGTAGACGTCAAGCTGCTGCTGCTGCCAGGCTCCGTTGCCGACCCGAACGGGCGCAGAGTGTCGCCAGCCCCCCAAGTGCGGCAGCTCGCGCTCGGTCAGGTCCCGTTCACCGCCGACGCCAAACATGATCTGCAGGCCGTCGCCCCGGTCCAGCGAGCCGGCCGCGGAGGAGGTCACATAGTTGAAGAACTCATTGGCTTCGTCCGGGCACGCTGCCACCCACAGGGCCTGGATCGTGAAGGAAGCGTCTCGCACCCAGGCGTAGCGGTAATCCCAGTTTCGGTTGCCACCGACGACCTCCGGCAGCGACGTGGTCGCCGCCGCGCAGATTGCGCCGGTGGGCGCAAAGGACAGTGACTGGAGTACCCGCCCGCTGTGATGCACCAGATCTCGCCACGGCCCCACGTAGGCCTGGTGGAGTTGTGACCACGACGCCCACGCCGACACAGTGTCTTCGAGCCGTGCGCCTATCTCGGATTGGCTCCAGACCTCGTCCGAGCCGGTCCCGGCCTGCTTGCCGTAACGCAGAGCGAACCCAGCGTTGTCGCCGCGGCGTAGATGGAGCTGGCCTGAGGCGGACGACTGGTCGACGGTCAGGGGCATTGGAGCAGAAAGGACCAGCACGTCGGCGCCCGCGATCGCGATCACTGCACCATCGACAGCGTCGAGCTGGGGACGGGCCAGACCGTACTCGGGACGCGGGACGTACTCCAGGTGCAAGTCGACCTCTCCCTCGACGCAGGTCGCGCGCCGCAGCAGAAGATGCGGCGCATCTCTGCCGAGCTGATGCCCGCGGTTGCCGTCGCCCATGGCCAACGCGTCGGTGATTGCGACCGTGCCGGTCGGTGTGCAGAAGGTGGTCTCCAGCACCATGGTTCGGTCCAGGTAGCGGCGAGTCACCCGGGTGACGCCCGCGGCCCGGATCGACCAGTGGCCAGCATCGTCGCCGAGGAGACGTCCGAAGATGGACGGACTGTCGAAACGAGGGAAGCACAACCAGTCGATCGAGCCGTTCCGGCTCACCAGTGCCGCGCTGTGCCGATCCGACAGGAGCGCGTAGTCAGCTATCGGGGTCGTGCCCATGCGAACTCCTTCGCCCGTAGATCAGCGCGATCGACATGTGGTAAACCCTCAACCGTCGAGTCCTGCCCATTGTGGTCGGAGGTCCGGGTTATCAGCTGAGGGAAGCTCAGCGCAACCCTGCCGCGGCGTTAGGCCGCAGGAGGCATAGTTCCTCACTCCGACGGGGGTTCGGGAGGCCTTTACCGATGGCCCACCAACCAGACCAGTCCGTCTTCAAATCAGCCTCGCCCGAAGGACATCGACTGGAAGCCGTTCCCGGCGTTCCCGCCGTAGGCCCACCTGGCAATCGTCGTAGCCGAGCCAACCGAGGCCGGCCCGTATGTCATCCGGGTCAAGGGTCCCGGGTCCCGTCTTAGCCAACACCCCGGTGAACTCGTCCGACGCGATGGTTCGGGTGCGGTCGCTTCCGTCCGCCGACCGCCAGGTGGCGTCCCACGCAAGCTCACCCAGGGTGACCGCCGCTGCGTGGACCTCCATCAGGATCTCCCCCGTCCTCCACAGCGGGGATGGGTGCGTCTTCGTATTGGAGGACCTCCGGCCCTCCACGCTCGTGTGCCCGAACGCCTTCATCGTGCGCATGCGCATCCGACTTTCCGATTTACCCCTTCAGAAACCGTTCCTAGAAATACTGGTGCAGGCTCGATCAGTTGCGAATCACTGCCCAGCGGACTGACCACCGTCGATGTGCAAGACAACTCCGGTCACGAATGAGGCCTTCTCGAGATAGAGGATTCCCTCGACAACGTCGCTGATCCGGCCAACTCGGCCCAGCGGATGGAGCCCGGCGAGCCCCTCATACGACGCAGAGTCGTAGCGGGGGTTCTCTATGACTCCGAGGGCGACCGCATTGAACCGCACACCCCGCGACGCGTACTCGATGGCCAGTGAACGCGTGACAGCTGCCAGTCCTCCTTTGGTAAGCGACACAAGAGCAGACGGGTTTTCGCTCTCGGCGTGGTCGACAAGACTCGTCGTGAATTGACCACGTGACCACCGGTACCCTGAGTGAGCATCTGTCGGATAACGGCTTGGGTTATGTGGAAGAACCCGGTCAGATTCACAGCGGTAATCGCGAGATAATCCTCGACTGTGTAGTCGGTGAACGGCTTGCTGATGAAAATCCCCGCGTTGTTGATCAGAGCTGTCGACCCGCCCAAATCGATTAACCGCCTGCTCCACGATCATCTGAGCGGTCTCGACCTCGGCAATGTCGCCCTTCACCGTGAGGTAATCAGGAGCGTCGGAAGGGTCGATCGAGCGCGACGAGCCGACGACCGAATATCCGGCACCGCGGAAACCTTCTACAAGGCCTGCGCCAATGCCCTGCGAGGCTCCGGTGACCACAGCGACTTTGCGCGAGGCGTCGGATACCCCGAAGCGACGGCTCCCCGCCGGCTCTCTTGACACGGACGGATCGCTCATCCGACGAGATGACCTCGTAAATCACACCTCCGCGCTGCCGGCCGCCAACACTGACGAAAGTGCCCTTGTTCAGCCAGTCGAGGCGGTCTGCCCGGGCCTCGATTTTGCCGGTACCGCGGAAGGAGTATTCACCAGCGTCGACCTCTTCCCCGCGTGCGAGCCGATCGAGGACCGCCGAGCTTCCGTGCCGCACGCTTTGGGATTGTACGTAGAGCAAATCCCCGCGTTCGGTTTCAAGCGCGTAGCGGACGTCGCCGAGTGCGGTGCCATCCGGAAGGATGATCTGCCAATCGGCGCTCGCAGCCGGAAGCAGTGTCCCGGACAGCTCAGGTCCGCGGAAGATCCCGCCGGTCAACGGAACGATGCGACGGTGACCAGCGGAGATATCGCCGACATCCTGGGGGTCGCCGACACTGGCTTCCAAGCGGTAGATCAGGGTTCAGGCGTGGATCGGGAAGGCGACTATTCACGACTTCACTCCTGGTTTGGTCTCAGTCGCTGCGAAACTCGAGCAGCGATTCCCGTGTTGGTGCCACTCGACACGGCGATGGTTAGCCCGGATCGTTCACGGGTCGGCGGCGTGATCGGCGTGTAGAAGCACGGAAGTGCCTGTCCTGCTTGGGATTCTTGTTCTTGCGACAGTCCAAGAAGCCCCAGCTGGAAGGCACTCCGTAGGTGAAGCGTACTTCGTGGTCGGCCGGGTTGTTCGTGTCCGCCGATGGTGTCGGCGTGGTGGCTCACGCGGGCAGTGTCGCGATCCGCCTGCTGGCCGACCGGACCGGGCTCACGACCGAGTTGTCCAAGGCGATGGCGTGCCGCTCGTTCACGCCGGTCCATGACCGTGGCCGGGTCCTGGCCGATGTCGCGGTGATGCTCGCCGATGGCGGCGAAGCGATCGCTGATATCGACGTGCTGCGCCACCAGGCTGGTGTGCTCGGCCCGGTCGCTTCGCCACCGACGGTGTGGCGGGCACTCGATGAAGTCAGCACCGCCAGGCTGAAGAAGATCGCGACCGCGCGAGCACGGGTCCGGCGCCACGTGTGGTCCCGGCTCACCGGCGGACTGCCCGCATCCAGGGTCGCCGGCACCGACCTCGGGGACGTGGTGGTGCTCGATGTGGACGCGACGATCGTGGTCGCGCACAGCGAGAAGGAGAACGCGTCGCCGACCTACAAGCGGACCTTCGGGTTCCATCCGCTCGGGGTGTGGTGCGACAACACCGAAGAGTTCCTCTCGGGCATGCTCCGCACCGGCCGGGCAGGGTCGAACACCGCGGGCGACCACATCACCGTGCTCACCGAAGCGATCGCCCAGGTCCCCGGCACGCACCGCCGGCGCCTGCTGGTCAGGAGCGACGGCGCCGGCGCGTCCCACCAGCTGCTCGACTGGCTGCACGAGCAGGGCCAAGTCCGTGACCGGAGCGTGGAGTACAGCGTGGGATTCGCGATCACTGAGCAGATCCGCGACGCCATCAAGCTGGTTCCGAAGAAGATCTGGACACCGGCACTCGACGCCGACGGCGGCGTTCGTGCCGGTGGGGACGTCGCCGAGATCACCGGACTCATCGCCCCGACCGTAATGGCGAAGTGGCCAGCCGGGATGCGCGTCATCGTCCGCAGGGAACGTCCCCATCCCGGCGCCCAACTGTCGTTGTTCGAGGAACGCGACGGGTGGCGTTACCAGGCCTTCGTCACCAACACGACCCTCGGCCAGTTGGCGTTCCTCGAGGCCCGTCACCGGGCCCATGCCCGGGTCGAGGACCGGATCCGGCACGCCAAGGACGCCGGCCTGGGCCGGTTCCCGTCGCGGGAGTTCGCCATCAACCAGGTCTGGTTGATGCTGACCCAGGTCGCAGCTGACCTGGTCGCTTGGACCCGGCTGCTCGCCCTGACCGGCGACGCCGAGGTCCTCGCGGTCTGCGAACCCAAAGCACTGCGCTACCGCTTCCTCCACGTCCCCGCGCAGCTGACCAGCAGCGCTCGTCGTCGACGACTTCGGATCCCCGAGTCGTGGCCCTGGTCCGCTGCGATCGTCGCGGTGTTCGCCAACATCGCCGCGATCCCACAACACGCCTGACCTGACCCGTCCGCCCACGACATCACCCGGAGAACCGCAGCCCGGCAGCGCCAGCCGGCACAACGTCGTACCCGACATCAGTCGTCACGACCTCCACCACCCTCACACCCTCGAGATCGCCGCGACGTCACCCTCACGAAAGACCGGGGCTAGCGTTGTGAGCAGCCTCGGGGCGATGGCCGGACCCGGGACGTAGCTCGGTCGAAGTGGCAATGCAATCAGGCCCCCACGACGAGGGACCGCGCCTCAGCGGAGCCGACCACAAGATCGTGAAGATCGCCGCCCACCTCGAGTCGGCTCGACTGTTCGACCCCGCCGATCCTCATCGGCTCAAAGCCCGCCGTTCGGATCAAGTGCTCGACTTCGTCGCTCCCATGCTCGTCCTCGGACACGTAGAACAGAACCGCGGGCTCGGGCGACCGGTGGCTCGAGGACTCGAAGAGATCGGCCGACATGGTGCCGAACGCAATGGCAAAGCGTGTCCCGATCGGCAACCACCCAGCAACAACTTGGCCCGATGGCTGCCCTTCCGGTAGGAGTCGCACGACCTTGCCTTGTGCGTCGAGTCCGACCGGATTGCTCGGAACGACGAGAGTCGTGTCTCCCAGCGCGTCGGCGATCTCGTCGATGACGTCTTTCAACACGGAAAACCGCAGCGCGAGGACGACGGCATCGGCTCCCTGCAAGGCGCTCCGGTTGTCGAGCGCGACGACCGCCGCTCCGCCGATTGCCGCGGCCAGCTTTCGCGCCGACTCCTTGTCGGCGCTCGAGAGCTGGAGGGTCTCGCCACCGGCAGCAAGCTGACGCGCGATGGCCGATCCGATGCCTCCGGTGCCGATGATCGCCGTGGTCATGATGGAGACCTCCGCCCCGTCAGGAAGCTCACTCCGACTTGCTCGATGGCCATTGATCGGGGAACCAATCTCCCCCCGGGTCCGTCGTTTGTCCCACTTCGATCAGATGACCATCGGGATCACGGATATAACAACGGATTTCGTACTGGTGCTGCTTCGGTGGCGTCAGGAATTCCGCACCGCGCGCGCTCCATTCGGTGTACACAGCGTGCATGTCCGTCACTCGTATATTGAGGAAACTGCTGACCCGGTTGGGATCGGCGGGCGTCTCAAGGGTGACCTCCGGCTTGTCGTCGGTCGGCCCTCCGCCGACGTTGATGATGATCCAACTGTTCGACAGTTGGACATACGTGAGCCCTCCGGGTCCGGAGAACGCATCCCTGCCCCCGAGCACATCGGTGTAGAAGCGGCGAGAGCGCTCGACATCGTCCGACACGATGAAGTGGGCCAGCACGATTCCCTCTGGGGGCGTTGGGAGCTCGTCGGCGGGCGTACTCGATGGCCAGTGATCGGGCACCCAGTCCCCCTGCGGGTCGGTGGTCTGCCCCACTTCGATCAGGTGACCATCGGGATCACGGATGTAGCAACGGATCTCGTACTGGTGCTGCTTCGGGGGCGTCAGGAACTGAGCACCCCGCGCGCTCCATTCGGAGTACACCGTCTCCATGTCCTTGACCCGGATGTTGACGAAGCTGCTCACCCGATTTGGGTCGCCGGGCGTCTCCAGGGTGACCTCCGGCTTGTCGTCGGTCGGGCCTCCGCCGGCATTGATGACGATCCAACTATTGGACAGTGCGACGTTGGTCGGCCCTCCGGGGCTGGAGAAGGCGACCCGGCCCCCAAGGACTTCGGTGTAGAAGCGCCGAGAGCGCTCGACGTCGTCCGACACGATGAAGTGTGTGAGCAGGATCTTCCTCTTGGGACGGTGGGACCTCGGCCATCTGCTACCTCCGATGCTCTTCCACGGTCATAGCCGTGCCATCTGCGCCTGCATGGGCTGCAAAGGCGGCGGCATTTTGGCGATCTCCATTCGAAGGGTTTTGAAAGCCGAATCGAAGATGGTCGAGAAACTCGGGAACGGCTGGATGACGTCGCTCAACACCTCCAACGGAACGCGGGCGCGTATGGCGAGCGTCGCCTGCTGGAGCCACTCGCCGGCCTCGGCTCCGAGGGCGTAAGCGCCGGTCAACCGGGCGCCGTCGCTGAGCAGGGTCAAGAATCCGTTCGACTGGGCGTACTGGTGGCTGTACGTCGCGGTCTTGGACACGTCGGTCAAGAGCGTTGTGCTGCTGTAGGGTGCCTCCGCGGCACCGACGGCGGCCGCCTGCGGATCGGTGTACGTGACGCGCGGCACGGCTTCGTAGTTCGTCGGGTGGCTCTCTCCGGCGATGTTCGCCGCCACAACGTCTCCCTCGTACTCGCCGACGTGTGTCAGGGGCCAGATCCCGTTGACATCCCCAATGGCCCAAATGTTGTCGCCGGCACGCAGATACTCGTCCACCACGACGCCGTGTGGGTTTGCCTCGATACCGACCGTCTCGAGCCCGATCCCTTCGACACGGGGACGGCGGCCGGTCGCCACGAGCAGTCGCTCTCCTTGTACCGAGGTCCCGTCCGAGAGCCTCAGGACGTAGTCGCCGCCGTCGCGCGAGGCCTCCGCGGCCTGGACTCCGAGGTGCAACTCGATCCCGTCCCGCCGCAGTGCCTCGGTCAGAGCCACGCCGAGGGGGGCCGGCTCTCGTGGGATCAGCCGATCGGCGCCCTCGACGAGCACGGCCTGACCACCGAGCCGCCGTACCACCTGTGCGATCTCGACACCGGCCGAGCCACCGCCGAGCACGATGAGGCGGCTGGGAACCGTCTTCATGGCCGTCGCTTCGCGCGTGCCCCACACGCCGACCAGGCCGTCGAGCCCCGGAATGGGTGGCACGAAAGGATCCGCGCCCGTCGCTACGACGACATGCTCCGCCGTGTGGCGAGTGCCGTCCACGTCGACCACGCCGGGCCCGGCGAGCCGGCCCACGCCCCGGACCAGCGCGATGCCCCGATCCGCCAGCCATTTCTCCTGTCCCGCATCCGAATAGCCGGACACCATGTAGTCCCGCCAGTCCAGCGCCGCCTGCACGTTCACCTCGGCGCTGGCGCCGACGTCGCGGGCGCCCTGGACCGCCTCCCCCGGACGCAAGAGGGACTTGGACGGGATGCACGCCCAGTAGGAGCACTCGCCGCCGACCAGCTCCCGCTCGACGACGGCGACCCGAAGCCCACGCGCCGCGATGGCCCCGGCGCAGTGCTCGCCTGGCGCACCGCCGCCCAGCACGATCACGTCGAAATCGCTCACGCCGGAAGCTCCTGACCGCTCTGCTCGCGCACCATGTACTCGGCGTACCAGTCGGGCCAATCCGGGTCAGCCTTGCCGATCCGCTTCTCGTGCTCGCCGTGGGCCGACGCGGCACGTCGCAAAGCCCCGGCCAGGTCACCGGCAGAGTTGAACGAGGTGATGTTCGGATCGAGCCGGCCCGGAAGGCGGTCGGTCACCTCTTGGAGCAGCCAGCTGTTGCCGTCCGGGTCTTCGAACGTCGCAAAGGAGCTGTAGCTGTTGTGATCCGGATCCGGCCCGCTGAGCCGACCGCTCGCCCCTTCAGGATCGAGTTGCGCGCCCGGCGCTCCGGAATGGAACACCTCGCTGACCGTGGCGCCCCGACTCACGAGTTCGTCGACGCCCGGCGTCGATGTCGGACACGATCAAGTACAGGCCATGGGCAGATCCGGGTGGGGCACCTGTGATCTTGGTGCCGAACTGCACGGAGCAAGCCGATCCAGGTGGCGTGAACTGCACGACCCGGAAGCCGTTGTCGAAGGAGAAGTCGGCGTCGAGCCTCCATCCGAGGCCGCCGTAGAACGCCTTGGAGCGGTCGGCGTCAGCCACGGGGATGACGACCACCTCGAGCTTCAGATCGCCAGCGCCACTGCTAGCCGTCCCGCCGGTTTCGCCATCCTGTCCGTCGACGGTGCTCATTCCGGTCTCCTCTGGTCGGCTCTTGCTGCATTGTCGCGCCAGATCGGGGTCCTTGCACCTGGGAATGTCCCCAGCTCTCGGCGTTCGACGTGACCCCAGCCCGCGAGCCTTCCAAGAGCAGTTCACGGGCCCACGGTCGGACCTTTCCCCGTTCGGTCCGCCAACGACGAGGGACTCCACGACGTCAAAGACCCGAACGGCAGAAGGCACCCACCCCCTTGCAGTAGTCAGCGTTTGATGCCGATGCTCTTTCCTTCGGTGTAGCGAATCGGCTCCTCGAGCGTGTCGACGAGAAACCGATCGCGATCTCCTCGTTCCCACGCCTCCTTCAATCCCGGCGACGCCAGGTCGAAGTCCGGCCGAATCTTCTGAAAGAGTGCCCGCAGGTCCACGTGCAGCTCTGCCATGGTCGGACGGCCCCAATACCAGTACCCGTTGTAGACCTTGAAGATCTTGAGTCCGGGTTCGAGGACGAACGTGTGCGGAATCATCGGGTCATGCGGCTCATCAGTGAACTCCTTGATGTCCAGGTCCTTCTGGATCACGCGATCGGGGTCCGACAGAAACGGCCACGTGGCGCCCAACGCATCCCGGAACTCGTTGATGTTCAGCTGATTGTCGGTGGAGATGAGGACCATTCGTGTGTAGGCGTCACCGAGCTTGCTCCGTCTAGCGTTCAGATCTTCGAGTACCGCCCGCGGACCCGAAGGCGGTCTGCGGTCACATTCGGGCTCCGGCGGCCGGACCAAGGAGCAGCTGTACCAGGAGGCCAAGCGCGAGAACATCCACGGCCGCTCGACGATGACCAAGGCCGAACTTGAGCGTGCCGTCGGCCGCGGCTAAGCGAGATAAACGGGGCGAAAGACGCCACAGACCATTCCGCCGACCGGCGGGTGCGGCCGACATCGAACGTCAGTGACGCGCACCAACGAAAGGGTCTCACCATGGTCGGACCCATCATCGGGCTCATCGTCATCGGACTCATCGCCGGCGCGGTGGCCCGTCTGCTCATCCCGGACCGGCAAGACATCGGCATCATCATGACAATCGTGCTCGGCATCATCGGCTCGATGATCGGAGCAGTCATCGTTCTACTGGTCACGACCGGCACGCAGCCTAGCAGGGCGCCGTTTTATTCGACGATGCGGACCCTGCACTTCAGGGAGCGCATACTGTCCGATCTGCGCAAACGGCTACCGCCAACAACCTGCTCGCGATCGACGGCTAGGGCGCACGCGAGTGGTCGGGATGTCTGGGCCGTGGTTGGAGGTTTCGGGTGCGGCCGGGCCGGCGTGCGTCAGTCGTGGGTGGGTCGGACGATGACCTTGCCCGCGAGCGTTCCTGCCGCTGCCCGGGCGTGGACCGTCGGCAGGTCCGGCAGCGCGACACGCTCGGCGACATCGACGGTTAGCTCGCCGTGGTCCACTCGCGCGGCCAGTTCGGCCAGCTGCGCGGCGTCGCTGCGGACGTAGAGGTCGATGCCGCGCACGCCTCGCGCCTCGTCGCCCGGGGCGGGCATCCACACGGTCGTTCCGACCACGACGCCGCCGTCGCGGACCAGACCGGCCAGCGCGGTGTAGTCCTCCGGGCTGATCGGCGCGAGGTTGAGTAGCACGTCGACCGGCTGCCTCACTGAGGCGGCCACGTCGACCGTGGTGTGGTCGATGACCTCGTCGGCTCCCCGGGCAGTAAGGCGCTCGCGGCTGCGAGGGCTGCCGGTGGCGATCACGTACGCGCCCGCGGCTTTGGCCAGCTGGACGGCGTAGCCACCCACCGCACCGCCGGCCCCGCTGATCAGGATCCGCTGCCCCGCTGTCAGGCCAGCATGCTCGAAGAGCGCCTGGTACGCGGTGAGACCGACCAGCGGCAGCGCCGCCGCATCGGCCAGCGGGATGCTGGTCGGAGCGGGCGCCAAGCTCTCTGCCGGCGTGAGGACGTACTCGGCCGACGCTCCGTCCACGACGAACGGCAGGAAGCCGACGACTCGGTCGCCGACTTCGAGGTCGCGCACACCGTCGCCGAGCGCGTCGACCGTTCCCGCGACGTCGAGGCCGGGGATGTGCGGCAGCGTGAGCGGCATCGGCTCCTGCATGAACCCGGCCCGGATGTTCGCGTCGACGCCGTTGAACGTCGTCGCAGCGACCCGAACACGCACTTGGCCGGCGCCCGGGGTGGGGTTGTCGACGTCGTCGTAGCGCAGGACGTCCGGCTCGCCGTACTCGTGGAATCGCACTGCCTTCATGTCGGTGCCTCGCTTCCGGAGTCGTATGTACTTCAAATTCGAAGCACTGTGCCGACCGTAGCAGTGCCTCAAAGTCGAAGCAAGTGCTTTGAAGTTGAAGTAAGCGATAGTCTTGTGCCATGGCTCACACCCCGCCGTCGCTGGATCCGGTCCAGCTGGGTGCCTACTTCGCGCTGATGGACGTGGCCGGGTTACTTCGCCACGCGGTCGAGCAACAGCTGCGTGAGGCTGGCGACCTCAGCTACGTGCAATTCCAGCTGCTCGCGCGACTCGGACTCGACTCGCCGACAGGTAGCGAGCGGATGACCGACCTCGCTGACGGCGTCGTCTACAGCCGCAGCGCATTGACCTATCAGGCCGGCCTGCTCGAGAACCGACGCCTGATCATCCGCAGACCGTCCGAGCAGGACGAACGCAGTGTCACGGTGACGATCACCGCGCCCGGACGAGCTCTGCTCGCCAAGGTGCTGCCCGGCCACACCGAAGCCATCAGCCAGCAGCTGTTCCAGCCGCTGTCGCGCAAGGACGTGAAAACGCTCGCCGACCTGCTGATACCCGTTCGCGACCACATGCGCGCCGCACCGCCTCGGTCGGCCGGGTCGCGTCGACACCGATGATCTTGCTCGCACGAGAACGACGGTTCGAGTGCGGATCGTAGGGACGGCCGCGTGTGTTCTGTCTGACGCGGCCTGTCAGCGTCAGCTGCCCGGCCGTTCGTTGGGATGATCAATAAGGCCAGCGACACCTAGTCGTCTCGTACCGTGGGGAGGTGAGCGACTCAAGCTGGCGTGCGTCCATGCCCCAGATCTATGACCTCCGCCTTGGACCCGCCGTGTTCGCACCCTATGGTGCGGACCTCGCCCGCCGCGCCGCCGCACTGGCGCCGCGGCGGGTACTGGAGCTGGCGGCCGGCACCGGCATCGTCACGACGAGCTTGGTCGTGGCGCTGCCGTCCGCTGAGATCGTGGCGACCGACCTTAATCCGCCGATGGTCGACTACGCCGCATCGAAGGTGCCGGGACCGAGGTGGGAGGTTGCCGACGCACAGGATCTTCGGTACGCCGAGGCCTCGTTCGACCTAGTCGTGTGTCAGTTCGGGGTGATGTTCCTGTTCAATCGGGTCGACGCCTACAGCGGAGTACTCCGGGTGCTGCGGCCGGGCGGCTCGTTCCTCTTCAATGTGTGGGACACGTTGGACACACATGTCGTCGAGGCAACGGTCATCGACGCCATGGTCACCCTGTTTCCGCAGGACCCTCCGGACTTCCTGCGCCGCGTCCCGCATGGATATGCCGACGTGGACGGGATCCGAAACGACGTCGAGGCAGCCGGGCTCGAGGTTGTGGAGGTGGAGCGGGTCAAGTTGACTGGCCACGCGGCCTCCGCAACAGCGCTCGCCGAGGGGTACTGCCTGGGCACGCCGCTGCACTTCGAACTCGTGGAGCGGGGTGACCCCGCCGATGTAGTGGCACCGCTCACCGCTGCCCTGACGGAGCGGTTCGGCGAAGGACCGGTCGAGGTCGCGATGTCGGCACATGTCATCCACGCGATGCGGCCCACCACTTGAGGACCTGCGGCTCACCCGATCCTCGCAGAGGTCGACAAAGGCGACGGCGCGTCGCTCATGGTGTGTAGCCGGTCGATCGTGGCATCCATACGTCGGTGAGATTCGCGCGCGTTGGCAGCGGCCACATACAGAACGATCTGAGCGTGCCATCGTCACCGGCGCCGTACGCGAGATCGACGGGTAGGGGCGCGTCTTGCGCCGACAACACGGTTCGCAGGCTCACGCCGCGACGCGATAGGAACGCATAACTATTCACGCGGCGCCTCAGTGTGAACATCCGGAATTGCCGCGAAGTGCGCGGGCTGGCCAGGCTGTCAGCCTGCGAAACCCACGCAACTCCGTCGCGAGACGAACTCGCAGGCCTGCTGGGCAAATGCGTTTCGGCATCGCGCAAAGGCGGCAGTAGGTTCCAGCCATGGTGCAAGACATGCAGGACGCCAGACGGAACGAACCGCCAATGGACGGCCTGGCCGAACGCGAGATGCTTGAGGCCTGGCTGGAGTTCCACCGCACGACACTGCTCCTCAAAGTCGAAGGCGTCGACGATGCAGGGCGCAAGGCTCGCCCGGTGACCACCTCGCTGCTGTCCCTGCACGCTCTGATCCGCCACATGGGCGAGGTCGAGCGCTCCTGGTTCCGGCGGGTGCTGCAGCGCGAGCCGGACGCCCCTTACCTGTGGTACGACCCAGCCGTCGAGGACAGCGACCTGGCCCCGCTCGATCACGCAGATTGGAAACAAGACCTCGCAGCGTGGCAGGCGGAGTGCGCGACGAGCCGGAAGGCGGCTGCCGTGTGTGGCCTGGACGACACCGGTATCACCCGGAGCGGCAAGTCGTGCTCGCTGCGCTGGATCTACGTTCACATGATCGAGGAGTACGCGCGGCACAACGGACACGCCGACCTCATCCGCGAACTTGTCGACGGATTCGTCGGCTGGTAGCGCGTCGACAAGCCGGCGCCCAACCGATCGCACCATCTCGCCGCCGACATGGGTCTGCAGGCGATTCTCGCTCGTCAGGCCGGATGCGGGTTCATACGCTCGACTCGTGGTCATCCGAGAGCAAGTTCCGCAGGACGCGGCTGCTGTGCGGCGGTTGCTGAGCAGCGCTTTCGGCGATGCAGGGCAGGTCGCCGACCTTGCCGAGGCTCTCGCGACACGAGTGGACCGGCCAAGCGCCGCACTAGTCGCTGAAGCCGAGGGGACGGTCGTGGGGCATGTGCGGCTGTCCGCCGGCTGGATCGACGCTGACCCACGCCTCGTCGAGGTCCTCGTCCTCAGCCCGTTGGGCGTGGAGCCAGCCCATCAACGCCGCGGCATTGGCCGGGCGCTGTGCAACGCGGCGCTAGAACACGCACGCAGCCTCGAGGTCCCGGCCGTCTTTCTCGAGGGCGACCCCGGCTACTACGCGCGCCTTGGCTGGCAGCGCGCAAGCGCACACGGTTTCATCGCCCCCTCCACGCGAATCCCCGATCCCGGCTTCCAGGTAGTCATCCTGCCGTCCTGGCGGCCGTGGATGGTCGGCGCAGTGGTCTACAACGACACCTTCTGGACCTTCGACCGCGTTGGCCTACGCGATCACCCGTAGTGGCCTTTATCGCGCCGAAAGGGGGACACCGGATCCGCACGGTCACGCCACTGACCTGTGCGGTCGTGCCGAATTGAGTGCGTATCCCCGCGTACTGGATGGCGGATCTCCCGCGGTCGAAGGGCATGCTCGTCTCGTGCCTCGCTTGGTAGACCCGACCGTTCAGCTCCGTAAGTCCTTCCTTGCCGCGATGTCGGAGTTTCGCAGCGACCTCGATTACCCGGTCCCGTGGTTCGTGACCGACGTCGATGCGGAAGCTCTGGTCGATCCCGCAGCATTTGATCGCTACGTGGCCCGCGTGCTGGGCGAGCGAGACGAATCAGGGGTACGGGTACCCGGATGGGTGCCCATGACGACGCTGTGGTGGGCAGATCATGAGCTCATGCTGGGCCGAGTGGGCATCCGTCACAGGCTCACCCCGGCCCTGGAAATGGCCGGCGGGCACATCGGCTACGACGTGCGACCCAGCGCGCGGCGCCAGGGGCATGCCACAGCCATCCTCGCCGCCGCACTTCCCGTCGCCGCGTCCCTCGGGATTACGGAAGCCCTGCTGACCTGCGACGAGGCCAACACGGTCTCACAACGAGTCATCGAGAAGAACGGCGGCCGACTGATCGACAAGGTCGGCAGCAAGCTCCGCTACTGGGTGCCGACCAGCGCCTAGAAGAACCTTGCCGTCAGGTGTGACCCCAGCGATGGCACGCCCGGTCATGCCGCTGTCAGAGCGCGAGTCCAACGGTCTGATCCCGCGATGGGCTCAACTGGGTTGCTCGGTGCCGTTTCGAAGCGCGGGGCGATAGCCGATCTCGGCGAGCCACTCGCGAGCCCGTCCGCGGCGACGGTCGTCTGAGAACACAAACCAGTCCTCACGGTCATCTGGCCAGTCGAACAGGACGTTCTTGAACCGGCGGAACGCACCCCGACCATCCAGCGCGAGATCCAGTTGTTCACGCAGCTGCTGGCTGTCCGCGTGGCGATGAAGTCGACCATGTCGTTGTAGGCGCGCCGCGATCCGGTGGGCCAGACGTGTAGCCAGCGGTCCGGAGCGTCGTCCTCTACATCTTCCTCGTCGAAGGTGTCCTCGAACGCGAACTCCGGCAACACCTCGCCGGTTGTCAGATCCAGGCGCCCGCCGGCGCTGTCGGGGCCGCCGTCGAGCAGGTCCGCGAGCTGGTCCAGGTCCAACGTGAGCTCGGTCAGCGGTTTCACCTCTTCCAGCACACGCCCGGCCGCCGCGTCGATCGCGTCCGCGAGTTCCTGATCGCCGTCGCATCCTCGGACCCTTAGCGCGTCGGAGCACTCCGCGGCGAACTCGGCCGCGTCGGGCGAGTCGTGGTCGAGGGCGAGAAGCACCAGGTCGCCGACATGTTGCAGGGGACCATTCAGGCCGAGCGATCGTGCGACAGTCAACGCGGCCGCCCCGTCGCCAGCGGACAGCACCCGCCGCACCTCCTGCGACGTTGACGCACCCACCTCGCTAGTTTGCCGCGCCGCCGCCCCAACGTCACCCATCTGAACCCTCGACGAGACGAGGCGACACACCTGGTGCATTTCGGGCCATCGCAAGATCATCTTTCGGCCAAGATGGCATAGGGGCGTGTCACGGTCGGCCGGTGATGAGCCTGCACAAGCTGTCGGCCGGCGACGGGTATACGTACCTGACGCGGCAGGTGGCGGCCGCCGACGACACGCATCGCGGGCGCGGGTCGCTCGGCGAGTACTACGAGCAGAAGGGCGAGTCGCCGGGCGTCTGGCTCGGCTCCGGACTCGGCTCATTCACCGGCCAGCTGCCCGAGACGGTCGTCGCCGGCAAGGTGACCGAGGAGCAGATGTGCGCGCTGTTCGGGCTCGGGCGCCACCCGAACGACCGGGCGATCATCCGGCAGCTGGCGCGCGAGGGTGCGTCACACCGCGTCCAAGACGCGGCGACCAAGCTCGGCCACGCGTACCACCTGTACGAGCCGAACGACTTCCACGCCGCGCTCGCCGCGCGGTACCGCGAGTTCAACACCGCACGCGATGTGCGCAATGATGCGGCGATTCCGAACGCCGTCCGGGCGCGAATCCGCAGCGAACTGGGTCGCGAGTGGTTCCGCACGGAGCACCACCGCGACCCGCTGGACGCCCACGAGTTCACCGGTTACCTGGCCCGGATCTCCCGGCCGGCGCCGATGCCGGTCGCGGGTTACGACCTGACGTTCTCACCGGTCAAGAGCGTGTCAGCGCTGTGGGCGATCGCGCCGCGCGAGCTGGCTGCGAACATTGCCGAGTGTCACGACGAGGCGGTGCGGGACACGATCGCATGGCTGGAGAAGCACGCCGCCTACACGCGCCGCGGCACCGACGGCGTCGCCCAGGTCGACACGACCGGGCTGATCGCGGCCGCGTTCACCCACCGCGACTCGCGCGCCGGCGACCCGGACCTGCACACGCACGTCGCGGTTAGCAACAAGGTCTGCACCCCGGACGGGCGTTGGCTGTCGCTGGACGGACGAGCGCTGTACAGGAACAAGGTCGCCGCGTCCGAGCACTACAACACCCGCCTCGAAGCGCTGCTGATCGAACGGGTCGGGGTGCGGTTCGCCGAGCGCGGCGACGCGGGCGACGGCAGGCGCGAGGTCCGCGAGATCGCCGGACTCCCGCCCGAGTTGCTGCGGGCCTGGTCGTCGCGCCGGGCCGACATCGAGACGGAAGTCGCAGCCCTGACGCGGCGCTTCCAAGACGAGCACGGTCGCCCACCGACCACAATCGAGCGGGCGGAGCTGGCACAGCAGGCGACACTCTCGACGCGGGACCGGAAGCACGAACCGCGGTCGGAGGCCGAGCAACGGCGCACCTGGCAAGCGGAAGCCGCCGAGGTCCTCCGTGGCCAGGACCAGGTCGAAGCGCTCGTACGGCGGGTCACCGGCCACACGACGGCCCCCACTGCGGTCGACGTCGACCAGCTCGCCGAGATCGTGATCGAGACGGTGCAGGCGACCCGGGCGACGTGGCAGGAGCACCACGTCCGCGCCGAGGCGGAGCGCGTATGTCGCTGCCTTGCCGCCGTGCCAGACTTTCTCGTCGATCGGGTAACCGAGCGCGCACTGTCGGCCGCCTGCTCAGTACTGCTCACCGTCCCGCCGAGCATCGACGAGCCGAACCAGCTGCGCCGTCGAGACGGCGCCTCGGTGTACGAGGTGGCTGGGTCTCGCCGTTACACCTCCCCCGCCGTCCTGGACGCTGAGCACGTAGTGCTGGAGGGGGCCGGGTATTGGAATTTCTGCATGATCGCCCCGGAGACCGTCGACCTAGCGCTGCTGGAGGCCGTCGCCAACGGCGTCCGGCTCGGCCCGGACCAGGCCGAGATGGTTCGGCAGCTCGCCACCTCCGGCGCGCAGGTTCAACTGGCCCTGGCCCCCGCGGGCAGCGGCAAGACCGCCACGCTCCGCACCCTCGCGACCGCCTGGGCCGCCGACGGCCACACCGCCATCGGCCTCGCCCCGACCGCCGCGGCGGCCCGCGTCCTGCGTGAGGAACTCGGCGACAGCGTCGCCGCAACCGACACACTCGCCAAGCTCGTCCACGCACTCCGGACAGGGACCGCCATCCCCGACTGGGTCAACAGGATCGGTCCCGGCAGTCTGCTGATCGTCGACGAGGCGGGCATGGCAGGCACGCTGGACCTCGCTACCGTCGTCGACTACGCAGGCAAGCGCGACGCGTCGGTACGGCTTGTCGGCGACGACCGGCAGCTCGCCGCGGTCGGCGCCGGCGGGGTGCTTCACGACATCGAGCGCACCCACGGCGCCGTCACCCTCGCCGAGGTGCGCCGGTTCAGCCATCCGGACGGCCGCCCGAACCGCGCCGAAGCCGCCGCCTCCCTGGCCCTGCGCCGTAGCGACCCGACCGGCCTCGGTTACTACCTCGACCACGGCCGGATCCATGTCGGCGAAGTCACCACGACCGCCGACCAGGCGTTCGTGGCATGGGTCGCCGACCGCGCAGCGGGGCTGGACACGCTGCTGATCGCATCCACCAACGCCCAGGTCCGGGAGTTGAACCTCCGCGCCCAAGCCGCTCGGCTGGCCGCAGCCGCAGTACCGGCCGAGCGCCGGGTCACGCTCGCCGACGGCACGATAGTCAGCGAGGGTGACGTGATCATCACCCGCCGCAACGACCGTCGCCTTGCGCTCTCGGACACCGACTTCGTCGCGAACGGCGACCGGTGGACCGTCACCTCGGTCCGGGTCGACGGCGCGCTCGACGTGCGGCATTCCCGCTCGCAGCAGCGGGTCACGCTGCCGGCCGACTACGTCGCCGAGCACGTCCAGCTCGGCTACGCCACCACCGTCCACGGCGCGCAGGGGCAGACCGTCGACACCAGCCACACTGTCCTGACCGGAACTGAATCCCGGCAACTGCTCTACGTAGCGGTCACCCGCGGCCGGCGCGAGAACCACCTCTACCTCGAGGTCACCGTCCCGGGCGAGGACGCCGTCATGACCATCGAGGCACAACGGCCGTCCACCGCAGTCGAGGTGCTCACCAGGGTGATCGAGCGGGGCGACTCCGCCGTCTCGGCCACCACTATCCGCCGGCAGGAGCGTGAGCCCGTCCCGCTGCTGCGCAAGGCGTGCGCCGAATACCTCGACGCTCTCACCGTGGCCGGAGAATCCATCCTTGGCGAAGCCGGCATGGCGGCCATTGCCGAGCAGGCGGAGGGGGCCGTCCCTGGGATCAGCGACTGGCCGGCCTGGCCCGTCCTGTACGCCCAGTTGCAGCGGGTGGCGCTCAACGGTGACGAGCCCGGCCAGGTGCTGCGGGACGAAGCGTTGCTCGTCCGCTACGACCACTCCCGTGACCTTGCCGCAGTCCTTGCCAACCGGCTCGAGCTCAGCGACCGCGGCAGCGGGCCGCTGCCGTGGCTGCCAGCGGTGCCGCGCCAACTCGACGAGGACGACTTCTGGCGCCGCTACTTCGACCGACGCGCCGAACTCATCGAACGCCACGGGGCTGTGGTCCGCGCAGGCGCCAGCACGTGGACCGAACAGAGCGCGCCCGCGTGGGCCGTCCCGACGCTGCACGACCCGGACCTCACCCGCGACCTGGCGATCTGGCGCGCCGCCCACGAGGTCGCCGACACCGACCTGCGCCCGACCGGCCCGCCCGCGTCGGGCGTCAAGAACGGCTACAAGCAACACCGGCTCGACCGCCGCGTCAGCGACGCCGGGGCGATGCCCGCGAAGGCCGACGCCCGGATCGCCCAACTCGGCGAGTCGCTCCACCCCGGCATCACCGCCGACCCGCACTGGCCAACCCTGGCCCAGCAGCTCTACATCGCCGACCGCGAGGGCTTGCGCACCGCCGACCTGCATCGCATCGCCACGGCGCAGCCGCTGCCGATCGATCAACCCGCGTCGGCGTTGGCGTACCGGCTCGTCGACGCCATCGGTGATCGCCCGCCCGCGACAAGCACCACGCAGGAGACATCGAGATCGACCGCCGGGAAGGATGCGCCGCCCGCGCCCACCATCCGGCGTCCGTACGAGCCGCCACCTCTGGCTTCGTCGGCGCCGCCGCCCGACTACGCGCGCACCTTCGGATCGCAGCCGCGACCCGGCCCCCGCCGTTGACACACGGTGGCGGTGCTGCGCGGAGAGGTCTTCGGGGTTCCACCGTGCCGGAATTTCGTCAATCGCGGCTTGGGCGGGCGCCGCGTTCCCGTCGTCCCGCCGGCATCGACCGTCATACGCCACGGGCACCGAGCGCGGACGAAATCCAGCCGCGATTGCCCTGACACCTCGCTGGCGTACGGACCGTGGCATAGGTGCTTGATCTACTCCGGTACGGGCGCAGGACCGTGCCCGCATTCGAGGAGGCCTCCGAGGAGCCGCATCATGACGACCACCGAGAACCGCCCATTCACCATTCAGACCGCCGAGCGGCTTATGACGGTCGAGGACCTGTGCGCCTACCTCGGCGTCTCGAAGGACTTCATCTACGACCAGGTACGGGACGGTCGGCTGCTGGCGATCCGCATCGCTCGCCAGCTGCGCTTCCGTCCGCCCGACGTCGATGCCTTCATCGACGCCAACACCGTTACCGACCCCGGCCTGTGAGAGCCGTTTCGACTATTGCCACGGCAGCGGGGCACGGCTCTGCGGGCCGGCGTCGATCAGGTCGATGATCGCTTCCTCACTCACCGGAGAGCCGCCCCAGGCGTCCACGCCGACGTTGATGGCTCGGCCGCGTTGGCGCCATTTCTCGTGGATGTGCCCGCATAGCAGCCACGTCCCCTCATCGACCGGTCGCCACTGCCTAAACTTGTCCGGCCGCGAGGTCGCCACCGCTTCGGTCTCAGCGAACGGAAAGTGCGACACCTGAACCTCGACGCCGTTCGCGAGCATCAGCCTCGTGTTGGCCAGAACCAGATCGCGAAGCTGACAGCGTTCGCGGTACACCTCGACGAACCGCTCGCCCCTGCGACCGTTGTACGGGTGGCAGCGGTCGTGATTGCCGGCGACGAGCGTCACCTGGCCGGGGACTCGCGCGAGGTTGGTCAGCGAGGAGTTGAGGTAGCCGAGCGCAACGTCTCCGAGATGCCACAGCTCGTCGTCCGGGCCGAGCATCCCCGCGGCACGGTTCACCAGATCGACGTTCATGTGGTGCACGTCAGCGTACGGGCGGTCGCAGAACTTGATGACGTTCGCGTGCCCGTAATGGGTGTCCGACGTGAAGTGCCGCATCCCCCAACGATCCCTTGCGCGTCGAATCCGTTACAAGATCCCCGCAAGTCGAAACGTGATGAGGCTGCCCGCCACGGCGACACCAACATCGTCACCGGCATCGACCTCTAGCCTGAACCGGTGGCGATCCCGGAGACCGACCTGTTCCGTATCCGACGATGGGCCGAGCAGCGCGTGCCGAAGGAACTATGGGCAGAGCTGAAGGTAGAGGCCGACGTCGAGCCGCGGCACGTCACGATCGTCGAGGTGCGACCGCCCTGGGACGGGCGCGGCGAGCACACCCGCTTCCCGATCGCGCGCCTGCGCTACACAGCAGCGACCGGACTGTGGTCGCTCTACTGGCGAGATCGGAACCTCAAGTTTCACGAGTACGACCGCAAGCGACCGACGACGAAGGTCCAGGTCCTCCTCGACTACCTCGACAGCCACGCCGACCCAATCTTCTGGGGCTAGCCGATGTCCAGGTCGCCCGCGTGCTCTCGCACTCTGGCGATGACATCATCGAAGGTCGGTCGAGTATCGGCCCCGTAATAGAGGTCGCGCATCGCCGCGTCGTGCTCTGCTCGGAGCGGCGCGGCGAGCGAGCCGCCCGGATCGAAGGCCGCTGAGGCAGCGAACCCACCTGACGGGACGGGAAGGTCAGGGTTCCTGAATGACTCCGAGACCTCGTAGCAGCTGCTGAGGATCTCCGCGACGAGCTGCCGATCCCGTAGAAGCCGAACGACCTCATCTTCACCGAGCAGCGCCCAGATGTCGTAGAACTGGCGGCCCGCTCGCGGCCAGTCTCGCGCGTTCTGCTGCGGGCTTTCGACCTGGGTGAGCTTGTCAACGCGGAGCAGCTTTTCGATCAATGTTCGCGCGGGGTGCAGGATCGCCACCTCAAACGTGGCCAGGTCGGGCCGCGTGGACGTGTCGAAGCCCGCGTCAGCGAGCTGACGTGCGAGCAGCGATTGCACGGGCCGCTCGCTTGACGGGTTGGGGCCGCCCGACTGGCCCAGTTCGACCAAGATCGCCGAAGCATCGGCGATCGCGCCGGTGGTGGTGACCGAGTGAACCAGCGGGGGAACCAGGTACCCGCGTCGCCAGTACGTGCCTTGCTTGCCGCCACTCTTCACGTCGCTGGGTTCCCCCAGCGACGCTGCGGCGGCGCTGTTCAGCATCGCCTTCAACGCGTTCTTGGTCGCGTTGTCCGAGGGATACGCACCGACGACCAGGAGATCGAGGTCCTCGGAGAAACGCTTGATGATGCGCAGCTTCTCCAGGCTCGTCCCTCCTTTGAAGATCACCTCGCCTGGATGCGACAGGGTGATGGCTCGGAGCGCTTCGCAGACCCAGTAGTCCTTCTCGACCGCGAGAGGCAGGACGCCGAGCTGCTCGGCGGCGGCGAGGATCGCCGCAGCGAACTGTTCAGGCTCGGCGTCCCGCCAACGTCTCGCTTCAGGATTCGTCACGAGACATCCCGAAGCGCTCGAATGGCCTCAGCGGTCGTGCGCTCGTCCGGTTCGGGCACCTTCTCGGCGAGATCCGGACGGTCGGCGAATCGAAGCAGCCGGCGCAGCCGCGCACGGACCTGGCCCGGCTCGGTCTGCGAGGCACGCGCCACCCGATCCGCCCGAGCCTGCCCGGAGACCAGAAGGTCGCGCAGCCGCCTCCATGCTTCGGCGGGTGGAACCTCGACAGCGCGCTCCCAGGATTCGAGAACCTCGAGCAGCGCCACCTCGATGGGGTTGAGGCCCGCCTTCACGCGGCCCGTGCGGGCCGGCCGTGCAGCGAACTTGACGCTGCCGACGCCCTCCGGGGCGCGGGTCGGGACCGCAATCTCGGCCCGGCGTGGCACCTGCGTCGACAGGCGCAGCAGGTTGGCTGCGTACAGGCCGGCCGGCCCGACCCCGGGGCCCGGCGCCAGCTCGCGAACGAGCGCATCGGTCGGGGGCGGGCTCATACCCAGCGGTGACTTGGTGCCGCGCCAATACAGGCCGCGCCGGACACGGCGCAGGTCGCCCTCGGCGACGAGGTCGGCCAGGAGATGCTTCTTGGTCGACGTTGCGCCCGCGATCTCCTCAGGACGCCAGAACCGGTTGCGGGAACGCACGATGCGCTCACGCTCACGCAGCGGCGTGGTCCTGTCGCGCAAGCCCGTGGCGGAGCTGGTCATGGCATCCTCCTTTCCTGCAAGACGATACGTGAAAGTTCTCTACCTGCCAACAAGTCAGTACGGGAAAGTGCCCTATTCCCGTCGTGGTTCCCAACTCGCCGCCTTGTGTCTCGCGCGGAGAAGGTCGACCGTCGCCCGTGTGCTTCACTCGGTCAGTGCCGTCCGATGATCCCGCAGAGCTGATCAACCGGCTTGTATCCGGTATGTCCTTGCAGGAGCAGCGCGAACTGATGACGACGTTGCTGGACCAGCGGAGCGCCGCCTGGCTGAGCGACCTGCGTGCGCCACGAACACCTACGCTGCTCCACAAACCTCGGAAGGTGCGCGGGTTCCAGGTCCGACTGATCTCCGGTTTGCCAAGCCGCCAGTCTGGCGTCGCTTGGTACTGCCCGGAGACTTGACTCTCAACGAACTGCACTCCGTGATCCAGGGCGCAATGGGGTGGTCCGACTCTCATCTGCATCGCTTTCGTACGGGCGCGGACCACAACGCGGCCTACTTCATCACCGAGTTGGATCTGGACGAGGGTGAAGAGGGGATCGTCGAGGACCAGGTTCGGCTCGACCAAGTGATCGCCGACGTCGGCGACGGACTTCTGGTACGAGTACGACTTCGGCGACGGCTGGAATCATGTGCTCAAGGTCGAGAAGGTGCTTCCGCAGCCGCCGAGCGAGGTGCAGCTGCTGACCGGCAAGCGAGCCTGTCCGCCCGAGGACGTCGGTGGCATAGGCGGCTACGCCGCGGTGGCCGAGTGGGTCGAGAGCGGCTATGACCATACGTTGCTGCCCGAGCAGTTCGACGACGCACACCACGCTCGCGACTGGCTTCCGGTCGACTGGCATCCGGCAGAGTTCGACATCGAGCGGGCCCGGGCCGACATCAAGCGTCGGGCCTGAGCCGGGGCCTTCAGGACCGGCGGTGACGGACGGCTTCGAAGGCGGCAAGAGCGCGGTCGTCGGCGTCTGGAAGTCGGCCCAGGTACTGCTGGGTGGTCTGGATCTGCTTGTGACCGAGGCGGTCCATCACCGCCTTGAGGTCGGCGCCGCCGGCGAGCAGCCACGAGGCGTGCGCGCCGCGCAGGTCGTGGAAGCGCACTCGTTGACGGATCGCCGAGCGCTCGATCGCCGGTAGCCAGACCCGGGTGCGGAACACGTTGCGCGAGACCGGCGAGCCCGTGCTCGTGGCGAAGAGCAGGTCCTCGCCGCGCTTGCCCATGGCCATGAGGTACTCGCGGATGTCCCGACAGAGCTGGTCGCCGATCCTGATCGTGCGGTGCTCGTTGTCCTTGGGGTAGTCGCGGATGCTCCATACCTTGTCGGCGCCGGTGATCTTCTTGGATACCTCGAGCACGACGCGGCGGACGTGGATCTCGCCCGTGTCCAGATCGATGTCAACCGGGCGCAGCGCCGCAAGCTCACCCCAGCGGACGCCGGTCTCGATCGCCACCAGCACCAGGATGCGATACCGCTGCGGGATCTCGGCCAGCATCGTCTCGAACTGCTCCGGCGTGATCGCCTTCTTCGGCTGCTTGACGAACTTCGGCAGCACCGTGTGCGCGCACGGGTTGAGGGCGACGACCTGGTCGATGATCGCCCGCTCGAAGATCGCGTGCAGGAACGTGTGGTACTTGCGTACGGATCGTGGACTCAACCGCGGCTTGCGGTTGCCGTCGTAGTCCTCGACCTCCGCCGACACCTCGTTGACCCAAGCCTGCACCGACGAGGCGACGATCTTGCTCATCCGCATCCGGCCGAAGTGCGGCAGGAAGTGGCTGTCCAGGTTCGAGCGGTACGCGGCCAGCGTAGTCGGCTCGAGGTGCTGGGCCGCCGGCCAGTAGTACTTCTCCACGTACGCCGCGAAGGTCAGCTTGCCGCGCGAGGCATCGGCGAGCGCGCCTGCCGCCGCCCGCTGCTCGAGCTTGATCGCCGCGCGTTCGGCGTCCCGTTTGGTGAAGAACCCACCGCCGCTGCGCTGCCGCCCGCCGGCGGTGAAGTAGATCGCGTACCAGCGCGAGGTGCCGGCACTCGTGCTGCGAAGCTGCGCGTACGCCATGGCGATGTCCTCTGGGTTTTCGTGCTCGTTGGGTCATTTTGGGTCACCAGAAATGACCGTCAAATGACGGTCATCCTCGCGCCCACCCAAGCCTGCTCGCGCCTGCTCGCACCGGCTCGTAAGTGCTCACAGCCCTTATACTACCTGGGCTAGAAGCATCTGAGCCGCCCGAATTCCAGCAGGCTCTACAGGCCCCGAAACACCGTGATTGAAGTTCTCATAACCCAGAGGTCGCAGGTTCAAATCCTGCCCCCGCTACTACCGCAAAAGGGCCCGAATCCGGACAGATTCGCGGCCCCTTTGCTTGTCGCGCGGTGCGGAAAGTCCGGTATGTCTAGCGACGTGTAACCAAATGTGTAACCAAAGTGGCGCCGCGATCGTCGAATTTCGGCCCTGAAGGCGAGACGCCACGGCACAGGTGAGGCAGGAGCGGCCTGTTGGGACGGGGGAGACTGCGATCGCTAGGGCGCCTACCCAGCGATCGCAGCCTTACCGGCGGATCGAGCCGCGTGCCTCGGGGTGGATCTCGGGCCCGGTCGTCCTGATGATCTGTGTGTAGTCGGGTTGCCTGATGTTGCTGCTGGGTGACGGTGGTCGAGATGTGGTCGACCGGTGGGAACCGCAGGTCATTACCGCGATCCTCTCCGATATGGCACTCGCGTTAGGCGCCTCGATGCCGGTCCGGGCCGCCGCGACCGAATACGAGCCGTGGTACCGCGCGTCGTGTCGATCACTGTAGACGGGCGGGTCGGCCAGCTCGAAATACCTGATCATGTCCCTGACCGAGCGGTCGGCGAATCGGTTGTCCACGCGACACCGCCAAGCGGTGCATCTCACGCGCACGATCGCCGAATCTGGTTCAACTCCCTAACAGCCTTGTTTGGTCATACGAGCGTCGATAATGTGTGGTGCCCACGCCGCCTAAGTCTTGATATCTGACGCCTATGGCCGCGCCTACAGCGATCTTGAGCGTCCCGAACGGCTGCGGCGCACGTGTCACCCCATAGGCGAGGAGGACGCAACAACCGCCGTTACGGCCGATCGGCACCATATGGCGAAACCGCCGACGTGGTGCACAGGTACAGCGGCAAGATCATCCGGGCTACACCCTCGATCGCCTCGAGGGCAGGATCAGTATGTTCACCAGCGTGCTCGCCGAGCGCGCGCGATGCATGGACGAATCCGCTCGGGTGCCGTTGCGGCAGCCGGGCTTCATTGCCAACCAGATAGCGATGCGGATTCGTGTTCAATCATGGATCTGTGGCGTCAGGTTCGCGGACGCTTTCTTTGGTGTCGGTTGCCCACCGGTGGGCTAGCGGCGACTTGAGCGCGACGCGACGGGTGACCTCGGCCTGTTCCGGCTCTTGCCTATTCCGCCGGATCCATCCGGGCGAACAGCCGTAGATGATTGTCGTCAGACGGGGTGCTGGGCTTGTTTTCGTGGTGTAAGCACCGCGGCGGCGCGAATTTTGGGTCCTGAGCTGGTCGAGTTTCGGACGATGAGTTCGGGGGTGAAGAGCAATTCGGTGCGTGGGGCGGGGGTGCCGCCGATTTCCTCGACGAGTGCGCGGACGGCGGCCTGGGCGATTGCGTCGACCGGCTGTTGGATGGTGGTGAGGGGTGGGTGGGTGAATGCCGTGATGGTTGATCCGTCGTATCCGATGACGGAGATGTCAGCCGGTACGTCAAGGCCGCGGCTGCGCGCGGCGCGGACGGCGCCGAGCGCCATGAAGTCGGAGGCCGCGATGATCGCTGTGCAGCCTCGTTGGATCAGGGCGGCGCCCGCGGCTTGGCCGCCTTCGACGGAGTAGTCGGCGATTTGCTCATCGGCGGTGCCGTCGGGGGCGATGCGGTGCATGGCTTCGTGGAATCCGCGGCGCTTGCGGGCGGCTGGTATGTATCGGGTCGGTCCGAGGGCCAGGCCGATGTGGGTGTGGCCGAGCGCGGCGAGGTGACGGACGGCGATATGCATTGCTGTGATGTCGTCGTCGGAGACGAAGATGGCGTCGAAGCCGTCGATGTGGCCGTTGATGAAGGCCAGTGGCATGCCGGTTCGGCGTAGTTTGTGATATTGCGTGGTCTCGGCGGTGCTGTCCGAGTGGATGCCGGAGATGAAGATCATGCCCGATACGCCGTGCTGCTGCAGCAGATTGATGGAGGCTTGTTCGGCGGGCAAGCCGAGGTGCCGCGTGGACAACAGCTGGCTGTAGCCGAAGGAGTGCAGGGTTCGTTCGATCGCCTGGACGTAGGCGGGAAAGATGGGGTTAGTCAGTTCGGCCACGCTGACACCGATCAAGCCGACCGCCCGGGACTGCAGCAGCGTGGGACGTGTGTAGCCCAGGACATCGACGGCGGTGAGAACGTTTCGGCGGGCGGTGTCGGAGACGCCGTCGCGGTCGTTGAGGACGCGCGAGACGGTGGCCACGCTGACGCCGGCGTAGCTGGCGATGTCGGAGAGTCGACCGCCCATTGGCTCAACGATAGCCGTGAGTGTAAGTCTGCGGCTGGACCTGCAACTGGTTTCGCCTGTCGGCAGCCGAAAGGATGGCAACGCGGACCTCCTTCACCGGTGTGACGGGACTTGGGTCAGAAATGTCCTGCAAACCCTTCCAGCATCTGCAACCAGTTGCTAGCGTGCTTCCTTGACCACGTGTTCCGGGCTGCTGTCGCCCCACTGGTGGTTTGGCTGGAGGAATGCCATGAAGCGTGGACTGTGGCGGACGCTGCTGGTTGGGCTGGTCGCCGTCGTTCTGCCGACAGCGTTGGTGGCCGCCCAGCCGGCCGGCGCGGCGGATCCGCAGCCAAGTGCGGTGTCCGTTCCGGGCAGTTTCGACTCCGAGGTCGGCTGCCCTGGTGACTGGCAGCCGGACTGCCCACAGATACAGATGACGCAGCGCAGCAACGACGGCATCTGGTCGATCACCCTCGCGCTGCCGGCTGGCTCGTATGAATACAAGGCCGCGTTGGACAAGAGCTTCAACGTCAACTACGGCAAGGGAGCGGTCCAAGGGGGACCGAACATTCCGATCACGGTGCCGGCCGGCGGCAAGAGTGTCACGTTCTATTACGACAACACCACCCATTGGGTGACCGACGACATCAACAGCTTGATCGTCACCGCCGCAGGCGACTTCCAGTCGGAACTCGGCTGCCCCGGCGACTCACAGCCGGACTGCCTGAAGTCATGGCTGGAGGACCCCAACGGGGACGGCATATACACCTTCCTCACCACCGCTATTCCGCCAGGTAGCTACCAGGTCAAGGCGGCGGTCGGGCTGTCATGGACCCTCAACTACGGTGCCGGCGGCCAGCTGAACGGTCCCAGCATTCCGTTCACCGTCCGCGCCGCCGGCGACCCGGTGAAGTTCAGCTTCGACTCCACCTCGCACGTGTTGTCCGTGCTCACCGGCGCCGCCGCCACGGTCGATATCAAGACGCCGACGGCGTACTGGCTCTCCACCCGATACATCGGCTGGAATCTCGGCAGCTCCGCACCGAGCCGCACCTATCGTCTGTATTCCGCTGCGAACGGCGGCCTGAGTGTCACCGACACCGGTCTCACCGGCGGCACGGCCTTCCCACTGATCTTCGACCCGGCTGGGCTGCCCGCCGACGTGAAAGCCAGGTTCCCGGCTCAGGCCGCCCTCGGCGCACTGCGGCTACCGGATGATGTGGCGGCCCAGGCCGGGCAGCTGCTCAAGGGGCAGGTGGCGGTGGCGGCCTTCGACGCCGACGGCAACCTGCTCGACGCCACCGGCCTGCAGATCCCCGGTGTGCTCGATGACCTATACGCGGGGGCGGCCCAGCGCAGCCTTGGCCCAATCTGGAACGGGAAGCAGCCGACCCTGGCGCTGTGGGCGCCCACCGCGCAGGCAGTCTCGATCAACCTGTATGCGGCCGGGGCAAGCTCCGCCCCGATCGCCACCGTTCCGTTGCGCGACACCGGTGACGGCGTCTGGTCGGTGACCGGAACGCCCTCGTGGACCGGGCGCTACTACCTATTCGACGTGCAGGTCTACGTCTCGGAAACGGAGCGGGTGGAGCACAACCTGGTCACCGACCCGTACAGCCTGGGCCTGTCCACCAACTCCCAACGCAGCCTGCTGGTCAATCTCGCCGACCCATCCCTGGCCCCGGTGGGCTGGTCGCAGCTGCGGAAACCGCCGCTGCCGGAGGCAGTTGATCAAAGCATCACCGAGTTGCATCTGCGGGACTTCTCCATCAGCGACCCGACCGTGCCCGCCGCGCATCGAGGCACCTACCAGGCGTTCACCGACCAGTCCAGCAACGCCGTCAAATACCTCACCGGCCTGGCCCGGTCGGGGATGACCACCGTGCACCTGCTGCCGCTGGCCGACTACGCGACCGTCAACGAGGACAAGTCCACGTGGCAGTCACCGCCGTGTGATCTGCCGTCCTTTCCGCCGGACAGCGATCAGCAGCAGGCCTGCGTGAAGCAAGTGGCCGCCACCGACGGATTCAACTGGGGCTACGACCCGCTGCACTGGACCACCCCGGAAGGCTCGTACGCCACCAACCCTGAGGGTGCTGCTCGCACCCGCGAGTTCCGGGACATGGTCGCGGCGATCAACCACGACCATCTCCGCCTGGTCATGGACGTGGTCTACAACCACACCACCGACGCGGGGCAGAACGGTCGCAACGACCTGGACCGCATCGTGCCCGGCTACTATCACCGGCTCAACGCCAGCGGCGGCGTGGAAACCTCCACCTGCTGCCCCAACACCGCGACCGAGCATCTGATGATGGGCAAGCTCCTGGTCGACTCGGTGGTGACCTGGGCCACCCAGTACAAGGTCGACGGGTTCCGGTTCGACCTGATGGGCCACCAGCCCAAAGCACTGATGGTTCAGCTGCGGCAGCGGCTCGACCAGCTGACCCTCGCCCACGACGGTGTCGACGGGAAGCGCATCTACCTCTACGGCGAGGGATGGAACTTCGGTGAGGTCGCCAACAACGCGCTGTTCGTACAAGCCACCCAGGCCAACATGGCCGGCACCGGAATCGGCACGTTCAACGACCGTATCCGTGACGCCGTCCGCGGCGGCGGCCCGTTCGACAGTGACCCGCGCATCCAGGGCTTCGGCAGCGGCCAGTACACCGACCCGAACGGAGACCCGGTCAACGGCTCCGCCAGCGATCAGAAGGCCGGGCTGCTGCACAACATGGACCTCATCAAGGTCGGCCTGACCGGCAACCTGAAGAACTACACCTTCACCGACAGCACCGGCGCGACCGTCACCGGCGCCCAGGTCGACTACAACGGACAACCCGCCGGCTACACCACCAACCCGCAGGAAGCGATCAACTACGTCGACGCCCACGACAACGAAACCCTCAACGACGCCCTGACCTACAAACTGCCGGTGGCCACAACCATGGCCAACCGAATCCGGATGCAAACCCTCTCCCTGGCCACCACCGCCTTCTCCCAAGGCGTCTCGTTCTGGCAAACCGGATCCGACGCCTTGCGCAGCAAATCCTTCGACGGCAACAGCTACGACTCCGGCGACTGGTTCAATGTGCTCGATCCATCGTTGACCATCAACGGATTCGGCCGCGGGCTGCCACCCAGCTCCACCGACAAGTGGCCCTACGCGAAACCGCTGCTGGCCAACCCCGCTCTCAAGCCCACCCCCGCCGATCTGGCCACCGCCGAAACCCAATCCCAAACCCTGCTGCGGATCCGACAGACCAGCCCGCTACTGCACCTCGGGTCCGCCGCGCTAATCCAGCAGAAGCTGTCCTTCCCGAACAGCGGACCGAACGAAACCCCCGGCGTCATCGTCATGCGACTCGACGACACCGTCGGGCCCAACGTCGACCCGCTGCTGCGCGGCATGGTGATCGTGTTCAACGCCACCCCCAACACGGTGACCCAACAAGTCGCAGCAGCCGCCGGCCAGCGGTACATCCTCGACCCGTTCCAACTGGCCGGACGCGATCCCATCGTCAGGCAATCCCGAAACGACCCGAGCACAGGTTCCTTCACTGTCCCTACCCGAACAGTGGCAGTCTTCGTGGCACCCGGACGATAGAGGCACAGCGAGGGCGGCATGCCGCATGGTGACAAGGAAGGCTTGGGCACCTCCAGCACTGCCTACCCTGCACAAGCGCGGCGCATAGAACCACACTGGACCTCTGGCGGCGAGCCGGGCTGCTTCGGCAGTTCCGGAGAATGTCGTTGGCCGTTCAACGGGCACATACGCGCTGATCTGCGCGCAGAATTTGGACCTACCTCGCCGCGTAACGCCGTCCAGAACGACGGCTTGTGTGCGCGCAGCGCTTATGAGCGGACGTTGGTCGCACTCGGCTACGCCTATGCGTCGGCATCCGGGAGCGGGCTACGCCGAGAGGCGCAGCGCAGCCTCGTCTGGTCTATTGCCCAGACGGGTTACTGCAACAAATAGTCGACGACTAGACGTGGTTGGGCTATTGGAAGTAGGTGGCCGCCGGGAAGGACATCCGCCTCGAGTCCGAGCCGTTCCCGCGCTAGTCGATGTTGCAGGCCGACCGGGAAGAAGCGATCATCCCTGCCCACCAGGATGCGAATGGGAATCGATGGCCAACCGGCGAAGTCGCACACGGACTCGAAAGCGGCTGCAGCCTCCGGCCGCCGATGCGGCTCACCTTCGGCGGCGAGGTCCGAGTCGATGTCATGAAGGAAGTAGGTCGACTCCTGGTACGGACCGTAACCTGCAGCCTCGGCCGCCGCGTCCCTGGCTTCGATGGCGCCTGTGTTGTGCCACCAGGCGGTGGCCGTCTCGCCTGGATTCGGGATCATCGCGTTCACGAGTACCAGCGCTCCGACGGCGCGGGCCGGTGCCCGTTCACACACGATCGGCGCAGTGAATCCGCCGAGTGATCCGGCGACGAGCACGACGTCGGTGCGAGCGTCGATCGCTGCGATCACGATCTCGGCGTATTCCGGCAGTCCTGTGTTCTCATCATCTCCGGGCAGATCTATCGAGATGACTTCGTGGCCGGCTTCGACGAGCAGCCGAGCCACTCGGCTCCAGATCCACGGTGAGCCCCCGGCGCCGGGAACGAGAACGAAGCTGCGCACGCCCGACTGTATATCTGGTTGGGCTCGTTTCCGGATCGGCCCTCGCTCGCGCTATCGGCGTGCGATGTCAGTGGGGACCTCGCCTATGTTGCAGCCATCGAGCGATCCGTCGCGAGCATGTTCGGGTCGGCTCCCGATGCGTTCGCGCTGCGAGTCACGACGATCTTCCGGCGCGAACGGGGCCAGTGGAAGGCCGTGCACCGCCTCGGCGATCCACTCAACGCCGGGTCGCGTGAGGCCTCGAACGTCGCCGGCAACAAGGCGCGATGTAGTCATTCCACGCCAGACGCTCATAACACGATCGTCGAACTCGGGCGGGACCGGCGAGCGCCGAGACAACTGGCGGGCGAGCGGCCTGCCCTGGCCCGAGTACCGCGACCGGTGGGCGAACGAGCACGGCCTGCATAGTTGGCGCGTGGTCGAATCCGCGCTCGCGAACCGTTTCGACACTGTCCCTCAGCAGGACGCGCCAGCGCTGTTCGGCGATATCGCCGAGATTAGCGAAGCGACCGAGCGCGCCGCGATCGCCGCGGGTGAGATCTCGACAACTGGCGTTCACTGGGTCGGACGCCGACGCGCCGGCGCACCTGCACAATGACGTCGATTGCAAACCAGCAACTCGCTCGCCCTGATGCGGTGCGTCGCTGAGAAACTGACCGCGGCGCGATACAGCTATCACGCCGACGGGACGGTCGCCACTCGCACCACTCCGTCGGGCACCGTGGTGACCGATTCCTACGACCCCACCACCGGGCAACTGACCAGCGTGACCGCGCAACCCTCCAGCGGGGCCGCGGTGACCACCACCTACCACTACGTCCCGAGCGGACAACCCGGCGCCGGTCACGTGCACACGATCAGCGATGGAACAAACACCGTGACCTTGGCCTACGACGCCGACGGTCACGTGGTATCCCGGTCATACTCCGACGGCACCGCAACGTCCGCGAAGTACACCGACACCGGGCTGCTCTTCACCACCACAGACGTGACCGGTGCGATCACTAGCTACCACTACGACACAGCCGGCCGGATGACAACCGTGACCCAGACTCGCGGCGCCACGGTGCTGGCCTCGGTCACCTACACCTACGACGCGATGTCCCGCGTGCACACGACGACCCGAGCCAACGGCGTCACCACCACGAACACCTGGACCGTCCATAACAAGCTCAATACGCAGCGCACTACTTCCGCATCCGGTGCCCTGATCGAGGAACACGACTACACCTACGACAGCCACGGCAACGTCGCAACCCGCGTCGACACCGACCCGGCCGTCTCGGCCACTCCCACGTCGGCCGGGACCTGGACCACTGCCTACCGGTACGACGCCTACAACCGGCTACTCGGCTCAGCTACCTACGCCGGCCCCAACACGGCTGGGCAGCCGGCCACCTCCACCAGCTACACCATCAACACCGCCGGCGACGTCGTCGGCATCACCACCGTCACCCGGCCCCAAGCCAGCAAACAACCACCGCCGACCTCAACCCAGAAACCGAAGAAGAAGCCGCGCCCGGTCAGCTCGCCGCCGCCCTTCACCGCAACCACCACGAACACGATCGACCCGGCCGGGCAACTCACCGCCCAAGCCACAAATGGCACGACCGTCAATCAGACCTTCGACGGGGAGGGGCGCGTCACACATTCGCTCAACGGTTCGGCCATGACCTACGACGCCTTCGACCGGATGCTCACCGCCACCCGCGGCGGGACGACTGCGACCTACACGTATTGGCCCGACGGGACCCGCCGCTCCACCACCACCAGCGGCACCGCCGTCGGCACCAGCTCCCAAACGTTCCACTACGGCCCGGACGGCACGCTGGTCAACGACACGACCGCCGACCCCACCACCGGCACCGCGGCGACGACCGCGTCCTACCTGCTCACCGCCGGGCGAGAAGCCCGCACCCTGCAACCCGGCACCACCACGACCGGCACCGTCCCCACCGGCGCGCCCGCAGCCATCACGACCGGCACCGGCACCGGGTATCTGCTCCGCGACCGCCATTCGTCAGTCACGGCTCTCGTCGACGCCAACGGTGCGGTGACGAACACCTACCAGTACGGCGACTACGGGACGGCGGCTCAGCCCGACGGGCAACCCCAACCGGCGTCCACCCCCGCGCCGGGCGGGCGGACTAACCCCTTCCAATACACCGGTGCGACGCCGACGAGCTCGATGACCGACGCCACCACCGGCCAGCTGCTGCTACCGGCCCGCAGCTACGACCCGGCGCAAGGGCGGTTCACCAGCCGCGACACCGCTAACGTGTTCAACCACTATCAGGGTTTCTCCACGAACCCGATCGTCCTCGTCGACACCACCGGTCACTTCTCTCTCGAGGACCTCCTCGTCGACATCGGCACCGCCATCGTGTTCGCCTTCGCGGCGGTCTTGACCGGAGGGGCCGCACTAACCGCGCTGCCAGCGGTCGTGGGAGCCGAGGTCGGGGCGCTCACTGTGAGCACCGTGGTATCGACGGTCGCAGGCGCCGTCGCCGCAGTCGCCAGCGCGACCGGATTCGTCGCCTCGGCTGTCAAGGCGGCCGACGATATCGGCGACGCCGTGAGCGGCAAGCATTTCCTGTCCACGGAACAGCGCTCCGCGCTAGGCACCGTGCAGGTAGCGGCCGGCGCCGTCGCGGGAGTGGCCGGGCTGGCCTCCGTAGGCGCGTCGGCAGCGGGAGCCATCGCCGAAGGCGCCGAGCAGGACGCCGTAAGCTTCCTCGCCGACGCGGACGACGAGACCGACGTGACCAACGTGACCAACAAGCGCGACGCCTACGTCGACGGCGAGCAGAATGACCGCTACCTCTACCTCGGGCCCGGCGACACGATCCCCCCGGACCCGGACCTGAGCAACCTGTCCGAGGAAACCGCGTCCTACATCGAAAATGACGCCGGGTCCAGCTCCTCGAGCTCTGACAGCATCGTGAACGGCGTGACCGGCCGCGCCGCTCAACCGCGGCCGGTGACGCCGTCACTAAGTCGCGCGATTCCGATGCAGCGCAACGTCCTGCAAAGAGTGATCGGCAGTACGGAGCTGAATGCGACGGACAATTCGGTCATCACCGGCGACCGTGGGCTGACCGCCTCGATCAACGCCGACGACGCGGCCGAAGACTCGTCCACCGGCTCGCTCGCTGCCAACCCGACCCGTCCGACTCTGACCGCCGCGAACGGCAACTGGGGCCAGGAGGCCAACACGTTCGGCACCGGCAGGTACACGGACGACATCATCACCAACCTCAACACCGACGACCGCAATACCTTCATGCACTACTTCACGCAGAACTCGCCCGCCAGCTCGATCGGTTCGCTGAACATTCCCTGGAACTGGCTTGGTTGATCCGTCCGGTTTCCCGCGGATCGGCTGATCAGCCCGGAGGTGGCCGGCTGAGACCGTCAACTCCGCCTGCCTCGGTATGAACAGCGGGATGTCCATGTTCGGGTACGTCCCCGATCACCATTCCGAAGGAGAGCGGGAGCGGCTCGAGCCGATGTCGCGGCTGCTCTATCCGACTCACCACCCCTACCTCGAGGAGTTCCGCATCCGGGCAGGGGCTCGTACGCTCGAGGACGGGTCCGGCAACGTCTCAAGTACGCGTGGCTGGCCGGGGGAGGCCCGGCCGTCGCTGTCGATCTCGACCTGTCGTTGGTGGATGCGGTCGCACGGAACCTCGAGTTCCACCAAGCCGACATCCTCGCCGGACCCGAGCCGGCCGACTTCGACCTGTGACCGCCAGGGCCGTGCTGCACCACATCGTGCGCGCAGCGGACGCCGTCGCCCATCTTCGTCGCCGCCTGCGACCAGGACGGGCGATCCTGCTGATCGAGCCGGATTTCCTGCCGGTCGGCGTCGCCAGAGCCACCCGGCGTGCGGCGTTCGGGCGAGGCTGGCTCGCGTGGTCCCGCCTGGAGGGTGTCGAACACTTTCTCGGGCGCCGGCTACCCCGCACTGGTGGCCGCATTAGGGCTGCACAGCACCGAGGCCACGCTTCACGAAGGGGGGCGCCCCGCTCGGGAGCTGGCGGTCGTCATAAGGGAGCCAGCGCGCTGTTCGAACACCGTGCGGGTGGCGTGTAACCAAATGTGTAGCCAGGACAAGGTGGAATCGAGCGGTACGGGTGAGACGCGTTGCAACTATGCGGACGAGGAACCCAAGACATTATTGAGGATTCGCGTCACGACGTGACGGCTGGGACCGGGTTGCGATATATCAGGGCGGAAGTGTTCTAGTCGAGGAGCAGCCGGGCGGTGGAGTCGACTAGCCATCGCTCGTACTGGGCCGGGCGCCAGCCACGGTATCGGGTGAGCCGCTGGTAGACGGCCGGGTCCATGAGCAGCCAGAGCTGATCGATCGCGTGTCGGCGGTTCAGACCGGCGCGCAACGCGGCGTGCTGGCGTAGGCCGTCGACGATCCAGGCGACGGTCGTGGCGCGTTGCGCGGCGAGCCGGTCGGCGAGGTCTTGCATGTCCGCGTCGGTCGGGGCGGCCTCGAAGACCGCAAGCACGAGTCCCGCGGAGCGGCTCATCGCCGGCCGTACGACGCGGCCGACCGCGGCGAGGAATTCGACGGCGCCCTCCGTCGCTCGCGCCCGCGCGGCCCAGTCCCGGTCGAGGACAGGGACGGGAACGTCGTCGCCGGCGATGGCGACGTCGATCGCGGTTTTGAGCAACTGAGCTTTGGTGCCGAAAGCGAGCTCGACGCTTGGTATCGACACGCCGGCGGCGGCGGCCACTGCCCGGATGGTGGTGGCTGCGTACCCGTTCGCGGCGAACTGGTCGGTGGCGGCGGCAATGATGCGCTGCCGGGTCCGCTGCGCCTGTACGGTCCGCCGCGGCGATCGGTAGGCCCGCGGGGCCTTGCCGCGGGGCGCGGACGGTGGCATGCTCCGCATATTAGCTATGGCATAGCCATATCCAAAGTAGGAGCCGACGTTGTCATGATTGACTCGCTGGTCGGCCGCGTCGCGGGCGTGTCTTACCTGCACATGCCGGCTCGGGACCCCCGGGCATCAAGCGCGTTCTACCGCGACATGTTCGGCTGGCCGCTGCACGGCGCGGACGGCGATCCGCACTTCAGCGACGGCACCGCCGACCGCCGACGAGCACCGCTGGCGGCTGGGACGCATCACCGATCCAGCCGGGCAGCAGTGGGAGGTAGGCCACCCGCTTGGGCGCTGGCCGCCGTCGACCGCGGAAGGCGGATTCCAATGACCACCCAAATGTCGTTCATGCTCGCTGTCGAGGACGCCGGCGCCGCCGCGGACTGGTACCAGCGCGCGCTGGGCGCCTCACGGCTGTGGAGCCTTGGCAGTGTTCGCGGCCTGCACATCGACGGTGCGCCGTTTTTTCTGCACGAGCCCACCGGCCGGTTCTCGACCCCCCTTACCAGCGGCGTGGTAACGACGCGGGTCGAGGTGTTTGTCGACGACCCGGACGCCTTCGTCCGCCGGGCAGTTGCCGCCGGTGCGGACGGCTCGGGTGATGCGGTGCGCGATCACGAGGTGCCGTGGGGCGTGCACCGGCAGGGCGGCTTCACCGACCCGTTCGGCCACCGCTGGCTGGTCGGCGACGCGACACCGCTGCACCCGCATCCGGGCTAGGCCAAGGAACGCGTTACCCGCGAAACGCGCGCGCCGCTGAGGTTTTCGGTCGTTGTGCGCCCGCCACTCGTCGAGGCCCGGCGACGACGGAGGCTCCTACGTCGCTGGTCGAGGCGAGCCGACTAGCGCGTACACGCGGCGCAAGCGCCTCGCTCGCAGCGCTGTCACGAGTCCGCTAGCTACACGGCAGCCACGTCGGAGTCGGTCAGCACGGTGAATACCCGGTCCGGCGACGCCGACGACTCGGACGGCGGTGTAAGTCCGACTCATCACGGGCGCGCCCGTAGCGCTCGTAGATCACGCGCGAGCCGAACGTCCTGGTCTCGACCAGGTCTAGCCGAACGTCTTCGGTGACCGGCGGCAGGAACGGCGTGCCGCCACCGACGACGACCGGATTGCGGAACATGCGCAGCTCGTCGACGAGGCCGAGCTCGATCGCTGCCGCGGCCAGGCCGGCGCCGCCGATCGAGACGTCCTTGTCGGTCGCGTCGAGCGCCGCAGCGGCCTCCTCGGCCACCGACGCCTCGGCGAGCCGGGCGTTGCCCTGAACGCTGTCGAGCGTGCGGCTGAAGACGACCTTCGGGATAGCGCACCAGACATCGGCGAACGCGGCCCCGAGCTCGTTGTCGCGCAGCGACGGATCCGTCTCCCACACCAGCATGGTCTCGTAAAGCCTGCGCCCGCACAGATAGCCGCCGAGCTCGCGTATCTGCGCGAGGTGGAAACGAAACTGCTCCTCGGTAGGGACCGTCCACCCGAACGCGCCATCGCGGTCGGCGATAAAGCCGTCCACCGAGACGCCCATCGAGTAGATCAGCATGGCTTCAAGCCCATCGCACCGGAGCGACAAACGATGATCACGATGACGTTCACCATTGAGCTTGACATCGGGCTCTCCGTCCTTCTGCAGGCTGCTCAGCCACTGCTATTGACCGATCGCGAGACGAAAACTCATCGCCGCGGGCGGTCCGGCGATCGTACGGCTAGGGCAGCAGCCCGGGGCTTACTCGGAAGGACGATTGCCTTAACGGCGCTCTCGAGACGCCTCCTATGACGCTTGACCCGGGAAGCAGGATGAGAGAATGCTCGCCTGTGCGGGAAGGCGTCTGTCGTGTATGGCCAGCGTGATCTATACCGGTATGTGGGGTGCGTTCGGCCTAGGTCCCCTCGATGGCAGGCCATCGAGGTATCTTCCGTTGTCGCCGCTTCGGTGGGATGGGTGGCTGTGGTTCTGCGGCGATGTCTGAAGCGGCGGCATGGATAGCGATGCACAGCTAGGGTCCCGGCCGTCCGCTAGTCGTGTGCGGCTGATTGGCCGTACGCGTGAGTGCGCGGCGGTTGATCGCCTGATTGACGACACCCGCAAGGGCGGATCAGCGTCGCTCATGGTTACCGGCGAACCGGGCATCGGTAAGTCCTCTCTTCTGGCCTACGGTGTCCAGGCGGCTGGCGCCGACACAAACGTCTTGACGGCGAAGGGCATTCGCGCCGAGGAGGACATACCGTTCGCCGCCCTGGCGCAATTACTGGGTCGGCTCGCGTGGCATGACATGGACCTGCCGCGGCCGCAGCGGACCGCGTTGGAAGCTGCGTTCGCGATCACCGATGCACCGCTGCTGGGCGACCGCCTCGCCGTAGGAGCGGGCGTACTGAACGTGTTAGCCGCCGCCGCCTTGGAACGTCCCATCCTTGTGGTGGTCGACGACATGCAATGGATCGATGCTCCGTCGGCCAGCGCCATCATCTTCGCCGCACGTCGGCTGGAACACGATCGCGTCGGTTTCCTCCTGGCCTACCGTGACGGCGATGTCACCGAGCTGCCGGACCTTCCACAGCTCCATCTTGAGGGGCTCGACGCTGTAGCGACCGCGCACCTTCTGGCCACCCGCAACCTCAAGCTCACCACGAGGCAGGTCGCAGGCCTGGTCCGGCTGAGCGGCGGAAACCCCCTCGCGTTGGTGGATCTGCCCGATCTCATAACTGGCGAGCGCCTCGTCGAGCTTGACTTTGACGCCGGGCCGCTCCCGCTCGGCACCGTGCTGGAGACCGCCTACGCGCAGAAGATTGACCTGCTGCCGGATAGCGCCCGCCGTGCGCTGCTCGTGGCAGCCCTCATCCACGGTTTTGACCCGCAGGCACTACGGACCGCGCTGGCCGCCGCCGAGGTCGACCTGTCGGCCCTCGAGGCCGCGGAGGATGCCCGCCTGATCTCTGTCGACACGTCAGGGGTCATATTTCGGCACCCGCTGATCAGATCAGCGACGGTGCAGCGGGCGGCCGGCTCCGATCGACGGCGAGCACACGGATGGATCGCCGCTGCGCTCGAGGCCGACAACAGTGTGGACGGTCGAGCGCGGCGGGCCTGGCATCTGGCCGCGACAAGTTACAGGCCGAACGAGGACATCGCCACGATGTTGGAGGAATCCGCGCAGCATGCGGTCAATATGTCGGGGTACGCGTCGGCGTCCTCGGCGTTCGAGCGGGCCGCACAGCTGAGCGCCTCCAACGAACGTCGGGCCGACCGGCTCTTGTCAGCCGCAACGGCGGCATTCAGCGCCGGCAACACGAGGCGAGCCGCCGATCTGCTGGGGATTGCGCACAACATCGACGCGGCGGACGATGAGACCCAGGTCGAGATCGAGGCGTTGTCCGGTCGAGTGGAAATCTCCAACGGCGACCCACGTCTTGCCTTCCAGCGAGTGGTTTCGCAGGCCCGACTTCATAAGGAGAGCCGGCCGGAGCTCGCCCTCAAGCTGTTGGCGATAGCTTTCACGGCCGCAAACTGGGCCGGCATGGGCAAAGATTCACTTGCGGTGGCCCGAGAGTCGGTGCAGATCGGTGCCGTGGTGCCGGGACCGTACAGGAGCTACAGTCGCTGCGCTCTGTCCATGATCCATACCTTGCTCGGCGAAGCGGCCGACGGTACGACGCTGGACGACGCCGTTGCCGGATTTCCGCTTGACGACCTCCCACCGCAGATGCTGCCCCTACTCGCGGACATCGCATTCGCCTACACGATCCTGGACCGCTTCGAGGATGCCACTGCCCTGCACCGAACGATGATCCGACTGGCGAAGGAGCGGGCCGCGGCCGGCTTCATGACGTGGCCAGTCGGCGGGCAGGGTCTGGTTGACTTCTGCACGGGACGCTGGCGGGAGGCCGAGGCGAATGGTCTCGAGGCGGAACGGCTTGCGATCGATGCCGGGCTGGAGATCAGAGTCGCGACCAACCGCCAGCAGCTGGCCTGGATAGCGGCCGCCCGAGGCCGCTCGGACGTGTGCCGCGGGTACGCATCGCAGGTTCTTGAGCACGCACATCGGACGGGTGCGGTCGCGCTGGAACTCCTAACCCACAGCTTGCTCGGCCTGTTGGAGCTCGGCGAAGGACGACCCGACGACGCAATCATCACACTTGAAAAGGCCAGACGCCTGGCGACGATCACCGGCTTTCAGGACGTCGCCTTTTTCCCATGGGCTGTCGAACTGGTAGAGGCCCACGTTCAGTGCGGACGCCGGGCGGAGGCTGAGCCCCTGGTGGACATGCTCACGGAGCAGGCCCGCCGGACGCAGCGGCCGACTGTCGGAGCGCTGGCCTTGCGTTGCCGCGGGCTTGTCCGCCCCGACGACTCCTTCGACGCGGACTTCCTCGACGCGTTGGACCTGCATCGCCGCACCAATCGGCCGTTCGAAATGGCACGAACCGAACTTCGATTCGGGCAGCGTCTGCGGCGCCGGAAAAGCAAATCCGAGGCACGTACGCATCTGCGCGCGGCGTGGGAGACATTCAGCGCAATCGGCGCCGACTGTTGGACCGCATTGGCGCACAACGAGCTGACGGCCACAGGCGTTCACCTGCCTCCGCGCGTCCTCACCGGCGCCGACCGGCTCACCCCGCAGGAGCTGCAAATCGCGCTGGCCGCATGCGAGGGAGCGACCAACCGACAGGTCGCAGAACGACTGTTCGTCAGCGCGAAAACCGTCGAGTACCACCTTGGCCACATCTACCGCAAACTGACCATCACATCGCGCAATCAGCTGCACGCGGCGCTCGGCTACACCACCCTCGAGACGGCCGTGCCTATACCGCCTCACGACTAGGGTGCATCCCTGATTCGAGCAGCCTCAGCCCAACCCTCAATGAGAGTAAGCGTTCCGGCGGGGGCTGAAGGAGTGACCGACATGTCGGATACCGGATGCACCGTCGTCGACGACCGCATCACGAAGCGCCTGCTGCACGCCGTGGACGGCGCGGACCCACGCGCAGACAGCCAGACGGTGGTCGGCTTCTCACTGTTACCTGTTTCAACCAAAACGCGCCGCTGACTGTTTTGACAAAGCGCAAGCCAGCGCAGCGAGAAGTCGAGGAAGGACTCGATGTTCTTCCCATCAAGTCTGTGGCCGAGACGACCGGAGGGGGTGTTTCGATGGACGGATGGATCACCGACACACCGGCCAGCGAGCGTTTTCCGATTTACACGCGGGGGAACGCGGATGAGGTCGGGCCGGAGCCAATTTCGCCGCTGGGCTGGTCGCTGACATGGGAACAGTGCGCGTGTCCGGGGGTCGCCGACGGCTGGTGCTCGCTGGGAGGATTCCTGCCGGATGAGTTTGATTATCCGATCACCGAGACGTTCGGCAACTGGGGCGGCTACCTGTACAACCAGGTGTCGGTCGGCCGGGTATTCGGGGTACGGGCGCCCGGCGGCAGCCCGGACATCGTCGACGAGTCGTTCTTCGGCAAAAACCCCACGATTCCGCCGTACGTTCCGGACCCGCGCGACGAGGCACCCAAGCGCACGGTGGCCATCGGTGAAACCTTCGCGACGGTGATGGCTGCCAGTGAGCAGCCTGCGTATCTCACGGATTTCGTGGCGAAGGTGCGGGACTGGATCGCCGAGCGCCCAGACTTTTCCGCGCTGAGCGACGCGGAGCTTGTCGAGTATGGCCGCCTGGCCAACCACCGGCTGCGGTCGACCTGGGACGTGTATTGCGTGGTGGCACTTGCCGCCACGGTCGGTCCCGGCGTCGTGTCCGCGGCGGCCGGCGAGCTCGGCCGCCCCGAGGCGGCCATCGAGGTGTTCTCCGCGATCGGTGGTGTCGACAGCGCCGGCACCGCCGAACGGATATGGCAGCTCTCGCGCCAGGTCCGCCGCTCGCCTGCGGTGTCCGCGGTGTTCGACGCCGGTGTCGACGATTTGCTGGGCCGGTTGCGCGCCTCTGAGGACTCCGAGGTCCGCGGATTCGTCGCCGGGTTCGACAAGCTGCTCGCGGTCGACGGGCATCGCGGGCCGAATGAGTGGGACATCATGTCCGACAGTTGGGTCCTCGAGCCGATGCTGGCGCTGGGGATGATCGATCAGGTACGCCGGCAGGTTGACGAGCAGGGACCGCAACGCCGTGCCGCAGCAATGGCAGCGCGGCGCGAGCAGGTGATCGCCGAGCTGCGCGGACTCGTCGCCGGGAATGCCGAAGCCAGCGGGATGCTCGACGCGGGTCTGCGCTCGGGCGCGTTGTTCTACCAGTGCCGGGAGGCCATCAAGGACGCGTCGGTGCGGGTGATGCTCGAGGCCAAGCTGCCATTTCACGAACTCGGTCGCCGTCTCGCCGAACAGGGTGTGCTCGTCGACCCGAAGCATCTGTTCTTGCTGCTTGACCACGAACTGGACGACATGCTGGCGAACCCCGCAGGCTGGCGCGAAAAGCTGATCGCGCGGGCCGCGCAATTCGCCGAACTGTCGACGCGCGTGCCGCCCTACATCATCGTGCACGGCGAGCCGATCCCGCCGATCTCCCGGTGGCCGCTGCGCGCTGACGCCGGATCCGTCACCCCAGCAGTCCCAGGCGACACATTCACCGGCCTCGGTGTCTCGCCGGGCATCACGAAGGGCCGGGCACGCGTTGCCTTCGACCTCTCCGAAATCAGTGAACTCCAACCCGGTGACATTATCGTCTGCTCCACCACCGACCCATCCTGGGTGCCGCTATTCATGATCGCCGGCGGCGTTGTCTGCGACATCGGTGCACCAGCCAGCCACGCGGCCATTGTTAGCCGCGAACTCGGAGTTCCCTGTGTCGTCTCCGTCCGCGAGGCCCGCCGGCGCATCCCCAACGGCAGCCTCATCGAAATCGACGGACGCAGTGGGACCGTCTCGATGATCGAAGAGTGATCGGCAGACGAGCGTTCAAAGACTAACGACGTCCCGGACGCCCGCACGAACCCGCGTGCCACGATGCCGAAGAGCGGTAGCTCCCGGCGTCGCACGCCGGCAAACGTCCTTGAACGAAGGGGAACGCCAGCACAGGAATCCGCTTGGTCGTGTCACCAGTCGGTGATCACGACCTGGGCCCGGGCTCACGAGCTAGGCCGGCTAGTGACAGAAGATGTTGATGTGGTCGACGGCATTCGCCGCGGACACGTGCTCGACACCTACAGCCGACGCGCTGTCGGGTGGTCGGACGTGACTCCGCCGACGCCGGGCAGAGCCTCCGGAATCGCCGGGGCGGCTTAGAGTGCAAGCCAACGCGGCCGCGCCGCTACTGATAAGGAGCTAGCGACGATGTCGTCCATCGTGGGCGAGTTCGTCACCGAGACGTTCGACTACGACGGTGGTCGGCAGGTCACGGTGTACGTCCCGCCGGATCCGCCCGAGGCAGTTGTGTTCGCCGGTGACGGTCAGGTGCTCTCGCAGTGGGGCGGAGTCCTCGAGGCCGCCGACGTTCCGTCCACGTTGATCGTCGGTGTTCACCGGCTGGCCGATGAGACGCTCCGCCTGCATGAGTACTCGCCGGGTTTTGACGCGGAACGGTTCGCGGCACACGAGAGGTTCTTCGTCGAGGATGTCCGCCGATGGACGGGGTCGCGGTTCGGTGTAGCGCTGCCCGCCGGACGAACCGCGGTGTTCGGAGTCTCAGCGGGTGCAGAGCTGGCGCTCGCCTTAGGACTTCGGCGTCCGGACGTCTACGGTGCGATCTTCTGCGCCTCTCCAGGCGCGGGTTACCGACCACCTGTCGTGATGCCGAGCTCGCTTCCGCGCGCGTACTTCGTTGCCGGCACGCTAGAGCCGTTCTTCCACGAGAACGCGACTCGGTGGGCAGCAGCACTGCGCGAAGCAGGCGCGGACGTCGTCATGACCGAGCGGGTCGGATCGCACGGCGACGCGTTCTGGCGACAGGAGATCCCACTGATGGTGGCGTGGGCGTTCGGACGATGAAGCGGCACGATGTCCGGTCCGACGGGCCCTCGAGGACTGACTCACCTCGTGTGAGAGTCGTTCATCGGTGGGTGCAGCCAGCAGCGTAGACCGCTGGTGCCTGGTAGCCGAGGGAGCGGTGTCGTCGGCGGTGGTTGCAGTCCTGTTTCCAGTCGCTGATCACGACCCGGGCATGGGGGAGTGACCAGAAGATGTTGATGTTGAGGCATTCGTCGCGGACTCTGCTGTTGAACGATTCGATGTAGCCGTTGCGCCACGGCTCACTGGGTGGGATGAAGTGCAGCCCCACCCGCTCACCAACCCAGTCGGCCATCGCGGCGCAGGCGAGTTCCGGGCCGTTGTCGCAGCGCAGCATGGCCGGGTAGCCACGCATGGCGGCGATGCGGTCGAGTTCGCTGATCAGGTCGTCGCCGGTGACCGACCGGTCGACCAGACCGCCGAGGCATTCACCGGTGTGTTCGTCGACGATGGACACGATCTTGACGGGGGCGGCCGTCAGTGGTGGCGTCGAACTGGAAGTCGACCCTTGTTCGGTGCGTCGCACGACGTGCTCCGACGTGTGCCTCTTCCTCGTTGCCGTGTTCGCGTCGAGCCTTCCTGCCCACATCGTGGGCGGCAAGACTCTCACTCGACCCGGATCAACCAGCCGCGGTCAGGCCATGCTGTTCGATGCCCCCCATAATTGGTCCATGCCGAGCGCGGTGGTGGGGGCAGCGTTGGTCTCCGACGGCAGGGTATTGGCCGCACGACGTCTCAACCCGCCCGCATTGGCTGGTCGATGGGAGTTTCCTGGCGGGAAGGTCGAGCCGGGCGAGTCCGAACCGCAGGCGCTGATCCGCGAGCTTCGGGAGGAGCTATCAGTTGAGGCACGCGTGGTCCGGTTACTCGGCCGAGCGCCGGTGAGTGCTGGGCGGGCATTGGCGGTCTACCTTTGCCGATCGACTGGTGGTGACCCGCGGCCGGGTGTCGATCATGATTGCGTGCGGTGGCTATCGGCGGCGGAACTGTCGTCGCTGGCGTGGCTGAGTGCAGACCGTCAACTCTTGCGCGTCGTTGAGGACGCGTTGCGGCGTAGCGAGCCGAAGGATTGACGACATCGGTCCGCCCGAGTCGAATGACATCAACGAACATCGTCAATAGCTGATCGAACGCGAGCCGGTGCCCGCTCGTGGTGCACCCGTGGCGGGGAGCGTTCTTCGCAAGTCCGGCTGCCGGACGGAAGCGCGCACCGCACCGTCGATATCGCGCATCGTCGTCAGGCCTCAGCGGTGCGCATATCAGTCGGTAAGCGCTGGGTGCCATTCTCCGGATCATGAGCAGATGAATCTGATCAAAGGGCACGGCGTGTACGGCGCGCACTATTCGGCGATCTTGGAGCGGTCGGCTGCTAACTCGGAGCGCACGCATCTCCGTCGTTCTGCGTGAGGTGACGATCACTGGCGTCCGCCGCAGATGATTCGATTTAGCGGTAGCCGCCGCCAGGCGCGACCATGCCGATGAGCGGGTCCTACGCGAGCAGCGCGGAGTCAGCAGGCTCTTAGCCTCGATCCGTGGACCGACCGGCTGAATGATCTTTCTTTCGAATTTTGATCTTGCTGGGTGTGGCGGGCAGCGGAGATCTGCTGGTCTGCCCAGCCTTCCTTGTTCCGGTCGGGGCCTGTCGGCCGTGATTGCGTCAAGCTGCGGCCGGGGGATCGGCGGCGGTCCAGAGTTGGAGCCATTGCTGGGCCCAGGGCCAATGCGCGGGCAGATGCAGAACGGGTCGGCGTTGCGGCCGGGCCAGTCGGGCGGGCACGGCGACGAGATGGCGGCGCAGCGTCGCACCGCGCGCGGCCGCATGGCGGTCTCCGGCGAGGGCGCCGGCGGCGCGGAGCAGGTTGTGCGTGATCGCCGCGCAGATCGCCCACGCGGCGTTGGACGCGAACTGGCCCGACGGCATATGGGCCAACGGTCCGTCGATGACGTCGGACAGGACGGTCTCGATGATCGCGTGCTGGCGGTGGGTGATGTCGGCCTGGGTGGTGTCCTCGGTGCTGTTAGTGAGGAACGGGTGGTGCCGCCATACAGGGAACAGTTCCTCGGTCCGGGCCCGGTCGCGGACCCGGCGCACGATCAAACGGGCGGTGACCGGCGTGCTGGTGGAGGCGAACGCCTCGAATTCGATCTCGGCGACCTCGGCATCGGAGATCAGCTGGCCGGTGTCCGGGTCGAGCACCGCGCCGGGGTAGTCGACCGGCGTCCAGGCGTCGTCGGGGATACGCGCGATCGCCGCGGCCACGGCGGGGTTCTTGATCAGTACCACGGAGAACCGCACCCCAGCCTTGAGACAGGCGGTCACGACGGCGCTGTTGCCATACGCGCTATCGCCGCGTACCAGGATCTCGCCGACCGCTCCGGCGGCGCGGGCGGTGCGGATCGCCTCGGCCACCATCGACGCGGCGCCCTTGCCTGAGCCGGCCTTCCCGGCGCGCAGCCGGATGCCGGCGATCACCGGCGCACCGTCGGCCGTGCTAATGGTGGTCACGAGTGGGGACAGGCCGCGGCGCAGTACCTGCTTGCCGGCGATCTTCGTGTGCCCGAAGCTCGCGCCCTGTTTGCCGTGCCCGAACACCGGCCGCAGCAGCGAGTCGATATCGATGATTGCCTGCTGCTGCAGGCCGGGCAGCAGCACAGCCGTCTGCCCTACGAGGTTGACCAGGTGGGCGCGCAGCACCGATGTCAGTTGCAGGGTGTGGCCGTGGGTCACCTCGCGCAGAAACTGCCCCAACGTCGTCGCCGCATAGACATTGGCGAACAGGCGTTTCATCCCGCCTGAGCGGATCACGTCCAGGTCGTCGATGCAATCGGCGCCGCAGGCCATCCCGGCGATGATCGAGGTCAGCTTCCCGGCCGGGTTCGCGCCCGCGGACTTGACCTTGATCACCGTCGGGTCGATCTGGACTCGCTCGCTGATCAGCTCGGACAGCCCGGCCCGTTCGGCCAGCGCCAACAGCGGCGCCAGCCCCGCGAACGACACGAGATTGGCCTCATCGAACCGCGCAGCGGCGCGGAACCACGCATCGGGTAGCTTCACTTCCAGTGCCTTTTGGTATCGGATCGGTCCAGGCTTCGACACCCCAGATCATCCCCAGCCAAAAGGCACTTTCAGTTGATCACCACGCCGTGAACCGGCGATCGGTCCACGGATTGAGGCTTAGTACTTCGCGCCCTTACGCCACGCCATCTCCTGCAGTTCGAATGTGTTGCCGTCAGGATCGGAGAAGTCTGCTCCTTTAACGCCGCCCCCGAAGTCCTGGATTTCGCCGATCTCTACACCTCGGCGGACTAGCTCGGCGCGCGCCTCGGTGATGTCCTCCACAACCAGGTGCAGGCCTCTAACGCTGCCGGGTTCTCCCGCGTACACATCCAGCCCTGTCCCAAAACCGACCGAACAACCCGAGCCCTCTGGTGTCAACTGGACGACCCGGACGCCCTCGCTGGGTTGCACGTCAACGTCCTTCTTGAAGCCGAGCTTGTCAGCATAGAAGGCGATGGCTCGGTCCACGTCTGAAACCGGGAGCGGGATCAGTTCCAGCCTTATCTGCATCGGAGTCGAGCCCCCCTTGGCCTGTTCTCGTCCGCGCGATCATTCCATACGGTCGCCGATATCCGCTCACTGCCGCGTCGCGTGCGCGCTGAGCACGCGAGCGGCTCATGTGGATCTGCCGCGCAGGGTCACCGGTACTCATCTGCCGCTGTCGAGGTGCGTCAGCGTCCTAGGAGGTCGCTCCGCGATTGGGGTAGGAGCGGGGTCCGCTTGCAACCAACAGGCCTTCGTGCTGTCTGACGGCGACTACGAGAAGCTGCGGAAGGTGTACCGCACCGGTCTGGCAGTCAGCAGCGTTCTTTTCGACTTCACGCCCGTAGGCAGCGATGACCAGGTCACTGTCGCGATCGGCAGCGGCGCACAGTTCGTGCTGACGAAGAACGCCGCCACCTAGAGGCCCGTCCATGCGGTGCCTGCGACGCAAAGGCTAATGCTTGCGCTTGCTGGGTGCGCCCTTGCCGGGTGCGCCCTTGCTGGGTGCCCGCTTGCCGTGAGCGTGGTTGGGATGAGGGTCTTTGTTCTTGGGGTGCTGTTTGGGCGAACCGTTGCTCTGGCGAATGGTGGCGGGCTGAACGTGTAGCACTCCGAGGGCGGCGATCTGGGCGGGTGTTCGTGTCGGGACTGGTTTGTGCCGTGGTGCTGGTCGGACCTTCAGCGGACGGACCTGCGTGGGTTCTGCTGACGATGGAGTCGGCAGGTTTGGGGCTGCGGCTTGCGGCGCTGTCTGGGGCGCCGGTCTGGGTGATCTTGATCCGGTGGACGTGAGGGTGGCGGTGAGCGTGGCGCACCCGGCGAGGACGACGGCCGCGGCGGCGAGGCGAATGCGCCTTCGTGGGGCGCGGAGGGTACTGACGGCTGTTGGCTCGTCGGCCTCGGCTACCGGCCGGCCAAGCATCAGAATTTCGTCAGTCAGCGAGCCGTCAAAGCCGGCGGCTATTTCCTCGAAGATGCCCGCGGCGCGGCCGGCGTCGGGTCGGTCGAGGGGATCGCGTGCGGTCATCTCCGCGAGCAGGGTGCGCAAGCCGCGACTGGCATCGTGCGGGATGATTGCCGATCGGTTGAGCCTGGCCGTTGCGGACGTGACGCCACTGCCAGGGTACGCGAGCGCTCCAGTAAGCGCCTCGATCAGTACCAGTCCCAGAGCGTAGATATCGGTGGCCGCTGTTGTCCGATGGCCGCGAACTTGCTCGGGACTGAGGTAGTTAGCGGTGCCTAAGGCCGCGCCATTGGTCGTCGGGCGGCCGCCATTGCCGGCCGTGGCGATGCCGAAATCGGCCAGTTTCGGTGCGACGAGGTCGTCCTCCTTGTTACCTGAGATGAGGATGTTGGCCGGTTTGATGTCGCAGTGCACAATCCCCCGGGCATGAACATAGGCCAGCGTCCTGCACATCGCCGCGCCGAGCCGGGCTGTCTGCAGTTCGGTTAACGTCGAGCGGCGAATCCACTGCGCGAGGGTTGGCCCGTTGACGAACTCAGTCACCAGGTATGCCGGTGTCGCCCCGTCGCCCAGACCCGCATCGAGGAGAGCGACCAAGCCAGGGTCATCCAGCCCCGACAGTATGTCGACCTCGCGGCGCGTGCGCCGCTCCGCGTCGACCATCTCCGACTCCGGGCGAGAGATCTTCACGGCGACCGCGCGGCCGGTGCGGCGGTCGTAGGCCCAATGCACCGTCGACATCCCACCGCAGCCGATGACCCGTCCCAGTTCGTATCGGTCGTTCAACAGACTTCCGGGACCGAGCGCTGGCTGCGCCTCGACGGGCAGTGCAACGGCAGCTGCGGGCTGCGTAGCAGGGCCTGCCGCCACGTCGCGTTCCGCCCTGCCCGGGTGAGCCTCGCTATCTGACTTCCCCCTCAGAACCTCCATCGTCGACCGCCCTCCGAAGGTCGCGTCTGGCAGATCAGGAACCATGATGCCGCAACCAGCGTCCTGCGCGGCGGCACCGCTTGGCGGTGTCGCTGTGGACAACCGATCGGCTGACGGACCGGGGCTGCGGGACCCGGACCCGCTTCTCGGCGTCTCACGCCAGCGCCGGATCCGAGAAGGATCGCGGTGATCTTCTGTAGGTTTCATCGGTCGACCACAACCCGACACGCAGACCGATTAACAGCACGACCCGGCCCGACATCCGCCCGAGGCACCCGGGTCGCCAGTCATCGGGAGGGGGAGGAGGCTAGCCGAACGACAGAGCAGCCGGCGCGTCCGCCGGGACGATCGGAGACACGGGGGGCACCGGTTTGATTCGCCGGTAGGGCTTGCCAAGCGACGGACGGGCGTCAGGCTCGCCGTGGTTGGGCCAGAACGCAATAGCGCGCTCGGACAGGGCAGTGATGGTCAGCGCTGGGTTGACACCCAGATTCGCGGTCAGCGCCGACCCGTCGATGACATGCAGGCCTAGATAGCCATAGAGCCGGTGGTAGGGGTCGATCACCCCGGTCGCCGGCGAGTCACCAATCGGGCAGCCGCCGATGAAATGCGCTGTCATCGGCACGTTGAACAGGTCACTCCAGCTACCGGCTGGCTCACCGCCGATGTTTGTGGCCAGCCCGCGTGCGGCCTGGTTGGCCGCCGGGATCCAACTCGGGTTGGGCTCGCCTTCGCCCTGCGTGGACGTCAGCCGTCCCGACCTGGCGCGGAACACGGTGATCGAATTGTCCAGCGTCTGCATGACCAGCAGGATGATTGTTCGCTCCGACCAATGTCGCGGAATGATGGTCCCGAGGATCAGCCGGGGATTGCGCACTGCCACGCCGAGCCATTGACGCGCACGATGGCGCCGGGTGCCGCCATCGGTCAGGGCGGTCGTCAGCAGTCCCATCGCGTTGCTGCCCTTGCCGTACCGCACCGGTTCGATGTGGCTGTGCTCGTCGGGATGCCAGGACGACGTGATTGCCACGCCGTGGGTGTAGTCGCTTTTTGGATCCCTGCTGATCGCCCCGACGAGCGACTCCGAATTGGTGCGAGTCAGATGGCCTAGCCGGGCGGAGATGCGGGGCAGCGTGCTCGCCTGAAGCCGGTGCAGTAGCGTCTGGGTGCCGTACGTGCCGGCGGCGAAGACGACATGCTGGGCGGTGAACGTCCGGTCCACCTTACGCGTCCGCCATCGCCCAGTGCGGACGGTATCGATGGCGTAGCCGCCGTCGGCGAGTGGCCGCACGCCTGTCACGGTGGTGAGCGGATACACCGCGGTCCCGGCACGCTCGGCCAGCCCCAGGTAGTTCTGGTTGAGCGTGTTCTTCGCCCCGAATCGGCACCCAGTCATACATGAGCCGCACTCGATGCAGCCGGTGCGCGCCGGGCCGACCCCGCCGAAATACGGGTCTGGGACCGTTCTGCCGGGTTCCCTCTGCCCGTCTCGCCCGAAGAAGACGCCGACCGGTGTGCGGCGAAAGGTGTTCGCTCTGCCGAACTGCTCGGCCAGCCGCGTCATCTCGAGGTCCGACTGGGTCATCGTCGGATTCACCGTGACGCCAAGCATCCGGCGAGCCTGCGCGTAGAACGGGGCAAGCTCGTCGCGCCAGTCGGTGATGTGCCGCCATTGCGGATCGTCGTAGAACGGCTCGGGCGGCTCATACAGCGTGTTGGCATAGTTCAGCGATCCGCCACCTACCCCGGCGCCAGCCAGGATCACGACGTTGCGGAGCAGGTGGATGCGCTGCATGCCGCGAAGGCCGAGCCTGGGAGCCCAGAGGAAGTTAGGCAGATCCCACGACGTCTTGGGCAGGTTGGCCTCGCTGAAGCGCTGACCGGCCTCGAGGACGCCTACCCGGTAGCCCTTCTCGGTCAGTCGCAGCGCCGTGACGCTGCCGCCGAACCCCGATCCGATCACGATCACGTCATAGTCGGCCATCTGCCGTGCCTCGCAATCGATCGGCGGTCGATGACGCGGACACTAAGTACGAATCCGGCGCCGGTCAACGAGCGACCGATCATCGCTCTCTACCACCCATCGCTCACCCTCTACCTGCTGGGATCGGACATCGCCGGCGCCGGAGCGGGCCTACTGTTCAAAGCCGCCCTCAGCGTGGCAATCACCACCGCCGATCCGGATTCGACCGCCGGAGTTCTCGCAATGTTCTTTTGTCGTCGCCTACCTCGGACTGGGTCAGGCGCCGGTTCTGTTGACCGCGGCCACGCACCTGATCAGCAGCCGGTCAGCGTTGATCGTCTTCAGCGCCGTCATCCTGGCCGTCTCCGTCATTGCCGCGCGGCTCCAAGCGGCAGCGGTACGCCACTGACCGTGGGCATCAGCTTCCACTGGCCCTTCGACTCGTGAAGTCGGTTCCTGCGCGAGGACCATCGTGGGTATTTCCCTTGTCCGTCCAACGCGCAAGCAACACACGGTCTTGTGCGTCGTCGACTTCGCGCGTTCGTTGACCGGTGCCTTCCGTCCGTTCTGGTTGTCCTGTGGCCACGGTCGCGCTTGGGGCTGCTAGCGCAGTGTACGGAAGGAGGCTCGCATCTCGGCAGCGAACAGGTCCGGCTGTTCCCACGCCGCGAAGTGGCCCCCTCGGTCGAGCGTGTTGTAGTGAATGAGGTTGCGGGGGTAGGCCCGCTCGGCCCAGCTGCGCGGTGCCTGGTACAGCTCGTCCGGGAAGACGCTTATGGCGAACGGGATCGTGATGGGCTTGGCGTCGAAGAAGGCCGCCTTGTTCTCCCAATACAGGCGGGCCGCGGAAACCCCGGTGTTGGTCAGCCAGTACAGCGTGACGTTGTCCAGGATGTCGTCTCGGCTCAGGGCGCTGTCCAGGCTGCCGTTTAGGGCCTGTTCCACGAGCCCGGGCTGGCCGGTGCCGTCGCCGTGGTCAAGCATGAATGCCGCGAGATCGACCGGCGAGTCCGCCAGGCCGTACAGCGTTTGCGGGCGCGTCGTCATGATCTGCGAGTAGGCCACGTGCTTGGCGTAGAAGGTGCTCAGCTGCTCGTACGCGCGTCGTTCCTCGGCCGACAGATCCGATGGCGGCGGGTCGCCGCGCTGGACCGCGGTATCGATAGCGGCCGGAGCGGTCCCGGGCATGTTGGAGTGAATACCGAGCAGTTCCGGCGGCGCCTGTATACCCATGGCCTGCGTGACGGCCGCGCCCCAGTCGCCGCCCTGTGCCACGAACCGGGTGTATCCGAGGCGCTTCATCAGCACCACCCACGCAGCTGCGATCCGGACCGGATCCCATCCGGTGGCGGCTGGCTTCGCGGAAAACCCGTGCCCCGGCAGCGAGGGAATTACTAGATGGAACGCGTCCTGCGCGCTGGCGCTGTGTGCCTCGGGGTTGGTGAGTGGTTCGATGATCTTCAGTTGCTCGAGGATCGAGCCGGGCCATCCGTGCGTGACGATGAGCGGCAGCGCATCCTCGTGCTGGGAGCGGACGTGAATGAAGTGAATGTCAAGCCCGTCGATCTCGGTCATGAAGTTCGGCAGGGCATTCAGTCTCTCCTCACACGGGCGCCAGTCGTAGTCAGTTCCCCAGTAGCGCGCGAGGTCCTGCATCATCGCGAGTCGCACGCCCTGCGAGTCGTCGGTGACCGTCTCCCGCTCGGGCCACCTGGTCGCGTTCACGCGCCGGCGCAGCTCCGTCAGCTCCGCCTCCGGAAAACCGACCTGAAACGCGCGAATAGCGGACTTATCATTGCTTGTCTGCTCCGCGCCTTCGGTCATGGCAACGCTCCTCCTCGCGTGGACGAGACACCGGTCGTGCCGGGCACGATCCTGATGTGCCGATGGCCTGCCGGGTCGTGACTCTGCAGACGACAGGGCAGGCAGCTCGCCGCCCGGCCAGGTGGTTACCAGGTCGGCATTCAGCCGTTCTCGGTTGGCCGGGCGGGGGTGAAAAAGTCGATGAGCAGTCGGTTGACGCGCTCAGCCTCGTCGTGATGCACCCAATGCGACGCGCCGGGCAGCCGCTCGACGCGGTCGAGGTTGGGCACGTCCTCGTGCTCGGGCTCGGCCAGTTCGGGGCCGAGGTAACGGTCGCTCTCCCCCCAGATGACCAGGGTGGGCGCGCTGATGGGGCGAATCTGCTCCTCGGCCTGCTTGGGCGGGGTTCGCACCGAGGATCGGTAGTAGTTGATCATCCCGGTTGCCGCGTCTGGCTGTGACCACGCTGCGATATAGCGGTCGATCTCCTCCTGCGTGTACGCCGGATTAGCGTCGCGCAGGAAGTGCCGGAAGAAATGCCAGTGGTCGGCGCGCACGACGGCCTCGGGCAGGTCCGGGAGGTCGAAGAAGAAGAAATACCAGGACTTACGGAGCTGGCCGGGGTGATGCAGTCCCTGCGATAGCTTCCGTGGATGGGCGGCGTTGAGGATGGCCAGCCGGTCCACCACCTCGGGGTGGTTCATCGAGGTGGCCCAGGCGATGGATCCGCCCCAGTCGTGACCGACCAGCAGCGCGGACTCGGCACCGCGTTCGTGGATCAGACCCCGGATGTCGGCGGCCAGCTTGTCGATGTCGTAAGCCTTGACGCCGTCCGGCTTCGAGGACTGGTTGTAGCCACGCGTGTCGGGTGCGACGACGCGGAACCCCGCCGCCGCGAGCGGCTTGATCTGCAGCCGCCAGCCGTACCAGAACTCCGGGAAGCCGTGCAGCAAAACGACCAGTGGGCCGTCGCCGGCCTCGACGTAATGCAACCGCTGGTCACCGACCTCGGCGTAACCTTCACGAACTTCGCCGCCCAAGAGTGCTGCTGCCTGCTGTTCCGCCATCCCACTCGCGGCGCCGGTGTCATCCTCGGTTGCAATCATTGCCGCCTCCCCCCGAGTTGTGTCGGAAAATGACCATAACGCGTTTCCTCTTTCTTGGCATCGCCCGGTTGTGCCGTCCGAAGGGCCCGGCGAGGCCGTGCTCGTCACCCGTGCCTCACGTCGCCGCGTCCGGCGCATACGCGTGTTCCTGCGTCGTCGGCGTGACGGGCCGATTGCTATCCGAGCTCCCTCCAGTTGGTGCGGCGTAGTTCCTCAGCAAGGGCCTGGGCCGCGGATCTTCCGTAGCGACCATTAAGGATGTTTTAGCCCTGACGCGCGCCATCATTCTGTTGCGCATGTCCTCGAACTGATCGAGCCTTACCGGAAGGAGACGCGATGACGACCGCAGTGATCGGGGCCACCGGCCGGGTCGGCAGGGAGGTCGTCCGCGGCGTACTTAGGCGCGGCGATGCGGTCGCTGCGCTCGTTCGCGACCTCGGCAAAGCCCGCCGCGTCTTCGGCGAACCTGATGCGTTGCACATCCGCCCCACGCGCCTGGACGACCCGAGCGACCTTGCCAAGGCATTTGACGGGATCCGCACGGTGTTCCTCGCGATGGGATCAATCGGTATCGAGGGCGTCCTGCAGCGGATCGCGATCAACGCCGCTGTCGGAATCTCCTCGATCGAGCAGGTCACCCGACTATCGGTGCTCAACACCTCGGCGGACTCACGTGGGATCAACCAGCGAGCCCACTACAGCATCGACCAGTTCGCCTCCTCGACCGGGGTGCCGTACTCGACGATCCGCCCTGCGATCTTCTCGGCGTCGCTGCTCGCCGCGGCGCGCGAGGTGCGCACCGCGCGTACATGGACCGGCCTCGCCCGCAGCGGCCGCATGGCCTTGATCGACCATCGCGACGCGGCCGAGGCCGGGGTGCGCGTGCTCACCGACCCGGCACTATGGGGCGCGCACCACGACCTGACCGGACCGGTCCTCATGTCGTGGCCGGAGGCCCTCGAGCTGCTGTCGGCGGAACTCGGCGAACCCGTCACCTTCCGGGTCGAGGCTGAGCAGCAGTTCCTCGATCGCCTCATCGGCGCCGGGGTACCGACGGCCACGGCTGAGCTGCTCATCACGCGCGAGTGGTCGATCCTCGCCGGCGAGAACGCCTACACGACCGACACCTTCCAGCAGATTACCGGCCGCCCCCCGCGTCCGGTGGCCGAGTTCCTTCACGAGTACCGCGCGGAATTCGTCTAATGCCAGCGCGTCACGTCACCCAATCCCAGCAGGTCCATGCCTGTCTCGCATAAGACCAAACGTGTTGACGGGCACGGCCCGGGACGCGACCGTAGATGGCAGAACTGATAAGGCTTACCGCTGTGCTGTTCCTCTAGGTCTTTGTCGGGGAGCCTGGCATGAGTACGGCGCGGCCCGGGCCCGCGACGGCACATGAGAGGGCGTCATCCGATGTGGACCGGCATCATTCCCAGCGGGCACCACATGAGCCAACAGTCCCGCACTGCAGGGGGTTCCCCGTGAACGCGGCAAGCGGCAGCCGCGGCGTTCACCGACCGTCCGGGCCCCCCGGCCTGGAAGAGACTGCCGTCGTGGGCGGTGGTCGCCACCGGCGACAAGGCCGCCGGCACCGACGTCGTCCGGTCGCATGCCCAGCGGGCGGGTGCCGACATGGTGGAGGTCGATGGCTCGCACGTGATCATGATCTCCCAGCCGCAGGCGGTCACCGACCACATCCTCAGGGCGGCCCGGGCTGTCGCCGGCTCACCTCGGTAGGGACGAGCACGGCATCCACGATGAGCGGGAAGGAGAGGGCATGACCATGAGCACCCCCTTCGGCGGGCTGAAGCAGGCCGATGCGGGCGTGCTGAGCGTCGGCTACGGGGAGGCCGGCCCGGCTGAGGGCCCGCCGGTGCTTCTGCTGCATGGCTGGCCGTACGACATTCATAGCTTTGCCGAGGTCACCCCGGTGCTGGCTTCGGCGGGCTACCGGGTTATCGTCCCGTTCGTTCGCGGCTATGGGACCACCCGCTTCCTGTCCGCCGGCACGTTGCGCAACGGCCAGCAAGCGGCCGTGGCTACCGATGTCATCGCGCTGATGGATGTGCTCGAAATCGAGCGGGCCATCTTGGCCGGCTTCGATTGGGGGGCGCGGTCGGCCGACGTCGTCGCAGCGCTCTGGCCCGACCGCTGCCAAGCCCTGGTCTCGGTGAGCGGGTACCTGATCGGCAGCCAAGCCGCCAACGAGGCGCCGCTGCCGCCGCCGGCCGAGCACGCCTGGTGGTACCAGTACTACTTCGCCACCGAGCGCGGCCGGGCCGGCTACGACAAGTACCGGCGCGACTTCAACAAGCTCATCTGGCAGCTCGCGTCACCGAAGTGGGCCTTCGATGACGCCACGTTCGCGCGCAGCGCGAACGCCTTCGACAACCCGGATCATGTGGCGATTGTGATCCACAATTACCGCTGGCGGATCGGTCTGGCCGCGGGCGAGTCGCAATACGACGACCTGGAGCGGCGGCTAGCCGACGGGCCGGCCATCGCCGTCCCCACCATCACGCTCGAGGGCGACGCCAACGGCGCGCCGCACGTGGACGCCAGCGTCTACGCCAGCAAATTTTCGGGCAAGTACGCGCACCGAGTGATCGAGGGCGGCGTCGGACACAACCTGCCCCAGGAAGCCCCCCAGGCCTTCGCCCAGGCCATCATTGACGTCGGCGGCTTCTAACCCCCGGAATGCGGTGGAGGAAGCGCCGAGTCTGCGCGAGAGATCAAGGACGGCGCGCGGACGAGATGAAGGTCATCCGGTGCCCCAGAACGCGCAGTGGTGTACCGAGGCGAAGTTCTGCACGAGCTGTGGTTGCGGCTGCACAAGCGACAGCACGTTTGAGCTCATGTTGATCGACGGCCACGGCACTGCTGCCGCGGACGGATTCCCGATCTCGGCGAAGTTCGTCCAGGCGGTGCGCATGCTGGCTGCGAGCGCCTCCTGACTGGGGTTCAGGGGGTCCCGCGAAGATTTGCGGCGCGGTGTCGTCGTCGAACTCGTAAGCGAACGTCGGTACGCGCTTGGACGTCCAGCGGTAGGCCGGTGCGTGCAAAGGCATCAAGCCGCGCACACGCGGCAGTCAGATCGCCGCGGCGTGCGTCGATGAGGGCCCGGCCACCCACGGCCACGTGTCCGCAACGGCGGTGGCCGCGAGCTGGCGCATCAGGGGAATCGCATATCGGCTGGGGTATGCGGCGCTGTGCCAGAGATGGCCGATTCGATCGCGTTGCGGCGGTTTTGGCAGATCCCGCGCGATGGTGTGGTGCCGCATCCGACGACGTTGCTCGCCGGCGTGCGCGGCGGCTTGTTGGGCGCCTAGCCGGAGCCGGACTGGATGTGAGCATTGGTTGCTTGCCGGCCGTGGTCTTAGAGTTGGCCTTGGCCCGGGAGTGGCTGTTCCGAAGAGCCGGTCTATCGGGGTGTGAGCCGGCCACGCTGGAGACAGTGTCGTTCCCCGGTTGCCCTCCCGGGCCCCTACCGCTGCCGGTGGAGCAGCTCGCACCCGACCGCGTGGACCCGGCACATCGCCTGGGTGCCCAGCCGGTGCAGGTCGTGGTAGCGCGCAACCCGGCGCGAGGCCTTGCGCGGATCGATCCCGATCATCACGCCAGCCACACCGTCATCTCCACGAAGATCAAACCTGGTTGCCGGGCGGCGAGTCGGGCATAGCCTCGGCAGGGGGGGTCCGACGCTGCAACAGTCGGCGAGCGCGCATCCGATGATCGCGGTGGCAGATCTTGATCGCGCGAAGGAGTTCTACTCGGGCACGCTCGGCCTGGTGCCTTGGGAGGAGCGTGCTGGTTCGGCGATCCGGTACGAGATGCGCGGCGGAACGTGGTTCATGCTCTACCAGTCCGAATTCGCTGGCACTGCGCGCAGCACCTGCATGAAGTTCGAGGTCGATGACGTATGCGCCACGGTCACGGAGTTGCGCGAGCGTGGCCTTGTCTTCGAGGAATACGACGTTCCAGGTGTCAAGACCGTTGATGGAGTCGCCGAGCACGCGAGTGGCGCTCGAGGCGCATGGTTCAAGGACCTGGACGGGAAGCATCCTGCAGATCGGCCAGTACAGCACTTGAGCCCTATCGCGCCACGGACACTTTCTAAATCATTGCGACCGAAGTCGCACAAGCGCCAAGCACCGAACCGTGCAAAGTGACGGACTGAGTCGTGGGCACTGAGAACCTTGCTATCGGCTGATCTTGCGGATGTATCCCGTGAAATAGTCGGCACGGCTCAGCGATGAGGTTCAGGGCGGTCGGCAATGTCGAGCTCCGGCATCGCGATGGGCGAGTCAGGCGAGTAGCTTTGACCAGCTTCGCCCGCGGACAAAACGTCGCCGGCGGCGTCGGCCTCGCTCGGGCGCCTTACCAGTCGCCAGACGATGATCATTCCGAGGATTGCCAGGATGCTGGTGGCCAGGAATGCGGCGCTGAAACCCCAATTCGAGGCGTCCCGCACACTGCGCAGGTAGGAGACAAAGTGCGGATCAAACGACGAGGGCCGCAGACCGGTCTGCTCCGCGGCGACGATATCGGCCTTGGTTAACATCCCTACCGACGAGACCGTCGGCGTACCTGGCGACGACGACAGTTGGATATCGCGGCCAGCTGTCGACACCACGTGCCGCAAGTTGATCAACTACGTCAGGCGTCTCGTACGAGGACCGCGTACCCATTCACCGGAGCTCTCGCGGGTCGTGCCGGCAGTAGCGAAGAGCAGGGCGCTCCGTAACATTCGCCAATGGAAGGCTCGGTCAAGATGCGCTAACTGCGACAGGGCGAGTCGCGAAAGAACGTCCGATCTGAGCGCCAACAACCCTGACCAGCCGCCGCAGGCTCATCGCGCAGATCGAGACGGTAGAGCGCGGCTCAACCTCTGCGTGGTAGTACGTCGGTTACGACGCGAGCCGTTCGCGGGCCCGCATCGCGTGCTCCTGCGCGGCGTGGCCGGCGGCCTCCATCTTCTCGGCGGCCACCGGCGCGTACTCGGCGGCGGCCTGCCGAACCGCCTCGCCTGCGGTGCGCGCCTTCTCGGCGGCCACCGGGGCGTACTCGGCGGCGGCCTGCCGAACCGCCTCGCCTGCGGTGCGCGCCTTCTCGGCGGCCACCGGGGCGTACTCGGCGGCGGCCTGCCGAACCGCCTCGCCTGCGGTGCGCGCCTTCTCGGCGGCCACCGGGGCGTACTCGGCGGCGGCCTGCCGAACCGCCTCGCCTGCGGTGCGCGCCTTCTCCGCGGCCACCGGCCCGTACTCGGCGCGGATCTCGGCCAGCCGCTTAGCGGTCGCTTCGGATGCGTTGCCGGCGCGCTGGGCGAGATATTTGACGGACTCGGCGCGGGCGGTCTGCGCCCGACGGCCCCGGCGAACCAGGCGCTGCCCCCGCTCGCCCCAGTCAACGCGCCGCCGTGCGACGGACGCCTCGATCTCCTCGACCCCTTCACGTGCGCCCTCGAACGTTGCGTCGGTCATCAGCCCGACGCCGATGCCGAACATCCACGCCGTCTCCGCGATCGGTGCGCCCTGTGGGGTCGGGCGCAGGCTGCCCTCGTAATGCATGCCCGGCGTGTGCCAGTACATGTTGAGCTGCGCGCCCGAGAAGCCGACCAGCGCCGCGCCAGCGATGAACGGCGGGACGATCGGCAGCAGCAGCATGGTGCCGACGGCGATCTCGCCGACCGCGAGAGTCCGCGCGAACACCTTCGGCTCGAGCTTGCCGAGAACCGGATACGTACCACTCGCCATGCCGTGCAGCGACTTCGCTGTCTCATCGTCGACGTTGAGCGTCGTGATGCCGCTATTCAGGACGTAGGCGCCAGCGGCAAGGCGTAGCGGTGCGCGACGGAGTTTCGCGGAAAGCGTCATGATCCTCCTAGGACCTCAGCGGACGACCTCGCGTCCCCTCTTACGACCCGTCATACCCAAGACGGTGGCCACATATGCCTGCGATCGGATCGCCTCGCCATAGTTGTGGCAGATACAGAGCTCTCCCGCCGCCACGTACGTGCCGAGCCCGGCCCGCCTGCGGCTCGTAACCCTAGTTACCCGAAAAATCCGCCATGTCGGAAAATGCGCAGGTTCGTCGAAGGGCCAAGTAGGAATTCAATCGACCCACGTTCGCGTCACGTGGTGACCGACGCCGGCCCGTACGAGGCCGATATCCTCGTGGTCGCCCTGGGCGCCGACTACGACCCGGCCGCGACACCAGGCTTCGTCGACGATGGACACGAGTACTACTCACCGGCTGGAGCCGAACGATTGGCCGCCGTGCTGCCCTCGGCGACCGGGCAGATCCTGATCGCCGTCCTCGGCCTGCCGTTCAAGTGTCCACCGGCACCCTACGAGATGGCGTTGCTCCTACACGACTACCTCCTCGGCCATGGCCGACGAGGCAGCACGCGGATCGACGTGATCACCCCCATGGACACACCGATCCCGGTATCACCGGACGCCTCCGCGGCGATCATCAGCGCGCTGGCCGACCGGAACATCGGCTACACACCCGGACGCCGGGTCCGCGCCCTGCTCCCGGCCCGGCACGTCGCCGACACCCGCGGCGGCGACTACCCGTACGACCTGTTCATCGGCATCCCGGTGCACCGCGTGCCGACGGTCGTGGCCGAGTCCGGGCTGACCGAAGGCGGCACCGACGGATGGGTGGCCGTGGACCGGCGCAACCTCGCCACGCCATTCCCCAATGTGTACGCGCTCGGCGACTGCGCCGACGCCCCGGTGCCCCGCGCCGGCGTGTTCGCCGAGACCGCCGCGCGTGTGGTAGCCGACGACATCGCCGCGAAGATCCACAAACGCGGGCCGATCGACCCCTACCACGGCACGGGATCGTGCTACATCGAATACGGCGCCGGGCTCGTCGGCAAGGTCGACGCGGACTTCCTGTCCGGGCCCAAACCGAGCGCACCCTTCCTCGGGCCGTCTCGCGAACTCGCGACCGAGAAGGCGCACTATGCCGCCTCCCGCACACAACGGTGGTTCGGCCGACACTAACGGTCAGGTGCCCGCGACGGGCGTCGGTGCCCCGACCGCCAACGCAACCGACCCGGCCATCAGAACCTCCGCGCCCAGCCGAGGGCGAATTGGGGCTACCCAGACCCGCCGGGCGGTGCTAGCACTGAGGGGCCGCGTGGTGATGACACGCTCGGTGTCGTCGGCGTGGCCGGACATCGTGGGAGGAGCCATGGCTGTGGACAACCTCAACGTGCTGCGTGACGGGTATCAGGCATTCGCCAGCGGGGATCTGGCCCGACTGGGGGAGCTGTTCGCGGACGACATCGTCTGGCACACACCCGGTAGCAATCCGCTGTCGGGCGACTCTCGAGGCAAGGACGCCGTGCTCGCTCTGTTCGGTCGGTTGGCGGAGGAGAGCGGCGGCACGTTCCGGGCCGACGTGCACGATCTGCTCGCCAATGACGACCACGGCGTCGGGCTTGTCACTGTGACCGCGCGCCGCGGCGATCGCAGTCTCACCGTCAACGACGTCAACGTGTTCCATCTGCGCGATGGCAAGGTGACTGAGTGCTGGCTCGCGTCCACGGACCAGCAGGCAGAAGACGAGTTCTGGGCCTGAGCCAACCCGGCGATAGCGGACGGAGTTTCGGCGGGTAGCGACCGCCGCTGAGGCGGCAGGCGTCACAACCGGCGGAGGAGGTCCTGCGCGTCCTCGATGGAGATCGGAAAGCCAGGGAACTGGGTAACACTGATGAGCGGAAAGCTTAGCGCTGAGTCTTGGCTGACTGGATCGCTGAGCAGGTCGCCGACGCGGCCTTTGATACCCCCCCGCTCCTCGATCAGTCTGCGGAGAGCGGGGCCGGCGGTCGGGTTGGTCATCCATTCGCCCAGCTGCGACCACACGGTAAGGGGCGCGGCAACCGGATGCCCCGGAACGTCGACAGTGGCCTGCAGCCGGAGGTCGCGGGATGAGGACCCGACTGATACGTCCAGCTGTCCGCCGGCGAAGACCCAGCCGACCTCGGGACGGAAGTGTTCAAGATCGATCCGGGCGATGGGTATGTCAACCCGTTGGGATGTACCAACGGTCAAGTGAACTTTCGCGAAGGCTCGGAGTTCTCGCTCGGGCATCTGCAGAACACCGCTGCGGTCACCGACGTAGACCTGGACCACTTCGCTACCGTCCCGACTGCCGGTATTGGTAACGGTGATCGACACGATGAGAGCGGTCGGGGAGTCGAGGTCGTGCACGACGATCTGAAGGTCGGTGTAGTCGAACGTCGTAAAGGACAGTCCGTGGCCGAACGGGTAGTCCACCTCCAGCCGGCGGGCGTCGAACCATCGGTATCCGACATAGATGCCCTCGCTGTGTCGGACGTGGCCCACTTCACCGGGGAAGTCCAAGAACGACGAAGTGTCTTCGCGCCGCACGGGCACGGTTTCGGGAAGCTTGCCGGACGGGTTGACGTCTCCGAGCAGCACGTCGACGATACTGTCGCCGTGGGCCTGACCGGTCAGCCAGAACTCGACAATGCTGCCAACCATGGTGCGCCAGTCAGTCGTGGTGATGGCGGACCCGTTGCTGAGCGCGACGACAACGCGCGGGTTGACGGCTGCGACGGCTTTCACTAGCGCCACCTGGCCGGCCGGCAGCTCGATGGAGGTGCGGTCTCGTCCTTCAGCCTCGTCGGAGGGCGGAAGACCGAGAAATAGCACCACCAGCTCGCTCGATAGCGCAAGGGCTACCGCTTCGTGCACCAAGCCGGTCGCGTGCTCAGCGGGTTCTAAGACATAGCCGGGTGCGAACGAGATTTTGGCCGCCTCACTGAGCCGGGTCCGTAGCGCGTCCAGGGCCTTCACGACGCGGGTCGGGTTCACCGCTGAACTTCCGGCTCCCTGGTACCGCGGAGTTCGGGCGAGCTCCCCGATCACCGCGATCGAGCTAACTGCCGCCGGGTCGATTGGAAGTAGATCCCCGTTATTTTGCAACAGCACAGCGGACTCAGCTGCCGCGCGTCGCGCGATCTGGTGGTGAGCATCGAAGTCGATGACCGGCCTCGTCTTGCGTGATTCTTCGGTGCGGCTGGCTAAGAGGAGCATCCGCTCGGCCACGCGGTCGACCAGCGCTTCGTCCAGCGCCCCGCTCGCGAGTGCGTCTCGGACCGCCGGATCGCTGGGTTTCCCCGGCATGCGCAAGTCGAGTCCCGCGGCGACTGCCCCCACAGGATCGTGCACGGCGCCCCAGTCGGAGATCACGATGCCGTCGTAACCCCACTCTTCGCGGAGAACGTCGGTGAGCAGCCACGCGTCCTCACTGGCGAACACGCCATTGATCCGGTTGTACGCGCTCATGACGGCCCAGGGCTTTCCGTCGCGGATCGTGAGTTCGAAGGAGCGCAGGTAGATCTCCCGCAGGGCACGTTCGTCGACATCGGCGCTGACCCTGAGCCGATCGGTCTCCTGCGTATTGCACGCGAAGTGCTTGACGCAGGCGCCCACGCCGTTGGACTGCAGCCCCTGAACCATGGCCCCTGCCAGCCGGCCGGTCAGCAGCGGGTCTTCGCTGTAATACTCGAAGTTTCGGCCACACAACGGGCTGCGCTTAATCTCGATGCCAGGGCCGAGCACCACATCCACGCCGAAGGAGCGTGCCTCACGAGCGAGCGCCTCGCCGACCGTGCGGATGAGCTGCGGATCCCAGGACGAGGCGAGAGTCACGGCTGGCGGGAAGCAGGTGGCCGGCAGGCTGCGCCCCAGCCCGAGGTGGTCGGGATTGTCGTCGTCTTGCACCCGCAAGCCGTGCGGACCGTCTGACAACCGAATGCGGGCAAGCCCAAGCTCTGGGACCTCGTGGGTGCTCCAGTAGTCGGCGCCGGTGGTGAGAAGGGCCTTCTCCGCGGGCGAAGCGTTCCAGGTCATGTCATGACTGTTCTGGTCGGGCTGGTGATCATAGGACTCCTCGGATCGGCCGCGTGAGAGCCGCATCCATGATGGCCCTCACCGTCACAGCACCGAAACGGCGTCGTGATCATGAAGTTCATCGATGGCGCAGGTGTCCTGGTTGGGTCCGCCACCCTGGCGGTAGCTCTGCGGTCAGCGCCGCGTGGACGAAACGGGCCACGGCGGCGGTCTGCGCCCAACCTGGCTTCCACTGAAGCGTGAAGGGAACCAGCACGTCAGGCTCGACGGACAAGATCACGTCTTCTCGATGTCCGGCCGTCAAGGACTGGATCGTCATGATCCAATCCACACCGTCCTGACCGGTCCACCGGGCCGCTCCCAGATCGGTGTCCTCCAACTCGATCGCAGGGGGAGCGATGCCGGCACCGTTCAATGCCTGGCGCTGCGCCAATGCCCATGCTGGAAAGAGACCCTCTCGTGGAGTGCCGAGCACGTCGTACGCCAGTTCGGCCAGCGAGACGGCCGGGCGTGACGCCAGCCGATGGTCCGGTCGCACCGCGACGAGCAGCGGCTCGGCACAGAACACCTCACCGACGATGCCGTCCGGCTCGGGGATCAGGCCGCAGGTGATCGCGACGTCCACGGTCCCGTCGACGACGGCCTGGGTCAGAGCGGGTAGCCACATGCGGTCCAGGTCGACCGTCACGTCGGGCACCTCGGCGGCGAACGCAGCGCGCAGGTGCGGCCCCAGGACCGGAGCGACAGGCGGCGTCATACCGACGCGCACGGTGCCGCTGACGCCTTCGGCAATGCGCCGCACGGCGGCAGTGGCCGCGGCGACCTCCTCGAGGATCACTTTCGACCTGGCGAGTAGCTCCACGCCCGCGTCGGTCAACGAAACCCGCCGGGTCGTACGGGTGAAGAGCGGGGTATGCAGTTCGCGTTCCAGGCGTTTGATGAGGTCGCTGAGCGTCGGCTGACCCACGTGCAGCTTCTGGGCCGCGTGCCCGAAGTGCAGTTCGGTCGCCACCGCTACGAACGCCTCGAGCTGGCGCAGTTCCACGGACACACGATACGGCTGATTTATCGGCCCACTCGATGAATCCGTTCGATTATTCAGCCTTTTTCGTCGGCGGACGAACCCTGATCATCAGACGTGGCAGCGAAGCAGAGCCCCGAGGAGCGGACGATGAGCGCCCGTCGAATCCCGTTCAACCTCTTCGGTAGGTCGTTAGTCGCGAGAGAGCGCCACCAACTGCTCCCCACACCACCGGTCGCCGGGCCAGTCGATACAGCCCAGGAGGCGGCACATGCCCACGCCTAGCGCACGCGGGAGTAGCCGTACGCTCGTGCTGACCGCGATGATCTTCGCAGTCGCGATGACGTTCATCGACCAGACGATCGTCTCGGTCGCGGCGCCGACGCTCCAGTCGGAGCTCGGGCTGTCGAACACCGGTGTGCAGTGGGCGATCAACGCGTACCTGCTCGCGCTTGCCGCATTGTTCGCTTTCGGTGGCCGGTTGGCCGACACGGTCGGGCACCGGCGGATGGTCGTGATCGGCATCGTGATCTTCGCGCTGGCGTCGGCGATGTGCGGGCTCACGCCGAGTGGCAGCCTCGCCGAGGGCTGGCTGATCGCGTTCCGCGCGGTGCAGGGAGCCGGCGGTGCATTGATGTATCCGGCCGCGCTGGCGATCGTCGTCGAGACGTTCCCGTTCGGTGAACGCGGTCGTGCGCTGGCTCTGTTCTTCGGCATCGCGGGCGGCCTGACGGCCGTCGGCCCGGCCCTCGGCGGTTACCTCGTCGTCTGGACCTGGCGCGCGATCTTCTGGATCAACATTCCGGTCGCAATCATCGCGCTCGTGCTCACTCACCTCTCCAGGCCGACGAGCACCCCGCGCCCGGCGCCGATGGACTACCGCGGGCTGGCCCTCATCGCGTCCGGGGTCGGGCTGAGCGTGTTCGGGTTCCAGGAGTCCGCGCAGCTCGGCTGGACCAATCCGATCACGGGACTGTCGATCGCGCTCGGCGCCCTGTTGCTCGTCGTCTTCGTCCGAGTGGAGTTGCGCACCGAGTATCCGCTGATGCAGGTCCGGATCTTCCGCGACCGGACGTTCCTCGTCGAGAACATCATCTTGCTGGTCGTCCTGATGGCGTTCGTGCCGGTGTTCTTCTTCGCCAGTGAGTACGCACAGATCTCGCTGGCCGAACGAGCGTCGAAGGCGAGCCTGACGTTGCTGTACTTCTTCATCGGGTTCGTGGTCGCAGCGCAGATCGGTGGACGAATGCTCGATCGCGGCGGCGCGAAGCGACCGGTGGTCCTCGGCAGTGCGCTGGCCGCTGTCGCGTTCGCCCTCTGGGCCCAGCGGGTCGCCGACCTGGAGATCGGGCAGCAGGTCTGGTGCATCATCCTGGCCGGGGCGGGCATGGGCCTCGTGCTCGGGCAGGCAAACACCGACGCCCTCAACCGGGCACACCCGACCGCCTACGGCGAGGCCACCGGCATCACCCAGACTGTGCGTAACTATGGCGCCAGCCTGGGCCTGGCCATCCTCGGCACAATCCTCGTAACCGTTCTTCGCAACGACCTGACCTCATCGTTGATCGAACAAGGTGTGCCCTCTGCACAGGCCCATCACCTCGCATCGTCGGTGCTGTCGCATGGCCAAGGCTCGGGCGGCACCATTCCGCTGTTCGTGCGCATGGACTTCGCGAACGCCACGCACGCCGTGCTGTGGGTGATGGCAGTACTCATGATGGTCGCCGGTGTGGTCGGCCTCGTCGGCCTGCGCCGCGGCGTGCAGCAGCCCGCCCCTGAACCAGTGCACGCAGTCACCGAGACCGCAGAACCGTCGTGAGCCACGGAGGCGGCACGCCGATGCGCACGAGACCACTCGACATGGTCGAGCTACGCAGCGGATTCGGTGTCGCCGAAACACTCGACCGGCTCGAGAGCCAGATCGCGGCGAGAGGGAGGACTCCTGGCCTCACACCACGCTGGCCGGCCACGCTCCGGCCAGCGGGATGGGCAGATGCCGGAAGGTCAGCGCGACGGGATCGCTGTGGGGAGCAGGTCGCGCATCTCCTCGGGTAGGAAGGGTAGGTCGAGCAGGCTGAGCTTGACTCCGCTGCGGCGCTGGTAGTGCTGGGGATCCAGCCGCACCAAGAGGCCCGCCCGGGGTCTGAGCCGAACCTCGAGCGTCTCGCCGGCCTGCATTCGCCGGATGATCGTGCCGTCCACTTGGAGTGCCGGTTGGCCGCTACGTTCCGGCAGCGCCAACCCGATCGGCTCGGCGGCCGAGATGACTGCCGATCGGGAGATGCCGGATATCGGCGCCACGGGGCTGATGATCATGGCGTCGAGCATCGGTGACACGAGCGGCCCTCCCGCCGCGTACGAATAGGCAGTAGAACCGATGGGTGTGGCGATGACCAGCGCGTCGCAGCGGTATCGCCCACTCGCGCGCCCATTGACGGTCAGCAATGCCTGTACGGCGCCCTCGCCGGGGACGCTGGCGAGCGCGATGTCGTTGAACGCGACCGACTCGCTGCGGCCATCTGTCAGTATCGCCGCGCTGTGTTCCTCGATGGTGTAGTTCCCCGTGTCAAGCCGGTCGAGCGCCGCGTCGAGCTCGTTCGGCTCGACTTCGACCAGGAAGCCGAGGTTTCCGAGGTTTACGCCGAGCACGGGGACCGGCCGTTGGGCTACGAGTCGCAGCGCGCCGAGCATCGTGCCGTCGCCGCCGAGACTAATCAGCGCTTCAGCCGAATCAGCCAGCTCAGCTGCGCTGACTGGCTCAACGTCGTCAGGCACGCGCGCGGCGTCCCGGGCGTCAACGATCACCTGCTTGCCGTGGGACCGCGCCCAGGTCGTGAGCGTCCCGACGACGGCCGTCGGGTCGCGGTGCGGATGCAGGACGAGCCCGAGTCGCCCACCCGACTTGAGCGCCGGCATGAGCGCAATCGTCGCACGCCCGAACCGAGTTTAGGGACGTGGCCGAACGGATCGAGTGCGTGAGCGCGCCGCCTGGCCCGGCTGGGCGGCACCGAACCAAACCTGGCCCGAGTGCGGCAGCGCCGGACCGGGTGATTAGGTCACGCAAATGCCCGTCCACCAGACTCCTGCAGTCGGTCTACTGCGACTCCGGAACTGGTCTTCCGGCGACCAAACCTGCCCGCTCGGCCGCCGCGATAGCCTCTTGGAGCACTCTGCGAACGGGGATGTTGTACGTCGTGGCAACGGCGGCCGCTTCATCGAACTCCGGCGTCGCCTGGACAATCTCTCCCCCGTGGTGTGCGACCTTGACGCGTACCTGACCACCCGCCACCGACACGGGCACCCAGAACCGATCAAGCGCAATTCTGCTGACGGTCGTTTCCCGGACGCCGCTCGTGGTCGTTAGCTCAAAGATCAGTCGCCGAAGCGCATCCCGGTTAGCCGGGGAGGCAAGGACGGTCAGCGTTTGCGCCGGCCGCCCTTTCTTCATGATGATCGGGACGAGCCACGCATCTGCGGCGCCGGCGGCGAACAACGACGCTAGGACAGTGGGCCATACCCGCGGATCCATGTCGTCAATGTTGGTCTCGAGCACCGAGAGGACCGACGAATCACTCGAGTCCGCAGCACCATGTCGATCGCCGAGCACGACCCGCACCACGTTCGGATGTCCGGCTGTATCGCGGGTTCCTGCTCCCACGCCGACTGTGTGCACCGTCATGGCAGGAAGCCCGCGGCATTCGCGGGCGAGCGTTGTGACAAGTGCCATGCCGGTTGGGGTCGCCAACTCTCCTTCTCCGCCGGACATCACTTGCCAACCCGGCGACAGCTCTAACACAGCGGGGACGGGGACCGGAAGTTCGCCGTGTCCGACGGTGACCCGGCCCGAGCCGAGCGCAACGGCGCTGCATGACATCGAGGTCACTCCCAGGCAGTCGAGCGCGGTGCAGACACCGACGACGTCGGCGATGGAGTCCCATGCCCCGACCTCGTGGAAACGAACGTCGTCGGTCGTGATCCCGTGCACGCGAGCTTCCGCCTCTGCCAACCGGCGGAACACGCGCTGGGACCGCTCGCGCACCTTCACGGCTAGGTCGGCCTGCTCGAGCAAGGTTTGGATTTCTCGCCAGCTGCGATGCGTCTGATCCGCAAGGACGCGTTTCACGTCCACTTTGGTGCTACGCAGGCCGGAACGAGAAACCTGGCTAGACGCCAGTACGACCGATCCAGGGATCACGGCGTTCACGGCGGTCGTTACGGGATCGAGGGGTGCCCCGGCATCGACGAGCGCGGCAAGCAGCATGTCGCCGGCAATTCCGGCGGTTGCATCGACCCATGCATGTCGGCCGGGATTAGCTGGCGTCACAGGATAACCGTAGGCCCAGCGCCCAAAACGGTGGCCGCTCAGAGTCGACTATGGTCAAGAGCATCAAACGGTAGTCACGGCGGGTGAGCAAGGATGAATGATCAGCTCTGGTCCGCTGATGATGCAGCCGCGGTGTCACGCGTTAGCGCGCTGCTGGCTGGTACCGCACCGCTTGGTGTCGCGTTCTCCGGCGGCGTGGACTCCTCCGTCCTGCTGGCCGTGGCGGCTCGAACGCTAGGTGTGGATCAGGTCATCGCCATTCTCGGCGTCTCACCCAGCCTGGCATCCGAGGAGCGCTCCAGCGCCCATGCCGGCGCCAAGGTGATCGGAGTTCAGCTGGTCGAGGTCGAGACGCACGAGGGTGACCGGGAGGAGTATCGCCGCAACGGACCCGACCGCTGCTTCCATTGCAAGGATGAGCTGTTCACGCGCATCTCAGACGAGGTGATCGACGCATATCAACTTCGATCGATCGCTTACGGTGAGAACGCCGATGACGCGTCGCGACCGGACCGGCCCGGCTCTCGGGCAGCGACAACGCATCGAGTATTGCGACCCTTGGCAGATGCCGGACTAGATAAAGCGGCCGTTCGCCGGATCGCACACGCCCTCGAGCTGCCCTGTGCCGATAAGCCGGCCGCGCCATGCCTTGCCTCCCGGATCCCGCACTTTCAAACGGTGGACCCTGTGAAACTTGGCCAGGTCGAGCGCGCTGAGGCCTCGTTGCGGGCGCTCGGCTTTACCGATCTCAGGGTGCGGCACCATGGCGACGTCGCACGGATCGAGCTCCTCGACGCTGACATTGAGCGCGCCATCGAAGCGCCGACACGGCAAGCGATACACCGCGCCGTAACTAATGCGGGATTCCGCTTCGTCGCGCTCGATATTGCCGGGATTCAGTCAGGGGCGTTCACGCTCCCCCTTGTGGCTGCTCGCCATGGTTGACGACTGGAAGCCGTCACACGAGCTCGCGAGCTTTATCAATCTTGACCACGACCGTATGAATCGCCGCGGCTACGGTGAAGCCGTCTACAGCCAGGGAAAGTCGCCTGGTCAGTTGGCAGCGATCGCCGGATCCGTTCGAGAACGCCGCGCTCCGACGATCTTCACCCGCGTGTCGAGCGAACAGGCCGAGGCGATCATCGGCGAACTGTCCGACGCTTGCTACGACACCGAGGCCCGCGTCATCGCTTGGCCACCGACGCCTCCACCGGCCGTCGGCGGGATGATCAGCATCCTGTCCGCAGGGACCTCAGACTTGGCCGTCGCTCGCGAAGCAGCGATGACCGCGACCTATCTCGGCCGGCACTGCGAGATGATTGTCGACGTCGGTGTTGCCGGACTACATCGCGTCCTCGGTCACTTGGACCTACTACGGCGGTCACGGGCCATCATCGTGGTGGCGGGGATGGACGGCGCACTAGCCAGTGTCGTAGCCGGTCTCGTCAGCGCGCCGGTGGTCGCAGTACCGACGTCAGTAGGGTACGGCGCGGCGTTCGGCGGCCTGGCCCCGCTCCTGTCCATGCTCAACGCCTGCGTTCCCGGCGTCGCCGTCGTCAACATCGACAATGGCTACGGCGCGGGCCACCTAGCCGCCCAGATCGTGGCACCCTGAGCGACCCGCCCGGAGTCATTCGGACGGCACAAGCAGCGAGGACGCAATTGCTACGAGGCTGGGTACCGGACTGGCGTCTGTTGGGTCGGTGAGGAACGTTCGTGGTGGGTCGGGATGGCGGGTTCCCCGGCGAACAGTGAGGCGACGGCGTGCAGACCCGAGACGAGGCGGGGGATGGTTCCGCTGAGCTCGGCGTAGGTGGTCGCCATGGCGGCGTCGGGGTCGATCCGCACCTCCGCTGCCTCGTCGGTCGACATCAGCTGGTCCACGGCATCGCGCAGCTGTGCGGCCCGGCCGAGGGCCACCAGACCGAGAGCGGCCGCGCCGAGCGCGGTGCCTTCGGCCGCGGCGACGAGATGCAGCGGCCGGTTGAGTGAGGCGGCCATGACGTCGCGCCACAGGAGCGATCGGAAGGCCCCGCCGGTCACCCGCACTGACGTGACCGGCGCGATGCGGTCGAGGCTGTTCGTGATAGCCGCCACCTGTCGGCAGACACCTTCGACGGCGGCGCGGATCATGTGGGCGCGGGTGTGTTCGCGGCGGAGCCCCAGGTAGGCACCGGGCAGGTCTGGATCCCACAGGGGTGCCCGCTCGGCCAGCAGATAGGGAAGCATGACGAGTCCGTCGCTGCCGGGTGGGACGCTGGCGGCGAGGCTCAGCACGGCCTCGTCGGCGAGGCCACCAGCCGGGGCCGACACATCGGGTGCCAGGGAGTCCCGGGCCCAGCGGATGACGACTCCGCCGTTGCTGACCGCTCCCCCGACGACCCACACCGAGTCGGTGAGGGCATAGCAGAAAAGCGCGCCCCCTTCGTCGACCTGCGGCTTCGGCACCGCTGTGCGGATGGCGCCGCTGGTTCCCAGCGACAGACCGGCCACCCCGGGAGTAATGGCACCGGTGCCCAGGTTGCCGAGGGGTCCGTCCGCAGCGCCGGCGACCACGGGCAGACCGGCGGGTAGTCCGATGAGTTGTGCCGCGCCGGGTGACAGCGTCAGCGTCGCCGTGGTGGCGACGATGGGCGGCAGCTGGTCGAGGGAGACGCCCGATACCGCCGTGGCGGCCGAACTCCAGGTGCCGGTGGCCATGTCGAGCAATCCAGTTCCGGACGCTGAGGACAGCTCGGTGACGAGCGTGCCAGTCAGCCGGTACAGGAGGTAGTCCTTGAGTCCGACCCACCAGCGGGCGCGAGCCCACGTCTCCGGTTCGTTCCGAGAGAACCACATGAGCTTGGTGAGCGGAGTCATTGGATGAATCGGCGCACCGGTTGCCCGGTGCAACTCGCTGGCCTGGCCGGACGTTCGTAGGAACCGGGCCTGCGGGGCGGCCCGGGCATCGGCCCAGGTGATCAGCGGCGTGAGAGGCCGCAGGGCGGCGTCGAGCGCGAGCAGACCGTGCATCGCGGTGCACAGGGCGACGGCGACGACCTCGGCTTCGCCGACAACTGTCGTGCATTCGGCCGCAGCAGCGGCGGTCGCGCTCATCATCAACTCGGGGTCCTGCACCTGCCATCCCGGCTGTGGCTCAAGCAGGGGGTATTCGCGGATCGCCACGTGCCGCCAGGACGACGCCAGGTCGAACGCGACCGCTTTCACCCCGGTTGTTCCCACGTCGAGGGCGAGCATGATCGGGCCGGTTGGGCGCCCTGCAGAAGTCATGTCCGGCTCTGATCGGTGAGCTGCTCGGCGGCTTCGAGCACCGCAGAGACGACGTCGCCGTCCGCGCCCAACGCCGGATCGAGATACGTCACCACCTGGCGGACGGCATCCGGCAGCGGGCCGCCGGCGAGCGTGACGATCTCGTCCGCGCGGACGTCGACGACCGGTGTCCCGGCACCGCGCAAGTGCGCCACCCAGGCGCCGAGAAGCAGGGTGGCCCCGGCTGGCGTCCGCCCAGCCGCGCGCTCCCGCCGAAGCGTCGGCAGGATGCGCACCGGAAGCTTCTGCGAGCCGTCGGTGGCGATCTGGGCGAGCAGATAGCGGATGCGCGGGTTGGCGAACCGGTCGAGCAGGGCGCTTCGGTACGCCGCGAGCTCGTCTTCGCCCTGGGTCAGATGCCGAGATGCTTCGGTCCACCACTGCAGGAGCCAGCCGCGGACCGTGTCGTCGGCGACCGCGTCGGCGACCGTGTCGTGGCCCCGGATAGCGCCGGCGTAGGCGAGCAGCGAGTGGCCGCCGTTGAGCAGCCACAGTTTGCGGTGTTCGAACGGGGCGATGTCGCTGGTGAAGGTGGCGCCCGCGTCCTCCCAGCGGGGACGACCGACCCGGAAGGCGCCGCTGAGCACCCACTCCCGGAACGGTTCGGTGACCACCGGCGCGTCGTCGCGCAGACCGGTGCCCTCCGACACGGCCACGACGTCCTCGGGCGTGGTCCGCGGGGTGATCCGGTCGACCATCGTGGTGACCATCGACAGCGAACCGTCGATCCAGTCGGCCAGACCGGGGTCGACCAGGTCGGCCAGGTCGGCGAGCACCCGGGCGGTTACCGCGCCGTTGTCGGGCAGGTTGTCGCATGGAATCAGGGTTAGCGGTCCGGCCTCAGTCCGGCGGCGGGCGGCGAGCCCGGCGACCAGCCGGGCCGGCGCGGTGCGGACGCGGGCGGTGGGGTCGTGACGCAACACCGCGACGTCGGCCTGCACGTCGTCGCGGCTGCGGTCCAGCCCACCGTCGGCGCCGCGGAGGTAGCCGGCCTCGGTGATCGTGACGGTCACCGCGCACACCTGGGGCGACGCGAGATAGTCGAGCCAGGTCGCCGTGATCGTCGGCGGCGTGGACGCGGGAGATGCTGCCGATGACATCGAACCGGTCACCGGTGGCGGCGCGGGTAACCAGGGTGAAGAGGCCGTCTTGCGTTCTCAACGTCTGGGCGAGCCCAGAGCCTCGCCCCTCGAAGGCGGCGATGCCCCACTGCTCGGCATCCGGAGCCTGATCGGTGTACCAGGCCTGATGAGCGCGGAAGAAGTTGCCGAGGCCGAGATGTACCAGCCGGACCGGCGGCGCGGGGCGCCCGTGGCCGGCGGCGCGAGACAGCGTGTCGGTCACAGCTTGAACACCGCCCTCGGGCGAGTGGTGACGAGGTCGACCGCGATCTCGTGCGCCTCATCCTCGTCAAGGCGGTGTTCAGCGACCAGGTTGGCGAGGAAGCCCGCGTCGATGCGGCGGGACATGTCGTGGCGGGCCGGAATCGAGCAGAACGCGCGCGTGTCGTCGATGAACCCGGACGTCCGGGTGAAGCCGACAGTCTCGGTGACGGCAGCGCGAAAACGGCGGATCGCGTCGGGGGCGTCGAGGAACCACCAGGGCGCGCCGACGTACACCGAGGGGTAGAAGCCGGCCAACGGTGCGAGCTCGCGGGAGAACACCGTCTCATCCAGTGTGAACAGCACTAGGTGCAGGTTTGGATGGGTCCCGTAGCGCTGGAGCAGCGGGCGCAGGGCCTGGGTGAACTCGACCTGCACCGGGATGTCGTTGCCGGTGTCCGCGCCGAACCGGTCCGTGGTAGGACCATGGTGGCCGCGGCATACGCCCGGGTGGATGGTCATCACGAGACCGTCGTCGCAGGACATGCGCGCCATCTCGTTGAGCATGTGCCTGCGGAACGCGACCATCTCGGAAGGACCGGCCTGCCTAGCCATGGCGGCGGCGAAGATACGGGATGCCTCCGCCGGATCCAATGGGTCAGTGCGGACGTCGAGATGGCTGTGATCGGCGGAGGTCGCGCCGTGGTCGACGAAATAACGCCGGCGCTCCTCCAGCGCGCGGACGTAGCCGGCGTAGGCGCCGGTGTCGACTCCGGCCGTCTCACCGAGATATCGCACCCGCTCCGCCCATTCCGGCTGTGCCGGCTCGAGATACGCGTCGGGCCGGAAGGTCGGAACCACCCTGCCGGTCCAGGTGGGGTCGGCGGCCAGCGCGGTGTGCGCCGCCAGGTCGTCGCACGGGTCGTCAGTGGTGGCCAGCACGGCGAGGCCGAACCGCTCGTACAGCGCGCGGGGACGGTAGGCCTCCTCGCCGAGACGGTCCGCGATCTGGTCGTAGATCATGTCCGCGGTCTGCGCCGAGGGCCGCACCGACACTTCGAAGATCTCCGCCAGCTCTGAGTCCAACCAATACCGCACCGGGGTGCCGCGGTACACCTCCCAGTGCGTACACAACTGTCGCCACACCGCGCGGGCCGTCGCCCCGTCCAGCCGACCCTGGGCCACGCCGAGGGCGTCCAATGTGACGCCGCTGGCGTGCAGCAACCGGGTCACGTAGTGGTCTGGAGTGACCAGCAGCGTCGCCGGGTCCGTGAACGGATCGTCATCGAGGAGCAGGCGAGGGTCGACGTGCCCGTGGGGGGAGACGATCGGCAAAGCGCGGACCGCCTCGTACAGCCGCCGAGCGATCGCGCGCACTCCCGGCTCGGGCGGAAGCAGCCGGTCCGGGTGCGGCTCGAGCGACGCGGGCGGTGTCATGGCGACCAGCCTGCAACCGCCGCGTCGCCGTGGCAATCGGATGCCATGAATTGCCGTGGAGGGGTTGCCGCGGCAGCACTCGGCTGCGCACAGTGATGCGACCGGTGAACTTCCGAAGGCACCTGGAGACGACGATGACGCGGACCATTGCAACTGCCCCAGCTCAGCGGGCGGAGGATGCGGTGCGCGTCGGCGGCCCCGACCAGGTTCTCACCGACGACCAGGTGCGCGCGTTCGTCCACGACCAGCTCACCCGCGCCGATCTGGACGGGCGCAGCGTTTGCGTCATCGTGCCGGACGGCACCCGTAGCTGCCCGCTGCCGCTGCTGCTGTCGGCTGTGCATGGCGCGCTCCACGGGCGGGTCAGCCGGCTGACCGTGCTGGTCGCGCTCGGCACGCACGCCGCCATGCAGCATGCCGCGCTGGCCGCCCACCTGGGTTATCCGCTCGGTCAGCTTTCCGAGACCTATCCCGGAATCACCGTGCGGAACCACGAGTTCTGGGACCCGGCCACCTTCGCCGAGGTCGGCACCATCCCCGCCGATCGGCTCGCTGAGCTGTCCGGAGGGATGCTGCGCCAGGACGTACGAGTGCGCCTCAACCGGGCGGTAGTCGAGCACGACGTAACCCTGATCGTCGGGCCGGTGTTTCCGCACGAGGTGGTCGGCTTCTCCGGTGGCAACAAGTACCTCTTTCCTGGCGTCTCCGGGCAGGACGTTATCGACGTGTCACACTGGCTCGGCGCGTTGATCACCAGCGCTGACATCATCGGAACCCGTGGCATCACCCCCGTACGGGCCTTGATCAACGAGGCCGCCTCGCTGGTGCCGAGCAAGCGGCTGGCCCTGTGCGTGGTTGTCAGGTCCGGCCGCCACGACCTGCATGCAGTCTCGTTCGGCACCCCGGACGCCGCGTGGGCCTCCGCCGCCGAGGTGTCGGCGGAGACGCACGTGCGCTACCTCGACGTCCCCGTTCAGCGGGTGCTGTCGCTGGTGCCGGCGAAGTACAGCGACATGTGGACCGGCGCGAAGGGCTTCTACAAGGTTGAGCCGGTCGTCGCCGACGGCGGCCAGGTCGTGCTGTACGCGCCGCACATCCACGATGTCAGCGTGATGCACCCGCACATCGTCGACATCGGCTATCACTGCCGCGACTACTTCGTGAAGCAATGGTCCCGATTCGCCGGCTACCACTGGGGCGACCTAGCGCACTCGACGCACTTGCGCGGCGCTGGCACTTACGACGATGTCCACGGCGAACGCGATCGAGTGACCGTCACCTTGGCCACCGGCATTCCCGCAGACGTGGTGCGCTCGATCAATCTGGACTACCTCGACCCGGCCGAGGTGGATGTCGAGGCCTGGTCGGCCGACCCGGACACCCTGGTGGTTCCCCAGGCTGGCGAGGTCCTCTTCCGGCTGCGCTGAGCCGCCGAGCCGCATCTGGCAACCGGTTGTCAGGCGCCATGGTTCCGGGTGGAATGGTGGCAGGCCAACCGGTCCGGCTCACCGACAGCTCCGAGCGTCGCGCCGAGGTCAGTCTCCAGGCCCAACCGCAGAGGAGGACCGACATGTTGCGACCCCGTGATACCGCGACTCGGGAACGCAAGTCGCTCAACGGACTGTGGCAGTTCGCCCTCGATCCGGCCGGTGAGGGGCGCCTCGCGGAGTGGTTCACCGGGCCCCTTCCTAACAGCCGGGAGATGGCGGTACCCGCGAGCTTCAATGACATCGTTTCCGACGCCCAAGTGCGCGATTACTTCGGCGACGTCTGGTACCAGACGTCCGTGCGGGTGCCGTCCGGCTGGGCCGGCTCGCGCATCGTGCTGAACTTTGAGTCTGCTACCCACCGCGCCTCCGTGTGGGTGGGCGACGTCGAGGTGATGGCCCACGAGGGCGGCTACACGCCGTTCGAGGCGGACGTTACTGAGCACGTCACCGCGGGCCAGCAAGCACGAATCACCGTGGTCGTCAACAACACCCTCAGCTTCCAGAGCATCCCGCCCGGCGTGATCGAGGACACGCCGGCGGGCAAACGGCAGCGCTACTTTCACGACTTCTTCAACTACGCCGGCCTGCACCGCACCGTCTGGCTGTACAGCACACCGCACAACTACATCGACGACGTCACCGTGGTGACTGGTCTCGACGGTGCGAGCGGAACCGTCGACTACCTGGTGCGGGCCGTCAATCCCGACGGGCGGCAGGTCGCCGTCGTCCTGCGCGACGCCGACGGGGCGGAGGTCGCCACCGGCCGCGGTGTTAGCGGAACGCTCACCATCCCGGACGTACACCGATGGGCCCCCGGCGACGGCTACATGTACGAGCTCGAGCTGCAGCTGGTCGATGAGTCTGGCGACATCGTGGACAGCTACCCGCAAGGCGTCGGCGTGCGCACCGTCGCCGTCGAGGGCATCCGGTTCCTCATCAACGGCGAACCGTTCCACTTCACCGGCTTCGGCAAGCATGAAGACCTGATCGTGATCGGCAAAGGCCACAACGACGCATATCTCGTGCACGACTTCGAGCTGCTGCACTGGATCGGCGCGAACTCCTTCCGCACCTCGCACTACCCGTATTCCGAGGACGTCTTGGAATACGCCGATCGCCGCGGCATTGTGATCATCGACGAGACAGCAGCCGTCGGGCTCAACATGGGGCTAGCCGGCGGCATCTTTGGCGCCCAGAGCTACACCACCTTCACGCCGGACACCATCAACGACACGACGCGGGAAGTGCACGCCCAAGCGATCCGTGAGCTCATCGCCCGCGACAAAAACCATCCCAGCGTCGTGCTGTGGTCAATCGCCAACGAGCCCGAGTCCGATACCGAGGCGGCTGAGAACTATTTCGAGCCACTGTTCGATGTCGCCCGCCAGGACGATCCCACCCGCCCCGTCGGCTTCGTCAACGTCATGCTCGCCCCGCACGGGAAGTGCCGGGTCTCTCAATTCGGCGACGTGCTCATGCTCAACCGCTACTACGGCTGGTACGTCAACACGGGCGACCTGGACGCCGCCGAGATCGCCTGGACCAAAGAGCTCGAGGGCTGGGCCAGCGAGGGCAAACCCATCATCATCACCGAGTACGGTGCGGACACCTATCCCGGGCTGCACGCAGTGGCCTCGACGCCCTGGACCGAGGAGTACCAGCTCGACTACCTCGAGATGAACCACCGCGTGTTCGACCGCATCGACGCCGTGGTGGGCGAGCAGATGTGGAACTTTGCCGATTTCGCCACCACCTCCGGGATCATGCGCGTCGGCGGCAACAAGAAGGGTGCGTTCACCCGCGATCGCCAACCTAAAGCGGCCGCCTGGGCCCTGCGGCGCCGGTGGCGCAAGAACATCTGAACTCGGCACCGCCATAAGCCCGGAACCCGCGGAGGCAACTCCATGGCAAGCGGTTGCCAAGTTGGGCGCCGCCCGGGCTAACCAGAACATGTCGGCGGCGCGTTGAGCGCGGCTGGTGCTTGCCCGGCTTGGCGACAATGGACGGCATGGACGTCGGTCGAGCCAGCCGAACCGCCGTGTTCATGTGCCAGGGCCGGGCGGCAGCGCACGGCCGGTTCGCAGTCGGCCGATTCGAGGACCCGGTGGCGGCGCAGCTGCTTCATCCGGCCGAGCTGGTGGCCGTCGAGCAGGCCAGGTCGGCAACCCCGCCGGAAAACTGGAGGGAACGTCTCGTGGTCGAGTCGATACGGGGCTGTGCCGAAGTCGTCGTGCCCCGCACCGTGGCGATCGACGACGCCATCAGAGAGGCGGGTCACAGCCAAATCGTCATCGTCGGCGCCGGCCTTGACTCTCGACCGTGGCGCCTCGCGGAGCTGCGCGGCGCGGTGGTGTTCGCGGTGGACCATCCGGCGTCACAGGCCGACGCGCGGCAGCGCAGTCACGGGCTCCCGCCCACGGCAGGGCAGCTCGAGTTTGTCCCGGTCGATCTCACCCGGGAGCGCCTCGACGACGCGCTGGCGGGGACGAACTATGACCCGCAGCTGCCCACGACCTGGGTGTGGGAGGGCGTAGTCCCGTATCTGACGGCGGCCGAGGTGGACACCACGGTGGGTGCGATATCGACCCGGTCCGCCCCGCGGAGCGTCCTCGTCGTCAATTACCAATCGCCGTCGCGGGTAGCCGGGGTGGGTCGACGGCTCGCGGGCGTCGCGGCCCGGCTGTCGGGGCAGGGCAACCCGCTAGCCGATGAGCCATGGCGCTCGTCGTGGACGGCGGACACCATGCGGGCGTTGCTCGCCCGGCACCGCTTCACCGTGAGCCGCGACGAGGACCTGCTGGCCATCGCCGCCCGCATCGTCTCGCCGACGAGGAACCGACGCTCCGTCGGCATCGGGCGCGTTGCCGTCGCCACGACCTGAGTTCACGGGGATCGGTTACTCGGGCCGAGGGTCCCAGCGGAAGCGACGGATGGCGACGAATGCTCCTACGACGCCCCAGGCAAGCAACACGCCCAGGTTCGACCAGTCGAATCCGATGTGCTGAGCGAACGAGCCGAGGAGGGCTTCATTGAACGGCCGTACCGGCAAGGCGTCGGCGATGCGGTTCAGCACGTCGGAATGGATCGGCATGTAGGTGCCGGATACGAACACGAGCGGAAATAGCACGAGTTGCACGACCGATGGGGCCGCCTCCGCGTTGCGGATCAGTGAGGCCACCGCGACGCCGAGCGCGCAGAAGCTTGCCGCACCGAGCACCAACGTGACCGCGATCGCCAGCCAATGGGTGGGCAGCGGCACACCGTAGAGGCTGCCGATCGCGACGATGAGCGCGACGTCCACCACGCTGACCATCACGCAGTGTGCGAGCAACCCCAGGAAGTAGGTCCACGCCGGTAACGGGGTCGCGCGGACCCGCTTGAGGATCCCGTTCTGGCGGCGCAACGACAACACGATGGCCAGCTGGCTGAAGCAGGAGCCGAGCACCGACACTGCTGCGATGGTGGGCACGTAGTACTGCAGGGCGGACATCCCGTAGAAGTACGAACTTGCGTCGCCGTGCCCGAACAGCGCGCCGAAGATCACGATGATGACCACCGGGAATAAGAACGTGAAGAACGCACTCTGCGGGTTGCGCCAGAACGACAGTTGCTCGTAGCGGATCTGATGGCCCAGCATTCCGAAGTCCCGGTGTACCGCCGGCTGCAGGGCGCTCACTGAACGCTCCCTTCGAGCGTGCGCTCCTGCACACCGTCGTCGGTCAGACGCAGGTAGATGTCCTCCAGGGTCGGCCGCTCGACCGTGAGCGAGTCGAGCACCGTGCCGTGCTGCAGCGCCCAACCGGTCAGCTGGTACAGGGTCCGCGTCGGTTCGGCGGTTTCCACGGTGACGCGGCCGTCGTCCGGCACCGCCTCGATCGGAAGATCGGCGATCGTATAACGCTCCGGCAAGTCGAAGTGGATCTGCGCGCGAGCGGTGTCGCGGCCGCCGATGGTCGACGGTGGCCCCTCGGCCACTATCCGGCCGCCGGAGATCACCGCCACGCGGTCGGCCAGCGCCTGAGCCTCGTCCATGTAGTGAGTCGTAAGCAAGATGGTGGTTCCGGCCCAGCGCAGGTTGCGCACGACCTCCCACGCGTCCCTCCGTGCGTTGGGGTCGAAGCCGGTTGTCGGTTCGTCGAGGAAGAGCAGTTCGGGATTGCCGACGAGGCCGAGTGCCAGGTCGAGGCGCCGCTTCTGTCCGCCGGACAGGTTCCGGACCTTCTGCCGGTTCTGCTCGCCGAGGCCGACGAGTTCGATCACCTCGTCGACGTCCCGTGGTGCCGGGTAGTAACCGGCGTTGCGGGCGATCGTCTCGCGGACCGTCAGATAGGACTCGTCGGCGATGTCCTGCAGCACCAGCCCGATCCGCTCACGCAGCGCCCGCGCTTGGCCCCGATCGGCGGGATCGATGCCGAGAACCTCGACCGAGCCGGCATCGCGCCTTCGGAATCCTTCGAGGATCTCCAGCGTCGTGGTCTTGCCGGCGCCGTTCGGCCCGAGGATGGCGAAGATTTCCGCTCTCTCCACGGTGAAGCTCACTCCGCGCACGGCCTGCACCGCGCCGTAACGCTTGTCGAGTTCCGCCACGACGACGGCACTAGACATGAGCGACCCCGGCCAGATCGCACTGGATCTCCATTGTCACGTCGAGGTAGCGCCCAGCCAGGCGGCGGTATGCCGTTACCCCGAAATCGGTCCGATCGACGCGAGTCGTCGCGCGGGCGGTGATCGATCCCGAGGAGACCGCGGACTGATCGACCAACAGTGTGATTGGCCGGGTGACGCCGCGCACCGTCAGCGCGCCGGAGATCGTCGAGCCAGTCAGGTCGCCGGAGATCGATGATCCGTTCAGGTCATCGGCGCGGAACGTCATCACGGAATGCCGGTCGGCATCGAGAAGACGGGCCGACCGTACGCTGCGATCCCGCTGTTCATTGCCGGTGAGAAAGCTCGCAGCGTCGATCTCCGCGTAGACGCTCGAGTCCGTGAGCGGCGCGCGGATGCATAACTTTCCAGTGCGGATCCCGAGCCGGCCACGCACCGTCCCGAGCCCGAACATATGGCGGATTCGCAACGTCACGACCGAACGGCTGGTATCGATCGGGTACCGACCTGGCTGCAGCGATGTCGCAACGTCAACCAGTTTCTTCATAGCCTCTCCAAGGGGGAGCGGGGGCAGCCTGCCTCGCCGTCCTATCGACTCTTGACGACTGCGCAACGCCGCAGCAGGATTTCAGAGTCCAGCGGTTGCGGAGGAAAGACATCCGCCAGCTGGCCGAGATTGATCCGACGCGTGCGGTGCCCTTCGTCGTCTGATCCCGTGCCAGCTTGTGACCCGGCAGTAGCATCCGACTGGTGAGCCCGGCAGCACCGGCGCTTCGCATCCGCGGGCGTGCGGCGGAGATGGCGGTCCTGGGTGAGGCCCTGGACCGCGTCGCGTCAGGCCGAGCAAGTGTCGTGTTGATCGAGGGCGAGGCCGGGATCGGCAAGACCCGGCTGCTCGACGAGGTGCTGCTCGACGCGGGCCGCCGCGGCATGCAGGTGGTAACGGGTCGAGCTGGTGAGCTCGAGCGGTCCCGACCGCTCGGCCTCGTCGCAAGTGCGTTCCGATGCGTTAAGTCGTCTCCGGATCCACGACGGGCTGGGATCGCCGAGCTGCTCTCGACCGCCGGCGGGCAGCGAGAGCCGATCACGGTGACCAGCGATCCGGGGTTGCAGTTCCGCGCAGTCGACGCGTTCGCGGACCTGGCGGAGGAGCTCGCCCTCGCCGGGCCGCTCGTCATCGGCCTCGATGATCTGCAGTGGGCCGATCCATCCAGCCTGCTGACCCTGGGCGCGCTGTGCCGTCGGCTGGAGTATCTGCCCGTCATGGTTCTCGGCTGCATGCGTCCGGCCCCGCGCGTGGCCGAGCTGGACCGGTTGATCGGTGCTCTGGAGGCTGCGGGCGCACGCCAGCTGCTGGTGCAGGGACTCGACGAGCAAGCCGTGACCGACCTGGTAGCCGAAGCGGTCGCAGCGGCGCCCGGGCCGCAGTTGCTGACTGAGATCTCCGGCGCCGCCGGCAATCCGTTGTTCGTGATCGAGCTGCTCGGAGCGCTCATGGAGGAAGGCGCGATCACAACCTCGGGGGGCCGCGCCGATGTCACCGTCATCGGCCTGCCACCGACGTTGCGGCTGACCGTCCTGCGCCGCCTGAGTTTCCTCTCAGACGACACTCAGCAGACGCTGCGCGGCGCCTCGATCCTCGGATCGAGTTTCGCACTCACTGATCTATCGGCGGTGCTGGACCGCTCTGCTCTCACGCTGTCAGATGAGCTGGCAGAGGCACTACAGGCGCGCGTGATCGAAGACGATGGCACCCAGCTGCGTTTCCGTCACGACCTGATCCGCGACGCCATCTACGAGGACCTTCCCCTGAGCATCCGGCAGGCGCTGCACCGCGAGGCCGGTCAACGGTTGGCGCGATCCGGAGCCGCAGCACTCCAAGTCGCTGAGCACCTCGGCCGGGCCGCGACGCCCGGCGACGCCGAGGCCATCGAGTGGCTCCGCAAAGCGGCGCGGGAAGCCGCGGCGACGTCACCCGACGTGGCCGCAGACCTGCTCCGCCGCGCTACCACTCTGATAAGTCCCACCGACCCCCGCCGCGACCAGCTGCTCGCCGAACAAGCCAGCAGCCTGGTGACCGCGGGGCGGATCGACGAGGCCCTGGCGACGTGCCGCGAGCTGCTGGGCCGGCACCACGACCCAGAGGTCGACGGTCGCGTCCGCGTCTGCCTGGGACACGCCCTGCTCGCCCACGGACAGGCGCCGGACGCCCTGCGGGAATTGGAGCAGGCGGTCAACTCGTCTGCGCTGTCCGACGCGGAACGAACCGCCGCCCTGGGTTGGGCCGGCTTCGCGCGAATCTCGCTAGGCGACCTCGACGGCGCGGCCGCAGATGAGGAAACTGCACGGGCGAGGGCAATCGCGAGCGGCGACCATCTGATCGTCAGTATCGCCATGGCGACGCTCGCCGCGATCTCAGAGTGCCGCGGACACGTCTCGGACGCCCTCGGCATCATCGACGAGGCCATTCGCATGGCGGATGCGAGCCCTCACCAGGAGGGTCACCGCTATCCCATCCACATCACACGAGGCCACATCCTCATCGAACTGGACCGCCTCGAAGAGGCCAGGTCCACTCTCGGCACCGGGATGCGGCTCAGCGAGAGACTAGGCGTTCGCTGGCCCTCCGCGAGCTACTCGGCGTACCGCGCCTTCGAAGCTTTCATCGCCGGGGAATGGGATGACGCCAGCACCGAGATCGATGCAAGCCTCGAGCTGGCAGAGGGCACAGGTGAGACGTATAGCTCCCTGCACGCTTACAGCCTGCTGACGCTGATCAGCCTGCATCGGAACGATGTCGCTCGGGCCACGGAGGCAGCCGAGGCCGCGGCGTCAATCCTCGCCGAGACCGGCGCACGCTTCCGGGCGCAATGGGCGCAGTGGGCCCTTGCGCTCGTCCGAGAAGCCCATGGCGACATCAGCGGTGCGTTCGTGACGTTGTCCGGATGCTGGGACCGCTGTGCGGAGCTCGGGCTCACCGTCGAATATCGGATGCTCGGGCCCGACCTCGTGCGTCTTGCCCTCGCGCGTGGCGATCGGCACCGGGCGCGTGAGGTGGCGTCGGCGGTGAGCCGCCTCGCGCGGGACAACCCGGACGTGCCATCGGTGACCGGCGCGGCGCTTCGCTGCCGGGGACTGGCGGAGGACGATCCCGAGATTCTGCAGATGGCCGTCGCAACCTATGCCCAGGGTTCACGACCGCTCGAGCTGGGCTGCGCGTGTGAGGAAGCCGGCGCTGCGTTCGCTCGGGCTGGCGACGTAGGCCAGGCTGAGCCGCTCCTCGTTCAGGCCGTCAACATCTACGAGCGCCTTGGTGCCGCCCGGGACATCGCTCGCGTCGAGGCGCTGCTGCGCGAGGCAGGCATCCGCCGGGGCCGCCGCGGCCGCCGCGGGCGGCAGGATCGTCCGCAGGCCGGATGGGTGAGCCTCACCCCGACGGAGCGAACCGTCGCCCGCTTCGTCGCTGAGGGGCTATCCAATCCGCAGATCGGCGACCGGCTCTATATCTCACGCCGAACCGTGCAAACCCACCTCGCGCACGTATTCACCAAGCTGGACATCAGCTCACGGGCCCAGCTCGCCGCCGAGATATCCCAGCATCGCGGCAGCCAGTCACCAGCCGACACCGGCGTACTCAGCGTCTAGCCCGCGATTCCCTCGCCGCCGCACCGAAGTGGTGCGCGCCGGCCGATATCGGCCAGCTGGCTGATGTCTTGGCGGCAGGCGCGCCAGACCCTGGACGGCGATTGCTTTCGCCGGGGCTGGTCCCCGGTGGCTGAGAACCGAGGAGCTTCGAATGTCCACCACACAATTGGTGCGCCCGGAGGGTCGGGAGTCGATGCGGCCCGCGAGCACGGCCGCAGACGCCCGTCACCGCAATCTCGGCGTGGCCCTGATTGTCATCGCGACGGCCCAACTCATGGTCGTGCTAGACGCGACGATCGTGAACGTCGCCTTGCCGCACATCCAACGGGCGCTCGGCTTCTCCGGGAGCGGGCTGGAATGGGTGGTCACCGTATATGCACTCGCGTTCGGAGGCCTGCTGCTCCTCGGTGGGCGGGCCGGTGACCTCTTGGGCCGACGCCGAGTCTTCGTCGTCGGCCTCCTGCTGTTCTCGGCCGCATCGCTGGCAGGCGGCTTCGCCACGTCCGAAGCTTCGCTGCTGACGGCCCGAGCGATCCAGGGCGTGGGCGGCGCGCTTATCGCTCCGACCGCGCTTGCTCTGATCACCACCACGTTCGCCGAAGGACCGGCGCGCAACCGCGCCATGGGCGTCTACGCGGCGATGAGCGGCGGCGGCGCGGCGGTCGGCCTGATCGCCGGTGGGCTGCTCACGACGTATCTGTCGTGGCGATGGGTGATGTTCGTCAACGTGCCGATCGGACTCCTGACTGCGGCCGTGGCCCCGTACGTGCTCGTCGAGTCGGCCCGACGCCGGGGGCGTTTCGACCTGCCCGGCGCGATCGCCGGCACGGGCGCCGTGGCCTTGCTCGTCTACGGACTGTCCAACGCGGGAACGGATCAGGCCGGCGTCTCGCACTGGACGGACGCCAAGGTCGTCGTGTCGCTCGCGACCGCGCTCGTGCTGCTGGTCGGCTTCGTGGTCATCGAGTCACGCAGCCGCAATGCGCTCATGCCGTTGCCCATCCTCGCCAACCGCAGTCGATCCGGCGCATACCTGATCATGTTGCTGCTCGCTACAGCGATGTTCGGCATCTTCTTCTTCCTCACGATCTTCGTGCAGACGGTGCTTGGCTACAGCGCGCTGAAGTCCGGCATTGCGTTCCTACCGTTCGCCGCGACGATCGTGGTGGCATCCGGAATCGTCAGCCAGGTCATCGGCCGCACCGGCGCCAGGCCACTGATGCTCACCGGCGCAGCGGTGACCACCGGGGGCATGTACTGGTTCTCCCACATCAGCGTGCACACCACGTACCTGTCCGGCCTGCTCGGCCCCATCCTGGTCACCGCAACCGGCCTGGGCCTGCTGTTCGTGCCGATCTCGCTCGTGGCGCTCAACCAGGTCCGTAACGAGGATTCCGGTCTGGCCTCCAGCCTGCTCAACACCGGACAGCAGGTCGGCGGCGCGATCGGGCTCGCGGCGCTGGGCACCGTGGCCTGGTCGGCCGTCGCCAACAGCGTGCGTACGCAGCTCGCGACGTCTGCCCCGGCCTCCGGCAACGTCGGCCACGCCGGGTCGATGACGTCAGGCCAGGTGCCGGCAGCGATCTACCACCACGCGCTTGCGGTAGGCATCTCGCGCGGCTTCCTGGTCGCGTCAGGAATTGCCTTCGCCGCACTCATCATCGCCGCGGTGACCATTCGCATTCAGCGCGGTGACCTCGCCGCCTCGGCCGCCCAGGAGCAGCCGCTGACCGATGAGGTCGCCTTCGAGCCCGTCGGCTGATCACAACCGTCGGGCACGCGTCCGTAACTCCGCATACGTCCTAACAGAGGAGATCATGATGACGATCAATCCGAATGCGTCGGCAATCAGTGCCCGCGCAGTACGCAAGTCCTTCGACGAACACATCGTGCTTGACGGGGTCGACCTCACAGTCGCCGAGGGCACGATCTTCTCGCTGCTCGGCCCAAACGGAGCCGGGAAGACGACGATGGTGCGCATCCTGTCGACCTTGATCAGCGCCGACAGCGGTGACATCCGAGTCGGTGGGCACGACGTGGCCAGCGACCCGGACGCGGTGCGCTCCTTGATCGGCGTCACCGGCCAGTTCTCCGCGGTGGACAACCTGCTCACCGGGCGGGAGAACCTGCGGCTGATGGCCGATCTCCGCCACCTCAGGCGTGACGTGGGGCGCCGCCGGATCATTGAGCTTCTGGAGCGGTTCGAGCTCACCGACGCGGCCGGTAAGCCGGTGTCGACCTACTCCGGAGGAATGCGGCGACGCCTCGATCTGGCGATGACGCTCGTCGGCAACCCGACCGTGATCTTCCTCGACGAACCCGCCACTGGGCTGGACCCGCGCAGCCGCCGCACCATGTGGCAGATCATCCGTGAGCTGGTCGCCGATGGCATCACGATCTTCCTCACCACCCAATATCTCGAGGAGGCCGACCAACTCGCCGACCAGGTCGCGGTACTCGACAACGGTCGCATCGTCGCTGAGGGAACGCCTGCCGAGCTCAAGCACCGTATCCCCGGCGGGCACGTCCAACTCCATTTCACGGAGCCGCAGGCCCTGCAGTCAGCCGCGGATGTGCTCCCGAACGCCGCGCCGGACCTCGAGCAGCTGACTCTGCAGGTTCCGGGCGCCGGTAGCGTGACCTCGCTGCGGCACGTCCTCAACGAGTTGGACGATGCCCGCATTGACGTCGAGCATCTCTCGATCCACACCCCCGACCTGGACGACGTCTTCTTCGCCGTCACCGGCCACACCTCTGTCGAACCCGCCCGCCAGGAAGAGGAGGCGCTCCAGCGATGAGTTCCCACGCCTACGCCGTTCCCGACTCGGCGACCATGCTGCGCCGCAATCTCAAACACCAGCTGCGCTACCCGTCACTAACGCTGATGTTGGCCGGCTTCCCGATCGTGTTCCTGCTGCTGTTCGTCTACGTCTTCGGCGGCCAGCTCGGCAGCGGCCTCGGTGGGAGCGGCGTCCCCCACGGCGGCCGCAGCGCCTACCTCACCTACATCGTGCCCGGCATTCTGATCATCACCGTCGCCTCGGCCGCCCTCGGCACCGCGATCTCCGTCGCCACCGATATGACCGGAGGCATCATCGACCGCTTCCGCACCATGTCCATCGCCCGAGCCGCCGTGCTCACCGGCCACGTCATCGGCAGCCTGCTGCAAACCCTCACCGTCCTGATCCTCGTGGTCGCAGTCGCCCTGGCCATCGGCTTCCGTCCCACCGCCAACCCACTCGAATGGTTCGCGACTGTCGGCGTGGTTGCGCTGTTCGCGGTCGCACTGATCTGGCTATCCGCCGCACTCGGCCTGGCCGCCAAAAGTGTTGAGACCGCCAGTAACACTCCGATGTTCCTCACCTTGCTGCCCTTCCTCAGCAGTGGATTCGTCCCCACCGACACCATGCCGGCCGGACTGCGCCAATTCGCCGAATACCAACCCTTCACCCCCGTCACCCAAACCGTCCGAGGACTGATCACCGGCACGCCCATCGGCACTCACGCCATAGCCGCCGTCACCTGGAGCGTCGGCATCGCGCTTGCGAGCTACGTGTGGGCGCTGCGCCTCTACAGCCGCCGCCGAGCAGCCGACCCGACATGACCCCCACGAGAAGACTCGCCTGACGGTTTAGCGCGGGTGACTGCCTGGCGTCCGGCAGCCCGGCCGCCCTGCGATCCCACCAGGTCGTCGAGGGCGCGCAACAGACCAAGCCAACCGATGAAAGCGATCCCGCTGTCCTGATCGCCGGACGCCGGATCGCGGGCATCGACCAGTCGGACCGTGCCGGCCGGCGGCTCCAGCGTCTCGAGGCCGATCAAGATCTCCACGCGAAACCACTCTGCTGGATGCCGTATCAGTCAACATCAGCCAGCTGGCCGATGTTTGCCGGATCGCGACATCGCAGGCTCGATCCCGTCACTTCCTGAAGCACCGATTCGACCGGCGACGAGGCCGGCATATCCGGTCGGCGCCTGTGAAATGGAGTTCCCATGAGACAAGCCCGCATCAGCAAACGACATCGCCCGGCGAGCCGGTCGCCGGAGCCGCTGCCGCTGGACCCTCGCGATCCGGACATCGTTCGGGTCAAGCAGCTCGCCCGCAGGTCCAGTCATATCCGCGGTAAGGACATCAGCTCACGCCGGGCGTCGGCGTGATGAGCACCGCGATAGCCGCCCAGCGTCATGCGGTGCACCGCGCGGTGTTGCCGGTGGTCATGCTGGCCCTCGCCACGGTCGTGTCGGCTGTGGCCTCGCTGAACGTGGCGATCCCGTCCATCGCACGCAGCACGCACGCGACCCAAACTCAACTGTCCTGGATCATCGACGCTTACGCGCTGGTATTCGCCGCGCTGTTGCTGCTCGGCGGTGCGATCGGCGACCGATATGGCCGCCGCCGCGCGCTGGTCGCGGGTTTGGCGATATTCGGCGCCGGTTCCATTGCCGCGATGGCTGCCAGTGATCCGGCCTGGCTGATCGCAATGCGCGGAGTGCTCGGGCTCGGCGCCGCATTGGTGATGCCAGCGACGTTGTCGACGATCACCAGCACATTCCCGCGCGAACAGCGGGCGCGCGCGGTGGGCGCGTGGGCGGCGGTTGCCGGGGCAAGCGCGATCGTCGGCCTGCTGGTATCCGGCTTGCTGCTGGAAGCGTGGTCGTGGCAGTCGGTGTTCGGGCTGAACATCGCGCTGGCCGTTGTCGCAATCATTGCCACGGTGCGCTTCGTCCCCGAATCGGCCGACCCGCGCGCACCACGGCTCGACCTCGCCGGCGCGGGACTCACGGTCGTTGGCCTGGGCGTGGTGGTGTATTCGATCATCGAGGCGCCGACCGAGGGCTGGGGCAGCCCTCGAACGCTAATCGGCATTGCCCTTGGCCTGGCCGTGCTGGCTGGGTTCCTGGACTGGGAGCGCACTCGTTCGAACCCGCTATTTGACCCGCGGCTGTTCCGACACCGGGCCTTCACCGCCGGGACGTTGTCGATCACGCTGCAGTTCTTCGCCTTCTTCGGCTTCATCTTCTTGATGCTCCAGTACCTGCAGCTCGTGCGCGATGACAGCCCGCTGGTCGCCGCGTTGAGCCTTATCCCGATGGCGCTCACCATGATGCCGGCGGCGCGGGTCGTCGCCCCCACGCTGGTGGCACGCGCCGGATCGGGGCGGGTGTGCGTGCTCGGGCTCGCCTTCATCACCGCCGGACTCGTCGTGCTGTCCCGGCTGACCGGGACGAGCACCTATTGGCTGCTTCTCGCTGGAATCGTGCTCCTCGGTGCGGGCATGGGACTGGCGATGACGCCAGCCACGGCCGCGATCACTGACGCGTTGCCGGTAGCCAAGCAGGGCGTCGGCTCCGCCATGAACGACCTGGCCCGAGAACTCGGCGGCGCACTCGGAATCGCGGTACTAGGCAGCATCCTGCAGTCCATCTACCGCAGCCATCTGCATCTCGCCGGGCTGCCGTCGCCCATGTTCGAACACGCACGTTCGTCTCTTGCTCTGGCCTCCCGGCTCGGGCCACCGGTCACCGAGCAGGCACAACACGCATTCACCGACGGCATGCAAACGGCCTTGGTCTGCGCGGCCATCGTGGTCGCCACGGCCGCCGTGGCCGTCGGGTACCTCCTGCGGCGACAGGCACTCGTTGACGAAACCGACCCGGCCCGGCCATCGCCCGCAGAGCATCTCGTGGCCCATGCCGACGCCACCAAGTCATGACCCGGAAGGACCGACCCATGGCACACCTGAGGAACGCCACCCCGCATCGCCAGCGTGTGGTCATCGTCGGAGGCGGATTCGCCGGGATACACGCGGCGCGTCGATTGGCCCGGCTGGCCAAGCACGGCGTCGAGGTGATCTTGATCAATCCGACCGACTACTTCCTGTATCTGCCGCTGCTGCCTGAGGTCACCGCAGGGATCTTGGATCCCCGGCGAATCGCTATCTCGTTGCGCGTTGCCTGCCCAGACGCCCGGCTGCTGCTCGGCACGGTAGACCGCGTGGACTTGCACGCTCACCACGTCGAGTTCGTCGAACCGGAAGGTCACCGCCGGACCCTGGGTTACGACCGGCTTCTCATCGCCGCCGGCAGCGTCAACAAACTGCTGCCGATCCCCGGAGTGGCCCAACATGCCCACGGGTTCCGCAGCGTCGCCGAGGCGCTGTACCTGCGCGATCACCTGGTCCAGCAGATCGAGCACGCCGACGCCACGAAAGACCGGGACGAACGCGAAGCGCGTTGCACGTTCGTGGTCGTAGGCGCCGGCTACACCGGCACGGAGGTGGCCGCCCAGGGCCAGCTCCTCACCCGCCGCGTCGCACGAGCTCACACCGGGTTGCGCGATCAGCCGATCCGCTGGCTACTGCTCGACCTTGCCCCGCGGGTGCTGCCTGAGCTGTCGCCGCGATTGTCGGTTGCCGCGCACCGGACGCTGACCCGGCGCGGCGTCGAGATCCGCACCGGTACCTCCGTCGAAGAGGCGACCAGCGAGGGCGTCCGGCTGTCGGACGGCCAGTTTGTGCTGACGCGCTCGCTGATCTGGTGCGTTGGAGTACGGCCCGACCCACTGGTCGAACAGCTTGGCCTATCGGCCACGCGCGGCCGGCTCGTCGTCAACGAATACCTGACGGTGCCCGGCCACCCTGATGTCTTCTCGTGCGGTGATGTCGCGGCGGTCCCCGACCTCACGCGGCCCGGCGAGATCACCGGCATGACGGCCCAGCACGCCGAACGGCAAGGGAATCTTGCCGCCCACAACATCGCCGCGTCCCTGGGGCACGGGCACCCGCATGCCTATAAGCACCACGACCTCGGTTTCGTCGTCGATCTGGCCGGCGCCAAGGCCACAGCCAACCCGCTCGGTGTTCCGCTGTCCGGCATCGCCGCCAAGGCCGTGACCCGCGGCTACCACCTGCTGTCCCTCCCGTCCAACCGGGTGCGGGTCGCCAGCGACTGGTTATGGGACGCGGTACTGCCCCGCGAGACCGTGCAGTTCGGACTCGTGCGCGATCGTGCTGTCGCTCTCGACACCGCCACGAGCGAGCTCCCCCCCGCGGGCGGAGCCGTGAACCGGCAAGACAAGGAGACGCTTCGGTGAAATCGCTTGCTGCCCTCGCCATCAAACATCGCTTGTGGGTCATCGCTGGTTGGGTCAGCTTCATCCTGCTGGCCCAAGGCATCTCAAGTGCGATCGGCGGGACGTCCTACAAGGACAGCTTCAGCCTGCCGCACACCGAGACCGCCGCGGTCGCGAACGTCCTGAAGAAAGCCGGCCTGGACAGCCAAGACGGGGCGACTGGCACCGTGGTGCTCAAGGCCAAGACGGGGACGCTGCAGTCCGAGCCCATCGGCGTCGAGGCCGCCCTGTCGAGGCTGTGCACCTCAGGCAGTCAGGTCGCTGCGATTCGCACACCGTGGGAGGCGATCGACTGCACCAACAACGGCGGCACCTCCGCCGGCGACCCGAATCTGCTCAACGTCGACAAGGGATCCACCACAGCGTTGGTTAACATCTCTTGGCGCTCGAACCACTACGACCAGACGCTGTTCACGAACGTCTTCAATGACCTGAAGAAGCTACGCACCGACAGCCTGCAGGTCGAGTTTACGGGCAACGCGTTCCAGGATCAGGGCCAGAACTCGCAGGGCGTGCCCCCATTCGCGTTCGGCTTCATTGCCGCGTTGATCATTCTCTTGATCGTGTTCCGCACGGTTGGCGCGACCGCCTTGCCACTGGCCAGTGCGGTGGCCGCTCTCGGCGGCGGGCTCGGACTGATCGGCATCCTCACCCACGTCATGAACGTGTCTAACATTACCCCGCAGCTGACGGAGCTGATGGTCCTCGGTGTCGGTGTGGACTACGCCCTGTTTATCGTCACCCGGCATCGGCGCAATTTGCGCCGCGGGATGAGCGTCCAGGAATCCATCGTCACCTCGCTCAACACGTCCGGCCGAGCCGTGCTGTTTGCGGGGACCACGGTTTGCATCGCGATCCTTGGACTGATTGCGCTGGGGGTCAGCTTCTTCAACGGCATGGCGCTGGGGGCCGCGGTGGCAGTCACCCTGACGATGGCCGCATCCCTGACGCTGTTGCCGGCGTTGCTGTCCTTGCTCGGCCTGAAGGTACTGCCCCGCAAGCAGCGGCGGGCCGTGCACGGGGGCGAGTTCATCGAGGTGCAGCCGACCGGATTCTGGGCCCGCTGGTCTCAGCTTGTCGCTGGGCACAAGGTTGCCTTCGCACTTGCCGGCACGGCGGTGATCGTGGCGTTGGCGGTGCCGTTCCTGTCAATGCGGCTGGGCCAGGGCGACCAGGGCAACGACCCGTCCGAGACCACCACCCGCACCGGCTACGACCTGATAGCACAGGGCTTCGGCGTCGGCTATAACTCCACCCTGGAGGTCGTCATCGACGGCCCGGGCGCGTCGCAGACCGGCTACCTCCAGCGGGTTGGGTCGGCCCTGACGTCGACTCCTCAGGTGGATCCGACAAGCGTGCACCCGATTCCGCTGACCCAGTCGGTTGCCCTCATGACGTTCAAGTCGACGACCGCGCCGCAGGACGCAAGGACGTACGCGCTGGTCAGGCACTTGCGGGCTCGCACCCTGCCGCCCATCTACGACGGCACGGCTAACCGGGTCTACGTCTACGGCGACACCGCGATCCAGGTTGACTTCGCGAGCGTGCTCGGTGCCAAGATGCCGCTGTTCATCGCGGCCGTTGTCGGGCTGTCCTTTGCGCTACTGATCATCGCGTTCCGCAGCCTCGTCATTCCGCTCACCGCGGCGGTGATGAACCTGCTGGCGGCGGGCGCATCGTTCGGAGTGGTAGTTGCGATCTTCCAATGGGGATGGGGCTTGGGCACGCTCGGCATCGGCAAAGGCGGACCCATCGACGCGTGGGCTCCCGTTATGTTCTTCGCCATTCTGTTCGGTTTGTCGATGGACTACCAGGTGTTCCTGGTCAGTCGAATAAGCGAGGAATGGCTGCACAGCAAAGACAACGCCCGGTCGATCACCGTCGGCCAAGCCGAGACGGGCGGCATCATCACCGCTGCAGCGCTCATCATGATCGCCGTCTTCGGCGGGTTCATGCTCGGCGACCTGCGGGCGATCAAACTGTTCGGGATTGGCCTGGCCAGCGCCGTCTTTCTCGATGCCTTCCTACTGCGCACCGTTCTCGTGCCGGCGCTGATGCACCTGCTCGGCAATGCCAACTGGTACCTCCCGAGATGGCTTGACCGGATCACGCCACACGTATTAGTCGAACGGCCCGACGACATCGAAGCTGCCGCGCCGCCCAAACTGGACAAGGTGCTAGCCCGGACGTAAGGAACCCGCGCCGATCACCGTTAGGTATGGCGTGGCCCGATGACGTTTCGCGCGCGTGAGGCGGCGGTTGACCTGGCGGTGCAACCCGTATAGCAAGGCGGCGTGGAGGTCATCAAGCTAGCGTGGGTAGGTACGCGTACGGAAAACGCATATCCGACGGTGGCGTTCTTTCGTGACGTACTGGGCCTGCGACTCGAAGTGGATCAACCGGGCTTTTGGAAGATGGAACTCCCCGACGGAAGCAAGGTGGAGGTGTTCGGCCCGGACAGTGACATGAATCGGCACTTCACGACGGGCCCGGTCGCAGGCTTCTTGGTCGACGATGTGCGAACGGCGACCGAGGAGTTGCGGTCGGCCGATGTCGAGATCCTCTCCGGTCCCACGACCGATCAGAGCGGCATCGCTTGGGTGCATTTCCGCGCCCCGGACGGCAACATTTACGAGCTTACGCACGACCCCGAGGTCACCCGACCGGCGTGAGCATCGCTGCCGCAGCCCGCCAGCCGGCTCGCGGCCGCAGACAGTGCATTCTTCGCGCGCTGCCTGCAATTGCCAATAGGATCGTGCCCATTGGACGGCGGTCGCGCCGCTGCGGCCCTCCACCGCCATCCTGCGCGATGATGGGCCGATGTCCGAGGACGAAGCCCTCAGCGAATCCGGCGCTGCGGACCGCTTGATTTTCTTCTCGGACGCCGTGGTGGCGATCGCCATCACGTTGCTGGCGTTGGACCTTCCAGTCCCGACCGGCACCACGGTCGATGAGTTGTGGTCGTCCGTGCAGGACCACAAGGAGAGCTATCTGGCGTTTGTGATCAGCTTCGTGGTCATCGCTGCGATGTGGAGCGAGCATCATCATGTGTTCCGCTATGCGGCCCGAAGCGACGCGTGGTTGCGCTCGTTGGACATGGTCTGGCTCCTGATGGTCGTGCTCAACCCGTTCGCTACCAAGCTGCTCACTTCGGAAGCGCCGGATACGGTCGGAGCGCACGCATTGCGATGGGGGTTCTACGCGCTGCTCCAAATACTGGCGAGCGTGACGTTCCTGGCCATGGTGCATCACATGATGTCTCATGATCTGCAGGCTGCGGACACTCCATCGTCACTCTTCAGCGAAGCGAGCTGGCGCAGCTACGGGGTGCTACTCGGTTTCGGGCTGTCCATTCCGTTCTTCCTTTTGGTCCGGTGGGCATGGGTTTTGTGGATCGCTTGCCCCCTCCTGATGCGCCAGGTTCACCGGTATCGAAGGCGTCACTGCCTCGCGGCCAGAGCGACGGATTGATTCCGCGCTGAATTGCTGCCGCGCCCAGGTAATGGCTCGAGCAGCCGAACCTTGTCGAGCGGCAGCGCGCGCGGATGAATGCACGATAGGGCAGGCAAACGCTGTTGACTGATGGCCCATCGGGCGTAGCCTTAAAATCTCGAAATCGGGGGATCTTCTGGCTGGTGTCGCGTCTGCGACCGCAAGCCGAGGTAAGTGCCCCGCACACAGCGAGCGAACCCCTGGGGGTCACATGGGCACGATGACGGTCGACCAACTGCGCGAGCGCGTACGCGGAACGGTGATCACGGCGGACGACGACGCCTACGACGATGCGCGTGCGGTCTACAACGCGATGATCGATCGTCGGCCGCGGGCCGTGGTGCGGTGCGCCAACGCGGGTGACGTGATGGCCGCCGTCGATTTCGCCCGGGAGAACGGACTCGACCTTGCCGTGCGCGGTGGCTCGCACAGTGTGCCCGGCTTCGGTGTTTGTGACGACGGCGTGGTCGCCGATCTGTCCGGGATGCGGGGCGTTCGAGTGGATCCGGCGGCGCGGACCGCCCGAGCCGAAGGCGGCGCCACCTGGGGTGACTTCAACGCAGCGACGTATCCGTTCGGGTTGGCGTCAACCGGTGGGATCATCTCCACGACCGGTGTCGGTGGGCTGACTCTCGGGGGCGGCATCGGCTACCTCGATCGCGGCTTGGGCCTGTCCTGCGACAACCTGCTATCGGCCGACGTGGTGACCGCCGACGGTCAACTGGTCATCGCGAGTCAGACGCAGAACGAAGACCTGTTCTGGGCGCTGCGTGGCGGCGGCGGCAACTTCGGCGTAGTGACGTCGTTCGAGTTCCGGCTCAGCCCGGTCAAGGACATTTACGGCGGCCCAATCTTCTTCGAGCTCGACCGCGCGGGTGACGTGCTGCGTTTCTTCCGCGAATTCATCATGGACGCCCCTGAGCAGCTCGGCGCGTTTCCGGCCTTCCAGATCGCGCCGCCGCTGCCGTTCATCCCGGAAGAGCGGCACGGCGAACCGTTCATCGCGTTCGTCACCTGCTGGGCCGGGCCATTGGACGAGGGCGCGAAGGCCATCCAGCCGCTTCGCGACGTCGCGCCGATCGTGGCCGAGATGGTTGGCCCAATGCCCTACCCCGCACTCAACGCCGCCTTCGACGCGCTCGTCCCACCGGGCCTGCAGCACTATTGGAAGGCGAACTTCAACGTCGAGCTGTCGGACGCCGCCATCGAGGCTCACCTGGTGCACGGGCCGAAGGTGCCTGTGGTGAACTCCACCGTGCACATCTACCCGATCAACGGTGCGTGCCATCGGGTGCCGGCCGACGCGACGGCGTTCGCCTACCGCGACGCAAACTTCGCCACCGTCATCGCTGGAATGTGGCCAGACCCGGCGCAGAACGAAACCAACACCCAATGGGTGCGCGACTACTACGCGGCGACGGCGCCGCACTCGGAGGAGGGCGGCTACATCAACTTCATGGCCGGCGACGACCAGGACCGAATCGCCGCCAACTACAAGGGCAACTACGCCCGCCTCGTCGACGTGAAGCGCAAGTACGATCCCGGAAACCTGTTCCATGTGAACCAGAACATCAAGCCCTGATCCGATCACCCTGCGACCGGGTGCGCCACGCTCCCTAGCGGAAGCGGCAGTCATCCTTCCGGATGTGACTTTCGGGTTCGACCGGGCACGGGCAACCAGATTTCGGCTGCCCGTGCCGCTATTCGTTGCGTGCTGTCTCAGGACCGGTGACCCGGCGTAGCACAGGCAGGGTCGAGGCGATGATCGCGAGCGACGCCAGAAGACCGGCTGCCACGACGGTGTAGTACGCCGGGCCCGGCGGCTGCAGCGTCTCCGAGAGCTGCGAGCGCAGGAACAGGTATGCCGCCAGGAAACCCGTCCCGATGGAGACCGCCGCGGCGGCGACTAGCGGCACCGCGCTCTCGATCAAGACGACCCGTTGCAGGACGCGCAGCGGCGCACCGGTCAGCCGCAGCAAGCTGAATGGCCGCTTGCGCTCATTGAGGCCGGCCACCACGCTGACCGCGAGCGTGACACCGGCAATGGGCAGGCTGGCGATGATGACGACGTTGGCGAGCTGCTGGTATGCAGCGGTCTGCTTGCCGTTCAGGGTCCGCTGCTCGGTCACGGTAATAGGCGCGTCGGTCTGCGGGTAGGCGAGCTCGAGAAGGGTGCGGGCGCGCTCGATCGCCCCCCGCGAGCCGTTGGTGGCGACGACAACGGTCTGGACCGGCAGCCCGGCCAGCTCATCCGCCCGGATGTCGGCGGCGCGCCACGCACGGGGCTGGAACTTCGTGCCGGCGCTTTCCGGGTCGATGGTCACGGTCTGCGCACCTGGAGCGCAGCGGCCCAGCGCCGGCGCCCGAACCAGCTCTGCGCAGCTCACCACGCCCGGGGGGAAATCCTGGCCGGTGTCGGGCTGTTCGTGGACGAGGAGTACTGCGGTTACGCCGGGCGTCGCCCGCAGCGCGCCTAGCAAGGTCGACGGGACCGACGGGAGGGAGGTCGACGGCCGACCGGACGGGTTGAATCGGAAGAGGTCGTTGATCAGGGTTGCCCGGTCGGCGGCGGTGGTGCGGGCACCACCGTCATAGGCGTTGATCGTGGTGATCACTCCGATGGCGACGGTCGTGACGAACAGGGCGAGCACCAGCCCGCTGATCGCGCGAAAGCCCGTCTGCGGGTTGTCCGACAGGCGGCGAGCCGCGATCAGTGCCGCGGGGCGACGGGCCCGCCGGGCGAGTACCCGTGAGCCGACCATGGTCAGCCACGGCCCGGCGATCACCACACCGGCCATCGTCAGGAGAATGCCCGGTAGATACGCAAGGATCTGGCCGCCCGTGGACGCCGGGCGTCCGGCCACAACGAAGTACCCCAGCTCACTGAGCCCGACCAGCAACGGCACGACCCGCCACGCGCTGGGTGGCGTCGGGGTGACCCGGCGGGTCACCCCGAGCGGGGAAATGGTTACCCGGCGCAGCGCGAGTCGCGCCGCTACCGCAGCGCCGAGCGGGACGCCGAGCAGAACGAGCAGCACGTCGAGCAAGTTGAGAGACAGATCGCCGACGAAGAACGGCACACCAGTGAATGGAATCGGGGCCAGCAGCGGGCGTAGCAGAAAGAAAAGGGCGAACCCGCCGGCCACACCGATCACCGCGGCAACCGTCGACTCGACGGTAGAGATCACCGTAACCTGCCGCGGCGTAGCGCCGACCAGGCGCATGGCAGCGAACCGCTGCTCGCGCCGGGCGGCAGACAGGCGGGTCGCCGTGGCGATGAAGATCATCAGCGGGAAGAGCAGCGCCGCCGTGACCACCGACAGTAAGAGGTCGATGCCACGGGCGTTGATGCCGACGCCGACGGCGCAATCTTCTCCATTGCAGCCACTTGGCGGGGTCGTGCTGATGCTGGTGACCAGCCGGGCACCGGTCACGTGAGCAAGCTCGTCGGGGGAGTGGCCGACGATGACGATCAGCGAGTTCGGCGCTGGCAGGGCGGCGTCGCCGATCGTGCCGATCCGTTTCCCGGGATAACGGGCGCCGAGCTCGTCCGGAGGTGTGCTGGCGAGCAGTTTGCCCATCGCCGGCGACGCGTAGAACTGCCCCGGACCGGGCAGCACCGGAATACCCGGCGGCACCGGGGAGTCCGGGCCGGTGGCGGCTACGTCCACCCGGCCGATCAGCTTGCCATCGAACAAGTCCGCGGACAGCTGCCACCAGGCCGGGTCTGCGCTCGAGTGTCCGGCACCCGTCGCGCCCGCGCCGGTCGCCAGCCAGGCATACCGCGCGTTCTGCGTGTTGACCGCGTTGATACCGGCCAATGTGCACAGGAGCAGGCCGACACCGATCGCCACCGCCGTGGCGATGAGGACCAGCCGGGTTACGGCCTCCCGTCCGCCGCACAGGGTCAGCCGCAGCCCGAAACGAATCACCGAGCGCCGATCAGAGGCGCCGGCGAGGTGATCTTGCCGTCCCGGACGATCACTTCACGGTCGGCGTACGCCGCCACCCGCGGCTCATGGGTCACCAGCACGACGGTGATGCCGTGTTCGCGAGCGGTCGCTGTCAACAAATCCATCACGCGCTCGCCGGTCAGCGAATCGAGCGAGCCGGTGGGCTCGTCGGCGAACAGCACCTCCGGCTGTCCGACCAGCCCACGGGCCAGCGCGATCCGCTGCTGCTCCCCGCCGGACAGCTCACCCGATCGGCGATCCTCCAAGCCGTCCAAACCCAGTTGCTCGAACCACGCTCGCGCCTGCGCAAGCGCCGCCGTACGCCGCGCGCCACCAAGCAGCAGCGGCAGCGCAACATTCTCCGCAGCCGTTAGCTCGGGGACCAGCTGGCCGAACTGGAACACGAACCCGAACCGATCGCGGCGCAGCGCACTACGGTCGGCCTCGCCGAGCACATCGATCCGCCGCCCGGAAAAGTGCACCTCGCCGGCGTCCGGCACGAGGATTCCGGCCAAGCAATGCAGCAACGTCGACTTGCCCGAGCCACTCGGACCCATCACGGCAAGGATCTCTCCCGCCGCCACGGCGAGACTCGCCCCGCGTAGCGCCGGAGTCGGCCCGAACGACACGTGCACGTCGCGAGCCTCGACCAGTGGACTCATGGCCGGACCTCCCTGGCCAGGGTGGCCAGTCGGGCGACAGTCAGCTCGATCCAGCGCAGGTCCGCCTCCAGGTGGAACAGGCCATGGTCGGCGAGCAGCGAGTCAACCACCCCACCTGCGCGCCTGACCTCGGTCAACTCCCGCATCCGCTGCAAGTGCGCCGCCCGCTGTGTATCGAGGTACATCTCGGCATCCCGGCCGAGCATCAACGCGAGCACCACCTTGACAAACAGCAGCGTCTGCAGGTGCGGCTCGGGCTCGACCGGTTCGGCCAGCCACGTCTCGACCTCGGTGGCCCCCTGCTCGGTGATCACGTACCGCTTGCGATCCGGACCGGCTCCGGGCTCCGCTTCACCAGCAATCACCTTGCCGTCCCGCGCCAGTCGGGCAAGCGTGGCGTACACCTGGCCGAAGGGAAGCGGCTTACCGCGACCGAAGTAGGTGTCGTAATCCCGTTTGAGGTCGTAGCCATGGCTTGGCTCGCGCTCCAGCAGGCCCAACAACGCGTACGGAACCGTCATGAGCGGGACAATACACTGAGTGTATACGTCGCGCTAGTAGGGACAGGTAAGCCTGCGAACATCCCCGGGCGAAGACTGCTGCCGAGCTGGACCGCGGCGCTGTCGGAGCCGGATGTGACGATGGCTGGGCAGTCGAATCAAATCCCGCAAGGAAGGTGACGTCATGGATGTGCAGTTCATCGCGAGCATCGCGGTGATCACCCCTGATCCGAGCATCAGCCGAGAGCTGTACGTGGACGCGCTCGGGCTACCGCTCACCGCGTCGGAGGATGAAGACTATCTGCATAGTGAAGACATCGGCGGTAGCAAGCACTTCGGTATCTGGCCCCTGACTCAGGCTGCGGAGGCGTGTTTCGGCACCCCTGACTGGCCAGTTGATCGACCGGTTCCGCAGGCCAGCATCGAGTTCGAGGTTGCGGACGCTGCCACCGTCCAAGTCGCCGCGGACGAGTTGAAGGACAAGGGCTTCGCGTTGCTCCATGAGGCGCGTACCGAGCCTTGGGGACAGACCGTCGCTAGGCTTCAGTCAAGCGAGGGCGCGATCATCGGGCTTTCCTACGTACCCTCGATGCATTCGTAGGAGATCGACGTTGGCCCGGACGGATGCTCACCGGGCACGGTCAGTCGCACGTGCCGCGGCCGGCGCCGGCGGCCGGACAATGACCTCATGGTCGACGTCGAGCGCGAGCGTTTCGAAGCCATGGTCGGTGAGGCGCTCGACGGCCTGCCCTCGGATATCGGCCGGATGATGCGCAACGTCGCCGTCACCGTCGAACACGAGGACGGCCCACCGGGCTTGCTCGGGCTCTACCGTGGGGTCCCCTTGACCAGCCGCACGACGCACTATGCCGGTGTGCTGCCCGACCGGATCACCATCTATCGCCGAGCCATCTGCGCCATCTGCCGCACCGACGTCGAGGTTGTCGAACAGGTACGTCGGACCGTTGTCCACGAGGTCGGCCACCACCTCGGCATCGATGACGCCAGACTCCATGAACTCGGATGGTGATGCCTCGAACCCGCACTGGTCCCGGACCGCGCCGGTGTCCGGGCCCCGGTTTGTCGTCGTCGTGATGTCACCACTTGAGAGGACACCCTGATGCCGGCGTGGATCTGCGTTACCTGCGGCGTGCAATACCCAGACACCGACCGATATCCGCGCGGCTGCCCAATCTGTGCGGACGAACGCCAATACGTCGGCTGGGCCGGCCAACAGTGGACGACCATGGCCGAGATCGCCGAGGACCACAGCGTGGTCCTGCGGAACGAGGAGGCCGACCTGGTCGGCATCGGCGTCGAGCCGTCCTTCGCGATCGGCCAACGAGCGTTGCTGGTGCGCACCCCGCACGGCAACGTGCTGTGGGACTGCATCTCGCTGCTTGACGAGCAGGCCCGTAAACAGATTGCCGAGCTCGGCGGAATCGCCGCAATCTGCCTGTCCCACCCACATTTCTACGCTGCCAATGTCGAGTTTGCCGACGCGTTTGACGCGCGCATCTTTATGCCCCGCGCCGATCAACACTGGATCCAGCGAGCGTCCCCTCGGATCGAGCTGTTCGATGACGACATCGAACCGGTGCCAGGCCTCACGCTGGCCCGCATCGGCGGGCACTTCGACGGCGCGGCCGTGCTGCACTGGCCGGCTGGCTGCCAGCAGCGTGGCGCGCTGCTCACCGGAGACACCATCACCGTGGTGCAAGATCGCGACTGGGTCAGTTTCATGTGGAGCTTTCCCAACCTCATTCCGCTCGATCAGGCCACCGTCCTCGACATCGCCCGCCGAGTCGAACGATTCAGCTTCGACCGCGTCTACGGCGGCTGGTGGGGACGAGTCGTGGTCGAGGACGGAGCCGCCGCCGTCCGCCGCTCCGCCGACCGCTACGTCGCACGCCTCAACGGCCAACGACCACCAGAGCAAACCGGGCGATCGCGGTAGTCGATTTCGTTGACTAATGCATCACCCGGCCGAGCGGGGATCAGGCCTGCTTCGAGTCGAGCTCGATGATCATTGCTTCATTCGGTCCGAGCAACAGGTCACGCGGATCGACAACCATCCCCGCCTCGCGGCCGTGGGTACTCAAGGTCAATCGGGCGCCCTCCCGCGTTCGATCGCGGGCGACGGCGACGGACCGATGCCCGTCGGCAAAGTTGAGCAGAACCATGAGCGTGCGGTTGCCGTCACCGCGCTGGTACGCATAGACGTCCGGGCCGGCTTCGACATCCTCGTAACGGTCTGAGCGCAGGCCCGGGTGTGCGTGGCGCAACTGGAGCAACCGTCGGTAGAGATTCAGCAGGGAGTCAGGATCAGCGCGCTGGCCGGCAGCATCGACTCCGTGGGTGGGAGTCGGGAGCCACGGACGGACGTTGGAGAATCCGGCTGATGCAGCGGTCATATTCCACTGCATCGGTGTTCGCGCTGGGTCCCGGCCATTGGGGTCGGTTGCCAGCAATGGTGGCACGGCGACGTCGGTCATCCCGATCTCCTCGCCGTAGTAAAGGAAGGTGGTGCCCGGCAGCGTCGTGAGTAGCACGGCGGCCACGCGCGCTCGGGCCATGGTGTCGATGCCGACTCGCGTGTGGAGGGCATACCGGCTGGCGTGACGGGAAATGTCGTGGTTCGACAGGGCATGCGTCGGCCATCCGACGGTCCGGGTGGCCTGCTCGAGCCCGTTAGCACGGAACGCCTCTGCATCCCACGGATTCGCCCAGAAGCCGAAGTCGAACGCCAGCTGCAGTTCGTCTCCGGATCCGTAATAGCGCAGCCGCCGGGCCCGGTGGTGGATCCCGACCTCGCCGACAAGCACCGTATCGGGGTAGCTGTCGGTCACGGCTCGCAGTCCGCGAAGGACGTCGTGAACGAATGGGTCGTCCAGGTTGCGATGCCGGCGGTCATCGACCTGCGTCGCCACCCGTAGGTCGACGACGTCGGGCGGGTTGTCCCGCAGCAGCGCATCCTTACCAAGGCGATGCGGGGCGTCCACCCGAAATCCGTCAACATCTCGGTCGAGCCAGAACCGAAGAACGTCATGCATGGCATGGCGAACCTCGGGGTTGCGCCAGTTCAGATCCGGTTGCTGCGCGGTGTAGGAGTGCAAGTAGTACTGACCCGTCGCCGAGTCGAACGTCCACGCCCGGCCGACCCGTTCGAAGGCCGAGAGCCAGTTATTGGGCGGGCCGCCGTCCGGCGCCGGGTCAGCCCACACATACCAGTCCCGGAACGGGTCAGCGCGTGACCGGCGCGAGCGTTGGAACCACTTGTGTTCATCCGAGGTGTGGTTGGGCACATAGTCGAGGAGGACGCGCAGACCCAGTCGGTGGGCCGTGCGGATCAACGCGTCAGCGTCGTCGAGCGAGCCGAACCGGGCGTCTACCGCGCAGTGATCGACGACGTCGTAACCGAAGTCGACCATCGGGGAGCGGTAGATCGGCGACAGCCAGATGGCGTCGACGCCGAGGGATTGCGGCTCGCCGGCCAGATGACCGAGACGGTCGATGATGCCGGGCAAGTCGCCGTAGCCGTCGTCGTTTGCGTCGGCGAAGCTCAACGGGTAGATCTGATAGATCGTGGCGTGCCGCCACCACTCCGCGCCGGCCACTGGATGGACGTGCTGGATTTCAGCCGCAGGTGCCGTCGGCGTTGTAGAAGCCGGGGCCGTTGAGGTCCGGGCCGGTCAGCTGCGGCCGGTTCGTGCGGCCACCGTGCGGGTACGCGGTGTCGAACCACTGGGTGAAGAACTGGTCCAGGCGCGCGCTGCATGCTGCGCTCTTGTTTGGCATCCACGCGTGGAACCCGGCCTCCAGCTGTTTCTCGGTGATGCTGGAGAAGCGGTAGTCGCGCTGGATCTGTTGTAACGCGCTGGCGAAGTTCGCCTTGCCCAGGATTTGCCGCAGCGCGATGTATGCGGTGCCAGGGCGGGTGTAGGTGAAGCTGTCCGAGAACAGGGTGGCCGGCGTTGGGTCGGAGGGCGCGGCGCTCCAGAGCTTGCTGTTCGCGTAGTTCGTGTTGAACTGGTTGACCAGGCTGGCATCGAAGGCTGCCTGGCCCGCCGGCGTGTCCAGGCCACCCGCGGAGGTTGCCGCCTTGCGGGCGTCGAACAGGTACTCGCCAAGCGTGGCCATGCCTTCCTTGAAGAAGGTCAGGTTGTAGTTGGCCTCGGTGACGCTGTCGCCCCACCACTGGTGCATGTTCTCGTGGTTGAACGTGTCCAAGTCGATCTGGCCGCCCTGGAACGTGATCATGGTTTGCATCTCTTCCTCGAAGCCGGCGGCGGGGATGCCGACCAGGACGCCGTCGGAGGTGAACGGGAACGGCCCGTTGAACCGCCTCTGGAAATCGGTGATGTCCTGCTGCTGGTCCATGATCGCGAGGTTCGCCTGCTTCTGCGCGGCGTCGATCGAACTGCTCTGCGCCTCGAAGTACCGGATCCCGTCGCTCGCGTCGCGAGAGGTCAGGTCGAACGCCCCAACGCTGTTCTCGACCAGATAGCTTGCGATCGGGGCCGGCGAGCGCCAATGCCACGTTGTCGACCCGCCGGGGAACCGTGCGTCCGGCCGGTTCGCCACGGTGGAAATCAGCATGCCGTTCGCGATCGCCGTCCGGCCGGCGTTGACCGTGTCGTAGAAGTCGTAGCTCGGCTTGGCGCTCGGATGGTCATTGAGTGGCATCCAGTCCTCGGTGCCCACCGGCTCGGTCGTGACGAAGCCACCGTCGCCGGGTGGGGAGTCGTTTCGGAACCAGCCCTCGGTCGTGCCGTCGCCGTCGGTGTGCACCCCGGGTCGGCCGGTGTAAAAGGTGGTCACCGTGAAGCGGGTACCGGCCGGGATGCTCTGGGACGGTGTGATCACCAGCTTGTTCGCCGGGCACTGATCGCCGTTCTGCGCGTTCACGCCGCCGGTCACTTCCGGCGTGCAAGCCGGTGGCAGCGGGTTCTTGTGAGGTCCGCCGACCGGGTTGACCTGCGAGGCCTCATGGGCGAGTGGGTTGGGGTCGTCCTGCCCATTCGGGTCGCCAGGATAGGTGGGCTGCACGAACTTGTACGCCGCTCGTCGGCCGTTGACGAGGATCGAGTTCACCCTCATGGCCGGCCCGTTCACCGGGTCGACGCTCGTGCGCTCGAAGTCGAGGCTGAAGTCGGTGAGGCATTGCCTCGCGCGCATCGTCAGTACGACGTGGTTGCCCGGCAGGAACTGGTTGCTCGGCGCGTCATAGATCATGTGGACGTCGGTGTGCAGGCTTGTGTATCCGCCGTTTCCTGTCTCCGGGTACACGTGGTCGCCGAAGTGCGACAGGGTATGCGCACCCGAGGAGCAGGTCGGCGGCGTGGCGAGTCCAGGAGGTGCGGCGGCGATGCCCGGGATGACGGCGATTGCGGTGAGCGTCAGCCCGGATGCGGCTGCGGCCCGGACGCGACGACCATTCATGATCAACCTCCTCAGATGCTCACCAGTCAGGAATCATCCCACCGGGGGCATCACCTCGAGGTGTGGTCGAGTCTCAGCGCGTGCGAGCATCAGCTGCGGCGCGAACGACGATGGCCCCGACCCCCTTCTCGCTCGAGGGTCGAGGCCATCGGTTCGATCGATCACCAGCGCCGGCGGACCGCCATGCGGTGACCGTTCGGGTAGAGGTTGTTAGCCGTTGATGAACACGTAGTCGGCCTGGTAGGGAACGTTGACGATCGGCGTGGCCTGCGGGTCGCAGGTGCCGGCCGGGGCGACGCCGCCGACGGTGTTGAGGCGGAGCACCTCGACGACGTGGGCGAGCAGTCCGGTGGACCTGCCGATCTGGGTGGCGTCGAGGTTGAGCTCGGCGATGTTGCCCGCGCCGTTGGCGTTCTTGGTGACCAGCTTGCCGCTGACCGCGCTGCCGTCGGGTGCTTGCCACTGCGGCGTGCCGGCGAGCGGCCGCACGAAGGTGTGGTGGATGCCGCCGGTGAGGTGCGCATCGACGTCGTGTTGGGTGAAGGCGAACGAGCCGTCGGCTTGTGGGGTGCAGGCGTAGATCTGGCTGCCGAAGACCACCGACTCTTGCAGCGCGGCCACTCCGGTCGTGCTGACCGCGTGGTTGAGCAGGTGTAGCTGGGCCCGCACCGCGCCGGCTGGGAACTGGTTGGTGCGCAGGTCGGTGTAGAAGCCACTCGGGTCGGAGCGCAGTGCAGCAAGCAGGGCTGGGTCGGTGACGGTGACGGTGCCGGACGCGAAGCCACCCGCGGGGCGCGACGAAGTGAACAGCGGTACCACGACAGGGCCGTCCACCCCTGGACCCGCCGGCGTGGATGTCTGCCTGGGTCGGGGTGCCGATACCGCGCCACGAGACGGCATAGCTGAGCGTGTTGTCGTGAATGCCGATCAGTTCGAGCGCCTGACCGACCGGAGCGCCGGCCGTCACCTCGTTGCGGCCCTCGAGGCTCGCGACCAAGACGGCAGGCCCTCCGGCCGAGTCGGCCCGCACAGTGAGCCCGGCCGGCGGTGTCACGTCACTCTTCGCTGACGCCGCGCTGATGGCCAGCGTGCCTAACGCGACCCCGGCGGCGAGGGCGGCGCCGATGCCGAACGCCAGGCGGCGTTTCGTGGTGCTACTCATGGTGGTCCTTCCGGATCTGCAGCCGACGTCTTCCGGCGGCTCGCACCTGTAGTACGTCGACTGCGCAGCCCGGCGCCCATCCCGGACGGTGCGGGAAAGCTCACAGCCAGCCGAGCGAACCGAATCGCTGCCGCGCACGTGCGGATGCCGCGCTGGGAAACCAGCCCCACTGAATGGAGCATGACCCACCCGCGCATCGCGGCAATTCGGATCAACGCGACGAGCAGCAGCACTTACAGCAGGAGTACCTGTCGTGCGTCGAGGTGTCAGTGGCGCGCAGTCGTCCGGATACCGTCCAGGACGAGGGTCAACAGCCGTTCGTTTCGTTCCAGGCTGGCATCGCGCGCCATGCACATGCCGCCTACCAGCTGCATGAGATCGGCGGCATCGATGTCGTCGCGGGCAACGCCTGCCTGTTGGGCGCGTTCCAGGACCACTCCCGCCGCGACCCGGATCTTTTCCCGCGAGTGCGGCGCCAGCTCCGGGTTCTTCTCGAACGCCTCGTGCAGCTCGGTCAGGAATACCCGCTTGGCCTGGCCGTAGCGGACGAAGCCGTCCAGCCACTCGACGAGCGCATCCCAGGGCGTCGCATCGACCGCGACCGTGGCGGCCAGCGTGACCAGTAACTCGACATCATCGCGGTACACAGCTTCGACGAGGTCGATCCGGCGAGGAAAGTGCCGGTACAGCGTGCCCACGCCGACGTCGGCGCGCCTGGCGATCTCTTCCATCGAAGCTTCGCTGCCGCGCTCGGACAGCACGGTGCGGGCGGCACTGACGAGGCGTTCATAGTTCCGCTGGGCGTCGGCGCGCAGCGGCCGCCGAGCGGAGGTGCCCGTCGGCGGCGCGGTCACGGCGGCGCTACGACGCATCGCTCAATTATTCCCTTCCGTGCTGTGCTTTCCGAGATAGGAATCGGACTTGCGAAACCGGAGGCTGCCTCCGTATCGTAACCGGAAGAAGCTTCCGCTTAGCTATCGTAATCTCCGAGAGGCAGAACTCTCTATGCCGTCCGACACACTCGACATGACAAGGCCGCCAGCGTCGGAACACTCCGCACCCTCGGGTCTGTTCCGCCGCCGGCGCAGCAATCCCACCAGCGTGGTGCTCGCGGTCATCCTGACCAGCCAGCTGATGGTCGTGTTGGACGCGACCATCGTCAACGTCGCACTGCCGGACATCAAGAGCGCGCTGAACTTCTCCGACACGGAGCTGTCCTGGGTCCTCAACGCCTACACGCTCACCTTTGGCGGTTTGCTGCTGCTGGGCGCCCGAGCCGGCGACCTGCTCGGCCGGCGCCGCACCTTCCTCGCCGGCATCACCATATTCACCGTCGCCTCTCTGATCGGCGGCTTCGCCACTGCCGGCTGGTTCCTGCTCGCCGCACGGGCGCTGCAGGGCGTCGGTGGTGCCCTCGCCGCGCCGTCGTCGCTCGCCCTGCTCGCCACCATGTTTCCCGAGGGCCGCGAGCGGCTGCGCGCGATCGCGCTCTTCACGGCCGTATCGATCAGCGGCGGGGCGATAGGCCTGATTTCCGGCGGCATACTCACCGATTTGGCGTCCTGGCGGTGGGTACTGTTCGTCAACGTCCCCATCGGGCTGACGGTGCTTGCCGTCGGGGCCTCCGTACTGCCTGAGACTGCCCGTCGACCAGGCCGGTTCGACCTCGCCGGTGCATTCACCTCCACGCTCGGTGTGGGCGCAGTCGTCTATGGATTCGTCCGGGCGGCTGGTAACGGCTGGCGCGATCCGCTCACCATCGGCTCGTTCGTTGTCGGCGTGCTACTGCTGGTGGCCTTCATACACACCGAGTTGCGCGCCGAACAGCCGATCACACCGTTACGTTTGCTGACCAATGCCAGCCGAAGCGGTGCCAATGCTGCCCGCGGACTGCTGTTCGCCGGCATGTTCGGCATGTTCTTCTTCCTCACCCAGTTCTTGCAGAACGTGCTCGGGTACAGCCCGCTGCAGGCTGGGTTCGCGTTCCTACCGGTCCCGCTGACGGTATTCGCCTCATCCCAGCTCGCCAGCCGGGTATTGGTCAACCGCTTCAGCGGCAAGGCCCTGATGCTGATCGGCGTCGGTCTGTCCGCGATCGGTCTGCTGTTGTCGAGCCAGCTCAGCGCGGACTCAACCTACCCGCAGATCCTGGCCACCCTGGTGCTCTTCGGTGCCGGCAACGGGCTGTCGTTCGTGACCCTGACCACGGCCGCGCTCGCCGGTGTCGCCCCACAGGATGCCGGAGCCGCGTCTGGTCTGGTCAACGTCACCCAGCAACTCGGAGGCACGCTGGGCGTCGCGGTGCTGGTGACCGTGTTCGGCTCGGCCAGCAAGTACGCCGCCAGCCACCCGGTTCCGGGTGCTAGCCCGTTGGCGCAGCTCAATCACGTGTTCGTCTACGGCGCTGATCACGCATTCGTCGCGTCCACCCTGTTCCTGGTCGCTGCGATTGTCCTGGTCGCCACTGTGGTCCGCGCGCCGAAGCCGGTCGCCAGCCTCGCGGAATAACCGGATCAGCCGCCTCGGCGCGGAATAGCGCAGCCCTCGAAGCCTAGGTTTCCGGTTGAGCCGCAGCGGGACATGGCCGCTCGGGTCTGCTGTCGTGCTAGTCGACGTTGGCGGCCAAGTCTCGATAGGCAGGGAGGAGCTGGTCCCACCGGGCGTCGGCGTCGCCGGGCTCACGTCCGGCGAGGTGGGCGGCTAGATCTTCGACATGGACCTGCCAGCCCGACCCGTAGTCGGCGAGATGGTCCAGGGGCATGCCCCGTTTCTCGAGGACCAGGATCGTCTGGTCGCCGTCGGCGGCCAGGGTGGCTTCGATGACCTGCTCGCCCGGCTGGTCCGGGTCCATGGTCACCAGCAGCCGCCGCGGGGGCTCGCACACGTCCACCCGCCCGATGCCTTCCGATTCGCTGGCAAAAACGTGTGCGCGAAACTGACCGCCGAGTCGCAGGTCGCCCTCGACCTCGCCGTACCAGCGGGCCAGACGTGAGGGATCGGTGAGTGTCGACCACACGTCGTCGATATCGGTGTCGAAGCGGTCCTCCATGCGCACGATGCCCTTGCCATCGGCTGATCGCAGGCTGCCCAGGATGCGGCCGTTCCCACGTGCACTACTGGTCATCTGGTGCTCCTCCGTTCGCGTTTTCCCCGGGCCACCTCGGTGTGCAGGGCATCCAGCCGCTGCTCCCACAAGGCCCGGTACCGGCCCAACCATTCATCAACCTCGGCGAGCGGCTCGGGGCGCAGACCGTAGACCCGACGCTGCGCCTCCTGGCGGACCTCGACCAGTCCCGCCTCCCGCAGCACCCGAAGGTGCCGCGAGACCCCCGGGCGGGCGATTGGTAGCAGCGCCGCCAGCTCACCCGCGGTTGCCGGACCACCGGTCAAGGCCTCCAGCATCGTCCGCCGGCTCTCGTCCGCCAGTGCCCGCAAGACAGCTTCCATAGCCGTGATCGTACCAAGATGGTTACGTAACTAACAAGGTACATTAGCGGGATCCGCTAGGCCCGGGTAGCCGAGCGATCACGCGTGACGCGGGTCGACGGGCTGTCGATTCACGAGCTTGCGGCCAGGCATCGGGTGCATCGGCGCTAGCGTTGTTCTCTCTATGGGTGCGGACGACGTGCCCTGTCTGCGGCCTTGAGTCAGCAGATCGGAGGCGCGAAGCGGAATGACCTGTCACCTCCTTGCGCTCTGCTTCGATGCGAATGACCCGCTCCGTCTCGCGCGCTTCTGGGTCGGCGTTCTGGGCTGGGAGATGGCTGACGACCACCACGACGGCATCGCCCTCCTGCCGAGCGATGACACCGGGTTCCGGATCCGCTTTCTTCCCACCCAGGAGCGGAAGGCCGGCCAGAACCAGATGCACTTCGATCTGACGAGCACGTCCCTCGAGCACCAGCAGCAGACGGTGGCGAGGTCGCTACGACTCGGCGCCCGGCCCATCGACATCGGTCAGCGTCCGGAGGAGGGTCATGTGGTGCTCGCCGACCCCGAAGGCAATGAGTTCTGCGTCATCGAGCCGGGCAACAAATTCCTTGCTGACTGCGGATTCATCGGAGCGCTTGCGTGTGACGGTTCGCAGGAGGTCGGGTACTTCTGGAGCGAAGCGCTGGGCTGGCCGTTGGTCTGGGACCAGGACCAAGAGACCGCGATCCGCTCGCCGCGCGGCGGTCCGAAGATCACGTGGGGCGGTCCGCCACTGATGCCGAAGACCGGGAAGAACCGGCTGCATTTCGACATCGCTCCACCTGTCGACGGGAACCAGCAAGCGGAGGTCGACCGTCTCGTCTCCCTCGGGGCGACTCGCATCGACATCGGCCAGGGCGAGGTCAGCTGGGTGGTCATGGCCGATCCCGATGGCCATGAGTTCTGTGTGTTGACCCCGCGAGGTGGTCGCCATCCTGATCGACGGTGACATCCACCTCGCCCGGGGCAAGGGCGAGATCGACGGCTTCCTCCAGTGACAGCCGCGCGCCTTCGAAGTGGAGGTGATCGAAGGCGTCGTTGCCGAGTTCATCGCGAAGAGCCTGCACGACGCGTTCGTGTTCGGGCACATCGCCTAGCTGCAAGCCGGCGCCGAGCATGCGCTGCGCAGCGTCGCCCGCGCCGATCAATTGTGCGGCCCGTTCTGGATGACCCAGGCCGAACTCCGGGCCGGCGAGTTGGGTGATGAACCACGAGGCGATCAGCAGCCGCCCTTGGTCCCAGCTGAGCCGTAACGCGGCGCGGTCGAGTTCGCGTGCCTCGATGAACTCGCCGCGGTGGCTGGCAAGGTAGCTCAGGTTGGCGAGCACCACGGCGCGCAGCGGGTCGTCGCCAGACCTGGTGGCCAGGTCGCGAGCCTCTAGGTACGCGGTGAGTGCGGTTGCGTCATCTCCGTGCGTTCGGGCGAGCTCGCCTTTCATGTTGAGCGCGATGGCGAGCAGGGCGTGGCCGCCTGCGATTCGCGCACGGTCGGTGGCCTCGTCGCACAGTCGCGTGGCGTGGTCATATGCGCCGTGATCACCCATGTAGGTGGAGGCGGTCCAGGCCAGCGCGCAGGCGAGGTACTTGTCGTCACGCAGGCTGCGGAAGATATCGGTTGCGGTGGCCCAATGTTCACGTACGACGCCGTGGCCCTGCGCCCAGGCGACGCACCCGGCGGCTAAGTGCAGGCGGCCGATCAGATGGTCCTCCAGGCCAGCTAGGTGCTCCAGCGCGTCGGCCGTCCATCTTTCGCCGTCCGGCCCGGGGCCCTCTCGCAGCCAGTAAGCGCCGAGCGCTGCGGTGATTCGCGCCATCGACCGCCAGTCCCCGCGCCGTCGCGTCCAGGCCTGCGCAGCGCGGATCTCCGGCAGCAAACCGGCGATGACGTCACCCCACCGTCCTGGCGTGTCGCTGAGTCGTTGCCCATCGAGATCCTCGAGGACGGCGACGACGTAGGCCGTGTGCCGCTCGCTTACCGCCTCCGCGTCATCGGCAAGCAGCGCGCGGGCGCGATCTCGGACAACTTCAAGTAACCGGAAGCGGTGTTCCCCGCGGGACGCAGACACGGTTTGCACCAGGCTTTGATCGACGAGACGTGTCAACGCGTCCACCACATCGGTCACGCCGTCGGCGCATACCTGCTCGATCGCCTCAAGGGATACCGGACCGGCGAACACGCCGAGCCGCGCGAACAGCCGCCGGTCGGTGCCGGACAGCATGTGCAGACTCCACTCGATGGTCGCCACAATCGTGCGCTGCCGCGGCGGACTGTCCCGAGCGGCCGCGGTAGGAGAAGCCAGCCGGGTCATGAGGCGCGAACGCAGCAACGAGGGCGGAAGCGTCCGAACGTGGGCGGCGGCAAGCTCGATAGCCAGCGGAATCCCGTCCACACCCCTGCAGATAGCGATGACATCGGCCAAGACCAAAGTCAGATCGAAGTCCGGGTCGACGGCGAGCGCGGCCTGTTCGAACAGCGCAACCGCCGACGGTGTGCTGGACCGTCCGGACGGCCGCGACACCGCGGGCTCTACGACGAGCGGCGCGACGTGATAGACCTGCTCTCCGCCAATGCGCAACCGCGCCCGGCTCGTGCACAGCACCCGCAGGTCGGGCGCTTCCCGCACCAGCTGCCCCACCAAGCCCGCCGAGTCGGCGACGTGCTCGAAGTTATCCAGGACCAGCAACATCGACTGCCGCCGCACTGTCTCGGTCAGGGCACCCTCCCAGCCGCCGCCCGAACCGACGCGCACGCCGATCTCCGTGCCGATCAATTCGGCCACCAGCGCAGGGTCGCTGATCTTGGTCAGATCGACGAAGCACGAGTCGACCGACATGGCCGTGATCCACCGCAGCGCGACCTCGATCCCAAGCCGTGTCTTGCCCACGCCGCCCGGACCGAGCAACGTGACGATGCGCGAACCCTCGAGCAGCCGCCGGATCTGCTCCATATCGTGGTCGCGGCCCACTGTCGGCGTCGTCGGTCTCGGCACCGGCGTCGCCCTGCGCAAGATGGGCTCGGCATCGTGCTGCTCGACGGGCAACGCCAACACCCGCTGCCGCAACGCCGCGGCGCCATCGCCCGCGTCTGTGCCGAGTTCACGGCGGAACACCTCTTCCATCGCGTCCAGCTGACGCAGTGCCGCCTGCCGCCGACCGGCCTGGACATGCTCCTCGACAAGCATCAGCTGGGCCTGCTCATCCAGTGGATCCACGAGGAGGAGGTCGCGCCAGCGACCGCAGATTCGAAGCAATTCGAGGTAGCGCAGCCTGAGCCGGTCGCGCGGTTGCTCCGTCCACGGCTCGTAGACGTCGTCGGGGAGCAGCTCGCCCCGATAGCGATCTATGGCGTCAATCCCCGCCGAGAGCTCTCGCTGATCCAGGACCGCATGAGCGGCTCGACCGAACTCGGCCACATCGACTGTGACTTCCGCCTCCGGAAAGAGCGTGACCATCTGCCCCGATAGCACCACGCTGTCCCTGTGCCCTAAAACCGTCCGGGCGTAATGGGCGGCTTTATGCAATCTCGGTGTCGCCTCGTCGAGAAGCAGGTCTGGCCATAACGCGTCGATGACCTGTTCGCGATGCAAGCGACGCGTGTCCTGCAGTGCGAGCAGCTTGACCAGCGCGGCAGCGGCGCGTCGACGCCAGGACCGGCCCGGAACGGGGCGTCCGTCGACGACGACCTCGAAGCCGCCTAAGAGCCGAATGGAAACGTTCATCCCAATTCCCAGCAGAAATGTCTCGGAAGTGTAGCCCCGCGCCGACCCGGCACTGGTGGTTAACGACGAGCAGGTCGATGTTCAGCACCAGTCTTGTCCCGAACGAGCAGCCGGCCTTGTCGCGCGTCGCGTCACGCGCGCGCACGTGACCGGAGTCGCCTATTGAGCGCCCCACCTGTCTCACGTGTCACATCGGGGCGCGCTAAGCGACGGGGGTCGGTGCCAGATGGTTAGGTTTCCTACATGCCGGAGGCCCTCGAGCACCCATCCATCTCGCGGTTCCGCGCCGCCTGGGTCGCCGCCGGTGGCACGGGGCGAATCGTCGTCCTGCCCGAATCCGTGCACACCGCCGTGCTTGCCGCCCAGGCCCTCGGTTGCGAGGTCGGCGCCATCGCCAACAGCCTGGTTTTCGACAGCGGCCGCGGCCCGGTCCTCGTCCTCACGAGCGGCGCGCACCGGGTAGACACGGCCAAGGTGGCTGCCAACCTTGGTGTTCCCCGGCTACGGCGCGCCACCGCAGAATTCGTTCGCGAGCACACGGGCCACGTCATCGGCGGAGTTTCGCCGCTGGATCACCCGCATCCAGTTCCGACCTACATCGATCGGGCGCTGAAGCGGTACGACGAGATCTGGGCTGCGGCTGGGCACCCCGCGGCCGTGTTCAGCACGAGCTACGACGAACTACGCACGCTGACCGGTGCCGTCGAGCTCGACGTGACCGACACGCCCTAGCTGCGCAGGCGCCAGACCTGGCCCGACGTGTTGGGCACGCCCAGTCCGGTGTCCGGGGCGATCGAGAACGCGGAGACGAACAGGTTTCCGTGCCCGTCGAGCGCGATTCCCGCCGGGAATGGCACATCGGTGTTGGTGCGATGCCCGTTGCGGATCTTCGTCAGCACACCCTGCACCATCGGGTTGACCGGGTGGGCCTGAGGCGCGAACAGCTGGCTCACGTACAGCGTGCCGTCCTGGCCGACCGCCACTCCGGTCACCGCGGTGAAGCCGGTCCAGACGCGCAACACATGCCGCCCGCTCGGGTCGAGCTTCACGACTTGCGCCTCACCAGGCGTGAGTGACGACAGCCCGCCGACGTAGACGTTTCCCCACCGGTCGGTGGTGAGTGACGTAGGCACGAAGTTGCAGCCTCGGAACGGGGGCGCGGGATCGAACTGGTTGGCGCAGGCACCGGTCGTCACGTTCGGGAAGACGTGGAACAGCGAGACATGACCGCGCCGGTCCACGCGCAGCACATCGTTCCCGGCCGCGTCAGCAACCAGAAGGTGATCCCCGACGGCGAGCACGGCGTAGGGATCTGAGTCGAAACCCTTACCGTCGGGGTCGTGCTTTGCCTCGAACGCCGTGATATCTGCGAATGGCTTCGCCGGGCCGAACGGCCGGGCGCGCAGCAGCTGACCCAGCTGGTCCTTGGGCAGTGTGTTGGGCAGCAGGTTGGGCGGGAACCAGGTCTGCTGGATATAGATCGGGCCGGATAGTCGGGTCGCGGAGACCCCGTCCGAGCCGGTCGCGGCGCTGCCGTCCTTCGCTGCACCGGACAGCAGGCCGGTCACGATGCGATGTGGGCTCGTGTTGTGCACGAACTGCGGAAAGAACACCGCGCTGATCGAGCCGGTCGTGCCGATAAATACCGGCCCTTCGGGACCGCCGCCGGGCAGCTCGAACGATCCGCCCTTGCCAGCTTCAGCGACCAGCAGCTCGATCCCGGACACCAACGAAAGCTGGCGCGGATTGTTCAGGCCCGATACCACCACGACCGGACCGGACGGCCCGGGTGGAGCAGCCTGGGCCACAGCCGCCGTGAGCGGGACCGCCAGGATCCCAGCACCGATCGCAGCCAGAACACGGCGAACTCGACGATTAGCCACGCCAACCCCCCGATCGTGACCTCGCCCGGCCTGAGACGGCCCGGCCATGTCGGACGTTAAGCCCATTGACGTTGTCTCGCAACCCGAAAGGTGGGCGGGAGACGCGTGCGCTGGCCAGTTGCCATTCGTCGATCATCATCGGTCAGACGGGTTCGAACTGACGCAGCATCGCTTCCAGCGCGGCTTGATCGGGACCGACGAATGGGTCGGAGTTCGGCGCGTCGAGCAGCGTGTCGAACAGGATCGTGGAATCGCCGCTCGCGGGCGGCAGGTGCGAGCTGAAGATCCAGGACGGGTTGAAGGCCCGAAGACCCTTCAGAGAGTGGGCGAACTTCGACGGATCGACGTTGTGGACCCAGGGGCTGTCGACGCTGGCCCAGAGCAGCTGCGCCGCCCGCAACTCGTCGGCCGGCGTCGCGGCGACGTTCTCGGCTTGGGCCAGATCGGCCGTCGCCATTGGCGCCCCAAAACAGTCCGAGCTGAGGCAGACACCGCTCCGCGAGTCCAGGATGCCGACCGTCGCGGGATTGTCGAACAGCGGCGGCCGGAAGCCGGTGAGGCGGCGGTCGCCGACGTCCAATGTCTGGCCGGGATTGAGCAGGTAGACCCGATCCATCGGCAGTGGCCGTTCGGTCGACATGATGCCGGCGCCGCTGAACGTCGTGACGATTCGCGCCTGCGGTGCCGCGTCGAGCAACGCGAACAGGCCACCAGTGTGATCGCGGTCGGGATGGGTCAGCCAGATCCAGCGCACATCCGCCGGGTCGATCACCTCGGCCAGGGTGGCGACGAAGTCACGGTCGGGCAGTCCGACGCCGGTATCGACGACAACCGGCTCGGCGGCGTGGATCACGAATGCGTTGATCGGCAGGACGCCGAGTCCGGGTACCTCGAGGTGGTCATTGAGGATGCTGATGTCTCGATGCGGTCGGTGAATTCTCATGTCGTTTCCCCCCAAAGGTTGATGAATCAGAACGGGACTTGCGTGGCGAGTAAACCCTCGGCCGCTCCGCGCCCGGAAACCGCGCGGCAGAAGTCGACGGCGTCGATCTCGATGAGCGGGGCACCCCGGCCCTTGGTCCAGTGACCGCCGGCCGGTCCGGTGAGGTGCAGTTGATAGAGCTGGCCATGCCGGGTCGCCCACTCGGCGACGACGTCGGCCACCAGCCGGCCATCGTGCTCGGGCGTCACAACGTGCGTAGCGCCGGTGGCCCGCACGATGTCGACCCGGTGCATCCAGGGATCACGGGTCAGGATGACGTCGATGAGGTAGCCGGCCGTCCAGGCCTCTTCGTGATCGCCGACGAGCTGCCGGACGGGCATGATGCCGCGGCGGATGACGCCGGGTGTGCGCTGGCGGTTGCGGACCGCTTTCGGAGCGCGCACGGCAAACCGGTCGATGATTTGGGTCGGAGTCATGTCGGCTCGTTCGTCGACCTGTAGCTCCGTGAGCGCATCGATGAAGACCCCGCCGCGGCGCCCGGCGAGTTCGACCTGACGCTGGCTTTCCCGCATCGACGCGGCCAGTTCGACCATGCCCAGCATATGGGCGGCTATCGCCCGGACATCCCAGCCGGAGCAGTCCGTAGGACGTGCCCAGTCCTGCGGCTGGAGCGACCGGAGCAGGTCGAGGACGCGTTGGTACTCCGTAGCCGCGAGCCGCATCGCGTCGACCCGTCGCAGCGCCGGAACCCGCGCCGTCGTCGAGGGCGTGGTCATGGTCACCGGGTCCTCCTCAGTCGGGGTCCGGGGACTCCGACCTCGTCGCAGTACATGTCGACGACCCGGGGTAGCTGTCGACGCCATCGGTCTCCGCCGGGGTCGTTGGCCAGCTGCTGGTCGACGAATCCACCGATCACTGCCGTCCAGAGGTCGAGGTCGGCCGCATCAGCTACTCCGGCACCCCGAAGCCACTGCCGCATCCGGTCATAAGTGGCGAGCGACTCGGCGTAGGCGGCATCCGAGGGCTGGAAATCGGGGATCGTCCGCTGATTCATCAGCTGGTAACGGGCCAGATCGGCCGCGGCGAAGTCGAAGAACGTCTCGGTGTGCCGAAGAAGCGCCCGGCGAGGCGCGGACGGGCGCGATCGCAGGCCGTCGAATTCGCTGCCCAACGCGGCCCAGGCCTGGGCGAACATCGCGTCGTAGATGGCATTCTTCGAGTCGAAGTGGCTGTACAGCGACGGCGCTCGCATGCCGATTCGGTCAGCGACGGCGCGCAGGGTGAGCGCGGCCAGTCCGTCCTGCCGGGCGATCTCCCACGCTGCGTCCAATATCTCCCGGCGCGTTGCCTCACGACGTTCGGCTAGCCTATCGCGATTAGGTAAAACGACCACGGTTAGGCACTATCCACTGGGGTTGGTCGGTTGTCAACCGTGGCCGGGCCGTGGGTGTGATCACACCTCGGCGAGCGCGATCGCCCCGACCTGCCCGCTCCGGTGAGCGGAGGAGGCTCGGCGCGCTCGATAGTGCGATCATCGCCGCGTGGCGGCGACATCGATCGGCTGGCCGGGGATCGCCGAGCGGCTGAGCGGCGAACGCTCCTACTGGCTGTGCACCGTAGGACGCGACGGGGCTCCGCACGTCGTCCCGGTCTGGGGCGTCGTCGTCAGCGACGTCTGGTACGGCTATAGCGAACGACGGACAGTCAAGGCCGGCAACCTGCGAGCCGACCCGCGCGTCGCCCTCCACCTCGACGGGGGCGATGACGTCCTGATCGTGCACGGTGTCCTCGACGACCTCGGACATCCGCGCACGAGGCCCGACATCCTGGACGCGTTTGCTCGCAAGTATTCGCGAGCCGAAGATCGGCCATTCCTCCCGTCGGAGGACCCCGCGTTCGACGTCCTCTACGCCCTCAGCCCGTTGCGCGCGACCCGCTGGCGGTTGGACGACTACGACAACACACAAGCCCGCTGGGTGCGCGGCAACGACGCGTGCTGAACTGGCGGAGCGTCGCCGCGACGGCTGACCTGGCGGGCATGGCAGGATCGCCGCCGTGATCCGCAATGTGGTCGTTGGTCGGCTTCGCCCGGGGGTGGAGCTCGACGCGATCGAGCCGGGCCTGGCGGCCATCGTCGCCCTCGAGCCGCGGGGCCTGCTCGATTGTCGAGTCGGGCGCGACCTGCGCCTGCGGGATGAGTCGTGGGACTTCGCGATCACCTGCGACTTCGTCGACGAGGACGCCTACCGGGAATACGACCAGGACGTCGAGCACAATCGCGTCCGCGGGCAGCTGTTCGCCCCCCTGTGCAGCGAGATCGCGCGCGTGCAGTTCCGCGCCTGACCCGAAGACGAGGCTCCACCGTCGCTTAGCGCGCACTGATGTGACGCGTGAGACAGGTGGGGTGCCCGATAGGCGACTCCGCTCACGTGCGCGCGCGTGAGGCGACGCGCGACAGGACCGGCGCGCGGGCGCGCCACGCGGACCGAGGCGCGGAACAGACGTCGCGCCGTTCTGAGCCGGGGAGAGCTTGTCGGCCGCCTTCCCGCCGCCTTCCCCGGACTTCCTTCGCCCCGGCCCGATCGGACGCCGCGCGGAAGGTCGAGAGAAGAGCCGGTGCCTAGCGTCGGGCGTCGTCGTCGTGGATCACCAACCGAGAAGGAGCTTCCCCATGACCAGCACGCAAACGAGCGCCCCGATGAACGGCGTGGACATCGCCACTCTGCTGACCACCCGGAACGCAGTGCGGTCGCAGCCCGACATCGCGCAGTTCCAATTCCGAGCCCGGAACGAGTGGGTCAGCGGAACTCACAACCGCTCCACGATCCAGGGGTTCTACGGGGCCGGAATGGAGGACACCAGCCGGGCCACCCCGTTCCGGTACGACGCCGATCACCCGGCGATCCTGGTCGGCAACGGCAACGCACCCACTGCCGTTGAATTCCTGCTGCACGCCATTGCCGCCTGCTTGACGTCCGGGCTGGCGAACATCGCCGCGGCCCGCGGCATCACCCTGCACCGCGTGTCGTCGACCGTCGAGGGAGACATCGATCTGCTCGGCATCCTCGGACTGTCCGACACGGTCCGCAACGGCTATCGGGAGATCCGCGTCCACTTCGACGTCGAAGGTGACGCATCCGCCGAAGAGCTGGCCAAGCTGGTCGAGCAGTCCCGGCGCCGGTCCGCGGTTTACGACGTGCTCACCAACGGCACCGAGGTCGTCGTCGACGTCGCAACGGCGCCGGCGGCCTGACTGCGTCGTCCTCGAGAAGGAGATCCACCATGCAACGCGCGGCGGTCGTCGTCATCGGCGCTGGGCAGGCCGGGCTGGCCGTCAGCCAGCTGCTGACCGCGGCCTCGGTGGACCACGTCGTGCTCGAGCGTGGACGGACGGCTGAGCGGTGGCGATCGCAGAGATGGGATTCGCTGCGAATGCTCACCCCGAACTGGATGAGCCGGCTTCCGGGCTGGTCCTACCGTGGGCCGGCCCCGACCGGATACCTGCGGGCGGCCGAAGTCGCCGGGTATCTCGACGAGTACGCCGAGTCGTTCGGTGCGCCGGTCCTGCGCGGCGTCGACGTACAGTCGGTCCGCGCCGGCGCGGAGGGGTATCTCGTCGCCAGTGATGGCGGTAGCTGGCTGGCCGACGCGCTCGTGATCGCAACCGGGCATTGCGACCAGCCGGCGGTCCCACGTCTGGCGCAGGACTTGGACCGTTCGATCTATCAGCTCACGCCGGACCGCTACCGCAACCCGGACAGCGTTCCCGACGGCGGCGTACTCGTGGTCGGCGCCTCGGCCACTGGCGTGCAGCTCGCAGATGAACTGTCCGCTGCCGGTCGTGACGTGTGGTTGGCCGTCGGGCGGCATACCCGAGTTCCGCGCCAGTACCGCGGCATGGACATCATGTGGTGGCTGGACTCGATGGGTGTGCTCGATCGCCGCGTCGAGACCATCGATCCCGCCGGCCTGGACGAACCGTCCCTGCAGCTGGTGGGAAGCACTGCGAGGCGCGACGTCGATCTGCCGTCATTGACCGGTCGAGGCGTCCACCTGACGGGCCGAGTATGCGGCGTCGACGGCGTCCGGGTCACGCTGTCCGACGACCTTCCGCGAACGACCGCCGCGGCCGACGCGCGAGAAGTGCGGTTGCTCGATCGGATCGACCATTTCGCAGCCGTCGCTGGTCTGGACGCGGAGGTCGATCTGCCGACTCGGCCGGACTCGTCGGTGCCGACCGAGCCGGCTTATCGGCCGTCGCGGCTCGACCTGCGCGCGGCCGGGATTCGGTCCGTGCTGTGGGCCACAGGACACCGGCGGCAGTACCGGTGGCTACAGCTGCCGGTGCTGGACGGGGCTGGGGAGATTCGCCACACCGCGGGTCATACCTCCCTGCCGGGTGTGGTTGTCGTCGGGATGCGGTGGCAAACCCGCCGCAACTCGACATTTCTCGATGGTGTACGGCACGACGCCGCCCTGGTTGCCGATCATCTCGTCAACGAGGTCCTCGGCCGTCGGGCGGCCCTCAGGCGCGCGTTGTGAGCCGTCAGTGGGACGCGATCGTCGTTGGCGCGCGCGTCGCCGGCGCCGCAACGGCGATGCAGCTGGCCCGCGGCGGGCTGCGGGTGCTGTGCCTCGATCGGTCGCCATATGGCCGCGACACGTTGTCCACCCATGCCTTGATGCGTGGCGGCGTGCTGCAGCTACAGCGTTGGGGACTGGTCGACGAGCTGGTGGCGGCCGGCACTCCCGCTGTCCGGCGAACGATGTTCCACTACGGCGAGGAATCAGTTGCGGTGTCGATCAAGCCGGCGGTTGGCGTCGACGCGTTGCTTGCGCCTCGTCGCACCGTGCTCGACCCGCTGTTGGTCAGAGCCGCCGAACGAGCCGGCGCGGTCGTCCAGTTCGGTGCTCCGGTCATCCGCCTGCACCGGGACCATTGCGGACGGGTGGCGGGAGTGGTCGTCGGTAATCGACGCAGCGACGTCACGTCGATCGAATCCGCTCCGCTCGTAATCGGCGCGGATGGTCGCCATTCGATCGTGGCTCGCCAGGTCGGCGCACGGCGGACAGCACGCGGCTATCACGCGGCGTCGTTCCTCTATGGCTATCACGACAATCTGCCGACCAATGGCTACGAATGGTTCTATCGTCCGGGAGCTCACGGCCGGTGCGATACCGACCAATGGCGGCCTGACCTGCGTCTTCGTGGGGGCGCGGGCGTCTCGTCTCGATCCCGCGGTGCGAGCGAACACCGCCGCCGACGTGTTCGACCATCTTGTGCGCGTCTCGGGGCTGGGGTCGCGACTCGGCTCGGGAAAGTGGGTGGAATCGGTCAAGTACGTGCGCGGTCTGCCGGCCGGCTATCTCCGCCAGGCCCACGGGTCGGGCTGGGCTCTGGTCGGCGACGCCGGGCACTGGCTCGATCCGATGAGTACCCACGGCATGACCGCCGCCCTGCGGGATGCCACATTGCTGGCCCGGGCGATCCTCTCCTCATCGGCGCGGGCTGGGGAACGGGAACGCGCGCTGGCGGATTACCAAGCCGTTCGGGATCGGCTGTCGCTACCGATGATGCGGATCACCGAGGAGATCGCCTCCTATACCTGGGATCTCCACCGCGCCCGCATTCTGCTCCGTGAGCTCTCCTCGGCGATGGCCGACGAAGTGGAGGCTCTCGCCGCCATTGAACCGGATCCATGAACGCCGAGGCCGAACGTGACGCGAACTCCCCGCGAGCTGCGTAGCATCATCGGCCAGGAGGTCCCGCAGACGATGGATGTCGCCGTCGCCTTGATGGGTGAGTTCGCGGTCACCGTGCGAGGCACTGTTGTCCCGCCGGAGCAGTGGCGGCGTCGACAAGCCGCGTCTCTGGTCAAGCTCCTGGCCCTCAGCCCACGTCGCACGCTGCACCGCGAGCAGGTGATGGATGCCCTCTGGCCCGGACTCGGCGTGGACGAGGCCGCACCTAGGCTCCACAAGGCCGCCCACTACGCCCGCCGCGCAATGGGCGAATCGAGTTCCCTGGTGCTCGTCGACGAGTCCGTGTCATTCTTTCCGCACGACGACGTCCACATCGACGCGCAGCAGTTTCAGGTGCTCGCCGAGTCCGCGCTCGGGACCCGAGATCCGGCCGTGGCGAGCCGAGCGGCGGACGCCTACCGCGGCGAGCTTCTCCCGCAGGATCCGTACGAGCCGTGGGCCCAGGAGGTCCGAGATCGCCTGCACCTGCTGTATGTGGACGTTCTTCGCCTGTGCGGTCGTTGGCAGGTGCTCAGTGCCGTCGAGCCCACCGACGAGGAAGCTCATCTGAAACTGATCGCGTCGCTGGCTCGTCGCGGCGAACGGCGCGCTGCGCTGCGACAATTCGAACGGCTGGAGCGCGCGCTGGCCAAGGAACTGGGCGTTGCGCCCAGCCCGGCGGCGATAAGACTTCGCACCCGGCTACAGGCGACGGAGGAATCCGCCGCTGAGGTATCCGCCGGGCCGGCCGGTATTCCGTCATCAACTCCACTGGTCGGCGGTGACGCCGAACGGGCCCAGGCGGCACAGCTGCTCGACCGGGTCTCCGCCGGGCACGGTCAATCGTTGTTCGTGACCGGTCCGGCCGGCGTAGGCAAGACCGCATTGCTGGCCTGGCTGGAACGTACGGCCCACGACCGCGGCCTGCGCGTTGGCAGCGGAGTTGCGGCCCGCGTCGAAGGCGCCTGGCCGTACGCGCCCGTACTCGAAGCGCTGGCTGACCTGTGCCGCCGGCATCCGGCGCTGCTGGACGGACTCGATGATTCACTGCGAGCCGAGATCGAAAACGGTCTGTCCGGCCGGGAGATCAGCTGGACTGCCCGAAGTGGCCATCAACGGCTGTATGTGGCGGCGGCGGAATTGGTTCGACTGGCCGCGGCCGGGTCCGGCGTGGTCCTCGTCGTCGACGACGCCCATCACGCTGATCCGGCCAGCCTTCGCCTGATCCACTACCTGGCCCGCAGCACCGTGTCGGAGCGGGTGCTCTTGGTGCTGGCCTACCGGCCCGGGTTCCCGGCCGAACTCGCTGACGTTCGGCAGAGCCTGATCAGCCGCGGCGCCGCCGCGAGTCTGGACGTGACGCCGTTGACCCGCGACGAGGTATCGGCGTTGCTGCGACAAGTTTCCCCAGATGTGAGTGAGGAATTCGTCGATGCGGTGTGGACCACATCCGATGGCCTGCCGTTCGCCGTCCTTGAACTGGGGCGGCGCGGAGCCACGGAGTCCGCTACGGCATCCACATTCGTCTTGCCGCCGTCATTGACTGATCGGCAGGTTCAGGCGTTGGCAGCGGCCGCGGTGCTCGGTGGGGGATTCGACACCGATGAGTTCCTCCAGGTCAGCGGGCTGGCCGAGGATCATGCCTATGCCGTTCTGGACGCCGGCGTGTCTCTTCGACTGCTCGTTCGAACCCGCTTCGGGTACGAGTTTCGGCACAGCCTGGTGCGAGACGCTCTCCTCACTGGGCTTCGACCGGCCCAGCTTCGGCAGCTACATGGGCGAGCCGCCGGTGCGCTCGAGAGGTTGGACCGGCCACCGGCCCGAATTGGCTATCACCTGCTCCACGCGGGTGAGCGGGCCAGGGCGGTGCCGTGGTTGCTGAGGGCGGCCGAGACCTCGGCCGCTCTTGGCGCGTATCAAGATGCGCTGGCGAATCTGCAGGCTGTTCGGGCCGACGCGAAAGGCGCGGAGCTGACGCGGCTCCTGTCGTTGCACGCTGATCTGCTGATGGCTCGTGCTGATGCCGGTGCGGTGGATGCGTACCGGGAAGCGCTCGGCCATACCACCGATCCAGCCGAACAGCTCAGGCTGCGGGCGAGACTGGCGAGGGCGGCGACCTTTGCCGGTGACCTGGAGACCGCAACCATCGCGCTCGACGGACTGGTGCCCACCGGCTCGCCGTACGACACGGAGTTGCTCCTCGCTCAAGGAAATCTCGCTATGTTCCAGGGTGATTTGGAAGCGGCCGACGCGGCGGCATCACAAGCGCGCCGCCGGGTAACCCTTGGCCAGCCGGCCGAGTGGCAGTCGTTCGAACTGATTGCCCTGCAGGGCCTGGTGGCGCACAACCGAGGCGAATGGTTTCAGCGCCTGCGAGCCGAACTCCGTTCGAGCGCCCGCAAGCCCGCACTGGCCGCCGGCATCTTCGACTCGCACCTGTGCGTCGCCGAGTTCCTGCTCTACGGACCGACTCCCTATGACGAGGTGATCGACCTTGCCGGCTCGCTCCGGGAAACCGCCGAGCGATCGGGAGCACTGCGAGCGGTTGCGTTCGCGACCGCCTTGCGCGGCGAGGCGGCCCTGCTGATGGGTGATCTCGCCACGGCCGACACCGAGCTGGCCGACGCCGTCGACCTGCATCGGGATATCGGCTCGGCGGCCGGAGAGGCGCATAGCCTGCAACGACTGGCCGAGGTGAAGCTCGCTCGAGGGGAGCGGGAGGAAGCGAACCACCTTCTGCATCGTGCACTGCCTCTCGCGCGGTTCTCGAACATCGCCTTGCATTTGATCCAACGGGTCTACGGAACGATGATCTCGGCGGCGCCGGATCCCGCCACAGCTCGGGCCATGGTCGATCACGCAGAGGGTGCGCTCGGGATCAGCGATCGCTGCCCCTTCTGCGACATCATGCTGGCCATTCCGGCCGCCCAGGCGTGCGCCGCCAACGGAGATCTCGACGACGCCCGCCGGCACCTGCGCGCGGCCGAGAACTCGGCGCAGTTGTGGGAGGGAACCGCTTGGCAGGCGTCGATACTCGAGGTGCAGGCGCATCTGGCCGCGGCGACCGGCGATCTGGTCGCCGCCGAACGCCTATTCCGCGGAGCGGCCGAGCTATTCGCCGCCTCGGGTCAGCCGCTGGACGCCCAACGCTGTCGCGTGGCCCCGATCGCTACGCCGTGAGCTGACCTTCTCGCCGCCGATCCGGCGGCGCCGGCCGGGTGCGCAACGGGAAGGTCGAGGGAAGGCCGTTTGGACATGATTGCGAATGTCCAGCTCGCTTCGGGAAGAGACGGGCGACGATACGTCAAGGAGTCTTCTGATGATCAACAACCACATTCAGCTGGCATTGGCCGCTGAACGACGCAATGGGCTACTCGCGGATGCCCAGGCCTATCGCCGCCGAAAGGAGGCTCGTTCGGCGAAGCATCCCGGTGCCGCCGACAGCCCGCGCCGAACGATGCCCATCGGTATTCGCGCGGCGGCGGGCCGCACCCAACCGTCCTGGAGCCACCACCGATTCAAGTCCTACGCGCGCGACACGCACGACGTCTCGGCGAGCCGATTCGAGCCCGCCGATCAGCCGGCCCCGAGCGAGTCAGGGAGCCAACTCGAGGCTATCGACTGCTGACCACCAGACGCGCGGGCGCGCTGCGGTGACCCGTGCCGGCGTGCCGGTGAACCTCCCAGCATTTACGGAGATCTTCCGCTGTAACGTCGCCACGGGTAGGCGACGTGGAGAGTGGTCCGCTCATCGTGTCGCCACTCGACCAGATGTGGGTCAAGTAGCGACGTCGATGAGGACCTTGCCGACCGCGCCGCCCTCGACGGCCGCGTGAGCGGCGGCGGCCTCGTCGAGCGCGAAGTGGTGCATCGGCAGGCCGGCCTCGCGGCCGACGCGGATGGCGCCGTCGAGGAGGGCGGCGGTGACGCCAGCGACGGCCTCGGCCATCGCGTCGGCCGCGGCGGTGTAGAGCAGCACGAACTGCAACCGGGCGTTGAGCACCATGAGGGGGCGCACCGGAAGCGTGAGCTCGTCGCCCCCGTTGTTCGCGTAGATGGCCACTGAGCCGTGCGGCGCCAGCACCGCGGCGTCGATGGCGGCGTTCTGGGCGGGCGCCACCTCGACCACGGTGTGCACCCCACTGGCCGCAATCTTGCGCACTTCGGATTCGACATCGTGCCGGTGGTAGTCGATCACATGGTCAGCGCCTGCGGCCGCGGCCAGCTGGGCTTTCTCCGGGCTGCTCACTGTGGTGATCACCGTGGCGTCGGACCACCGGGCGAGCTGGATGGCCGCGTTACCCACGGCACCCGCGCCGCCGGCGACGAGCACGATGCGGCCGTCGAGCGTGCCCGGGCCGAGCCGGCGTGGGCCGCCTTTGGTCACAGTGAGACAGCGGTGGGCGGTCAGAAACGGGACGCCGAGGCTCGCGCCCACATCGAATGAGGCGTGGTCGGGCAGCAAAACGAGGCGGCGCACCGGGACGACGGCGTACTCCTGCGCCGTCCCCTCGGGCCGCTGGTAGGCCGCCTCCCAGACCCACACCCGCCGTCCGACCAGCGCCGACTCGACTCCGTGCCCCACCGCGTCGACCACACCGGAGCCGTCGTGGTTCGGCGTCTGGGGCGGGCTCACGGGCTGGCCCGCTGCGGTGCCGCGCCGCGACTTCCAGTCGGTCGGGTTCACGCCCGAGCGAACGATGCGCACCCGCACCTCGCCGGGGTCGGGCTCGCGCAGCGGCTTATCGATCAGCTTCAGAACGTCGGGATCGCCAGTGCGCTCGTACACGATGGCCCGCATGGGTCCGACCGTAGTGCGGTGGATGGCCCCAGACCGGGAGCACCTCGATCGTGATCTTGGACTTGGTGCTCTCGGGTGACGATAAGTCCAAGATCACGAGCGCAAAACGCGCGGTCAGGTCGCTTGCGGCAGTTTCGCTTGGCGACGATTACCGCGGGGCGCTGAGGGCGGAGGTACGACCGGCCCGATATCGCCGTCGGGCGCTTCGTCGAGGTCGACGATCACCGGGGCGTGGTCGCTCGGCCCGGTTCCCTTGCGAGCGTGCCGGTCGACCCAGGCCGCCTTGACTCGACTCGCCACATCGGCGCTGGCCAGGACCAGATCGATGCGCATGCCGAGATCCTGGTGGAACATGCCGGCGCGATAGTCCCAATAGGTGAATACCCGCTCGGTCGGCCAGCGGTCGCGGACGACATCGTGCAAACCCAGCTTCTGCAGCTCCCGCAGCGCGGCGCGTTCCGGCGGGGTGACGTGGGTCTGACCGACGTAGGCCGCCGGGTCGAAGACGTCGTCGTCGGTGGGCGCGATATTCATGTCACCGCAGATCACCGCAGAGGATGGCGCAGTCGCCACGACGTCGCGCAGCGCGGCGAGCCACGCCAGCTTGTAGCGGTAGTGATCAGATTCGGGAACGCGACCATTGGGGACGTAGACGGACTGCACCCGGATCCCGCCGCACGTCGCCGCCACGGCCCGAGCCTCCAGCGCCGGGAATCCAGGGGCGCCCGAGAGCCCGGGCGTCACATCGTCCAGCCCGACGCGGGAAAGGATCGCGACGCCGTTCCACTGGACCTCGCCGTGATATGCCACCTCATAGTCACGCCGCTCGAGTTCGGCCCCGAGCAACTCAGCGAACACGTCATCGGCGAGTTTCGTCTCCTGCAGGCAGACCACGTCCGGTTGACGCTGGTCCAACCAGGGCAGCAGCCGCGGCACTCGCTGCTTGACCGAATTGACGTTCCAGGTCGCTACTCGCACCCGACCACCGTAGTCGGCCGGTGCGTGCGGAGGTCGCCGTCGAAGCGTGGCGATAGGTTTCCGGGGTGGGGCGTGAGCCGGTCCGGTTGCTCTTCGTCTGCCTGGGCAACATTTGCCGATCGCCGACGGCCGAAGCGGTCATGCGGCAGTTGATCACCGCTAACGGGCTGGCGGAGCGCTTCGAAGTCGACAGCGCGGGCATCGGCGGCTGGCACGAGGGCGAGCCCCCGGACCGGCGGGCCCGGGAAGCGGCCGCCCGCCGCGGACTGCACCTTCGCGGGCGCGCTCGCACGATCACCGCGGCCGATTTCGACGGATTCGACGTGATCGTGTCAGTGGACGAGGCCAATCTGGCTACCCTGAGACGGCTGGCCCCGGCCGGATCGCGGGCGAAGCTGCGGAAGCTGGCCCGGGAGGATGTTCCTGATCCCTACTACGGCGGCGCCGACGGATTCACGACCGCACTGGATCTGATCGAGGCCGCCTGTGCTCGGCTGCTCGATGAGCTTCGTCAAGACTGACCCGTCGCCGCTGGAGGCGGCCGGCCTGCGGTGGCTGGCCGAGGCGGGTGCGCGAGTGCCGAGCATCATCGAGGACACGCCCCGCCGCCTCGTGCTGACCCGGATCGAGCCGGGGCGCCTCGACCCGGCGGGCGAGGAGGATCTCGGCCGCATGCTGGCCGGACTGCACCAGGCTGGCGCACCGCACATCGGATCGTTGCCGGCGGCCGGACGATTCTTCGTCGGTCGCTGCCAGCTCGACTCACCGACGGACGAGACCGACGACTGGAACACGTATTACCTCCAGCACCGCTGCCTTCCGCTCGCCCATCGGGTGGGCCTGTCCGCCGTGGTGGAACGGGTTCGCGTCGAAGCACCGACGGAACCGCCGGCGCGGCTACACGGTGACCTATGGAGCGGCAACATCCTCGCCGACGCTCACGGACGAGCCTGGTTGATCGATCCGGCCGCCTACGGCGGTCACCGCGAGATGGATCTGGCGATGCTCGAGCTATTCGGACACACACCGGCCCGGACTCTCGCGGCCTACCAGGAGGTCGCGCCGCTGGCCGACGGCTGGCGGGGGCGCATCGGCCTCTGGCAGTTGTTTCCGGTGCTCGTGCACGCCGTGCTCTTCGGCGGTGGTTACCTGCAGCAGGCCTACGAGCTCGCCTTGCAATTTGCCCGATGAGGGACGGCGCCCGGTGCCGCGCGCGATCGTCCGCGCCACCTCGGCCAGCTCGGGCAGCGCCTCCAGCGTGGCGCCCGGCTGGCACCGTTCCAGCAGTAGGGCGACCGTGTCGCTGTCGATCTCTTCGACCGCGTGTAGCCGCACCGTGCCGCCACCGTCCCATACGCGCAAGCCGTCGGCTTCGTGGGCGCCCTCCGGGTGTCGCCAGACGATCTTCACCACGAGGTCGTGGTCGGCGTGAGCGGCGGGCGCAACCCAGGCCGTCTGCCCGCCCGGCCGGAACGGTTGACCGACTCGCAAAGACCAGGCGCGCTCGACGAGCGCGACCGCGTCCGGCAACGTAAGCAGCCAGCCCGACCGACCGTCTTGGGCGGCGGCCGCACGGAGGTTGGGTGGCACGTCCACCGGGTCCCTCGTCCGGACATCCTGCTAGCGCGCAACTGCCTCGCGCCATGCAGAGCGTCGCTCGGAGTCAGAATGGTGGGATGCGGATCCGAATCGAGGGCAGCAAGCTGCCGGGTCGGCACAGCGCGGGCGGCGGCAACTTTCCGGGCTACGACAACATCCACGTGGGGATTCAGCGCCGCAACCGACCGGAGGACGTCGTCGACCTGTTCGCGGCCGACTCGCCGGCCGCCGTCTGGACATTCGACGCCACTGTGGTCGCCGGATTGCCCGAACCCGACATCCGCGGACCGTACATCCAAGGCAGTCCCGGTCAGCGGTTCATCTATCTGTCGTGGGGCACCGTCGATCCAGAATCAAGATTCACCATGTTCCGCCGAGCCAAACTCATGCTCGCCGACATCGCGCCGGATACCGTCGCCGCCGCTCAGAACTCGGGACAGCTCACGGCCCGGCTGACTCTCACTGACGCCAAGGGCCATCCGGTTTGTGCCCGAGTGAAGCCGCCAGCCGTCCAGTGGACCGCAGAGCGATAGTGGCGATCTCGTCGGTCATCGGCTTTGGTCACCTGCTGGTGAACAATGTGGTGCCATGGCGTGGCTGCCGATCGACTCCGCTGAGTTGGCGGACTGGCGGCTACGTGCGCGCGAGTCGATCCTCGACCTCAACGACGGCATTGTCTCGGCGGCGGGGATTGCCGAAGGCTTCGCCAGCGCGGGCGCTTCGACCAGCACACTGCTCGTCGCCGGAGTGGCGACCATTCTCGCCGGAGGATTCACGGCGGCGGGCGCCCGCTATACCGAGGTCCGCACCGAATGGGAGATGAACCGCGCGCTGATCGAGGCCGAGCGGGCCAGCATCGAGGCCGATCCGATTGGCGAGTTCGAAGAACTCGTCGGCATCTACCAGGCCAAGGGTCTTAGCGCTGATCTGGCCCGGCAGGTTGCGGATGCGCTGACCGAGCATGACCCGGTTGCCGCGCACGCCGACGCCGAGCACCGGCTCGACGAGTTGGGGGCCACCAGTGGAGCCGCGCGAGCAGCCGCGGCCGCCGGCGCAAGCTACGGCGTCGGCGCCTGCCTGCCGCTTGTCGCCATACGGTGGCTACCTCACGACGAGCGGATGCTGCTCACGTTCACGGTCGTGCTCGTCGCTCTCGGGCTGACTGGTTGGTTCGCCTCGTGGCTCACCGGCCTACCGGTGGTGAGGCTCGTTCGCCGCAACGTCATTCTGGGCGCCGCGACGATGGGAGCCAGTCTGCTCATCGGGCATGTGATACATGTCTAGCTGACCACTTCTCGATACCCAGGCGAGGACGATGACGAGTCTCTTCCGGCAATCCGAGCCCAGCGCCCGCTCGGTGCTCGCCGCCGCGCCGTCGCGGACCGACCGGGTGGCGATCGGGCGTGCGGCCCGCGAGCACGCTCCGCTCGATGCATTGGCGGATTGGGATCCGGCCGGCCGGCGCGATGATGCCTTATCCATGGTCGTGGGTCAGAACGCCTCTCGGTTAGCGAGCCTGGTTCCCATCCGGATGGCGCGCATGGCGATCTCGCCCTGGACGTACTACCGAGGCGCGGCCGCCGTCATGGCCGCCGATCTCGCCGGTTCCGCGAACACCGGGCTGGCCGTTCAGCTGTGCGGCGACGCTCATGTCTTGAACTTCGGTCTGTGGGCGACCCCGGAACGGCAGCTCTCCTTCGACTTGCGCGACTTCGACGAGACCCTCCGCGGACCGTTCGAATGGGATGTCAAGCGGTATCTCGCGAGCCTGGTCGTCCTGGCCCGAGACAACGGCCTGTCCCACGCCACGGCGCGCCGAGCGGTGCAATCCGGCTTGCGGTCGTATCGCGAGCGGATGGCGCACTACGCTGCCGCGGGCGTACTCGAGATCTGGTACGACCTGGTGACGGCGGCCGAGCTCCTGCAGGTGTTCGAGCCGGAAGAACGGGAACAGGTCTCGGCGCGCCTCGACAAACGAGCGCGGCGCCGCACGAGCGCCGGGGCCGCGCGGAAGTTGACCGAGGTGGTGGACGGACACATCCGGATCGTCGAGGACCCGCCGATTCGGGTGCGGCTCGACGACAAGGTCCCGGCCGAGGATTCCGCGGCGTTGGCCGGTGAGATCGTTCAGGCCTACCGCGACAGCCTTCCGTATGAGCGGCGCTACCTGTTGGACCGGTTCACGTTCGTTGACGTGGTTCGGCAGGTCGTCGGAGTGGGCAGCGTGGGCATGCAGGTTTACTTGGTCCTCCTGGAGGGCCGCGATCGAGACGATCCCCTGTTCTTGCAGATCAAGCAGGCCGGTCCGTCGGTGTACGAGCAGTACCTCGAACCAAGTCCGTACCCCAACCACGGGCAGCGAGTGATCACGGGCAAGCGACTCATCCAGGCCGCGAGCGACATCTTCGTCGGGTGGACGAGCGTGCGGGAGTGGGACTTCTACGTCCGCCAGTTCCGGGACATGAAGGTCATCGCCGATGGCCAGCTGATCGCGCCGTATCTGGTGCAGTTCGCCGCGCAATGCGGTGCGGTGCTCGCGCGCGCGCATGCTCGCAGCGGTGACCCGGTGGCGATCGACAGCTACATCGGCAAGGGACGTCGCTTCGACAAGGCGATGCTGGCGTTCGCGCAGCGCTACGCCGACCAGACCGCTGTCGACCACAAACAGCTAGCCGGAGCCGTCGAGGCTGACTCGACGAGCTGACGGCGTCGCGCGCCGGATGACCCGGCCCGGCCTCAGGCCGCTGGCTGTTGCTGGTAGACGAAGTCCTTCTGCCGGATCGTCATGAACGCGACCACGCCGGCCACCAACGCGATGATGGCGGCGACCAGCAAGATGAAGTTGAGGCCCGTCGTGAACGCGCTCACCGTGATCTCCCGAAGCTGCGCCCGAACCGCGACCGGCGCGCTGCGCAGTAGCTGCGATGCCCCGCCGGACTGCACCGCCGAGGCAATCCTCGAGCCGCTGCCCGACAGGGACGGTACCTGCGCAACTTGGCTGCTGACCTCGCTGGTGAATCGGTTGGAGAACAGGGTGCCGAGGAGGGCAATGCCGGTGGCGATGCCGACCTGACGGAAAGTGGAGTTGATGCCCGAGGCCATTCCCGCCCGGCGGGGATCGACGACGCCGATGGCGGTCGACGCCAACGGCGGATTGACGAAGCCGACGCCCACGCCGCCGACGATCAGACCGGGGAGCAGGTGGGTCCAGGTCGAGTTGACGTTCAGCCCACGCATCAGCAGCAGTCCGATGCCGATCGCGACCAGGCCCGGGCCGATGAGCAGTCGCACTGGCACCCGTGAGCTCAACCGGCCAGCGATGGCCGACGTCACGAGGATCGCGCCCGAGGTCACCAGCAGCCGAACGCCCGTCTGTAGAGCGCTCAACTGCAGGATGTCCTGCAGGTACAGCACCAGGTACAAGAACATGGCGAAGATCGAGGCACTGATCCCGAAGGCGGCCACCAGCCCGCCGCTGAAGGTCGGCAACCGGAACAGCGACAGGTCGAACATAGGCGACGCGATGTTCATTTCTACGAGAACGAACGCCAGGAGCAGCACCGCCGCGGCGATCAGGCAGCCGATCACCAGGCCGTCGCTGAAGGAACGCTGGCTGGACTCGATGAGGCCGTAGACCAGAGAGGCGAGGGCCAGCGTGAACGTCGCGAATCCCGCCCAGTCAGGACGGCGGGCGCGAGGATCACGAGATTCGGACACCTTGGCGGCGGTCAACGCGACCGCGGCCACGCCTACGGGCAGATTGACGAAGAAGATCCACCGCCAGGACAGCCCGGAAGTCAGGATGCCGCCCAGCAGCGGCCCGATGGCCACCGCCAGCCCGGTGATCGCGCCCCATACCCCGAAGGCGACGCCCCGATCCTTGCCCCGGAACGCGTTGGCGAGCAGCGCCAGCGAGACCGAGAACATGATCGCGCCACCGATGCCCTGCACCGCCCGCGACAGCTGCAGCATCAGCGTGCTCTGGGCGGCCCCGCACAGCAGGGAGGCCAGGGTGAACAAGCCCAGGCCGATGACGTACAGGAGGCGCCGTCCATACATGTCGGCCAAGCTGCCGGCGGTGAGAAGGAAGGCGGCCAAGGTGAGCGCATAGGCGTCGACCACCCACTGCAGGTCGGAGAAGCTGGAATGCAGCGCGGACTGGATGTCCGGCAAGGCGACGTTGACGATCGTTATGTCAAGCAGCAGCATGAAGGTGCCGAGGCACACCGCGACCAGAGTCCACCACTTGTCGCCGGCCGAGGCCGCAGCCGGCTGACCGGGGCCCGGTACCGGCCCCGGCTCAACCGCGATGTCGGTCGACTCCACTCGCCCGTCCTGGTCGCCGACGGTGCGGGCCTGCTCACCGAGGCCGCTGCCCGCTGTCGCGACCACCTCGGCAACGCTGAGCGACTGGGGCGACGGAACGTGACGGCCGGGAGCACCGTCGGCTGACGCGCTCGCCTCGTCGCCGGCAGAACGCTCGCGAGCAGCGTGGTGAGGGTTGTCGAAGGCTCCAGGGCGGCCAGCATCGTCTCCGCGGACAGGAGGAGCAGCATTCGGGTCGGTCACGGCACCTCCCACGGCGTTCGGCGACGACCGGTCGAAATGAACACCTACGACACTAACCACCGGGTCTGACAGGCCCCACCAGTGCCCGGATGGACCTGTGGATTGCCGGGCCGTCGCGCCCAGCGGAGGGCACGGATGGGCAGGTGGCCGGGGACGAGTGGTCCACTAGACTGCCGCCTGACATGACGGCTATTCGTAGACGCCCGGATACTCTCCTGCATGGTGTCCTGCTAGCCGCCGTCGGTGGCTTTCTCGACGCATTCACGTTTATTGGCTACCGAGTCTTCGCCAATGCACAGACCGGCAATGTCGTGCTGTTCGGCATCGAGGTTGCGCAAACCCAGTGGCGTCAAGCGTTTCTTCACCTGGCGCCGGTGGTGGCATTCATGGTGGGGGTCCTCCTCGTCGAGCTGCTGGGTAAGCCGGGCGCGCACCGCCGGTTGCGTAGGCCGCTCCGGGTCGCGTTGGCCGTCGAGATCGTCGGTATCTCGGTGGTCGCCGCCCTTCCCAACCAGACTCCGGAGCTGATCATCACCGTCACCGTCTCGCTGGTGGCGGCGATTCAGTTCTCGACGTTCCGCACTTTGGTCGACGCGCCGTACACCACGCTGTTGACGAGCGGGAATTTGCGCACCCTGGTGGTTACTCTTTACCGGCGGGTCGCCGACCATAACCACGCCGCGGGCCGGCAGGCGGCCCGGTTCGGCGCGGTCGTTGCCGCATTCGCGGCCGGCGCGGTGATCGGCGCTATCAGCACTATTCATCTCGGCAATAGAGCCGCGGCAATCGTCGCTGGGCTTCTCCTCGCGACCTTGGTGTCTCTCATTGTGGAGACCCGGCGGCTCGAGCGGGCGGCCCCCTGAACCGCTCCTGTTCGTGATCTTGGAGTTGATGCCACCTGGGGTCGACATGTCCAAGATCATCTCTGCGCCGTGCAGACTGACGAGCCGAGATCGGCTATCGCGCGGCCGCAGCCTTGAACAGGGGAGACGGAAACCGCGGCAGCACGCGTTCGCCGGCTAGCCAGTCGGTCAGCTCCGCCGCCTCGCCTTCGAGCTGTTGCCGTACGGCTTTGGTGATCTTCTCGATCACGTCGAGAACTACCGTGCCGGACGGGTCCTGATGCCAGCCTCCGACGACGCGGCCGTTGCTCCATGCGGTCGGGCCGGCGTTGCCGGTGGTGTCGAACAGAACGGCCCGATGCGGGCCGAGGTACCAGCCGCGGTCGGCCCAGCCCATCGTGGTCGGATCCAGCGCGGGCAAGAGGGCGACCCACGGCTCGATGTCGGCCACCGGGTCGAGATCGTCGGGCAGCAGGTATCCGACGTCGCCGTCGAGCTCGACCTCGACCGCGTCGACATCGGCCAAGGCCCGCTTGACGTCCGTGCTGCGCACGCCAAGCCACCACTTGAGATCATTCGCCGTACCGGGGCCGAAGGCGGAGAGCCACACCCGGGTCATCTGGGCAATGCCAGCGGCAGGATCGGGCCGGTCGAGGGCCGAGCCCAGCCAGCGCGCCATCGAGGTCCACATCGGGCGGGACACGTTCCAACCGCCTCGGTTGTTGGCGCGAACCGCAAGCCCGGCGGCCGACAGGATCGTCAGCAGCCGCGGTCCGACGGGTGCGTCGGTTCCCCACCTGCCCGCCCCGCCGACGTGAATCTTGACATCGACGATGGGGGCCAGATCGCGTAGCTGCGACGAGCTCAACTCGGGGTGCGATTCGAGCGCGGCTAGAACAGCTGCCTCGGCTTGGCGCAACCACCTCGCGCCGTTCGAGGCAACGCCGCTCGACTCGACCTCGCGAACCGTGCGGCGGCGTTCTGCCTCGGCCACCCGCGCACCGGGACCGGCGGTCGCCGCGGCCAGCAGGTCACGGGGGAACACGAACAGGGTTCGTCGCATCGACAGATGCTTGATCAACGCACGGTCGGCGTACAACGCACGATCGAGATCGGCCCGGGTCAGGCCGGACACCCGGGCTCGCGCCGACAGGTAGACGCTGGCCGGGTCGGTTGCGTGCAAGCAGGCCACCGCCCGCGTTGCCTCGACGACATCGCGCGCCTGGTGGCCCGCGGCGATGCCATGTCGACGGGCCAACCGGGCGCGCCGTTCACCCGCGTGGATGCGTCGCACGCGACAGATCTTGCCAGCGCGCTACGACAACCCCGTCGGCTCGGCCCTGCCCGGTCAGGTGATGGTACGGACGCGATCGATGACGTCGGCCAAGGCGTCCAGGTGCTCGTCGACGTGGGCGAAGTGCATGCCCATCGTGTTGACGCACAGGTGAGTGGCCCCGAGCTCCTGCCAGCCGGCAACGTAGCCGAGCCAGTGTTCGCGGGACTGATCCGCGATAGTCAGCCGGGCCTCGACCCCGATGTCGGTCGGGTTTCGTCCGGCCTGCTCGGCCTGGGCTCGAATTCGGTCGACCAGCATTGCCGCCTTGTCGTCCGGTGGGCGCTGCGGGAACCAGCCGTCAGCGATGCGCCCGATTCGCTGCAGTACCGTCTCGGCCGCACCTCCGATCCAGATCGGGATGTTCCCGCGAGCCGGACGGGGATTGATCCCCGCGTTGTCGATGTGGTGCCAGCGGCCGTGATAGGTGATCGTGGGCGCAGCCCACAAGGCCCGCATGAGCGCGATTTGTTCTTCGCTTCGGGCGCCCCGGTTGCCGAACGTCTCGTCCAGCCCCTCGTACTCGACCGGGTTCCAGCCCACGCCGATGCCGAGCCGCATCCGGCCGCCGCTGAGCACATCGACCTGGGCCGCCTGCTTGGCGACCAGCGCGGTCTGCCGCTGCGGAAGGATCAAGACTCCCGTGGTCAGCTCGACCGCCGAGGTGATAGCGGCCAGGTAGCCCAACAGCACGAACACCTCGTGGAAGAGGTCGTCGCTGGTATAGCCGCGCCAACCCGGCCGGGTCGAGGTTCCGGCACCAAGCACGTGGTCGTACACGAGGATGTGCTGATACCCGAGCCGTTCGACCTGGGTGGCCCAACGAGCGATGTCGGCCGGTTCGGTACCGATCTCCACCTGGGGAAAGACCGCGCCGATACGCATGTGGCATCACCTCACAGACAGGTAGGGCAGGGCTAGTCGGTTGGTCGACAAGCTGCGTTCAACGGCACCGTGGTCGGTGACAGCACGTGCAGGTAGGTGTTGAGCGCGTGGGCGCAGCTCAAGCTCCAACGGGCCTTTCCCAAAGAGTTGATCGCATATCCAGCCGTGACGGGCTGGTAGTGATCCGAACTGTCGGCCGGGAAGTAGGGGACAACGTCGACCAGGTTGTAGATGCGCCAGGACACCCCGCTCAGGCCGCCGTAGCGGGCGGTGAAGGTAGCGTCCCCGACGCGGGGTGAGGCGAATGTCCACGCCTGCGGCTTGACCGCCGTGTTAGCGGCGAGGTCGGCGACCAGAAGAGTCGCGAGCGCGGCACCGAGACTGTGACCGCATACGACCGTCGGCATCGTCGGATCGAGGCCGTTCGCCAAGGTCACGATGGCATCGGCGATATCGGCCGCGAACGTCGTCGAAGGCGTCGAGGGCGTTTGCTCGCCCGGGACCATGGTGCCGAAGGTGCGGTAGATGTCGAAGAAACCCTCGGCGACCTGGCCGCCGTCCGAGACCGAGGTGAACGGCACCAGCTTCCAATGAATGTCGTCCCACCACTCGACCGCGGACGCGGTACCTCGCAAGGCGACTACCGCGGTTGGCGGATCTCCGCCGATGGCGACGAATCCATAGAAGACCCGGGTCTGCGTCGAGCCGAGGAAGTCGGACATCTGGATCGTGCGCACGAGTGAGTAGCCAGGCGGCATATGCGTGATCGTGGCCGGGTTGACCTGGGTGGGATCGCTCGCGTACTGGTCGCGGGCGGCTTGAATGAACGGTCCCCAGGTGACCGCGGTCGCCGGGTCCATGGCATCAGTGGGCATAACCTCTTCTCCGTTAGCTGGCCGCGACTCGTAGCCCCACCGCCTCAGGGGCGTCGCCGGCGTCGGCAGCAAGATCAATGCCGACAGTGAGCATCAGGGGACACTATCGGCTGCGCGGGCCCGGTAGTCGGATTGCGCGTCCGATCGGTCCCGATGTCACTACACTGCAGAGGGTGGGTGCGTTCGATGCCGATGCGAGGAAATGGCGTCGCCACGGAGTGTGGGTGGTTCCCGCTGACTCACTCGACACGAATACTCCGCAGACGCCGGGAATGCTCCGCGCCACCGCCGTGAACCATGACCGGGTCGGCGCGGAGAAGCTGTGGGCCGGGGTGGCGACGATTCGCCCCGGCGCCAAGACCGGGCCGCATCACCACGGCGAGCTGGAGAGCATCATCTACGTGGTCCGCGGCCGCGCTGCGATGCGGTGGGGGGAGCGGCTCGAATTCACCGCGCAGGCCGGCCCCGGCTCCTTCATCTTCGTACCGCCGTTCGTCCCGCACCAAGAGCTCAACGCTCGGGACGACGAGCCGCTCGAGTGCATCGTGGTCCGCAGCGGCCAGGATCCGATCGTCGTCAACCTGGACATCGACGGCGTGACCGAGCCCGAACTCGTGGCCTGGGTCGACTCCGCCCATCCAGCAGCCGGCTGAACAACCGCTACGCCCATACATCGGCAAGCCGGTGTATCAGCCGCCCGTCCGGGGTGCTCCGGCCAGACATACTCAGCTCACGCGACCGGATGTTCGGGGGATTCACTATGCGGGTCGCCATCATCGGTGCCGGGCCCACCGGCCTGTACACCGCGGTCGCCCTCGCTCGGCGCGGGCATGACGTCTCTGTCGTCGACCGTGATCCGGGACCATCCGGCAACGGTTGGTGGCCACGGTCCGGGGTGATGCAGTTTCATCACCCACATGCATTCCGGCTGCAGGTGGTTGAGGCCTTGCAGGCGGAGCTGCCCGAGGCCTGGGACGCTTTGCTTGCCGCTGGGGCCGTCCCCGTCTACGCACCTGGACAGCCCGGCCTGGTGATCGGTATCCGCTGCCGGCGCGCGGTATTCGAGACCGTCTTGCGTTCCCAGGCCGTGGCCGAGCCAGCGGTGACGCTGGTATCGGCCCAGGCGGACGCCGTCGTGCACGAACGCGGCCGGGTAACCGGCGTGCGGATACGCGACCGAATGCTGCCGGCCGATCTCGTACTCGACACTTCCGGTCGGGCGGGCCGACTGTCCCGTTCCGTCCGCGCCGCGGAACCCGAGAGCGGTGACTGCGGCCTGTCCTACGTGTCGCGCCAGTACCGACTCCGGCCCGGTGCATCGGAAGGACCCACCAACGCGCCCCCGGGCCTCGTGACGGCGTACCCGGGATACCTGGCGATCGTGTTTCCGCACGACAACCGAACGTTCTCGGCCTTGATCGCGCACGCCAGCACGACGCGTGACCTCGCCGGGTTGCGCACTGTCGCCGCCTACGAGGCCGCTGCCCGAGCGATCCCGCCGCTGGCCATCTGGACTGACCCACATCGCAGCCGACCGATCACCCCGGTGCTACGCGGTGGTCACCTCTACAACAGCTACCGCGGGCAACGAGACGACGCCGGCCACATCGCATCGCCCGGGCTGATCGCGCTAGGCGACTCGGTGTGCACCACCAATCCGAGCCTGGGACGCGGCATCGCCACCTCGCTCCTTCAGGCCCGGCAGCTCCTGGCGTTGCTCGACGAGCCGAAGCACGACCTCGCAAGCGTTGCACTGGCTTTCGACGCATGGTGCGAGGAGCACATCAAACCGTGGTTCGCGGACCACGTGTACATCGACGCCGACTTGCAGCGGCGCTGGGCCGGCGGGGACGTCGATCTCTCGCGTCGGCTGCCGTCCGACCTCATCGTGGCTGCCGCGGAGGCCGATCCGGAATTGAATCGGACGATCGTGCCGTACTTCATGATGCGAGCGTTGCCGAGCAGCTTGGGTGCGATCGAGCCCCGCGTGCGCGACCTCTACGCGGGCGGCTGGCGCCCGGCCGTACCGGAGGGCCCCAGCCGCGGAGATTTGGCCGAGATCGTTGCCCGAACCGCCGGCGAGGCGACCAGCCGCGGTCGTCCCGAGCGCGTGGTCGCCTGACCGCGTCCACGCTCGCGCCGCGCGTCGCCTCCCGCGCACTTATGGGGTGCGCGTGACGGTTGAGGCTCTCACCAGGCGACTCCGGCACCACCGCTGCGCGGGACACGGCAGGCGACGCAACCCGCCGAGGAGTTCTATCGCGGACGCGTAACCGAGCGTATGCTCTGCGCGCAGTCTCGGGACCATGTGGACAACGACCAGATTCTCGGACGCTCCAGCGTTGGGGCAGGTGCTGGAGCCATCTCGTTCTGTCGCGTGGTGTCGATGCGATTCGGCTCCGCGACCGTCGTTGTCCGCGCCAAGAAAACGGCCGCCCGGCGGCGTGATCGGTGTGCCGCGAGATCGCGGCCGATCGCGGGGCGACGGCGCCGCATCGGTCCAGCCTGCTATTTCTTCGTCGCCGACTGAGAGGAGGAATTTCGCGCGGCCTATCGGAATGCGGGCTAGGAGTGGTGCGCCCTACCGGGCGAACCGGCCGCCCGCCCGCGATGACCTCGGCCACCGCTGAGGCTCGCGGATCGGAGCAAAGGAGAGGTCATTTGAAACGAGCCTCACTGCTCATGAGTCTGTCCGGCGTATTGGCCTTGGTGGCGTTCACCCTTCCCGCGGCCGCCTCGGGTCAATCCGCTCCAGCGGGACGGGCGAGCACGAACGCGTCCACGACGCAGACGCTCGGCGACGACCCGCTGTGTGTGAGTCATTCCTCTTTGTGCGTCGACTCTTACGACACCGCGGGATCGGAATATGTCGGGCACGACGAACCCTCGCTCGAGTTCAAGTCCGGGGTCGCCGGATCGGGCAACGACATGACGTACGTTATGACGTTACCCAAGGAGCCGAACGCCCGGCCGTCCGCGTCTGGCGCCGGTGGCGGGACCTGGAACTTCCAGCTGAGACCGACGTTCTGGTTCGGCTTGACGCTGTGCGATACCGAGTCGGCGCCGGAGTTCACCAAGACTTGCACTCCCGACTCGGACGCTAACGATCTCGTCGGGACGAATCCGTCGGCAGCGGACTATATCGGCAAGCACCCGGGCAATGCGTTCATGGAGTTGCAGTTCTACGGGCCGGGCTTCGTGCCCCAGTTCGAGGGATTCGGCTGCACGGCTACTCAATACTGCGCGGCGATGACGATCGATAGTCGCACTGTCGACCAGAACACCGGAGTCGAGAACAACACCGCTTGCAACAACTACGTCCTGGGCGGACCCGAACCGATCAACTGGGCCTACATCACCAAGAGCGGTCGGTCGCAGGCTCCGGCGAACCCGCTGTTCACCGGAACGTTTGCCAGTCCCAATCTCAGCGCGGTCAATCCGGATCTGCAGAAGGACCTGCTGATGAGCCCGGGGGATCGGATCCGAATCCATATTCACGACACCGACGCTGGGCTGAAGACCGACCTGTTCGATCTGACCACTGGCCGGAGCGGATCGATGACCGCCTCCGTGGCTAACGGCTTCGGACACATCTTGTATGAGCCCACCTCCACCGCCTGCCATGCGGCGCCGTACGCCTTCCACCCCGAGTACTCCACGGCCAACCCGCGAGGCAACACCTGGTCGGCGCACACCTACAACGTGGCGATGTCCGATGAGATCGGGCACTTCGAGAACTGCCTCAAGCTCGACGCGAATTTTAACTGCGTCAAGCCGGGAGCGCAGGATCGCAACAGCGGCTTGGACGAGGACGACGGCAACAGCTTCTGCGTTCCGGCCAAGGACTCGCTACTGATCAAGATCAACGGCTGCCTCAGCGCCGACGAGGACTTCGACGGCCAGTCCTACCAGCTGGACTGGCCCGGAACCGACCCGAACGTGCATCGGGATCGCGCCCTCCACCCGTCGCCGGTTTTGTTCACGAGTCCGGTCACGAACGGCAGAACGAACTACTCCACGATCGCGTTCGAGACGGATCTGCCGCGGATCGAAGCGTCGGACTCGCAGGACAATCCACCGTTCTGTGACCGAGTCACCGGCGCGAACTGCGTCAACCCGCCGAACGGCGCCCAGTTCTACCCCTTCTTCTCGACGCGGGATGTGAATGGCACCTGCACCTGGCAGGAGGGCGGCCCGTTCATCCCCGGTACGACCAACGACTTCGGCGGCAGCTCGACGGCCGAGTTCGGCCCACTGCTGAAGACGGTCTACCCGGTTGCGGGCTTCACGACGACCACGCTGATCAACAACTTCAACAGCGGAGATCTGGCGAATCCCTGCCGGGTCGGATAGGCGCCGCCGTCGGGGCAAGTATCTGACCAGCCTGGTGGCCCGGTGTCCAACGCGCCGGGCCACCAGCGGCCGTTCGGCGATGAACGCAGCGCGAGATCCGATCGTCTACCATCGCACGGGCATGGTGGCGTGCTGGGGACCCGTTCCCGTCGCCGCCCGAGCGTGACCGAGTGGAGAGCTCTCGTTGTGACCGTGACCGAGACGACTGTGCAGATCCCGGCCCATCTCAAGCCCGCCGACGGCCGTTTCGGCTGTGGACCGTCGAAGGTGCGTCCCGAGGCGCTGGCGCGGTTGGCCGCTCGGCACGATCTGATGGGGACCTCGCATCGCCAGGCGCCGGTCAAGAACCTCGTGCGGCAGGTTCGCGACGGCCTGCGCGAGCTTTTCGCCCTGCCCGACGGGTACGAGGTGATGCTCGGCAACGGCGGAGCCACGGCATTCTGGGATGCGGCGGCCTGCGGACTCGTGCGCCAGCGGGCGCTGCACCTGGTGTACGGCGAGTTCACCCAGAAGTTCGCGACCGTTACCGGCCGGGCGCCGTTCCTCGCCGACCCGATCGTGGTGTCCGCCCCGCCGGGCGACGCGCCGGTACCGACAAGCGACGCGGAAGCCGACGTCATCGCGTGGGCGCACAACGAGACATCGACCGGGGTCATGGTTCCGGTACGGCGGCCGGCCGGCGCCGACTCGGCTCTGGTGCTGATCGACGCCACCTCGGGCGCGGGCGGTCTTCCCGTGGACGTCGCCCAGGCCGACGCGTACTACTTCGCGCCCCAGAAGTCATTTGGCTCCGACGGCGGGTTGTGGCTCGCGCTGGTGAGCCCGGCGGCCATCGAGCGGATCACCGAACTCAGCGCGGTCACCGACCGCTGGATGCCGGCATCGCTCGACCTTGCCACCGCGCTCGAGAACTCCCGGCAGCAGCAGACGTACAACACGCCAGCGTTGGCGACGCTGTTGCTGCTCGCCGATCAGGTCGAGTGGATGCTCGCCGGTGGCGGTCTCGAATTCTGTGTTGGCCGAACCCGCGCCTCGTCGGATTACCTTTACGGTTGGGCCGAATCCTCGCCGTTCGCGCGCACCTTCGTGATCGATCCGGCCAAGCGGTCTCTGGTCGTCGGCACGATCGACTTCGCCGATGACGTGGATGCCGCCGCCGTCGCGAAGACATTGCGCGAGAACGGGATCGTCGATGTCGAGCCATATCGGAAGCTGGGAAGGAATCAGCTGCGGATCGGGATGTTTCCCACGATCGACCCGGCGGATGTCCAGGCGTTGACGGCGTGCATCGACTGGGTTGTGGCGGCATGAGGGTCCTGGTCGCGGAGAACATTGGCGAGTCCGGCGCGGACCTGCTGCGCTCAGCTGGCCTCGACGTCGTCGTCGGGACGGACTGGGAACGGGCGGAACTCGAACGTCGCATCGCCGATTTCGACGGAATTCTGATTCGATCGGCGACTCAGGTCGATGCCGACCTGCTTGCGAAGGCTGATCGGCTGCGGGTCGTGGCGCGCGCGGGCGTCGGGGTCGACAACGTCGATGTCGATGCGGCCACCCGACGAGGCGTGATCGTGGCGAACGCCCCCCAATCGAACATCATCACGGCCGCCGAGCACACGATGGCGTTGCTGCTGGCGCTCGCTCGGAACGTGCCGCAGGCGCATGCGTCGCTGGTGGGCGGAACCTGGGATCGCGCGAAGTTCAGCGGCGTGGAGCTCAACGAGAAGACGCTCGGCATCATCGGCTTCGGTCGGATCGGCCAACTGGTGGCCCAGCGGGCGCGTGGCTTCGGCATGCGGGTCATCGGGTTCGACGCCTATCTGGCCGAGGAGCGGTTCCGTGATCTCGGCGTCGAGCGGGCCGGCACCGCTGATCAGGTCTACGCCGTCGCGGACTTCATTACGGTTCACCTACCGAAGAACAAGGAGACCGATGGCTGGCTCGACGCGGCCGCCTTCGCGCGAATGAAGGACGGCGTACGAATTCTCAACGTCGCCCGCGGACCACTGGTCGTCGACGCGGATCTGCAGGCCGCGCTGGACTCGGGCAAGGTCGCCGGGGCCGCGCTCGACGTGTTCGGCACGGAACCGATCACCGATCACCCACTGTTCGGATACTCCAACGTGGTCGTCACGCCGCATCTCGGGGCATCCACGGCCGAGGCGACGGATCGTGCCGGATATCAGGCCGCCGAGCAGGCAATTGCCGCGCTCACCGGCGCGGCCGTGACGAGTGCGGTGAACGTGCCTTCGATTGCTGCCGACGACATGGAGGCGGTCGGTCCGTTCGTCGGATTGTGCGGCAGCCTCGGCCGGATCGCGGCCGGGCTCGCGCCGGGCACGTCGGTCGACGCGGTCGACGTCGAGTTCCTGGGCCGGATCGCGGAACGCGACACTCGATTGCTGACCATCCAGGTCGTCAAGGGCGTGCTGGCCGGGCATACCGAGGAGGCGGTCAACGACGTCAACGCCTTCACCCTCGCCCAGGAACGTGGTATCGCGATCACCGAGCGCAGCACGCCGCAGGCGCACGACTTCACCGACCTCATTCGCGTCAGGCTGCGCGGCGGCGGCGAGACTACGCGGGTGGTTGGCACCGTGCTGGGTCGGCGCAACCGTCCACACCTGCTCGAGGCCTGGGGCTCGCGGTTCAACGTGCAGCTCGAGGAGCACCTTGCCGTGTTCCGCTACCGCGACCAGCCGGGAATGCTGGGAAAGGTCGGAACGGGACTCGGCGATGCGGGAGTGAACATCATCTCGGCGGCGGTGGGGCGCCGACCCGAAGGCGACAGCGACGGCGAAGCGGTCATGGTCGTCACGGCCGACGCGCCGGTGCCAGCGAAGGTGCTGGCCGCGCTGCTCGCCGGTAGCGCCTTCTTCGCGGCTCGTGCGGTCAGCCTGTAGGACGTCGGGGGGTCCGGCCGGATCGAAGGAGGCCGATATGCGGCTAGGCCGGACGCGCGGGGGCGTCAGCCGACCGGCCTGGTTTGCGATTGGCGTGGCTCTGGTCGCCGCGCTCGTCGGCTGCACGTCATCCGGTTCGAGCGGCTCATCGGGTGCGGCCGCACAATCGGCGACGACTAGTGCGATTGCACCGCCGATCAAGTCACCCACGTGGGGGGCGGGATACTGGGTCGGTCACGAGCGAACCCTCGATCTGGCTCCCAATGGGGTCGGCTTGCTGGTGATCAGCCTGACCGGTGGAAGCGTCGGTCCGTACGCCACGATCCAGCTGCACGTGATCATCGCCGGTCCGAATCAGGCCACGGTGGTGATCGACAGCAGTGACGATGCGAAGACGGCGGTCGGCTCCACGCACATCATCCGGTACGACGGCGGCGCGGACGTAATCACGATCGACTTGGATCAGCAGACCCAGAACTTCTGCGGGGTGACGGCGGCGCCGGACACGTGTGGCGCCTGAGTCGAAGATCACCGCCTACCGCCGCCGCCCAACTTCGATCGTGATCTTGGACTTAGCGCCGCGGCCGCCGCGCATGACGCATGGTCGGCTCAATCCCCGTAGATGGGATCGCCGGCGTATTCGTGCAGCGCGTCGATGTTGCGATGGGCGGGATGCGGCAAGCCGGCCGGCCCGGCGCTGAAGGCCACGAGCAGGTTGGTCAGCTCGCCGCCGATGATTCGGGCGACGACGCCGGTGGCGCCGGCCTCGGGCAGGCCCAGCGGGAACCAGCTCGTGCCGGCATCGAACACGCCGGCACCGCTACGAACGGTGTAGTAGGCGCTGTCGGAGAAGCTGTTGACGCCCCGGCAATCGACGGGGGAATGGGTGATGACCTCGATGTTCTTCGGGGTCGGCACGCCGGGGTTGACCCGGTCGTATTCGCTGCCCACCAGGTGCGGCAGCCGCATGCCCAGCCGGGCGCCGGTACCCGCGAACAGCCAGTTGCGCGGATTCGTGATCACCATGGGCGCGTCGACCGGATTGCACTCGTAGTACGCCCCGACGAGAGAGCTTTCGGGGTCGGACAACGGCGGCTCGCGCCAATCGACGGTGACCTCCGCATTGTCCTTTCCGTACAGCGGGTCGGTCGTGCGCTTGTAGTTGATCTCTATACGGTCGGGCCCAGTCGGCGACGCGGCGAACCGAATGTGGCGGAACACCGCGTTGGCGCTCAAGAAAGCCACGTTGACGCCGGCGTCGCGGGCGGCTGTGACCGCCGTCCGCATCGCGGTGGACCAGTACTCGTCGTGTCCCATGCTGATGACCGCCCGGGCTCCCGCGAGCAGATGGGGAAGGGCATGCAGGTCGACATCGGTGGCGTATGCCAACGGGATGCCGAGCCGCTCGGCGTGCGCGATGATCGGCAACTGGCTGCCCACAAAGTCCGACGCGCCATCAGCGGTGTAGGGCCGGTCGAAGGATACGGCCACGGAGCGGTCGTCGAAGTCGTTCAGTCCGCCCGGCCCGTGGTAGAGGCTGTAACCACCCCAGTCGTTGTAGGCCTGCCAGGTGGTTACCGGGTCGATGAGTACCGTCCGCCCGGTCATGTCGGGCGACCGGATCGTGAGGGGCACGTACCGCTGCCCGGTCTGACCGTCCAGCCGTAACAAATACGCACCCGGCAGCCAATCAGCCGTCGGGAGGACCAGGCTGGGCCGCCAGGCGGTCTGCACGGTGTTGGTGGTGGCAGAAATCGTTGCTTTGCGCTGGCGGACGCCGAGCTGGGTGGCGGATTGCCAGACCCGTTCGGCCAGCGCGCCTCCGTACCACCCCATGCGGTAGGCCGTCACCCGCCAGTGCCGGTCGACGGTGGAGACATGAAGCTTGACGGTCTGGCCGGGCAGCGCGCTGACCCGGTCGACCCACCCCTCGATCGCGTTGGGCGGCCCAAGTCGGGTGATCCGCCAGGCCGGGTCGCCGATTGCCGCCAGCGGGGTCGGAGCGGGGGCGGAGCCCTCGATGCCCGACGACTGCGGGGTACTCGCCGCCGACCTCGGGCCCGGCGCCGGCTTGGGTGCATGGGAACAGGCCGAGACGCAGAGCGCAGCGCAGCAGACGATGACCGCGGCCCGCAGCACACCGTGAGCGTAACTCCGCTCGATGAGCGAATCCGCCCTCGTTGGCGGGGTTTAGGGCAGTAGGCAACGGGGTACATGGCTACCAGCGACAGCCCCGATGAGAACCGCGAGCCACTCGCCTAGGCGGGCCGATCCGGTGATCTGAGGGCCCTACGTCCGATTGGAGGACGCACGACAATGTCGACCACCGGAATCGTTGTTCTCATCGTTGTGCTCGTCGCGGTTGCGGTGATCGCGATCGCGGTATGGAGCGTTATGCGCCGTCGCCGGTTACAAGCTCGATTTGGACCGGAATACGACCGAGCGGTGGCAGAGAAGCCCAACCGCGCTGCGGCTGAGAGTGAATTACGGGCTCGCGAGAAGCGGCACGCAGAACTCGACATCAAGGCACTCAGCCCGGAGGATCAGGACCGTTATTCGAAGGAATGGACGCGGGTCCAGGCGGCCTTCGTCGAAGACCCCAGCGATGCGGTCAATGCGGCGGATTCGCTCGTTACGCGGATGATGCGGGCACGCGGGTATCCGACCGGCGATTTCTCCGATCAGCTCGACACCCTATCGGTCGAGCACGCAGAGACGCTCGACCATTACCGGGCCGCTCATGAAACGTTCGAAGCCAATGTGCGCGGTCAGGCCAGCACCGAGCAACTCCGCCAGGCTCTCGTGCACTACCGCGTTCTGGCTACCGATTTGCTGGATATCAAGGACGCCGGCGACCGGCGCAGCTCCGACCAAGTCGATTCGGGAAGAGGGGACATGTGATGAGTCAGCCACGTCAGACGGCCGACGAGATGACCACGGCCGGAGATCGTCGCGACGTCGAAGAAGTCGAATACGACGACCAGGCGAGCGCCCGAGGTCGCGAGGCCGACTACGGCGAAACCACCACGGTTGCCCCGGCAACCGAGGAGGATGCCGGCCGACGCACAGATGATCTCGAGCGCACAAACCGGTCCGACGAGCGGACGGACGATTTCGAGCGAATGGATGACGTCGAACGTGCGGACAGGCTCGACGAGCGAACCGACCGGGTCGACGAGCGGACGGACGATCTCGAGCGAACCGATGATCTCGGCGACCCGCGCGCAGAGTCGTCAGCGGGCTTGTCGCAAGAGCCGGGGGCGGCGCGCGACGATGAGCCGAGCCGCGCGCCCAGTGACGGAAAGCTCGCGCCCGGACAGGCCGCCAACGACCCGGTAGCAGCGTTGTGGGGCGGCGATCTTGTGGATCGGTACCGCAGCAAATGGCGCGATCTGCAGTTGACCTTCGTCGACGATCCGCAACGGGCGACCCATTCCGCCGCCAGTCTCGTCGACGACGCTGTTTCCTCGCTGACCGCCACCCTCCAGGCGCAGAAGCAGTCCCTCGACGGCTGGCAAGCCACTCGGGCTGACGACACCGAGGTGATGCGAGTCGCCCTGCGTAACTACCGAGACTTCCTCGACCGGCTGTTGGGTCTGTGAGACCGAGGAGGACACCATGGCCCGGCGAACTCGCACTGACACATCGCCCATCATGCGCGTAGTGAGCCTGCTTCTCATCGTGTGGCTCATCATCGGAGTCATTGCCGCCTGGCAACGCGACTACTTCAGCGGCTCGAACACGAATTGCGCCAAGATCGGCACGATCGTGGTCACGGTGCTGGCCGGCCCGCTGAACTACGCCGGAGTCAATCCCAAGATCGATTGCACCCTGCCACAACCCAGCAAGTAAACCAGCGGACGGAACCCCGCGTTACAGATCTCGAATCTGACCGGCCGCGGGCCGGGCTCGTGACACGATGATCCAATGGCGGGCAACGATCGGCTTCAGGAAGCGGTCGACGAGCTGTACGTCCTCGCCCCGGCGGAGTTCACTGGCCGCCGGGGCGAGCTGGCTGACGCGGCAAAACAAGCGGGCGACCAAGCTGCCGCCAAGGCCATAGGCGAACTCCGCCGGCCCACGCAGAGCGCATGGACGGTCAACTGCCTGGTCCGGTCGGATGCGGGGATCACGCGGAGAGCTGGCCGACCTCGGTCAACGGCTCCGCGCCGCCGAACGGGCCCTGGACGGCAACGCGATGCGCGAGCTGTCTACGGAGCGACGGCGCCTCGTGGGTGACCTGGTGGCGCGAGCCTTTGCCGTGACGGACCAAACCGATCCATCGGCTGCACTGCGCGACGAGGTGACGGCGACCCTTGAAGCCGCCCTGGCCGATCCTGACGTGGCAGCACAACTCCAGACCGGCAGCTTGCTCCGCGCCGCCCGCTGGTCGGGCTTCGGCGCTGGTGGACCGGCGTTGACGGCTGTGCCCTCGCCGGCGACGCCGGCCCGGTCCAGGGCACCGGGTGCTCGTCCACGCGCGACCTCGCCCGAGCGGCCCGAGGCGACGGCCCGACGTGCGGCCGACCGAGAACGTGAGCAGGAACGGCAGCGCCAGCTCGTGGCGGCTCGCGATCGCCTGGCCACCGCCAAGCGCGACCAGGCCCGACAGAAGCAACGGTCGGATCGACTTCGACGGGAAGTCGAGACGCTGCGCCAACGCCTGGACGAGGCGCGCACCCAGCTCGGGGAGGCCGACGCCGCGCTACGGGTGGCGGAGCGTGACCGGCAGGGTGCCGATCGCGCGCTGGCCAAGCTGCTGCGCGATCCGAAGGATCGCTAGTGAAGGGTCACGCCGACATCGAGTCGACTGAGGTGGGGAACCGCTTCGCGGTGCGAGCTCGTGCCTTCGCCGCCTCGGCGCCCCGATCCTTCGGCGTCGCCGGCGTGACGAGCGTGTCGAGCAGGTGGTGCGTGATGTGGGCGATCTGCGCAACGGCATCGTCGAACGCTGCCCGATTGCTCGCCGACGGCTTGGTCGAGCCGCTGACCTTCCGCACGAATTGTAGGGCCGCCGCGTAGACCTCGTCCTGCGTGGCCGGCGGCTCGAAGTTGTTCAGCGGGCGAATGTTCCGGCACATGCCTCCAGTGTCCTGCACCGGGAGCTTGGTCGCTAATTTGGCGCTGGTTTGCCCGATCCACCGGCTCGCGGTGATCCTCGGTCGACGTTTCGGCCTGGCGTGGGGTACAACGTGCCGATGAGTAGCGTTTGAGGAGGAGCAGCGGCGGACAGCTGCGCTCGAGCGTCGGCAGGACTTGGAGTTCCGGGGTGTTGAGCCGCACACGGTCGCCGAGGTGCTCGCCCGGGCGTCGTTTGGGATGGACCGTCAGGATGCGGTTGAGGCCCGGCGTGTGAAGGCCGGGGACGAGCAGCGGGGCAGCGAACGTGAGCCGCGGTTGGACCGGTGGGAGCTGCAACGGGAGCACCGTGAGGCGGATGCTAAGGCTCTGATCACGCCCGCGTCGAAGGCCGATGTGTCGAAGTTGAGCCAGACGATCAGTTCGCTGGCGAACTCGGTCAACCTGCTGAAGCGTCGGCGGTCCGAGTCGGTCGCGCCGGAGCAGGGTTACTCGCAGCAGCCCCGGTACTACGTTCGCAACTCCGGCGGGCAGATCACCCGCGGGCCCTACTAGCATGGCCCGCCGTCCGCTGACGAACGCCGAAGCACTCGCCGCATGGAGGGTTCATGGTGAACTCGCCGGCGGTCACCGCCCGAGCGAGACGATCGGGTTTGTCGGTGAGCTGATGGATCTCGAAGGAGACGAGCGGTCGCGGGCTTTGCCGCCCAACGTGATTCTGGCCGGTGATTGTGAACCGCGTTGGTTGACCCGGTTGCGTGCCCGGTTCGGCCGATGAGACGGGGCGTACTGGTGGCTTGCTGTCCCACCGAAGGCACCTACCTACCGCCGTCCGGTGCCTGCGCCCGAACGCGGCGCCCCCGGGCAGCAAGGGGTTGTCTGCTCCGGGGGTCGCCGCGGCCGTTTAGCTCTCGTCCCGCGGGAAGCTCACGAACCACCGGTACGGGCTCGCTGGTAGCGGGACCTCAACCCCTTCCAGCCAGCTGCGAGACACGCCACCGACACGCGCGATATGCACGGCCGGTTCGTGCTCGATCAGCAGTTGGCAGCGTTGCCCGCCGGGGCCGCCACGGTCTGTGCAGCGGTAACGGTCCTGCCCCTCAGGGCTGACCGGACTCGTCATGCTCGCATCATCGCCCGCAGGCACGACAACGCCTGTGTGGATCAGAAAGACACGCCGCCGCCGCCACCCGTCACCGTGGGATCGGAGCGCTCCACGTCGTAGCGGTCCTTACCGCAGGCCTTGCACTGCAGGTAGTCCTCGCCGTCCTTGTTGAAGCGCCGAACCCACTTGTGGTGCAGGTTGAACCGGCAAAGCAGGCGCTTGCGTTTCGGGGCTGCGGGGACGGACATGACGACCTCCCAGAGAATGGTTGATCATATCCCCGGTATCTGCGCCTGTCTTCGATCGGAAGCTGCATGATTGCGGCGGGTATGTCCCAGATCCGTTCCGCGCAGAACGCCCGCAGGTCTGGCGTGTCGCCTGCGGCGTGGACCACACTGTCCGGCGCGGCCCGGTTCCCGGCAACGGAGCCGGTCACGGGGGGCCGACCAAACGTCAGCACGACCAGAGACCCCCGCCAGTTCGCCTGGCGGGGGGTCTCTGCTTCCTGCGCTTCGTCAGTGCTGCTCGGGTGGCTTCTCGTCGTCCTGGCGGATCGGGTCATGAGGGTCACGGCGACGCGCCCGGCCCCACCCGCGATGCTGCCCGGGTGGCCGCGCTCTGGCGTTACGGAGCAGCAGCCACACCCCGACGGCGACGGCCAGCGCCGCCGCGGTGATGACGATGGTCCAGAACATCACGACGAGTCCACGGCCGCGGTCTCGATGGCGTCGGCCAACGCGCGGGCGTTCACACCGTCTATTCCAGCACGACATGCGGCCGGTCACTCGGGTCCGACCGGACTCGTCATGCCTGGCATCATCGCCCAGGCGTACGACAGCGCCCCGCCGCCTAGCCGGCCGGGCGGCTTAGCCGCGAGTGAACGTCAGAACCAGCGTTTGAGGCTCCTCTTCGATATCGGCGCTCGCAACGATCCACGGATGGGCTGGGTTGGCGGTGAGTTCCACGACATGCTCGATTACCACGAGGTCGGGGCGGTATCAATGTTTAGGTGTTCGCGGCCAGGTGTCGCACTTCTGCTGATGATCCCATGGGTCCGTCGAACATTCCTTTAGTGTGTTTCCCGCGAGGTCAACGGTGGCGGGCCCCCACGCGTAAGTGCAGTTCTGCCCGTTGTTTCCCTGCACCCATTCTTCGGTCCCGGTGAAGTGCGATCCGCGACCGTGGAGCCGATCTGTTATCCGTCCCTTGGAGATCGGGCAGCCACTATTCGGCGCAACCGAGTCATAGAGGTTAATGGCCTGATAGGTGTCGAGGCCGACCCGCTCGACCCGGAAGGCCGCTGGGTTGCCCCAGTCGCCGACGATGGAGGTTGAGAGATATACGGCGCCGGCAACGACAACGCCGGCTCCTGTCGCGAGTGCCGTGCCGGACACTAGCGCGGCGGTCTTGCCGGCCGACAGGGCCTTGGCTTGGGTGCTGACGGCGGCGTGTCCCGACAGTTTGGCCACGAGCCAGCGCCACTTGCTCTGCACGACGAGTACCCAGGCCAGGCAGCCGGCCGACAACTTCACCAACCACTTCCAGAGGCGGACAACGAACCAGTAGTCCTTTCCCGCCTGCTCGACTGCGGTCTCTCGCTTGTCGCTGAAGTCGTGCAGTCGCTTTGCCGCCGCCGCGAGACGGCCGCGGGGCTGCGGATCGGCCTCGCTGGGCTGGGACACCACCTGGCTGCGGAATGCGTAGTCGTGCAGGCAACGCCGCTGCGGGCTGAACAGCGCGACGAGCACGCCGAGGCCGAACACGTCGACCACCAGATAGCCGACGCTGGCGCGGCCGAACGCCCACACCAAGCCTGCGGCGTCCTGTGCCGGCGCGCTGCCATCGAGATGACAGACCGACAGGTTGCAGGCCGCCTTGCCGATTGTCTTGCCGCCGGTCAACCACACCGATGCTGTGTGGTAGACGACGAACACCAGGATCAGCGTCGCCAACGCGAACAATGCTCAGGAGGACACCGCAAGAGTGATTGGCACGGTGACGATCGCGACGAGCAGTAGATCGACGGCGAAAGCCAGCAGCCGCAGTGGATGCGGCGCCAGCCGCACCAACGCCTGGTCAGAGCCGCCATCCGCGGCAGCCTCGTCCGGGGCAGGGCCGGCGCCCATGGTCGAGGCGGCCGCCCCGCCGTTGTTGCCGGCTAGCGACGACGCTTCATCCTGCTCGGCCGCAGCATGTCTAGGACCGGATGCCGGCGTGTGACGCGCCGCAGATGGCGTGTCCTCGGCATTGAGGCGGTCGGGGGGCTTCAGCGGTAGCTCCGACATTGCCGCCACCAGGTTTCGCAGATCAGGTAATCACGTACCACACGTATGAGCACGCAAATCGCCGCCTGATACAGCCATTCTTGGTGGGCTCAGGTCGTTGTCCCCGTGGATCGCGGTCTCCAGGTGCGCGCTGTGGGCTACGGGTGGATGCTGTCGGCGAGACTCATGCGGCCGGTGTGACAGGCGATGCCGCGCCGCCGCTGTGATCCAACCGAACGACCGTCCCCGCCATTAGTGATCGCGACCGAAGTCGTGGTCGCTGGCTGGGTCGAGCGGGGCACCCCGATCGGAGCTCACGAGGCTGGCGGCGATGGCGAGGGTCGCGTGGACGAGCGCGACCTGGACGTGCCGGTCACGGTCCGCGCCCCGCTTGACGAGCGGTAGGGCGGCGAGGATCCGTTCGGCGTCGGCGAAATGCTCGCCGCCGCGTCCGGGGATAGTCTCCGCGACTGTGACCACCGAGACCCATATCACCTATAGGGGCGACCTGGGCGACCCGCCGTTGGTCGGGGTCCTCGTGCAAATGCTCGAGGAGGAAGGCGTACAGGTCCGCTGGCAGCCGCCGGAGCGCCGAGAGGTCCGCGGCATGGCCGAGGCCGTGGTCGTCGACCTCGTCGCTGATGGTGCCTTGACCGGCATTAAGGCGGCCGTGCTGAAGTTCCGCGGGCAGTTCTGGCGGGCAAGAGTCGACGTCGAAGGTGAGGACGACGACGCGCCGCCTCGTGGTGGCCGCCACCGCGCCTGAAACCGCCGGGGACAGGCGTCGAGGTTGTCGTCCTGACCCGTGCATACGACAGCGCCCCGCCCGGATGCCGGTGCGGGGCCGGCCTCGGCCATCTCCAGGAGGTAACGAAATCATGATCGTTCCAGGCACCAAGGTCTATTGGGGCTCAAGCGACTGGACGACGGGCGTCGTCCTCGCCGACGACAGCCGGTCCATCCCGAAGGAGTACCGGCGGAAGCCACGAAGCAACTTCGTCTACGTGCTCTACGACCGGCCGATCGCCGACTACGACTACTACTACGAGGACTACAGCGAAACCGCGCTCGGCGGCTGGTACCCCGTCGAGGCCCTACGACCGAGATGAACCCACAGTGACCAACACCGGAGCGCCGTCCCCTTCGTGTGTCGACGCCTGCTCTAGCGCTGGTCCTCCTGCCCGTAGGCGGCGCTGATCGCTGCCATGCGGTTCGGGTAACTGCCGACACGCTGCCACGTCTCGGTGGCTGTCACGTAGCGGGACAGCTGCCAACGGTCAGCGACGAACTCGACTCGCCACGTGGTGCCCTCGGTGTCGAGCCAGGTCATGCGGGTATTACGGTCCATTTCGGGTCATCTCCCCGGTAGTGCGGGTGGGTGATCAAGGCCCCGGCCAGGTGTGTCGAGCACCCGGTCGGGGCCGCCTTACTCAGCGCGAGATATGCGCAGCCCACTGCAGAGCGTCGGACAGCGCGCGGGCGTTGTTCCGGTCTAGTTCGATCGTCCGGGGGTGCGCCTTCGGCCGGATGTCGTAGACCCGGACGAGGCCGCCGCCGACCGTCCCGGGCTCGACGACGAGCCGGGGAACCCTCCTGGGTGGTGGTGATGACGATGTCCTGCGGGTCGTGCTCGGTGGGCTGGTCGACGATGCCGGCGTGGTCGTCGAACCCCTCCAGGTAGGCGCGTGCTTCGGGGTTGGTTGGTTCGCTGGGTGTCATCAGGTCCTTCCAGTTATGGCACGTGTCTGGCATGCGCCGACGGTGACCGGAAGGAATCCCAGCATTTACGGGGCCTAGAACATGGTCAACATTGCTCGGTTACGGTGTGCCGATGAGTAGTGCGACCGATGAGTTCCGCGCCGCGCGCGATGTCCTGTTGACCCACCGGACTGACTACGCCACCGCCTACGCCGAGTTCCGCTGGCCGCGACCCGAGCGCTTCAACTTCGCCTTCGACTGGTTCGACGTGCTCGCCCGCGAGCGGCCCCAGGACGTCGCGCTACGCATCATCGAGCCGGACGGGCGCGACGAGGCCTACAGCTTCGCGGCGCTGTCCGAGCGATCGGACCAGCTCGCGGGCTGGCTGCGAGCCGAGGGCGTTCGGCGCGGGATGCAGATACTCGTCGTGCTCGGCAATCAGGTCGAGCTGTGGGAGATGACGCTGGCCGCGATGAAGCTGGGCGCGGTCATCATTCCGGCGACCACGCTGCTGTCGCCGGACGACCTGCGGGACCGGGTCGATCGGGGCCGAGTCGATGCGGTGGTCGCTCGTTCGGACATGACCGAACACTTTGAGAACGTGCACGGCGGTTACCTACGGATTGCCGTGGGCGATCCGGTCCTGGGCTGGCTGCGCTACGCCGACTCGTTCGACAGCCTCGATCCGTTCGAGCCGGATGAGCACACCAAAGCCGACGAGCCGCTGCTGCTCTATTTCACCTCCGGCACCACCGCGTTGCCCAAGCTGGTCGAGCACACGCACGCCAGCTATCCCATCGGGCATCTGTCGACGATGTACTGGATCGGCCTGCAGCCGCGGGACGTGCACATGAACGTCTCGAGCCCGGGCTGGGCCAAGCACGCCTGGTCGTGCGTCTTCGCCCCCTGGATCGCCGGTGCGACTGTCTGCCTGTTCAACTACGAGCGCTTCGATGCTCGGGCGCTACTCGACGTCGTGCGGGATGTGAAGGTGACGACGTTCTGCGCGCCGCCCACCGTGTGGCGGATGATCGTCCAGCAGGACCTGGCCTCCTGGTCAATGTCGCTACGAGAGGTCGTGAGCGCCGGCGAGCCGCTGAACCCCGAGGTGATCGAGCAGGTCCAGCACGCGTGGGGACTCACGATCCGGGACGGCTTCGGGCAGACCGAGACGACCCTGCAGGTCGGTAACTCGCCGGGCCAGCCGATCCACCTCGGCTCGATGGGTCGGCCGATGCCCGGATTCCACATCACGTTGGTCGACCCGGTGACCGGCGAGGTCGCTGACGAGGGCGAGATCTGCGTCGAGTGCGAGCCCGAGCGTCCGGTCGGGCTGATGGTGGGATACCAAGGCGACCATGAACGGAATTCGGACGCCTTCGCCGGGAATCGGTACCACACCGGCGATGTAGCCACCCGCGATTCCGATGGGTTCATCACGTACGTCGGCCGCACCGACGACGTGTTCAAGTCCAGCGACTACCGGATCAGCCCGTTCGAGTTGGAGAGCGTGCTGATCGAGCACCCGGCGGTGGCCGAGGCGGCCGTCGTGCCCGCACCGGACGAGGTGCGCCTGGCCGTCCCCAAGGCGTACGTCGTGCTTGTCTCTGGGCATGAGCCGAGCCCGGCGCTGGCCGCGGACATCCTGCGCCACAGTCGAGAGAAGCTCGGAGCCTACAAGCGGATTCGCCGCCTGCAGTTCGCGGATCTTCCGAAGACCATCAGCGGCAAGATCCGCAGGGTCGAACTGCGGAACGAGGAAGCGGAGCGGGCCGGCCACCGGCCGGACGGCGAATACCGCGAGGAGGACTTCGCCCGCTGACCGGCGCGATCAGGCGAAGGGCTTCTCGGTGTCCAGTGGCACGTCCGAGGGATGAACGAGACCGAGTCGTACCGACTGGCGCGGCAAGATCGCCTCGGTAGTCCAGTCGGCCGCCGTTCGCACCCGGTTTCCGGGCAGCGACAGGAGGTGGTAGCCGCGGGTCACCGCCTTCGCGGGGAGGCCGGAGAGCGGCACCCGGAGCGGGTTGGCCGCGGCCTGGAAGCCTCCGAGATCGACGACGAATCCGAGATCGTGGTGCTTGTAGGGCTGGCGCGTGCCCCGGCCCAACGCCGCGGCGATGTTGCCGGCTGCCCGCTTGCCCTGCCGCTGGGCGTGCTGAGCGGTCATTGCGGTGATCTCGCCGGGTCGGGTCAGATCGGGAACCGCGGCAACGTCGCCGCAGGCCCACAGGGCGGGCTGGCCTGGAACGGCCAGGTACTCGTCTACGTCGAGCCGCCCCTGGGTGGTCGGGAGGCCGAGGCCCTGCACGAGCGGCTCGGGTCGAACGCCGACGCACCAGATGAGCGATCGTGTGGGCACGACGGTGCCATCACTCAGCCGCACGGCGTCCGCGGTCGCCTCGGCGACCGAGGTGCCGGTGCGGAGGTCGACACCCCGCTGCTGGAGCACCCGGTCGGCCGTCCGGGCCAGGCTTGCGCCGAGCCCGGGTAGCACCCGCTCGGCCGTGTCGATCAGTAGCCAGCGCGGCTGGTGACTGGCCAGCCGTGGATGATTGCCGGCGAGAGCCCCCGTCATGAGAACGCCTTGGGCGGCGACCTCGGTGCCCGTGTAGCCCGCGCCCACGACGACGAAGGTCAGCCGCGCATCCCGCTCGGCGGGATCGTCGGTGCTGTCGGCGAGTTCCAGCTGCAGCGTGATGTGGTCCCGCAAGTACAGCGCCTCGGCGATGTCTCTAAAGCCGTGGGCGTGCTGCGCGACGCCGGGTATGGGCAGCAGCTTATTGACGCTGCCGGTGGTGAGCAGGAGTTGGTCGTAGTCGAGCGTCGACGGTCGTCCTTCCGGGTCGACGTACCCGACTGAGTGCGCGGCCACGTCAAGCGTCTCGGCCGAGCCGAGCACCAGGCGAACCCGGGGCAGCGTGCCCGGGATCGAGACCGTGATTCGCCGCGGATCGAGGACGCCACCGGACACCTCCGGCAACAGCGGCAGGTACAGGAAGTAGTCCCGTGGATTGAGGACCACGACCTCGGCCTGGTCGGGTAGCTTCCGGCACAACGTCTTGGCCGCGTAGTAACCGGCGAAACCACCGCCGACGATGACGATCCTGCGTGGGGCCATGGGCATGGATCCTGCCATGTGGTCTGCTTCCTAGCTGCCCGACAGGGTGAGCTCGAAGGTGTACCGGTCCGCGCGGTAGACGTGGGTTCCGAAGTCGACGACCCGGCCCATCGCGTCGAATGCAGTTCGAGTCATGGTGAGCAACGCGGCGCCGCGGCGCTCCTGCAAGATTCGGGCGTCGGCGGCGGTGGCAATTCGGGCGCCGATGACCTGGGTGGCGATCCGGGGTTCGCTCCCCCCGGCGCGAAGCAGGTTGTACAAGCCGTGCCTCTCCAGACTCTCTCGATCGAGCTTTGCGACCGCACACGGAATGGAATTGGTCATGATGGCGAGCGGCTCGCCGTCGGCGTAGCGGACTCGCTCGAAATGACTGACGTCGTCGCCCTCGGCGATGCCGAGTTCGGCGGCCACGCCGAGGGACGCTGGCCCGATGACGAAGCTGCGCACTACGGTCGACGGCGCTCGCCCCGACTTGGCCAGGTCGTCGTACAGGCTGGAGAGTTCGATCGTGCGCCGCACCTTCGGATGCACGACCTGAGTACCCACGCCGCGCTTGCGTACGACCATGCCCCGTTCCACGAGATACTGCATGGCCCGCCGCATCGTGGGCCGAGACACCCCGAGCCGTTCCGCCAGGTCGACCTCGTTCTCGAACCGGGTGCCGACCGGCATGACGTCGGACTCGATCAGCTTCTGCAGTTGGGTGGCCACCTGGAAGTAGATGGGTATCGGGCTCGTCCGGTCGACCATGACGCCCCGACCCGCCGTGAGCTCCGTCTCCCAACTCATAATGCCCTCCCTTACTTTGTCATGACAAAGTGTTGACACACCTGGTCATGACGGTATTACATCGCAGGTGCACCACGGGAGTGCTGGTTGCCGCGCGAGCCAGCACGGCTTACTCAACTCCAATGATTTCGCCCCTGACCGCCGAGTTCAACCAACATCAGGCAGCCGCTACTGGTTTCCTCCGAACCGCCCAAATCGCTCACCCGCCGCACGAAAGTCGTGAGGTACGGACAAGATGACTACCCCGTTCCATCCGGAAGTGTTGACGATGGGTCGGATCAGCGTGGACATCTACCCCCTCCAGATCGGCGTCTCGTTGCGCGAGGTGTCCACGTTCGGCAAGTTTCTGGGCGGGAGCGCCACCAACGTCGCTGTCGCCGCCGCCCGGTACGGACGGCGCACGGCGGTCATCACCCGAACCGGTCATGACCCGTTCGGTGAGTTTCTGCACGACGCGTTGCGAGGCTTCGGCGTGGATGATCGGTACGTCACTCCGGTGGACGGCCTGCCGACGCCCGTCACGTTCTGCGAGATCTTTCCGCCCGACGACTTCCCGCTGTACTTCTACCGCCTACCCAAGGCCCCCGATCTCGAAATCCATCCCGCGGAACTCGACCTCGACGCGATCGCGGCCGCCGATATCTTCTGGGTGACCGTCACCGGGCTTTCGGCCGAACCCAGCCGGGAGGCGACGCTGACCGCGCTGAAGGCCCGGGACCGCTCCAAGATCACCGTCCTCGACCTCGACTACCGGCCGATGTTCTGGCCCTCGCAGCAAGACGCCCGCCGCGCCGTACAGGAGGCGTTGCCGTTCGTCACCGTCGCCGCGGGGAACCTGGACGAGAACGAGACCGCCGTCGGCACCCGCGACCCGGAGCGGATCATCCAGGCCCTGCACGGGAGCGGCGTACGGCTGGCGATCGTCAAGCAAGGCCCGGCCGGCGTGCTCGCCTCGGACGGAACGCGGCTGGTTCGGGTGCCCCCCGCGCCGGTCGAGGTCGTCAACGGTCTTGGTGCGGGTGACGCGTTCGGCGGAGCGTTGTGCCACAGCCTGCTGTCCGGTTGGGATCTGGAACGGGCCATGCGCTTCTGTAACGCCGCCGGTGCGATCGTGGCCTCGCAGCTTTCCTGCGCGGACGCGATGCCGACCGTGGATCAGGTCGAGCGCAAGCTGGAGGAGGCAGCCCGTGTCTGACGAGCGCTTTCGCGCGTTGATCGATGCGCGAGTCACCTCACCGAGTGCTGTCGCCGAGGCCGCTCGATCCCGCAAGCGGGCCACCGGTCTGCTCGGCGAGCACGGCAAGCTGATGATGATCGCCGCCGACCACCCGGCCCGCGGCGCGCTGCGGGCGGGCGCGGATCCGTTGGCGATGGCCGATCGGGCGGAGCTCCTCGACCGGCTGTGCCTCGCCCTGTCGCGACCCGGCGTCAATGGAGTCCTCGGTACCCCGGACATCCTCGAGGACCTGCTCCTTCTCGGCGCCCTTGACGAGAAAGTCGTCGTCGGCTCGATGAATCGGGGGGGCCTGGCCGGTACGGCGTTCGAGATTGACGACCGGTTCACGGCGTACGACGCGCCGAGCATCAAGGCCGCGGGATGGGACGGCGGCAAGATGCTCGTCCGGATCGATCCCGATGATCGAGCCACCGTCGTCACCTTGGAAGCCTGCGGCAACGCGGTGAGCCAGCTGGCCGGCTTGGGTCTCATGGCCATGATCGAGCCGTTCATCTCGCACCGGGTGGACGGGCGCGTCCACAACGAGCTGACGCCCGAGGCGATGATCCGTGCGATGACCGTGTCCGCGGGCCTGGGCACGACATCCGCGTACACCTGGCTGAAGGTGCCGGTCGTCGAGGACATGGAGCGGGTCATGTCAGCGACGACGCTGCCGGCGCTGATCCTCGGCGGCGAGGTGTCCGCAGACCAGGACGCCGCGTTCGTGCGATGGCACCAGGCGCTGAAGCTGCCCACCGTCAAGGGACTGGTGATCGGCCGGTCGCTGCTGTATCCGCCCGACGGCGACGTCGCCGCAGCGGTCGACGCCGCCGTGAGCCTGCTGTGACGGCCACCGTGCTGCCCCGCCACGTCCGCCACGGAGCTACGGCGACGGGCCAGTTCGGCCTGGAGATCAGCGCCGAGACGGCGGGCTGGGGCTACAGCGGGCTGCGGGTCCTCTCACTGGACGCGGGTCGCCGAGCGAGCTTCGCGACGGGTGACGATGAGGTGATCGTGCTGCCGCTCTCCGGCTCGGGCACGGTGACCTGTGACGGCGAGATGGTCACGTTGCAGGGCCGGCCCAGCCCGTTCGCCGCGGTCAGTGACTTCGCCTATCTCCCGCGGGACGCGACGATCACCGTCGAGTCGGCGACCGGGGGCCGGTTCGCGCTGCCGTCGGCTCGAGCAAAACTGCGATTGCCGTTCCGGTACGGGGCGGCCGCGGACGTGCCGGTCGAGCTGCGCGGGGCCGGCCAGGCCAGCCGTCAGGTCAACAACTTCTGCGCTCCCGACGCGTTCGCCGCCGATCGGCTGATCGCCGTCGAGGTGCTCACGCCGGGCGGCAACTGGTCGTCGTACCCCCCGCACAAGCACGATGTCGAAAGCGACACCGAGTCGGCGCTCGAGGAGATCTACTATTTCGAGGTCGCGGACGCCCCGAAGAGCCGGCCCGGCGTGGGCCGGGCTTACCAGCGGGTCTACCCGTCCGGGCCGGACCGGATGATCGACGTGTGCGTCGAGGTCGCCACCGGCGACGTCGTGCTCATCCCGCACGGCTACCACGGCCCGTCCATGGCCGCTCCGGGATACGACCTCTACTACCTCAACGTGATGGCGGGTCCGGGGGAGCGGGTTTGGCGGTTCTGCGACGACCCGCGGCACGCCTGGATCCGCGACAGCTGGGACGGCGTTCCGGTCGATCCCCGCCTGCCGCTCACGACCGCGAACACGAAAGACAGCGAGGTGCGCGAGTGACCGTACGGCTCACCGTCGCTCAGGCGACCGTCCGATTCCTGGCCGCGCAGTACACCGAACGGGACGGCATCGAGCGCCGGCTCGTCCCGGGATGCTTCGGCATCTTCGGTCATGGCAACGTCGCCGGCCTAGGCCAGGCCTTGCTCGAGGCCGCGCTGACCGGCAACGCGGACCTGCCGTACTACCTGGCCCGGAACGAGCAGGGCATGGTGCACGCGGCCGCGGGATTCGCCCGGATGAACAACCGCCTGCAGACGATGGCGTGCACGGCGTCCATCGGGCCCGGCTCGACCAACATGGTCACGGGCGCTGCCGGCGCGACCATCAACCGGATCCCGGTGCTCCTCCTGCCCAGCGACATCTTCGCGACGCGTGCGACCGGCCCGGTACTGCAGGAGCTGGAGGATCCGCGCTCGTACGACGTGTCGGTCAACGACGCCTTCCGGCCGATCTCCCGGTTCTTCGATCGGATCAACCGGCCCGAACAGCTGCCGTCGGCCCTGCTTGCCGCCATGCGCGTTCTCACCGACCAAGCCGAGACCGGCGCGGTGACCATCGCGTTGCCGCAGGACGTGCAGGCCGAGGCGTTCGACTGGCCCGAGGAACTGTTCGGCCGGCGGACATGGCATGTGGGTCGGCCGGTACCCGAACCGGCGGTGATCGCGCGCGCGGCCGAGGTCATCCGCGCGGCCAAGCGGCCCCTCATCGTGGCCGGTGGAGGTGTCCTTTACGCCGAGGCCGGCGACGCGCTTCAGCGCTTCGCCGAGGCCACCGGGATTCCGGTATCCGACACTCAGGCTGGCAAGGGCGCCCTGCCGTGGGACCACCCGTTGGCCGTGGGCGGCGTCGGCGCGACCGGCACACCCGTCGCGAACGCACTAGCCCGGGAGGCCGACGTCGTCATAGGGGTGGGCACCCGGTACAGCGACTTCACCACCGCGTCCCGGACGGCGTTCCAGCACCCCGACGTGCGGTTCGTCAACCTCAACGTCGCGGCGTTCGACGCCACCAAGCAGGGCGCGACCGCGATCGTGGCCGACGCCCGCCGGGGTCTCGAATCGCTGAGCGAGGCGCTGGTGGGCTATCGGGTCGACTCGGCGTACATCCGGGAGTTCACCGAGCACACCGAAGGCTGGAACAAGATCGTCGATGCGGCGTTCACCCTGGGCCACCAGCCGTTGCCGGCCCAGACGGAGGTCATCGGCGTCGTCAACGAGGTCGCGGGACCTCGCGACGTCCTGGTCCAGGCGGCCGGGAGCCTGCCGGGCGATCTGCAGATGCTCTGGCGATCGCGGGATCCCAAGGGCTACCACGTCGAGTACGGCTACTCGTGCATGGGGTACGAGATTGCCGGCGCGCTCGGGATCAAGATGGCCGACCCCAGCCGCGAGGTGTTCGCGCTGGTGGGCGACGGCTCGTACCTGATGATGGCCCAGGAGATCGTCACCGCGGTGTCGGAAGGGATCAAGCTGACAATCGTTTTGATCCAGAATCACGGGTTCTGCCTCGATCGGCTCCTTGTCGGAGTCCCTTGGTTCGCAACGGTTCGGCACCCGGTACCGGTACCGCAACCCCGAGACCGGGCTGCTGGACGGTGACCTGCTGCCGGTGGACCTGGCGGCGAATGCGGAGAGCCTGGGCGCCGACGTGCTGCGGACGTCGACCATCGAGGAGTTGCGCTCGGCACTCGTACAGGCCGTGCAGTCCGATCGGACCACTGTCGTCTATATCGAAACGGATCCGTTGGCGCCGGTTCCGTCCTCGGAGAGCTGGTGGGACGTCCCGGTATCCGAGGTCGCCGCCGTCGACAGCACCAACGAGGCCTATGGCGTGTACCACGAGAAGAAGCGGAAGCAGCGGCAGTACTTGTGAGTGAGAAAGGAACTTGGTCCATGACCACGATTGAGCACTGGGTCGGCGGCGCGGCGTACACCGGAGCATCGACCCGCACCGGAAAGGTCTGGAATCCGGCGACCGGCCAGGTACAGGCCCAGGTGCTGCTCGCCGAGATCGCCGATGTCGACGCCGCGGTCCAGGCGGCCGGCAAGGCGTTCGAGACCTGGTTCGACGTTTCGGTCACCCGTCGGGCGCGGATCATGTTCGCCTTTCGGGAGTTGGTCAACAAGCACCTCGACGAGCTGGCGAAGATCGTCAGTCGAGAACACGGCAAGGTGGAATCCGACGCCAAGGGCGAGGTCATCCGCGGCCTGGAAGTCGTCGAGTTCGCCTGCGGGATTCCGCAGCTGCTCAAGGGCGAATACTCCGAGCAGGTGTCTACCGACGTCGACGCCTACTCGTTCCGGCAGCCGCTGGGCGTCTGCGCCGGCATCACGCCGTTCAACTTTCCAGCCATGGTCCCCATGTGGATGCACCCCATCGCGATCGCCACGGGCAACACATTCGTGCTCAAGCCAAGCGAGCGGGATCCGTCGGTGTCGAACTTCATTGCCCAGCTGTACGCCGACGCCGGCCTGCCCGAGGGCGTCTTCAATGTTGTCCACGGTGACAAGGTGGCAGTGGACGCAATACTCGACCATTCCGGTATCGCGGCTGTGTCGTTCGTCGGATCCACGCCAATCGCGAAGTACGTGCACCAGAGGGCGTCGAACACCGGCAAGCGCGTGCAGGCCTTGGGTGGGGCGAAGAATCACGCGGTCGTGCTTCCGGACGCCGACATGGATTTCGCCGCGAACCACATCACCGCCGCCGGCTACGGTTCCGCAGGGGAGCGGTGTATGGCGATCTCGGCCGTCGTCGCCGTTGGCAGCGCCGGCGATGCACTCGTGGCCAAGCTCAAGCAGAAGGCGGAAGAGGTCAAGGTCGGTCCGGGCGACGACGCGTCGAGCGAGATGGGCCCGATCGTGACACCCGAGTCACGGGACCGCATCGTCGGTTACGTGGACCGCGGCGAACAGGCCGGGGCCAGGTTGGTCGTCGACGGCCGCGGGCTCGTGGTCGACGGCCACGAAGCGGGATTCTTTGTCGGCCCGACCCTGTTCGACCAGGTGCAGACTGACATGGACATCTACACCGACGAGATATTCGGGCCGGTGCTGTCTGTCGTCCGGGCCGAGAGCCTCGACGAGGCGATCGACCTGATCAACGCCAACCCGTACGGCAACGGCACGGCCATCTTCACCAGCAGCGGGAAGGCCGCGCGGCAGTTCCAGCGGCACGTGCATGTCGGCATGATCGGCATCAACGTGCCGATTCCGGTGCCGATGGCGTTCTACTCGTTCGGCGGTTGGAAGGACTCGCTGTTCGGCGACACCCACGTGCATGGCATCGAAGGGGTGCGCTTCTACACCCGGGGCAAGGCGATCACGAGCCGGTGGCCGGATGTCGAGTACTCGGATCATCACAGCGCCCATATGCATTTCCCCACCGCAGTCTGAGCGCGGGCGGCCTGTGTTCCCACCTGATGATCTTGGGCTTACTGCTCGATAGCGGCGTCAAGTCCAAGATCACGACCGAACTGGGGTCTGTTCGAGCGGTCAGGGACCGCGGCGGGCCAGTGCGTCCAGTAGCTCTAGCCGGGCGCGGGCCTGCCGCCGCAGCCGCAGCTCGAGCCGAGGAGAGAGGTTCGAACCGTCGGCGACGAGCTTGTCCTGCAGGTCGGCCTGCTTGACCAGCAAGGCAATCGGATCAGCGGCACACCGCGACAGGTATTCGTCATCGGATTCCAGCTCGGTCCGCGTGAGGATCACGACAAGCTCCACCAACCGCGGATCATTCGTCACGGCTAGCAAGTCGTCAGCGGTTATTCGCCCTTTTTCGACGACATCGTGGAGCAAGGCGACCGTGTACACGAGGTCCCCGCGGCCCCGCACCCGCGCTGCCACCCGTCTCGCGTGCGCAATGTGCAGCCCGCCCATCCTCGTGCGTAATTCGCCCAGAAGCTGCGCGGCCAGTGAGTCGGCCGCGCGGGGCGAGATCGATGCCGGCCCCGGGGTTGTCGTGCCGTCGGGTGTCGGGTCCAACATATCGACAGCACAACATTCGTACCGCCCAGCCACATCACCCCTAATGGGGTATTACTCCGCTAGGCATTCGGAGCGGAGTCGAGCGAGACAAGAGGAGATCGGGTGACACGCACGGCACTTCTGACCGGGGTGGGGCGCCGGCTCGGCATCGGAGCCGGCATCGCGGGCGGCTTGGCCGCCGACGGGTGGGATCTCGTTCTTTCTTACTGGCGTCCGTATGACGAGCGACTGGGCCTGCCGGCCGGCCCAGATGATCCGCAGTATCTGGCCGACGAACTGCGAGAATGCGGCCGCCGGGTCGAATTGGTCCCGGCCGACCTCGAGGACCCCGAGGCCGCTCGCCAGCTCGTGCCGCAGGCCGCCGACCGGCTCGGGCCTCTCGACGCGCTGGTCATGTCGCATTGCGAGAGCGTCGCCTCCGGCATCCTCGACACGTCGGTTGTGAGCTTCGATCGTCACTACGCAGTCAACGTACGCGCGACCTGGCTGCTGACCGCCGCGTTCGCACGCCAGCTGCCATCGAGCGGTGGCGCGGTCGTTGCGCTCACCAGCGATCACGTCATCGGCAATCTGCCCTATGGCGCGACCAAGGGCGCGCTCGATCGCGTCGTGCTCGCCGCCGCCCACGAGCTCGGCGACCGTGGGTTGCGAGCCAACGTGATCAACCCTGGTCCGGTGGACACGGGCTGGATGGACGATCGGGTTCGGGCCAGCAGCGTGTCCCAGCAGCCAACCGGACGGCTGGGAACACCGGCCGATGTCGCCAATCTCGTGCGATTCCTGCTATCCGAGGACGGCGCCTGGATCAACGGCCAGCTGCTGCATAGCAACGGGGGCTACCCGAAGGGCCGGCTCCCGGGATAGCGAAGTCATTCTCAGTGACGACCCACGACCGACGCGCCAACCATCAATTGCGCATGACGTTCAAGATCATCCTGCCTTGAACGACACGTGAACGGCGAATGGACGGCTGGTAAACTTCGGCCGCGCCATGGCCATTCGATCGTCATCTCTTCCCGGCGCGCCGGCGAGTACCCCGCTTGCCTGGGTCGGTGCTGCTCTTCCGCGGGACAAAGCGGGTGTCGAGGCACTATTCGGGGGCGCCCTTGATGGACATTTCGGACTGCGATCCGGCGGGGCGCAGCACATGTCGCTGATTTGCCTAGATACCGTGGACGGTCGGCTGCGGCGAGCCGGTTTCGATCTTGTCTACGTCGAGCGCGACGGCGTCTTAGCCCTATCTCGCCCGGATTCGACCCGCATCGCCCAGACGACTGGCCAGTTGCGCTGGCCGATGGTTCTCGACGGAATTCCGGCCGGACCGGTACGCGAGGCGCTGCGCGGCCCGGTCTGGGTGCGCGCGCTCCTGCCCGTCGTCAAAGGCCGGCTGATCGGCGTCAAATTCGCCGTGCTGAACGAGGACGCCAAGACCGTCGCCCGCCTCGTCTGGTGGGATGGTGCTCTGCAGGCGCCCGCGCGAGCCGTGCTACCGGTCAGGGTCGACATCGAGAGCCTGCGCGGGTACCAGAAGGACGCGGGCGAGGTCGAGCGGCTGCTGCTTGCCGGCGCGCCACTCACCGCTACTCATGGAACCTGGCTCGACGACATGCGCGGCCTGGCTGGCGTCGGGGCAGTCAGCAAACAGCAGTTCGAGATGCGACCGGATCAGCCGGCCGACCTGGTCGTGGCCGAGGCCTTGCTTGGCTACTTGTCTGATCTGGAAGCCAACGTGGCCGGCGTCATCAGCGATATCGATACCGAGTATTTGCATGAGCTGCGGATAGCCGTGCGCCGAACCAGATCGATCCTCAAGCTCCTCGGCGACGTCTTGCCCGATGGGCTCGCGGCCCGCATGGCCCCGGAATTCCGCTGGTTAGGGCAGGCCACCACACCGACCCGGGATCTGGATGTCTACCTTCTCGGGGTGGCCGACCTCGCGGCGAGCGTCACCAAACCAGCCGACCTGGATCCGTTCGCGACGCACATTCGTCGTCAGCGGATGCTGGCCCATCGGGCGCTCGTTCGCGCGCTGCGCTCTCGACGGTTCAGCGGACTATGTCAGGTCTGGCGAGCCGAGCTGGAGGCGGTCGTCGCGGCGCCGACGCGTCACCAGCTCACCGCCGCGCAGCTCGCCGATCAGCGGGTAAGGCGGATATTCCGCAAACTGAGCAAGCGGGCGCGCATCATCGACGCCGACTCACCCGCGGAGCAGGTGCACGCCCTTCGAAAGACCGGCAAGGAGCTGCGATATCTGGTGGAGCTGTTCAAGCCGGTCTGCGACGCGAAGGTATATAAGCAGGTCATCCGTGACTTCAAGGATCTGCAAGACGTACTCGGTGAATTCCAGGACAGTGAAGTGCAGGCTGCGGCGTTGCGGTTGTTCGCGCAGGAAATGATCGACGGCGGCGAGGTGAAGGCTGGCACCATTCTCGCAATGGGCGAACTGTGCGGTCGATTCGACGCCGGCCAACGCGTTGCCCGGGCCGAACTGACTGCTCGCCACGATGCCTATCTCGGCAAGCGGGCCGCCCGGCACGTCAATCGACTGGTACTGCGCTGAATACCATCGCCTCGTACAACGTCAAGGGCGGCGTTGGCAAGACGACTGCCGCCGTGAACCTCGCGTATCTGTCGGCCCGAGACGATCGGCGGACCCTGTTGTGGGACCTCGATCCGCAGGGCGCGGCAACCTACCTGTTCCGCATCCGCCCGCGCGTCAAGGGCGGCAGTACCACCCTTGTCGACCAGTCCCGTCCGTTGCTGGACGCGGTCAAGGCCACCGACTTCGAGGGCCTGGACCTCCTACCGGCTGACTTCACCTACCGGCACATGGACATCGACCTCAATGAGCGTCCGAAACCCGAGCGAACGCTGCGCCGGCTGTTGCAGCCGCTCGAAGACGAATATGACCTCGTCGTCCTCGATACGCCCCCCAGCCTGTCTCTCGTCTCGGAGAACGTGCTCAACGCCTCTGACGTTGTTCTCGTGCCACTCATCCCGACCGTGCTCTCGGTCCGCACCTTCGAGCAGCTCAGCGCATTCGTCGCCCAGCTCGATGGCCGGATACCCGTCCTGCGTGGGTTCTTCTCCATGGTCGATCGCCGGCGGCGACTGCATCGCGACATTCTTGCCACGCTCCCAACGCAGGACGCCCAGGTCAGCTCGATCGCGGTGCCAGCGGCCAGCAATGTCGAGCAGATGGCTGTCCGCCGCGCGCCGGTCACCGCGTTCGCGCCGAGAAGTCCGGCTGCCGTCGCCTACCGCAAGCTGTGGGCCGAGGTCGTCGACTTGCTGACTGCCGATCAAACACTCCCCGCTGGCGGCGGCTGAGTCAGCACGAAGACCGGGTGTTTCGGCGCGATGGCGGCAATCTCCTCGTCGCTGGACTGCGCGCTCACGCCGTCGAAGAAGATGCCCACTTCCGCCTTCCAGCGGGCAAGATAGGCCCGCAGGATCGGCACCTTGTCGGCATCGGCGAGTTCGGCGGCCTGTTGTGGTTCGCGGCGCGAGCCGATCAGCAAGGTGAGTTCACCGTTCGCGGCCCGCACGTTGCGAACCCACTCGCCGGTCCCGCGCGCGGACACAAGGTAGTTGTTGCCGTCGTGACGCAACAGGTTGACTGGCACCTGCCGCGGCTCGCCGCTCTTGCGGCCCTTGACCTCGAGTACCCGACTGCCCCACACGCTCACCCCGAGGCGGGTCAATCCAGCGACGGTGCGGTTCGCCACGTTGCGGGTGAACCAGCCGGGCTTGCGGTAGTGAGTCGGCTCCGACATCGATCTCCATGGTAGGTGACCTGGTCCGACCGTAGCCGGATTCGCAAGCTTATTCCGTCGGAAGAGCAAGGTGAGGCCGCCTAGTGCCGCGCGACACTAGAACCAGGACTGGGTCCGCTTCTCGATGGTCTCGCGCATGAACAGGCTCGATTCGCGGGCCCGTTCCTCCCAAGCGAACACGCAGACGGTCATGATGCCGTCGAACTTCATTTGCCCGAGCGTGCCGAAGAACTCGTCCCAGTTCACCTCGCCCTGCCCGATGTCGAGGTGCTGGTGAATCCGCGCGGTCGAACCCGGCGGATTCACGATGTAGCGCAGCCCCGACGACGCGCGGTGGTCGAAGGAATCAGCGACGTGCACGTGGGTCAGTAGGTCACCCGCGTAATCCATTACGCCGGTGATGTCACCGCCCATGTGGAATGTGTGGGGGGCGCAATACAGGAAGCTAACGAGCGGAGAGTCGATTCCGCGAACCATGTCGACCGCCGTCTTGCCGTCCTCGACGAAGTCGTCGGGATGCGGCTCGAGCCGCAACTGCACCCCCTCGCGTTCGAAGATCGGCAGCAAGTCCTCCATCGACCGCCAGAACTGGGCCTCACTCCGACTGGGTGCCTCGGGTCGGCCGTTGAACTCCGAATTCATCACCTGGCAGTCGAGATCGACGGTCAGCTGGATGGCTCGCTTCCAATAGCGCACCGCGGCTTGGCGCTCGTCCTCGTCCGGTCCGGACCACCGGTACAAGGGCAGGTGGGTAGCGATCTCGACGCCGGCCGCGTCCAACGCGCGCTTGAACTTCGTCACAAGGTCCCGATTGGCTCGCGGGTGCAGGAAGAACGGCGTGAAGTCCTCCCGGGGCGACAGCTCGATGGACCGATAGCCGAGATCCGCAACCACGCCGGGCAGTTCCAGCAGCGGCGTCGTGCGAAACATGTAGGGGTCCAGCGCAAGCTTCACGGCGGTTCCTCTCGTGCGCGAGCCAGCTCAGTCGCGGGGGGCGTACAGACTGGGTCGGTCGGCCAACCGAACCGCAACTCGAGTGTTGGTGCGGCGGGCCTGCAGTGCCGCATCCGAAACCACCGCCGCCGCATAGCCGTCCCAGGAACTCGGGCCGAGCTCATCGCCGGATCGCACCGCGTCGATCCATTCCTGGAACTCGATGTCGTACGCGCGGATGAACCGTTCCCGCCAGTCGGCTGGTATCCGATTGACGACACCGCCATCGATTCGCAGCGTTACCGGGCTCGCCTCGCCGAGGGCGGCGGTGCCGTTCTCGCCGACGACCTCACCGCGGATGTCGTACCCGTAGCGGATGTTCACGGAGATCTCGACGTCGACCAGGATCCCACTCGCCATTTCGAGCAGCAGGATGAGCGGGTCTCCGAGCTCCGCGCCGTTGCGGCTTCGGCGCGGGCTGAGCGTCGCGGTGGCGACGATTTCCTCACCGAACAACCACCGCACCATGTCGATCTCGTGGACCGCGGTGTCGGTGATCGCCGAGTCGCTGTCGTAGTAGGCCGGCACGCTCGGATTGCGATGCGTGCAATGCATCATCAGCGGTGCGCCGATCATCCGCCCGTCGACCGTCGACTTCAGCGCGCGGTAAGCCGCGTCGTACCGGCGCATGTAGCCCACCTGGACGAGGCGGCGGCCGAAAGCCATCTCGGCATCGACGACGCGCAGGCACGCCTCCTGGGTGGTGGCGAGCGGCTTCTCGCAGAACACCGGCTTACCGGCAGCGATCGACGCGAGAACGTACTCCTCGTGCGTCGGACCCCATGAGCAGACGACGACCGCGTCGACGTCGTCGTCGCTGATCAGGGTCCGACCATCCGGATGGACCAAGGCGCCGCCGGGAACGCTTGCGGCAGCCGCCTTGGCCATCTCGGCGTCGACGTCCGTCACGGCGACCACGGTCGCGCCTGATAGCACCCTGGTCAGGCGGCGAATATGGTCCCTCCCGATCATCCCGGTGCCGATGACGCCGACCTTCAACGTCACACCCAGTTTCTCCTCCGTGATGAGCCGGCCGTCCTTCTGGGGCACGAGTCCGGCGGTCGTGCAGGCTACGTCAGCCAGTGGTTCCGGTTCCAATGTCGGCTGCCATCTCGTGGCCGAGAGCGCTCGCCTCGGTGTCGCCTTCCTGTTCCAGTTCGTGGGCAAGTTGTTCGAGTTCGGCACCGCCGGCCATCATGCCCGTCAGCTCGGCCACGCTGATCTCCGATTTGTCGAAGTCGCCGAGGCTCTTCCCACGTTTGAGGAGCAGGAAGCGGTCGCCAACGGGGTAGGCGTGGTGCGGGTTGTGGGTGATGAAGATGACGCCGAGGCCCTTATCGCGGGCTTGGAGGATGTATTTGAGTACGACACCGGATTGTTTGACGCCGAGGGCAGAGGTTGGTTCGTCGAGGATCAGCAGCCGTGCGCCGAAATGCACCGCGCGGGCGATAGCGACGCATTGGCGTTCCCCGCCGGACAACGTGCCAACCGGTTGGTCCGGGTCTCGAATGTCGATGCCCATGTCCTTCATCTCGGACCGCGTGATCTTCTTGGCCGTCTCCTTGTCGAACCGTTTTAGGGGCCAGAAGCCCTTCCGGGGTTCCGAGCCGAGGAAGAAGTTCCGCCAGATCGCCATCAACGGCACCATGGCCAGGTCCTGGTAAACCGTGGCGATTCCGACGTCGAGGGCTTCTCGGGGCTCGTGGAACACCACTGGCTTGCCGTCCATGAGCAGCTCGCCGCTGGTTGGTTGATGGACGCCGGACAGCATCTTGATGAAGGTAGACTTGCCGGCGCCGTTATCGCCGAGCACACATGTGACCTTTCCCGCCCGCACTATGGTCGAGATATCGGACAGCGAGATGACGCTGCCAAACGTCTTGGTCACGTTCCGGATCTCGAGCATCGGTGTGTCAGAGTCTGACTCTGACGCTGGTGGTGGCTGCTCAGTGACCTCGACACTCATCGCTATCTCCTACCTTGTGTGGCCAGACGACGGACGAATTGGTTAGCCAGCACTGCGAGCAGCAGCATGGCGCCGACAAACGTCTTGAACCAGTCCGAATTCCAGTTGGCGTACACGATGCCTGACTGCGTCATTCCGAAGATCAACGCGCCGAGGGACGCGCCGATGACCGAGCCATAACCGCCGGTCAGCAGGCAGCCGCCGATGACCGCGGCGACGATGTAGATCAGTTCCTGGCCGATACCAACCTGCGCCTGGATAGTGCTGAACCTGATGATTTGCGTGTTCCCAACGAACCAGGCCATCGCCGAGGTCATCATGAACAGCGAGATTGTCGTGCGAGCCGTCGGCACGCCGACGTTCTTGCTCGCATTTGGATCGCCACCGGAGGCGAAGATCCAGTTCCCGAACCTAGTCTGGGTCAGCAGCCACGAGCCGATGATGGTGAAGATGATCCACCACAGGATCGCGATCTGGAACTTATGGCCACCGATCGAGATCTGGCTGCCGAAGATGTCTTTCAACGCGCGATATCCAGGCACTAGGTCGAGATTGCTGACCTGCACCGTATTGGTGACCTGTTTGGTTACGCCCAGGTTGATGCCCTGCAGGGCGAGGAACATGCCCAACGTGATGATGAAGCTGGGCAGGCCAGTGCGGGTCACCAGGAACCCGTTGATGAAACCAATGACCAACAACAAGCACAGGCTCACCACCAGGGAGGCGTAGACATTCAATCCCCAGTACGTGGTCATGATTCCGGTCGCCAGCCCCGCGGTGCCGACCTGCACGCCGGCGGACAGGTCGAAATGCCCACCGATCATCAACAGCGATATCGGGACAGCCATCAGGCCGACGGTGGACGCACCGTCCAGCCAGTTCGCCGCACCTTCCATCGACCGGAATACGTCCGATTCGAACGAGAAGAACACGAAGATGACGATTACGCCGACGAGCGCGCCGAATTCCGGCTTGACGAGGAGCCGCCGAGCCAAGCTGACCCGCGCGACTCGTTCGTCAGGCTGCGGCTGCGCCGGTGGCCTTTCCAGGGTGGTAGTCATCGGGTACCTGCCGAGGCGAGCTTGAGGACTGCGGCTGCATTGTCCTTAGTGATCAAGTTAGGACCAGTCAACACCGGCAACCCACCACCAAGCACATTCAGATTCGCCTTGTACTGGGTCAGCATCACCACCGCGATGTAACCCTGCAAATACGGTTGCTGATCTACCGCGAACAGGATCTTGCCGTCTTCGACGGCCTTGGCAACGTCGGCGTTCAGGTCGAAGGTGGCCAGCTTCGCCGTGCTGTTTGCCCCCGCAATGGCCGCCTCGGCCACGGTCGCGACCTGCGCCCCCAGGGTGACCACACCGTCAATGGACTTGTCCGCTTGCAGCTTCGCTTGAATCAGAGACTGCGCTCCGGGCAAGTTGTTGTTGTCAACCTGCAAGTTCGACACTGTCCCGCCGAGAGTGGCCTTGACACCGGCGCACCGCTGCTCCAGAGCGACGTTGCCGGCTTCTTGGACAACGCAGACGACGTTCTTCACGCCAGCCTGCTTCAGGCCGGTGCCAACCGCCTGTCCCGCGACCGTCTCGTCTGATCCGAAGTGCGACAGAGCGCCGTAGGCCTTTGATTGTGCCTGGCCAGAGTTGATCGTGACGACCGGTATGCCGGCTGCGACCGCCCGCTCAACTGATGTCTTGAGTGCCTCTGGATTGGCCATCGAGACAATAAGGCCATCCGGCTTCTGGTTGACTGCGGCATCAATCAACTGCGACTGCTGGGTCGGATCACCGTTGCTCTGATAGGTAAATTCGTCACCCATGTCCTTGCCGGCCTGTACACCGCCGGCTTTCACGATGCTCCAGAACGAGTCGCCCGCGCCGCCATGGGTGACCATTGCGATCTTGTAGTGGTAGCCGCCGGCTCCGCCGCCGCTCTTGTTGTGCTGGACATTCACGGAGTTGGCGCTGCTGCAGGCCGACGCGACGACGGCGGCCGCGACGATGGGCACACCCCATCTCAGCCTTGATGCGATCGGTCGGAACGGTGCCGATGTCATGTGTTCGGTCCTTCCGGTTCGGGATGGCTGGTTAGAGAGAAGAGCGGGACGCAGGGTCCGCAGCGGCCGGGTCGACTGATTCCAGACCGCAGGAGTTGAGGTAGGCGCGAGTCGTCGTCGCGATGGGCAGCGGTATGTCGAAGTCGACGGGATACATGTCCTGCTCGACGACCACGAACAGGTCAGCGTCGAGGTCGCGCAACGCGTCGAGAACCGCCGGGATATCCGGCAATCCCTGAGGCGGGGTGCAGCTCGCGCCCATCGCAACGGCTTGCCCGAACGCCAGGTCCTCCTGTTCGGCCTTGGCGACGATCTCCGGATCCATCTGCTTGATGTGCACATAGCCGATTCGCCCAGGATATTTGCGGATCAGCCCCGGCACGTCAGCCCGTCGATAGGCTAGATGGCCGGTGTCGAGACATAAGGAGACGAACCGCGGGTCGGTGTCGTCGAGGAACCGCTCGGTTTGTTCCTGGGTTTCCACGTGATAGTCCGCGTGCGGGTGGAATTGCAGGGTCAGCCCGTAGTCCTCGGCCACGATCCGGCCGAGAACGTCGACGGCGCCGATCATGGCGCGCCACTCGTCGGCGTCCAGCTCGGCTGGTGCGAGGTAGGCGCCGGTGATGTCGTCGCGATATCCCGGCACCGGAACGAAGATCAGATGCTTGCCCTCGGCGGCCGCGGTCAACGCGGAGACGCGACGGGTCTGGGCGACGATCGCGTCGAAATCGTTCGGGCGGTGCAGGCCCGAGAATCCGTGCAGCGTGCCTCCCGCGACCTGCAGATCGCGCGCCGCGAGTTCGTCGCGCAGCTGCGCGGGATCCGTCGGCAGGTATCCGTAGGGGCCGAGCTCGAGCCACCGATAGCCGGATCCGGCCAGCTCGTCGAGAAAGCGTTTCCAGGGCGTCTGGCGCGGATCGTCGGCGAACCACACCCCCCACGAGTCTGGGCAGCTTCCGAGGCGCAGCCGTCTCATGTCACTGCCGTTGGCCACTCGCGACCTCCGTCACCTCGGTTGGGAGCCTAGACACGCCCTCCTCCCAAATACGGAGCCGTTATCGGCTTGTTGCATCCGAAACGCCGTGCCAGGAGTATGTAATTGGGCGCTCAGACTGTCAAGACTTTGTTCTAACATTTTCTCAATCGTCGGGAGTGGTCTTCGGCGGTCAGGACGTGTTGTCCTGCTCGGTCGGAGCGAAGCGCTGTTGCGATGTGCGGTTACAGTCCACGACGTGCTTTCCGACGTCCCCGACACCGCGGCCTGCCGCTCGGCCCTGGAGGTCGCGACGGAGTACTGCTCGCCGGCCCTGCGGAACCACTCCGTCCGCTCGTACCTGTGGGCGGCACACCTGGGCGTCGCCCGCGCCATGAGCGTCGACGCCGAGCTGCTCTACGTGGCGGCGATGATGCACGACCTCGGCCTGCTCGCCGAGTTCGACAACCATGTGCTGCCGTTCGAGGTCGGCGGCGGCCATGTCGCCGCCGTGTTCGCCGCCGGCGCGCGCTGGCCGGCCGATCGGCGCCGTCGCGTCGCCGGCGTGATCGTGGCCCACATGGCCGATTCGGTCGACCCGGGCGCGGACCCCGAGGGCTTTCTGCTCGAGCGGGCCACCGCGTTTGACATCTCCGGGCGGGCGCCGGAGGACTTCCCAGAGGACCTGCGGGCCGCGGTGCTCGGCCGTTACCCGCGGCTCGAGCTCGCGGCGGAGTTCATCGCGTGCTTCGAGGAGCAGGCCCGACGCAAGCCGGGGAGCCAGGCGGCCGCGGCGGTGCGGGGCGGGATCGCCGGCCGTCTTGCGGCCAACCCGCTCGAAGGCCGCTGACTGGTCAGGCAGCAAGAGAGTGGGTTACCGGGCAGGGGCTGCCTGCTCGGCCTATCCGAGCAATCGGCGACGGCCGCCCGCTATGCGCGAAGGACTCACGCAGTTCCGACGGACAGCGAGAGCGCGAAGTCCTGGGCCGGGTCCGTCCACCACCGCTGCATGGTCAGCCCGGCCCGGCCGAGCTCAGCAACGACCTTCGCGCGTCGGAACTTGGCCGATATCTCAGTCCGCACCTCCTCGCCCGGGTCGAACGAAATCTGCAGATCGATGGCGCGGACGGTCACGGTCTGCGCGATCCTCGACCGCAGCCGCATCTCGATCCACTCGTTCGTCGCGTCCCAGACCGCAACATGGTCGAAAGTAGCCAGATCGAAATCGGCATCGAGCTCCCGGTTGATGACCGCGAGCACGTTCTGGTTGAACGCCGCAGTGACACCGGCCGCATCGTCATAGGCGCTGATCAGCCGCGACACCGGCTTGACCAGATCGGTGCCGAGCAAGAAGGCATCGTCGGGGCCCATCGTTGCGCGTACGGCCTGGAGCAACGCGACGCGGCCAGCCGGTTCCAGGTTGCCGATGGTCGACCCGAGGAAGGCGACCAGCCGATGCGGATACCGCGGTAGCAATGCCAGATGCCGCTCGAAGTCGCCGACTATGGTCTCGACCTCGATCGGGCGGAACTCGGCGGCGATGGCCCGACCGGCTTCGTCCAACACTCCCGGATCCACGTCGAACGCGACGAACCGTTGCAGGGTCCCGCCCTCTTGCAACGCGCGCATGAGCAACCGGGTCTTCTCCGACGTGCCGCTGCCGATCTCGACCAGGGTTTCCGCTCGCGTGAGTGCGGCGACGTCAGCGGCATGCGCGCGCAAGATCGCGCGCTCGGTCCGGGTCGGGTAGTACTCGTCCAGGCGAGTGATCTGATCGAACAGCTCGCTGCCCACCGCGTCGTAGAAGTACTTGGGCGGCAGTGTCTTGGGCCGTCCGCTGAGTCCGGCTCGGACGTCGGCGGCCAGTGTCGCGGCCTGGCGGGCGGAATCGAGATGGGTCGTCATCACGAGCCGGCCTCCTGAGCAGCACACAACCGGAGCGCACGAAGGAGGCCGGCGGGAAGCACAGTCACGAGAGCTTCTCCAGATCGGTGAGGGTGATCTGCTCGTCGATCACCTCGAGCAGGTGATGGTCGGCGACGTCCCGCCAGCCCGGGTCGTCGTCCCACGGCTCGCTCGCAACCACGACGCCGTCGCTCGTCACGAGGTAGGACAGCGTGTCTCCCCACGTCGTGGCGAGCACCGTGCGCCCGTCGGTGACGAGAAGGTTCAGAACCGCGTGCGGATCGTGCCGGGCGACCTCGAGGACAGCGGCCCCGAGCCGGTCCGGGCCACGGGCGAAGATGTGCGCGGCCAGGAGGGCTGAGTCGCAGGTCGACTCGGCGACACCGTCGATCGGCAGGCTCGTGCGGTCGACCCGGCCGTTGTGCGAGAGCAGCCATCGGCCGTCGGTGAAGGGCGCGGTGGCCGACGCGGCGATCGGCATGCCTTTCGTCGCCGAACGAACAGCGGCCAGGGCGCACGTCGAGGACAGCACTGGCGCCACCGAGGCGAAAGACGCATCGCTCCAGAGCGGGCGGTCCGACCGCCAGCGCACGGGTTCGGCCCGGTCGGTGGCATAGAAGCCGACGCCCCATCCGTCGGCGTTGATCAATCCGCGCCGCTGCCGTCGGGGCGCATAGGACTGGCGGAGCAGTCCGTGTGGCGGGTCGAGCACGAGGGCGGCGATGGTGCGTGGCTCGCCCAGCCAGGCGAGATGACGGCACATGTCACGCGTCCCACGCCAGGCGGACGCCACAGAAGATCTGGCGTCGAATCGGCAAGTCCCAGTTGCGGAACGACGGTCGGATCGTGCTCGGCGCGACCGCCCAGGATCCGCCGCGCAGCACCCGGAAGTCGCCACCGAAGAACGGCCGGCTGTACCGCTCGTACACCATCGGGGTGAAGCCGGGCCAGGGCTGGAACGAGGAGGACGTCCACTCCCAGACATCGCCGATCAGCTGCTCGACCCCGTAGGCCGACGCTCCGGCCGGATACCCGCCGGCCGGAGCTGGACGTAGGGCCATCCCTCCGACATTGGCCAGTGACGGGGTGATCGTCGAGTCGCCCCACGGCCACCGTCGACGCCGACCCGAATCAGGATCCCAGGTGCAGGCTTTCTCCCATTCCTGCTCGGTGGGCAGTCGCGCACCGGCCCAGGTGGCGTAGGCCTCGGCCTCGAAGTAGCAGATGTGTTGTACCGGCTCGTCCGGCGGAATGTCTTCGGTGTGACCGAACCGGCTCCGGCTGCCGTCCGGCGACCAGAACAGCGGTCGGGTCAGGTCGAACTCGATCCGATGGGCCCAGCCGCGGGGCGACCACCACTGCGCGCTGTGATAGCCGCCGTCGTCGATGAAGGCCTGCCACTCCGCGTTCGTAACCGGCACGCGACCCATGCGGAATGCGGGCAGGTCGACCACGGTCGCCGGGCGTTCGTTGTCGAGCGACCACGGCTCGTAGGCCGCATCGACCCCCAGGACGAACTCGCCGGCCGGTATCAGTACGGCGTCGTGTGCTACGGGCCGCGCTTCGGGGAGCGCACCACCGCGCCCGAGCAGGGGCGGCCCGTCGCGCAGCTGATGCGTAGCGAACATGGTCTCGACGTGCTGCTGCTCGTGCTGTTCGACCATCGCGTAGGGAAACAGGTCCTCGGTTCGGTCGAGCTGGTCGAACGCCCGCTCACGCACTTCGCCGATGAACCGGCGAGCCTGCGTCGGCGAGAGCAACGGCATCCCCACGCGATCCGCCCGGGAGGAGCGAAACGCGTCGTAGAGCCGATCGACATCGGCCGGCAGCACGCCGTCCCGCCGCGCGTCGCCGTCCCGCAACAGCCAGAGATCCTCCTGTTGGCCGACATGCGCGAGGTCCCATACCAGCGGGCTCATCAACGCGCTGTGCTGACGAACGAGGTCGGCGTCGTCGAACTCGTTCAAGGTCAGAGTGCGCTGCCGGGCCTGGACCAGGCCACGGGCGATCGCATCACGCATCGGTCACCTCTTCCAGCAGACGAAGCGGCCCGCAGATCCGGGCTCGCTCTCGCAACTCGTCCCCGGGCGACCGACCGCTCCGCACCAACTCGGCGTAGGACTCGACTTCAGACCGCAGGGCGGGCGGGCATCGCTCGGCGGCCACCTCGGCGCATCCGCGGGCGGCAGCCCACAACGCTGGGTGCCGGAGGCCCTCTCGGGCGGCCGTTGTCCACACGTCGCCCAGGCCGGCACATAGCTGCGCGGCCCGATCGGCCGCGACATCGTCGTCGACGAGGGTGACGACGAGCGCCGCCAACGCGGGCCACCATCGGTGCGGCACGGCATCCAGGCATCTGATCTCGAGGTAGCCCCGCAACCGCACGGGCGGAAAGAGGGTCGACAGGTGGTATTCGAGGTCTTCGGCCGTGGGCGGACGACCGAGCTGCGCCTGGCCAGACACCCACGCGGCGAACGGCACCCGATCCGTGACGGCGCGGGTTGCGGGCGTCGAGGAATCGCGCACCAGCATGACCGGCGCCGCGAGCGCATATCTCGCCCAACCTTCGGCCGGGTCCGCGGCCCGCAACGGTCTGCACCGCGCTTGATCGAGCTGCGCCCAGATCTCCTGGCGCATCGACCGCCAACCCGACGCTCGTCCGGCGACGAGCGGCGAACAGGCCGAGAGGGCCACCAGCACCGGACCGAGACGGTGTAGGCGGCTGACCCGCTCGGCCCACCGCTCAGGCCGGCCGGCGTTGAGGTTCACCTGCAACGAGGCGGTCGCCGACATCATGGCCCGGCCCGGAATGCCATAGGCCAACGCATCGAAGTGCCGCTCCATGGCGACGTACCTGCTGGCCGGATTGACTCGTTGCGTCACCCGAGCGGGATCCGTGCCGATGGAGGCGAGGCCATAGCCGGCCGCCCGCACGACGCCGTCAAGTCGACGATGGTCGCGCCGGAGGGCCTCGACGGCGGCGACCACATCCGGCCGGGGCGGGGTGGACAGCTCCAGCTGGCCACCCGGCTCCACCGTGACCGCGCTTCCGCCCGGCAAGGCCGGCACCGTTCGGAGCAACCGTCCGATCTCCGGCCAGCTGATGCGCCGGGACGGTCGGGCACGGTCAACCAGATGGAATTCCAGCTCGAGCCCGACCGGGCCGACCTCCGACGGGTCGAGCGCGGCGCTCGCTGCCAGTTCCCGCGCAGCCGCGACAGATGCAAGCGGTCGATCGGATACGACAAGTGCGTTATCGGCGGTCATCCCGCCCCCTCCAGGTCCGGGCCGGCCGCCACAGGGGCGACCGCGGGTCGGTGCGGGGGCGGCCGTGCTCGACCGTCCTCATCTCGATTGTTACGCGGCGGTCTGACAACGAGACGAACAAGTAAGAACTTTGAAAGGTTCAATCCGCTCCGGGCCGGATGAGCGAGGCGGACATCCCACACTAAGCCGACAAAACGCGTATGGGTGCGGTGCCGGCCAGGGCGGCGGAGCCGGACGATCACGCGGAGTGGAGCGCTCAGTTTGCCGGGGCCGACCGCTCGGCCTGGGAGATTGCCCACGCGGCGTTGACCAAGCCGATGTGGCTGAAGGCTTGGGGGAAGTTGCCGAGCAGCTCATCGGTAGTGATGTCGACCTCCTCGGCGAGCAGCCCGACGTCGTTGACGAACGCGACCGCGGTGGCGAACACGTCCCGGGCTCGCTCGACCTGGCCGGCCTGCGCGAGGGCCTGGGCCAGCCAGAAGGTGCAGAGCAGGAACGTGCCTTCCTCGCCGGCTAAACCGTCGACGCCGCCCTCAGTGCGGTAGCGATAGACGAGCCCGCGCTCGTCGGTGAGCCGGTCAGCGATCGCGTCGATGGTCGCGAGCATCCGCGGGTCGTCGGCCGGGAGGAAACCGACGATCGGCATCATGAGGTTCGACGCGTCGAGCGCCGTCGAGCCGATGTATTGGGTGAAGGCTCCAGCCTGATCGCTCCAGCCGTCGGTGACGACCGTCAGCCAGATCTCGTCCCGGCTGCGTTTCCACTCGTCGACCCGGTCGGCCGCGCCCAGCACCTCGGCGAGCGCAATCGCGCGATCAAGGGCAACCCAGCACATCACCTTGGAGTAGAGGAAGTGTTGGGGATCGCCGCGGACCTCCCAGATCCCCTGGTCCTTCTCCCGCCAGCGCACCGCGGCCGTGTCGGCACAGGCGATCAGGAACCGCCGGGTGTCCTCGTCGATGCTCGCCAGCTTGTCGGCGAGCCGGTGCGCCGCGCCGAGCAGCTCGCCATAGATGTCGATCTGCTGCTGGTTCCAGGCGCCGTTGCCCACCCGGACCGGACGGCTGTCCCGCCAACCGGTCAGGTGGGGCAGCTCGCGCTCGGTCAGATCATGTTCACCGCCGACTCCGAACATGATCTGCAAGCCGTGCTGGGGCCCGATTCCCGAGGCCCCGGCGGTGGTCATGAAGGCAAAGAAGTCTCCGACCTCGTCCGGGCACGCGGCCACCCACAGCGCCTCCATGGTGAAGCTGGCGTCCCGGACCCAGGCGTAGCGGTAGTCCCAGTTACGTTCGCCACCAACTCTCTCGGGAAGCGACGTGGTCGCCGCGGCCACGATGGCGCCACTGGGCTGGAACGACAGCGCTTGCAGGACCCGGCCGCTGTGATGCACCAGATCGGCCCACGGTCCGTCGTAACTCTGATGCAAGACCGACCACGATCGCCACGCTTCGAGGGTGTTCTCCGCTTGCCCGGCCAGCTCGTCCTGCGACCAGACGTGCGCGGGCGTCTGCTCCAAAGTCGAGCGGTGCAACCCGAAATGCAGTGTCTGGCCCACGGCCAAGGTGTGCCGCCCGTAACCACGCGATCCGTCCAGTGCCAGAGGGATCGGACACGTCAGGACCAGCCATTCCGCGCCACCCCGCGCGGTCACCCCGCCGTCGATCGCCGCTAGCAGGGGCACGATCAGGCCGTATTCCGGCCGCGGTTCGTAGGAGAGATCGATCTCGACCGATCCCGCGACGCAGGCTACCGAGCGGACCAGCAGGTGGGGAACGTCTCGACCCAGTCGATGCCCGTCGTTGTTCGGGCCCATCGCGAGCAGATCGGTGAGGATCAGCGTTCCGCTCGGCGTGCTGAACGTCGTCTCGAGCGCGAGCGTCCGGTCCAGATAGCGGCGTCGGCTCGCCCACTCACCGCTCGGGCGGATCTGCCAATGACCGGCCCGGGGATCGAGCAGCCGGCCGAAGACCGACGGGCTGTCGAACCGCGGGAAGGCCAACCACTCCACCGAGCCCGCCCGATCCACCAACGCGCTCGAATGACGGTCGGACAGCAAGGCGTGATCGGCGATCGCCGTGGCTGACATCCTGACTCCCCTCGTCGGTCTCCCCGGTGCAGACCCCGCAGCGCGGCGTAGCCGAGGAGTCAATCTCATGGATGAGATCGACGTGATCCTGGGTCCGGCCCAGCGGGCGAGGTCGGGGCGCTCGAGAACCGTTACGGCCGGTCGGGGCCCGGTCCGGGCGGCTGCAATGGCTTCGCGCCCAACTCGATGAGGAGGCGGGCAAAGGCCTTGCCGCCCGATGTTTGCGTGCCGTCCGGCGCGCCGTCGTACGGCGTGGCCGGATCCGGTGTGGTCCCGGGCGGGGCCGCGTATCCCCATTCGGTCTCCGGCCCCCCGGGAATGGCGGTGGCGATCCGCTGGCCGGCCTTGACCACGGTGCCGACCGGAACCAGGTCGGTCAGGCTCTCGGCGACGTAGACGTACAGGCCGGCGTGATTTCCGGACGTCAGGCCGTAGGCGATGAACGCTCCGCCCGGCCACCCGGTCCCGTACGACTGCGAGTACGTGACGATGCCGTCGCCGATCGCCACGACGGGATTCGGCCGGCTCGCGTTCCAGTCGACCCCTTGGTCGGTGCGCGAGGGGGTCCAGGCCCCGTACGACATCGGATTCACGTAACCGGTCAGGCCACCGCAGGAACCCGTCGACGCGATGCCTGCGTCCGCTTGCTGGGCGCAGGTGGCGGCCCACTGCACGATCGCGGCGGACGTTGACGTCGCCGTCCCGGCCTGCTGGGCGAGGGTGAGCGTGGCCCGCAGCCGGGTGTACATCGCGGCCTTCTGGGTGATCTTCACCCGCTGAGCACCGAGCAGGTTGCGACGGGTCTGGGCAGCGGCGAGCAACGCGCCGGCCGTCTCGCGGGCGGTGATCGCCTGGTCCCGCGCAGCCGCAACCTGCGCAATCAGGTCAGCGCGGCGATTGGCGAGCAGCCGCAGCATCTCCATGGCTTCGAGGTAGCGCTGCTGATTGGAGCTGGTCACCAACGCGGTGATCGACGCCAGGGAGCCCTGCTCGTACTCGGCGGTTGTCAGGTGCATCAGCTCGCGCCGGGCCAGCTCGTACAGCGCCTGGGCGTCCGCGGCCGATCGGGTGGCGATGTCGGCCCGCATCTGGGCAAGGCGAACCTCGGACTCCGCAACGTTGTAGCGCTGAGCGAGCGACCTCGTCTCGTCCGCGAGTGCGCCGAGCTTCGCTGAGATGGAGGACACCGTCGGAGCGGGCGACGGTGGGGCGGTCGCCGTCGCTTCGGGGATGAGCAGCCCGCTCACCATCGCGACGATGGTGACCAGACGGCTGACCCGGCCACGTCGAGTTGACGCCACGCTCGGCGGAACTCCGTCCTTCCTCAGTCCGCCTACCGGGTTAGCTGACGGGTTCGGGCCGGAAGACGCCCTACAGCACACCGATGCCGACGGCAGTGGCTGTCCGCGTCGATGCGCCGATTCACCCCGTGGGACCTGGGTCCCCGGTTCGCTTGGCGGTCACGGAATCGTGGCCACCGAACGCGCGATTCGGCGGTGACCTGCTCGGTGGCCCCTGGCGGGACCGGTCGACCGAAAGGTCGGGTCGAGGCTACTGGCTGGTGATGCCGAACGCCAGGCCGGCCTGCGAGCGTCTTTGGAGCGGTGTTGCCCGTCGCCTCCTTCGGTGATGATCTTGGACTTATCGTCGCTCCAGAGCAGCAAGTCCAAGATCACGACCTGGCCGCGGTTCCCTACGCGCGGCCTAACGCCGGTGCCTCGACGGGGACTCGAGGTACAGGGCGCCCGACCTGACACTGAGCCGGGCTAGCCTCACCACGACGGCCCGAGTTTCGGATCCACCAGCGGGAGGCAGCCGTGACCGATCCCGAGTCGGCCAGCCGCCTAGCCACGACGCGGGCGGCTTGGCACCGCGTCGCCGAGCACGTCCTCGCGGCCGGGCAGTACGCGGACACCGGCAAGATCGGTCTGCGGCCCGCGCCCGACGGCTTTGCCACCACCCGCCCGCTCCGGGACGGGCGTCAGCTCCGGGTGGCGGAGGCGCAGCTCATCGTCACCGACGATTCGAGCACGCGGAGCACGCCGCTGCGCACCGTCGCGGCGGCCGCCCAGTTCGCGGGGATCACACCCGGCATGCCCGACCGGGTCTACCCGCCAGCGACCCCGTTGGAGCTCGACGCCGCATTGGCGATCGATCCGCCGAGCGCCCGCGTGCTTGCCGACTGGTACCAGCTCGGTGATGCCGCAATGCAACGGTTCGCGGCCGAGGTCGGGTCCGATGCCGGGCCGCCCATCCTGTGGCCGGAACACTTCGACCTCGGGATCACCATCGACAGCGTGAATTACGGCGCGTCACCCGGGGACGCGTACGTCGACCATCCTTACCTGTACGTGGGGCCCCCCGCGGGACCTCCGGTCCGCGACGCGTTCTGGAACGCCAGCTTCGGCGCGACCAAGACCATCGACGAGATCGCGTCCCCGGACGACGCCGTGCATTTCTTTCACGAGGGCCGTACCCGGCTGCGAGCCTGATGCGCTAAAGGTCGGCCAGCACCCGGACAGGTGACTCGACGCAATCTGCTACGTAGCGCAGGAATCCTCCTGCGACGCCGCCGTCGCAGGCCCGGTGATCGAACGCGAGCGTGAGCTGACCGACCGGCCGTACTTGCAGCGTCCCGTCGACGACCCAGGGACGATCCATGATCCGGCCCAGGCCCAGGATCGCGACTTCGGGATAGTTGATGATCGCCGCCGAGCCGTCGACGCCGAAGACGCCGTAGTTGTTGACAGTGAACGTCCCGCCGGTCAGCTCGACCGGCGTCAGTGACCCTGAGCGCGCACGCTCGGTTAGCCGGGCGATCTGGTCGGATAGCGAACGGGTCGCGAGCCGGTGCGCGTCGTGGACGACCGGCACGACTAACCCGTGATCGGTCTGGGCGGCGAAGCCCAAGTGCACCTCGTCCAGGAGCACGATCCGGTCCGTCTCGACCCGCGAGTTGAGTTCCGGATACCGGCCGAGGCCGGCGACAGCGAACCGAGCAAGCAGGGCGACGATGCTTACCGGCCCGGCATCCGGACGCGCGGCGAGCACGGCCCGGGCGGCGAGCAGCTCGGTTGCGTCGACATCGACCCAGACCGTCGCCTCAGGAATCTCTCGACGCGATCGGGACAGCCGGTCGGCGGCGGTTCGGCGCGCGCCTCGCAGCGGAATCGTCCGCTGACCACCGCTGGGCCGAGCCGGCATCGCTTCGGACGTCGGCGGGTGCGCGCTGCGCGATGGCCGACTCGACATCGTGTCGCAACACGATGCCGTGCGGCCCGGAGCCGCGGATCTGGCGCACGTCAACGCCCTGGTCGTGCGCCAGCCGCCGCACAAGCGGCGAAATGACCGCGGCCCGAGGAGTGCCGGCGCCGCTTCCCCGGGCGAGGCGGGTTCGTCGGCTTCGCCCGGCCCCGTCGCCGATGCCGTACCCGACGAGCACCGGGCCGCTCTGGGACGGTCCGCCCGGTTCGACCGTCAACAAGGAGGTCCCGACGGCGACCGAATCGCCTGCTGTGCCGTGCAATGCTCGCACCGTCCCGGCAAATGGACACGGCAATTCGACGGTGGCCTTGGCCGTTTCGACCTCGATGACCGGCTGGTCGACTGCGACCTGGTCGCCGATCGCCACGAGCCAGCGGATGATCTCGGCCTCGGTGAGGCCTTCGCCGAGATCGGGCAGCAGGAAGTCGGCCACTAGCTGACCTCGTCCGGCAGCACGACTTGGTCGTCCCACTGCAGGCGTTCGATGGCGTCGAGGATCCGGTCGACGTTGGGCAGGTGGTGGCTTTCCAACATCGGCGGCGGGTAGGGAATGTCCAGCCCGGTGACCCGCAGGATCGGCGCCTCGAGATGGTGAAAGCAGGACTCGGTCAGCCGGGCGACGACCTCGGCCCCGTAGCCGCAGAACCCGGCGGCCTCGTGCACGACGACGGCCCGCCCGGTCCGGCGCACCGATTCACGTACCGTCGCGTCGTCGAACGGGGCGAGGGTGCGCAGGTCGATCACCTCGACGTCATAGCCGAAGCCCGCGGCCGCCTCGGCTGCTTCCAGGGCGGTGGTCGTCATCGCGCCGTAGCTGATGAGCGTCACGCCGGAGCCAGTGCGGCGCACGACAGCCTGAGTCAGCGAGCCGGCATCCAGGCGGCGCCCGATGGGCGCCTTGGCCCAGTACTGCCGTTTCGGTTCCAGGAAGATCACCGGGTCCGGGCTGTCGATGGCGGCCCGCAACATGGTGTAAGCGTCGTCGGGCTGACTCGGCGTGACCACCCGGAGCCCGGCCGTATGCGTGTAGAACACCTCGGAGGAATCGCTGTGGTGCTCGACGCCGCCGATGCCACCGCCGTACGGGACGCGGACGACGACCGGCAGCTCGATACGGCCACGAGATCGATTGCGCAGCTTCGCGAGATGGCTGGTGATCTGCTCGAACGCCGGATAGGCGAAGGCATCGAACTGGATCTCGACGACCGGCCGCAGCCCGTTCATCGCCATGCCGATGGCCGTACCGACGATGCCGGCCTCGGCCAGGGGACTGTCGAATACGCGGGCCTCGCCGAAACGATCGGCCAGGCCGTCGGTTACCCGGAACACGCCGCCGAGCGTGCCCACGTCCTCGCCGTACACGACGACTCGCTCGTCGGCGGAGAGGGCGTCCGCGAGAGCCAGATTCAACGCACCGGCCAGGCTGACCGGGGCGGCGGTCGACGACGTCGAGGAGTCGAGCACGGTCTCGGTCATGCCGCGTCGGCGGCGACCTGCCGGGCCTGGCGCCGAAGGTGTTCGGGCAGGTCGGCGTACACGTGCTGGAAAAGGTCAGCCGTGTCCAGATCCGGGTCGACGCTCATCCGCTGTCGGAACGATTCGGCGAACGATTCGGCGTGATCCGCGATTGCCTGCCGGGCGAAGGTGTCGAGGGATCCGCGCGCGGACAGGTAGTGATCGAGCCGGTCGACGGGGTCACGGGTCAGCCACAGCAGCACCTCGTCGTTGCTCCGGTAGCGGCTGGCGTCGTCGGCGTTGGTGTGCGCCTCGACCCGATAGGTCCGGGCTTCGATCAACGTGGGACCACCGCCGCGGCGGGCGCGCTCGAGAGCGTCGCCCACCGCGACCGTGACCGCGGCGGCGTCGTTGCCGTCGACGAACTGGGCGGGCATGCCGTAGCCGATGCCCTTGTGGGCGAACGACTTTGCCGCGCTCTGCTTGCTCGTCGGGACGCTGATCGCGTAACCGTTGTTCTGGACCAGGAACACGACCGGTGCGCGCCAGACGGCCGCGAAGTTCAACGCCTCGTGGGCGTCGCCCTCGCTGGTCGCGCCGTCACCCATCATGACCAGCGCCGCGGTCGACTCGCCCTTCAGCGTTGCCGCGCGGGCGAGGCCCACCGCATGGCACGCATTCGTCGCGAGTGGCGTGCACTGTGGGGCGACCCGGAGCTCGTACGGGTCATAGCCCAGGTGCCAGTTCCCGCGGAGCAGCGTGAGCGCGGCCACCGGATCGACGCCGCGGGTGACGATTGCAACGGTGTCGCGATAGGTCGGAAACAGCCAGTCCTGCGTGTCCAGGGCGCGCACCGCGCCGACCTGGCACGCCTCCTGCCCGCGGGAGGACGGGTAAACGGCGAGCCGGCCCTGCTTGGTCAGCGCGGTGGCCTGGGCGTCGAATCGCCGGCCGATCACCATCGCGCGGTAGAGGTCGAGCACCACGTCGTCGGTGGGTCGGCGCAGCCCGCTGCCCTCGACCGCCGATCCGTCCGCGGCGATCAGGGTCAGCGGCTCGTCGGTCGGGAGCGCGCCCGGGGCCGATCCGGCGAACGGCTTGGTCGCAGTCATCGCACCTCCAGCTCGGCCACACACCCCGCGGTGCTCCGATGACGAAATTGTCCGGCCGGCCGAGCCAACTCTCCACCAATGCGGACTGGTCGTGGACGATTGGCTCCAAAAGGCGCTAGCGTCGTGCAACATGGACCTTGCTGGGCCGATGCGCGCCGATGATTCTGGACATCCGGCAGCGCTGGACGAGACCGACTGGCGGATCGTGCGCGCGCTGCGGGCCGACGGCCGGCTGTCCATGCGCACCCTGGCCGCTCGCCTGCACATTTCCCGAGCCGGGGTGTACGCCCGGGTCGAACGGCTGCAGCGGGCCGGGGTGATCGTCGGGTACTCCGCCGTCGTCGATCCGGAACGCTGCGGCTACGGCATCTCCGCCTACGTGCACATCAAGATCAGCCAACATTCCTGGAAGTCGGTGCGGCAGCGCGTGACGAAGATCCCGGAGGTCTGGCATGCCGCGCTCGTCTCGGGCGAGAACGACCTCGTCCTGCTCATCCGGACTCGGGACGCCGCGACCATGCGGGACCTCGTGCTCAACCGGCTACAGACGATGCCGGACGTGCTGTCGACCCAGACGGTGCTCATTCTCGACGAACCTCGCGTGATCGGCGCCGACGAGCCCGAGCCGAGCGCGCCCGGATGACCGGTGGCGGAGTGCGCCTCGAAGCGCGGATCGAGGGGTGGGTGCAGGGCGTCGGATTTCGCTGGTGGACGCGGGACCAAGCCCGCCGGCTCGGCCTGTCCGGCGTGGCTACCAATCTGGGCGACGGTTCGGTCCGGATCGTGGCCGAAGGGCCGCAGCGCGCATGCGCGGCGCTTCTGGACCTCGTCCGCAGTGGCCAGGCTCCGGGTGTCGTCCGCACGGTGCACGCCGAATGGGGCGAGCCAGCGGGGCGATTTTCAGGATTCGCCGTCGGTTGACAGCCCGGCCTGCAACCGCGACCAGCGCAGCGCGAGTGGCAACGCAACCACCATCCCCAAGAACCCGGCGAGGGCCAGCGCTTGCTGCACGTCGAGAACTTGGGCGATGGCGCTGAACACGAGGATGCCGATTCCCTGAACTCCGAGGAGCCCCGCGGCGGCCAGGCCGAAGGCCCGGGCCCGCTCGCTCGGATCAACCAGCTGGACGAACGTGATGGCGGCCTGGGCCTGGTAGGCGCAGCACAGTCCCGTCACTGTCCACAGCGCGATCGACGCGGCGAGGCCCGGACCCGAGATGCACGCGACGAGCGGTGCCCCGGCCAGCAGCGCCAGCCAGCCGAGGACGGCCGACCGCACCCGAGGCGGTACCCAACGGATGAACACCCAGGTGGCCAACGCGGTGCCGGCCGGTATCGCAGCGAGCAGCAGGCCGACCGAGCGGGCCCCACCCGCGCCGATGTGCTGCGCGTACGGTGCGGCCAGTCCTTCCGGCACGGTGTAGAACGCGGCCAGCCAGGCCAGCAGCATCAGCGTCCGCAACCGGGGATCGCCGAACACCAGCCGTACTCCGGACGACACCATGCGCAAGTACGGTTCCGCGGCTGGACTCGCGCCGGGCCTCGCCACTGGTCGCTCCCGGACGAAGATGCGAACGATCAGCGCCGAGACGCCGAACGTCAGGGCATCGAGGAACAGCCCCCAGTGGGCGCCGATCGTCGCGATCAGCGCTCCGCCACCGGCAAAGCCCACGAGCTGGGAGACCTGCAGCGTGGTCGTTCGCAGGCCGGAACCGAGCGCGTAGGCCTCGCCGCTCAGTATGTCGGGCAGCAGCGCATTCTCGGCGGCGAGGAACGGGCGGCCGATCAGCACGACGACCACGAGCAGAGTGGCCAGGGCGGGAAGTGGCAGCCACGGAAGCGCCATGACTGCCAGCAGCACCATGCGGATCAGGTCACACCAGATCATCAACGCGCGCCGGCGGAACCGGTCCGCCAGCGGGGAGAGCAACGCGCCGCCGACCACCGACGGCAAATAGGTAAGGGCGTAGGTGAAACCGGTGAGCGCCGCCGACCCAGTTTGGGCGAAGACCAAAACGATCAGGGCGACGCGAGCGATCTGGTCGCCGACGAGGGACTGCACGTCGGCGATCCAGATCGCGCGGAACTCGGTGACGCGCAGAACGTCCCCGTAGGTGGGGCGCTGGACAGCGCTACCCACGGCGGCTCCCATGGGCACCACTGTAGGTGTCCGATCGGGTGCCTTCGCCGTATTGGCGATACTTGCGCAGGAAGAGGATTCCGGCGCGGCCCGGCGGCCTTCGGCTGCTCCGCGTCGTGATCTTGGACTTGCTGCTCTCTGGCGACGATAAGTCAAAGATCACCCAGGCTCTGGGTGCTCAAGATCACGAGCAGGGTTCCCAGCGCTGGGCACAGAGTGATCAGCGGCGCGCCGCGCGCAGCGCGTAGCGGGCTCGTTCGACGGCCAGGCAGCGATCCTCGACGTAGGCCAGCCCGGCCTCGTCGGCAATGCGGTGCGCCTCGGCCGAGACGATCCCGAGTTGCAGCCACAAGGCGCTAGCGCCGGCGGCGACGGCCTGGCGGGCGATGTCGGGCGTGTCGCTCGAGGGACGGAAGACGTTGACCAGACCGATCGGGCCGCCGGGCACGTCGGCGAGCTTCCGGTAGGCCCGTTCCCCGAAGATCTCGTCGGCATGCGGGTTCACCGGGATGATCCGCCAGCCGTAGCGCTGCATTAGCGCGGGGATCGCATGCGCGGCCTTCTCCGGATGCACGCTCGCGCCGACGACGACGATCGTGTCGTAGGTGCGGAGCAGCTCCTCGGTGTCGGCAATGCTCACGACGCCACGGTAGGCGCGCGCGCCGTTCGCCGTCGGCGCGGCTCAGGTTTGAGCCGATCGGGCAGCCGTTGCACGGCGGCGCCGATGATGATCGTCAGCAACACGTAACACGCCGTCAGCGGCCCGATGTGTGGCTCGGCTCCGGCCGAGACGGCGAGCGCCGCCATCACCACCGAGAACTCGCCTCGCGGGATCAACGCGACGGCCGCGCGCCACCGGCCGCGCCGCTTGACATCCGCTCGCTTGGCGGCCACATAACCGGTAACGAGCTTGGTGCCGGATGTGATCACCGCCAGCGCCATGGCCGGGAGCAGCACCGCCGGCAGGGATCCCGGGCTGGTCGAGAGCCCGAAGAAGACGAAGAACACCGCCGCGAACAGGTCGCGCAGTGGCGTCAGCAGCTCCGCCGCCGTCTCGGCAACCGTTCCGGAAACGGCGATGCCGACGAGGAAGGCGCCAACGGCGGCCGACACCTTGAGCTCCTCGGCGATGCCGGCGACGAGCAGGGTCAGTCCGAAGACGCCGAGCAGCAACGACTCGTTGTCCTTCGCGGACACCAAGGCCGTTACGTGGTGGCCGTACCGGGTGGCGACCAGCACGACGACGGCGACGGTGGCGACGGCTACCGAGATCGCGACGAAGACCCCGCTGGCGCCCCCGCCAGCGAGCAGCACGGTGAGCAGCGGGAGGTAAAGCGCCATCGCCAGGTCCTCCATGACGAGGACGCCCAAGATCGCCGGTGTCTCGCGGTTTCCCAGCCGGCCGTTGTCGGCGAGCATCTTCGCGATGACGCCGGACGAGGACACCCAGGTGATGCCGGCGAGGGCGACCGTGGCCGGCACCCCCCAGCCCGCGATCACCCCGAATGCCGCGCCCGGCAGCGCGTTCAGCACGCCGTCGATGACCCCGATCGGGGCCTGACTCCGGATACTCGCGGTGAGCTCGTCAGCTGAGTACTCCAAGCCGAGCATGACCAGGAGCAGGATGACGCCGATATCCGCCGCCACGTCGATGAATTCCCGACTGGCGGACAGCGCAAGGAATCCACCCTGGCCGAAGGCCAAACCAGCCAGGAGATAGATGGGAATGACGGGGATGTTGATCATCCGGGCGAGCTGGCCGAGCAGGCCAAGTGCTAACAGGATGGCGCCGAGTTCGATGAGCAGGACGGCGACGTGCGTGCCCGAGGTCTCCGCCGCCGCCACGACCTCCATCGAGAATCAGCCGTTCGGTGTTCTGTCCGCCGCTTCGGCTGTCCCGTCAAGGATGTGCGCGACCATGTCGACCGCGGCCTGCGTGCCCACGGTCACGACGAGATCGCCGGGCTGCAGCACGAAGTCCGGCGTCGGCGACGGTAGCGCCGCGCTGTGCCGGAGCACCGCCACGATGGACGCGCCGGTGCGGGTCCGGGCCTGGGTGTCGCCGAGTGGGCGGCGGCATACGGTGAGTCAGCCGGCACCGGCAACTGCTCGACGATCAATCCCTCCGCCTGCCGCTGCAGAACGGCCAGTCGGAAGGTCAGCGCGGGCGCGCCCAACAATTCGGCGATCGCGTTGGCCTCGTCCTCGGACAGGGCAACGGTCAGGGCCGCGCCGTCACCCTCCTCGTCGTAGAAGATCAGATCTCGCAGGCCATTTCGTCGGGTCACGATGCCGATCCGGTGCCCGTCGCGCAGGTCGATCTCCTGGCAGACACCGATGCCGGGCAACACCCGGTTGGTGATGTCGACATTCATCCTGTGCAGACTACGGGGCATGACCTCGGTAGGGACCTTGGCGTGGACGACCGCGGTCGAGCCGCTCGTAGCCGCTCCGGTGGCCGCAGTGTTGGCCGCATGGCCGCAGGGCGACCTGCGTGCGGCACCGATCGATCCGGCCGTCGCCGACACGGCGGAGTTCTGTGCCCGCTACGACGTCCCGCTGGAGCAGTCGGCGAACTGTGTGGTCATCGCCGGCCGCCGAGCCGGCGAGACCTCCTACGCCTCCTGCGTGGTGCTCGCCACGACCCGCGCGGACGTGAACGGTGTCGTCCGCCGCCTGCTTGGGGCGCGGAAGGCGTCGTTCGCCCCGGTGGACGATGCCGTCGAACTCACCGGGATGGAGTATGGCGGGATCACTCCGATCGGGTTGCCGTCCAGCTGGCCGGTGTTGATCGATCCGGCCGTGCTCGAGCCGCCGTTGGTCGTCATCGGGAGTGGCCTGCGCCGGTCGAAGATCTTGTTGCCGCCGACGTTGCTCGGCGAGCTGCCGAATGCGCAGATCGTCGACGGTCTCGCTTCGTGACGGGTTGGTGATCAGCGCCCGTCCGGTGGCCGTCGCAGCAGCGACGGGAGGTACTGCGCTCCGGCGCCCGCGGCCGCGGCGACGTCACCCGGATTGGAGATCGCGCAGCGCTTGAGGGACAGGCAGCCACAACCGATGCACGAGTCGAGCCCGTCGCGGAGGGCCTGCAGGGCCCCGATCTGCCGATCCAGGCGCGACCGCCAGCCGTGCGACAACCGGGCCCAGTCGGCGCGGGTCGGCGTCCGGCCCTCGGGCAGGGAATCGAGTGCCGCCCGTACTTCGTCGAGAGTGAGCCCGACGTTGCGAGCCGCTCGGATGAAGGCGAGTCGACGCAGCACGCCGCGCTCGTACCGGCGCTGGTTGCCTGCCGTGCGCGTCGCCGCGATCAGTCCTTCCCGCTCGTAGAACCGTAGGGCGGAGGCAGCGTTGCCACTGCGCTCGGCCACCTCGCCGACCGTCAGATGATCCGTCGTTCGCAGCAATTCCCGGTTCCTTGACTTGAAGTCAGCTTTAAGTATAACGATGTCAGGAGGGATTCATCACCGGCAAGGAGAACTCAGATGCCAGTCGCGCTCATCACCGGGGCGTCCCGTGGGTTGGGACGGGCGATCGCCCGCTCGCTGAACGAGCGGGGGTGGTCGATGGTCATCGACGCGCGCGGCGCTGACGACCTGGCCGCCGTCGCCGCCGAGCTACCGAACGTGCGCGCCGTCGCCGGTGACGTCACGGACTCCTGGCACCGCGCCGCGCTCGCCGACGCGGTGGAGTCGTTCGGTGGGCTGCACCTGCTGGTGAACAACGCCAGCCAGCTCGGGCCGAGCCCGCAACCGCAGTTGGCCGACTACCCGCTCAGCGACTTTGCCGAGGTCTACCGGGTGAACGTCACCGCGCCGCTCGCACTGATTCAGCAGGTGCTGCCCTCGTTGCTCGCCAATGGCGGCACCGTCGTCAACATCAGCTCCGACGCCGCCGTCGAGGCCTACCCCGGATGGGGCGGCTACGGATCGGCCAAGGCCGCGCTCGACCAGCTGACGGCAATACTTGGCGCCGAGCAACCGACGCTGCGCGTCTACGCTTTCGACCCCGGCGACATGCGTACCGAGATGCATCAACGGGCCTTCCCGGGCGAGGACATCTCGGATCGCCCGGAACCGGAGTCAGTCGTCCCCTCGTTCTTGCGCTTGCTCGAAGAGCGGCCGCCGAGCGGCCGATATCGCGCTAGCGACCTCACCGCCCCGGTCCTTCGGTGAGCCGCGTCGAAGCCGACGAGGTCGTGACCGCGGGGCCACGGACGCGCTTCACCGTCCCGGACGATCTGCTGGCCCACGAGCCGCCCGAAGTGCGTGGGCTCCGCCGGGATGCGGTGCGGATGCTTGTCGCGTCCGCAGCCGGCGTCCGGCATCTGCGGTTTGCTGAGCTGCCCTCGGTGCTGGCGCCGGGAGATCTCATCGTCGTCAACACCTCGGCGACGCTGCCCGCGGCGGTCGACGGGCAACGCCCGAATGCCGGTCCGGTTACGGTGCATTTCTCCTCACCGGCCGAGTCCGGGGACTGGCTGGTCGAAGTTCGTCCCCCGGCCGAGGCCACGGGTCCGGTCGCCGACATGCAACCCGGAGATCGGATACAGCTGCCCGACGGCGTGCACCTGACCCTCGTGGCACCGCAGAGCCACACTCGGGACGGGCTCGTGCGACTCTGGCAGGCGTCGGTTGCCGTCGAGGGTGATGTCGCGCAGTACCTCCAAATGGTCGGACGACCGATCAGCTATGGCTATGTGTCCGGCCGCTGGCCAATTCGCTACTACCAGACCGTGTTCGCTCGCGAACCGGGCAGCGCCGAGATGCCCAGCGCCGGTCGGCCGTTCACCACCGACCTGGTCACGGCCTTGGTCTCCGCAGGGATCCCGGTTGGGCCGATCTCCCTGCACACCGGCGTCTCCTCCCTCGATGAAGGAGAAGGACCGGTCGCCGAGCGCTACCGCGTACCACCGGTGACCGCACGCCTCGTCAACCTGACCCGACGCAGCGGCGGCCGGGTGATAGCGGTGGGGACGACGGTGACGCGAGCACTGGAAACCGTCGCCGACGAGCGGGGCGAGGTGCAGCCCGGTGCCGGATGGACCGACCTGGTGCTCGGTCCGGATCGCCCGGCCCGGGCGGTCGACGGTCTGGTGACCGGGTGGCATGCTCCCGGCGCATCCCATCTCCTGCTGCTCGAAGCCGTTGCCGGCGCCGAGCTCGTCGCCACGGCGTATCGGGAAGCGCTGCGAGAGCGCTACCTGTGGCACGAGTTCGGCGACACCGCGCTGCTGCTGGCCGACCGGCGATAGGCGCGCCGAAACACCGTCGGGTCCCCAAGGTTGCCGCGTTGTCGAGGGACGATCGGGCAGTGCGATGGCGCGGGTGGATGGGCCTGCTGGCCGTGCTGGTGCTGTCCACGGCCTGCGGCGGTGGTGGCGGTGGACCCAAGCCCGCGAGCACGTCCGGCCGGTCGGTTGCGGCGACGTCGGCCCGGCCGACCGGACCGGCGACCGTCGGTCCCAACCTGCGACCGGGGGAGAAACCGCCGGTGCTGGCCGCTGCCGCCAAGACCCACACCGCCGCGGGCGCGAAGTCGTTCGCGACCTATTTCGTCCAAGCCGTGGACTGGGGCATGGCGACGACCGACCCGTACTTGATCTCGGCGGTGAGCGAGCCGAGTTGTCGTGCCTGCCAGGGCTACGTGCAAAGCCTCACGGCCATGCGCGCCCAGGGCGACTCGATCCGCGGCGCCCGGATACAGGTCGTCTCGGCCGGGATCATGCGGGGAACCCTGCCGGTGAAGGCTGACTGCGGCGTGGAGCTCGTGATCCGCCAGCAGATCGCTGTAGCAGTGCCGGCGGGAAGCGCGGCGCCGACGACTGACGGGGGGGCGGATCAGGACTACGCGCGCGTCTATGTCGACTGGACCGGCGCCGGGTGGCGGGTCGTCGACCAGACGGAGCGGTGAGCCGTCAAACCCGTTCGCTGGAACCGGTAATGCGGGCCAAGGCCGCGGTGTGGAGCACACCGTTGCTTGCAACCGCGCTGCCCTCGTGCACGCCGTCCCGGCCGTTGAGGCCTGTGAAACGACCGCCGGCTTCGACCACGATCGGCGCCAGCGCGGCCATGTCCCAGAGCGACAGCTCCGGTTCCGCGGCGAGATCGACCGCCCCTTCCGCCACCAGCATGTACGACCAGAAGTCACCGAACGCCCGGCTGCGCCACACCTCGTCGACCAAGGTCAGAAACCCGGCCCGCCCACCAGGGCCAACCCATCCGCCCAGCGACGAGTAGGACAGGCTCGCGTCGGCCAGCCGGCGCACCGCCGAGACGGCCAGCCGGCGGGTAGCGCCGCCGATCCCGCTGCCCCACGCGCCGTCGCCACGGGACGCCCACCACCGGCGGCCGAGCGCCGGGGCGGACACCACGCCGACGACCGGGTCGTCACTTTCGAGCAGCGCGATGAGGGTGGCCCAGACCGGAACGCCGCGGACGTAGTTCTTCGTGCCGTCGATGGGATCGATGACCCATTGGCGCGGCGCATCGCCCGTTGTGCCGAACTCCTCGCCACAGACCGCGTCGCCCGGTCGCGCGTCGGCGAGTCGCGCGCGCAGGGCCTGTTCGACGCTCCGATCAGCATCGCTGACCGGGGTCAGGTCGGGCTTGGTGTCGACCTGCAGGTCGCCGGCGCCGAAACGAGTGAGAGCGATGTGGTCGGCGACGTCGGCGAGCGAGCGGGCGAGATCCAGGTCGGTCGTGTACGCACCCACGACGGAACGGTAGCGCCACGAGACCGCTGCTAACGTCCCGAGGGTGAGCGGAGCCGGGTCGGACGCGGTGCTCACGACACGCGTGATCGTCGGCCAGCTCGCGTCCCCGACTCGGTTGCGGGTGGTGGCGGCGCTCACCCTCGGAGCGCGGACGCCATCGCAGATCGCCGACCGGGCGCAGCTGTCCGAAGACGAGGCGAACGGCGCACTGACCCGGCTGCTGCGGGCCGGGCTCATCACCGTCGTCGACGGCGAGTTCGTCTTGCGGGAGCAGGCCTTCGCCGATGCGGTTCGAGCCGAGACGCCGCCCCGTTCCGTACCGTCATTCGGTCCGGTTGATGCGGCGACGAGCCGAGTGCTGCGCGCGTATTTTCACGACGGCCGACTGACCGCGATCCCGGCGCCCGGACGCAAGCGACGAATGGTGCTGGAGTACCTGGCCACCGCGTTCGAGCCGGGCCGGCGCTACGACGAATCGAGCGTGAATGCGACACTGCGCGACTGGCACGAGGACGTCGCGGCGCTGCGTCGCTACCTCGTCGAAGCCGGGCTGCTCAGCCGCGCGAAGGGTGAATATTGGCGCACCGGCGGCTGGGTCGATGTGAGCGAGTGAGCGGGGCGAGTCAGTGAACGTGATGGGGGTGTCGGCGCGGGGTCAGGTTCCGCCGTTCTACGTCATGCGGATCCTGGAGGAGGTAGCGCAGCGGCGGGAATCGGGCCAGCCGGTATACGACCTCACCGCGGGCCAGCCCTCGACCCCCGCGCCGGCGCTCGTACGCGCCGAGGCCCACCGGTTGTTGGAGGCGGACCGTATCGGCTACACCGGGGCGCTCGGCCTGCCGGTCCTGCGCGATGCGATCGCCGCGCACTATCGGCGAACGTACGGCGTGGACGTACAACCCGGCGATGTCGCCGCGACCACCGGCTCGTCGGGCGCATTTCTCCTCGCATTCCTCGCGGCCTTCGAACCGGGCGACGTCGTGGCCGTGGCCCAACCGGGCTACCCGGCGTACCGAAACATGTTGAGCGCGCTCGGCTGCACCGTGCTGGCGCTGCCCTGCGGGCCGGACACCCGGTTCCATCCGACGATCGGCATGCTCGAATCTCTCGAAGTACCCCCCGCCGGGCTCGTCCTCGCCAGTCCGGCCAACCCGACCGGGACGATGGTGCCGCCGAACGAACTCGCGGCGATCGCCCGGTGGTGCGATGACCACGGCACGCGACTGATCAGCGACGAGATCTACCACGGAATCTGCTACGCCGAACAGCCCAGCTGCGCGTGGGCGACGAGCCGGCGCAGCATTGTCGTCAACTCCTTCTCCAAGTACTACTCGATGACCGGGTGGCGCCTGGGCTGGCTGCTCATGCCCGTGGAACTGGCCGACTCGGTGGACCGGCTCGCAGGCAACTTCGCGCTGTGTCCGCCGACGCTCGCTCAACGCGCGGCCGTCCGCGCGTTCGACGCCTACCGCGAGCTGGACGACAACGTCCGGCGTTACCGGGAGAATCGCGACCTGCTGCTCGCGCGGCTCCCGGGCGTCGGCCTGGATCGGATCGCGCCGGCCGACGGCGCCTTCTACCTGTACGCGGATGTGTCGCGCTACACCCAGGATTCGCAATCGTGGGTCGCCAAGCTGCTGGCCGACGTGGGCGTTGCCGTGGTTCCGGGCATCGACTTCGATCCGGTCGACGGCCGGCGATTCATCCGGATGTCCTACGCCGGCGACACGGCCGAGATCGCGCAGGCGGTGGACATCCTCGGCGAGTGGTTGGCCTCGCGGGACACTAACTCGATGACGCCCGGCAGGCTAGTCCGGGCCGCTCCGGCTGGCGAGAAGCCGGCGAAAGGCGGCTAGCCGGTCGGGGCTCGAGTGCCCGGCCGCGACCCAGGCGTCGAGCTTGCATCCCTCGCGGGCTGACGCATGCTCGCAGCCGGGGGGGCACTGCGTGGCCCCGTCCTCGAGATCGGGGAATGCCCACAGGAGGTCGTCCGGGCCGACGTGGGCGAGCCCGAACGAGCGGACGCCGGGAGTGTCGATGACCCAGCCGCCACCCGGGAGGGCCAGCGCGATGGCCGAGCTGGATATGTGCCGCCCTTTGCCGATCGCGCTCACCGCACCTACCTCACGGCGGGCGTCCGGAACCAGGGCATTGATCAGCGTGGACTTGCCTACCCCGGAATGCCCGACGAGCACCGAGACCTGTCCGGCTAGTGCCCCGCGAAGTTCACCGAGGTCGGCGCCGAGTCCGGTGACGACGGACGGCAGGTCGAGTTCGGCGTAGCGGGCGAGCGTGTCGTCGGGTTGAGCGAGGTCGGACTTGGTGAGGCACAGCAACGGCTCCATGCCTGCGGTAAGAGCGGCGACGAGACACCGGTCGATCAGCCCGTAACGCGGGGGCGGTTGGGCCAATGACGCAACGATGGCCAGCTGATCGGCATTGGCCACGATGACCCGCTCGACCGGATCGGTGTCGTCCGCGGTGCGACGCAGCACGGTCTCCCGTTCGGCGATGCGCACGATGCGGGCCAACGCGTCCGGTGCGCCGGACAGATCCCCGATCATGCCCACCTGGTCGCCGACGGCGATGCCGCGTCGACCGAGCTCGCGGGCTCGCATGGCGATCACCCGAACGCCGGGATCGTCCGGTGTCCCGACCAGGACCGTGTAGCGCCCGCGGTCGACCGTGACGACCATGCCGGTGACGGCGTCGTCGTGGCTGGGACGCTGCTTAGACCGCGGCCGGCTGCCCCGCCCGGGTCGGATCCGGACGTCATCCTCGTCGAGGTGACTGTGGTCGCTGCGCCGGTCGGCCGCCTCCGTCATCCGTGGGCGCCTACCCGCCGATCAACCCGGACCACAAGGCGGGGAAGTCGGGCAGGGTCTTGGTCGTCGCGGCGATGTCGTCGATGCGCACGCCGTCGACGACCAGACCGAGCACCGCGCCGGCGGTAGCCATGCGATGGTCGCCGTAGGTATGCCAGATCGCTCCGTGCAGCGGCCGCGGAGTGATCGCCAGGCCATCGTCGAGCTCGGTGACCGACCCACCGAGCCGGCCCAGTTCGGTCGCGAGCGCCACGATGCGATCGGTCTCGTGGCCGCGGGTGTGTGTCAGTCCCCGCAGCCGCGACGGGCCGTCCGCGACGGCAGCAACCGCGGCGATCACCGTGGCCAGTTCCGTGACGTCGCGCAGGTCGACGTCTACTCCGCCGATCGATCCGGTCCCGGCGACCGTGATGGCGTCGGCGTCGCGCTCGACCCGGGCCCCCATGCGGGCGAGCAGATCCGGCAGGGCGTCTCCCGGTTGCGTGGTCGGCTGGGGCCAGCCGGGCACGGTGACCGCACCGCCGGTGACGACCGCGGCGGCGAGGAATGGTGCCGCGTTGGAGAGATCCGGCTCGACGGTGAGCGTGCGCGCGCGTACCGCGCCCGGAACGACGTGCCAGGACGTCGCCGACGGCTGGGACACGTCCACCCCTGCGTCCCGCAGCATGTCGACCGTCATGGTCAGATGCGGCTGGGACGGCACGGGATCACGGCCGGTGTGCAGCAGCTCCAGCCCCTTGTCGTACCGGGCGCCGGCGAGGAGCAGCCCGGAGATGAACTGCGAGGACGCGGAAGCGTCGACCTGAACCAGGCCACCGGCCACCGTGCCAATACCCCGGACCGTGAAGGGCAGACGCTCGCGGCCCGCGTCCTCGATGACGACGCCGGCCTGGCGCAAGCCGTCGATGAGCGCCCACATGGGCCGCTCCCGTGCGCGCTCGTCGCCATCGAAGGTCACCGGTCCATGTGCGAGCCCGGCGAGCGCGGGAACGAAGCGCATCACGGTCCCGGCGAGTCCGGTGGCGACGACCGCTCCGTTCATCGGCCCGGGCGTGACCCGCCAGCCGTCGGCCTCATCATCGATCGCGATGCCCAGCCCTCGCAGCGCCTCCACCATGAGGTGCGTGTCGCGAGCCCGCAACGGGCCACGGATCAGGGAATCGTCGTCGGCGAGAGCGGCGAGCACCAGCGCCCGATTGGTGATCGACTTCGATCCGGGCAGCGCGATTCGGCCCCCCACCGGCTCGTGCGCGCGTGGCGCGAGCCACGGCGTCGGCGCATTCTCGGCCTCGGATCGCACGCCCATAGTCTGCCGGAAATCGCGCCGCCTGCGGCGAGATCACCGACTGGTGCCGCCGACATCTTTGGTGTCATAGGTGCGCGGCACACTGGTGGCATGTGTGGGCGCTACGTCAACGTCGCCTCGACGGCCGACTTGGCCGACGAGTTCGACGCCGAGGAGACCCTCGGCGAGGACCTTCCGCCGTCCTGGAACATCGCTCCGACCGATCCGGTCCGCATCGTCGTCAAGCGGCACCCCGCTCACGATCGCGCCGGGCCCGCCGTTCGACAGCTGCGCACCGTGGACTGGGGTCTGCTGCCGAGCTGGTCCAAGTCCCGAGCCGGCGGGGCGAAGATGATCAATGCTCGCAGCGAGACGGTCACGACCAAGATGGCCTTCAAGGCGGCCGCGTCCAGGAGACGGTGCTTGGCCCCGGCCCTCGGGTACTACGAGTGGAAGAACGACGGCGGCCGCAAGATCCCCTACTTCCTGCATGCCCCGGATGAGCGGCTGCTCGCGATGGCCGGTCTCTACGAGATCTGGCGCGACGACTCGCTGCCCGAGGACGATCCGCACCGGTGGGTATGGACATGCACGATCATCACCCGCCCGGCCACGGACGCCGTAGGTGACATCCATGATCGCTGCCCGGTACTCGTCCCCCCCGAGCTGCACGAGCAGTGGCTCGATTGCACCGGCGAAGATCCGGTGATCGCCCAACAGCTGCTCGCCTCCATGCCCGAGCCACACCTCGAGCTACGGGCTGTGCCGAAGGCGGTCGGCAACGTCAAAAACAACGGGCCGGAACTGATCGAGCCGGTCGCCGAACTACCGGACGACGTGCTGCCGCTGCCACTCGACGACTCCCCGAGTCGGGCCTAGCGTCCCGGTGCGCGATCGGAGCGGCTGATGGCTCGTCCAGCTGGGCGAACGGCGACTCGCCGGCTTGAGGTCGCAACGCCCCGCGGGCCGGCCTGGGCCGACGTGGATCGGCCGTCGGGCCCGCCGGTCGGTCTGCTCATGCTGGGGCACGGTGCGGGTGGCGGGGTCGAGGCGCCGGATCTGCTCGCCGCCCGGCGGGCCGGTCTCGAGGCGGGCTGGGTGGTCGCGCGGGTGACCCAGCCCTATCGCGTCGCCGGCCGCCGGTCGCCGCCGGCCGGCCCGGTCCTCGATGAGGCGTGGCTCCCGGTTGTCGCGAAGGTGCGTTCCGGCCGCGGTCTCGGTGCACGGCCGGTGGTGTTCGGAGGGCGCTCCAGTGGTGCTCGCGTGGCGTGTCGGACGGCTTCGATGGGCGGTGCCGCGGGGGTGCTCGCCCTGGCGTTCCCGCTGCATCCGCCAGGTCGGCCGGAGCGCAGCCGCGCCGACGAGCTGGCCGCCGCGACCGTGCCCGTTCTCGTCGTACAGGGGGACCGGGACCCGTTCGGCCGGCCGGAGGCTGCTGCGGGTCGCCGGATCGTGGTCGTGGCCGGAGATCACTCGCTCCGGGGCGCGGCCGAGCCGATCCGTGCGGCCGTAATCGAGTTCCTGGCCACGCTCGGTCGCGAATGACGGGCGCCGGCCGACCGGGTGTCCCCTCAGGCGGTCGCGATGGGCGCGACCTGCGCAGATGTGAGACGCACGAGGTCGACCGGCGCGAGCTCTACCTGTAGCCCGCGTTTGCCCGCGGACACGAAGACGGTCGGGAATTGCTCCGCAGTCGAGTCGAGTACGACGGGCAGCCTGGACTGCTGCGCGAGCGGCGAGATGCCGCCGATCACGTAGCCGGTCGCCCGCTGCGCTGCCGACGGATCGGCCATGTCGGCCCGCTTGCCGCCGACCGCGGCGGCCAGTGCCTTGAGACTCAGCCGCCCCGATACCGGGACGACCGCGCAGACGAGCTTGGCATCTACCACGGCGACGAGCGTCTTGAACAGGCGCTGCTCGGGTACGCCCAGCGCGCGGGCCGCCTCCTCGCCGAAGCTCGCACTGCGGGGGTCATGCGGGTACTCGTGGACGGTGTGGATCACCCGGTTGCGGGCGAGCAGCGCCGTTGCTCGAGTTCCGGTGGCCACCGGGTCAACCTATGGGTCGGCCCTCCGCCGTCGGGCCGACCACCCGAGCCGAGGCGCCGTCGCGTCCCGCGCATTGGTGGTGCCGGTGGTGCTGGTGGGGTGCCCAGGAGTGTTCGGCTGCCACGTGACTGCGCGGCGAGCAACGTAATCGACCGCGCGGGAGGGCGCGAGGTAGGGATCCAAAACGCCGGAGAAGCCCGGCACGGGAATGCGAGGGGCGAGTCGCACCGTTCCCCTCCCAGCGGCGTAAGACGCGACCGGACGGTCCGAGACGGAAGGGACGAACGAGTGAACGCGGTGTTGACACCGGTGCCCGTGGGCCTGCGGTGGCCCGAGGAGCCGGTCGCCATCCGGCCCGTCCGGCTCGATCCCGCGGCCGTATCCTGGCCTCAGCGAGGCGGAACGGCTCCGGCTCGAGAGGGGAGCACGGTGCCCGAGGAGACGGTAGAACAGCGCCGAGCGCGTTTCGAACGCGACGCCCTGCCGTTCCTCGACCAGCTGTACGCGGCCGCGATGCGGATGACGCGCAACCCGACCGACGCCGAGGATCTGGTGCAGGAGACCTACGTCAAGGCGTTCGCGGCGTTCCACCAGTTCACCGAGGGCACGAACCTCAAGGCGTGGCTCTACCGCATCCTCACCAACACGTTCATCAACAACTACCGCAAGAGGCAGCGGCAGCCTCAGGAATCCAATTCCGACACGGTCGAGGACTGGCAGCTGGCGCGGGCCGAGTCGCACACCTCGAGCGGATTGCGATCCGCCGAGATGGAAGCGTTGGACCACCTGCCTGACTCGGACGTGAAGAACGCGCTGCAGGCGCTGCCGGAAGACTTCCGGCTTGCCGTATATCTCGCCGACGTCGAGGGTTTCGCGTACAAGGAGATCGCCGAGATCATGGGTACTCCGATCGGGACCGTGATGTCCCGGCTGCACCGCGGCCGCCGTCAGCTGCAGGGCTTGCTCGCGGACTATGCGCGGGATCGGGGCCTCATCGGGGCGTCCGCCGGAGGTGAGTCCTGATGGTCATGGGATTCGGCCCCGGCGGCATCGATTGCGACGATGTGCTCCGCGACGTGTACCTCTACCTCGACGACGAGACCGACCAGGAGGCGCGTCACCGCATCCGCCAGCACCTGGACGGCTGCGGGCCGTGCCTGCGTCAGTTCGGGCTGGAACAGGACATCAAGGCGCTCGTAGCCCGGTGCTGCGGCGGTGATGTCGCTCCAGCCACATTGCGTGAGCGGATCCGGCTACACCTCACCGAGGTGACGGTGGAGACGTCCTACCTCGAATACCGCGCGGAGTAATCCTCCGCTCGGCCTCGACGACCGTCAGCGGCCTGAACCGCTGGCGTAGGAATGTCCCCGTCGTGACATGCTCGGCATCGTGTCGGTCCTCTCCGATCTGCTCGCCGCTCGCAGCTCGCTAGACGAACCACAGATCGCGCATGTCCAGCGCCTCGTCGGGGAGTGGCAGCTCCTCGCCGATCTGGCCTTCTCCGACTTGCTGCTCTGGGTGCCGGTCGAGGTGAGCGCCAGCTCCGGCGACGTCACGTTCTTGTGCGCCGCCCAATGCCGGCCGACGACCGGGCCGACCGCCTACCTCTACGACCAGGTCGGCAGCTTGCTCTACGGCCGCCGCGCCGCGCCCTTGCGGGTCGCTCTGCAGGAGGGTCGCATCTTCCGCGAGGGCGAGGCGTACTGGGACGGCGACCTGCCGATCCGTCGCGAGGCGATACCAATTCGGGTCGGCGGCGTGGTCGTCGCCGTGCTCGGGCGGGACAGCAACCTGGCGAGCGTCCGCAGTCCCAGCCAGCTGGAGCTGGTCTACCTGCAAAGTGCGGCCGATCTTGCCGCCATGGTGGCGGAGGGCAGCTTTCCCGGCCCTGAATCGGAGGGCGAGGATACCGACGGTCCCCGGGTCGGTGACGGGGTGATGCGGGTCGGCCTGGACGGGACGATCACCTACGCCAGTCCCAACGCGCTGTCGGCGTTCCGACGGCTCGGTGTCACCGGCAACCTGCTGGGCGAGCCCGTGGACAGCCTGACGACCGGTCCCCATACCGAGACCGACTCGTTCGACGACGCGGCCCTCGGATCGGCGCTCGAGGCGGTCATGTCCGAAGGCCGGTCGACCACCCTGGAACTCGACGGCGCCGGCGCGAGTGTCGCGTTTCGGGCGCTGCCGCTCCGCCCGCGGGGGGAACCGTTGGGCGCGCTCGTGCTGGTCCAGGACGTGACCGAGGTGCGACGGCGGGACCGCGCTTTGCTGAGCAAGGATGCGACGATCCGGGAGATCCACCACCGGGTCAAGAACAATCTCCAGACGGTTGCCGCCCTGCTTCGCCTGCAGGCCCGGCGGGTGAGCGTGCCCGAGGCGCGGGCGGCGCTGGAGGAGTCGATGCGCCGGGTGACGTCGATCGCGCTCGTCCACGAGACCCTCTCCGTGTCCGTCGACGAGGAGGTCGCCTTCGACGACATCGTCGACCGGCTCCTGGAGATGCTCGCCGACGTCATGGGCTCGACCGGCCGAGTGGAGCTGAAGCGCACGGGCACGTTCGGCGAGATTCCCGCGGAGGCGGCCACCGCGCTCGTCCTGGTGCTCACCGAGCTGGTCCAGAACGCGGTCGAACATGCCTTCACGCCAGGCCAAGGCGGTCATGTCGAGGTGTCGGCCGAGCGGGGTCCGAAGTACCTGTCGGTCGCGGTGACCGACGACGGGACGGGGTTGCCGCCCGGATTCGCCGCCGAGGCGAGCGATCGACTGGGGCTACAGATCGTTCGGAGCCTCGTGACCGCTGAGCTCGGCGGCGGACTGCAGTTGCAGTCCCGCCCCGACGGAGCTCCCGGCACCCGGGCCGTGATCTCGATGCAGCTTGCCCGCCGCAGCGCGCAACCGGTCGGTTGACCGGAGTTGACAGGTCGGCGGGCGGCGGCCAGCCGGGCCGATCAGCCCACTCGGGCCCGAGCCCGCGCGTTGCGACGCTTCAGTGCACGGCGTTCGTCTTCGGACAGTCCACCCCAGACGCCGGCGTCCTGACCACTCTCGAGCGCCCAGGCGAGGCACTCCTGGACCACCGGGCAACGCCGGCACACGGTCTTGGCCTGCTCGATCTGGAGCAGCGCGGGCCCCGTGTTACCGATGGGGAAGAACAGCTCCGGGTCCTCGTCACGGCAAATCGCGCGGTGACGCCAATCCATAAGTCAATCTCTCCTTACTGGGGTTAGAGCGAGGTTTCTATGAACGCGGTGCTGCTTGTGAATTCTTTCACGAGCAGGGTCACTACGGCAAGAGGCTGTTGCAGCGGATCCGCGGGCAGGGATCGCATCCTTCTCGTACGACCGGGCTGCCAGCGGCCTGCGTCTGGTCCGCGGACTAGGGTGACCGAATATTGCGCATCAGGCAAGGCGTATGAGGACACTGTTTGGTAATTCGCGCCCCACAAATCCCGATCAATCGCCATATAGCGGTCAAGCAACGACCGAAATCGCTTCCAGAACGCTGCGAAAGTGAATCTTTTCCCGGTCACCCAACAGGTCCCCGTCGACCTGAATGGGCACCGGCGACTCGGACCGGATGACCAGGCCGGGCAGGTCGTGGCTGACGCTGGAACCGATGCCGCCCCGCGGCTTGCGCCGCGCCATCTGGGCCATGCTGAGTGACGCGCTGACGATGCCCATCCGAGTTCGGGCGTAAACCTCGAGACCCGCGTCCAACGAGGCGGCCGGCGTCGGCCGCAGCGGCCGGTGGCCGACATAGGTCCAGGGATCCACATTGGCGATGATCGCCATGTAGATGTCGTCGATCACCGTGCCGTCGGGGAGATCGAGCTGCAATTGGGGGTGGCGGCGGTCGGAGCGCAAGAACTCTCGCAACCCGACCCGGGTGTAGAGCCCGATCGTCGACTTGCGGCCTTTCTGCCGGCGACGTTCCACGCCGGCAATGATGGCGGCGTCAAATCCCACGCCGGCAGCGAAGACGAACCATCGCTCGTCGAGCCGGCCGAGGCTGACTCGACGCCGGCGGCCGGCCCGAAGCGCCTCCAGTAGCGCTCCGGTTGCCTCGATCGGATCGTTCGGCAGGCCGAGGGCTCGAGCGAACACGTTGGTCGAACCGGCCGGCACGATGCCGAGACTCGGCACTCGATCGTGCACACCATCCGTGAGCAGGCCGTTCACGATCTCGTTGACGGTTCCGTCGCCGCCGAGTGCCACGACGAGGTCGACCTCGCTGCGCATGGCCCGGCAGGCCAGCGCAGCCGCATGCCCGCGATTCGCGGTCTCCTCGATCTGCAGTTCCTCCGCGCGCCCTAGCGCATGCGCGAGAACATCACGTTCGCGTGCGGACATCGCCGTCGCCCGCGGGTTGCTGACGACCAGGATCCGCACGACGCCAGGCTACCCGCGGGTATGGTCCGAATCGTGGCTGGCCGGGACACCGACGACCGCGATCCGACGGAGGTCGCGACCGTGCCCACTCCGCTTCGGGTCGCCGTCGCGGTCATCGTGCTGCAGGCCGCGGCGCTCGCCGTCATCGCCGGCATCGTGCTGGTCAAGACCGTGATCGGGCATCCGGACAACGTGGGCCGTGCGGTGCTGGACGCCCTGCTGGCGCTCCTGGGCGCGGTGGTTCTGTGCGGCTGCGCGCGCGGCTTGCTGCACCTGCGGCCGGCCGCGCGCTCGCCGGTGGTCGTCCTCGAGCTGCTAACCGTCGTCGTCAGCTTCAGCTTGGGCTTTCAGGCCGGGCTGATCCAGTACGGTGGGCCGCTCATGCTGGCCGCGGTCGTCGTGCTCTATCTGCTGTTCACGCCTCCGGTACGGGCCGTCCTCGATCGGCACTACGACTGACCATCATCAGCCGGCTCGGTCAGCGCGATGCGCAACTTGGCGAGGCTGCGGGTGACCAGCCGGGAGACCTGCATCTGCGAGACGCCGACAATGGTGGCGATCTCGGTCTGCGATTTGCCCGCCACGAAGCGCAGCAACAGTATGTGGCGCTCGCGCTCGGGCAACGCCTCTATCGCCGGGCGCAGCATCTCGCGGCGCTCGACCTGCTCGAATCGCTCGTCGAGCTGTGACAGCAGGGCCGCGGCCGAGTTGCCGCCGCGGTTCTCGTCGGTCAGGGCGTCGAGCGGCACCCCGGCGTAGCCGCGAGCGGCGTCGAGAGCCTCGACGATCTCGTCTTCGCGCAGCCCGGTGCGCTTGGCCAGTTCCGCGACCGTCGGGGCCCGGTGCAGTTCCTGGCTGAGTTCGGAGCGACCGGTCGCGAGCGTCGCTTGCAGCTCCTGGGCCCGCCGCGGCACGTGCACCAGCCAACCGGAGTCACGGAAGTACCGTTTGATCTCACCGAGGATCGTCGGCGTCGCGTAGGTGGAGAACTCCAGGCCGCGGCCGGGGTCGAACCGATCTATCGACTTGAGCAGCCCGATCGCGCCGACCTGCACCAGATCGGGCAGTGGCTCGTTGCGTCCGCTGAACCGGCGGGCGAGGTACTCCACGAGCGGCATGTGCATTTCGACGAGGCGGTCTCTAAGCTCCCGGCGCCGCGGGCTCGATTCGGGCAGCTGATGGAGTTCGGTGAGAAGCCGGACGGCCTCTGACCGTTCGGTCACCGGCCTCGGACCAGACGCTGCTTGCCGATCGCCACCGACAGCGATCCGCCGTCGTTGCCCACCGTCAGATCGTCGGCCAGCGCCGAGAGAACCGTCCACGCGAGTCCGCCCCGGTCCAGCGTCGCGGACGGATCGGCCGGCACGCTGGCGACGACATGCAGCCGGCCGGGCTCGACACTGAAGGTCGCGGTGAGGCGCGCACGGGGCGCCGCGTGCGGCAGCAGCAACGAGCACGCCTCGTCGACCGCGATGCGGAGATCCTCGATCTGGTCGATCGTCAGGTCGCACCGGGCACCCAGGCCGGCGGTCAACGTACGGAGGATCGAGATGAACGCTCCGTCGGCAGGTATCTGCAGCTGTACCTCGGTCGCATCACTCACTCTGTGCCTTCCTCCACGGCCGGGTTCGGCATGTTCCACCGGTGGATGACGGGAATGTCGTGCTCGGTACCCAGGACGGATGGCGCGGCCGTGTCCAGCGCCAGCCGCGCACCGTCGACCGCGCGCAGGCCGATCCAGCGCGCGCCGATGACCCGGCACATGTGCCCGTGCGCGACGAGAACGACCGGTCCGTCCGGGAGCCGCGCCGCAGCCCGTCCCAGGACCCGGTCCGCGCGGGCCGCGACCTGGGCCGCCGTCTCGCCACCCGGCAGCGGATGCGTCCACAGCGACCAGCCCGGGACGGCCTGTCGGATCTGTTTCGTGGTCAGGCCTTCGTACTTGCCGTAGTCCCACTCGACCAGGTCGTTGTCGATGGCGTCGACAGTCAGCCCGGCCAGCTCCGCGGTCCGCACCGCCCGTTGGCGGGGACTGCACAGCACGAACACGGGATGGAGCTCGGCGAGCAGGCCGCGTAACGCGGTGGCTTGCCGTTCGCCGTTGGCCGTCAAGGGGAGGTCGGTTCGACTCGTGTGCTGGCCCGAGCGACTCCACTCGGTCTCGCCGTGGCGGATCAGCCACAGCTGCGCATCGGTGAGCCCAGGTGGGACCAGGAAGGCCGGTTCCAGGGCGGAACCGGCCTTCATCGACGCGTCTGGCGTCACGCCTTCTTGGTCTCCCAGAAGATCGTGTCGATCTCGGCGATCAGGTCGAGCAGTTTCTGGCCTTCGGCCGGATCGACCGAACCCTTGCCCCCGGTCGCGCCCGCAGCCTTGGTCGCCCGGTTGAACAGGTCATGCAGCTGCGGGTACTTCTCGAAGTGCGGCGGCTTGAAGTAGTCCGTCCACAGCACCCACAGATGATGCTTGACCAGCTCGGCCCGCTGCTCCTTGATCAGCAGCGCCCGGGTCCGGAACACCGGATCGTCGTTGCCCTGGTACTTCTCCATGATCGCCTTGACCGACTCCGCCTCGATCCGCGCCTGGGCCGGGTCGTACACGCCGCACGGCAGATCACAGTGCGCATACGCCGTGACGACCGGGTGGATCAATCGCATGGTCGACCTCCTGCTTGCCAGTAGTCGGACACTCCGTCGTGGACCCTACTCTGAGCGCCAGGAGGAGCATGGAGACCGTGTCGGCTGCTTTGCTGCCGTGGCAGCGCGTTCGCGTCAGCGGCCCGTCGATGGTGCCGACGCTCTATGACGGCGACGTGGTCGTCGTGCGCCACACGACCCGCATTCGCAGCGGTGACCTCGTGCTCGCCCGGTTTCGGGACGTGCCCGATCGCTTGGTGGTCAAGCGAGCCGTCGCGCCTGATGGCACCGGCTGGCACGTCCGCAGCGACAACGAGGCCGCGGGCGGCGACAGTCGCACGCACGGTCCGGCGGATGTCGTCGGGCGAATCGTGTGGCGGTGGTCGGCGCGAGCTGGTCGTCGCGCCCGCTGGCTTCCGGCTCGAGTCTGATCATGGCAAACGTCACGGTCTCCTATCCCGGCGTCGGTACCCGTGCCACACTCGTCTGATCGGGTGATCCCCGTCGCTCCTGCCCTGCGCCGTGACCCCGCGCGATGGTCTCCACCGCACCGCTGCGTTCGCGGTCACCCAGAGAATGTGGAGCAATGCTCGTGACTTTCGATCCCGCCAGCCCGGTGTTCCGTGCGCACGAGGGCGGCAAGCTCACGGTGTCGAGCACGATGCCGCTCGTCGACCGCGAGTCGCTGTCGCTTGCCTACACCCCAGGTGTCGCCGAGGTGTGCCTGGCGATAGCGGACGACATCGCGCTGGCTGATCGGTATACCTGGCGGTCTCGGCTCGTCGCCGTTGTCAGCGACGGGACGGCGGTGCTGGGTCTGGGCAACATCGGCCCGGCGGCGGCGTTGCCGGTGATGGAGGGCAAGGCCGCGCTGTTTCGTGAGTTCGGAGGCCTGTCCGCCGTGCCGATCGTTCTCGGCACCACCGACCCGGACGAGATCGTCGACACGGTGATGCGCATCGCTCCGTCGTTCGGCGGCATCAACCTCGAGGACATCTCGGCGCCTCGGTGCTTCCAGATCGAGGATCGGCTGCGGCGACGGCTGACTATCCCGGTCTTTCACGACGACCAGCACGGCACGGCGGTCGTCGTGCTCGCCGCCCTGCGCAACGCGGCCCGGGTGACCGGGCGGGACATCGGCGACCTGCGGGTCGTCGTGTCGGGTGCCGGGGCGGCCGGCGTGGCGTGCACCCGGATACTGCTGGCCGCGGGCATCGGCGACGTGGCCGTTGCCGACTCTCGCGGCATCCTGTCACCGCGTCGAGCGGGGCTCACCGAGGTCAAGGCGGACCTCGCCCGCAGCTACCAACCGGGCCGGGCTGTCGGGCCGCATCGAGGACGCGTTGGTGGGCGCGGACGTGTTTCTCGGCGTCAGCTCCGGCGTCGTGGCCGAGGCGGCGGTTGCCACGATGGCCCCGAATTCGATCGTCTTCGCCCTGGCCAACCCCCGGCCGGAAGTGACCCCGGACGTTGCCCACCGGCACGCGAGCGTCTACGCGACCGGCCGCAGCGACTACCCGAACCAGATCAACAACGTGCTGGCGTTTCCGGGCATCTTCGTCGGCGCATTCGACTGCGGCGCGTGCACGATCACCGAAGGCATGAAGCTGGCGGCGGCGGCCGCGCTGGGTGACGTCGTGGCCGACGCACTGGCGCCGGACCGGATCGTGCCGACGCCGTTCGACCCGCGCGTCGTCCCAGCGGTGGCCGCGGCGGTTGCGGAACAAGCCCGCTTGGAGGGCGTCGCCCGCCCGCAGCGGGACGGTATCGCGGCTCCCTGACCGAAGCGGACGCTCAGGCGACGACGAGTTGGCGCAGGCCAGTCCGGGAGCGGTCCAGCCCGCGCCAGGCCTCGGCCAACCGGCTGACGGCATCCTCCAGACGCGGGATCGGCAGCGAGAACGGCAGTCGCAGGAATCGTTCGAGCGTGCCGTCGACCCCGAAGCGCGAGCCCGATACCACGATGACGCCGTATTGCGCGGCGGCCACGGTCAGCGGGGTCGCCAGCGGAGCGTCGAGTTCGGCCCAGACGGACAGGCCGCCGGCCGGTGTGGGCACCCGCCATTCCGGCAGCCGTGCCGCGAGGGCGCCGAGCAGGGCGTCTCGGCGCGGACGTAATTCGGCTCGGCGGTTCTGGCCAATCTCGTCCAGGCGAGCCAAGAGCTCGATCCCGACGACCTGATCGAGCGCGGAACCGGCGAGGTCGGTGGCAGCGCGCTGCCCGGCGAGCCGCCGCACCAAGTCGGCCGATCCCCGGACCCAGCCCAGCCGCAGCCCGCCCCACACCGGCTTGGACAACGAGCCAATGGTGACCACGGACGGGTCGATTCCGGCGGTTGCTATCGGCGTGCCGTCGTAGCCGAGCTCGACGAATGACTCGTCGACGACGACCGTGGTCCCGGTCGCGCGGGCGGTGCGCAGCACATCCCGCCGGTCGGCCGGAGCGACCAGCGCGCCCGTCGGATTGTGGAAGTCGGGGATCAGCAATGCCATTCGCGGGGCGGTCTGGCGGAGAGTGGCCTGCATCTGGCCGACCTGCCAGCCACCACCGGGTGCCACCGGCACCGGAACGACCCGGGCGCCGTTGGCTCGCAGCGCGTCGAGGGCACCTGGGTAGGTGGGCAGCTCTACGAGCACTCGATCACCCGGTTCGAGCAACAGGCGCAGCAGCAGGTCGAACGCGTGCAGCGAGCCGTTCGTCACGATGATCTGGTCGGCGTCGGTCGCGACGCCACGACTTCGGAATCGGGCCGCGATCGCTTCTCGCAGCTCGCGCAACCCGAGCGGGTCGTAGCCGCTGCCGCGCGCGAGCTGGGCGATGCGAGCCTCCGCGCTGATCAGCACGTCCGGGAACAATCCGGGCGGCGCCGGAAGAGCGGCACAGGACATGTCGATCTCGTCCTCGTGTGTTGCCGGTGGGAACCACCGGGCGGCCGAGGGCATCGGTCGGGTTCCGACCGGCAGCGTCACGTAGCTGCCCGCGCCGGTACGGCTGTGCAAGAAACCCTCGGTGCGTAGCCGGTCGTAGGCCGCCGTCACGGTCGCGCGGCTGAGCTTGAGTTGCAGCGCGAGTTCGCGTTCGGATGGCAGTCGAGTCTCCGGCGCGACCCGGCCGTCGCGGACGAGCGACACGATCGCGTCGCACAGCGCCGAGTAGACCGGCCCGGGCAGGTCGCGGATGTCCGGAAGAAGCGCTTGCAGGGCCCGCCCGCTGATCCGCGGGGTACCGACGATCACCGGGCCATGATGACACACAATTGGCCTTTTTGGACTGGCCACTCTGTGTCAATTGGCTGAGGCCGGTCGGCACCGATCGCCCGATAGTGGGAATCATGGCGGCGAACGGCCTGGTGCGGCGACTGGCCCAGCTCTACATTGGCCTGATTCTGTACGGGACATCGTCAGCCCTGATGGTGCGCGCGGGGCTAGGACTCGATCCGTGGGACGTGTTCCACCAGGGTCTCTCACGCCATCTCGGGTGGTCGATCGGGACCATCGTCATCGTGGTCGGAGCCCTCGTCCTGCTGGGCTGGATTCCCATGCGGCAGGTCCCCGGCCTCGGCACCGCGAGCAATGTCGTACTGGTCGGGGCGTCCATCGACGGTGGGTTGGCCGTACTGCCAACGCCCGGTCCGCTGGCCCTGCGAATCGGTTATCTGGCCGGCGGCATCCTGCTCTGCGGCGTGGCCACGGGCCTGTACATCGGCGCGAACTTCGGGCCCGGCCCGCGCGATGGGCTGATGACCGGCCTGGTACGTCGGACCGGATGGTCGATCCGCTCGGCGCGGACCGGCATCGAGGCCGCGGTGCTGCTTGCTGGCTTCCTGCTCGGTGGCACGGTCGGCGTCGGCACCGTCGCCTACGCGCTCGCCATCGGCCCGCTCGCCCAGGTGTTCATGCCGCTGTTCTCGGTTCCCCGGCCGGTGGAAGTCCGTCAGTCGTCGTCGGCGCGCGCGAGCCAGGTCGCCAGCCGATCGATTGCCACCTCGAAGTCGGGATGAGCGTCGACGAAGACCTGCAATCGGTCGGCGAGCCAGGACAGGCTGACTTCGTCCGCACCGCGCCGTTCGGCCAGCTCCTCGATACCGCGATCGGTGTAGTACACCGTCTACTCCTCGTCCACGGGGTAGCGCACCCCGATCTGGCCGCGGGCCTGGTCAATGATCTCGAGAATCTCCACGGTGTCCCGTAACGGCACGACCGGGCTCTCGGTGTCGCCGGTGCGCAACGCGCGTTCCACCTCGGCGACCTCGAGTTCGTATCCGGTGGGGTCGCCGGCGATGACCTCCCGCTGATCGCCGCGTTGCACCGTGAGCTGTGTCGGCCGATGCAGCCGCCCGTCAACGGAGATCCAGCCGCCGGTGCCGTGAATGAGCGCAGTCATCGGGCTGCGGCCGAGGGTAGTGCAGGACAATTGCGCGAACCGGCCGTCCGGGTAAGCCCACTGCTGCGCGCAGGTGACGTCCGATCCGGTAGGCGAGAGCGCGCCGATGGCCTGGACTTCGGCCGGTCGACCCAGGAACAGCCACACGAAATGAGCCGGATAGACGCCTAGGTCGAGAAGGGCGCCGCCGCCGGCGGCCAGGTCGTACAACCGGTGGTTGGGGTCGTACGGGAACAGCGCCGACAGATCGGCGTGGACGCTGATCAGATCGCCGATCGCGCCGTCGCGGGTTAGGTCGACCGCGGTTCTGATCAGCGGATTGAACCGCAACCACATGGCTTCCATACAGAACAGTCGAGCCTCGCGGGCCGCGGCGACGACATCGCGGGCCTGACGAGCGTTCAGCGTGAAGGCCTTCTCGACCAGAATGGGCTTGCCGGCGCGCAGCGCCAGCAGGGCGTGCTCGTGGTGCTGCGCATGCGTGGTCGCAAGATAGACGACGTCAAGATCGGGATCCGCGACCAGCTCCGCGATAGGACCCATATGCCCGGGAAGCGCCGAGCTGGCTGGCCAGCCGGGCCGCCCGCTCGCGATCGCGCGCGCCGACCGCGGCGACCTCGCTGTCCGGCGAGCGCGCGATATCGGCGCCGACGGTCGCCGCGATGCCGCCGGCGCCGAGGACGCCCCACCGGATCGGCCGGCTGCTGTCGAGCGGTATCGCCATAGGCGGAAACCCTAGTGTCAGCGTCGTACGTCGTCGTGATCTTGGAGAAATCGTCGCCCGGGAGCAGTACGTCCAAGATCAGGACGAGGACCGGCGCGAGAGTGGCTAGCTGAAGGCGCTGGCCAGGATCTCGCGTTGCTGCACTTCGTGCACCCGCGTCGACCCCACCGCGGGCGACGGGGCGGCGCGCCGAGACACCCGCAGCAGTGGTCGGCCGGCGAGGTGTTCCGGCAGGTTGAGCGCCAGGAACGGCCACGCGCCCTGGTTCGCCGGCTCCTCCTGCACCCAGACGATCTCCGCATCCGGATAGCGGTCGACCTCCGCGCGGATCGCCTCGGCCGGCAACGGGTAGAGCTGCTCGACCCGGGCGATGGCGACATCCGCGCGGGCCTGCTCTGCGCGCACCGCCGCGAGATCGTAGTAGACCCGGCCGGAGCACAGCAGTACCCGGCGAACCTTCGCCGGATCCACCCTCGAGTCACCGATGACCGGGTTGAACTGCCCGTCGGTGAACTCGTCGAGCTGGCTGACCGCGGCCTTCAGACGAAGCAGGGACTTGGGCGTGAACGCGATCAACGGGCGCCGTACCGGTGACAACGCCTGCCGCCGCAGCAGGTGGAAGTAGTTCGCGGGCGTGGAGCAGATGGCGACGGTCATGTTGTTCTCGGCGCACAGCTGCAGGAACCGTTCCGGACGCCCGGACGAGTGATCCGGCCCTTGGCCCTCGTGACCGTGGGGAAGGAGCAACGAGATCGCCGAACGTTGGCCCCACTTCGCCTCTCCGGACGAGATGAACTCGTCGACGATGGTCTGCCCGCCGTCCGCGAAGTCGCCGAACTGCGCCTCCCAGCAGACCAGGGCATCGTCGCGGGCGACCGAGTAGCCGTACTCGAAGCCCATCGCGGCGAACTCCGACAGCAGCGAGTCATAGACCCAGAACGGCGCCTGATCCGCCGAAAGATGCCGCAGCGGCGTGTACTCCGCGCCGGTATGCCGATCGACGAGGACCGCGTGCCGCTGGGTGAACGTGCCGCGCCGGGAGTCCTGCCCGGACAGACGCACGGCGTGGCCCTCGAGCACGATCGACCCGAACGCGAACAACTCCGCCGTGGCCCAGTCGACGTCGCCGGCGCTCGCCATCGCCACCCGGCGGTCGATCTGCGGCTTGAGCCGCGGATGGACCGTGAACCCATCCGGCGGGTTGGCGTAGGCGTCGGCCACTCGCTTGATCACCTCGGCGCTGATCGCCGTGGTGACCGGTTGGGTCGGGCTCAGCCGGTCCAGCTGGCGTTCCGGCCGCGCCCGGCCCGTCGCGTTGCGGGTCTCGACGAAGACTTTCTCCAGCTGCTGTTGGAAGTCCTTCAACGCCGCCTCGGCGTCTTCCAGGGTGATGTCGCCCCGGCCGACGAGCGCCTCGGTGTACAGCTTTCGGACGCTGCGCTTGTTGTCGATGATGTCGTACATCAGCGGCTGGGTGAACGACGGATTGTCCGCCTCGTTGTGACCGCGCCGCCGGTAGCACACCATGTCGATGACGACGTCCTTCTTGAACTCCCGTCGATAGTCGACTGCGAGCTTCGCCACCCGCACGCACGCCTCGGGATCGTCCCCGTTCACGTGGAAGATCGGCGCGGCGATCATCCGGGCGACGTCCGTGGAATACAGGCTGGAGCGCGAAGCTGACGGCGAGGTGGTAAAGCCGACCTGGTTGTTGACGATGACGTGCACGGTGCCGCCGGTGCGATAGCCCCGGAGCTGCGACACATTGAGGGTCTCGGCGACGACACCCTGCCCGGCGAAGGCTGCGTCCCCGTGCATCAGCACCGGAAGCACGGTGAACCCGGACTCGCCCTTGTTGAGCTTGTCCTGCTTGGCCCGGGCGATGCCCTCGAGAACCGGATCGACCGCTTCCAGATGTGACGGATTGGCGGTCAACGAAACGGCGATCCGGCTCCGCTCGGCGCGTGGAACGTGCCCTTCGAGCCCAGGTGGTACTTGACGTCGCCCGAGCCTTGGGCCGTGCCGGGGTCGATGTTTCCCTCGAACTCGTTGAAGATCTTGCCGTACGGCTTGCCGACGATATTTGCCAGTACGTTGAGTCGTCCGCGGTGCGGCATGCCGATGACGACCTCGTCCAGGTCTTGGTCGGCAGCCTGGGACAGCACCGCATCCAGTAGGGCGATGACCGCCTCGGCGCCCTCCAGACTGAACCGCTTCTGCCCCACGTACTTGGTCTGCAGGAAGGTCTCCAGAGCCTCCGCGGCGTTGAGCCGGCCGAGGATGTGCAGCTGCTCGTCGCGGTGCGGGGCGCTGCTCTTGACCTCGATGTGGGCCTGCAGCCACCGGCGCTGGGCCGGGTCGGTGATGTGCATGTACTCGACGCCGACCCTGCGGCAGTACGCGTCGCGCAGCACGCCGAGGATGTCCCGCAGTTTCATGAGCTTCTCGCCGGCGAAGCCGTCGACCGGGAACGACCGGTCCAGATCCCACAGGGTCAGGCCGTGCCGGGTGATGTCCAGGTCGGGATGGGTCCGGACGGTGTATTCGAGCGGGTCGGTGTCGGCCATCAGGTGGCCGTTGGTGCGGTAGGCGTTGATGAGCTCGATGACGCGCGCACTCTTGTCGATCTGGCCCTCGTGGGTGAACTCCCGGTCGACCAACCAGCGCACCGGCTCGTACGGAATCCGCAGCGCCGCGAAGATCTCGTCGTAGAACTCGTCGGCGAGCAGGAGCTCGTGCACCCGGCGCAGGAACTCGCCGGACTGGGCCCCCTGGATGATGCGGTGGTCGTACGTCGAGGTCAGCGTCATGATCTTGCTGATCGCCCGCTCGGCGAGCATCTCCTGACTCATGCCGCTGAACTCGGCCGGATACTCCATGGCTCCGACGCCCACGATCGTTCCCTGGCCCTCCATCAGCCGGGGAACGGAGTGGTTCGTGCCGATGGTGCCCGGGTTGGTGAGGGTGATCGTGGTTCCGGCGAAGTCGTCCGCGCCGAGCTTGCCGCCCCGGGCCCGCCGGATGATGTCCTCGTACGCGCTCCAGAACTCGGCGAACGACATGGCCTCGGCGTGCTTGATGCTCGCCACGACCAGGGACCGTGTGTTCTCCTTGCCGACCAGGTCGATCGCGATCCCCAAGTTGACGTGTTCCGGCGCGACGAGCGTCGGCCGGCCGTCGATCTCGGCGAAATGGCTGTTCATCTCGGGGTAGTCGGCGAGCGCCTTGACGATCGCGTAACCGATCAGATGGGTGAAGCTGACCTTGCCGCCTCGCGCCCGGCGCAGATGGTTGTTGATCACTACGCGGTTGTCGGCCATCAGCTTGGCCGGCACGGCCCGGACACTCGTCGCGGTCGGCACCGTGAGGGAGGTGGTCATGTTGGCCACCACGCGGGCCGCGGCGCCCCGCAGCAGGGTCGCGGTGGCGTCGCCTACGGAGGTCGGGGCCGCGCTCGGACGGGACGGCGCGGGCGAGGGGCGAGCCGCCTCGGTGTCTTTCGGCTCGGTGCGTTCGGGCTCGGTGGGCTTGGCCACCGTGGCGGCCGCCCCATCTCGACCGGACTCGTCGGGACTGATCGGAGCGGTCGCCGACGGCTTCGTACCGGGCTGCACCTCGGTGCTGGCCGGTCGCACGGGGCCGCCGTCATGGTCCCGAACCGCGTCGGCCGGCCGATAGTCGACGAAGAAGTCATGCCAGGCCGCATCGACGCTCGCCGGATTGCGCCGGTAGCGCTCGTACATCTCTTCGACGAGCCATTCGTTGGCGCCGAAGTTGCCCCCAGCGGCCGGGCTCGACGGGTTCGCTTCGGACTGCTCCGTGCTCGCCACGTTGGCCTCATCGTGTCGTGTGCTGTCGAGAGGACTCGACCCAATCCTGAGTGGATCGGCTACCCAGATTACGCCCGCGTCAATCGCGGCCCCGGTTTCGCGTGATGGCTACCACGCCGTCGGAGGAACCGTGGGCGTGAACAGGTCGGCGCACCGGTCGAGGCGCTGCGACCGCAGATAGTCCGTGTCGACGCCCGCTGTGCCGGTGACGACAGCCGCGGCAAAGGCGCTGGTCGCCGCCTCGCGGTCGGCGTGTCGCACGGCCTGCCGCAGGCTCTCGAGCTGGCCGGTCGCGGTGGCGAGCGAGATGCGAGCGGGCTGAAGCCAGCGCTGGCGTAGCTCGCTACCCGTCTGCCCGCCCGGGAGCCGCGAATCGGTCAGCGTGGCGACCGCCTTCTCGACGATCAGGTATCGATCGAGCGCGTACCGGAGGCCCGCACTCGGGTCGGTGGCGGAGCTGAGCTTCGTGATTGCCGCGCTGGCGTCGGCGCAGGTGGCGTTGCTGCGCGCGGTGAAGCCGGCGGGCCGCCCGACCGCACAGCCGGTGGTGGTGGTGACGGCGAGCGCGAGAAGCATCGCCGCAGCCGGCAGCCTCCGAATCCCGCAGGCGCCGGGCCCGCGTCGGGGCCGATGGGGAAGCGCGCGCGTCACCGGTCAGGTGATGTCGCGCCGCATCGTGATGCCCGCGCCGAGGAGCGCCATGCCGATGCCCCAGATGAGCAGCACGATGACGGCCGTACCCGGCGCCAAGAGGGTGACGTCGTTGAAGGTGCGCTCGGCGTCGCTGCGGGTCACGATGGCGTTCACCAGCCCGGTCGGCAGGTAGGCGTACGCGTACTTGATTCCCGGAATGACCAGGATCAGGTTGGCCACAACCACGATGAAGATGACGCCGACGGTCACGGCGACCACCTGGTTCTTCAGCAACGCACCCGCGCCCAGCCCGAACAAAGTGAACAGCGTGAGGACCACGAAGACCGCGAGCAAGGCGCCCACCTGATCGCTCAGCGAGTAGTCGATGCCGCGGGCGGCGAGCCAGGGCAGCGCGACCACCAGCTCGACGATCAGGCAGGCGAGGGCGTAGCGCGATACCCACGATCACATAGGCAATGATCTTGGCGGTGATCAGCGTCCACCGCGATGGTGTGGTCAGCACGGTCGGTGTGATCGTCTGGTAGCGAAATTCGGTCGTGATAGCGAGCACGCCCAGGACGAAGAGCGGAACGTAGGTGAACGCCGCGGAGCTGGCAACGAAGACGTCCCGAACCTGGGCGGCCAGGGTGACATCGCTTTCGGCGCCGAGGATGGTGCCGACCACACCCAGCGCCGTGAGCCCGATCGCGACAATCAGCATCCAGAACCAGACCTGGGTGGTCAGCAGCTTGCGGAACTCGGCCTTGACCAGACCGGTCATGGGGTGGCCTCCGGGTTCGGCGCGGCGGTCGGATCAGCCGCGGCGTACTCCCCGCGCGTCAGCGAGAAGAACAGCTGCTCGAGGTCGAATCGATCCACTCGCAACTCATGCAATTCGACGCCGGCCAGGAACGCCAGATGACCGACAATCGCCGGATTGTCGCTGCGCACGCGCAGTGCGCCGTCGTCGGCCAGCAGCCACGGCACGCCGTGCTGGGACAACGCTTCGGCCAACTGCTGGCCCTGCGGCGTCCGCACCACCACGGTGTCGCTGCCGGCGGTCAGCTCGGCGATGGACCCGGAGCGGATGAGCCGCCCGTGGTCGAGGATGACGACGCGATCAGCGAACTCCTGGACCTCGTTGAGCTGGTGGCTCGAGACCAGCACGGTCCGCCCTTGGGTGGCGAGCTGGCGGAAGAAGCCGCGTAGCCACACGATGCCTTCCGGGTCCAGCCCGTTGGACGGCTCGTCGAGCACGAGCACCTGGGGATTGCCGATCAGGGCCGCAGCCAGGCCCAGCCGCTGCCGCATGCCCATCGAGTAGGTGCGCACCTTCCGCTTGCCGGCGTCACGCAGACCGACCAGGTCGAGAACCTCGTCCGCCCGCTGGTCCGGAAGGCCGGCCGCGGCGCATATGACTCGGAGATGATTCCGGCCGGTGCGGGCGGGGTGGTAGCTGGACGCCTCCAGGGCGGCGCCGACGACCGTCAACGGCTTGGCCAGCTGGCTATAGGGGACGCCGTTGATCGTCGAACTGCCTGAGGTCGGGTGCACCAATCCGAGCAGCATGCGCAGCGTCGTCGTCTTGCCGGCACCGTTCGGTCCGAGGAATCCGGTCACCGAGCCCGGCTCCACGGTGAAGCTCAGCTGGTCGACCGCACGAATGCGGCCGCCGAATACCTTGGTCAACGCCGTGGCGACGACGCGCCCGCTCTGCGGCGCCGCGTCGGACGGTGGACCGTCGAGGGGCGCTGCCGGCTGGCTCATCCGAACATCCAAGCATGTCGCGCTTGGCGCCCGCTGTCACCGATCACGAGGCGCCGGGAAGGACCGGCGGCCTAGCTTCGCGCGCGGTCACCGCGAGTCGGGCGCCGCTCGGTCGGCCCGCCGCCGCACGAACTTCAGGCCCGACCAGGTGGCGTCGATAGCCGCGACCTTGACGTCGACCCAGCCCACCAGCAGCCCGTGACCGCGAACCACGTTCTCGGTGAGATCGGTAGCCACACCGCTGGCTCGTTTGGGCCAGCACACCCACAGGCCGCCGTTGGTCACGATGCCGTCCGTGAGCGTCGCGAACCGCGCCTCCAGGGCTCTGCGCTCGGTGACGAACAGCAGGACGACGTCGTAGGGATCGGCGCCGCGACGCCGGCGCACGAGCGCTCCGGCCGGGAGCGGAGCCAGGTCGAACGTGGGCGGGGGATTGACCAGCAGCACTCGGCTGCCTTCAGCAACGCCGAGCTTGCGGGGTAGCGGCGTCCCTGAATAGCCGGCATCCACCGACGAGATCCCATCTGATGCGGATGATTCGGACGATCCATCAGGCCGTGACTTGCCCGTTGGGGCACCGTGCGACGCAGGCTATTTACCTGCCGCCTCGGCGTCGTCATCGTATGGCCATGACTGATGACTCTGCCGGCGCAGCGCCGGACACACCCGCGGCTCCGACCGCACGAAACATCTCTCGATACGGCTGGGTGCCCGATCTCCCCGACGCACGTGACCGCATCTATGCGGCGCCGCGACCGACGGCGGCGGCCCTGCCGGCCATGGTCGACCTCACCTCGCAGTTCGGCCCGGTGTACGACCAGGGGCAACTCGGTAGCTGCACCGGGAACGCTCTTGCGGGCGCCTTCGAATTCGATCTGCGCAAGCAGGAGCTGCCGGACTTCATTCCGTCCCGACTGTTCATCTACTACAACGAGCGACGCATCGAGGGAACCGTGCATTCCGACAGCGGTGCCCAGATCCGCGACGGGGTGAAGACGCTCGTCCGCCAGGGAGTCTGCCCCGAGACGTCCTGGCCGTACGACATCGACAAGTTCGCCAACAAGCCGACCGCGTCCTGCTACACCGATGCGCTCACCCATCAGGCCACGAGCTACCAGCGCGTGCCGCAGGTCATCAGCGAGCTCAAGGGCTGCTTGGCGGAGGGCTATCCGTTCGTATTCGGGTTCACGGTCTATCAGAGCTTCGAGAGCGAGGACGTGGCCAAGACCGGCACCGTGCCGATGCCGTCGCCGAGTGAGTCGGTGCTCGGGGGCCACGCGGTTGTCGCCGTCGGATACGACGACTCCGACGAGCGGTTCCGGGTTCGCAATTCGTGGGGCACCGGTTGGGGCCAGGAGGGCTACTTCACGATGCCCTACGCCTACCTGACCAATACCGGGCTGGCGGCTGACTTCTGGACCCTGCGCCTGGTCGAAGGGTAGTTAGAGCGCGCTCTAGCCGCCCGATGTCACCAGACAGCTGCCGGAGGCGGTGGCCACGACCTTGCCCCCCAGGTTGCGGACATCGCCTTCGGCGAAGGCCACCCGGCGCCCCGGCTTGGTCACCCGCCCGTAGGCCACGAGTTCGCCGTCGTCGCCGTGCACGGGTCGTACGTAGTTGACCTTGATTTCGATGCTGGTGTATCCGACGCCGGCCGGCAGGGTGGACTGGACCGCGCAGCCGAGAACGGAATCGAGCAAGATGCAGACCAGGCCGCCGTGGATCAGGCCGATCGGGTTGTACGCCGACTCGTCCGGGATGCAGCTGAAGACCACCGTGCCCACCTCGACCTCGACCAGCCGAATGCCGAAGAGCTGACCGATCGGCGGCGGGGGGAGGAGGCCGTCCCGCATGGCCCGCAGATGCTCGATACCAGCCATCCCCGCGCCGATCCGCGCCGCGGCCAGAGGGTCGTGCCACGAGATGGTCTTCGTGCGAGGCTCGCCCCACTCGGGTTTTGGCGGGACGATCCGATCCGGGTCGCTCACCGAACGCGCCGCACCGGGGCCTGGTCGCTCGTCGTATCGGCCGCAGCGGGCCGGTCGGCCACGACCTGAGCCAGCTGCTCGCCGAGGCGCCGGGCTCGGGTGATTTCCCGCGCGGTCCACCGGCGCCCGTTGTGCTGACTGAGGTCGAGAACGCCGATCGCCACGCCGTCCGCGACGATCGGCACGATCAGCAGGCTGTCTAGTCCATGGGCGGTCAGGTAATGGCGGGCGGCCGGATGCAGATCCTGGTCGGCCAGGTGGGCCTCGATCAGCGCGCCGCTGTCGAGTGCCCGTCGCAACGCGGGGAACTCGGAGATCCAGTACGCCGGATCCTCGGCGCCGGGATCGGTGGAGGCCACGGTGTGCAATCGTGAGCCGTCCTCGACGAGCGACACGCTGACGAGGTCGACGTTGTAGCTCTCGGCCGCCATCCGGACCAGGGCCGCGAGGTCAGCTGCGGGCGGCGGCCCGCCTCTAGCGGCTGGAAGATCATCGTCGAGGCCGCCGTCGACGTGGCCGTACGGAGGTGCTCCGGACAGCAGCCGGCGACGCGCGGAGCGGCATGCCTCCACCGCCGCCGGATCGACGGCGACCATCGGGTCAGCGGCCGGCGCGATGATCGTGCCCTGTGCGTAGTCGACTCCGATCTCGGCCAACGCGGCCAAATCGCGCAGCGACTCGACTCCCTCGCCGAGCATTCGCCAGCCCAGCCGGGCCGACAGGGTGACGAGCGCCTCCACGATGGCGGTCTGCGGCAGGCTGTCCGGCAATCCGGCCACCAGCGTCCGGTCGAGCTTCACGATGTCCGGGTCGAGGGCGGCCAGCCGCAGCAGTCCGGCGTAGCCAGACCCGGTGTCGTCGACCGCCACCTGGGCGCCGCGCCCGCGGAGCCAGTCGAGAGAGGACCGAACCGCCGACGGATCGGAGGAGACGTGCTCGGTGATCTCGACGATGATGCCGTCGAGATCACCGGCGAACGCCGCCGCTATCGCCGGATGGCTGAGCGCGTCCGGACTCACGTTGACTGACAGCCGCACGCCCGGGGGTAGGTCGGGTCGTCTGAGCAGGGCGGCTCGGATGCAGGCAGCCTCGAGCTCGGCTCCGCGTCCCGACGCGTGGGCCACCGCGAAGATCTGCTCGACCGGGGTTGGCGTGCCGATGAACCGGGCCAGAGCTTCCGCGGCGACGACCGTCCCAGTGGCGACCTCGATGATCGGCTGGAGAACGACCTGCACCGATCCGAAATCGTCCGCGCGGCTCCGGCGCCGACGACCCAGGCGCCGGATCCCCCTAGTTCCTGCGTCCATCCAACTGACCGCCCGACTCGACGCCTATTGGTCTTCCCGGTCCACGGTCGGCAGCCGGTCAGCGACCCACGTCGATGTGGAACCCGGGGGTCCGAGGGTCTGCCCGGACTCACCGGAGCCGGAGTGACTCGACGTGCTGTCGGTCCCCCGACCGTATGTGTTGCGTGAAGTTTACCTCAATGAAGCATCGACGGTGATGTCGACGCCGGTCAGCGCCTTGCTCACCGGACACGATGCCTTGGCCTGTTCCGCCGCCTTCCCGAACCCGTCAGCGTCCAGGCCGTCGACCTCGCCTCGCACCGTGACCGAGATGCCGGTGAGCCGGAAACCGCCCGCGGGATCGGGACCGAGAGAGACATCCTCGGTGATGTCGAAGCTCTTCGGCGTGCCGCCGGCCGCCGCGACTACGGATGACAACTGCATCGCAAAGCACGACGAGTGCGCGGCCGCGATTAGTTCCTCCGGACTCGTGATGCCGCCAGCATCGTCGGCCGCACGCCTCGGGAACGAAACGTCGAAGGTTGCCACCCCGGAGCTCACCAGCTCGACCTGTCCGGACCCATCCTGCAGGCCGCCGGTCCACATGGTGTGCGCGGTGCGTGTGGGCATCGTGTTCCTCTCTGGGCGATCGTGGGTCATGCCGACCGTAGTCCCACCACCGCAACGGTCGATGACCACTCGTTGCGCCGCTTGCTCGGTGCACCCGCCGATCAGGCGACGCGCACCGCGTGTTCGTTGTCCGCGGCCGTGAGCCATCGCACGACCCCCCAGCCGCGAGCGGCGGCCAACCGGCGTAGGTGGGCCAATACGGCCGAGGCCGCGCCCCCGCCCCGAGCACCGGGGTCCACGAACAGGTCGTCCAGAAAGCAGCCCCGGGTGGGGACGAACTCTGGTGGGAACACACGGTAGTGGGCCAGCCCGACCGGCGGCCCGCTGTAGGTTCGCCGCACCACGAGCCCGCGCACCGCGTCGTTGGGATCGTGCAGCCGGCCCCAGACTTCCTCGATCGTCTCGTCGCGCAAGTGGCGACGATGAGTCCGGCCGTAGGCGCGGAACAATGCCGCCCACTGGTCGTGGTCACCAGGGCGCACCGGTGTGACCACCCACGCCCGTCCTGGAGTCGGATTGGGAAGCGGTCGTCGACGTCTAGTCGTCGTCACAGGCGCCACGTTAGGCACACGATTGGCGTGGAAGAAGGGCCAATTCGCCCCATCCTTCGTAGGCCAATATAGGGTCGTCGAATGGAGGTGCACATCAGCCTCGACGGCGCCGGCGACCGGACAGATCGGATCTATCGCCAGCTGCAAGACGCCATCATCGACGGCCGGCTGCGCCCGGGCGAGCGGTTGCCGCCTACTCGGGAGCTCGCGCAGCGGCTGTCGGTGTCGCGCAGCACGGTGTCGGTCGCGTACGACCGGCTCACCGCCGAAGGGTTCCTCGTGGGTCGGGTTGGAGCCGGCACCTATGTGAGCCCAGCGGCGGAACGCCCGCCGCATCGCCGGTCCGCCCCTTCAGGCACCGCCGCCGTCCGGCCCCGGTCGGTCTGGGGGTCCGTCGCTCGGTTCGCCGCCCCGTCGGGAGTGGGCGCGCTCTACGACTTTCGGGTCGGCGTGCCCGACGTCAGCTTGTTCCCGCTCGATGTCTGGCGTCGACTGGTCAACCACGAGCTCACCCGAACCGGTATCGGCCGCGGGGAATACGTCGGTCCCGGTGGCCAGCCGGTACTGACCGACGCGATCGCCAGGCACATCGGGGTGTCCCGGTCGGTCCGCGCCGCGAGCTCCGACGTGCTCATCACGCACGGAGCCCAGCAGGCTCTGGATCTGGTCGCCCGGGTGCTCGTCGAACCGGGCGACCAGGTGGCCGTCGAGGAACCCGGGTATCCGCCGGCCTACCAGCTCTTCCGCACTCATGGGGCACGGGTGGTCGGCGTGCCGGTTGACGCCGAGGGCCTCGAGGTCGCGCGGCTTCCGGCCTCGACCCGGATCGTCTACACGACGCCGTCACATCAGTTCCCGCTGGGTATGTCGATGTCGCTTGGACGGCGCAGGGCGCTGCTCGAATGGGCCGAGGCGCGCGAAGCCGTGATCATCGAGGACGACTACGACTCGGAGTTCCGGTTCGCGCACCGCCCCTTGGAGCCGCTGCAGAGCCTCGACCGATCGGGCCGCGTGATCTACGTCGGCACGTTCGCGAAGACCATGCTCCCGGCGTTGCGCATGGGCTTCCTCGTCGCGCCGGCCTCGCTGCAGGCCGCGCTGCGGATGGCCAAGCAGCTCACCGACTGGCACGGCGACCCGACGTTGCAGCGAGCCCTGGCCCGGTTCATCAACGACGGTGGGCTCGCGCGGCACGTGCGCCGGGCCAACCGCGTCTACGCCGGACGTCACGAGCAGATCGTGACCACTCTCCAGCGTGAGGCAGCGGACCTGCTCGACGTCGTCCCGTCCGTCGCCGGCCTGCACGTGTGCGCACGGGTACGCGAGCTGCGGTCGCTGGACCTCGGAGCGGCGATCAGGGCGGCTGAGGCTCGTGGTGTCCGGGTGATCCGCCTGGCCGACTACTGCCAGGTCCCGCCGGATCCGGACGGCATCGTGCTCGGGTACGGCATGATCTCCGACGAGCGGGTCGGGCCGGGATTAGGTGAGTTGATCACCTGTCTGCGGGCGGCGAGCCCCTGACCGCATTCCGCCATGCGGCCAGGTTCGAGGAGGATGGAGCTGGAGCCTGCGCCAACCGGACCCGTCGCGCAGGTCGGCGGTTGTTATTGGCGGAGGCGCTTCGTGACCGGACGCAAGCTGACCGAGTATCGCCGCAAGCGGCGGCCTGGCCGCACACCGGAGCCCATTCCGTCGGCTGAGCCGTCCGACCGAGCTGACGGCCGCCGCTTCGTCGTGCAGGAACACCATGCCCGGGCGCTGCACTGGGACTTTCGCCTGGAACGGGACGGGGTGCTCGTCTCGTGGGCGGTTCCGAAAGGAATCCCGCAAGACACGAAACGCAATCATCTTGCCGTGCAGACCGAAGACCATCCGCTGGAGTACGCCGACTTCGAGGGGACGATCGCGGCCGGGGAGTACGGCGGTGGACGCGTGTCGATCTGGGACCGCGGCAGCTACGAGCTGGAGGCGTGGTCGGATCGCGAGGTCAAGGTCGTGCTGCACGGCGATCGCACGCAGGGTCGCTTCGTCCTGATCCACACCGACGGCAGGAACTGGATCATGCATCGTATGGGTGCCGCAGCCCGTCCGGACTGGCAACCGCCGCAGCGGGTATCTCCGATGCTCGCGACGCCGGGCGCCTTGCCGCCGGCGGCACAGGACCGCCAGTGGGCGTTCGAGATGAAATGGGACGGCGTGCGCGCGATCTGCGAGGTCGACGGCGGACGGATCACGTTGTGGTCCCGCAACGATCGCGACATCACCGTGAGCTACCCGGAACTGCGTGACCTCGGCGCCCAGCTCGGCACTACCCAGGCTGTGCTGGACGGCGAGATCGCCGTCCTCGACGCGCACGAGCGATCGAGTTTCAGCCGGCTGCAGCGACGGATGCATATCGCGAACGCGACCGAGGCCCGGCGGCTGGCCGATCAGGATCCGGTGGTCTACCTGATCTTCGACCTGCTCCATCTGGACGGCCGATCGCTGCTCGAACTCCCATACTCGGACCGGCGGCAGCTCCTCGACGGGCTGGAGCTCGAGGGAGCGTACTGGCGAACGCCGCCAGTCCTGCGGGGCGGCGGCGCCGCAGCCGTTCGGGCCAGTCGACGTCAGGGCCAGGAAGGCGTCATCGCCAAGCGCCGCTCCTCGCGGTACCGGCCGGGTCGCCGCTCGCCGGATTGGGTGAAGATCAAGAACGTTCGCACCCAGGAGGTCATCGTCGGCGGCTGGCGGCCCGGTCAAGGACGGCGAGCGGGCACGATCGGCTCGTTGCTGCTCGGCCTGCCCGGCGACGACGGGCTGCGCTACATCGGCAACGTGGGCACCGGTTTCACCGAGGAAACGCTCGCCGACCTGATGACGCGGCTGCGTAAGTTGGCCCGCCGGACCTCACCGTTCACCGAGGTTCCCAACCTCGTCGCCCGGGAGGCGCAGTGGGTCACGCCGCGTCTCGTCGGTGAGGTCAGGTTCACCGAATGGACCGGGGACGGGCGGCTCCGCCATCCGTCGTGGCGCGGCCTGCGGCCGGACAAGGCGGTCGGCGACGTGCGCCGGGAGAGCTGACTGGGTTCAGCCCACCTCGGCGCGCCGGGAGAGCTCTTGAGCTGAGTCTCGCGCGTGCGTCGCGAGGGAATCGACGTCCGCTGTACGCAGCTCATCGGCCTCGACGACCGCCTGGCCGCCGACGAGCAGCAACTGCACGGCGGCGGGCGGCCCGAGAACCAGCGCGCACACGGGGTCCGCGATGTCGGCGTGTCCGAGGTCGTCGACCCGCCACAGAGCGAGGTCGGCGAGCTTGCCGGCTTGCAGGGAGCCGATCTCGTCCTGGCGTCCGAGGCATCGGGCGCCGCCCATCGTGCCAATGCGCAGTGCCTCGCGGGCGGTCAGCGCCTTCGGTCCCTTCCGGAAACGCGCGGCGAGCGCAGCCTGGCGCAGCTCGCCTCCGAGCCCACCGTGCTCATTCGACGCGACACCGTCGACGCCGAGCCCGACCGGGGCGCCGTTGGCGAGCAGTTCGGGGATGGGGGCGATGCCCGAGCCGAGCCGGCCGTTCGAGCTCGGGCAGTGGGCGACGGCGGTGCCGGTCGCCGCGAACTTGGCGATGTCGCTCGACGACAGGTGAACGCAGTGCGCGAGCCACACGTCGTCGCCGAGCCAGCCCATCTGCTCGACGTAGTCGACCGGACCGCAGCCGAACTTCTGCTGGCAGAACTCGTCCTCGTCGACCGTCTCGGCCAGGTGGGTGTGCATCCGCACACCGAGGCGGCGGCCGAGCTCAGCCGACTCGCGCAGGAGCTCATCGGTCACGGAGAACGGTGAGCAGGGCGCCAGGGCAACCCGCACCATCGACTCCGGCGCCGGGTCGTGGTACGTCGACACCGCGTGTTCGCACGCGGCGAGGATCGCGTCCCGATCCTCGACAACGTCGTCCGGGGGGAGTCCGCCCTGCGACTGCCCGAGGTCCATCGACCCCCGACATGGGTGGAAGCGCAGTCCGATGTGCCGGGCCGCTTCGACCTCGGCGGCGAACACGTCGCCGCCGTCGCGGGGGAACAGGTAGTGGTGGTCGGTCGTCGTGGTGCATCCGGACAGCGCCAGGGTCGCCAGCGCGGCGCGCGCGGCGTGATATTCAAGGTCCGCGTCCAGGTGGCGCCAGACGGGATAGAGCGTGGTCAACCACTCGAACAGCGTGGCGTCCTGCGCATAGCCGCGGGTGATCCACTGGTAGAGGTGGTGATGCACGTTCACCAGGCCTGGGGTGGCGAGGCAACCCGAACCGTCGAGTCGACGCGCCCCATCGACGACCGGGGCGGGGCCATCCGCCACGACATCGATCCGGCCGTCACGGATCACGAGGTGCCCGCGGGCGTATTCGTGGTCCTGGTCGTCGACCGTCGCGATCGAACAGCCGTCGATGACGAGCGCTTCTGCGGGCATGCGGACTCACCTCTCACCGCGTCGAGGTTGTGCGCGTGCCGCCATCCTCTCGCCGACCGGGGGGTAGCGCTACGTGATGACGGCGGACGATGGGTTGATCGTGATCTTGGACTTGTGGTCGCTCTGGGGCTGTAAGTCCAAGATCACGAGCGGTGTTACGACCGGGGCGCGCCCAAGGCCGCGGACGGCTCATCACGGCCGGAAGATCGCTAGTCTCAGCGCAGGTACCTCTCAAGCTCGGCGGACGGAGCGCTGTGGACGCCACGCAGCACGTGGTCTTCGCGGCTGTCGTGCTCGCTCGGCTCATTGTCCCGCTGTTCATTCCGCGGTTCCCGCTACCGGCCGTACTGCTGGCCCTCGTCATCGACGGTGTCGACCAGACGATCTTTCAGGCGGCCGACATGTCCTCGGTACTCGCCAACTATCAGAGCTACGACAAGGCGCTGGACATCTATTACCTGGTCATCGCCTACACCTCGACCCTGCGCAACTGGCCTGACCCGGCCGCGTTCCGGATCGGACAGTTTCTGTGGTACTGGCGCCTGGTCGGCGTCCTGATATTCGAGCTGAGTCAATGGCGCCCGGCCTTGCTGATCTTCCCCAACACCTTCGAATACTTCTTCATCGCCTACGAGGGTGTCCGGACGCTGTGGCGGCCGACGCGCCTCACTCGACGCCAGCTGATCATCGGGGCCGCCGCCATTTGGATCTTCATCAAGCTGCCTCAGGAGTGGTGGATCCACATCGCCCAGCTGGACGCGACCGATGAGATCGCCGCTCATCCGGTGATCGCGACCCTTCTATTCACCGCGCTGGCCGTGCTCATCGTCGCTGCGGTGATCTGGGGCCGGCGCAACCTGCCAGCGCCCGATTGGCGGTTCTGCCTGGATGTCGACGCGCACCAAGCGAAACGGAAGCCTGACACCCGGCCTGAGGACCGTCACACGTGGCTGCTCACCACGGTCGAGAAGTCGGCGCTCATTGCGATGATCGTCGTCATCTTCGGTCACGTGCTGCCGACGACCGCGACCAATGGACAACTCGCGATCGGCGTTGTCGTTGTCACGGTCCTCAACGCCGGCGTTACCGAGTTGCTGGAGTGGCTCCGGCTGGTGCCGCTATGGATTGTCGCGCGCTTCGCCCTGATGGTGGTGATCAATTCTGTGATCTTCGAGGGCATCGTGCTGCTACGGGACGCCGTCGTCGTCAATCGGGTCACCACATCGTTCTTCCTCTTGCTGCTCTCGCTGATCATCACGCTGTACGACCACTTCCGCGCGATTCGTTACGGCATTCGGACCACCACGCCGGGCGGCGACACGATGACGTCGGTGGCTGGCGCCAGCTGACCGGCCCACTGGGCGAACAGTGCACCCGGCTGGTGACTACGACGCGGGGCGAGGTGCCAGGCGCCGCGCAGGAACAGCGTGCCCCAGTGGATCGGGACCGCCATCGACGGGCCCAGCAGCGCGGTCAGCTGCGCCGCCTGGCGTGGATCGAGATGGCCCGCAGCGAGGGTCGGTCCCCAGCCGCCGATCGGCAGGAGGGCCACGGTCACCCCAGTGAGCTCAGCCAGCTCGGGCCGCCAACCCGTGTCGCCGGCGAAGTACACCCGTTGTCGCGAGCTCGCCAACAGGTAACCGACTGGCGTCGCTTTCGCCCGGGTGCCAGGTCGGGACGAGTCGTGGCGCGCCGGGGTCGCGGTGACCTGGAGGCCGGCTACCCTGTCGGTCTCGCCCGGCGCCAGCTCGTGGACGTCGGCGCGTCCGCCGCGCCGGCGCAATAGCTGAGCCGCTCCTCTGGGCGCCACGACGGGCACCCCAGGGTGGATCAGTCGAAGCGAAGGAAGGTCGAGGTGGTCCTGATGCAGGTGCGAGATCAGCACCAGGTCCGGATCGCGGTAGGCCCCGTGCGGCGGAGCCGGGCCGACCCGGCGTAAGGGGCCGACGGAGTTACGCAGCACCGGGTCGGTGAGGACGCGCTGACCGTCGAGATCGAGGCATACCGTCGCGTGCCCCACCCAGACCAGCGCGTCCACGGCCCTGAGCCTGCCACCCTCGACGAATCCGGATAGCCCTCCGGGCCGTCCGCCCGGCGGTAGGGCAAGGTGAGCGCGTGGCTGCCGTCGCCGAGCGTCCGGTGTATCGGGACTGGACGAGCATCGCGCCCGTTCTCGGGCTGATCGTGCTGGCACTCACGTGGGGCCGGGACCTGCCGGTCGTGCTCGTCGTGCTGGTGGCGATAGTGCTCGCCGCCGCCGTCCTAGCCGCGGTCCATCACGCCGAGGTCGTCGCTCATCGGGTCGGCGAGCCGTTCGGATCGCTGGTCCTGGCCGTCGCGGTGACGGTCATCGAGGTCGCGCTGATCGTGACCTTGATGGTGTCCGGGGGAGACAAAGCCTCGTCGTTGGCGCGGGACACGGTGTTCTCCGCGGTGATCATCACCTGCTCGGGCATCGTCGGAGTGTCATTGTTAGTCGCGACGATGCGAACCCATGTCGTGCTGTTCAACGCGGAGGGCACGCGCGCCGCACTGGCGACGATGACGGCATTGGCGACCTTGTGTCTGGTGCTGCCTACGTTCACCACCAGTCGAGCGGTGCCGGAGTTCTCCGGGTCACAGTTGGCCTTTGCCGCGGTCGTGTCCGCTGCCTTGTACGGGCTGTTCGTGTTCACCCAGACGATCAGGCACCGGGACTACTTCCTGCCCGTCACGCCGAGCGGAGCAACCATCGACGAGGCCGACGAGCACGCGCCGCCACCGTCCGTTCGCTCGACAGTGGTCAGCCTTGCCCTATTGCTCGTGTCCCTCGTCGGAGTCGTCGGCCTGGCCAAGGTCGAGTCGCCGTCGATCGAGTCCGGCGTCGCCGCCGCCGGGTTTCCGCCGTCGGTAGTAGGAGTCGTCATCGCCCTGCTGGTGTTGCTGCCGGAGACGCTCGCGGCCGTTCGAGCGGCCCGTCGGGACCGAGTTCAGACGAGCCTCAACCTGGCGCTCGGCTCGGCGATGGCGAGTATCGGCATGACCGTTCCGGCAATCGCGTTCGCATCGATCTGGCTCAGTGGACCGATCGTGCTCGGACTGGGTCCCACTCAGATCGTGCTGCTGGTGCTTACCGTCGCCGTCGCGATCCTCACCGTCGTCCCCGGCCGCGCGACTCTCATGCAGGCCGGCGTGCACCTGGTGGTCTTCGCCAGCTTTGTCTTCTTCGCACTCAAGCCGTGAAGCCCCCTCCGAGGTGAAGACGAACACGATCTGGCCGCCGAGCCGTGGATCGCGACATGATGACAGCGACGATGCCACGGAGGTCCGCTTTCGATGAGTCAGGCCGTGACCCGCCCGTCGGCGGGAGTCGCTGCCGTTCCGGCGCGCCTGTCTCGCGCCCAGATGAATCTCGTTTTCGTGACGGTCCTGATCGGCACGCTGCTGTCGGCGCTGGATCAGACAATCGTCGCCACCGCGCTGCCCACGATTGTCGGAGATCTGGGCGGCGGTGACCATGTGAGCTGGGTGGTCACGGCCTACATGCTCGCGGAAACGATCGCCACGGCGCTCGCCGGCAAGTTCGGCGATCTGTTCGGACGCAAGCGGGTCTTTGAGTGCAGCGTCGTCGTCTTCATCGTCGGATCGCTCTTCTGCGGTCTGGCGAACAACCTGGCCTTCCTCGTCGCGATGCGCGGAGTGCAGGGGCTCGGTGGAGGCGGCCTTGCCGTGACCTCGACCGCACTGATCGGCGAGGTCATTCCGCTGCGTGAGCGCGGCAAATACCAAGGCGCATTCGGAGCGGTGTTCGGTGTCTCGACGGTGATTGGCCCGCTCCTGGGCGGAGTGTTCACCGACCAGCTGTCGTGGCGCTGGGTGTTCTACGTCAACGTGCCGATCGCCGTGATCGTGCTCGTGATGGCCGCACGCACCATTCCTGGCGTACGTGGGCGCAGCCGTCCGGCTATCGATTATCTCGGCGTGCTGTTCATCGCGCTTGGCTCGACCGGTCTGATCCTGGCGACGTCGTGGGGAGGCACTGAGTATCCCTGGGGATCGCCGACGATCATCGGACTGTTCATCGGTTCTGCCGTTGCCCTGGGGATATTCGTCCAGGTCGAGCTTCGAGCCGCTGAACCGATCCTGCCGATGCGGCTGTTCAGGAGCCGGGTCTTTACCACCGCCGCCATTCTGAGCTTCATCGTCGGTTTCGCCATGATGGGATCGATCACGTTCCTTCCGGTGTTCTTGCAGTACGCCCGGGGCGCTTCCGCAACTGTCTCTGGACTACGCACGTTGCCCGTAGTGGCCGGGCTGCTGGTGACCGCGATCATTAGTGGCCAATTCGTGAGCCGCACTGGTCGCTACAAGGCCTTTCCTATCGTGGGTAGCGCACTTCTCGCCGTGGGTCTGTACTTGATGTCCCGGCTGTCAGACCGCACTCCGCTGTGGCAGGAATCGCTATTCATGTTGATATTCGGTGCGGGCATCGGTCTGATCATCCAAATCCTCGTGTTAGTCGTGCAAAATACGTCTGATTACCGCGATCTCGGAGCGGCCACGTCTGGCGTCACGTTCTTCCGGACATTGGGGAGTGCCTTTGGCGCTTCGATATTCGGGGCGATTTATTCGAACTATCTCGCCCATCTGCTCCCGGCGGCGATAGCGCAAGCTGGGCACGTCAGTCCGGCTGATGTCGCGAATCCTGCGGCGATACAGGCTCTCCCGCCCGCTAGCCGAGCGCCCATCATGCACGCTTACGCCGAAGCATTGCACTATGTCTTTCTTTGGGCAGTGCCGGTTGCCGTGGTGGCGCTCGTGTTCGCGCTGCTCCTGCCTCAGGTCGCGATGCGGGACTCCGCACGTGGCGTGGCCACGGACACGGGCGACGGGTTCGGCCTGCCGGAGAGCCCGAACTCAGACGACCAGCTCGAGAAGATCATTGCTCGCGTGCTGCGGAGGCGCACAGCCGGCGCCGAGGTTCTCGAGCGCTCGAGCAGCATCCTGGACCTGGCCACCGCATGGGGTCTGCTGCAGGTCTACCTGCATGGTCCGATGATCGATCAGTCCGCGCGGCAGACCGACCTCGAAGCTGTCATCGGCCTCCCGCCGGGTGTGCTCACCTCGTACTTCGACGACATCGCGGCGAGTGGATATCTTCGCCGAGACGGCGACATGCTCGTGCTGACCGACCGCGGCACCGCCGAAGTCGACATGATCACGACGGCGTACGTCGACTGGGTGCTCGAGCAGCTGGCTCAGTGGCTACCCGATCAGCCCGAACAGCGAGAACGCGTCGCGAGCACGCTGCACCACATTGCCATTCAGCTAGTGCGCGAGCAGCAACAGCAGTTGGTACACGCCTGAGCCGCTGGTCACGTCTCCTCGCCCGCTTGGCGTTGCTTCCCGCGCAGGCGTGGTGCTGGTGGACGCTGCCGGGTGACTCGCTTGCGCCGTCGGTCGTCTAGGCTCGGCGCCGGTCGGCGCGTCCTTCGACCGAGGGCCTTGGTTGGCTACTACTGATTGTCGCCACCAGTGGCGTCCTGGGCCCTATCGACGGCCTGATCGATCTGCTCATCGTGGCCGAGTTTCGACTTGGCTGCCTCGCCAGCCTTCTCCAAGCCCGAGTCGACCTGGTCGTCGTGCTCCTCGGCCATCTTCTTGATGTCGTCGAAATCTGGCATGTCGCGTCCTCTCCCTACATCCGGTTGCCGCCGGACACCACGACGGCGCCCGGCAGGTATCGGTCTACCGGAAACCGGCGATTGACACCAGGCGCGGTCCGGCCGGTTCGAGCGGTACGTCAAATGCGGGCTGGATCCGTCCGCGCCCAGCTCGGCGGCACATTACCGTGAGGTTGTGGCGTGTCTCCACACCGATTGATCGGTGGTCGGTCAGGCTGGTTGGGTGACTTGGATTGGGGCTCTCGGAGCGGCGATGTGGGATCGGACCGAGCGGGCGCTAGGCGGTCGGGATAGCCGCTCCGGCCGGATGAGCGCGGGCGCCATCGGCCGCCGCCGACTGCTCGCGATCGGCGTGCTGCTGGTGGCGGCGCTCGCGGCGTGTACCAAGGCACCGGCATCGTCGTCCACTCGTACGGTGACGATTACCGCCTCCGGAGCAGCGAGCGGCAGCTCCTCGGCCTCGGCCTCGGCCTCCGCCTCGCCGAGCCCCAGCCCGACGCAGCCGGCGACGCCGATGACCAAGTTCTCCGGGACCTGCTATTCGCTGTTGACGCTGTATGACGTGCAGCGCACCGCCGGATATCCGATCGGCGGCAAGACGGCCTTCGTCGTGGGCGTCCCCGACAAGACGCTCGGGCGGCTGACCTACTTGAACTGCCGGTACGGCCTTCCGGCCACCCCGCCGGGCGGCTCAGCGACGCCACAAATCGAGATCAACGTCGCGCTGTACGGCACGGCGGCCGATGCTGCGAAAAGGGCCGCCAGCACGGTGTCGGACTACGTCGCGAACGGCGCGACGCCGGCCCAGGTCACCATCGCGGACAACCCAGGGACGATCTTGGTCGGTGGAACCGGCGCCGGTTATAGCGTTCCACTACTGGTCGCTTCCTCCGGCCAGCGGACGGTTGCGGTAAGCCTCAACAAGGGGGGTTTGCCATCCACGCGCCGCACCCAGATCCTCTCCGACCTCGGCGCACTGGCACTTACCAACACGGCGTCGTGAGCCCGACGGCCCCAACGGTCGGCTGAGGCCCTGTCCTCGGGTACAGACTGTTGGCGGGACGGCGGTACGCGGGTTCCGACGGGTACGGCATGGCTTCGTCGATCCGTCACTGGTTGACGCGCCGGAGGCCGTCCGCGTCGGGGCAACAATGCGTTCCGACTGATCTTTGGAGAGAATCGCGTTCCTCGTGAGCTATCTGGAGGGTGAGATGACACGGGTCGCGCTGAAGGACGAGCTACTGGACGCACAGCTGTTGCGGGCCATGGGCACCGCGATGTACGGGGGCGCTGACATCGGGGAATGCTTAGCCACAGCTCGTGCGCTGACCGGTACCAATGTCAGCTCCTGGCACGACGCCTGGGTCGCGGTTGCCCGATCGTGTGCCGAGCTGGCCGAGAACGAACAGCGAGCCGGACACGTCGAGTCGGCCCGGTTGGCCTACCTTCGCGCGTCGAATTATTACCGGACCGCTGGCCTCATGCTCATGCGACCACCGCTGGACCCGCGGCTGAAGGCGGCGAACGCCGCGCAGACGGAGATGTTCCGGCGAGCTGGGGCTCTACTTAATCCCGCGGTCGAGGTGCTGACGATCCCCTTCGAAGACACCACCCTGCCGGGCTATTTCTTCCGGGTCGCGGACGACCATCGGCGACGAGCCACTCTGATCTTGACCGGTGGGTACGACGGAACGGCCGAGGAGCTGTATTTTGCCAATGCCGCTGCCGCGCTTGTGCGGGGTTACAACGTGTTGGCCTTCGACGGCCCCGGCCAGGGCGGCGCGCTCATCCAGCAGGGGCTGCCGATGCGTCCCGACTGGGAAACCGTAGTCGGCGCAGTAGTCGACCACGCCGAGAGTCGTCCTGACGTCGATGCCCGGCGCATCGCTCTGATCGGCCTCAGTCTCGGTGCGCACCTCGCTCCGCGGGCGGCCAGCGGCGAGCACCGGTTAGCTGCCGTCGTCGCTGATTGCGGATCATTCGACCTGGCCGAGGGATTCCTCGCTCGGCTGCCCCCGCCGTTGGCCGCTGGACTCGTCGCCCACAAGCGCATGGCGCGAATCACCGGGGCCGCTTTGCTTTGGCTCGTCATGCGCCGACCGACCGCCGGCTGGGCGTTGCGCCGCGGTCTGCTGGTACACGGCGTGCGGACTCCGCTGGCGTACCTGGACTGCTTGTCGGACTACACCCTGGCCGGCCGGGCCGAGCTCATTACCTGCCCGACCTGGGTGTGCTACGCCGAGGGCGACGACATCAGTGCTACGGCTCCCAAGCTCGTCGCGTCGTTGCAGTGTCCGAAGGAGTTGGTCCACTTCACCGCCGCGGAGGGCGCAGACGATCATTGCGAGCAGGGCGCTCGGGCTCTCTACCATGCCCGATCGTTCGGCTGGCTCGATTCGTTGCTGCGCCCGAACGACACGAGCGATTGACTGGCAGCCGCGGGCGTTAGGGTGCCGCGGCCGCCTGCTCGCGCGCGTAACGGTCTAGCCGCGCCAGCTCGTCGGCATACATCCGACGCATCACCCTCGGCGCGAACACTCGTTCGAAGAATCCGCCGACGCCGCTTGCACCATCCCAGGTCGTCGATATCAGCACCCGACTCGTGTCACCTGACGGAGTCACGGTGAAGCTCGTGACGAGCGATGAGTCTTGATCGGTTTCGGTGATCACCCGGCCTGGCTCCGGCTCTGCGACCCGCATGGTGTATTGGCGGGTCCGGCCGCCGGCGCTGACCTTGAACCGGTGCAGGGTGCCGGCTCCGATACCTCCTTCCAAGACCTCGAAGTCGGAGAACCCGTTGGGCAGGAAGCGCTGATGGTGCTGATCGTCGGCGATGAGTCGGTAGACGAGTTGGGTGGGCGCACCGACGGCGCCTTCGCGCTCGACCTTTACTTTTCCCACCCGGTCGAGCTTAGTGGTCCTCGCGCGGATCACGGCTGGCCAGGCGATGCTCGCCTCTAGTGACCTGCCCGCGGCGAACAGTCGTGATCTTGGAGGTGCTACCTTGTCGCGACGATAAGTCCAAGATCACGACGCAACGAACTGACCGGCAGCGACCCGGTCTACTGACGTCCTCCTCGGAATTTGTGGGTCCACTCCATCGCCGGCGAGCCGATGCCCTGTGGGTCGCTGGCGCGGGCGATCGCCTGGTTAGCCGAATCCGGAAAGCTTCTGGTGATGCTGTCGTCCAGCAGGGACAGCTCGACGTGAATGGCGTCGCGATGCTCAGGCGCGGCGGCGACTAGCAGGCCGTCGAGCAACGATCGCAGCCGCCGGCAGACCTGGATCGAGCGCGTGCCATAGGTCCGGATCTCCGTCACGGCCAGCTGCAGGTAATCGACCCACGTGCGGCCCGGAATGACGACTCGCGGAGTACCTCTGGCATCCGCATACAGGTATCGGTCGCGCAGGTCGATGGCGCTGATGCGGTGCAGGAAGATCTCGATGTAGTCCAGGATCTGGACCGCCGTCGTTGGATCGTTGACGGCGGGCGAGAGTGCCTTGATGCCGATGTCGACGAGAATGCGAAGGGCAAATGCGGGGTCCTGCTCTATCGTTCGTTCGACCCCTAGAGCAACCAGTCCGCGCACCTGTTTCGGGTCGGGTGACGTGAAGGACAGGTCGCCGGGCCTGGCCCTGACGGAGACGAACACGTCGCCCGGGGCGACGAAGTCGCCCGCGGTGCGACTGAGCACCAGCAGGCAGTCGTGCTGCACTGCGATCGCTGCCAATTGGCGAAGGTTTATCGCCTGGATCGCCCCGGCCTGCTCGAACAAGACGGGTGGAGTGGTCGTAACCCCGAATTCGGCTTCGTCGACAAGATCTGAATCCAGATGCTGCGACGCCATCGTCGCCTGCCATCGATCAATTACCCGCTCGCCAGCCCGTTCCACCATGGCAGCAACCGCTACCGGCCGCAGGGCATGCGTGAAGCGGTTCAGGTAGACGAGCAGAAGTATCAGGCTCGCCGCGACGGCGAATCCGGCGATGGTGACTCCGAGATCAGGAACGGAATCCGCGCTTACTCGGCGCAACAAGGCGAACGAGTACGTGAATGTCCCGGCGAAGGTGGCCAGGACGACTTTCTGTAAGCGGTCGCGGTACCACAGTCGCATGAAGCGTGGAGACAAGGTTGCGGTTGCCTGTTGGATGACAAGAACGCCGATCGTCACGACAAATCCCAGCAGGGCGACCATTGCCCCGATGATCGCTGTGAGTACTCCGGTGGCGGTGCTGGCCGAGTAATGCCAGAGCGCCGCAATGCGCACGCTCTCGTCCAACCACAAGAACAGTTGCGCCAGCAGCGCGCCGATCACGCCGCCGCCCAGCGGGAGGGCCCAGAGGCTGCCCTTGAGATTCTGGCGTCGCCTGAACCTCGTGGCCCAGCGGCTCATCTCGCCTCCCTCGCGGGACACTGACGCACCGACGCATGCGCACGCTGCGTGGTCAAGCCGGCCTCCGGCGAGTACAAAAGTGTCGCTCTGGCCGGCACAGAGATCGAGCTCCTCGATTATCGCGGGACGGGCAAGGACACGACACTTCGTCGACGAGTGTCGCTAGTTGTAGACGCGGCCGCCCTGGGTGCCTAACCTCATCACGTGCGGTGGGCGGCAGGGAGGCGTTCCGTGCTGTTTGCACGGATTTCGGAACTGCATTCTTGCTCGCTCCCGCTAAATCCGTCGTCGGCGTGGAGGTGTCAGTAATGCCTGAGGCCGCTCAGTTCGGGACCGGCCAAGTGTTCCTGTCCATGTTGTGGTTCTTCCTGTTCTTCATCTGGATCTGGTTGCTGATCGTGGTGTTCAGCGACATCTTCCGCAGCGACGATCTGAGCGGCTGGGCCAAGGCGCTATGGGTGATCTTCGTGGTCATCGTGCCCTATCTCGGGGTGCTCGTGTACTTGATCGCGCGGGGCCGGAAGATGCACGAGCATGCCGCCGAGGCGGCACGTCAGCAGGATGCATCCGCCCGGGCCTACATCCAGAGCGTCGCTGGTTCCAGTAGCGGCGGCGGCGCCGCAGACGAGCTGGCTAGGCTCGCCGATCTTCGGGACCGCGGCGTCATCACCGACGCTGAGTTCCAGCAGGCGAAAGCCAAGGCCCTGTCCTGATCGGGGCCCGTCCGCTCGGAGACACGCCCTAACTTCCAGCGCCGAGTAGAGCTCGCACGTCGGCGGCGCTGCCTTTGGTGAGCGCGGTTGCCGCGAGGGTTGCGGCCTCCGCGCTCGTCAGATCACGCACCGCTCGCTTGATCGCGGGCACGGCGGTCGGAACGACGCTGAGTTCACGCACGCCTAATCCAACCAGCAGTCCGGTGGCCCGTTCGTCGGCGGCCAGCTCTCCGCACAGCGCGACCGGTAGTCGGTCGCCGGCCGCCCGGCTGACGAGGTCGATGAGGCGCAGCACGGCGGGGTCGAGTGGGTCGGCGAGTGCGGCCAGCGCGCTACTCCCTCGCTCCGACGCCATCGCGTACTGAGTCAGATCGTTGGTGCCGATACTGAAGACATCCACGTGTGGAGCGAAGACGGACGCGTTGAGCGCCGCCGCCGGCACTTCGACCATGATCCCGATCTCCAAGCCGGGCGGGGTGCCGCGGCCGGTGGCGGTCACTGCCGCATCCAGCAGGCGCCGAGCCGAGGTGAGTTCGTCAAGTGCGCTCACCATCGGAAACAGCACGCTGACGGGGAAATCGTGCGCGACCCGCACGATGGCGAGCAGCTGATCGGCCAGCAACTGGGGGTACCGCAGCGTGAAGCGGATGCCGCGGACGCCCAGGAAGGGGTTGGCCTCGATTGGCTGCGGCAAATAGCGCAGCGGCTTGTCGCCGCCGACGTCCAGTGTGCGCACGACGATGCGGCGGCCGCCCATGGCCTGGGCCAGGTCGCGGTACACGGCCTCCTGCTCGTCGACCGACGGGGGTTGACTGCGCTCTAAGCCTCGATCCGTGGACCGACCGGCTGAATGATCTTTCTTTCGAATTTTGATCTTGCTGGGTGTGGCGGGCAGCGGAGATCTGCTGGTCTGCCCAGCCTTCCTTGTTCCGGTCGGGGCCTGTCGGCCGTGATTGCGTCAAGCTGCGGCCGGGGGATCGGCGGCGGTCCAGAGTTGGAGCCATTGCTGGGCCCAGGGCCAATGCGCGGGCAGATGCAGAACGGGTCGGCGTTGCGGCCGGGCCAGTCGGGCGGGCACGGCGACGAGATGGCGGCGCAGCGTCGCACCGCGCGCGGCCGCATGGCGGTCTCCGGCGAGGGCGCCGGCGGCGCGGAGCAGGTTGTGCGTGATCGCCGCGCAGATCGCCCACGCGGCGTTGGACGCGAACTGGCCCGACGGCATATGGGCCAACGGTCCGTCGATGACGTCGGACAGGACGGTCTCGATGATCGCGTGCTGGCGGTGGGTGATGTCGGCCTGGGTGGTGTCCTCGGTGCTGTTAGTGAGGAACGGGTGGTGCCGCCATACAGGGAACAGTTCCTCGGTCCGGGCCCGGTCGCGGACCCGGCGCACGATCAAACGGGCGGTGACCGGCGTGCTGGTGGAGGCGAACGCCTCGAATTCGATCTCGGCGACCTCGGCATCGGAGATCAGCTGGCCGGTGTCCGGGTCGAGCACCGCGCCGGGGTAGTCGACCGGCGTCCAGGCGTCGTCGGGGATACGCGCGATCGCCGCGGCCACGGCGGGGTTCTTGATCAGTACCACGGAGAACCGCACCCCAGCCTTGAGACAGGCGGTCACGACGGCGCTGTTGCCATACGCGCTATCGCCGCGTACCAGGATCTCGCCGACCGCTCCGGCGGCGCGGGCGGTGCGGATCGCCTCGGCCACCATCGACGCGGCGCCCTTGCCTGAGCCGGCCTTCCCGGCGCGCAGCCGGATGCCGGCGATCACCGGCGCACCGTCGGCCGTGCTAATGGTGGTCACGAGTGGGGACAGGCCGCGGCGCAGTACCTGCTTGCCGGCGATCTTCGTGTGCCCGAAGCTCGCGCCCTGTTTGCCGTGCCCGAACACCGGCCGCAGCAGCGAGTCGATATCGATGATTGCCTGCTGCTGCAGGCCGGGCAGCAGCACAGCCGTCTGCCCTACGAGGTTGACCAGGTGGGCGCGCAGCACCGATGTCAGTTGCAGGGTGTGGCCGTGGGTCACCTCGCGCAGAAACTGCCCCAACGTCGTCGCCGCATAGACATTGGCGAACAGGCGTTTCATCCCGCCTGAGCGGATCACGTCCAGGTCGTCGATGCAATCGGCGCCGCAGGCCATCCCGGCGATGATCGAGGTCAGCTTCCCGGCCGGGTTCGCGCCCGCGGACTTGACCTTGATCACCGTCGGGTCGATCTGGACTCGCTCGCTGATCAGCTCGGACAGCCCGGCCCGTTCGGCCAGCGCCAACAGCGGCGCCAGCCCCGCGAACGACACGAGATTGGCCTCATCGAACCGCGCAGCGGCGCGGAACCACGCATCGGGTAGCTTCACTTCCAGTGCCTTTTGGTATCGGATCGGTCCAGGCTTCGACACCCCAGATCATCCCCAGCCAAAAGGCACTTTCAGTTGATCACCACGCCGTGAACCGGCGATCGGTCCACGGATTGAGGCTAAGAACAGGAACTCCGTGCGCACCAGTCCGGCCCGATCCGCGCCGTTCGCCGCGGCGGCCTTGGCCTCGTCGATCGAGCCAACATTGGCGCCGATGAGCACGGAGACGCCATCCTGGGTCGTGGCCGGCGCCGCGGCCCAGGCGAGCGCTCGCCGGTCCCGTGCCGCGGCGGCGGTCGCCCGGGCCTGAAATTCCTTCACCACATCCGGGGTCGGCGCGACGACCACTTCGCCCAAGCTGCCGTCGACGGCGAGCTGCGTGCCTTCCGGAATCTCGAGGACCGCGTCGCCCGCCCTGACAATCGTGGGAATGCCTCGACTGCGAGCCAGAATGGCGCTGTGCGACGTCGCGCTGCCGTAGGCCAGCACGACCGCCACCACGACGGTTCGATCCAGCTGGGCTACCTCGACCGGGCTGAGATCGTCGGCGACGATCACGCCGGCCCGACTCGCGTTTCGTGGCCGGCCGCCGAGCAACTGGCGCAGCACATGGCCGCCGACTGCGCGCACATCGGCGGCGCGAGCCCGCAGGTAGGGATCGGGCAGGGCGGCCAATCGGTCGGCGACGTCGATGATTGCGGCTGACCAGGCGGATGCCGCCGCCTGCCCGGACTGGACTCTGGTTTCGACGTCATTCAACAGCTCAGCGTCGTCGAGCAACAGCACGTGCGCGTCGAGGATGGCGGCCTCCTCGTCACCGGCTTCGATGGCAACCCGATCGCGCGCGCGGACGATCTCCGCCCGGCTGCGAGCGATCGCGTCGACCAATCGCAGCCAGTCCCGGGCCGGATCCTCCGTCCCTTCTGCCGGCACGTCGACGACGTCGCTCGTAACGTGTACGGCTGGGCCGATGCCGACTCCCGGCGCAACGCCAGTCGGCTCCGACGCAGGAATGCGGGCGATGGGCACCGGCGGTGTGCCCAGCTTTCCACTCGGCGCCGCTTCGCCGAACGAGTCGGCGGCGAGCGCAAGTACGGTCTGCACCGCCTCATCGGCCCGGGGCCCGTCGGCGCGCACCTCGACCTCATGCCCGAGCATGGCGCCCAGCGTGGCCACCCTTGACAGGCTGGTGGCCGACACCCAATCCGAGGCGGTCGTCGCGTTGCGGAGCTGGACCCGGCCGTCGAGGGCGCGCAGTCGCTGGACCAGCAATGCCGCCGGGCGGGCGTGCAGACCGTGCGGGTTGCGCACCGTGAAGCGCCCGTTGGCCTCACTCGCCAACTCCCGAGGCGCGGCCGCGGGCGGCTCGGCTGATGGGCCGAGATGGGACTCCTTACCGGCGAGGGCCCGCCGGGCCTCGGCCGCGACCTCCTGGGCGCTGGAACCGGCAGCGGCGGCGACGGTTGCGGCGACCAGCCCCTCGACCAGCGGCGCCGGGCAGAGCAGCACGCGCTGCCGAGCCTCGTCGTCCTCGAGCAGGTCGAGGGCGAGCTCGGCCGACAGCACCGCACTGCCCAGATCCATCAGCACCACGACGCCGTCGCCGCGGTCGACGGCGTGAAGGGCGTCGACGATCTGAACCGCATCCGTGCCTAGCGTCGTCTCGTCCAGACCGGCGGCTATGGCAATTGGCACGTCTTGGCCTCGCACCATCTCCTCGGCCAGCGCGACGGCCGCTCGGGCCAGCGCCCGGCTGTGCGATACGACGACCAGGCCAACCATTCTGGACTCAGTCCGCCGCGCCGCGCGTCATGGCACCCGCGGCCGCCACCAGCAGCGCGGCCGACGTCGCGCCGGGGTCCAGGTGGCCCGCACTTCGCTCGCCCAGATAGCTCGCCCGACCCTTGCGCGCGACGAGCGGAATGGTTGCGTCGCGACCGCGGTCGGCGGCGGCGCTGGCGGCTCTTAGCGCGGCGTCGAGATCGGCTCCAGAGGCCACTACGCGTTCCATGGCCTCCGCGGCCGGCGCCAGAGCGTCGACCATCGTCTTGTCTCCCGGCTCGGCCTTGCCCCGCGCGACGACACCCGCCAAGCCGGCGCGGAACGCCTTGGCGAATCCCGCCCCGTCCAGCGAATCGCTCTCGCCGGCGGATGTCGCCATGCGAAGGAAGAATGTCCCGTAGAGTGGCCCCCCGGCCCCGCCGACCGTGCTTACGAGCGTCCGACCGGTCTGCTTGAGCAGGTCGGCCGGCGCACTGGCTGGCGAGCCCACATCCAGCGTGGCCACGACAGCTCTCATCCCGCGATCCATGTTCGTGCCGTGATCGGCATCGCCAATGGCTGCATCCAGCTCGGTCAGCAGATCCCGGTTGGCGGCGATCCTCTGGGCGAACTCGCGCAGCCAGCCGTCCAGCGCCGCTGCGCTGATCGCTCCGGTCATTGTCACACTCCCCGCAGGGCCATCGGTCCGTACCGGCGCACGCCATTGGGCCGTGAGCGCTTCAGACGTTAACGCCTGTTTCGCGAAATGGTTCAGGGAGAATGCCGGTGGGCTCACGACAATCGTCAACCGGCGAGCTGGAGGACCGGGTCGCCTTCTTTCGGCCTGCGCTACTCGTCCGGCGTGCAGTGCTCGTCGGCATGACGAGCACGGCCGAGGCGATGTAGCTCCCGCAGCTCGCCCCGATGCTCATGACGAGCGCGACATCGGTGCGACGCGGCCCGCGTCAGGACAGCACGCTTATCCGCGAGATGGCCGCAGCGCGGCTCGTCACGTCGAGCCGGTCGAAAATGTTCTCCATGTGTTTGCGCACGGTCGCCTCGGAGACGTCGAGCTGTTGGGCGATGCGAGCGTTGGTGTACCCGGCGGCCACGTGCCCAAGAATTTGATGCTGTCGCTGGGTGAGGGGCAGCGGAGGACGACGTCGCCGTTCGGCGGCTTGGTACGCCGCTTGCAGGTGCGGGCGCAGCAAGGTGAGCACCGCGACGTCGCGGTCGGAGAAGTCGCTGCCTGATCCCCTCCAGAACAGGAGCCGAAGGGTGCGCTGCGGCGTGCCGGCGTCGAGACAGACCATCGCCTCGTGCTCCAGGCCGGCCGGCCCCAGGTAGTCGAGATACATGGGGGAGCGACGGAATTCACGCTCGGCCTGTAGGTCGCTTCTTCGGGTCACGGTGACGATATCGCCGGTTCGATCGGGGTACGAGCACGAGGCGTCCCAGTAGTGCCGCCGGTAGGGATCGTCGATTCCGATCTGTTCGGGTGCGTGCAGTTGCTCTTCCTCGGGCAGGTCCTGAGCCGCGAAGATCTCCCACCGCGGGGTGTCCTGGCCCGAGACGCTCAACGCGTCGCATTCGACCAATCGGCTCAGATCGTGCAGCAGGGACCACGGCAGCGGCATTCCGCCGTCGTCGTGGTTGTGGTCGTGGGCAATGCCCACCATGAGCTGCAGATCCGTGTCGGTGAGCAACGTCCGACTCATGGTCCACCTCCTCCGCAGCTCGAGGGTATGCCGATAGGCAGCGCTGCGGCATTAGCAGAATGTCGAATGGCGCCCGGCCGCCGGCAAACCCACCGTGACAGGGACACCCCTACACACGGAGGACCATCATGAACCGAGCGCGACACCTGATCGGCGTGGCGACGACTGCGCTGATATCGACCCTGCTCCTCGTCGCGGGCGCGACCCAGGCGTACGGCCGGCCGGCACCGGTGCAAGACGACGTCCAGGCGCCCCCGGCCCCGCCGATTTCCCAGCCAGCTGACGGCATGGCCGCGTGGCAGGTGGCAGCTATTGCGGTCGCCTGCGCCGTGCTGGCTGTGCTGGTCACCCTGCTCGTCGTGCGCCTGATCGACAGGCGGCGCCGGGTTTCCCCAGCCGGTCGCCACCTGACCGGCGGCGGCCGGCGCCGGACACTAGACCAGCGCCGGCTGCCGGCCTCGCTGGCACAACTCGTCGGCGCGGGTGCGGTCGTCCTTGTGAAACGCGCGGGCTTGCTCGGCGTCATCGTCTGGCCATGCGTCCGTCGTGATGACGTCCACCTCGACCGGACCGCCGCACCGGCTACATGGCTCGGCTCGGTCGGTCCGGGTCACCTTCGCCATGTCGATCATCCTGGCCGCGAACGTCGATGGCGGATGATCGACACGCCGAAGCGGCGCAGTTTGGGATGATCCTCGCGGGCCAAACCGACCGATCAAGCTTGCGACCAGGCCTGATTCGCATCCGTCCCGCGGGTGCTCGGGCTCCGGCGGAACCGCAGCACCCATGCCGGTAGCAGTAGGACGCCGACCGCGAGTTGCAGCCCCGATCAGCACCAGGACGATCCTGGCGCGGTGCCCGGTACCTGCGTCTCGAGGCCACACCGCACTCGGGCCCGGCGGTCACGTTGCCGTGATGGACGGTCGGCTTGCGGCGTTAAAGCCGAGTTCACCACACGGCGCGCGAGCGGCCGGCGGAAGCGTCGGTGAGCGCCCCGTGCCGCTCCAGCAGCCGTAGGAGCGTGCGGCGCAAGGCGGCCACGTCGTCGTCGCCGAGTTCGCGGCGAAGTTCGCGCTCCAGTTGACGGCTGGCCCGCAGGGCCACGCGACGCACCTGGATGGCCTTCGCGGTCAGCCGCAACAGCTTGACCCGCCGGTCCGCCGGATCGGTGCAGCGGTCCAGATAGCCCCGCCGTTCCATCTCGTCGACGACCTTGATGGCCGCCTGCTTCGATACGCCGAGCAGTCCGGCCAGTTCGGTCAACGTGCGGTCACCAGTGGCGAGGGCGCGGATCACGAACCCGTACGACGAGCGCATGTCCTCGATGCCGGCGCGCTCCACGGCTGCGCCGAGCCGGTCGGCGACTACTCGCGCGGCGCCGGTTAGCAGGATGGCAAGATCTGGTGCATCCATATAGTTCTCCATGGTGTACCGTTCACCATAGCGTACAAAGTTCTGGAGGAGCCATGCCAACCATCTCGGCCGCACACTCGCCCGTGTTCGACATAGGGAACGCAGTTATCACCGGTCTGGTCTCGCCCAGCCGAGGCGCTCATGACGTTGCGGCGTGGCGGATACGGTTCGGTCCTGATGCTCCGTCGCCGACTCATTCGCTGACCCGCGAGGAGACCTTTCTCGTGCTCTCCGGCACTCTCGACGCGAGGTACGCCGATCACGTCGAGACGGCGGGACCGGGCGACGCACTGATCGTTCCGGCCGAAGTGGAGTTCTCTATCACCGCCTCGCGTGGACCGGCGGAGGCGATCTGCGTCATGCCCGTCGGCGGCGAAGCCGTCACCGCGCAAGGGACTTTTGTCCCGCCCTGGGCCCAGTGATCGCGTTGCGATCGGCACCGGATTGACGGCAGGGGAGCATCCGATGCGGTTTGGCCTGGTTAGCGAATCGGTCCTTGATGGGCCGGCCTGGGCTGCTCAGGCGCGCCGCCTGGAAGATGTCGGCATCGATTCGCTGCTCCTCCGGGATCACTTCTCGGCCGGCGCGTTCGGTCAACAGCTGGCGCCGTTCAGCGCGCTCGCTGCGGCCGCGGCAGCAACGACCCGCCTCACCGTGGGCACACTCGTCCTGTCCAACGATTTCCGGCATCCGGCCGTCGTGGCGCACGAAGCGGCGACACTGCACTACCTGTCCGCTGGACGCTTCGAACTGGGTATCGGCGCCGGCTGGTACGAACCGGAGTACCGAGCGGCCGGAATCGCTTTTGCCGCTGCGCCTGAGCGCATCGGCCGGCTCGAGGAGTCGCTAACCATCATCAAGGACCTGCTGGCTGGTCAGGCGGTGCACCAGGCCGGCCAGTGGTACCAGATCGATGGCTTGGACCTGGATGTGCTGCCTGAGCGTCGCGGCGTGCCCCGCCTGCTGGTCGGCGCCGGCGGCCCACGGATGCTTCGGCTGGCCGCTCGCCACGCCGACATCGTGGGGCTGTTGCCGTCCCCGATCACGAGCCCGGAAGATCACGATGACCCGACCGAACGGTTGCCGGCAGCGCTCGACCAGAAGCTCCACATCCTTCGATCGGCGGCGGGTGAGCGATTCGCCGAGCTGGAGCTCAGCGCGTTCGCAACCTTCAGCATCGCCCCTAACCGACGCTCGGCTACCGAAGATCTCATCGCCCGTCGCGGCTGGGGCCCGATCGAATGCGAAACAGTGTGGCAGATGCCGACCATCTTCATCGGCAGCGTCCCGCAGATTCGCGAGGACCTGCAGGCCAGGCGAGAACGCTACGGCCTGTCGTACTTCGTGGCCCCGGATCGTGACTTGACCACGATCGCCGAGATCGTCGGCCGTCTGTAGCAGGACGGCCGGGTCGCGTCGCAGGGCGTCGACATGGGCGGCGAAGCGCGATCCATCCAGGATCTGCCGATTCACCACCCGGCCAGCACGCCGAGCAGGAGCAGCACGGCGCCGAGCGCGGTCCCTGTTACCGACCAGCCACGCGTGCGTACCCTGACCGCTCTCGACCTGCTCATCGCGCCCTGGACGCTATCGCTCCACTCCCGATGGCTGCCGCCATCCCGCTCCGGTCGGCTGTCTTCAGCCTGATTGCTGACTGGGGTAGGCGACATAGGCGAAGTGGGTGTTGTCCTGGGACCAGCTGTTGACGTTGAGGCTGCCCTGTCCGCCGAAGATCCGGGCGATCGGCGTCGGCTGCTGCCAGTTGTCTGTGCTGGCGGTCATGATCTCGACCCATAGGTCGGGCGGGTGTCCCTCGGTGCCAGGTGGAAAGGCGACGAACGCGGCGCGTCGACCGTCGGGGGACAGGTGCGGGAACCAGTCGACGGTGTCGGATACCCGAAGCCGCTCCGGCTCGCCGCCGTGGACGGGAGCCCGGGCGAGTTGGGCGTGACCGCTGAATTGTTCGGTGTTGAAGTACAGCCAGCGACCGTCGGGGGAGTACTCGGACCCGTCGGCCGGATGCTCGGTGTCGGTGATGCGCCTGTAGTCCTCGCCGGTGACGGACAGGGTGAACACGTTGGCCCGGAGCCGGATGTCATCAGCGCCACCGGTCAACTCGATGCCGATGAAGGCCAGCCGTTGACCGTCCGGGCTGACCCCGTGCAAGACTGATCGGCGCCGATGTCGACCCCGCGCGGATCGGCAAGAAGGACTCGCCGCCGGACGCCGCATGGCAGGACGTCGACAAGGACGACTACGCCGCATTCATCGCCACGAACGACGGATGCGTGATCGGCGGCACCGCATGGGATTTCGCCAACGACACCCGGGTCGACGCGAACAGCCTCGACCTGCTGGTGATCGAGGAGGCCGGCCAGTTCTGCCTGGCCAACACCATCGCGGTGGCCCGCGCCGCCGACAACCTGATGCTGCTCGGCGACCCGCAGCAGCTGCCCCAGGTCAGCCAGGGCACCATCCCGAACCGGTCGACGCATCCGCGCTGGGCTGGCTCGTCGACGGCCACCGGACCCTGCCCGAAGAGCTCGGCTACTTCCTCGACCGCTCGCATCGGATGCACCCCGCGGTGTGCGAGCCGGTGTCGCGGCTGTCCTACGAGGGCCGCCTGCATTCCGAGGAGAGCCGCACCGCGGCGCGCCGGCTCGACGGCCAGGCGCCGGGCGTGCGGGTGCTCCGCGTTCCCCACGACGGCAACTCGACCAGCAGCCCGGAGGAGGCGGCCGCGATCGTTGCGGCCAGTCGGCTACTGCTCGGCTCCGACTGGACCGACGAGGACGGCACCGCGACCGCTGGGCTCCGGCCGACGTGCTCGTGGTCGCGCCGTACAACGCGCAGGTGCTGCTGCTGCAGGACTATCTCGACGCCGCCGGCCTGCCCGATGTCGCCGTCGGCACCGTCGACAAGTTCCAGGGCCGTCAGGCGCCGGTGGTGTTCGTCTCGATGACGGCGTCATCGATCGATGACGTTCCGCGTGGCATCTCGTTCCTGCTCAACCGGAACCGCCTCAACGTCGCGGTCAGCCGCGCCAAGTACCTCAGCATCATCGTCCGCTCGGAGGCGCTGACGGAGTACCTGCCGGCCACGCCGGACCGCCTCGATCGAGCTGGGCGCGTTCTTGTCGCCTCCGACTCGGCGGCGCGTCGGAAGCACCCAGCGCCGACATCGGACCTGTGATACACCGACGGATGAGCCTGACCGACACGCTGGCCGGGATCGTCGGCGCCGCGCACGTCATCACCGATCCCGACGTGCTGGACGGCCGCAGCGTCGACCACACCGGGCGCTACCGCGGGCAGGCCAGCGCGCTGGTGCGGCCGGGGTCGGCCGACGAGGTCGCCGCGGTGCTGCGCGCCTGCCGCGACGCGGGCGTGTACGTCACCGTCCAGGGCGGCCGGACATCGCTGGTCGCGGGGACCGTGCCCGAACACGACGACGTGCTGTTGTCGACGGAGCGGCTGCGCGACGTCGGCGAGGTCGACGTCGTCGAGCGACGCATTCATGTCGGCGCGGGCGCGACGCTCGCCGACGTGCAGCGCGCCGCGTCAGCCGCCGGTCTGGTGTTCGGCGTCGACCTGGCCGCGCGTGATTCGGCGACCGTCGGCGGCATGGCGTCGACGAACGCGGGCGGGCTGCGCACCGTTCGCTACGGCAACATGGGCGAGCAGGTCCTCGGCCTCGATGTCGCGCTGCCCGACGGGTCGGTGGTGCACCGGCACAGCCAGGTTCGCCGCGACAACACCGGATACGACCTGGCGTCGCTGTTCGTCGGCGCCGAGGGCACGCTCGGCGTCATCACCGGGCTAGATCTGCGGCTGCACCCGACGCCGGCGCACCGGGTCACCGCGATCTGCGGATTCGACGACCTCGACGCGCTGGTCGAAACCGGCCGTGCGTTCCGCGACATGGACGGCATCGCGGCGCTGGAGTTGATCGACGCACGCGCCAGCGCGCTGACCGCCGAGCATGTCGGCGTGGCCGCGCCCGTCGACGGCGCGTGGCTGCTGCTCATCGAATTGGCCGGCGACACAGACCAAACCGAGCGGCTGGCCGACGCGCTCGAGGATGCGCAACATGTCAGGCGAGCCGGCGGTCGGCGTCGACGTCGGCGCGCAACAGCGGCTATGGCAGGTCCGCGAATCGGTCGCCGAAGTGCTCGGCGTCTACGGACCGCCGCTGAAATTCGATGTGTCCCTGCCGTTGTCGGCGATCGCGGGGTTCGCGGCTGAATCGGCCGAGCTGATCGCCAAGCATGCGCCCGACGCCATCCCCGTGCTGTTCGGCCACATCGGCGAGGGCAACCTGCACCTGAATGTGGTGCGCTGCGGGCCGACGACGCGGAGCGCGAGCTGTACTCGGCGATGATGGCGTTGATCGCCCGCATGCGGCGGCAACGTCAGCTCCGAACACGGCGTCGGCACCCGCAAGCGCGACTACGTGTCGATGTCGCGCACCGAGGCCGATATCGCGGCGATGCGCGCGGTGAAGGCCGCCTTCGACCCGTCCGGATACCTCAACCCCGCGGTGCTGTTCGGTTAGTCGCGGCCCGGCGACGAGTGTCTGCCGTAGCTCGACGCGTCGTCGGGGTCCTCGCGGGAATGCCTGCCGTTGGACTCGAACCAGAATGGCCGCTTCTCTGAATGTTCATCGGGGCGGTAGTGGCGAGCCGCCCGACGATGGCGTGACGGTGTCGTCTCCTCCCGGACCGGCGGAGGCAACGGCTGGAACCGTTGTTCGTCATCGACATGAAAACCGTTGTGCGCGAAGCCGATCGGTTCGACCTTGGGGGTTGCCGGAACGTCGCCGAGCAGCTCGTCGAGAATACTGCGCCGCGCTTCTCGCGACGGCTCAGCCGCGGGCGGCGCGGGCTCGTCCTCGAGCAGAGAGTGCCACGACTCGACGGGGGCACCATGCCAGACGTCCGCAGGGGCGTGCAGCACGTGGCCGGCGCGCGACCGCATCGGCTCGGTGACGCTGTCGTCGGCCTGCACGACGGGTTCGGCCTGCACGACCGGTTCGACCCGCGCTGGTTCGGCCCGCGTCACCGGTGCCGGCTCGTCCCACGACACCGTGTACTCGACGTAGTCGTCGTCGTCGCCGAACGTCTCGTCGCCGCTGTAGTCGACCGCATAGCCGGCGTTGTGGTCCGCGTCATCCAGGTCATCCTCGACGAGACGGTCGGGGTCGCCGAAGCCGAGCAGGAACAGCGCTGCCACGACGCCGAACAGCGCGATGAACGCCGGCAACAACATCGACTGCGACATCGCGGCGGCGAACGGCTCGTGCAGGAACGCCGGCATCTGGGCCACCGAGCCTTCGCCCGGCGCCTCCGCCAACGTCGGCGGCATCTCGGCGCTGATCCGCGACGTCATGAACGCGGCCATGCCCGCACTGCCCAGCACCGAACCCACCTGTCGGGTGGCGTTGTAGACGCCGGAACCGGCGCCGGCCAACTGCGGCGGCAGGTTGCGGGTCGCGGTGGCGGTCAGCGGCGCCCAGATGAACGCCATGCCGATACCCATCACGAAGAACGGCAGCACCAGCCGCCAGATCGGCGTGGTCGGCGTCATCTCGATCGAGAGCCAGGTCAGTCGCGATCGCCAGCACCGAGAACCCGAAACCGACCACCGGCCGCGGGTGGGACCGGTCGACGATCCTGCCGACGAACGGCGCGAGCACGCCGGTGGTGATCGCCATCGGCGCGGTCAGCAGCGCCGACCGGGTCGGCGACAACCCGCACACCGCCTGCGCGTAGAACATCAGCGGCAAGATCATCGCCGTCACGACGAATCCGATGATCGCGACGCCGACGTTGGACAGGCGGAAGTCGCGGTCGCGGAAGATGTCCAACGGGATCAGCGGCTCGTTGCGGTTGACCGACTGCCAGACCAGACGAACGCCGTCATGAAGCCGATGCCGCCCGCGAGCATCGCCCAGATCCACGGCGCCCAGTGGTGCGACTGGCCCTCCTGCAGGGCGAACACGATCAGGAACATGCCGACCCCGGACAGCAGCACACCGAGCAGGTCGAAGCGGTGCTTCTGGGTGGGCAGCACCGGGATCAGCCATACCGCCAGCGCCAGCCCGATGATGCCGATCGGCACGTTGACGAAGAAGATCCACTGCCAGCCCAGCCCGTCGACCAGCACGCCGCCGGCCAGCGGGCCGACCAGCGTGGCCACGCCGGCGGTGGCACCCCACACGCTCATCGCCACGCCGCGGCGCTCGGCAGGGAAGATCCGGGTGATCGTCGACAGCGTCTGCGGGGTCAGCAGTGCAGCGCCGATGCCCTGCACCACGCGCGCGGCGATCAGCATCTCGATGCTGCCGGCCAGGCCGCACCACAGCGACGCGGCGGTGAACACCGTCAGCCCGATCAGGTAGAGGTTCTTCGGCCCGAACCGGTCGCCGAGTCGACCGGCCACCAGCAGCGGCACCGCGTACGCGAGCAGGTAGGCGCTGGTCACCCAGATGACGGTGTCGTAGCTGGCGCCGAGCTTGTCCATGATCGACGGGTTGGCGACCGCGACGATGGTCGCGTCGACCAGGATCATGAAGAAGCCGACCATCATCGCCCACAACGCGTTCCACGGGTTTTCGCCCGCGAGCGGGGAGTGTTTCCGGCGGTCGACTTGCCACCGCACCCCCGCTCGGGCGCGGCCGTCTTGCCGTGTTGTCAGCGTTTGGAACATCTCGGGTCGACCAGGTACACAACGATTGAGCCGACGGTACGGACCTGGATATGCCCCGACAAGTCGGGGGTCAATCAGTAATGCGCGTCAGGCTGCTTCTGCGACGGCGTCGCCGGTGACGTCGTCCTCGGTTCCGGCGGCGGGCACGCCGACCGCCAGTAACGCCAGCAGGGCGATCACCATGCCAACCGTCATCACCAAGGCTAACGCGATCTCGTCGTTGCCGAGCACGCCCACCAGGGGCGCCACCGCGGCACCGAGTCCGAACTGGGCCGCGCCGAGCAGTGCGGCCGCGGTGCCAGCGGCGTCTGGGTGCCGCGACAGCGCGACCGCCGGGGCGTTGGGAATGACAAGGCCCATCGCGGCCAGGATCGCCCAGACCGGCAACACGAAGCCGAACAGCCCGCCGATGTGCGCGTACGAGACGCCGACGAAGACCACCCCGGCCAGCGCCGCGGCCGCCAGCGCCCACACCACGATGGTCTGCGGACGCGAACCGCCGCAGCAGCACCACGTTGAACTGCGTGGCACCGATCAGCGCGACCGCTCCCGCGCCGAACACCAGCGCGAAGGCCTGCTGGTCCAGGCCGTAGTGGCCCTGCAGCACGAACGAGGCACCGGCGATGTAGGCGAACAGGCCCGGACATGCCGAGCGCGGCGACCAGCACCAGGATGTCGAAGCGCACGTCGCGCAGCACCTCGACGTAGGTGGCGGCGATGCTGCGCACCTTGAGCGGCCGCCGATGCGACGCGGGCAGGGTCTCCGGCAGCGCCAGCGCCGCCAGTAGAAGCAGCCCGCCCGCCAGCACCACCAGCGCGGCGAACACCCAGTGCCACGACGCCTTGAGCAGCACGGCGGCGCCGAGCGACGGTGCGACCACCGGCGCGACGCCAAGCACCAGCATCAGCCGCGACATCACCGTCGCCGCGACGGATTCGGCGTACAGGTCGCCGACGACCGCGATGGCCACCACCATCGCGGCGGCGGCGCCCATGCCCTGCAGCCCGCGCGCCACGCCGAGCACGGCGATGTTCGGCGCGAACAGGCACATCAGCGACGCCAGCATGTGCAGCACGATGCCGGCCATCAGCGGCCTGCGGCGGCCCAGCGAGTCCGACAGCGGCCCGACGATCAGCTGGCCGAGCGCCAACCCGGCGAGCGTGCCGGTCAGCGTCAGTTGCGCGACCGACGAGGACACCGACAGGTCGTCGGCGATCTTGGGCAGCGCGGGCAGATACATGTCGATGGTCAGCGGGCCCAGCGCGACCAGGGCGCCCAGCACCACGATCATGCGGGCGCGGCTCGGCGGCTTCGGCTGCCCGTCCGCGGGGTCGAGGCACTCGTCACGTCCACGTCGATCGATGTTGCCATGGAAGTGGTTAGCGCCGCTTCTCAATAATTTGTTCCCCACGTCACAGACAGTGACCGCGATCACGATCGGGCACCCGCGGTGCGCCTCCGTTCGTTCGACAAGCGTTAGCCTGAAGGTTCGAACAGGTCGAACATCGTCGACAAAGGGGAAGCCGCACATGAGCGCTCGGTCAAGCACCAAGAGCCAGCTGCCCGCTACGAGACGGCGCTGACGACAATCCCAGCGCCGCCGCCAAGGCGCTGTCCCAGATCATCGAACGCGGCGCGCGCGTCCAGGCGCCCGCGGTGAAGGCCTACGTCGACCGGCTGCGCCGAGCACAACCCGACGCGACGCCTGCCGACGTCGTCGCGAAACTGGAGAAGCACTACCTGGCCGCCGTGACGGCCAGCGGCGCCGCGGTCGGGTCCGCCGCGGCCTTTCCGGGGATCGGGCACGCTGGCGGCGCTGTCGGCGGTCGCCGGCGAGACGGTGGTGTTCCTGGAGGCCACCGCGTTCTACGTGCTGGCGTCGCGGAGGTGTACGGCATCCCGGCCGAACACCGGGAGCGCCGGCGCGCCCTGGTGCTGGCGGTGCTGGTCGGCGACGACAGCAAGCACGCGATCGCCGACCTGATCGGACCGGGCCGCACCAGCGGCGCCTGGCTGTCCGACGGCGCGGCGATCGTTGCCGCTGCCGGCGGTGTCCCAGCTGAATTCGCGGCTGCTCGCGCTACTTCGTCAAGCGCTACACGCTGCGAGCGCGGCGCGATCGCTGTTCGGCAAGCTGCTGCCGGTCGGGATCGGCGCCGTCGTCGGCGGCGTCGGCAACCGGCTGATGGGCAAGAAGATCGTCGCGCAACGCCCGCAATGGCGTTCGGCAACCCGCCGCCGCGGTGGCCGGTCGTCGCTGCACCTGCTGCCCGCTCCCGACGCGAGCTGAGCGCGAGAACTGCCGTTCGCACTCACGTGGCGGATCGCCGCCGAAGGGTTAGCCTTTATGGGCGGCGTGGAACCGCTGCGGGTGAGACGCGCGGCACCGTGGGAATATGGGTGGCGAGCGTCAGAGCAAAGCCGCTTGCCGGACGAAGGAATCGAGGCGAGTAGCTGCCGTGAGCAGTCACCATTCACCATTCGGGCAGAACGAATGGTTGGTCGAGGAGATGTACCGCAAGTTCCGCGAAGATCCCTCGTCGGTCGATCCGAGCTGGCATGAATTCTTGGTCGACTACTCCCCCGAGCCGACCACCGAAGCGCAATCCGTCGCCGGCAACGGGCAACCGGCCGACAGCCGGCTGCGACCGCCGGCGCCGCCCGCGCCGCCGGCACCGGCGCCGCGCCCGCCGCGCCGAGACCGCCGCCGGCAGGCCGCCGCGCCCGCCAAGGCACCGGAACCGGCAGCCGACGCCCGCCAAGCCGAAGGCCGCCGCGCCCGGCACCCGGCGAAGGCGACGAGGTGCAGGTGCTGCGCGGCGCGGCCGCCGCCGTCGTGAAGAACATGTCGGCGTCGCTGGACGTGCCGACCGCGACCAGCGTGCGCGCCATCCCGGCCAAGCTGATGATCGACAACCGGATCGTCATCAACAACCACCTCAAGCGCACCCGCGGCGGCAAGATCTCGTTCACCCACCTGCTCGGGCTACGCGATGGTGCAGGCGGTCAAGAAGTTCCCGAACATGAACCGGCACTTCGCCGAGGTGGACGGCAAGCCGAACGCGGTCACGCCCGCGCACATCAACCTCGGTCTGGCCATCGACCTGCAGGGCAAGGACGGCAACCGGTCAGCTGGTCGTCGCCGCCATCAAGCGTTGCGAGACCATGAGTTTCGGCCAGTTCATCGCCGCCTACGAGGACATCGTCCGGCGTGCCCGCGACGGCAAGCTGACCGCCGAAGACTTCTGCCGGCGTGACGATCTCGCTGACCAACCCGGGCACCATCGGCACCGTGCACTCGGTGCCGCGGCTGATGCGCGGCCAGGGCGCGATCGTCGGCGTCGGCGCGATGGAGTACCCGGCCGAGTTCCAGGGCGCCAGCGAGGAACGCATCGCCGAGCTGGGCGTCGGCAAGCTGATCACGCTGACCTCGACCTACGACCACCGCATCATCCAGGGCGCGGAGTCCGGCGACTTCCTGCGCACCATCCACGAATTGCTGCTGTCCGACGACTTCTTCGACGAGATCTTCCGCGAGCTGGGCATCCCGTACGAGCCGGTGCGCTGGCGCACCGACAACCCGGACTCGATCGTCGACAAGAACGCCCGCGTCATCGAGCTGATCGCGGCGTACCGCAACCGCGGTCACCTGATGGCCGACATCGACCCGCTGCGGCTGGACAAGACCCGGTTCCGCAGCCACCCCGACCTCGACGTGCATCACCCACGGCCTGACGCTGTGGGACCTCGACCGCGTGTTCAAGGTCAACGGCTTCGCCGGCGCGGAGTACAAGAAGCTGCGCGACGTGCTGGGTCTGCTGCGCGACGCCTACTGCCGCCACGTCGGCGTCGAGTACACCCACATCCTCGAGCCCGAACAGCAGAAGTGGCTGCAGGAGCGCGTCGAGGTCAAGCACGACAAGCCGACGGTCGCGCAGCAGAAGTACATCCTGAGCAAGCTCAACGCCGCCGAGGCGTTCGAGACCTTCCTGCAGACGAAATACGTTGGGCAGAAGCGGTTCTCGCTCGAGGGCGCCGAGACCGTCATCCCGATGATGGACGCGGCGATCGACCAGTGCGCCGAGCACGGGCTCGACGAGGTCGTCATCGGCATGCCGCACCGCGGCCGGCTCAACGTGCTGGCCAACATCGTCGGCAAGCCGTACTCGCAGATCTTCAGCGAGTTCGAGGGCAACCTGAACCCGTCGCAGGCGCACGGCTCCGGCGACGTGAAGTACCACCTCGGCGCCACCGGCACCTACCTCCAGATGTTCGGCGACAACGACATTCAGGTGTCGCTGATCGCCAACCCGTCGCACCTGGAGGCCGTCGACCCGGTGCTGGAGGGCCTGGTCCGCGCCAAGCAGGACCTGCTGGACAAGGGCGACGGCGACCGACGGCTTCTCCGTCGTGCCGATGATGCTGCACGGCGACGCCGCGTTCGCCGGTCAGGGCGTGGTCGCCGAGACGCTGAACCTGGCGCTGCTGCGCGGCTACCGCATCGGCGGCACGATCCACATCATCGTCAACAACCAGATCGGCTTCACCACCTCGCCGGAGCACTCGCGGTCCAGTCGGAGTACTGCACCGACGTCGCGAAGATGATCGGCGCGCCGATCTTCCACGTCAACGGCGACGACCCGGAGGCGTGCGTCTGGGTGGCGCGGCTGGCCGTCGACTTCCGGCAGAAGTTCAAGAAGGACGTCGTCATCGACATGCTGTGCTACCGCCGCCGCGGGCACAACGAGGGCGACGACCCGTCGATGACGCAGCCGTACATGTACGACGTCATCGACACCAAGCGCGGCGTCCGCAAGACCTACACCGAAGCGCTGATCGGCCGCGGCGACATCTCGATGAAAGAGGCCGAGGACGCGCTGCGCGACTACCAGGGCCAGCTGGAGCGGGTGTTCAACGAGGTCCGCGAGCTGGAGAAGCACGCGGTCGAGCCGAGCGAGTCGGTGGAGTCCGACCAGATGATCCCCGCACGGCCTGACCACCGCGGTGGACAAGTCGCTGCTGGCCCGCATCGGTGACGCGCACCTGGCGTTTCCCGAGGGCTTCACCGTGCACCCGCGCGTCAAGCCGGTGCTGGAGAAGCGCCGCGAGATGGCCTACGAAGGCAAGGTCGACTGGGCGTTCGGCGAGCTGCTGGCGCTGGGTTCGCTGGTGGCCGAAGGCAAGACTGATGCGGCTGTCCGGTCAGGACACCCGGCGCGGCACGTTCACCCAGCGGCATTCGGTGATCATCGACCGCAAGACCGGCGCAGGAGTTCACCCCGCTGCAGCTGCTGACCACCAACGAGCGACGGCACCCCGACCGGCGGCAAGTTCATGGTGTACGACTCGGCGCTGTCGGAGTACGCCGCGGTCGGCTTCGAGTACGGCTACTCGGTCGGCAACCCGGACGCACTGGTGTTGTGGGAGGCCCAGTTCGGCGACTTCGTCAACGGCGCGCAGTCGATCATCGACGAGTTCATCAGCTCCGGCGAGGCCAAGTGGGGCCAGCTGTCCGACGTGGTGCTGCTGCTGCCGCACGGCCACGAGGGCCAGGGCCCCGACCACACCTCGGGCCGCATCGAGCGGTTCCTGCAGCTGTGGGCCGAGGGCTCGATGACGATCGCGATGCCGTCGACCCCGGCGAACTACTTCCACCTGCTGCGCCGGCACGCGCCTGGACGGCATCCAGCGCCCGCTGATCGTGTTCACGCCGAAGTCGATGCTGCGCAACAAGGCCGCGGTCAGCGACATCAAGGACTTCACCGAGATGAAGTTCCGCTCGGTGCTCGAGGAGCCCACCTACGAGGACGGCATCGGCGACCGCAGCAAGGTGCACGCGGATCCTGCTGACCAGCGGCAAGATCTACTACGAGCTGGCCGCCCGCAAGGCCAAGGACAACCGCGACGACGTCGCGATCGTGCGCATCGAGCAGCTGGCCCCGCTGCCGAGGCGGCGGCTCGGCCGAGACGCTGGACCGCTACCCGAACGCCGAGCAGTACTTCTGGGTGCAGGAGGAGCCGGCCAACCAGGGCGCGTGGCCGACGTTCGGGCTGGACGCTGCCCGAGCTGCTGCCCGGACAGGCTGACCGGCATCAAGCGGATCTCGCGGCGCGCGATGTCGGCGCCGTCGTCGGGTTCGTCGAAGGTGCACGCCGTCGAGCAGCAGGAGATCATCGACGAGGCGTTCGGCTCGTAGCGTGCGACGGCCGAACGCCGCGCGAGCGTGCGAGTCTGTACGCCGACCCGCCGCTAACCGCGTGCATTTCGTGCACAGCTCGCGGCTGGCTGGCTGCCGAAAGACGTAGCACCCCATGGGCGGTGGCGGCGATCTTACCGTGGATAGATGACTGTCGTAGATCTTCGCCACCACAGGGCCGACTACGGATACGACGGGGACTACCGCGCGATGTCCGCGCCGACGGTAGCGACCATCGTCGGGACCGTCAGCGCCGCGACTGCTCGCGTCGGCGGCCAGAAGTCTTGTGCGCGGCAAGCCCGTCGCCGCGGTGGTTAGCGGCGGAACCGGCGCGTCGATTGTCACGACGGCGGCGCTGTTCATCCGCACCACGCGCGTCGGCAAGTTCGAGGTGTGGGCCGAGATCCTCGACGATCTGCGGACTGCGCGGCGACGAAACGCTGCTCGACCTGGGCTGCGGGCGCGGCGCGGTCCTGCTCGCGGCGGCCAAGCTGCTGCCGAACGGCCGCGCGATCGGCGTCGACATCTGGCGCGCCGACCAGACCGATAACTCGCAGCAGAACACGCTGCGCAACGCCGAACTCGAGGGCGTCGCCGACCGCGTCGAGGTGCGCACCGCCGACATCACCGACCTGCCGTTCGACGACGACAGCGTCGACGTGATCGTCAGCAGCCTTGTCGTGCACAACATTCCGAGCTCGGGGCCCGCGCGAAGGCCATCAGCGAGGCGGCCCGGGTGCTGCGCCCCGGCGGCCGCCTCGCCCTCGCCGACATCTGGGCCACCCGCCGGCACGTCCGCCAGCTTCGCGAACTCGGCTGGACCGACGCCCGTCGGCGCAGTCTCGGCTGGCGAATGTGGTGGGGCCCGGGCATGGGCACGCACCTTGTGACGGCGACCAAGCCGGGCTGTCCCACCGTACTGAAGCCCCAGGACGATCGTCGGCTGAGAGGTCGCGAGCGCGTGGACCTTGCTGCGTAAAGGGCGATGACACCTATGCATGCATCGTCCGAACTGCCTTAGGCCGATGTAGGCGGGACCGTGGGTACCGACTAACCTCGACGCGAGTCAACTGACACGAGGGAGTGGTTATGGAGGGCTTCGCCGGAAAGGTCGCCGTCGGTGACGGGCGCCGGATCGGGCATCGGGCAGGCGCTGGCCGTCGAGCTGGCCCGCTCGGGCGCCAAGCGTGGCGATCAGCGACGTCGACACCGAGGGCCTGGCCGACACCGAGGAACAGCTGAAGGCCATCGGCGCGCCGGTGAAGGCCGACCGGCTCGACGTCACCGAGCGCGAGGCGTTCGAGTTCTATGCCGACGCGGTCAAGGAGCACTTCGGCAAGGTCAACCAGATCTACAACAACGCCGGCATCGCGTTCGCCGGCGACATCGAGGTCAGCCAGTTCAAGGACATCGAACGGGTGATGGACGTCGACTTCTGGGGCGTCGTCAACGGCACCAAGGTGTTCCTCCCGCACCTGATCGCATCCGGCGACGGCCACGTCATCAACATCTCCAGCGTGTTCGGGCTGTTCTCGGTGCCCGGCCAGGCCGCCTACAACGCGGCGAAATTCGCCGTGCGCGGATTCACCGAGGCGCTGCGCCAGGAGATGATGGTCGCCGGGCATCCGGTCAAGGTGACGACCGTGCACCCCGGCGGCATCAAGACCGCCGATCGCGCGCAACATGACCGCGGTCGAGGGCGTCGACCAAGCACGAGTTGGCGCAGACCTTCGACAAGCAAGCTCGCCAGCACCACGCCGGAGAAGGCGGCCCAGATCATCCTCGACGGCGTCCGCAAGAACCGGGCCCGCGTGCTCGTCGGCCCCGACGCCAAGGCGCTCGACCTCATCGTCCGGCGTCACCGGGTCGGGATACCAGCGGCTGTTCTCGTCGGTGATGTCGCGGATGGTGCCCGAAGCGCACTCGACGTGCCACGCGGCGACCTAGTCGGTGGTATCCGATGTATCGGCGTCGTAGTCGAACAGCTCGCCGTAGCGGCCCCAGTCGATGGCGATGTCGAGCTGTTGCCTGCGCCTCGTCCTCGGAGAACCCGCGGCGGAGGAGGTCGAGGAAGAACCGCTCGCCGCAGGGTCGCCGTCGTTGGCGCTCGCCCAGTGCCTTGCAGATGGCGCGGACCAGCGGCGCGCGCTGCTGGGCGCCTGCGCGGCGAAGATCTCCTTGGACTGGTCAGGATGTCGGCGGTGGCGAACTCCTGCGTCCCGATCGCGGTGAGGTGGAGGTCGGCGTTGGCCGACGTCGGCGAAGCCGAGCATCGCGGCGGCGTCGACGAGCGGCAGCAGGTCGTCGACCTCGAAGGTGAGGTCGTCGGCGAGGTCGGGCAGGTCGGCGTGGCCGCCGCGGGCGTCGACGATCTCGAGCAGGCCGGCCAGGCCGCCGACGCGTGGCGTGCGGGCAGCGGCGAGTCGGTCGGCGACTCGGCCCGGTCGGCTCGGGCCGGTGGCGCCGCGGTTCGGTCTCCCGGCCGGTCATGATGCCGTAGATCTGGTCGACGAGTGCCTCGAACGCGTGCGAGCGCCGGTCGCGGGGGCGGTCGAGGTCGACCGGGATCTCGGCGCGGATGCGGCCCGGGTTGGCGCCGAGCACGAAGACCCGGTCGGCGAGCAGCACGGCCTCTTCGATGTTGTGGGTGACGATGCAGCATGGCCTTGGTCGGGAAGTCCTCGCCGTGCCCACAGGGTGAGCAGCTCGGTGCGCAGGTTCTCGGCGGTGAGCACGTCGAGGGCGCGAGAACGGTTCGTCCATCAGCAGCGCGTCGGGCTCGACGACGAGGGCGCGGGCGAACCCGACCCGTTGGCGCATGCCGCCGGAGAGCTCCTTGGGGTAGGCGGACTCGAAGCCGTCGAGGCCGATGAGGTCGATCGCTCGCAGGGCGCGGCTCGTGCCGCTCGGCGGCGCGGGACGCCGCGCGCCTCGAGGCCGAGCTCGACGTTGTGCCTGCACGGTCAGCCACGGCAGCAGGGCGAAGCGTCTGGAACACCATCGCCACGCCGGGGTTGGCGCCGTTGAGCTGGCTCGCCGCGGTAGCGGACCGTGCCGCTGGTCGGGGCGATCAGCCCGGCGATGCAGCGCAGCAGCGTGGACTTGCCCGAGCCGGACCGGCCGAGCAGCGCGACGATCTCGCCGTCGCGCAGCTCGAGGTTGATGTCGTCGAGCACGGGCAGCGGTGTCGCCGTCCGGCGTCGGTGAAGCTCTTGTGGACAGGTGACGTCGACGATGACCAGCACCTCGTCGTCGACGCTCATGTGACGGCCTCCGTCGGAGCTCGGTCACGACAGCGAGTACCGTCGTCTCGGCCAGGCGGTACAGCCGCCGCCAGAACAGCCGGTTGACGACCGACGACGTAGAAGCTCATGACGATGACGCCCGATGAGGACCTCGGCGAAGTCGCCGTTGGTCGTCGCCTGCGTGATGTAGGCGCCGAGGCCGGTCGCGATGAGCGTGGTGCTCGCCGTAGGTGACGATCTCGGCCACGATCGACGCGTTCCACGCGCCGCCGGCCGCGGTGATCCCGCCGGTGACGTAGGACGGGAAGATCGCGGGCAGGATCAGCTCGCGCCACCGCTGCAGCCGCGGCACGCCGAAGTTGGTCCATCGCTTCGCGCAGGTCGGTGGGGATCGCGCTGGCCCCGGCGATGACGTTGAACAGGATGTACCACTGCGCGCCCGAGCGCCATCAGCACGATGCCGCCGATGTTCAGGCTGATGCCCGGTCGCGATGAACAGCGCGGTGAGCGAACGGGAACAGGAAGTTGGCCGGGAAGCTGGCGCAGCACCTGCACGACCGGCTGCGCGTAGCGGGCCAGCTCGCGGGTTCATGCCGATCTTCACGCCGACCGGCACCCAGATCGAGCGTCGCGACGACCACGAGCACGACGACCCGGGCGAAGGTGACGCAGCCCGAGCCCGAACGCAGTGCCCGAACTGCGCCGAACCCGACGCCGTGCGCGATGAAGTACGACCACGGCGCGGTACACCCCGTACGCCGACCAGCGGCTCCCGGCGACCGCGAACAGCCACGTCGCCGGCCCGGCGGCTGCGCCGTCGACGGCGTGCAGCGGGTGCTCGGCCAGCCCGAACGGCCGGCGTGATCCGGTCAAGCTCGCGATCCACCGGCCGCAGAGGCGCCCGATCAGGCGCGGGATCGCGGGAGCGGCGCAGCAAGTCGAGGACGAAGCTGCGCGGCGCCTCGGCCGCCTCGGACGTCCTCGACGCGGAACTTCTCGGCCCAGGCGACCAGCGGCCGCCAGAACAGGACGTTGACGCCGATCGACCATGACGATCATCACGACGATGGCGAGCAGCACCTTGCTCGAGATCGCCCTCGTCGACTGGCGGCCGCGACGTAGGAGCCGATGCCCGGGCAGCGTGTAGCTGCTGGTTGCCGACGCTGATCGCCTCGGACGCGGCCAGGAAGAACCAGCCGCCGCCGAAGCTCATCATGCCGTTCCAGACCAGGCCGATCATCGACGCTCGGCACGTCGAGCTGCCAGAACCGCTGCCACCTGGTCAGGCGGAACATCCGCGCCGCCTCGTCGAGCTCGCGCGGCTGGGTGATCAGCGAGTGGTAGAAGCTGAACGTCATGTTCCACGCCTGCGAGGTGAAGATGGCGAAGATCGACGCGCACTCCAAGCCCGAGGATCGAGCCGGGGAACAGCGCGATGAAGAACGGTCACCGTGATCGATGAGGAACCCGAGGATCGGCACCGACTGCAAGATGTCGAGCAGCGGGATCAGCACCTTCTCGGCGCGCCGGCAGCCGGGCCGCCGCGGTCGCGTACACGAAGGTGAAGACACCGAGAGACCCAGGGCGATGAACATCCGCAGCAGCGACCGGGCCGCGTAGTACGGCAGGTTCGCCGGATCGGTGGACACCGTCGACGGTGCCTGCTCCACCGTCCACGGAACATTCGCTCCGCTGATCAGGTGTACGACCAGCCACAGCAGTGCCGCGGCCCCGACGAACACCGCTACATCGGCGGCCCAGTTCCGCGACGGGCGGACGAGGGCTCCGGGAGCGGGAAAGGTTCGCATCGATGTCATGCGCAATTCACCCGAAATATGTTGCGGGCAACCTTGATCGAGCCCACCACTGTTGACGGCATGCCGCACTCCAATCCCACTCGGGATGAAGCGTGCACAAACCAGACAGATCTAGTGGTCAAACCGACCACTAGCGGGGAATGGCGTTACGCCAAGGGACCGATCCGCAAGGGAGCAGCCGTATCCCGCGCGATACTGTCGTCCGGCATGTGCCGCTCACCTCACTTCCAAACATGATTCAACCCGCCGGACCACCCGGCGCGCCCTAACCAGTAAAGGCTGACAACCTGCCGCCGTCAACCAGATTCGCTGTCAACAAACTGTAAAGAAGTGCCGATTACGTGCGCGCGTCAGCGGCCCAGCGGGTGGGCGTCGAGCCACGCGTCAGCCACCAGCCCCGGCTCCTTGCCCTCGGCGACTTGGCGGCGCATGTCGGCCAGCGACCCGGTGTCGAGCACGCCGGCCACCTCGTTGAGAGCCAGCACCTGCTGCTCGTTCAACTCGTTGCGCCGGTACAGCGGAACGAGGTTCTCGGCCCGGATCAGCCCGGTCTTATCGGACAGCACCACCAGCTCGGACGGAATGTTCGGCGTCGCGGCCGTCGTCCACGCCGCATTGATCTGCCCCGCCCGCAACGCGGCGAAAAGCGTTGCACTGTCCGGGAATTCGCGTGGCTTCGGCATCGTGCACGACCCGACCTTCGACGGTGGGGACGCTGCCCGCCAGTGCTCCGGGCATGACCTTTGCGCAGCTGCGGACCGCCGCGGTCACGTCGCGCCCACCCCACGCGTCGGCGGTCCGCTCGGTCACCGCGATCGCGGGTTTGTCCTCCGCGGATGTCGTGTAGTCGCCTGCGGCAACACCTTCGGGCAACGCGGACACCATCGCGCGGTACACCTGCGTGTCCGACCGGGCGGCGGCGTCGGGCTCGAAGCGCTCCAGCAGTCGGCCGGTGAACCCTGGCACGACGCGGAACGTTCCGGAATCCAACTCGCTCACCGGATCCGGCACCGACCGCACATGTGCGGGGCTGCCGTAGAACCGCAGCGCCGCCGCATACAGGTGCGCCACCAACGTCGACTCGGGATCGGACGTGGACCCGACCGCGATCGACGGCGGACCGGCCTGACCACCACAGCCGGCTGTCACCACGACGATCAGCGCGACGAGCGCCAAGCCTTGCCGGCGCGACGCGCATCGGGCCGATCAGTCCTCGGCCGCCGCGGCCACCGCCGACGCGACCGCAGGGCCGACCCGCGGATCCAGTGGGCTTGGCACGATGTATTCGGGCGAGAGGTCATCGCCGACAACCCCGAAGATCGCCTCGGCGGCAGCCACCTTCATCTTCTCGGTGATCCGGCGGGCACCGGCGTCCAGCGCGCCGCGGAACACACCCGGGAACGCCAGCACGTTGTTGATCTGGTTCAGATAGTCGCTGCGCCCCGTCGCGACAACCGCGGCGTGCCTGGCCGCGATCTCCGGATGAATCTCCGGGTCGGGGTTGGACAGCGCGAACACGATGCCGTCGGCAGCCATCGTTGCGATCAGCTCTTCTGGCACGATGCCGCCGGAAAGCCCGAGGAACACATCAGCACCCTTGAGTGCCTCCGACCAGTCCGCCGGATAGGCCGTCGCGGTTGGTGCGCTGCGCCAGATCGAACTTCACCGGGGTCAGATCCTCGCGATGCGGATGCAGAAGTCCGAACAAAGTGCCAGACCCAAGAGGTGACGGTCCGACCCGATTTTTCTAACCGCGATTATCTGCGCGTCCAAGGCTTCCTTTTCTCGGACATTTTCGGCCTTATACCTATGCCGAGACGCATTCCGTCGATGTAGATGGCGTAGAGCGCGAGGTGGTCGAGCTTTGCGAGGAATACCTCGCTCTGTTGAGGCGAGAGTTTGAGGTCCTCGAAAAAGCGAGCCAGCCGACGCCGCCGTGAGCGCGCCCAGTCGGTGAGCACCCAGTCGTACGAACGCGATGTTATCGGATCAAGGACTTCTTCGGTTCGACCAATCCCGGGAGCTGGTGGGCTGCACCCTTCGCCGATCTTAGGGGTTTAAGGCTCAAACCGAAGTTATAAGGCCGCAGCCGACGGTTGGAGCGCGGTGAGGTATTGGCGATGAGGCCAGCTAATTAGTTTGTGGACGAAAATTCCACGCCCTTTTCGGTACTCTGCTTCATATGAGCGCTTGTCTGCGACGTCAATATGCGGCGCTGCCTTAGTTCTTCTGCTGGGAGAATGACGATAGCTAACCGCTGGCGTACCTTATCGCGAGCGCGAAGCCTCACGCCAACCAACAAACCATCTTCGCAAAGTAGTCTCCTTTAGCCCGAGCTTCAAACCAAGCATCCAAGCAGCATCGGGTCCTTGACGTTCGAACAGTTCTTGAACCTTGCCCTTACGACGACCCGCCTTACCTCCAGCACTGTCTGCCCGCGCGGTGACGCGTGAGTTAGGTTTATCGTCAAGCCCCACAGTTCTAATCCAACGGGCCTTCTCGTGCGCATTCATTGTTCTACCCTAAATGATCAGTGCGGTTCGCCGTACTGCCAATTTAAGGTCGATCAACCAATAGTTGTTCTAAATAGTTCTTTGGTAGTGATAATCTTAGAATGCAATCGGATGAAGTGACATCTCAGATTGAAAACGCGCATAGATCAAAGCAGGGAGGGCTACAGAGCTTTTCCCTTGCTTCACCCCTCGCAACCGTCCCAGAAGGTCCCCCAACCAGTTTAAACACGTATTTGGAGGCGGCATCGGGCCCAGCATCCGCAAAACGCCGGCTTCCGCGAGCACTGTCCCAGGGACATTGCTGTAATGTCTCTGGAGGCAGCACTGCGCAGAATGATGAGTACCCGCGTCGTTTGAATTTTTGACCATCCTTTTAGGGGGTACAAAAACTGGGCAGGTTGGGACGTGCTAAGCAGCACTGCGATGGCATTCTGGCCAAGTCCGCAAAGACGCACAGGTTTCCTTGAGGTTTAGAGCCGGTAATGGAGGGGGATGATGGTTAGCTCGGAGGTTCTTTCAACACGAGTGGAGAGCGGTGTGGCTGTTGTGACCTTAGGTAGCCCAAGCCGTATCTTTTTCGATCCGGAAATGAGCGACGCTCTTTTAGAAGCGATGACTGGTCTTGCGGCCGACGAAGCGGTGCGTGCAATTGTCGTCACCGGAGGTGCACCGGGATATTTCGTGCGGCATTACTCAGTCGCAGCACTCATCAGCATGGGTGAAAAGCTGAAGAGCTCTGGACAACAATGGTCCGAGGATGCGCCCTACACTCCTGGCAGCTTCGCCAGCGCAATGCGCCTTGTCGAAGAGATGCCCAAACCAGTTATCGCGGCGATCTCCGGTACAGCGATGGGTGGGGCGTTTGAGTTTACCCTTGCGTGCGACATTCGCATCGCCCAGCAGGGCGACTTTCAAATCGGGCTGCCGGAGGTCAATATTGGGATATTACCCGGCGGCGGTGGCA
>CAVZYJ010000008.1:0-577280 GCA_963779485.1 uncultured Actinomycetota bacterium | reverse complement strand
CAGCAGGCCCTGGATCTGGTCGCCCGCGTGCTCGTCGAACCGGGCGACCAGGTGGCCGTCGAGGAACCCGGGTATCCGCCGGTGTACCAGCTCTTCCGCACTCATGGGGCACGGGTGGTCGGCGTGCCGGTTGACGCCGAGGGCCTCGAGGTCACGCGGCTTCCGGCCTCGACCCGGATCGTCTACACGACGCCGTCACTCAGTTCCCGCTGGGTATGTCGATGTCGCTCGGGCGCCGCAGGGCGCTGCTCGAATGGGCCGAGGCGCACGAAGCCGTGATCATCGAGGACGACTACGACTCGGAGTTCCGGTTCGCGCACCGCCCCCTGGAGCCGCTGCAGAGCCTTGACCGATCGGGCCGCGTCATCTACGTCGGCACGTTCGCGAAGACCATGCTCCCGGCGTTGCGCATGGGCTTCCTCGTCGCGCCGGCCTCGCTGCAGCCCGCGCTGCGGATGGCCAAGCAGCTCACCGACTGGCACGGCGACCCGACGTTGCAGCGAGCCCTGGCCCGGTTCATCAACGACGGTGAGCTCGCGCGGCATGTGCGCCGGGCCAACCGGGTCTACGCCGGACGTCACGAGCAGATTGTGACCACTCTCCAGCGTGAGGCAGCAGACCTGCTCGCCGTCGTCCCGTCCATCGCTGGCCTGCACGTCTGCGCACGGGTACGGGAGCCGCGGTCGCTGGACCTCCTGGCGGCGATCACGGCGGCTGAGGCTCGTGGTGTCCGGGTGATCCGCCTGGCCGACTACTGCCAGGTCCCGCCGGATCCGGACGGCCTGGTGCTCGGGTACGGCATGATCGCGCACGACCGGGTCGGGCCGGGACTGGGTGAGTTGATCACCTGCCTGCGGGCGGCGAGCCACTGACCGTATTCCGCCGTACGGCCCGGTTCGAGGAGGATGGAGCCAGAGCCTGTGCCAACCGGGACCCGTCGCGCAGGCCGACAGTTGTTATTGGCGAAGGCGCTTCGTGACCGGACGCAAGCTGACCGAGTATCGCCGCAAGCGGCGGGCTGGCCGCACGCCGGAGCCCATTCCGTCGGCTGACCCGTCCGACCGAGCTGATGGCCACCGCTTCGTCGTGCAGGAACACCACGCGCGGGCCCTGCACTGGGACTTTCGCCTGGAACGGGACGGGGTGCTCGTCTCGTGGGCGGTTCCGAAAGGAATCCCGCAAGATACGAAGCGCAATCATCTCGCCGTGCAGACCGAAGACCATCCGCTGGAGTACGCCGAGTTCGAGGGGACGATCGCGGCCGGGGAGTACGGCGGTGGACTCGTGTCGATCTGGGACCGCGGCAGCTACGAGCTGGAGACGTGGTCGGATCGCGAGGTCAAGGTTGTGCTGCACGGCGATCGCACGCAGGGTCGCTTCGTCCTGATCCACACCGACGGCAAGAACTGGATCATGCATCGTATGGGTGCCGCAGCTCATCCGGACTGGCAGCCGCCGCAGCGGGTGTCTCCGATGCTCGCGACGCCGGGCGCCCTGCCGCCGGCGGCCCAGGATCGCCAGTGGGCGTTCGAGATGAAATGGGACGGCGTGCGCGCGATCTGCGAGGTCGACGGCGGACGGATCACGTTGTGGTCCCGCAACGATCGCGACATCACCGTGAGCTACCCGGAACTGCGTGACCTCGGCGCCCAGCTCGGCACGACGCAGGCAGTGCTGGACGGCGAGATCGCCGTCCTCGACGCGCACGAGCGATCGAGTTTCAGCCGGCTGCAGCGACGGATGCACATCGCGAGCGCGACCGAGGCCCGGCGCCTGGCTGATCAGGATCCGGTTGTCTACCTGATCTTCGACCTGCTCCATCTGGACGGCCGATCGCTGCTCGAACTCCCGTACTCGGACCGGCGGCAGCTCCTCGACGGACTGGAGCTCGAGGGAGCGCACTGGCGGACGCCGTCAGTCCTGCGGGGCGGCGGCGCCGCCGCCGTTCGGGCCAGCCGACGTCAGGGCCAGGAGGGCGTCATCGCCAAGCGCCGCTCGTCGCGGTACCGGCCCGGTCGCCGCTCGCCGGATTGGGTGAAGATCAAGAACATTCGCACCCAGGAGGTCGTCGTCGGCGGCTGGCGGCCCGGTCAAGGGCGGCGAGCGGGCACGATCGGCTCGTTGCTGCTCGGTCTGCCCGGTGACGACGGGCTGTGCTACGTCGGCAACGTGGGCACCGGTTTCACCGAGGAAACGCTCGCCGACCTGATGACGCGGCTGCGGAAGTTGACGCGCCGGACCTCGCCGTTCACCGAGGTTCCCAACGTCGTCGCCCGCGAGGCGCAGTGGGTCACACCGCGTCTCGTCGGTGAGGTCCGGTTCACCGAATGGACCGGGGACGGGCGGCTCCGCCATCCGTCGTGGCGTGGCCTGCGGCCGGACAAGGCGGTCGGTGACGTGCGCCGGGAGAGCTGACTGCGTTCAGCCCACGCCGGCGCGTCGGGAGAGCTCTTGCGCTGCGTCGCGCGCGTGCGTCGCGAGCGAACCGACGTCCGCCGTACGCAGCTCGTCAGCCTCGACGACTACCTGGCCGCCGACGAGCAGCAACTGCACGGCGGCGGGCGGTCCGAGAACGAGCGCGCACACCGGGTCGGCGATGTCGGCGTGCCCGAGGTCGTCGACGCGCCAGAGAGCGAGGTCGGCGAGCTTGCCGGCCTGCAAGGAGCCGATCTCGTCCTGGCGTCCGAGGCATCGGGCGCCGCCCATCGTGCCAATGCGCAGGGCCTCGCGAGCGGTCAGCGCTTGCGGTCCCTTCCGGAAACGCGCGGCGAGCGCGGCCTGGCGCAGCTCGCTTCCGAGCCCACCGTGCTCATTCGACGCGACGCCATCGACGCCGAGCCCGACCGGGGCGCCCTTGGCGAGCAGCTCGGGGATGGGTGCGATGCCCGAGCCGAGCCGGCCGTTCGAGCTCGGGCAGTGGGCGACGGCGGTGCCGGTGGCCGCGAACTTGGCGATGTCGCTCGACGACAGGTGAACGCAGTGCGCGAGCCATACGTCGTCGCCGAGCCAGCCCATCTGCTCGACGTAGTCGACCGGACCGCAGCCGAACTTCTGCTGGCAGAACTCGTCCTCGTCGACGGTCTCGGCCAGGTGGGTGTGCATCCGCACGCCGAGCCGGCGGGCGAGCTCGGCCGACTCGCGTAGGAGCTCATCGCTCACGGTGAACGGTGAGCAGGGGGCCACGGCAACCCGCACCATCGACTCCGGCGTCGGGTCGTGGTAGGTCGACACTGCGTGTTCGCACGCGTCGAGGATCGCGTCCCGATCCTCGACAACCTCGTCCGGGGGCAGTCCGCCCTGCGACTGCCCTAGGTCCATCGACCCCCGACATGGGTGGAATCGCAGTCCGATGTGACGGGCCGCTTCGACCTCGGCGGCGAACACATCGCCGCCGTCGCGGGGGAACAGGTAGTGGTGGTCGGTCGTCGTGGTGCATCCGGACAGCGCCAGGGTCGCCAGCGCGGCGCGGGCGGCGTGATATTCGAGGTCCGCGTCCAGGTGGCGCCAGACGGGATAGAGCGTGGTCAACCACTCGAACAGGGTGGCGTCTTGCGCGTAGCCGCGGGTGATCCACTGGTAGAGGTGGTGATGCACGTTCACCAGGCCTGGGGTGGCGAGGCAACCTGAACCGTCGAGTCGGCGCGCCCCATCGACGACTGGGGCGGGGCCATCCGCCACGACATCGATCCGGCCGTCACGGATCACGAGGTGCCCGCGGGCGTATTCCTGGTCCTGGTCGTCGACCGTCGCGATCGCGCAGCCGTCGATAACGAGCGTTTCTGTGGCCATGCGGGCTCCCCTCTCACCGCGTCGAGGTTGTGCGCGTACTGCCATCCTCCCGCGCCCGGGGGTCGCGGTAACCGGCGCCGCGACGCGCCGGCCGCGACTTCACCTTGATCGTGATCTTGGACTTATGGTCGCTCTGGGGCTGTAGGTCCAAGATCACGTGTGGTGGTGCTCCGCGGCCGGCTCGTGATCTTGGACTTCATGCCATATAGGGACGATTAGTCCAAGATCACGACCGGGCTGGGGGCCGAGACCGGGGACGGCTGATCGCGGCCGAACGATCGCTATTCTCTCAGCGCAGGTATCTCTCGAGCTCGGCGGACGGAGCGCTGTGGACGCCACGCAGCACGTGGTCTTCGCGGCGGTCGTGCTCGCTCGGCTCATTGTCCCGCTGTTCATACCGCGGTTCCCGCTACCCGCCGTGCTGCTGGCCCTCGTCATCGACGGTGTCGACCAGACGATCTTTCAGGCGGCCGACATGTCCTCGGTGCTCGCCAACTATCAGAGCTACGACAAGGCGCTGGACATCTATTACCTGGTCATCGCCTACACCTCGACCCTGCGCAACTGGCCCGACCCGGCCGCGTTCCGGATCGGACAGTTTCTGTGGTACTGGCGCCTGGTCGGCGTCCTGATATTCGAGCTGAGTCAATGGCGCCCGGCCTTACTGATCTTCCCCAACACGTTCGAATACTTCTTCATCGCCTACGAGGGTGTCCGGACGCTGTGGCGGCCGACCCGCCTCACTCGACGCCAGCTGATCATCGGGGCCGCCGCCATCTGGATCTTCATCAAGCTGCCTCAGGAGTGGTGGATCCACATCGCCCAGCTGGACGCGACCGATGAGATCGCCGCTCATCCGGTGATCGCGACCCTTCTGTTCACCGCACTGGCCGTGCTCATCGTCGCCGCCGTGATCTGGGGCCGGCGCAACCTGCCAGCGCCCGATTGGCGGTTCTGCCTGGATGTCGACGCGCACCAAGCGAAACGGAAGCCTGACACCAGGCCTGAGGACCGTCGCACGTGGCTGCTCACCACGGTCGAGAAGTCGGCGCTCATTGCGATGATCGTCGTCATCTTCGGTCACGTGCTGCCTACGACGGCGACCAATGGACAGCTCGCGATCGGCGTTGTCGTCATTACGGGCCTCAACGCCGGCGTCACCGAGTTGCTGGAGTGGCTCCGGCTGGTGCCGCTATGGATCGTCGCGCGCTTCGCCCTGATGGTGGTGATCAATTCGGTGATCTTCGAGGGCATCCTGCTGCTACGGGATGCCGTCGTCGTCAATCGGGTCACCACATCGTTCTTCCTCTTGCTGCTCTCCCTGATCATCACGCTCTACGACCACTTCCGTGCTATTCGTTACGGCATTCGGACCACAACGCCCGGGGGCGACACGATGACGGCAGTGGCTGGCGCCAGCTGACCGGCCCACTGGGCGAACAATGCACCCGGCTGGTGACTACGACGCGGGGCGACGTGCCAGGCGCCGCGCAGGAACAGCGTGCCCCAGTGGATCGGGACCGCCATCGACGGCCCCAGCAGCGCGGTCAGCTGCGCCGCCTGGCGCGGATCGAGATGGCCCGCGCCGAGGGTCGGTCCCCAGCCGCCGATCGGCAGGAGGGCCACGGTCACCCCACGAAGCGCGGCCAGCTCGGGCCGCCAACCCGTGTCGCCGGCGAAGTACACCCGTTGCCGCGAGCTCGCCAGCAAGTACCCGACCGGCGTCGCCCTCGCCTGGGTGCCAGGTCGGGACGAGTCGTGGCGCGCAGCGGTCGCGGTGATCTGGAGGCCCACTACCCTGTCGGTCTCGCCTGGCGCCAGTTCGTGGACGTCGGCGCGTCCACCGCGCCGGCGCAATAGCTCAGCCGCTCCTCTGGGCGCCACAACGGGCACCCCAGGGTCGATCAGTCGAAGCGAAGGAAAGTCGAGGTGGTCCTGATGCAGGTGCGAGATCAGCACCAGGTCCGGATCGCGGTAGGCCTCGCGCGGCGGAGCCGGGCCGACCCGGCGTAAGGGGCCGACGGAGTTACGCAGCACCGGGTCGGTGAGGACGCGCTGACCGTCGAGATCGAGGCATACCGTCGCGTGCCCCACCCAGACCAGCGCGTCCACGGCCCTGAGCCTGCCAACCCTCGGCGCATCCGGATAGCCCTCCGGGCGTCCGCGCGACGGTAGGGCAAGGTGAGCGCGTGGCTGCCGTCGCCGAGCGTCCGGTGTATCGAGACTGGACGAGCATCGCGCCCGTTCTCGGGCTGATCGTGCTGGCACTCACGTGGGGTCGGGACCTGCCGGTCGCGCTGGTCGTGCTGGTGGCGGTAGTGCTCGCCGCCGCCGTCCTGGCTGCGGTCCATCACGCCGAGGTCGTCGCTCATCGGGTCGGCGAGCCGTTCGGATCGCTGGTCCTGGCCGTCGCGGTGACGGTCATCGAGGTCGCGCTGATCGTGACCTTGATGGTGTCCGGGGGAGACAAGGCGTCGTCGTTGGCGCGGGACACGGTGTTCTCCGCGGTGATCATCACCTGCTCGGGCATCGTCGGAGTGTCGTTGTTAGTCGCGACGATGCGAACCCATGTCGTGCTGTTCAACGCGGAGGGCACGCGCGCCGCACTGGCGACGATGACGGCATTGGCGGCCTTGTGTCTGGTGCTGCCTACGTTCACCACCAGTCGAGCGGTGCCGGAGTTCTCCGGGTCACAGTTGGCCTTTGCCGCGGTCGTGTCCGTTGCCCTCTACGGGCTATTCGTATTCACCCAGACGATCAGGCACCGCGACTACTTCCTGCCCGTCACGCCGAGCGGAGCAGCCATCGACGAGGCCGACGAGCACGCGCCGCCACCATCCGTTCGCTCGACAGTAGGCAGCCTTGCCCTCCTGCTCGTGTCCCTCGTCGGAGTCGTCGGCCTGGCCAAGGTCGAGTCGCCGTCGATCGAGTCCGGCGTCGCCGCCGCCGGGTTTCCGCCGTCAGTAGTGGGAGTCGTCATCGCCCTGTTGGTGTTGCTGCCGGAGACGGTCGCGGCCGTTCGAGCGGCCCGTCGGGACCGAGTTCAGACGAGCCTCAACCTGGCGCTCGGCTCGGCGATGGCGAGTATCGGCATGACCATTCCGGCAATCGCGTTCGCGTCGATCTGGCTCAGCGGGCCGATCGTGCTCGGACTGGGTCCCACTCAGATCGTGCTGCTGGTGCTCACCGTCGCCGTCGCGATCCTCACCGTCGTCCCCGGCCGGGCGACTCTCATGCAGGCCGGCGTGCACCTCGTGGTCTTCGCCAGCTTTGTCTTCTTCGCCATCAAACCGTGACGGCCATGCCGACGATCTTGGACTTATGGTCGCGCAAACGCCCCAAGTCCAAGATCGCGGCAGTTGGTAGGCGAAACGGTCGGCAGCCGATCAGCCGCTACTGATTGTCGCCACCAGTGGCGTCCTGAGCCTTATCGACGGCCTGATCGATCTGGTCATCGTGGCCGAGTTTCGACTTGGCTGCCTCGCCAGCCTTCTCCAGGCCCGAGTCGACCTGGTCGTCGTGCTCCTCGGCCATCTTCTTGATGTCGTCGAAATCTGGCATGTCGCGTCCTCTCCCTATCCGGTTGGCGGCCGGACACCACGACGGCGCCCAGCAGGTATCGGTCTACCGGAAACCGGCGATTGACACCAGGCGCGATCCGGCCGGTTCGAGCGGTATCCGTCTGCGCCCGCCTCGCCGGCACATTACCGTGGGGTTGTGGCGTGTCTGCACACCGATTGATCGGTGGTCGGCCAGGCTGGTTGGGTGACTCGGATTGGGGCTCTCGGAGCTGGGATGTGGGATCGGACCGAGCGGGCACTAGTCGGTCGGGATAGCCGCTCCGGCCGGCCGAGCGCGGGCGGCATCGGCCGCCTGCTCGCGATCGGCATGGTGCTGGTGGCTGCGCTCGCGGCGTGTACCAAGGCACCGGCATCGTCGTCCACTCGTACGGTGACGATTACCGCCTCCGGATCAGCGAACGGCAGTTCGTCGTCCTCGGCCTCGGCGTCCGCCTCGCCGAGCCCCAGCCCGTCGCAGCCGGCGACGCCGATGACCAAGTTCTCCGGGACCTGCTATTCGCTGTTGACGCTGTATGACGTGCAGCGCACCGCTGGATATCCGATCGGCGGCAAGACGGCCTTCATCGTGGGTGTCCCCGACAAGACGCTCGGGCGCCTGACCTACCTGAACTGCCGCTACGGCCTTCCGGCTACTCCGCCGGGCGGCTCGGCAACGCCACAAATCGAAATCAACGTCGCCCTGTACGGCACGCCGGCCGACGCTGCGAAGAGGGCCGCCAGCACCGTGTCGGACTACGTCGCAAACGGCGCGACGCCGGCCCAGGTGACCATCGCGGACAACCCGGGGACGATCTTGGTCGGTGGAACCGGCGCCGGTTATAGCGTTCCACTACTGGTCGCTTCCTCGGGCCAGCGGACGGTTGCGGTAAGCCTCAACAAGGGAGGTTTGTCATCCACGCGCCGCACCCAGATCCTGTCCGACCTCGGCGCGCTCGCACTCACGAACACGGCGTCGTGAGCCGGACGGCCCCAACGGTCGGCTGAGGGCGTGTCCCGCCAGGACGAGCGGGTGGTTCGGCTCAGCGATCGCGGACGCAAATGCGTTCCGACTGATCTTTGGAGAGAATCGCGTTCCTCGTCAGCCAGCTGGAGGGTGAGATGACACGGGTCGCGCTGAAGGACGAGCTACTGGATGCACAACTGTTACGGGCCATGGGCTCGGCGATATACGGCGGCGCTGACATCGGGGAATGCTTAGCCACCGCCCGTGTGGTGTCCGGTACCAACCTCAGCTCCTGGCACGACGCCTGGGTCGCGGTCGCGCGATCGTGTGCCGAGCTGGCCGAGAACGAGCAGCACGCCGGACAGGTCGAGTCGGCCCGGTTGGCCTACCTTCGCGCGTCGAACTACTACCGGACTGCTGGCGTCATGCTCATGCGTCTACCGCTGGACCCGCGGCTGAAAGCGGCGAACGCCGCGCAAACGGAGATGTTCCGGCGAGCTGGAGCGCTACTTAATCCCGCGGTCGAGGTGCTGACCATCCCCTTCGAAGACACCACCCTGCCGGGCTATTTCTTCCGGGTCGCGGACGATCAGCGGCGGCGAGCCACGCTGATCTTGACCGGTGGGTACGACGGAACGGCCGAGGAGCTGTATTTCGCCAATGCCGCTGCCGCACTTGCGCGCGGTTACAACGTGTTGGCCTTCGACGGTCCCGGCCAGGGCGGCGCGCTCATCCAGCAGGGGCTGCCGATGCGTCCCGACTGGGAAACCGTAGTCGGCGCAGTCGTCGACCACGCCGAGAGTCGTCCTGACGTCGATGCCCGGCGCATCGCTCTGATCGGCCTCAGTCTCGGTGCGCACCTCGCTCCGCGGGCAGCGAGCGGCGAGCACCGGTTAGCCGCCGTCGTCGCTGATTGCGGATCATTCGACCTGGCCGAGCGATTCCTCGCTCGGCTGCCCCCGCCGTTGGCGGCTGGACTCGTCGCCCACAAGCGCATGGCGCGAATCACCGGGGCCGCTTTGCTTTGGCTCGTCATGCGCCGACCGACCGCCGGCTGGGCATTGCGCCGCGGTCTGCTGGTACACGGCGTGCGGAGTCCGCTGGCGTACCTGGACTGCTTGTCGGACTACACCCTGACCGGCCGGGCCGAGCTCATTACCTGCCCGACGTGGGTGGGCTACGCCGAGGGCGACGACATCAGTGCCACGGCTCCCAAGCTCGTCGCCTCGTTGCAGTGCCCGAACGAGTTGGTGCACTTCACCGCCGCGGAGGGCGCAGACGATCATTGCGAGCAGGGCGCTCGGGCCCTCTACCACGCCCGATCGTTCGGCTGGCTCGATTCGTTGCTGCGCCCGAACGACACGAGCGATTGAGTGGCAGCCTCGGGCGTTACGGTGCCGCGGCCGCTTGCTCGCGCGCGTAACGGTCTAGCCGCGTCAGCTCATCGGCATACATCCGACGCATTACGCGCGGCGCGAATACTCGTTCGAAGAATCCGCCGACACCGCTTGCACCATCCCAGGTCGTCGATATCAGCACCCGGCAGGTGTCACCTGACGGACTCACGGTGAAGCTCGTGACGAGTGACGAGTCTTGATCGGTCTCGGTGATCACCCGGCCTGGCTCCGGCTCCGCGACCCGCATGGTGTATTGGCGGGTGCGGCCACCGGCGCTGACCTTGAACCGGTGCAGGGTGCCGGCTCCGATACCTCCTTCCAAGACCTCGAAGTCGGAGAACCCGTCGGGCAGGAAGCGCTGATGATGCTGATCGTCGGCGATGAGCCGGTAGACGAGCTGGGCGGGCGCACCGACGGCGCCTTCGCGCTCGACCTTCACTTTTCCCACTCGGCCGAGCTTAGTGTCCTCGCGCGGATCACGGCTTGCCAGGCGACGCTCGCTCCCAGCAGAGTAAAGGCAGCATGATGGAATCGAAGGAGTCCGTATGAGGATTGGCATTGGCTTACCGAACCCGGTACCCGGTACGCCCGGAGCTCGGCTCGTCGAGTGGGCGAGGCGGGCGGAGGAGCGCGGGTTCTCGGGCCTGGCCACGATCGACCGGGTGGTGTACCCGAGCTACGACTCGCTGGCCACGCTGGCGGCCGCGGCCGGGGCCACGACGCGTATCGGGCTGTTGACCAATGTGCTCCTCGCGCCGCTGTACCAGCCCACCCTGCTGGCGAAGTCGACGGCCAGCATCGACCAGCTGTCCGGCGGTCGCCTGACCCTGGGACTCAGTCCGGGCGGACGGGCCGATGACTTCGCGACGGTGGGACGAGACTTTGACACCAGAGGACGCGACTTTGATCATGAGCTGGAGACCCTGCACCGAGCGTGGCGGGGTGAGCTCCTCGACGGCAATGCCAAGCCGATCAGCCCTACCCCGATTCATGATCGCCGCGTGCCGATCCTGATCGGCGGCGCCAGCGACCAGGCGGTGCGGCGAGTCATCGAGTGGGGCGCCGGATTGACGATCGGCGGCTCCGGTCCCGATCAGGCGGCGGTACTCATCAAGCGGGTGGACGCCGCCTGGCGCGAGGCCGGCCGAGTCGAGGAGCCGCGGTTCGCCGCGCTCGCGTACTTCTCGGTCGGGGCTGATGCCGACGAGGACTCGCGACGATACCTGCGCGATTACTACGGATTCCTCGGCGACTACGCCGACATGATCGCCGAGGGCGCACTTCGTTCAGAGGCCGCGATCCGCGGTGCCGTCCGGGCGTTCGAAGACGCGGGTGTCACCGAGTTGTACTTCGATCCGACTACGGCATCTCTCGATCAGGTCGACCGGCTGGGCGACCTGGTGCTCTGAGCCCGCGGCGAGCCCGCGGCGAACAGTCGTGATCTTGGAATTGCTGCCTTCTGGCCACGATAAGTCCAAGATCACGACGGCATAGAAGGATAGAGCCCGGTGTGCTGACAGGCAGCGGCCCGGTCTACTGACGTCCTCCTCGGAATGTGTGGGTCCACTCCATCGCCGGCGAACCGATGCCCTGTGGATCGCTGGCGCGGGCGATCGCCTGGTTGGCCGGATCCGGAAAGCTTCTGGTAATGCCGTCGTCCAGCAGGGACAGTTCAACGTGAATGGCGTCGCGACGCTCAGGCGCGGCGCCGACGAGCAGGCCGTCGAGCAACGATCGCAGCCGCCGGCAGACCTGGATCGAGTGCGTGCCATAGGTCCGGATCTCCGTCACGGCCAGCTGCAGGTAGTCGACCCAGGTGCGGCCGGGAATGACGACTCGCGGAGTACCCCTGGCATCCGCATACAGGTATCGGTCGCGCAGGTCGATGGTGCTGATGCGGTGGAGGAAGATCTCGATGTAATCCAGGATCTGGACCGCCGTCGTTGGGTCGTTGACGGCGGGCGAGAGTGCCTTGATGCCGATGTCGACAAGAATGCGAAGGGCAAATGCGGGGTCCTGCTCTATCGTTCGTTCGACCCCCAGAGCAACCAGCCCGCGCACCTGTTTCGGGTCGGGTGACGTGAAGGACCGGTCGCCGGGCCTGGCCTTGACCGTGACGAGCACGTCTCCCGGAGCGACGAAGTCGCCCACGGTGCGCCTGAGCGCCAGCAGGCAGTCGTGCTGCACTGCGATGACTGCCAATTGGCGCAGGTTTACGCCTGGATCGCCCCGGCCTGCTCGAACAAGACGGGCGGAGTGGTCGTAACCCCGAATTCGGCCTCGTCGACAAGATCTGAATCCAGGTGCTGCGACGCCATCGTCGCCTGCCATCGATCAATTACCCGCTCGCCAGCCCGTTCCACCATGGCAGCAACCGCTACCGGCCGCAGCGCATGCGTGAAGCGGCTCAGGTAGACGAGCAGAAGTATCAGGCTCGCCGCAACGGCGAATCCGGCGATGGTGACTCCGAGATCAGGAACGGACTCCGCGCTTACTCGGCGCAACAAGGCAAACGAATACGTGAATGTCCCGACGAAGGTGGCCAGGACGACTTTCTGTAAGCGGTCGCGGTACCACAGGCGCATGAAGCGTGGAGACAAGGTTGCGGTTGCCTGTTGGATGACAAGAACGCCGATCGTCACGACAAATCCCAGCAGGGCGACCATGGCCCCGATGATCGCTGTGAGTACTCCGGTGGCCGTGCTGGCCGAGTAATGCCAGAGCGCCGCAATGTGCACGCTCTCGTCCAACCACAAGAGCAGCTGCGCCAGCAGCGCGCCGATCACGCCGCCGCACAGCGGCAGGGCCCAGAGGCTGCCCTTGAGATACTGGCGTCGCCTGAACCTCGTGGCCCAGCGGCTCATCTCGCCTCCCTAGTGCACCGACGCATGCGCACGCTGCGTGGTCAAGCGGTCTCCGGCGAGTACAAACCAGATTGATCGCCGCGGACGGGCAAGGACTACGACGTTCCGTCGACAATTGTCGCTGGTGTAGACGCGGCCGCCCTGGGTGCCTAACCTCATCACGTGCGGTGGGCGGCACGCTGGAGGCGTTCCGTGCTGTCTCTGCACGGATCTCGGAACTGCTGTCTCGCTCGCTTCCCGCTGAATCCGTCGTCGACGTGGAGGTCGTCAGTAATGTCTGAGGCCGCCAGTTCGGCACCGGCGCAAGTGTTCCTGTCCATGTTGTGGTTCTTCCTGTTCTTCATCTGGATCTGGTTGCTGATCGTGGTGTTCAGCGACATCTTCCGCAGCGACGATCTCGAGCGGCTGGGCCAAGGCGCTATGGGTGATCTTCGTGGTGATCCTGCCCTATCTCGGGGTGCTCGTGTACGTGATCGCGCGGGGCCGGAAGATGCACGAGCACGCCGCCGAGGCGGCCCGTCAGCAGGATGCATCCGCCCGGGCCGTACATCCAGAGCGTCGCTGGTTCCAGTAGCGGCGGCGCGGCGGACGAGCTGGCTAGGCTCGCCGATCTTCGGGACCGCGGCGTCATCACCGACGCTGAGTTCCAGCAGGCGAAAGCCAAGGCCCTGACCTGATCGGGCCCAGTCCGCTTGGAGATGCGCCCTAACTGCCAGCGCGGAGTAGATCTCGCACGTCGGCGGCGCTGCCTTTGGTGAGCGCGGTTGCCGCGAGGGCGGCGGCCTCCGCGCTCGTCAGATCACGCACCGCTTGCTGATCGCGGGCACGGCAGTCGGAACGACGCTGAGCTCACGCACGCCGAATCCAACCAGCAATCCGGTCGCCCGTTCGTCGGCGGCCAGCTCTCCGCACACCGCGACCGGCAGTCGCCCGCCGGCCGCCCGGCCGACGAGGTCGATGAGGCGCAGCACAGCGGGGTCGAGGGGGTCGGCGAGTGCGGCGAGCGCCGTACTGCCTCGTTCCGACGCCATCGCGTACTGAGTCAGATCGTTGGTGCCGATGCTGAAGAAGTCGACGTGCGGAACGAAGACGGACGCGTTGAGCGCCGCCGCCGGCACCTCGACCATGATCCCGATCTCGAAGCCGGCTGGGGTGCCGCGGCTGGCGGCGGTCGACCGCCGCATCGAGCAGGCGCCGAGCCGCGGTGAGTTCGTCAAGTGCGCTCACCATCGGGAACAGCACGCTGACGGGGAAATCGTGCGCGACCCGCACGATGGCGAGCAGCTGATCGGCCAGCAGTTGGGGGTACCGCAGCGCGAATCGGATGCCGCGGACGCCCAGGAACGGGTTGGCCTCGATTGGCTGCGGCAGATAGCGCAGCGGCTTGTCGCCGCCGACGTCCAGCGTGCGCACGACGATGCGGCGGCCGCCCATGGACTCGGCCAGGTCGCGGTACACGGCCTCCTGCTCGTCGACCGACGGGGGTTGACTGCGCTCTAGGAACAGGAATTCCGTGCGCACCAGTCCGGCCTGATCCGCGCCGTTGGCCGCGGCGGCCCTGGCCTCGTCGACCGAGCCGACATTCGCGCCGATGAGCACGGAGACGCCATCCTGAGTCGCGGCTGGTGCCGCGGCCTGGGCGAGCGCTCGCCGGTCCCGTGCCGCGGCGGCGGTCGCCCGGGCCTGAAATTCCTTCAGCACATCCGGTGTCGGCGCGACGACCACTTCGCCCAGGCTGCCGTCGACGGCGAGCTGCGTGCCGTCCGGAATCTCGAGGACCGCCTCGCCCGCCCTGACAATCGTGGGAATGCCTCGACTGCGAGCCAGAATGGCGCTGTGCGACGTCGGGCCGCCGTAGGCGAGTACGACCGCCGCCACGACGGTTCGATCCAGCTGGGCTACCTCGGCTGGGCTGAGATCGTCGGCGACGATCACGCCAGCCGGACCCGCGGTTCGCGGCCGGCCGCCGAGCAACTGGCGCAGCACATGCCCGCCGACGAAGCGCACATCGGCGGCGCGAGCCTGCAGGTAGGGATCGGGTAGGGCGGCCAATCGGCCAGCGACGTCAATGATTGCGCCGGACCAGGCGGATGCCGCCGCCTGCCCGGACTGGACTCTGGTTTCGACGTCATTCAACAGCTCCGCGTCGTCGAGCAACAGCACGTGCGCGTCGAGGATGGCGGCCTCCTCGTCACCGGCTTCGATGGCAACCCGATCGCGCGCGCGGACGATGTCGGCCCGGCTGCGAGCGATCGCGTCGACCAATCGCAGCCAGTCCCGGGCCGGATCCTCCGTCCGTTCCGCTGGCACGTCGACGACGTCGCTCGTAACGCGTAGGGCTGGGCCGATGCCGATTCCGGGCGCAACGCCAGTCGGCTCCGAGGCAGGAATGCGGGCGATCGGCACCGGCGGTGCGCCCAGCTTTCCACTCGGCGCCGCTTCGCCGAACGAGTCGGCGGCGAGCGCAAGTACGGTCTGCACCGCCTCATCGGCCCGTGGCCCGTCGGCGCGCACCTCGACCTCATGCCCGAGCATGGCGCCCAGCGTGGCCACCCTCGACAGGCTGGTGGCCGACACCCAACCCGAGCCGGTCGTCGCATTGCGGAGCTGGACCCGGTCGTCGAGGTCGCGCAGTCGCTGGACCAGCAATGCCGCCGGGCGGGCGTGCAGACCGTGCGGGTTGCGCACCGTGAATCGCCCGTTGGCCTCACTCGCCAACTCCGGAGGCGCGGCCTCGGGCGGTTCGGCTGGTTGGCCGAGATGAGACTCCTTAGCGGCGAGGGCCCGCCGGGCCTCGGCCGCGACCTCCTGCGCGCTGCAGCCGGCAGCGGCGGCGACGGTTGCGACGACCAGCCCCTCGACCAGCGGCGCCGGGCAGAGCAGCACGCGCTGCCGAGCCTCGTCGTCGAGCAGGTCGAGGGCGAGCTCGGCCGACAACACCGCACTGCCCAGATCCATCAGCACCACGACGCCGTCGCCGCGGTCGACCGCGTGGAGGGCGTCGACGATCTGAACCGCATCCGTGCCCAGCGTCGTCTCGTCCAGGCCGGCGGCTACGGCAATTGGCACGTCGTGGCCTCGCACCATCTCCTCGGCCAGCGCGACGGCCGCTCGGGCCAGCGCCCGGCTGTGCGATACGACGACCAGGCCAACCATGGCCTCCGCGGCCGGCGCCAGAGCCTCGACCATCGTCTTGTCGCCCGGTTCGGCCTTGCCCCGTGCGACGACACCCTCCAATCCGGCGCGGAACGCCTTGGCGAATCCGGCCCCGTCCAGCGAATCGCTCCCGCCGGCAGATGTCGCCATGCGCAGGAAGAACGTCCCGTAGAGCGGCCCCCCGGCCCCGCCGACCGTGCTTACGAGCGTCCGACCGGTCTGCCTGAGCAGGTCGGCCGGCGTACCCGCCGGCGAGCCCGCATCGAGCGCGGTCACGACAGCTGTCATCCCGCGATCCATGTTCGTGCCGTGATCGGCATCGCCAATGGCTGCATCCAGCTCGGTCAGCCGATCTCGGTTAGCGGCGATCAGCTGGGCGTACTCGCGCAACCAGCGGTCCAGCGCCGCGGCGCTGACAGCTCCGGTCATTGTCACACTCCCCGCAGGGCCAACGGTCCGTGCCGGCGCACGCCATTGGGCCGTGAGCGCCTCAGACGTTAACGCCTGTTTCGCGAAATGGCTCAGAGAGAATTGCCGACGGGCTCACGGCAATCGTCAACCGGCGAGCTGGAGGACCGGCCCGCCTTCTTTCTTTGGCGTCGCGATGCTGTCGAAAGGTCGGGTCGAATCTCGTCCCCATCAGCGGGTTGTCGCAGGATTCGCCCGGCCCCGGGCGCTCGCGGGCCGCCTCAGGACAGCACGCGCATCTGCGAGATAGCCGCCGCTCGGCTCGTCACGTCGAGCCGGTCGAAGATGTTCTCCATGTGTTTGCGCACGGTCGCCTCGGAGACTTCGAGCTGTCGGGCGATGCGAGCGTTGGTATACCCGGCGGCCACGTGCCGAAGAATCTGATGCTGTCGCTGGGTGAGGGGCAGCGGACGATGGCGTCGCCATTCGGCCGCTTGGTACGCCGCTTGCAGGTGCGGGCGCAGCAAGGTGAGGACCGCGACGTCGCGGTCAGAGAAGTCGCTGCCTGAACCTCTCCAGAACAGGAGGCGAAGGGTGCGCTGCGGCGTGCCGGCGTCGAGGCAGACCATCGCGTCGTGCTCCAGACCGGCCGGCCCCAGGTAGTCGAGATACATGGGGGAGCGGCAGAACTCGCGCTCGGCCTGCAGATCGCTTGTTCGGGTCACGGTGACGATATCGCCGGTTCGATCGGGGTAAGAGCACGTTGATCCCCAGTAGTGCTGCCGGTAGACGTCATCGATTCCGATCTGTTCGGGTGCGTGCAGTTGCTCTTCCTCGGGCAGTTCCTGAGCCGCGAAGATCTCCCACCGCGGGGTGTCCTGGCCCGAGACGCTCAACGCGTCGCATTCGACCAACCGGGTCAGATCGTGCAGCAGGGACCAGGGCAGCGGTACTCCGCCGTCGTCGTGGTTGTGGTCGCGGGCAATGCCCATCATGAGCTGCAGATCCGTGTCGGTGAGCAACGTCTGACTCATGCCTACCTCCTCTGCCGCTCGAGGGTATGCCGATCGGCAGCGCTGCGGCATTAGCAGAATGTCGAATGGCGCCGGGACGCCGGCCGGCCCACCGTGACCGGGACACCCCTACACACGGAGGACCATCATGAACCGAGCGCGACACCTGATCGGAGTGGCGACCACTGCGCTGCTATCGACCCTGCTTCTCGTCGCGGGCGCGACCCAGGCGTACGGACGGCTGGCACCGGTGCAAGACGACGTCCAGGCGCCCCCGGCCACGCCGATTTCTCAGCCAGCTGACGGCATCGCCGCGTGGCAGGTGGCAACTATTGCGGTCGCCTGCGCCGTGGTGGCTGTGCTGGCCACCCTGCTCGTCGTGCGCCTGCTCGCCAGGCGGCGCCGCGTTCCCCAGCCGGTCGCCACCTGACCGGCGGCGCCCCGGTGGACGCTAGACCAGCGCCGGCTGTCGCCCTCGCTGGCACAACTCGTCGGCGCGGGTGCGGTCGTCCTTGTGAAACGCGCGGGCTTGCTCGGCGTCATCGTCTGGCCATGCGTCCGTCGTGATGACGTCCACCTCGACCGGACCGCCGCACCGGCTACATGGCTCGGCTCGGTCGGTCCGGGTCACCTTCGCCATGTCGATCATCCTGGCCGCGGAACGTCAATGGCGGATGACCGACACGCCGAAGCGGCGCAATTTGGGATGATCCTCGCGGGCTGAACCCGATCAGGCTTGCGACAGGCCTGATTCGCATCCGTCCCGCGATTGTCGAAAGCCGAGTTCACCACACGGCGCGCGAGCGGCCGGCGGAGGCGTCGGTGAGCGCGCCGTGCCGCTCTAGCAGCCGTAGGAGCGTGCGGCGCAGGGCGGCCACGTCGTCGTCGCCGAGCTCGCGGCGAAGTTCGCGCTCCAGTTGGCGGCTGGCCCGCAGGGCCGCGCGGCGCACCTGGGTGGCCTTGGGGGTAAGCCGCAACAGCTTGACCCGCCGGTCCGTCGGATCGGTGCAGCGCTCCAGATAGCCTCGCCGTTCCATCTCGTCGACGACCTTGATGGCCGCCTGCTTCGATACGCCGAGCAGTTCGGCCAGTTCGGTCAACGTGCGGTCACCAGCGGCGAGGGCGCGGATCACGAACCCGTACGACGAGCGCATGTCCTCGATGCCGGCGCGCTCCACGGCTGCGCCGAGCCGGTCGGCGACTACCCGCGCGGCGCCGGTGAGCAGGATGGCAAGATCTGGTGCATCTCATATAGTTCTCCATGGTGTACTGTTCACCATAGCGTACAAAGTTCTAGGAGGAGCCATGCCAACCATCTCGGCCGCGCACTCGCCCGTGTTCGACATAGGGAACGCAGTCATCACCGGTCTGGTCTCGCCCAGCCGAGGCGCTCATGACGTTGCGGCGTGGCGGATACGGTTCGGTCCTGATGCTCCGTCGCCGACTCATTCGCTGACCCGCGAGGAGACCTTTCTCGTGCTCTCCGGCACTCTCGACGCGAGGTACGCCGATCACGTCGAGACGGCGGGACCGGGCGACGCACTGATCGTTCCGGCCGAAGTGGAGTTCTCTATCACCGCCTCGCGTGGACCGGCGGAGGCGATCTGCGTCATGCCCGTCGGCGGCGAAGCCGTCACCGCGCAAGGGACTTTTGTCCCGCCCTGGGCCCAGTGATCGCGTTGCGATCGGCACCGGATTGACGGCAGGGGAGCATCCGATGCGGTTTGGCCTGGTCAGCGAATCGGTCCTTGATGGCCCGGCCTGGGCTGCTCAGGCGCGCCGCCTGGAAGATGTCGGCATCGATTCGCTGCTCCTCCGGGATCACTTCTCGGCCGGCGCGTTCGGTCAACAGCTGGCGCCGTTCAGCGCGCTCGCTGCGGCCGCGGCAGCAACGACCCGCCTCACCGTGGGCACACTCGTCCTGTCCAACGATTTCCGGCATCCGGCCGTCGTGGCTCACGAAGCGGCGACACTGCACTACCTGTCCGCTGGACGCTTCGAACTGGGTATCGGCGCCGGCTGGTACGAACCGGAGTACCGAGCGGCCGGAATCGCGTTTGCCGCTGCGCCTGAGCGCATCGGCCGGCTCGAGGAGTCGCTAACCATCATCAAGGACCTGCTGGCTGGTCAGGCGGTGCACCAGGCCGGCCGGTGGTACCAGATCGATGGCTTGGACCTGGATGTGCTGCCTGAGCGTCGCGGCGTGCCCCGCCTGCTGGTCGGCGCCGGCGGCCCACGGATGCTTCGGCTGGCCGCTCGCCACGCCGACATCGTGGGGCTGTTGCCGTCCCCGATCACGAGCCCGGAAGATCACGATGACCCGACCGAACGGTTGCCGGCAGCGCTCGACCAGAAGCTCCACATCCTTCGATCGGCGGCGGGTGAGCGATTCGCCGAGCTGGAGCTCAGCGCGTTCGCAACCTTCAGCATCGCCCCTAACCGACGCTCGGCTACCGAAGATCTCATCGCCCGTCGCGGCTGGGGCCCGATCGAATGCGAAACAGTGTGGCAGATGCCGACCATCTTCATCGGCAGCGTCCCGCAGATTCGCGAGGACCTGCAGGCCAGGCGAGAACGCTACGGCCTGTCGTACTTCGTGGCCCCGGATCGTGACTTGACCACGATCGCCGAGATCGTCGGCCGTCTGTAGCAGGACGGCCGGGTCGCGTCGCAGGGCGTCGACATGGGCGGCGAAGCGCGATCCATCCAGGATCTGCCGATTCACCACCCGGCCAGCACGCCGAGCAGGAGCAGCACGGCGCCGAGCGCGGTCCCTGTTACCGACCAGCCACGCGTGCGTACCCTGACCGCTCTCGACCTGCTCATCGCGCCCTGGACGCTATCGCTCCACTCCCGATGGCTGCCGCCATCCCGCTCCGGTCGGCTGTCTTCAGCCTGATTGCTGACTGGGGTAGGCGACATAGGCGAAGTGGGTGTTGTCCTGGGACCAGCTGTTGACGTTGAGGCTGCCCTGTCCGCCGAAGATCCGGGCGATCGGCGTCGGCTGCTGCCAGTTGTCTGTGCTGGCGGTCATGATCTCGACCCATAGGTCGGGCGGGTGTCCCTCGGTGCCAGGTGGAAAGGCGACGAACGCGGCGCGTCGACCGTCGGGGGACAGGTGCGGGAACCAGTCGACGGTGTCGGATACCCGAAGCCGCTCCGGCTCGCCGCCGTGGACGGGAGCCCGGGCGAGTTGGGCGTGACCGCTGAATTGTTCGGTGTTGAAGTACAGCCAGCGACCGTCGGGGGAGTACTCGGACCCGTCGGCCGGATGCTCGGTGTCGGTGATGCGCCTGTAGTCCTCGCCGGTGACGGACAGGGTGAACACGTTGGCCCGGAGCCGGATGTCATCAGCGCCACCGGTCAACTCGATGCCGATGAAGGCCAGCCGTTGACCGTCCGGGCTGACCCCGTGCAGGAAATGCATTAGGCCGTCGATGCCGGAGCGGCCGGTGATCCGGCGGCCCGGGCCGCCGGTCAACGACGCCTGGTAGATGTGCCAGTCCATCGCCGAGACGAAGATGTGCTCGCCGTCCGGCGCCAGTACGTGATCATTGTTCAGATCAGGGACGCCGTCGAGCGGGATTGGCACCAGCGCCGGTGCGTCCACCAGCACCGACCACAGACGGCCGGCGCCGTTGACGACCAGCCGCGTCCCGTCGAGCGTCCAGTTCGGCGCCTCGATGAGGATCTCGTCCGTTTCCAGGAGAAGCTCGCTTCCCCCGGTCTCGACGTCAGCGATCCACAACTGGGCCCGCTGACCGTCGGCCAGCTCACGCGGCTTGAGCCCGGCTCCCGGCAGAGCCTGCTGGACCTCCACCGGAGCCGCAGACTCGGCGGAGCCGAATCGACCCGTTTCAGTGCGGCCGGTCATGCCCAGATTCTGCCCGACCGAGCCCGACTGCGCGTCCGGGTCAGCCGATGCTCGGTGGTCCGGCTGATTGCGATCAGGAAGATGCGGAATGCTGATGCCTATGCCGCACGTCGTGATCTTCTGGGATGGTGAACGATGATCCGGGTCGGCCTGGTCGGTGCCGGCCCGTGGGCGGGTATGTTCACCGCCCCGATGCTCGCTGCGGCCCCGGACTTGTCGCTGGTCGCGGTGTGGGCCCGCCGCCGGACGGCCGCCGACGCGCTGGCCCAGCAGCACGGCGTCGCCGCGGTTGAATCTTTCGACGACCTGCTGGGCGCCTGTGACGCCGTGGCCTTCACCGTGCCGCCCGACGTGCAGGCGCCACTCGCTGTTACCGCGGCCCGCGCGGGCAAGCACCTGCTGCTGGAGAAGCCGATCGCGTTCACTGTCGCCGACGCGGAGGCGATCGCCGACGCGGCCGACGCCTCGGGCGTGGCGACGCAACTGATGCTGACCTATCGCTTCACCGAACAGGTGCGGGCCTTTCTGGGTTCACTCGCCGGCACGTCGGTCGGGTACATCCGCACCACCTTCGTCGGCGGTGGCGCGCTGGACGGCTCACCGTTCGCCACGCCGTGGCGGCAGGCGGCCCGCGCCGTCCTGTTCGACCTCGGGCCGCATACGCTCGACCTTGCCGAGGCGGCTGCCGGGCCGATCACCGAACTTCGGGCGGCCGAGGCCGGCGGCGTCGTGACCGTCACCACGGAGCACGACGGCGGCGCGAGCGGCCACATCGCGATTTCCGGAACCACACCGGGCGCCGCCGGTCCGCTGGAAGCGGAGGCCATCAGCGACGCCGGCCGGGTCCTACTTGCCGACCCGACACCATATGATCCGGCCCCGCTCCTGCGCGTCATCGCCGATGAGTTCGCGCGCACCGTTCGGGGCGAGATCGATCAGCCCTTCGACGCGCACCGTGGTGTCCACCTCCAGCGCTTGATCGCAGCCGTGGCCGAATCGATCGACACCGCCCAAGCCGTGGTGCTAACGCCGTAAGGTTCAAGATCATGTACAAAGAGCGTCTTCCCACATTGATGATCTTGGGGATAATGCTCGATAGCGACGTTAAGTCCAAGATCACGACGGATGAGAGCCGAAACAGCTGTTCGGGTAACAGACTTGGTAGTCGACGCACGTACTCAGCCAGTCGGAGGTGAGCATGTCGCAACAAGGCGCCTCGGACGAGGACATCGCCGAACTCGTGCAGCGTTGCGCGGACGCCGCTGCTGCGTTCATCCGCGGCGACATGCGTGGTTATGTTTCCCTGATTACGCACGCGGAGGACTACACGCTTCTGGCCCCGTTCGGCGGACCAGCACGACGCGGTTTCGACCCATCGGAAGAAGCCTTCGAGGAGAACGAGAGCTTCTTCACCGGCGGCGAGGCCAGCGTGGAACTGGTCCAGTCCTACGCCTCGGGCGATCTGGTCGTGCTGGTGCTGATCGAACGACAGCATGGCCAGGTCGGGGGCCTTCCCGATCAGGACTGGTCGCTTCGGCTCACCCTCGTGTTCCGCCGGGCGGCCGGCGACTGGCAGCTGGTCCATCGCCACGCTGACCCGCTCACGCATGGGATCAGCCTCGAGCAGGCGGCCGAGATCGCCCGTGGCTGACTCGCGGCGAGCTCACTGCGAACCAGTCGTGATCTTGGACTTACTGCCTCAGGGCGCCTATAAGTCCAAGATCACGTCAGCGGTGTGTGCAGCCGCACGACCGAGCCTCGCGGCCCCACAAGGCTCGCTACAGCAAACGCGTGCGGCGTCCGTCCGTGGCTAGGTCGGCCAGCCCTCCGTGCCGATGTACCAGACGGCCGACGTCAGGATGACGACGACGAGCAGGGCGAACAGCAAGCCACCGGCCACCGGCAGGAACCACCCCGGCGCGCGCCTGGATCGAACCGCGACCAGCTTCACTACCACCGCGCCGAAGACCGCGCAGCCGAGGACGCCGTGCACGACTGTCCGCGCCGACACCTTCTCACCATCCGCCAGCCTCCCGCTCTCCAGGCCTAGCGCCCACAGGCAGTGGTATGCGACGAACACGGTCAGCAGGAGAGCGATAGTCCCGCAAGTGCGATGCGCTGGGCCCACCCAGGTGGGCGCCTTGATTCCGAGCTTGCCGTACATCCAGAGCGCTCCGATGAGTTGGAGCACGATGAGCACCCCGATGACTGTCGAGATCACGACCTTCATGTCGATGACCGTGTCGAAGCCGAGGGTGGTCGTTCCGTTGAGGGTCGGGTCGTGCACCTTGCCGAACACCCCAACGAGAAGCGCGACGACCGCGCCAGCGGCGAACGCAGCCAGCGGGACGGCCATGCTCCTGGGTGCCGCGGTGTCTGCCATCGGTACAGGATCCTCCGCGGCCGTGCTGTTTGGGAACGGTCCGATGCCTATTGACCGAGAAACGGGGAGGCCCGGCACGCGCAACCGCCGTTGTCGCGCACGCCGCGGATCGTAATCATCCGGGGGCTGCGCGCACAGATCGGATTTCCTTTGCCTGCTGCTATGGCGGTCGCGGCGACCGCAGCCGGGCCGGACAGCACCCGCGAGACGCGGATGTGAGGACGATCATTCCGATTGGTTGAGTGGACCGCTGTGCGTGATCGGGTCTCATTCGGCGATTGGCTCCCAGATGAGTTCGGCAACGTCGATCACGAGGTCGGAGCTCTGCTGGTTCGGATCGTCGGGTGCGCGGACCTCACCTGCGCATACGCACACCACGTCATTGAGGCGGCGGTAGCGGTCGCTGTCGCTGAGGTGAAAGACGCAGCCGACGATCTGCCGTCTACCCGGTGGGTAGGCGCGGCCATATCCGTGCCACTCGACCATGATTGTCGCGCCGTCGTCGGTGTCGATGACGGCGCGGAAGTCTGGGCGGAACGGGCCCGCTGCGGTTCGGCGCTGCGGGAAGTTCGCGCCGCGGAACCGGCCACTGATGGAGCCCTCGCAGCGTCCCTCGGCGAGCATCAGGTGTTGCTCCCATCCGCCCTCGAGTCCGACCACCCAGCTCTCCGGATACGTGAAGCGAATCCTGTACAACCGCTCAAGCCTCACGGCGACTACTCCCGCTACTCGCGAACCAGCGTGCTGCGAAGCATCACAGACCGGATCTCGCCGCGCCATCGGACATGCCTGTGCGTACCGCCAGCCAACGGGCGCTGATGCCGGCGTAGCTGGTGACGAGTCCGCTCTCGGGCAGCGGCGTTCGCGCACCGGTCGGATCAGGCGGTTACTTGCCGTCGGGTTCGAACGATGTCGGCGACGGTGATTGTGCTGGCGATGACGAGGAAGCCGAGCGCGGCGCCAACGCCGGCACGGAGCGCGTGGGTGTAGCCGCTGCGCTCGAGGGCGGCGAAGAACGTGGCACCGATCACTGCCTGTCCGATCGCGATGCCGATGCGCTGCGCGGTTTGCAGGACGCCGCCGGCGGTGCTGCCGGCTATAGGGTCTACCCGCATGAGCGTCAGCGCCTGGTTGGGCGTGAGGACTGCGCCGGATCCAGCTCCCATGAGAAACAGTGCGGGTGCCAGCGCCGCCGCGCCGTGTCCGGCCAGGACGGCCAGCGCGATCGCGCCGGCTGCAAAGCAGGCCAGCCCGACGAGCAGGAGGGGGCGTCCGATGCGGGTGACGACGCGCCCAGCCAGCGGCGCGGCGACCGCGTTGCCGAGGGCGTACGCGGTGATGCCGAGCCCGGACTCTAAGGCGGTGTAACCGAGGCCGTCCTGGTAATAGATGGCAAGCACGAGCGGCAGGCCGGCCATGGCCGGAAAATAGGCGAGCGCGAAGAACACCCCTGCGGCATATGACGGCGTGCGGAACAGCCGGAGATCAACGAGCGGATCGCTCCGCATGGCGGTGAGCCGGCGCTCGCGGCGGAAGAAGACGATGAGCAAGATCGCGGCTAGGACGACGAGCCACGCCAGCCGAGCGTCGTGCGCACTGCCGAACTGAACGGCGGCGAACAGGATGCAGAAGGTGGCTGCGCCGAGCAGCGCCGCACCCGCGATGTCGAGCCGGTGCCGGCCGTAGTGTCGGTCTGTCGGTAGGAGGCGCCGGGCCAACATGATCACCACGACACCGACCGGGACGTTGACGAAGAACACAAGCCGCCAACCCACATGCGGCCCGCCGAGTGCGATCAGCGCGCCGCCAACCAGCGGGCCGAGCGCGGTGCCCACCCCGACCGTCGTCCCCAGCACGCCGAAGGCCCGTCCCCGCTCGTTGGTCCGGAACAGCTGTTGCACGAGACCGGACACCTGCGGGTTGATCAGCCCGCCTGCCAGCCCCTGCAGCACCCGCGCCGCGATGAGCATCTCAGCGGTCGGCGCCAGCCCGGCCAACATGCTCGTCGCGGCGAAGCTGCCCACCCCGACCTGAAACATCAGCCGGCGCCCGTGATCGTCCCCAAGCCGTCCGGACAACACCGGCACCAGACCGAACGCGAGCGTGTAGCCGCTCACCACCCACTGAAGCTGCGACGGCGATGCACTTGTCGCCCGTGCGATCGACGGCAACGCCACGTTCGTGACACTCACGTCGAGCAAGGTCATGAACAACGCCGAACAGCAAATGATCAGTGCCAGCCAGCGGCGGGGGTCGAGTTCCTCCTCCGCGTCCTCCGCCACAAGTCGAGACTAAGGATCGCCAAACAGCCGGCCACCTTTGACCCCGGAGTTGACCACGCGTAACTCCAGACAGCTTGGGCGCGCGGCGAGATCTTGACGACGGTGCCGCGCATCGGCGCTGGAACCGCGCGCAGCATCTGCCGCCGCTCCGCACGCCGACCAGCGCGGTCGGTCCGAGGGTCAAGTCGGTCGTGATCAGATCCTTCGAGCAAGATCGGAGACACCTCGGTGTTGTCTGATAGACGCGCTGACCTCTATCGCGAAGTCAGACGCTAACCAGCGTGGTGCTCAGCGCTTGGTACGCGTCGTGCGCTTGGCGGCGGAGAGCTGGCCGAGTTTGTTGGCGTCGGCACGGGCAGATTTCGCCTCGGCTGCGGTCGAGGCGGCGTCGTCCCGCTTGGCTGCGGCGGCGCGTCGTGCCTGCCCCAGTTTCGCGTCGGTGAGGGCGTCTACCTGCTTGAGTCCGTCCTGGACGGAACTCACCCGCTGCTTGGTGCGTTTGTTGATCTCATCCTTGTCGGCGGCGGCGTTGCTGCGGGCGCGAGTGGTCGCCTGCTTCTTGCCTTGCCGCTCGGCGGCGTCGGCCTCGTCCAGGCCCTCCGCGAACCGACGCGCGGCCTCGGCTCGCTTGTCCTCCGCGTTAGCGCCGGCCGTCGAAACAACCTCGGCCGCTTGCTCGCGGTGAGCTTCGGCGCTTCGCTCCAGTGCGACCGCCTCGGCCAGGTCCTCGCTGCGGGCGATGCGATCTCGCCCCTGCTCGACGATGTCGCCGTCGCCGAGTAGCCGGCCAGCGAATTGATCGCACGAGCCCAAAGCGCGGTCGAAGACCAACCTCGGCGCGGAGTCGGCAGGCAACCGCTGGGCGAACCGCTGGTCGACGACGGTCCACGGAAGGCGGGCGAGCTTGTACGGCGCGGTGCGCAGTGTCTTGGTGTTCATGGGTCCTCAGCTCGTGGTCTCGGCGCGCAACTGCGCGGCCTGATCTTCTGCATCGGCCGCCTTGGCGTGCAGCTCTTTCTCGCGCTGCTCGGCAGCGACCTCGGTGGCGTCTGCCTCGGCGCCGAGCCGGGTTGCGTCGAGCTGCGCGTCGCGGGCGATGGCGTCGGCGTCATCCTCGGCCGCGTGGCGGCCCGCCTGCTCTTCGGTACGTGCCTGTGCTTCGACCTCGCCCTTGGCGACCGCCGCGACCTGGGCGGCATGCTGCCGCTGTTGGTCAGCCGCTGCGTGCGCGTGCCGCTTGTCGTCGGCGAGCTGCGCGGTGTTCTTCCGCAGCTCTTCGGTGGCTGCCTCGGCGTTGGCGTCGGCGATGGCGTCGCGGCTGTTCGCATCCTTGCGCGCTTGCGCGGCTGCCTGCTGCAGCTGACCCTCTTCGGTCAGATCGTCCTTGCCCGTCAGGGCGCCGGCTACTTCCTTCACCTTGCCGGATACGGCGTCGACCAGTCCCTTTCGGGCCTCGCCGGCTTTATCGCTAGTCATATTGCTTCTCCTGATTCTTGGAATGTTGTAGGCGCGGCGTGCGCCGCAATGAGAACTGGTCAAGCCGGCGCATCGAGCAGACACCTAATGGGCCACCGGTTATCGACAACGTGCGCTCGCGACTCAGGTCCAAAGCTGGGTGCGCAAGGTAGAGCTATCTGAGGTCACTACTGAGTGCTCCCAGAGCAGGTTCGACGAACGTCAACGATCGTCCATGCATGGCCCCGATGGTGCGGAGCCCGAGCGCAGAGGGTTACCGCGCGTGCTGCTACACACCACCGTACCCGCTCCCTGCCGCTGCCTAACCGAACCGCGATCAAGAAGCGTGTGTCCGTGAGCACAATCTCGACCTCACCCCGAAGATCTTCGCCTTAGGAGCGGACACGTAGCCGTTGGCCACGAAGGGCGAGAGGCGGCACCCCGATGGCCCCGGATCACCCCGACCGGCTCTGGCGATGCGCGCTTCGGCATCATCCGCTCTTCGCCGCGGGTGGGTCCCACGCACCGGGTGCGCAACACAAATGCGGGGGCCGGCGCCTCCCGTCAATCCTGTCATTCCCAGCGGAACAGACGGACCGCCAGGACGCCGCACACGATCACCCACGCAGCCATAACGCCGAAGTACAGGCCCGAGGCCCAGTGGCCGGCAACGGCGTCCTGGATGGCCTGGACGCCGGCTCCGACCGGGGTGGCGTCGCTGACACCGCGCAGCGGCCCCGGCATCTCCGCGCGCGGCAGCCACAGCCCGGAGAAGAACAGCAGCACGAAAAACAGCACACCGCCGACGGCGGCGGCGGCCTTGCTGGTGAAGCTGACGGCGGCGACCAGCAGCCCCAGTGTGCTGGCCGCCGCCGCCATCAGCAGGAACGCGAGGATGAACGCCAGCGGCTGCCCGATCGAGGCGCTGAACGCGGCGGTCCCCAGGATGGCGATCAGCGCCGTCGTCGCGATCTGGACGCCGAGAATGAGCACGATCTGCGCGGTCAGCAGCTTCTGTGGGGTCACCGGGGTAGTGAACATCCGGCGCAGGATGCCGCGCTCGCGGTAGCTGACAAGGGTCACCGGCAGGAATTGCACCCCGAGCATGACGACCGCGAAGGTGATGACGATGGGCAGGTACGTCTCCTGCACACTCGCGCCGCCCAGGGCCTCGACCGGCTTGCCGGTCCCCGGGATGAGGCCGATCACGATCCAGGCAGCGAGCGGGAAACCGACTCCCCAGAACAGTGCGGCCGGCGTGCGGAGCAGCAGCTTCAGCTCGGTCAACGTGAGCTTGCGCCAAGCCCGCCCGGGAACAGGGATCGCGGCGGCCAGCGACATCGTGGCTATTCCCTTCGTGCTTCGTCTAGATGAACGGCGGACGGGGGCTGGCCGCGACCGGTGAGCGCGACGAAGGCGTCGTCCAGGTTGGCCTGGTCCACCCGCAGGTGCTGGGCGATGACGCCGTGCCGGATTAGTACTGTGATGACCGCCTGCAGGGCCTCGTCGTTCCCCGTGATCGTGAACTGGTCACCGTCGCGCCGGACCGAGGACACCTCGGGCAGCTTGCTCAGCAGGGTCTCGTCCAGCGGCGCCGACGCGCGGAACCGGATGTACTGCTCGCCGCCGGCCCGGCTGGCCAGCCCCGACGGCGTGTCGGTCGCGATCACCCGGCCGTTGTCGATCACCGCCACCCGGTCGCACAGCCGTTCGGCCTCTTCCATGAAGTGCGTGACCAGCAGGATCGTCACGCCGGTATCGCGGATCTCGGAGATCAGCCCCCACACCTCGCGGCGGGCGGCGGGGTCGAGCCCGGTGGTGAGCTCGTCCAGCACGGCGACCGTCGGGGTGCCGATGAGCGCCAGCGCCACCGAGAGCCGCTGCTTCTGGCCGCCGGACAGCTTGCCGAAGGCGGTGTCGCGCCGGTCACCGAGGCCGAGCCGCTCGATCAGCTCGCCGGCGTCCGCGGGCTGCCGGTAGAACGACGCGTACAAGTCGAGCGCCTCGCGCACCCGCAGCTTGTCCGGCAGCTGGCCCTCCTGCAACTGCACGCCCACCTGCTCGCGCAGCTCCTCGTGATCTCGCTGCGGGTCCAGGCCCAGCACGCTGATCCGGCCGCGGTCCGGTTTGCGCAGCCCCACGGCGCATTCCACGGTCGTGGTCTTCCCGGCGCCGTTCGGCCCGAGAATGCCGAAGATCTCACCGGCCCGCACGGTGAACGACACGGTGTCCACGGCGACCTTCGGCCCGTACTCCTTGTGCAGGTCGCTGACTTCGATGACCGCCATGTCCCTAGTGTGGCCCGCGGCCCGCGGCTGGCGGCCGCGTCCCAGCCGCCGACGCGTGGATTACAGCGGGGGCAGCTTGTCGGGGTCGAGGATTAGGTCGATTTCGGTGATACGGCCGTGGGCGACGGTGATGCCGATGACCCCGTGCCGGCGTCCGGGCGGGCGCACCACGAGGCCGGCCGCGCCGTTGACCAGCGCCGGCTCGCAATACGGCATGAACTGAGCACTGCGCGCTGTCAACAGGTCGGCTACCGCCCGCCGTCCGGTCAGCAGGGGCGGGGCAAGCGGTACCTCGGGACCGGAGTCCGATCGGAACACCACATCGGGGTCGAGCAACGTGAGCAGTGCGTCGAAGTCGCCGCCGCGCGCCGCGCTGAGGAAAGCGGCCACGACTTCGCGTTGCTTGGCGATGTCCGGCTCCAGCGTGGTGGTGGCGCCGCGCACGCGGCGCCGGGCCCGGCTGGCGAGCTGCCGGGTCGCAGCCGGTGTGCGGCCCACCACCGGCGCGATCTCCTCGAACGGGATACCGAACGTGTCGTGCATCACGAACGCCAGCCGCTCGGCCGGGGTGAGTGTCTCCAGCACGACGAGCAGCGCCAGGCCGATCGAGTCGGCGAGCAGGGCCTGCTGCTCGGGATCGGCGTTCTCGTCGAGGTTGACTACCGGCTCGGGCAGCCAGGTGCCGGGGTAGTTCTCCCGGCGGGTGCGGCGGGCGCGCAGCATGTCGATGCAGACGCGGCCGACGACCGTGGTGAGCCAGCCGCCCAGGTTGTCGATCGACTCGTCGCGGGTGCGGTTCAGACGCAGCCACGCCTCCTGCACGGCGTCCTCGGCGTCGGTGAGCGAGCCGAGCATGCGGTAGGCGACTGCCCGCAGGCGCGCGCGGTGCTGCTCGAACTGTTCGGTCTGCCAGGTCTCGGCATCCATCGGTCACGCCCTTCGGTCGAGAACCCCGTGCCGCTACATGACGAACGAGACCGACGGGATGTGACGCGGTCACATCCTGCCCGCGCGCGGCGACATACCGGTGACAGCACCCATCCTGGAGCTCTGTGAGATGACACTCTCATTTCTCGCCACCCGCCGCGGCAAGATCACGCTGGTTCTGCTGCTGACCGGGGTGGCGATCTTCTCCGCGATCGCGACCTCCTACACCAACCAGCTGCTCGCCGGCCACCACGCGCCGAACGGCGCTGACCGCCGGCTTCCACCGGGCGCTGCTCGCGGCGACCATCTTCCTGCTCGCCGCCGCGCTGATCGGGCTGCGCACCAACAACGCCCGCAGCCAAGACCCCGAACTCCAACCCGAGCCTCAACCGGAGCAGCTCACACCTGAGACGGTGCCGCCCACCCTGCGATGAGAGGACCACCGATGAACCGCACCCCTGAGCCTTCGAATCCGTCGCCAGACTGGCAACCGACCCCGGACGCCAGGGCGCACACCCTGGCTCTGCAGCCGCTGGTCAACCGGATCATCCGCGGACTCCTGCGCACGCCGCTGCTGTGCCGCATCGTGGGCAAGCGGCTGATCATCGTCTACGTCGTGGGCCGCAAGTCCGGGCGGCACTACACCGTCCCGATCGCCTACGCCCGCCAGGACAGCATCCTGCTGATCGGCACACCGTTCGCCTGGGCCCGCAACCTGCGCACCGGCCAGCCAGTCGATATTCGCCTCAAGGGCAAGCGCCGACCGGCTGACGTCGAGGTCTTCAGCGACGAGGCCGGTGTGGTCGAGCACTACGCCGTCATGGCCCGCGACAACCACGCCTTCGCCAAGTTCAACCAGATCGGCCTCGACCAGGGCGGCAACCCAAACCCTGCTGACCTTCACCTGGCCTGGGCCGCCGGTGCCCGAGTCATCCGGCTAGCGCCGCGCTGAACCTCTGGAGGTTCAGGGGGCGGCCTCAAGCGTGTTGATCGGTACCCAGCCTTCACGGCCACCACCCGAGCGGCACCACAGCCAGCCGCTGGCGTTGTCTTCGGCGAGAACCTCCAGCAGATCACCAACATGCGTCGGTAACTCGGTGGTGTCGTACGACGTCTTCAGGACCGCGATTCCCGCCGACGCGGACAGGTGTCGCGCCGGCACCCACCCCGATCCGTGGGCGGCGGTGACGAAGACGAACTCTGGCCATTCGGTATCCCGCTGGCCAACCTCTACCCGTTCGCCGATGACCAGCTGCAGCGGCTGCCGTCCGGGGATCTGGTGGGCCACCTTCGCGACAACCGTCCTCATGATGCGATCATGGCCCGACCGGTCGGCGCCGACGCCTCAGGGGCGCCGCGAGGTATGGCATGACGGGACCGATAGCCGATCCCGCTCCGCGGGGGCGTCCGGTCGATGCTTGTTCCAGCGAGACGGCCCGTGATCACTTTCTCGGCCGTGGCTCTGGCCAGTAGTACCCGCGGCAGCGGGTCTAATCTGCTGACCTCTGCCCTGCCAGGGCAGGTCCAGGCGGCCGGTGCGCAGGAAGAGACATCCATGGGCGAGGTGTTCGGTGACCGGGTCGTGCGGTGCTCGGATGGTCATCTGTTCGTGTCGACAGAGGGAAAGCGTCTGCTTGGCTCGATTCACTTGGGCGCGAAGCGGTACACGAAATGCCCGGTCGATAACCGGTGGCGGATGGCGCAGAACGTATGGGCCAACGATCTGAGTGCGATCGAACTCGACGATGCGCGCCGACACCGGGCCTGAGCTGATCGAGTACCTGCGTGGCCAAGTCCGATCCGGTTCGGGAGACGTAACGAATGCACGGCTGCATAACGGCAGCGACTCGCGCAGTCGCGGTCGCTGTTACATGTGCGGGGCTCGCTGCCTGCAGCTCGGGCAACAGCACTCCGAGCGCCGGCGACTCGACCAGCGAGGCCGGATCGGGGAGGGCGACCAGCTCGCAGATCTCCTTCGTTGCCGATGGGACCAGGACCTACGGGACACTTGAGGTTCCCGCGCACCGCCGCGGACAGCATCTGGCCGGTGCCCTGTTGATAGCGGGCAGCGGGCCTACCGACCGAAACGGGAACGACGTCGGCCTGCACGTCACTCCAGACACACTGCAGCTTGTTGCGAACATCCTGGCTAGCAAAGGGATTCTGACGCTGCGCTTCGACAAGTACTTTGCTGGCCAGACCGGAGCGGGACGGCTCGCCAGCACACCCGGTGCGTTCACGGTGAACACCTTCTTGCGGCAAGCCGCCGCCGCCTACACGTTTCTGCGCGAACAGCCGGTGGTCGACCCCGAACGGATACTCATTGTGGGCCACAGCGAGGGCGGCATGTACGCGCTGGTGCTCGCTTCTTACGTCTCGCCGACGCCGGCCGGCCTCGGCCTGCTCGAGCCGCAGGACGAGCGGATCCTCGACCTCGTCGAACTACAGACGGATGAGAACATCGCCGGGTTGGTCGCGCGGGGCAGCCTGTCGGAGAGCGACGGCACAACCAACCAGGCCCTCGTGCGCCAGGCCATCGAAGACTTCCGAGCCGGCCGACCGGTCAGTTCTGCGGGTATGAGCCCATCCGTCATAGATCTCATCTCACCGGAGCTGCTCTCCCCAGGGAATGCCAGCTACATACGCAGCAACGACGCGATCATCCCGGCGCAGTACGCCGCGACGCTGCCGAGCAGTACCCAGGTTCTGCTCACCGACGGCGCCCGTGACCCGAATGTTCCGCCGACCACGATCGGTCCGCTCCGCCAGGCACTTGCGACCGCCCAGGTCGCCGGACCAGGGTTGCGTCTCCTACCGGGCACAGATCATTACATGCACCTGCCCAGCCAGCCGGACAACCAGCCCGTACTGGCGCCGGCCGCCATCGCCGCGATCAAGGAGTGGGCTCAGCCGTTCGCATCCTCGTCCTAGCTAGTTCACGTCACCAGGCGCCCGTGAACGCATCCGCGGTGACGACGACCGCGGCTCAGGCAGGGTGGCTGACCCCACTGGCTGATCAGGTGAGTGAGAATCTTGCCGCCCACGATGGGGCAGGAACGCTCGACCGGAGCGCCGCGGGGCGTACGTGCGCTGGCCTAACCGATGTCCGCGACGGCTTGCATCGCCTCGTCGACGAGGGGACCCAGCCGTGAGCCAGGCTGAGCGGCCCAGACCAGCTGGCCGCGTCGAAGCAGGCCAGCGCGTTGCCTATCAGGGCGTTGATCCTGCCCGCCAAGCTGGACACGTCGGCGAGCACCGTCAGCTGGCTGCTCACCTCGACCCTGCTCGTGGCCGCCGTCTCCGTCCCGATCACGGGGCGGCTCGGGGGTGTGCGGTCAGGCGTCGCGGCGTTGGAGGGCGATCGCGCCGGCGAACAGCGCGGCGATGCAGTAGAGCGCTGTGATTCCGAGTCCGGCCCATGGGCCGAGCAGGTTGGGGTCGATGTCCGTGGTGGAAATGACGCGTTGGCCCGCGCTGAGCGGCAGGTACTTGATGACATCAGTGGAGTAGGGGGAGGGCAGTGCGTTGGCGAGCAGGGGCGCGACGAGCACGATGCCGAACAGGGTTGCGATTGCGCCGGCGGTACTACGGATGAGGAACCCGAGCCCGACGGCGAGCAGACCGATCAGAGTGAGGTACAGCGCTGACCCCAGAATGGCGCGCTCAGCGCCCGGAGTGCTCAGGGTGGCCTGCGCGTGGGTGCTGGCTTGTGCCTGCTGGCCGAGCAGGAACCCGACCAGAGTGGCGACCAGCGATACGACGAACACCGTCACTGCGAACACAGTTGCTTTGGCGAGCAGCACCGGCTGACGGTGCGGCACCGCAGCCAGTGAAGAGCGGATCATTCCGGTGGAATACTCCCCGGTGATCACCAATACGCCGAGAACCCCGATGGCGAGTTGCGCAAGAAACACACCACGCAGGCTGACCTCGGTCGCGTCGAAGCTAATGATCTCTACCTTCGGCCCCGCGCCCTCCATCCGGTGCGCGTGCACCGCGGCGAACAAGGTCCCGAGCCCGTCGACGATGAGCACCGCGGCGAGCAGGCTGTACCAGGTGGATCGCAGGGAACGCAGCTTGATCCACTCGGAGCGGATCACGCCGATCTCGCTCACCCGGCCCGGCCCGAGGTCGCCGCGGGCTGCAGCACTGAGCGTGGTCATCGCTGCCCGCCCGCGGCCGCTGGTTCGGTGTCGGTGTTGCTGGCTGGTCGGCCGTGGAACTCGACGGAGTCTCGGGTGATTTCCATGAAAGCCTGCTCCAGCGTCGCCTGCTGCGGTGTCAGCTCGATCAGCGGAATCTGTTCGCGCGCGGCGATCACACCGATCGCGGCACTGTCCATGCCGCTCACCTGCAGCGTGTCAGGCGCGAGTCGTTGGATGTGCTGCGTGGTCGTGGCCAGCAGCGATGTCAGTCGTTCCGCCTCGTTAGTGCGAACCAGGACGACGCCGGCGGTCGCTCCCCGGATCACATCCTGCACGCTGCCCGATGCGATCAACCGGCCCCGGCCGACCACGATCAGCTCGGACGCCGTAATCGCGACCTCGCTCATCAAGTGCGAGGAGACGAACACAGTCCGGCCTTCTCCCGCGAGCGACTTGAGCAGGTTGCGGACCCAGAGGATGCCCTCCGGGTCCAGGCCGTTGACCGGCTCGTCGAACAGCAGAACACCCGGATCGCCGAGCAGCGCCGCGGCCATCCCGAGGCGCTGCCCCATCCCTAGGGAGAACCCACCAACCCGCTTGGTGGCGACCTCTTCCAGCCCGACCAGCGTGAGCATCTCGTCCACCCGCGCCCGTGAGATGCCATGTGTGGCAGCTAAGGCCAGCAGGTGATTGCGCGCCGAACGGCCGGTGTGGACCGCGCGCGCCTCGAGCACGGCGCCGACCTCGCGCAGCGGCGCCGGCAGATCCGCATACCGCTTGCCGTTGATCGTCGACCCGCCCGCGGTCGGCCGGTCCAGACCCAACAGCAGACGCATCGTGGTCGACTTACCCGCCCCATTCGGCCCCAGGAACCCGGTCACCACGCCGGGACGCACCACGAAGCTCAAGTCGTCAACCGCCGTCTTCGCCCCGTAGCGCTTGGTCAGACCAGTCGCCTCGATCACCGCGCCAGCTCCATCCGATCAGCGAATGCGTCGCCCTCGCGCGCGACCGTAGGCGCGCCCAATGAGAGCGGGCGAACAGACCACAGCGCGGCCTCAGATGGCTTCTCAGCCCGACGGAGGCGCCCTACGGCCATTCTTCGAGTCCGCATGTGGTAGATCATTCGCTGGCACCCAGCCAAGTACATCGGTGCCGACCCTGAGCTGCCCCTGAGTTCCGCAACGCGACCGGGCCCGGACGACGGCTGCGAGCAATCCGTACTGCCGCTCTGTGTGGAGTCGCACGCCGTGCCGTACTTGACGAGGTGATAATACCCAGTAGTATACCGGGTATACAGAAGGAACGGTGATGAGCGTTCGACACGCACTACTGGCGCTGGTCAGCGAGGGGCCAAAGTACGGCCTGCAACTGCGGCAGGAGTTCGAGGAGCGCACCGGTGAGGTGTGGCCGCTCAACGTCGGGCAGGTCTACCAGACGCTGCAGCGCCTCGAACGCGACGGGCTCGTTGAGTCCGAGGACGAGACCGCTGAGGGTCCGCAGAAGCTGTTCCGGATCACCGCCGAGGGCCACGCCGAACTGAGCGAGTGGCTGCGTACGCCGCCGGACATGAATTCGCCGCCGCGTGACGACCTAGTCATCAAGGTGCTCATCGCGATCCGGCTGCCGGGGGTGGACGTGCGCGACCTGATCCAGGCGCACCGCCGCTACCTCGTTGAGCTCATGCAGCAGTGGACGCGGGTCAAGGCCGACGCGGCGCCGGATGATGTGAGCCTCGCGCTCGTGGTCGACGCTGAGCTGTATCGGCTCGACTCGGTGATCCGCTGGCTGGACGCGGCCGACGGTCGGCTGCGCCGCTCAAAGCTCGAACCGACGCCGACGAATACGGGACTGTCTACGGCGCCGCCGGCGCGCCGGCGCGTGGGGGTGCGGCGATGAGATTCCCTAGGTCAACCTCAAGCGGCCTGAAGCATCACCGCCGATCGGTGCAGTTCGGGGTTGTAGGGGGTTCGGTCTTGCCAGCAGCGCCAGATGACACGGATCCAGGCGCGGGCCAGGATGCGGACCGCGTGGGGGTGTCGTTTGCCCCGGGCGATGGCGTCGTTGTAGATCTTCGCGGCCCAGGGGCTGGCGCGGCGGGAGTCGTCGGCGAAGTCGATGATCGCGTTGCGCAGCTTCTTGTCGCAGGCGTAGCGGAACCCGACGGCGTGCATTTTGCCGCTGGCTCGGGTGACGGGGGCGACGCCGGCCAAGGCGGCCAGAGATTCCTCGTCGGGGAAGCGGGAGCGGACGTCGCCGATCTCGGCGAGCAGGGTGGCGGCGCGGATGCCGTGCCCGGCGCGGGGCAGGCTGGTGAAAATATGCGCGTCGGCGTGGGCGTCGAGGTGTTCGATGATCTCGGCTTCGAGTTCTCGTTCCTGGTGGCGGACGGCGTCGATGGCGTGCAGCAGCGCCAGCACGCAGGCGGCGCGCCCGTCAGCCTCGACGGATCCAAGCCCGGCGGCGGGGGCGTCGTGGACGCGGGCGAACAACTCTTCGACGGGTCTGCGGCCGCAGTAGGAGATGCGGCGCAGGAACGCGGTCAACCGCGCCTGGGTGAGTTTGGCGGCCGCGTGGTGGGTTGGGTAGCGGCGCAGGAACGCGATCGCCACGTCCGAGTCGAGGCGGGCGAACAGTCCTATGGCGCCTGGGAAGACCCGTTCCAGCTGGGCCTGCAGCTGGTTGACCAGCCCGATTCTGGCTTCAACGAGATCTTTGCGGGTCCGGGACAGGGCGCGCAGCACCGCGGTCGTCTCGCTGTCGCGGGACAGCGCTGCAAGGCGGTGCCCGTCGGTGCGCAGCACGTCGGCGAGCAGGTAGGCATCGCCGGCATCGGACTTGGCGCCAGAACCGGTGTAGCGGGAACGCAGCCCCTTGACCTGTCGCGGGGTGATCACCACGACTCGCAGCTCGGCATCCAGCAACGCCTCGACCAGCGGGCCGTCGCAGCGTTCGATCGCCACGCCCTCGACAGCAAGCTTGGTCAAGCGTTTGACCAGGCCGGTGAACGTCTTGCCGGTGTTGGGGATCTCGAACCTGGCCTTGATCGCGCCCGCGTGGTCGACCACGCAGACCATGTGGGACTTGCTCGCCCAGTCCAATCCGGCGAACAACCTTCCGTTGTGCTTCACGCTGGTTCTCCTTCCTGCGAGGATCGGGCCACCGTCGGTGTCGGGAAGCCGGCCCGGATGCTCATTGCGTGGCGGTCCAACCCGCGTATCCCTAGCGCCGGTGTCGGCTTCCCGGCCCGGCGGCTGCCGCAGATCTCATCGAGGTCCTCGAAAGACGAGCACTGTTGGCGGTCAGCCACCGGCCGGCGATTCAGCAGAAACCCTCACCCGTCCCGTCACCCACTGGCGGTTGCCACACGGATGGTGCACCAATGAGCACGTTGGAACTGCGCGACGTCAGCAAGGTGTACGGCACGGGCGCGACCGAGGTGCATGCGCTGCGCGACGTCGACCTTGTCGTCGAGCCGGGCGAGCTGGTCGCGGTGATGGGGCCGAGTGGTTCGGGCAAGAGCACACTGCTGACGATCGCGGGAAGCCTCGAGGAGCCGACGTCGGGCGAGGTCATCGTCGGTGACACGACCCTGTCGGCGCTCTCGCGCAACCAGTGCGCGCAACTGCGCCGGCGGGTGATCGGCTACGTGTTTCAGGACTTCAACCTGCTGGCCGGTCTGACCGCGAGTGAGAATGTGTCGTTGCCGCTCGAGCTCGACGGCGTATCGCAAAAAGTTGCGCGTGTCGCCGGCAATGAAGCGCTCGACGCGCTCGGGCTCGCCGACCGTGCCGACCGGTTCCCCGACGAATTATCCGGCGGCGAGCGCCAGCGCGTCGCCATTGCGCGTGCGGTTGTCGGTGAACGTCGGCTGCTGCTCGCGGATGAGCCCTCGGGCGCGCTCGACTCCGCCAACGGCGAGGCGGTCATGCGGATCATCCGCGGAACCTGCCAGCGCGGAGTCGCCGGTGTGGTCGTCACGCACGACGCGCAGCTCGCATCGTGGGCCGACCGCGTCGTGTTTCTTCGCGACGGGCGGGTGGTCGACCAGACGAGGCCGCCGGCCGGTCCCGAGTCGCTGCTGGAACCCGACGCAGTGTCATGACTGCGCTACCCGCCGGCCTCCTTCGTGCGCTCCTGTTGTGTGCTGCTCAGGAGGCCGGCTCATGACCACGACGCTGGAACGCCCCATCGCCTCCGCAACGCTGACAAGTGGCGGGCGCAATGGCCGCCGCGCGATCACGCGCTGGGCGTGGCGGCTGTTCAAGCGGGAATGGCGGCAGCAGGTACTGGTCGTCTCGCTGCTGATCGTCGCCGTCGCGGCGACGACGGTCGGTCTCGGCCTGGTTGGCAACGTCATCTCGAGTGATACCGCGATCCTCGGCACGGCCAATACTCGTATCGACATCGACGCGACCGCGCCGACAGTGAACGTCGCTGCTGAGGTGGCGCAGGCGCGCCAGCTCTTCGGCATCGTCGAAGTCATTGAGCATGTCAACGTCCCGGTGCCCGGCTCGATCACGCCGGTCGACCTTCGGGCACAAGCACAGCAGGGTTCGTTCAGTTCGCCAATGCTGCGCGTTGTCACCGGCCGCTATCCCTCGGATCCCGGCGAAGTCGCCGTGACGTCGGGCGTGGAAACGATGTTCCGGCTGAAGCTCGGTTCGGCCTGGACCGTGAACGGCCGCACGCTACGCGTCGTCGGCACAGTCGAGAATCCGAAGAACCTGCAGGACGACTTCGCACTCGTCGCTCCGGGCCAGATCGCCCAACCTAGTTCGGTCACGTTGCTCGCCAACTCGAGTGGCCAATCACAGGTGCAGACATTCCGACCCGCCGGCGTGATGGGCATCGCGACGACCGATGCCACGGGCGCCGCGCAGCGTCGGCTGCAGAGCCTGCTCGTCCTTGTGCTCTCCACGATCGGGATGGTGTTCGTCGGGTTGCTGTCGGTGGCCGGCTTCACCGTGATGGCGCAGCGGCGAATGCGCGCGCTCGGCATGATCGGCGCGATCGGGGCGACCGACCGTCAGGTGCGCCTCGTGATGCTGTCGAACGGCGCGGTTGTCGGTGTGGTCGGTGGCGTCATCGGAACGGTGCTGGGACTTGCGGCGTGGCTCGGGCTCCGCCCCGCATTCGAACACCTCGTCGGCCATCGCATCGATGCATGGAATGTGCAGTGGTGGGCCGTCGCTGTCGACGCGCTGCTTGCCGTCATCACCGCACTGGTGGCCGCGTGGTGGCCCGCACGGTCGGTGGCGCGTACGCCGATCGTGGCTGCGCTGTCGGGCCGTCCGGCGAGGCCGCAGCCGGCACACCGCTTCGCGGCTGCTGGATCTGTCCTGCTCGCGGCCGGATTCGGGCTGTTGGTATGGGCGCACCGCGACAACACCACCGTCCTTGTGGTCAGTGGCATCGTGGCGACCGTCGCGGGGATGCTGCTGATCGCGCCGCTCGGCATTCGTCTTGCGGGGATAGCGGCGCGTCGCTCGCCGATCGCAGTCCGCCTGGCGCTGCGTGATCTCGCGCGCTACCAAGCGCGCTCAGGGGCGGCGCTCGCTGCTATCAGCCTTGCGGTCGGCATTGCCGCGACGATCGCGGTCACCGCAGCCGCGCAATCGGCCGAGCAGCGCACACTGTCGGGTGGCAACCTTCCGCCGAACCAGCTCATCGCGTGGGTCGCGGACCAGACCGAGCCCGGTGCGGGGCCGGGACTGAAGGTTGCGCCCGCGGGCGGCGGCAGCCATTCGTTGACGCCAGCGCAGCTAGCTCTCCTGCGGCACGCGGTTGGCACGATATCGGCAGACCTGCACGCACAGTCGATGGCGGCGCTCGATGTCGCGTCCAAACCCAGCGTCGAGTTGCCGGGCGGCACAGTGGGTAGCTTCGACGCCAGCATCGTGCGCGCGATGCCGCGCGGGTTCGAGTTCGTTGCCCCGCTATATCTCGCGACGCCCGAGGTGCTCGCGCTGTATCACGTGCCGTCGGGGTCTATCGCTGCGGGCACCGGCATCCTCACGTCGCGGTCCGATCTGGACGGTCTCAAGCTGGCGTTGGGGCCGGACCCGGCCGACCTCGTCGGGCCGGCGGTCCAGGTGTTACACGCCTTGCCGAACTACGAATCCGCGCCGAACACCGTCATCACCCCGCAGTACGCCGCCTCGCTCGGACTGACCACGAGGCCGGTGGGGTGGCTGCTGCAGACGCCGCACCCGCTGACGTCGGCGGAGATTTCGACTGCGCGCGACGCAGCCGCTGCGGTGGGCCTCAGCATCGAGACGCGGACCACCCCGGATCACTCGCTGCAACAGTTGCGCGACTACTCAACGGCCGTCGGGCTGCTCGTCGCGCTCGGCGTGCTGATGATGACGGTCGGGCTGATCCGCAGCGAGACGGCGAACGATCTGCGTACCCTAAGCGCGGCCGGAGCGACCGGCACGACTCGGCGCACGTTGACCAGTACGACGGCCGGCGCGCTGGCGCTGCTCGGTGGCCTGCTCGGGACCGCCGGCTGCTACGTCGCACTGGTCGCGTGGAATGTCCACGATCTGGACTACCTGTCCCAGCCGCCGGTGCTCGACCTGCTCGCACTGGTCGTCGGTCTCCCGGTCGCTGCCGCGGCGATCGGTTGGCTAGCCGCCTTCCGCGCGCCCTCCGACATCGCCCATCACCCGTTGGAATAAGGCGTCATCGGCCAGGTACCGGTCATGAGGTCGCGGCCTTCACCAGGTCAGCGACCCTCTTCTCGACCGCGGGGCTCCACTTCTTGAGCGCGTACGCCACCGGCCACATGTCGCCGTCGTCGAGGTTCGCTGCCTCCTGGAAGCCCAGGGTCGAATAGCGGTATTTGAACTTGCCCGCATCCTGGAAGAAGACGACGATCTTGCCGTCGGCGTCCGCGTAGGCGGGCATGCCGTACCAGGTCTTCGGCGACAACCCGGGGGCGGTTGCGGTCACAGTCACGTGCACGCGCTCAGCGAGCGCACGGTCCTCCGGTGCCAGCTCCGCGATCTTGTCGAGGACCGTCTGCAGGCCATCGGCCTGCTTGGCGCCCTTCTTGCCCTCGGCGCGCAGCTCGGCGGTCCGCTCCTTCATCGCGGCACGCTCCTCAGCGCTGAAGCCACCGGACTCGGCCTTAGCATCCTTCGCAGGCATCCTCAGGGTTTCCCTTCTTGTCGCGCCGGACACGGCGTCACGCCGGCCATCGGTTGAAAGGCTAGGCCCGGTCACGCCGTGGCGCTTCTCGATTCCTGATCGAATCGGAATCCCACCGACGCGGTCCATTCGCGGTCCCGCAGCGCGCGAGAGCCGCGGCTACTGTCGGCAGGCTTACCTGTTGACACCGCGGTTACGAGTGAACGTCAGGAGGGTCCTGGTCCGGATAGTCCGCCAAACGGGATTTCCACTTGCCAGAGCTCAGTCGCCTAGGACAGACTGTCGCCGCGGCCCTGGTCTTGCAGCGAAGCCTGACCACGGGCCGGTACAACGAGAGCGCCCCGCCCGGCTGTCCCGTGCGGGGCGCAGTTGTGTTCGGCGTTAAGCGTCGTCATCCTGATCAGCCAATGAGCGCCGGCGGCGACGTATTGTGCTGAGGTGGCTGCGGTGATGGTGCTTACGTCCGCTCGCATCGATTTGCGGAGGCTCGAGCGGCAGCTGGCTCGCGAAGGCTGCAGCACTGCCCGCAGGGCTGGCGGGCTACGGGTTTGGCACAACGGGGAATCGTCGGTAGTGGATACGAGCATGGCTGTCGTGGACGATCTGTCCGAGCATGTGATCGACCAAGCCGGGCAGCTGCTGGGCCGGCCGCCCGGGGATGGCCTGACTTGTGTCTTCGACGGGCCGGCGGGCCGGTCAGAAGCCTGGCCCACAGTCGTCGACATTGCCCGAGCCGCCGCCAAGGTCGCGCCATTGGCAGTGCTCGACGATCACGCTGGCACTATCTACTTGATCCATCTTGATCGGGGGCTAATCGGCCCGGAGGAGTACGCGGACGTGCGCGTCAAATCCAAGCAGGCCAACCCCCTACTGCGCCGTCTGTTTGGCGGGTGACCCCGCCCAGCCGACGCTTATTATCTCGGTGACCTGTCATGCCGAGCATCCACGGTCAGCCTGCCTGCTTGGGGCTGATGAACTGGCTGATCCACTCGCCGCTCATCTGCCTGGTGGTGGCGTTGATGCGATTCCACGCGTTGATCGAGGAGATAGCGATCACGAGCCCGGCGAGCTGCGACTCGTCGTAGTGACGAGCTGCCTCGTCCCACACCTCGTCCGGAACGGGATCGGCCCGATCGGCGAGGCGGCTAGCCGCCTCGGTGAGCGCCAAAGCGGCCCTTTCGGCGTCCGTGAAATACGGGGTCTCACGCCAGGCGGAGAGGGTGAAGATGCGCTCGTCCGGCTCGCCGGCGTTCTTCATCTCGCGGGCGTGCATGTCCAGGCAGACGGCGCAGCCGTTGATCTGGCTCGCGCGCATCTCCACCAGGCGGAGCGTCGTCTCGGATAGGCCGGTGTGTCGGGCGGCCGCCCCGAGCCGCTGGAGCGCTTGCATGGCTCCGGGGACGGTAAGGGCCGGGCTGTCGATTCGTGCCTGCATGAGAGCTTCCTCCATCGGTTTGGTGCCGCGGCTACGCGGCGTGGGCGGTGGTGGGGACGCCGGCGTCGGTGCGGGCCTCGCGCACGGCCACCCAAGTCCGGCCGTCGGCAGTGACCACCACAGACTGATCTGGATGCCGGCGCTGGTGCGGCTGTCCAGCTCGCAGCGGCAGCTGGGCAAGGTTGTCGTTCATACCCTGGCGACGAACGAGCACCCGCCCGGGGGACAGCGCCAGCTCACCGCGGGTCGAGTGGCAAGGACATGGTGTACCGGGTGTTTGGTCTAGCGTCTCGGCTGTCTTGGAGTGTGAACCCTGGTGGTGTCCCCTGCGCGGCTGTTCGTTCGTCGTACTGGTGAGTGCCCACTGCCCAGGAGGTTGCGATGCAGTACGCCCTGATGATCTATGCCGAGCCTGGCTACCAGGAGGCGCTGTCCGATGCGGAACGCGAGGCGGCATACGCCGAGTTCGCCGCGTTGGCCGATGACACCCGCTGCGTCGGCGCTGCCCAGCTTCAGCCGAAGGACACGGCGACGTGCGTGCGCGTGGTCGGTGGTCGCACGTTGATGACCGACGGGCCGTTCGCGGACACCAAGGAGGTGCTCGGCGGCTTATACCTGGTCGAAGCGGCCAACCTCGATGAGGCGATCGAGCTGGCGACGCGCATCCCGGCCGCCCGGTTCGGCGGTGCTGTCGAGGTCAGGCCGGTGGTGCAGCGCTGAACGTGCTGGAGGAGGTCTTTCGGGACGAGTGGGGCCGGGTGCTGGCCTCACTGGTGGGATTTCTCGGTGACTTCGATCGGGCCGAGGAAGCCGCACAGGAGGCATTCGCGATCGCGGCGGAGCGCTGGCCCACGTCCGGCGTGCCGGCGAACCCGGGTGCGTGGCTGGTGACGACGGCCCGTCACCGCGCGATCGACCGAATCCGCCGCGACCACACCCTCGCCGAGAAGATCCACCTGCTGCCGGTGCCGGAGGCCACAATGGACGAGTTCGACGACACCGTGATCAAGGACGAACGGCTCGAGCTGATCTTCACCTGCTGCCACCCGGCGCTGCCACTGGAAGGGCAGGTTGCGCTCACCCTGCGGGCGCTTGGTGGCCTACAAACCGCCGAGATCGCCAAGGCGTTCCTGGTCTCCGAGGAGACGATGAAGCGCCGCCTGTCCCGCGCCAAGGCAAAGATCAAAGCGACCGCGATCCCGTTCGCGGTTCCGGAGGCGCAACTTCTTCCACACCGTCTCGATGCGGTGCTTGCCGTCATCTACCTGATCTTCAACGAGGGCTACAGCGGCCGGGTCGACCTCGGCGCCGAAGCCATCCGCCTGGGGCGGGTGCTGACCGCGCTCATGCCGGACGAGCCGGAGGCACACGGGCTGCTGGCGCTGATGATGATCCACCACGCCCGGCGACGCGCCCGGTTCTCCGGCGAGGATCTCGTGCTGCTCGATGATCAGGACCGATCGCTGTGGGACCACGCGCAGATCGCGGCGGGTCGCGCGGTGCTTGACCGAGCGATCGCGCTGGGCGGGCGCGGCGCCTACGTTATCCAGGCCGCGATCGCGGCGCTGCAGACGCGGGAGCGGATCGACTGGCCGCAGGTAGTCGAAATGTACCGGCGGCTGGTCGACATCACCGGTTCGCCGGTGGTCGAGCTCAATCGCGCCGTGGCGCTCGCTCAGGCCGGCGACCCAACGTCGGCGCTGCGCGCCGTCGACCGTCTCGACCTAGACGGCTACCTCTACTTCCACTCGACCCGCGGTGAATTGCTGCGGCGCCTCGGCCGCGACGACGAGGCCCGAGCCGCCTACCGCCGAGCGCTCGAGCTTGCCACCTCGACGCCCGAGCGGCGGTTCCTGACCCGGCGGCTCGAACAGCTCTGACCCGCAACTGTCCCTCCGGGCGGGTGCTCGTTCGTCGTCTGGGTATGAGCGACAACCTTTCCCACCTGCCGCGCGAGCTGGACAGCCGTACCAGCGTCGGCATCCCCACCATCGCCCACGCGGCCTAGCAGCGGCACACACATAGCGAGGAGAACGCTGATGTCGAAACGTGCCATACCGACCTGGGCCGTGCTGGCGGTGTGCTGCGTCGCTCAGTTCATGGTCGTCCTGGACGTGTCGATCGTGAACGTGGCCCTGCCGAAGATGCGGGCCGATCTCGACCTTTCGGCCACGAGCCAGCAGTGGATCATCAACGCCTACACGCTCACGTTCGCCGGCTTCCTGCTGCTCGGCGGGCGGGCCGCCGATCTATTCGGACGCCGGCGCGTGTTCGTGCTGGGCCTGGGCGTGTTCACCGTATGCAGCCTTCTCGGCGGCCTCGCCCAGAACGGCGGCGAACTCATCGCCGCTCGCGCGGTGCAGGGCGTCGGCGCCGCGATCCTGGCGCCGGCCACGCTGAGCCTGATTACCACGACCTTCACCGAACCCGCGGCGCGCCGCCGCGCCCTGGGTGCATGGTCGGCCACCGCCGCGAGCGGCGCCACGGCCGGCGTGCTGGCCGGCGGCCTCCTCACCGACCTGCTGAACTGGCGGTGGGTGCTGTTCGTCAATGTGCCCATTGGTGCCGCCCTGATCGCGGCCGCGATCGTGGCGCTCGCCGAGTCCCGGGCCGACGCGCGGCCCGGTCTCGACATCGCCGGCGCCGTCACGGTTACCGGCGGGCTGGCCCTGCTCGTCTACGGCATCGTCAGCACCGACAGCCGCTCGTGGGGGTCGCCGGCCACGATCCTCACCCTGTCGGGCGGCGCAGCGTTGCTCGCCGCGTTCGTCGTGATCGAGTCGCACGTCGCGGCCCAGCCGCTGGTCCCGCTGGGCGTGCTCCGGCTGCCCTCGGTTGCGGCCGCGAACGGCATCGCCGTGATGATCGGGGCCGCGCTGTTCGGGATGTTCTTCTTCCTGTCCCTGTACCTGCAGCAGGTCAACGGCTACAGCCCGCTCAAGGCGGGGCTGGCGTTCCTGCCCGCAGCGCTGGCCACGCTGACCGGTGCGCTGTCCTCCCCACGGCTGATTACACGCGGGGGCGTCCGGCGCCAGCTGATCATCGGACCCGTGCTGGCGGTGGCCGGGCTCGCGTGGCTGAGCCAGCTCTCGGCCGGCGACGGTTACTTTGTCCACGCGTTCGGAGCCCTCGTACTCACCGGGGTCGGCGTGGGCCTCTCGTTCGTGCCGATGACTATCGCCGCGACGGCGGACGTGCCGATACACCAGGCCGGGCTCGCGTCCGGACTGATCAACACCACCCGCCAGATCGGCGGGGCGGTAGGCCTGGCCGTCATGGCCACGATCGCCGCCGGAGCGTCGTCGCCGACCGCCGGCTACGACCGCGCGTTCTGGATCAGCGCCGTCGCCATGGTCATCGCGGCGGTGCTGGCCCTCGTGCTCCCCGGCAAGCCCAAGCCGGAACGGCACGTCACCAGCAGCGAACGGATCGCCGAGCCCACCGTGCTGGTCGAGGCCTAATCAGTTCGACCTGAAGGTCGGCGCGTGGCGGTCCCCGCCGTTCAGGGCCGTTGAGAGAGACGATGCCTCGAGCCCTTCTGCTGGAAGGGGTCGAGGCAGATCGCTACCGCGGCCGGCGTCAGTACTGCGTTTTGCGCGTTCGCGCTGATCCTGTTGCGCGCGCTGGTCCTTGGGGGTGGTGACCTTCAACCGCTGCGCTGGCCGGCTCTGCCGCCGCACACGACGGTCCGACTCCGACCGGCGTCAAACGACCGGGGCGGCGTGACGTCTGTCACGCCCGATCAGGCTGTCGGGGCACTGTCGCCGCCTGTCGTGGGCTCCTAAGATGATCTTGTCCGCACGAGAGAGTAAGAGAGACTTGTGCCGATCGGTTACTTGATCGCGATTGCTGTTCCCGCATTGGCGACGGCGGCAACGCTCGCTCCCGTCTACCGAAGCTGGAGGCTTGGACAGCTGTGGTGGCGGCTGGGGTTTCAGGTCAACGAGCTGCCGCTGCTGGTCGCCGGCTGGGTGCTGGCCGCCACGGCACTGGCCGCGGTGCAGGGAGATCTGAGCACGCCGGTGGGCGATGCTTGTCTAGGCGTGGCAGTGCTGACGCTGGCCGGGCTCGCGGTGGCCTTGTGGCGCGCAGTGCGGGCCGGCCCCGCCGCCGCGCTTGCTCTCTCGCGAGGGTTGGGCTCTGGATGGCGCGCCGAGCTAGCACCGGAGGTGACGGCCCGGCTTCAGCAGCGCCGCCCGTGGGCGCGATTGCTATTCGCGCCGCTGGCCGTGCGCCGACACGATGTCCTGCGGCGGGCCGACCTGCCCTACGGCTCGGCGGGTCGGCAGAACCTGCTCGACGTTCACCTCCCGCGATCGGGCGCGGTGACCGGCCCGTGCCTGGTTTACTTCCACGGCGGCGCGTACTACAGGGGCCGCAAGAACCGTGAGGCCCGCGCACTCATCTACCATCTCGCTAGCCAAGGCTGGGTATGCGTCAGCGCCAACTACCGACTCGCTCGCACCGCGCCGTACCCTGCGCCCCTCGTCGACGCGAAGCGGGTCATCGCCTGGATGCGCGAGCACGCCCCGACTTACGGTGCCGATCCATCGACCATCGTCGTCGCAGGCAGCTCTGCCGGGGCACACCTCGCGGCGCTGGCCGCGCTCACACCGAACCTCGCCACGCTGCAACCGGGCTTCGAACAGGCCGATACCCGCGTCTCCGCCGCAATTTGCCTCTATGGCTTCTACGACAGCCCGACCTGGATCGAACGGAAACCCGGTGCGCCGTCGGCACCGATCGAACACGTCGGCCATGACGCACCGCCGATGCTGATCGCCCACGGCACGCACGACTCGATCGTCCCGGTCTCTGAGGTCCGCGACTTCATCGAACGGCTTCGCACCGCTGGATCGCGCAGCCCGCTGGTCTACCTCGAACTACCCGGTGCTCAGCACACGTTCGACCTGTATTACTCGGTCCGCTTCCACGCCGTCATCGACGCCGTCGATGCGTTCGCCGCATGCGTCGTCCCCTCGGCGCCCGCGAGTCGTGGGCCGACTGATCATTTCGCGTAGCCGATCTGGGAAAGCAAACCTTGGGCGGCACGTCGGTATGGAGGCATACCGTGCGTCCCGTCGTTGCCTTCGCGAGCGGCGCGGTGATTGCATCATCCAGTGCCGACTCGTCATCGCCGGGGTGCTGGCGATGGCGGTAGCGTGCGCAGTGCCCTCACCTGCCTAAGGAGCCAGCATGCCGGTCCTTCCGGAGCTCGCCGCGGCCCTTGCGTCCGGGACGGTCGAGGTCATCGATCTCACCGCGCCGTTGTCTAGCAGTACGCCGGCACTCCAGCTTCCGCCGCAGTTCGGCCAGACCGCGAAATTCGAGTTCGAGGAGATCAGTAACTACGACGCGCGCGGGCCGGCCTGGTACTGGAACAACTTCCGCACCGGCGAGCACACCGGCACGCATTTCGACGCGCCGTGCCACTGGATCACCGGCAAGGGCGGCGAGGACGTCGCATCCGTACCGGCGCGGCGGCTGGTCGGGCCGGCCGCGGTGCTGGACTTCTCCGCGCAGGCCGCGGACAACGCGGATTTCCTGCTGGAGATCGAGCACATCCGCGCTTGGGAGAACGAGCACGGCCCGCTGCCCGAAGGCGGCTGGCTGCTCTACCGCACAGGATGGGACGCCCGGTCACACCGGCAGGACACGTTCCTCAACGCCGACGAGAATGGCCCACACACCCCGGGCGTCTCGGTTGACTGCGCGCGGTGGCTGGCAGAGGAGTCGCCCGTCGTCGGCCTGGGCGTGGAAACCGTCGGCACCGATGCGGGCGCGGCAGCCGGATTCGATCCCATGTTCCCGTGCCACACGCTGATGCACGGTGCCGGCAAGTACGGGCTGACGCAGTTGCAAAATCTCGCGCTGCTGCCTCCAACCGGCGCAATCCTCATCGCCTCGCCGTTGAGGATCCGCGGCGGCTCGGGCAGCCCAACCCGCGTGCTCGCGCTCGTCGAACGTTGATGACCGCTGCGCGGGCAATCGGGACCGCCCTCGCCGAGCTGGGTGTACGGCAAGTCTTCGGCGTGGTGGGCTCAGGCAACTTTCACGTGACGAACGCCCTCGTCGCGGGGGGCGCTCGCTTTGTCGCCGCCCGGCACGAAGGCGGGGCAGCGACAATGGCCGACGCCTACTCGCGGATGAGCGGCACCGTCGCCGCGGTTACGGTTCACCAAGGTTGCGGCCTTACCAACGCAGTGACCGGGATCGCCGAGGCGGCCAAGAGCCGCACACCGATGCTCGTCCTCGCCGCCGAGGTCAGCGAGAAACGCTCGAACTTCTACATCGATCAGGACGCGCTTGCCGAGTCCGTCGGCGCGATCGCCCTGCGCGTCGAGTCTGCCGACGACGCCGTCGCCACTGCCGTCCGCGCGTATCACCTCGCTCGCGACGACCGGCGCACCGTGTTACTGAACCTGCCGCTCGCCGTCCAAGCGGCTGAGGCAGCGGACCGGACGGTGTCAGAACAGCCGCCCGTGCCAGAGGCGCAACCCGATGCCGCCGGGCTGGTACGGCTCGTCGACGCGCTGATCCGCGCGGAGCGTCCAGTATTCGTCGCCGGGCGCGGCTCGCGCGCACCCGGAGCGCGCGAGGCACTCCTCGAACTCGGCGATGCGTGCGGCGCCCTGCTCGCGACCAGTGCCGTCGCGAAAGGGCTGTTCCACGGCAGCCCCTGGTCGCTCGACGTCTCGGGTGGGTTCGCCTCGCCGCTGGCGGCGCACCTGATCCGCGACGCGGACCTGATCGTCGGCTGGGGCTGCGCGCTGAACATGTGGACGACCCGGCACGGCAACCTCATCGGACCGGATGCCACCGTGGTGCAGGTCGACCTGGATCCCGACGCTCTCGGCACGCATCGTCCGATTCGATTCGGGGTGGTTGGCGGGGTCACCGCAACGGCGCGGGCAGCAACCGCGGCAAGCCCTGCTGCCCGGATCGGTTACCGGAGCGAGCGGGTTCGGGAACAGATCCATGAGCGAATCCGATGGCGCGACGTCGAGTACGACGACACGTCGACGCGTGAGCGCATCGACCCGCGGACGTTGACCATCGCGCTCGACGACATGCTGCCGGCCGAGCGCGTGATCGGTGTCGACTCGGGCAACTTCATGGGTTACCCGAGCATGTTCTTGTCAGTACCAGACGAGTCCGCCTTCTGCTTCACCCAGGCGTTCCAGTCGATCGGGCTTGGCCTCGCGACGGCGATAGGGGCCGCCCTGGCTCAGCCGGACCGCTTGCCCGTCGCCGCGCTCGGCGACGGCGGCACACTGATGAGCGTCGCCGAGCTGGACACCGTCCGGCGGCTCGGCCTGCCGATGGTAGTGATCGTCTACAACGATGACGCCTACGGCGCCGAGGTCCACCACTTCGGACCTGACGGGTGCGACCTGGCGACGGTGCGGTTCCCGCCAACCGACGTCGCCGCTGTCGGTCGCGGCTTCGGCTTCGATGCGATCAGCGTCACCCGCGTGGACGATCTCGCAGCGGTCCGGACGTGGCTCGACGGGGCGCGAGATCGCCCCTTGCTCATCGACGCGAAGGTCACCGCTGACCGCGGATCGTGGTGGCTGGAGGAGGCCTTCCGCGGTCACTGACCGGTGGTGCTGACTCGCCGGTCTACCAGAACAATAAGCATGCCTGCGACGACGGCTAAAGTCTGGGTCATGGCCCACGCGAGCGCAACGGTAATCGTCGATCGGCCTATCGGAGAGGTTTTCGCCTTCTTAGCCGATGGGATGAATGAGCCGGCGTGGCGTCCCGGGGTGACCGACGTTAGTCACGTCGTTGAGACCGGTACCGCCGTTGGCGCGACGTTCAAGCAGACCATGAAAGGACCCGGCGGTCGCTCGATACCTGGTGACTACCGGATTACCCGCTACGAGCAGCCGACCCGACTCGACTTCGAAGTCATCGCCGGCCCGGCCCGCCCAGTGGGCCGATTTGAGCTACGCGAGGCCGCGGGCGGCACGGAGGTCACCTTCACGCTCGACGTCAAGCCGCGCGGGCTGATGGTTGTCATGACGTCAATGATCAACAAGCAGGTACGCACCGAGGTGGACAACATCGGCAACTTGCCGAAGGCGATGAGCTCCTGACCGCACAGCCGCTACGCTCGCACGGGCCGATTCGGTGAAACGGCCAGCCGGCAAGCACGAAATACGAAGCTCGCAACGTCAGAGCTCGAGCGCCCGCTCAGATAGCAGCACTGCTGGTCCGACAAGATTTGTCACGTGCTCTCCGCGCTGCCCGAGGTCGCCGCTCTTGGATACGATTGGGCGCGTGAAAATGACACGCGTCTTTATGACGCACGCGCCTTTATGACATCGGAACAGATGCGCTGTCGCCATGTCAGCCATGAGAGCTGAGGGCTCCTGGCTCACCGTCCTGGACGAGGTGTCCGGTGTGCTCTCGGCAGTCTCGCGTAACCAGATGTCAGAGGCGGCGCAGCTGCTCGAGGATCGACGACGCCGCTGGTTCTGTTGCGGGCAAGGTCGCTCAGGGCTGGTCGCTCACATGGCGGCAATGCGTCTCATGCACGTCGGGTTCGCCGTGCATGTGGTCGGCGAAGCGACGGCGCCCGCAGTAGTACAGGGTGACGGCCTCGTAGCGATCTCGGCCACCGGTGAAACACCTATAACGCTTCACTTCGCTCGGCTCGCCCGAGACCTCGGGGCGCAGGTCCTCGCCGTGACCAGTCGGGCCGACTCCACACTCGCGACCGTCGCGCAGACCAGGATTGAGCTGCGCACGCCCGGCACCGAGCAGTTCGGCGGAACGCTGTTTGAGCAAAGTGCATTGCTCGTGCTCGACGCGCTGGTCCTCGATATCACCGCGGGCGATCCGCAGGCCTACGCCTTGATGCAGACCCGGCACGCCAACCTGCAATAGGTGCGAGTCGCCGATGTTGCGAGCCTCGTCGCCGCGTTGATTGACGACCTGGGCGGCGCTGGTCTGCAGGGTGAGTCAGCGCGCGCAGCTCACGCTGCCTGTGCCAGGCTCGGGGTGTGATTGTTCATCTCGTTGATGGGACCTACGAGATTTTCCGACAGTATTACGCGCCCCGGCCCGGACATCTCGACAGCGCCGGCATCGAGATCGGCGCGACCCGCGGCGTCGTCCAGTCCGTGTTCACCATGCTTCACGACGGCGCAACCCATGTCGGGGTCGCGACCGACCACGTCATCGAATCGTTCCGCAACGACATGTGGCCAACCTACAAGTCGAGCGCTGGTATGGACCCGCTGCTGCTGGCACAATTCGACTGGTTGGAGGACGCGCTGCGGGCACTCGGCGTCGCGGTCTGGCCGATGGTGGATCTCGAGGCGGACGACGGCCTGGCCAGCGCAGCCGTTCTCGCCGCTGCCGACCCACGGGTCGAGCAGGTGATCATCTGTACGCCGGACAAGGACCTCGGGCAATGCGTCGGCGGCAAGGTCATCCAGTGGGACCGCCGTCAGGACAAGTGGATCAGCGCCGACGGAGTGGTCGCGAAGTTCGGCGTCCCGGCCGAGTCGATCCCTGACTGGCTGGCCCTCGTCGGCGACAGTGCAGACGGTTTCCCGGGCCTGCCCGGGTTCGGTGCGAAGTCGGCAGCGACGCTGCTCGCCCGGTACGGGCACCTGGAGGAGATCCCGACCGAAGTCAAGGACTGGGACGTCACGGTGCGTGGCGCGGCCACGTTGGCGGCGACGCTCGTTTCCCAGCGGGCGGATGCCGATACATTCAAGCTGCTGGCCACGCTGCGCACAGACGCCGCCGTCGGCACAGTCGACGACTGGCAATGGACCGGCCCGACCGAGGATTTTCCCGTCTGGTGCGAGCGATTCGGCTGGCCCCGTCTGGCGAACGAGGCCGCCGCCTTGGCCGCCTCGCGCAAACCATGAACCGTGCGCGCCAAACGCATTGGCGACGCCGCAGCGACGGTTACTCGGCCGCGGCGAGGGCGGCAGCTTGCAGGTCTGTGTGTACGGCGGGCGCATGCGGGGTCTCGAACAGCCGCTGGGTCAGAACGATCACGGCGAGGTCGCGCTCCGGGTGCACGAGGAACGATGTGCCGAGACCACCGTCCCAGCCGATCGCGCCGGCCCATGGCCCCTGCAGCACCACCGATGTCCCGAGGCCCCAGCCGCGCCCGCCGAGGAACGCCGTACCGGACTCGCGCTGATCGGTGGTCAGGTGGTCGCGGCTCATCTCGCGCACCTGGTTCGCGGTCAGTATCGGATCGCCGCCGTGTAACAGCATCCGCGCGAACGCCAGCAGGTCGTCCACCGTCGACACCAGCCCGGCGGCCCCGTCGTGGAACGCCGGCGGCCGGCTCCACTGCCCGTCGGGCGCGTCCCAAACCGCGAGCCCGTCCGCGGTCGGCTGGTACGCCGTCGCCAACCGCTCGACGTCCTCGGTGTGGAAGCCGGTGTCGCGCATACCGAGCGGCTCGAAGATCCGGGTGCGCAGGACCTCGTCGTATGGCATCCCGACGGCTCGGCCGCACAGCACGCTCAGCACATGCGCGCCGGTGTTGTAGAGCCACCGCTCACCGGGCTGCGCCAGCAAGGGCAGTTCGCCGAACCTGGCGATCCAGGTATCAGGGTCGACGAAGGCGTCCGGCTGCGGCGGGCCGATCGTAGCGAGCCCGGCCTCCGTCGCCGCCGCGACGACCGGCCACGGCTCGCGGGCCGTGAACATCTCGCAGGGCCATCCCGAACCCGAACGTGAACGTCAGCAACCCGCGCACGGTCACTGGACCCATCGGCGGGAAGCGTGTCGTCGAGCCGGCCGTCCATCCGGCGCAGTACCCGGCGCTTCGCGAGCTCCGGCAGCAGCCGGTCGACCGGCTCATCCAGCTCGAGCAGGCCTTCGCGGACCAGAGCCAGCGTCGCGGCCGCTGTGATCGGCTTCGTCGTCGACGCGATCCGGAACAGCGATGCCCGCTCAACCGGCCCCTCGCCGACCGCGAGCGTCCCGATTGCCTCGACGTGCACCTCGTCGCCGTATGCCACCAGCGCGACCAGTCCCGGCACCTTGTCATCGCCCACATGCGAGGCCGCGACCGCGGCGAAGCGCTCCAGCCCGTCCTTGTTCAGTCCCATGCCCACTCCAGCGGTCATACCGTCACCCGACAACCTAAGGCCGGGTCGAGTGTGGCGTTCCGGGTAACGCGGTGCAGGACGCGGGGCGAGTGCGCGACCGCGACCGGCCACGCCAACCTCTCGCCCGGCGGCTGAGCTAGCGTCACGAATATGCCGAACAGACCGTTTCGCTTCGGGGTCATCGGTGCGCCGTTCGGGACAGCGCAGCAGTGGCGCGCGACGGCGGTGCGCGCGGCCGAGCTTGGCTACGCCACGTTGCTCATGCCGGACGTGCTCGACTTGCTCGCCCCTGGGCCGTCGCTCGGGTTGGCCGCCGGCGTCGCCGACATCGGCGTCGGCACCTGGGTCTACTCCGCGCCGCTGCGCACGCCGCAGCAAACCGCGTGGGAAGCGCACACGCTGTCGGCGCTGACCGGGGGACGGTTCGAGATGGGCATTGGCACCGGTCATCCGCGCAGCCGCGAGTTCGCCCGACAGCCTTGGCATGCCGTTCGGATCCGCAGCCCAGCGGCTGGCCCAGGTGTCCGCCACGATCGATGCCGTCCATGAGCTGGACGGGCCGGATCTGCACACCCGCGTCCTGGTGGCCGCCGGCGGCCCGAAGGCGAGGGCGCTGGCGGCCGAGAAGGCGGACATCGTCTCGATCGCGGCCGATCCCCTCACACCGCGCCAGGCCGTGGCCGACGCGATTGCCGAGGTCCGGGCCACGGCCGGCACGCGAGCCGACGACGTCGAGTTCGCGATGAACCTGTTCGCGGTCGGCGACGACATCCCGCCACACGCCAAGCAGGCCACCGGCGCCGACCCGGCACAGCTCATCGCCGCCGACTCCCTCGTGCTGCTGCCCGGCGACCCCCCGGCGATGATCTACGAGCTGCAGCGCAGGCGCGAGCAGATCGGTGTCTCCTACGTCCTCGTGAACGCGGACTTTATGGCCCAGTTGGCACCAGGTGTCGAGGCGCTGACCGGCACATGACCAAGGCACCCGAGTGGACCGACAGGCGTTGTTCTCGGCGGCCGGTCACCGCCGCAGGCCCGCTCGTCATCCGCCACAGATGCGTTGAGTGAGACACGGCACGGACATGAAGAAGATCAGCATCGAATGCGTCGCTGTGATCCTCGACGTCGACGGCACCTTGGTCGATTCAACCCCAGCGGTGGAGCGGACCTGGCGGGCATGGTCGGCCGAATATGGAATCGACGCGGAGACCGTGCTGCAGGGTGCGCACGGCCGTCGATCCGAAGACACGATTCGCGAGCTCGTTTCTGCCGACCAGGTTCAGCGAGCCGTGCGCCGGATACAGGCCATCGAGCTAGAGGACCTCGGTGACATCGCGGCGATGCCCGGCGCTCACGCCCTGCTTTCCCGGCTCGCTCGCAGCCCTCACCTCCGCTGGGCGCTAGCCACCTCGATGAACCAACCTCTCCTGATCGCCCGCATGGCAGCCGCTGGGTTGCCGATACCGGAAACTGTCATCACCAGTGATGTCATCCTCGACGGCAAGCCCGACCCGGAGAGCTACCTTCTGGCCGCACGGGAACTCGGCGTGTCGGCGCAGGAATGTGTGGTCATCGAAGACGCTCCCGCCGGACTCATCGCCGCGAGAGCCGCGGGGGCAACGGTCGTCGCCGTGACGCATACCTTTTCGGCGGACATCCTCACACCGAACGCCGATTTCGTGATCAGTTCGCTCCGCGCGCTACAGGTCACTGATCACGGACTGGTGATCGCTACCGGCACGTGAGGCTCGGCCGTGGCGTCCTGGCGACGTCAGACGGATGCCGATCGGATCGCCGCGGTCGAGCAGACACACCGGGTTGCTAAGTCGATGTCTCGGGGGAACGCTGGTCTGGTGCGGGATGGTGTCGAATGGGCCGAGGCGCCAAGCTCGCCGATCGAGGACGACGACGTACTCGAGATCGGGCCCCGATCAGACACGAAGGCGTGGAACCGCTCGATCGCACGCTGGCGGCGACGCTGGCCCCGGCTCGCCGCCGCCACGGTTATCGCTGTTGGTCTCGTGACCTACACGGCGGTCCGGTCCTCCTCGAGCAACCGTCCCCCGTCGCACCCGGTGACCAATTCGCTGATCCCGAGCGTGAACGAGTCATCGCATGACGTGGCTCTGGCGATGGTCCAGGCGCAGGCGGCCCAGACCGAACCGCTGGCTGACATTGTCCGTCCTGTCTCTACGGCCGGGGCGTGCCCCGTCGTCGAGCCCGGACATTCGCCGCCACACGCGATCGCCGCGGCGGCGCGCCGTAGCCTGCCCGCTTTCACGGTGCGTGATGTAGCCCGCACGCTTGATCAGTACCTGGGCATGTGCGCGATCGAACTGCGCGGCCGCGATGCTGCCGGATCAGTGTTCGTGTTCGACGTCGTCGCACCGGAGAGCGACACAGTCCGCCAGCGAACGCCGTCCTCTAGTGTTGCGTCTAGTCTTGCGTCCCGCCGGGACGGCACCACCGTCATTACGAGCATGACGGTGGTGACGACGACGGGCTGGACAGTCGTAATCGGCTGCGTCGGCGCAGTCGCGGATCAGCCTGATTCGGAGACGCTGCTGCGCTTGGGACAGGACCCGGCCCTACAGTGGTAGCCGAAATCGGAGCGGGAGGCGGCTAAGCGACGCTCTGTCCGCGACACCCGTTCATTGCCGGCAGAGATGCGCCCAGCTCGTTTGACGCCGGAAAGCCGATTCGCCCCGACCGCTCCGACTCGGCATCGGGCAATGGACTAGACCACTCGAATCGTGCATGATTCACTTGTTGTGCTCATGTGTACGCAACTGATCGACCACTTGTAGGAGACCGCCGGTGTCCAGTGCCGCCCTGCAGCCGCCTCGTGAGCCGAAGTACTACACGGTCAAGCGGCACCTGCTCGCGGTCATCGAGTCCCTCGAACCGGACAGTGCCGTACCGACCGAGCGCGTTTTGTCCGCAGAGCTTGGCACATCACGCACCACGGTCCGGCAGGCGTTGCTCGAGCTGGTCGCGGAGGGACGGCTGGTCCGTCGCCAGGGCTCGGGCACGTATGTCGCGGAGCCAAAGATGACGTGGCCGCTGCACCTGGCGAGCTTTACCGAGCAGGCCGCGTCAAACGGGTTCACCGCGTCCACGCAGCTGATATCCGCCGCGCGGATCCGCGCGGACGAGGACGTCGCCAGGCGGCTCGCGCTCGTCGTTGGAGCGCCGGTGTTCCGCATCGAGCGGTTGCGTCTCGCCGATGAGCGGCCGATGGCGGTGGAGACCGCTCACCTGTCCGCTGCGAGATTCCCGCAGCTGACGCGGCACATCCGCCGCGCGCAGTCCCTTTATGCGGTACTCGCCGCCGTGTACGGCGTCGTGCCGGTCTCTGCTGAAGAATCCATCGCGACCGCGCCGGCATCCCCACGCGAGGCCGCCCTCCTGCACACCGACACGGGAGCGCCGATGCTGGTGCTCGGCCGGCAATCGTTCGACGCGTCGGGGCAGACTGTGGAGTGGGTGACGAGCTGGTATCGAGGCGATCGCGTCACGTTCGTCGCCAACTTGATGGCGCCACGGCGATGACGATTGCGGATGCTCCGCTTCGTGCGCGGCGAACGGGGGACGGCCTGGCGGTCGGCCCATGAGCGTGCTGTGCGGCGCCCGCGTCGTCACGCCGTCCGGTGTGATTGATGGCGGCTGGGTGCACGTCGAGGCGGCCGTCATCGGCGCGGTCGGCTCGGGAATACCGCCGCGCGGCGCCACTGTCGACCTGGGCGGCGCGTGGTTGCTGCCTGGCTACATAGACCTGCACGTCCATGGCGGCGGCGGGCATGACGCGAGCGCGTCGCCGGCCGATCTAGCGGCCGCCGTGGCATTCCACCGATCACACGGCACGACGCGGACCCTTGTTTCGCTGATGACCGCGCCGCTGGATGCCCTCGCCGAGCAGCTGGGCTGGATCGCCGACCGGGTCGTGCTGGGTCCCATGCCGGACGGGCACGTGGTCGGCGCCCATCTCGAGGGACCGTTCCTGTCCCCCGCTCGCTCTGGGGCCCAGAATCCGGAATTCCTGCGATTGCCCGACCGCAACGCTCTAGCCGGACTGATCGCAGCAGCACGGGGGTGCCTGCGCAGCGTGACTCTAGCTCCCGAGCTGCCCGGAGCGCTCGACCTGATCATCGATATCGTCGAAGCCGGCGCGGTCGCCGCGATCGGCCACAGCGACGGCACGTACTCAGACGCCCGGGCCGCCGTCGAAGCCGGCGCCCGGCTGGCGACGCACTTGTTCAACGGGATGCGCCCGCTGCACCACCGTGAGCCGGGCGTGATCGGTGCCGCGCTCGCGTCTGACCTCGCCTGTGAGGTGATCAATGACGGCATCCACGTGCACCCCGCGATTACCACGCTCGTCGCAGGGAGACCTCAGCGGCTTGTCCTGGTCACCGACGCGATCGCGGCAACCGGCGTCGGCGACGGCGAGTTCGTCCTCGGCGGCCAGCGGGTGCAGGTCCACGCCGGTAAAGCGCGGCTGACCTCAACCGGCGCGTTGGCGGGCAGCACATTGACGATGGACGCGGCAGTGCGGGGCGCCGTCTTGGACTGTGGGCTGCCGATCGAGGTCGCTTCGGCAGCCGCCTCGGGAAATCCGGCGCGGGTCCTTGGCCTCGGTGACTCTTGCGGCGCGATCATCGCCGGGCACGATGCGGACTTCGTGGTCCTTGACGATGACCTAGGCATTGCGCGGGTAATGGCCGGTGGGGTCTGGTGCGACGAGGACCGGGCCGCCGCCGTTTTGTGAGTGCTCCGTAGGGGCCTCTCGTGCCGGTGTGGTTACCGGTGCCATTTCAGCGTGGTGTGCGTGATGACCGACGGTGTGCCGGGTGCGCTTGCGGAGATCGTCACGTGGAACGTGCCCGGATGCCGATACGTGTGGGCGCCGCTGATCGAGTACAGCCCGTTGGCTGTTGTGGGCGTGGCGGCGGTTCCGTCTACCGTGCCGGCGCTGCTGGTGCCGTCGCCCCAGTCGATGCGGGCTGTGATGCTGCTGGCGGCGATGCCTGGCGCGGACAGTGACGCGACCGGACCAGAGACCTGGCTACCGATTACCGGGAGTCGCGCCGCAGCGGCGAGGTCGAGCCGCCATGGGACCTCCGGCGTCGGGTAGAAGTTGGTGCCGGCGAGGGTAAGCCTCGCACCTTGCGGCGCCAGTCGGGTCAGGAAGTCTGAATAGCCGCTGGTGCGCTCGGCCTGAGGGGTCCAGCCGACTTCGGCGAGCGCGATCAGTCGCGGGAAGACCATGTAGTCGACGTTGCTCAGGTCGACGACGGTCTCGCCCCACATTGCTCCCTCGACGCCGATCACGTTCTGGTCGGTGACGCCGGTGACGTAGCTGCCCGGATCCCAGTTGTAAAACTGGTCGACATCGCAGCCACTGTTGCAGGCCCAGCTCAAGCCGAGCGTCGGTGGGATACTGCCCGCCGCACCGGCTACGTACTTCTGGTCAAGGTAGGCGTGAGTCGCCGGCGCCATGACGATCTTCATGTTCTTGGCAACGGCCTCGTGGGCAGTGATGGTGTCTGAACTGGAGCCTGAGGCCGGGTTCCAGTACTCGGCGACCGACCCTGCCCCGGGGTTCGTTCCCGGCCCGGCCAGTTCGGCCCAACCCATCACGGTCTTGCCCTGGTTGTGGACGAGCGGAGTCTCCTGATTGATGAATGACGCGTACCGGTCCTGACTGAGCAACGAGGACGGCACCTCATCCCCACCGAGGTGGTAGTACGGACTGGTCGACATCGCGGCGAGCTGGGAGATGATCGCGTTGTAGATCGTGAAGCTGTTCTGACTCTCCGGGCACATCGCGCTGTATCCGACGTCCCCGGTGAAGTCCCACATCGGCGGGTTGTTGGCGCTGCAGTTGATGTCCTGCGGGTGCCCGTTCAACCGCGGGTTCGTTGTGTCGTTGTACTCGGACATGATGATCGCGTTGTTGTGGCCGGGCGAATCCACCTCAGGTACGACCGTCATGAAGTGTGCTGCTGCGTCGGCGACAACAGCCTGGTAGTCGGCCTGCGACCAGTACCCGCCGGGGTCCATCGTGCGGCCGCCGGTGCCGACCGAGCCCTGCCCACCGATCTTGGTCAGATTAGGGAAGCCGTTGATGACGATGCGGAAGCCCTGATCGTCACTCACGTGCAGATGCAGCGTGTTCACCTTGTACGCCGATGCCTGGTCGATGAGCTGCATCACCGCTGAGGGCGTCTGGAAATGGCGTGCGATGTCGAGCATCACTCCGCGATAGGCGTAGCGGGGATAGTCGACGATGTGGACTGACGGGATGGTCCATGGCCCGGGTTCGAGGCTGGAGCTGTCGATCCACACGGGCAGCAACTGCCGGATCGTCTGCACGCCGTCGTAGAGGCCGTGCGGCGTGGTCGCGGTCACCGTCACCCGTGATGGGCTGGCGTCGAGGACATATCCCTCGCCAGTCGTGTCGGGTTGCAGGGCGCCGGGGTGACCTAGTTGCAGGGTGATGTCGCCCGCGCGCGAGCCGCCACTTACGATCGGCAGCAGGTAGCCCGTCGCGGGGCGCAGATAGGCGGCGAGGTCAGCCGCGACCGCCGTCGCGGCGGTCGAACCGACCACGATGCGGGATCGGGTGGTGAGCGTGAATTGGCCACCCCCAACCGTGGTGGAAACCGGCTTGGGCACCACTTGGGGTGCGGTCGATGGTGCTGCCGCGCTGCTCGCGTCGAGCGCTAGAGCGCCCGTCGTACTCCCCGCGACGAGCGCTACGGCGCCGACGAGCGTGAGTAGGACGGAGCGGCCAGTCCGGAAGAGGCTGAGCGACATTGGCGGACCTTTCCGCAGCGGGCAGCGAGCTATCGTGCACCGCTGGCCCACGGCTGCCAGGCGCTGGTCTATACAAATATTGAATCTGGTCTAAACCTTTTCTTCCGAAATCTGGTCTACACCTTTTCGGCTCGCGCCACAAGACTCCTCGGGAGCTGAAACACCGAGCTAACTGGCGGCGAGGAGGGATCGGCCGGTGCGGGGAGAAGGCACTCGCCGGGTTCAACGGGTCATGCACTCGTCCATGGCCGCGCGCAACGTCGGATGACGTGCGGCATGCGCGGCGGCCTGCGACGGGCTCAGCCCTGCGGTGAGATGAAGCACCGCGGCTCGGGCATTCCACTCGCAGCGCTCGAGCCCGGCGCGGGAAACGTCGAGCGGACGTTCGGCGATCTCGGCCACGATGCGGATCACCCGGTCCCGCAGCTTGGCGTTCGCTGGCACGACGTCGATCATCAGGTCACCGTGGACGTGGCCCAGCGCGACCATCGCGGCGGTCGTCAGAGCGTTCAGGACGAGCTTCTGGGCAGTTCCGGCCGCGAGGCGGGTCGAATTGCGCAACGCCTCAGGCTCGATCGGCACCTCGACGGAGGCTGTCGCCAGCGCGGCCAGCGGCGAGTCGAGGGCGTTCACCACAGCTACGAGCGCTACTCCGGCCTGGGCGGCCGAGCACGCCATTACCAGGGTGTACGGCGTGCTGCCGCTGGCGGCGACCGCGACCATGACATCGTGCGCCTGCAGCTCCAGTTCCGCGAAGTCGGCTGTCGCGACAGTGACATCGTCCTCATCCCAGTCCGTGCCGACCGGCGCCCGCCCGCCCGCTCCGGCAACGCGAACGAGGACGGTCGATGCCTCTAGACCGAAGGTCCCTGGTAATTCGGCCGCTTCACATAACGCCAGCCGACCGGACGTTCCGGCACCAACGAAGGCGATGCGGCCGCCTCGTCGCACCTGCCGGGCGATCAGGTCGGCTGCTGCCGCGATCTGCGGCGTCGCCCCGCGCACCGCGGGGACCACGCGCTCCTCGGCGTTGAGCAGGCGGTCAACGACGCCGGCGCTGTCGAGCCGGTCCAGCGGGTCGCCCCTGTTCTGCGTCACGACCTCACCACGTCTCCGTTATTTTCGACAGTCCGCGCGGATGATCCGGGTCTCCGCCGCGGTCCAATGCAAGGCGCCAGGCCAGCTGCTGGAGCGGAAGAATCTCCAATATCGGTAGGAGTTCCTCCGCTATGCCGCCACTCGCCAGAGGCAGGCCGTCCTCAGTGCCGACCGTCAGGACGTCTGCCCCCGAGGCTCTGAGCCGCTCGACGGCGGGCGCCATTGCCGCCCCGCCCCGGCCCGGCGACATCACGGCGATCACTGGCACGCGGGAGTCGACCATCGCCATCGGGCCGTGCAGCAAGTCCGCGCCGGAGAAAGCCTGTGCGGCAAGGTAGCTGGTCTCCATCAGCTTCAGTGCCGCCTCGCGAGCCGTGGGGTAGGAGTACCCGCGGGCCGTCGTCACGAGCCGATCGGCGAAGCGATAGCGCTGCGCCGCAGCGGGCGCCCCCTCGAAAGTCAGAGTCGCCGCCGCAGCGTCCGGTACGGCGTCCGCCGCCGTCACATCGCCCGACGCCGCGCCGACTACGAGCAGGTATAGGGCCAGCAGCTCTGCGGTATAGGTCTTCGTCGCGGCTACTGCGCGTTCCGGGCCGGCCCGCACGTCGAGGTGGATATCGGCCGCAACGGCCAACGGCGACGCGGCGTTGTTGGTCACGGCCACGGTGAGGGCACCGCAGTCGCGGGCGGCGGTGAGTGAATCGACGAGATCGGGTGATTCGCCCGACTGGCTCACCGCGATGAAGAGCACGTCGGACAGCTCCGGGCGTGCGCCGTACAGCGTCATCGTCGACGGCGAGACGAGGCCAGCTGGTAAGCCGAGCCGCACCTCGACGAGATACTTCGCGTAGAGCGCGGCGTGGTCGCTCGTGCCGCGAGCCGCGACAAGCACGAAGCGTGGTCGCCGCGTCGTGATACGCGCGGCGGCATCCGCGATGGGGCCGGACCCGTGGGCCAGCAGCCCAGCGAGCACCGCCGGCTGCTCGGCGATCTCGGCCGCCATGAGCGCGCCCGCAGCCGGTGTCCTCATTGTCGCTCCGTCCCGCCCCCTCGCACAGTCGCCACCAATAGTCGCCGAGCAACCCCGCGAGGGCACAACCCGGCCAGGTGTCGTCGTCCGGCGAGCCAACCTCCGCGACCGTGGTCCACCGCGACGCCCGGTCTTCTTGACCAAAATGGTATCGAGGAGGGCGCCAGCTGGTCTAGACCACCGTCGTGGAGGAGGGTAGCGTTTCGACGGCAGGACCTCGTTGTTGGGTGGTTCGAGAAGCGCCAATTGTCCAAACGCGCAGCTGCGTGTGAGCAGGAAGAAGGCGGAGAGATGAGACGAGGCTTGGTGGCGGCCGTGGCGCTCAGTGCCGGGCTGGCGGTTGTCCTGAGCGGGTGCAGTAGCTCGAAGAGCAGCAGCAGCAGTGGCGGCAGCGGCGGTGGCGGTGGGACCACGACGCTGAAGCTCGTCGCGGCCGACTACGGCACCGGGCCGAGCAATACCAGCCAGAAGTACTGGGAGGGCATTGCCAACGACTTCCACGCGGCGAACCCGCAGATCAGCGTCACCGTGCAGACCATCAACTGGAACGACTTCGACAACCAGGTCAAGACGCAGGTCCAGAACAAGCAGTACCCGGACGTTCTCGAAGGCGACTACTTCCCGGATTACGCGCAGTCAGGCCTGCTCTACGCCGCCAAGGACGTCACGTCGGCGAGCACGTTCAGCAACCTGCTGCCGGTCTTCGCCAAGCTGAACACCTATAACGGCACCCAGTACGGCATGCCGTTCACAACCAGCGCGCGCACGCTGTTCTACAACAAGAAGCTGTTCCAGCAGGCCGGGATCACCTCCGCGCCGCAGACGTGGACGGATGTCCAGAACGACGCGGCGAAGATCAAGAGTGTCGGCAAGGTCGGATTCGGGCTTCCGCTCGGCCCGGAGGAGGCTCAGGCTGAGTCGTTGCTGTGGTTCCTCGGCAACGGCGGCCTCTACCAGGACGACAGCGGTAATTGGGTGATCAACAGCTCGCAGAACGTGGCGACGGAGCAGTTCCTGACTAGCTTGGTGAAGTCCGGCGTCACCGAGCCCAACCCGGGCACCAAGAACCGCACCGATCTATGGAAGCAGTTCGCACAGGGTGAGATCGGGATGATCAACGGCTCGCCGGCCCTGATCCCGATCATCGAGGCGGGCGGAAAGCTAACCGCTTCCGACTGGGCATCCGTGCCGATCCCTGGCAAGTCGGGTCCGCTGGACAAGACGCTCGGTGTCTGCGACAACGTCTCGGTGTTCAAGACGAATAGCAGCAAGCAGGCGGCAATCACGAAGTTCTTGGACTTCTTCTACCAGGACAAGTACCAACTCCAGTTCGACAAGGAGTACGACCTGCTTCCGGCGACCAACTCGGCGATCACAGCGCTGTCGTCGGATGCCACCTTCGGCCCGTTCCTCAAGGCGCTGCCGAATTCCGTCCAGTACCCCAATGCTCCCGTCTGGACGCAGGTCAAGACCCAGATCCAGCAGACCATCTCCACCGCGCTGACGCAGGATCCGAAGAAGGTCCTGGATGCCATCCAGCAGACCGCGAAAAAGGGCAGCTGAACCTCTGAACCGGAATCGTCCCGGCGCCGCATGCTCGGTTGTGCGCGCGCCGGGGCGATCGTCATTGGAGGCGACAAATGGTAGACACAGTTCCGGTGAACGAAGGGGCGCGCGAGTCTGCGCGTGTTGCCCGACGACGACGTCCGCTCGGACGAAGGCTCGGCCGGGCGGCGACCCCCCTATTGTGGGTAGGGCCCGCGCTCGCGCTGATCGGCGTGGTGGTGCTGTGGCCCGTCCTCGTGATGTTCCGGACGTCGTTTCAGCACTTCAGCCCGAACGGCTTCTTGCTCGGCCCGGCGGGATGGAAGAACTTCAAGGACCTGTTCGACGAACCTGACCTCCCCGGCATCCTGATCCGAACGGCGGTCTGGGTCGTGGTCGTGGTGAGCGTCACCATGCTTATCTCGCTGGCGCTGGCCCAGCTGTTCAACCAGGTATTCCCGGGACGGCGCGTGACCCGATGGGCGCTCATCGCCCCGTGGGCGGCGTCGGTCCTGATGACGACACTGATATTCCGATGGGCCCTGGACCCGAATAGCGGTGTGATCAACGTCTTCTTGCACGACATCGGCCTGCTCAAGTCGTTCGGCAGCAACGAGGCCGACTGGCTGGGCCGGCCCCAAGCGGCATTCATCTGGATGATGGTGGTGGCCATCTTCGTGTCGCTGCCGTTCACCACCTACGCACTGCTGGCCGGATTGCAGACCATCCCGACCGAGCTCTACGAGGCGGCGCGGGTCGACGGTGCGTCTACCTGGCGGACATATCGCTCGATCACTCTTCCCCTGCTGCGCCCGGCGTTCCTCGTCGCCGCGCTTATCAATGTGATCAACGTCTTCAACTCGTTTCCGATCATTTGGGCGATGACGCGTGGCGGTCCGGGACACGAGACCGCCACGACGACAGTGTTCATGTTCCAGCTCAAAGAGGCCTATATCGGCGAATCCGCGGCGATGTCAGTGATCAACTTCGGGCTGGTCATCATTGTCGTGCTGGTGTTCCTGTGGGTGACCCGCTGGAGAGAGCAGGTGACCTAGCGATGACAGACGTAGTCACCGAACAACCGCTCAGCAGCGTTACCGGGCCGCGAGTGCGGCGGCGCGTGCGGCGCGTACCGACGGGCAAGAAGCTGATCTTCGCTGGCCTCGCGTACCTGATCGCGATCATCTTCCTGCTGCCGTACGCGGAGATGGTGATCACCGCGATGCGGCCGAACGACGAGCTGCTGGACCGGAATTACGTCCCCCATCACTGGGACTTTTCAAACTTCACCAGTATCTGGGCGAGCGGCTTCGGCACGAACTTGAAGGTGAGCCTGGAGATCGCCGGTGGGGCGACTGCGCTCGTGCTGCTGGTAGCACTTCCGGCTGCCTACTACACCGCGCGGCGCCGCTTCCCCGGCCGTGGGTTCTTCCTGCTGCTGGTACTGGTCACCCAGATGTTCCAGCCGGCCGCGATGCTGGTCGGCATCCAGCGGGAGTTCCTCAACTTCGACCTGCCGAGCGCAGTGTTCGCGTTGATTCTGGTCAACGCCGGCTTCAATCTCGCGTTTGCGGTCTGGATTCTGAACGCCTACTTCTCGTCGGTCCCGGTCGAGCTGGAGGAAGCAGCGATGGTCGACGGGGCCAGTCGGCTCGGCGCGCTCCGCCGGATCACCCTGCCGCTCGCACTGCCGGGCATCGTCACCGCGCTGATCTTCACCTTCATCGCCGCGTGGAACGAGTTCATCGTCGCGCTAACGCTGGCGACCTCGCCGGAACAATTTCCGCTAACGGTCGCGATCAACAACTATGTTGGCCAATACTCAGTGGATTGGGGGCACCTGTTCGCGGGTTCGGTGATCGCGACCATTCCCGTGATCATCTTGTTCGCCTTTATCGAGGGAAAGGTTGTCGGCGGCCTCACCGCGGGCTCCATCAAGTAGCCGAAAGCCGCATCGGAAGGACTCCAGCGCATGTCGTTCGTCGCTGCCGAGATCCACTCACAGCCCGCCAGCTGGCTGCGTGCGGCCACCCTTGCCCACACTCCCGAAGTTGCGAATGCCCTCCCGCCGGCACATGCGCGAGTCGCCGTCGTGGGGTGCGGCACGTCGCTGTACATGGCGCAGTCGTGCGCCGTGCTGCGGGAGAATGCTGGCCTTGGTGAGACTGACGCCTTCCCTCCGTCGGAGTTCCCGCACTCGCGCGCGTACGACCACGTCGTCGCGCTGACGCGATCCGGGACAACCACCGAGGTCATCCGGCTACTGGAAGCATTGCCGGACCGGAACTCGACGGTGCTTACCACCGCCGCAGACCGGCCCGCCGCGCAGCTCGCGGGCGCGACGGTCGCGCTGGACTTCGCCGACGAACGGTCGGTGGTGCAGACCCGTTTCGCCACGACCGCGCTCGCGCTGTGGCGTGCGCATCTGGGCGAGAACCTCGATGCAGCGATCGAGGATGCGCGCCGCGAGCTGAGCCGCAAGCTTCCGGACCGGCTCGTCGAGTGCGATCAGTTCACCTTCCTCGGCAGCGGGTGGACCGTCGGCCTGGCCAACGAGGCGGCACTCAAGCTACGGGAGGCGTCTCGCTCGTGGACCGAGGCCTATCCGGCGATGGAGTTCCGGCACGGGCCGATAAGCGTCGTGGACCAGCGGTCGGCGGTGTGGATATTCGGCCCGGCCCCGGCCGGACTGGTCGGCGAGATCACCGCCACCGGCGCGCTTGTCGTTCAATCAGACGTTGACCCAATGGCGGACCTGGTCAGGGCCCAGCGTCTGGCCGTGGCCCTCGCGGAACGCAAGGCGCTCGACCCGGACGCGCCGCGCCACCTCACTCGCTCGATCATCCTGGCTGACCGGTGAGGACCGCACGGTGCGGCCGGCATGCTCGCGGCGGTCCCGTGTGAATCATTCCGCCGAGCCGGGCGTACTGGCACTCGACGTGGGCGGCACTGGTATCAAGGCGGCCGTGCTGAACGCGGCCGGGCGCGTGCTGCGGCGGGTCGAGCGCCCGACACCGGTGGCCGATGGTCCAGCCACCGTAATCGATGCGGTACGCACGATTGCCCATGAGCTCACCGGCGCCGATGTTGTCGCAGCGGGCGTGGTAGTGCCCGGCTCGGTCGACGTCGAAACCGGAACGGCGCATTACTCGGCGAATATCGGCTGGCGCGACGTCCCGCTGCGCGATCTGCTCGCTGCTGATCTCGGCGTGCCGGTCGTGCTCGAGCACGACGTGCGCGCGGCCGGGCTGGCCGAGTGCCTGCTGGGCCGGGCTCGCGGCGTCGCGGACTGCCTCGTCGTCGTGATCGGCACCGGCATCGCCGGCGTGATCGTGTCTCATGGCGTGACGCTTCGGGGTGCTACCGCTCTGGCCGGTGAGATCGGCCACGTCCCGGTCTACCCGGACGGCGAGCTGTGCGCGTGCGGCCAGCGCGGCTGCCTCGAGACGTACGCCTCGGGCGCGGCGATCGCCCGCCGCTACCGAGCCCGGCGCGGCGCCCCTGATCCGTTGAGTGCGCAGGACATCGCGGCTATGAGAGACACCGACCCATGGGCCGATCAAATCTGGCGGGACGCCACAACCGCGCTTGGGATCGCGCTGGCATCTGCCACGATGCTGCTCGATCCAGAGCTGATCGTGTTCGGCGGCGGGCTCGCCGCCGCCGGTACCGCGCTGCTCGACCCGGTGCGCGAGGAACTGGTCGCGCGGCTGGCATGGCGGGCCGCGCCGGCGGTCGTCCTCTCAACGTGTGGGTCGAGCGCCGGGCAGCTCGGCGCCGCGATGCTCGCCTGGCAGGCCGCCGGGCGGAGCGACCTCTCGACGTGGGAGACGGCGTGATCGTCGCGGTCTGCGTGAACCCCGCGATCGACGTGACCTACCGGGTGCCAGAGTTATCGGTAGGCCGGTCGCACCGGGTGCGCGAGGTGCATGCCCGCGCCGGCGGCAAGGGCATCAACGTGGCGCGTGTGCTGCACCAGCTAGGGGAGTCGGTAACCGTCGCGGCCCTGTGCGGCGGTACGACCGGCGCCGACATCGCCGCGGACCTGCAACGCTGTGGGTTACCCGCCGTACTTACGCCGATCTCGGGGCAATCACGCCGCACGGTGACCGTCGTCGACGCCAGGGAGGCGACGGCGTTCAACGAGCCAGGCCCGCCAGTTAGTGGCGCCGAATGGACCGCGTTCACCAACGCGTTTGGCGAGCTCGTGACGGCGGCGCGCGTGGTGGTCATGTCCGGCAGCGTGCCGCCCGGCTGCCCGGACACCGCTTATGCCGAACTCGTGGCGGCTGCCCACGCCAACGGCGCGGCAGTAGTGCTCGACGCTCAAGGGGAGCAGCTGCGGCACGCGCTCGGCGCACGGCCCGACGTGGCGAAGCCCAATGCGGTCGAGGTCGCCCACCTGTTCGGGCGGTATGTGACGACGCGCCGGGAAGCACGCGACGCGGCCCAGCTGCTGTGCGATAGCGGGGCGGGGACCGGGATCGTGTCGCTCAGCGTCGAGGGGTTCGTCGCCGTCACCTCGTCGGCCGGATACGACGTACGGCTGCCGCGGCCGATGCACGGCAACCAAACCGGCGCGGGTGACGCACTCGCCGCGGCACTCGCCCGCGGCCTCGCTCGCCACGACCCCTGGCCGGAGCTGCTCGCCGACGCCGCCGCGGTCTCGGCGGCGGCCGTAGCGGTTCCGGTGGCCGGCGGCGTCGCGGGCGACATCGTGGGGGAGCTCCGCCCAGGCGTCGTTGTCGAGGAGATCTGACCATGCCGCGCGCCAGCACCGGCGGCCTCCCCTTGCTGTGGCGGCCAGCCACGCCGGGCTGGCCTCGCTTGGAGCGATGCACGGCTGGATCGCAGGACAATCGTCTCCGCCGCCCAGCCCGAACCGGGTGTCGGACCTGCGGATTGCCACGCCTACCGCGACCGAGTTGCCCCGGCTGGCCGGGGTGCCGGCTCGTCAGTAACCGTTCCCCGAGCTGCTGCTCGGTGCCGAGCCGCTCGGCTGGCCGCTAGACGTGATCGACATGCCGGCCGGGGAGACGACCCACCATAGACCGCCGGACAGGTTCTTGCCCTGGCCGCTGGTCATGCCCGGCCCCGAGTCGCCGGAGAACGTGTAGACCGGGAGGTTGTCGATCGTCAGCTGCTTCGCACCGTCCGGCCGGGTGAACGACCCGAGCTTGGCGGTGACACCGGGCACCGATGCGGGGATCGTCGTCGGCGCGGTCACGATCGGCCAGTACGTAAGGCACGTCGCCGTGCAGGCCGAGTGATTCGGTGAGTCGATCGCGAAGAAGTAGATCGTCTTACCTGCGTTGTCGACGAGGATGGAGCCGAGCGGAGTCGAGGTAACCGACACCAGCGCCCCACCGGCGCCTGCCGGAGCGGCGCTGGTAGGGCTGGCGCCTGAGCCGCTGCTCTTGCTGCTGCTGCTGCACGCGGCTAGCAGGGCAGCCGCCGCAGCAGCGGCGCCGACCATCGCGAGCCGGGTTTGTGCACTGAACATGGGAACCTCCGAGATGCAACTGCTACCTATCGACACGCGACCCGGCCGTCCCCGGTTCACCCTCCGGCCAAGACAAGCGGCTTTACTCAGGATCGGCCATTTCGGATCGTGGATCCGGCCATGATCTCTGCTGTCGGCCTATCGCGACCCGACGGCGGTAGCCTCGGGCGATGCCGAGTGATTTCGGATTCAAGATCATGAACGGCGCCCACCGCGGGCTGCTGTGGATCAGCGGCGGTCGCCTCGGCTGGGAAGCGCAGCACATGCCGGTACTCGAGCTCACGACAACAGGACGAAAGAGCGGACGGCCCCATTCGGTGATGCTCACCTCGCCGGTGCAGGTCGGAACGACTCTGATCGTGGTGGCATCCCGCGGCGGCGGCGACCAGTCGCCAGCGTGGTTGCTGAATCTGCGCGACAACCCCGACGTGGACGTGGTGCTGAAGGGAGTGGCCAGGCAACGCATGCGAGCGCGTGTCGCCTCGCCGGAGGAGCGGGTCCGGTTGTGGCCACTCGTCGTAGCCGATCACAAGAACTATGCTGGCTACCAAGCCAAGACCAACCGGCAGATCCCACTAGTTCTGCTAGAACCGGTGAACTGACCGTTCGCCGGGGTGTGACTGACGGTCGGGGTCGGGTTTGCCACCGGCCGGTAGACCCTGGTTAGCGCACCGTCGATACTGATTGCTGTGCGGGTAGCGGCTGGGCGCCATGGAGACTGTTGAGCTTGCCGTGGTGGGTGCGGGTCCGTACGGGCTCGCGACGGCCGCTCGCGCCTGCGCGCGTGGTGTAGACGCTGCGTTGTTCGGTAAGCCGATGGGATTTTGGCGTGACTGCATGCCTGCGCAAATGCTGCTGCGCTCGGGACGTGATTGGCATTTGGACCCGGCCGGTGTCGACACGTTCGAGGCGTTCTTGGCGTGCACTGATACCAGGTTGGCGGACGCCGAACCGATACCGATCGGGATGGTGCTCGACTACAGCGACTGGTTCATCGAACGTCAGGCGCTGGGCATTCGCCGGGAGCTCGTGGTCGACTGCACGGCCGTACCCGGCGGGATTCGCCTCGAGTTGTCGAACGGCGAGCGACTCACGGCCCGAACCGTGGTTGCCGCTCCGGGCATAGCCAAGTTCGCGCAGTTCCCCGAGTGGGCGCGGCAGGTGCCCGAGGGTCGCCGGAGCCACACGGTCGAGCGGGTGAGGTTCGACGACGTCGCCGGCGCGCGTTGCCTCGTGGTCGGCGGCCGGCAGAGTGCCTACGAGTGGGCGGCGCTGCTGTGTGAGCATGACGCGGCGGCGGTGCATGTGGTGCATCGCCACCCGGTGCCACGCTTTGCCGCGGCGGACTGGAGTTTCGTCGACGCCTATATGGACGACACGATGGCCACCCCGGGCTGGTGGCGCCGTCTCAGTGACGACCGGCGCACCCAGATTGGCCACCAATTCTGGTCGGTTGGGCGGCTCACACTCGAGCCGTGGATTCCGCAACGACTCGACCCAGAACGGGTGCGGAGCTGGCCGCGCAGCGAGGTCACCCGTGTCGCAGCGGACGCCGGCGATGAGCTGCAGGTGACGCTATCCGATGGCGCGGCCGTGACCGTCGACGAGATCATCTTCGCGACCGGATTCCGTAGCGAGCTCGGCTACGTCAACTACCTCGCCGGGCTGTCGGACACGATTGCCCAGCGCGACGGGTTCCCCGTCCTGGACGAAACCTTCGCGACCACCGTGCCAGGTTTGTATCTGACAGGGTTCCTGGCCACACAGGACTTCGGCCCGTTCTTCGGGTTCATGCGTGCCGCGATCGTCGCCGCGACCATCATCGTGGACGACATCACCCGCAAGCTCGCGTAGCCGCGGTCGCGGATTAGCGAACCTGTCAGGCACCCATCGTGTCGTCCATCTCCAGCAGTGGTCGGGCCGCCTCGCGCAGCGCCTGCACTGCGGCGGTGAAGGGCACGGATTCACCGGCAGGCAGCGGCCCCACCGCGGTCAGGGGTATCAGGTAGTCCCCTTCACCGCCCTCGTAGCGAAGCCACAGTGCCTCGAAGTTCAGTGCCGGCAACACGGTACAGCCGCAGCTCGCACTCCCGCTCGGAGCTTTCGGCAAGCGGCACGGCCCTCTCCAGCGCCCGGACGAAGGGCTTGAGGTGCGCCTCCGCCGCGGACATCTGCCGGATCTGCCCATCCTGTCCATCCTGTCCATCATCGACATCGAAGAACGCGCGAGGAACGTCGGGTCAGGCCGATCACCCGTTCGGGGTGAGGTAGCGGCAGCCGCGCATGGAGTGGGATGACACTGGTGGTTTGTCGGTGCCCGACGGGGACAGACACGCCGAAACGTCGTCAGACGAGTTGGAGGCCTGGCATGCCTGCTCCTTCCCGCGCCAATGCGCTCGATCATGTGGTGCTGGTGTTGTTTGAGAACCGGTCCTTGGACAATGTGCTGGGCCGCCTCTACGGGCCGGAGGATGGCAAGGCCTTCGAGGGCGTGATCGGGAAGGAGCTGAGCAACCCGATCCCCGGATGGGCGGAGCACGGCGCTGGCCGCAAGGTGGTGCCCTACGGCGTCACTACCGACATGGATTCCCCTAACCCGGACTCGGGGGAGGAGTGGTATCACACCAACACGCAGCTGTTCGGCACGATCGATGACCACAACAGGTTCAAGATCGGCGAGGGCGTGACAGCACCGTGGAACGCGCCGCCGCCAGGTGCGGTTCCGGCCATGGATGGGTTCGTCGCCGATTACATCAGCACGTTCACGGGCGAAGTTGGGCGGCAGCCGGCCTATGAGGAGTACGCCCAGATCATGACCGGGTACACCCCGCAGCAGGTGCCGGTGTTGAGCGGCATCGCGCGTGAGTTCGGGGTGTTTGACCACTGGTTTTCCGAGGTGCCGTCGCAGACGTTCATGAACCGGTCGTTCTGGACGGCGGCGACGTCGTCCGGGCTGGTCGTGAACAGCCCGGTGAGAAAGTGGTTCACGAAAAACGACGCGGAGACGATCTTCGAGCGGCTTGAACAGCACGGCCGGACCTGGAAGGTCTATGTGATGGAGCCGATGTGCTTGTCGTTCACCGGTGTCATCCATTATCCCCGGCTGAAGGACCGGCTGGCGACGCATTTCGTGCGGTTTTCGGAGTTCGAGAAGGACGCCGCGGCCGGGACCCTGCCCGATTTCTCGCTGATCGAGCCGGACATGATCGCGGGTCACGGCGACTACCACCCGGCGTTCGGCCGGTCATTTTTCGGCGGCAACGTCGATATCGGACTGGACCCGTCGTCGGCAATGCTGGGCGGTGAGGCGTTCCTGGAGCGGGTCTTCAACGCCTACCGGTCGGCCACCGCAGAGCCGGGCACCAACGTCTGGAACACCACCTTGCTGATCGGGTGGGACGAGCCAGGCGGAACCTACGACCACGTACCTCCGGGACCGGTCCCCGCGCCCGATCCGGCCGCACCGGCGGGTGAGTACGGCTTCGCATTCGACCGTTCCGGCTACCGCGTTCCCGCCATTGTCGTGTCGCCATGGGTCGAGCCGGGCTCGGTGTACAACGAGGAGTACCGGCACACCTCGCTGATCGCGACGCTGCGCAAGGCCTGGGACCTCGGAGCGCCGTTCACCCAGCGCGATGCCTCGGCGCGCACCTTCGACCACGTGTTCACCCGCGGCACACCGCGCGACCCGCAGACCTGGGCCACCGTCGCGGCCCAGCCCCTGCCTGCATGGGCAATTGACTACCAGACCATGGGCAACGCCCTCGGTTATCTGGGCAAGGACGTCGCACCCGGCATCATCCAGCACGCCAGGCAGATGGGGGTCAAACTCCCACCGCAACTAGACGACCCCTCCGCCGAACTCACGCCCCAGCTCATGGTCGAAGTCATCAGGGACGTCGCCTTCCACTACTTCCCCCAGCTGGCGCCGGGTGGCGCACGCGAAGCCGGTCGCCCCGAATGAATGATCTGTACTCATCACGAGCAGAGAACTCAACACCCAGCCGAGCAATATTCGATCGCGGGCGTGTCGTGCGCGTCGCAGCCGCTCGCCAGCATGCCCGCGCTCAATCGAACACCTTCGGTGTGACAGATGCACGGGCGCACAGAGGGACGAAGGTGCTTACCCGATAGGGTCGAGGCATGACGACTTCGTCTGATGTTGTTGTCGGCATCGACGACTCACTCGAATCGCTTGAGGCCTTGCGCGTCGCGGCGATCGAAGCGGCCTTGCGCGGAGTTGGCGTGCAAGCCATTCATGTCTGGCATGCCGCTGCCACTTGGGGGGTTCCGCTGGCCTGGCCGAAGGGAGCGAGCCCGGGCAAGTACGTCGAGACGCGTCTCGCCGACGAAGCTAGGCAGTTGGAGGCAGCGCGCCAGGCGGCTGGTGAGCCGCCAGTGGATATCGCGGTCGAGGTGATCGAGGGCGACACCGTGAAAGAGCTGCGCACTGCCGCGACGGGTGCGCCGATGCTGGTGCTCGGCCAGCGGCGCTTCCGCGGACCGCAGTCGATCCTTGGCTCGGTGAACCACGCCTTCGCGGCGCATCCGCCGTGTCCGGTGCTGATCGTGCCCGCAGGCGACTCTGCCGCGCGCGACTAGCTCTCCGGGACGCCAAGCAGGCTCACTTAGCCAAGGCCGCGGAGGACGCTAGGAAGGCTTATTCCGCTCAAGCCCCGCGATCGCCATAGGCCTCGCGGTACGGCGTCTTGACTTGGTGCGGTGGCCATCGCCCGTGAGTTCCCATGGCGGTTTACTCGTCACCCGCCCACCGCTTCGCAGGTCAACGCGCTGGCCAAGATCGGATTGCTGGCCCTGCTCGGCCGACATGGCGACGCTGCCGGCGTGTTACTGCGCTCCGCGTACTCCTACCGTGACGATGGATCCGCTTGGGACGCCTTTCCTGTGAGCACCCGGTTTGGGAACCGACTGTGCTCCTCTCGGATTGGGGCTTCCGCCTTGGTGCTTCGGACGCTGTTCGGCGTCGGTATCGAGCGTTGTAAGTCCGCGAACTGGAAGGTGGTCGTCGGTGTCGTCATCAGCAGTCGTCGCCTTGCCAGGCCTCTCGTCCTTCGTGAATGGCGAGCGTGGCGATGAGCAGTCCGACTGCTGGGTCGAGCCACCACAGTCCGAACAGGGTGTTGGCGAGCAGGCCGAGAAGCACGGCGGCGGCGAGGTAGGCGCAGAGCAGGTTCTGGATGCCTTCGCCTTCGGTGGCGTGGGAGTCGATGCTCGCGCCGATGCGTTTCTTCGCGATGCCGAGTAGTGGCATGACGATCAGGCTGGTGACGGACAGGCCGATACCGAGCCAACTGGTGCTGGGCTTGTCCTGGTTGACCAGCGTGTAGATTGCGTCGCCGGCGATGTAGGGGGCGAGGAGGAAGAAGGTGACGGCGACGGCCTTCTGCGCGCGATGTTCGGATTCCTCCGAGAGGGTGCGGCTGCCGGAGAATCGCCAGATGATGATCACGCTGGCCAGCCCCTCGATGACCGAGTCGAGACCGAAGCCGAGCAGCGCGACCGAGCCGGCCAGGATCGCGGCGGTGATCGCGATCGTGCCTTCGGCGCTCATGTAGGCCAGCGACAGCCAGGACAGTTGCCGGGCGCGGCGCGCTTGCCCCTGCCATTGCGGGCTGCCCGCCCCGAACGTGACGGGTTCGGTGGTCGGTGATGACGCGCTCACGCGGAACGCTTCCGGGATCGTTTGGTGGCGGGTTGCTCGTAGTTGCAGCACAGGTCGACGTTGTGGCCGACCGCGCCCAGCAGGGCTTCGGCGCTGTGCAGCAGATCGGCGAGCTCGGGACGGGCCAGGCTGTAGTAGTTCGCGCGGCCGTGCGGCCGATCAGCGATCAGGCCGCAGTCCTTCAGACAGGCCAGGTGCCCGGAGACGTTGGCCTGCGAGCTGTCCAGCTCGTTCACCAGGTCAACGACCCGACGCTCGCCGGCCTGCAACACGAGCAGAATCTCCAGCCGGGTGGGATCGCCCAAGCCACGGAACAATTTCGCCGCGAGCTCGGCATCGGTAGTTGGCACTGTGATCGGCACCAACCGATGATAGCGGCTCGCGGCGTTGGCTCGTCGCTGGTTGTGCGAGGAATGGCCAGTGGGCGATTTCAGGGCGTGATCTCAGGTCGCGTCGACTCGTTGAGGTCGGGGTGCTCGATGGTGTCGGTGTAGCGGGTGCCGGCTTTGATGCTCGGTTTCGGACCGGGTCGGGCGTACCGGTCGAGCAGCTCACGGCGATTCACTTGTCGTCCCCCGCTCGCCCTGCTCCTGATCCTCATCACATCGGCAACCTTTGTACGTCGTGTTCAAACGGCGCCGTTGGCTGCAGGCCGTCCGATGGTGTTACGACGCACGGGTGAACTCATCCTCGCCGAGGTCTACGGCGCCCTCCCACAGCGATGTCAGACCTCGCGTGAGGCGAGGCGAGTCCCAAGCCCGGGAGCGATCGAGCCGAGGCGCATGACAGGCGACCCGCGGGAGGCAAGGATGAACTGCGTGTACCCCATTTCGGCGTCGCCGCGATCTCTGCGCGTCCCGCCGACCTGCTGGGAAGGCGTCGCCTCGTGGTGGCGTGCCGACTCCGTGCGCCAGATCATTCGGGCGTCGGGCGCGCGAAGACTCGAACTGCTCCCAGATGTGCTCCGCCCCGTCCGGGCAATCGAGATCTGTCGAGGGTCGTCCGTTTCCTCGCCGAGTTACCAAGCTCCATGCAGCCGGTCGGCAAGTACCCTCAGCGCCAGTCCGTCGAGTGGAGGGTAGCCGATGGATGGGACGGACCAGAGCCGAATGAACGTAGTGCGTTGGTTGACCCGCGATCGAGTGGCGGTGCTGGCGGGTGTGTTGGGACCGCCTGCGCTGTGCGCTGTGCTCGTGCCGTTTCGGCAGAGCTTCGCCAACACCGACGCGGCCCTCGTGCTCGTGGCGGGGATCGTCGCGGTGGCCTCGCTCGGTAACCGGCTCGGCGGATGGCTCGCCGCGATCTCGGCCGGTATCTGGTTCGACTTCTTCCTGACCAAGCCGTATGAGCATTTCTCTATTACCTCGCGCACGGACGTCGAGACGACGCTGCTGCTATTCGTTGTCGGCGTCGGGGTCACCGAGATCGCGGTCTGGGGGCGCCGTCAGCATGCGCGGGCCGGTCAGCAGGCCGCCTACCTCGCCGGATTGCATGCCGCCTCGGAGGCGGTCGCGGCGGGCGGATCGCCGACCGAGCTGGCGGACCGCGTAGGCCAGCTGCTGACGGATATTCTCGGCCTGCAAAAGTGCCACTTCCATTTCGGCACCGGCCGCGGCAATCCGAGGCTGCAGCACGACGGCACACTGACATGGAGCGGCACACATTGGGACGTCGACAACAAGGGCTTCCCTCTGAATGAGGAAACCGAGTTGCTTGTCACGGCCGGCGGGCGGTTCTGGGGGCGGTTTCTGATGACCCCGGCTCCCGAATCGCGGCCTAACCTTACGCAACGTCTGGTCGCGGTCTCGCTCGCGGACCAGGTTGGCGCCGCGCTGGGCGAGTATCACCCGGGCCGAGGCTGAGCGGCTTTCGCACCCGAGCTCGTGATGATCACGCTTAGACCTTGACCTGTGGCAGCGCAGTTGTGCTGGACAAGAGCGGAGAGCAAGGCTGCGTAAGCCACATTGGCCCGCATCGACGCAGCAACAGCTATCGGTCAGTCTTCAGGGCCGGAACCGATAGCCGAGGCCGGGTTCGGTCAGGAGGTAGCGGGGCCTGCTCGGGGTGGCTTCGAGTTTGCGGCGCAGTTGCGCCATATAAAGCCGCAAATAGCTGGGGTTGGTGTGACCTGAATCGCCCCGCAATCTCGTCAGCAGGTCACCCGTCCTGACGAGCACGTCCGGATTAGCCAGCAAGATTTCGAGCATTCGCCACTCGGTGGTCGTGAGATGGACGATCCTCGTCTCCTCGCCGCCGACGCGGATGACCGTTCGTTCAGCGAGGTCCACGGTCACGGCCCCGAAGCTCACGACGTTCGGGTGGCGAGCGGTCACCCGTCGGGCGATTGCTCTGATCCGGGCGGCGAGTTCGCTCGTGTCGAATGGCTTTGTTATGTAGTCGACGGCGCCGAGATCGAGTGCTACGACCTTCTCGTAGCTTCCGCTGCGGGCCGACAGCACGATCACGGGCAGTTCGGGCGATTCCCGGTGTAGCCGCCGGATCACTTCCAGGCCGTCGATGTCCGGCAGGCCGAGATCGAGCAGCATCAGGTCCGGTTGGGTGTCTCGGACGAGTTGGAGGGCGGTGGTTCCATCTGCGGCGGTGCTCACCCGGAAGCCGCGCTTGGTGAGGCTCAGTTGGAGAGTGACCAGCAGTTGCGGCTCATCATCGACGATGAGCAGATGGCTCACGGTCGCAGCGGATTCCGCTTCGTGGTCCGGTCGTCTTGGGGCGGCGGCTGGGGCGGCATCGTGCCCGGTCATCCGCCCGACCCGCCGATCAGTTCGGCTGTTGTCTCCGATATTGGTCCCGATGATCCGGGTGCTGTCGGTAGCGCGATGCTGACGGTCAGCCCGCCACCGGGAGTGTCTTCGAGGGTGATCGTGCCGTGCATCGCCTCGACGAAGCCTCGTGCGATGGCCAGGCCGAGTCCGACGCTGGCGCCGCTGCTGACGGCCCGGTCGTCGTAGCGCTGGAATGGTTCGAAGACCGCTTCCCGGGCATCCTCTGGGATTCCGGGGCCACGGTCGATGATCCGCAGTTCGACGGTATCGGCGTAGGCGCTCGCTGCGATCCGGACTCGTTCACCGTCTGGGGTGTAGCGCATCGCGTTCTCCACGATGTTGGCGATGGCTCGTTCCAGCAGTCCTGGGTCGGCGATCGCCTCGGGGAGGTCTGGGGGCACCTCAAGGCTGACCTGGTCGCCGCCGGTGATCATTGGCAGTGCATTGCTGACCACGTCCTCGAGCCCGACCGGGCCGCAAGCAATCGAGAGAGCCTCGGATTGGAGTCGTGACAGGTCCAATAGATTCGTGAGCAATGCGGTGAGCCGGTCGAGTGCGCTGTCGGCGGTGACCAACAGCTCTCGCCGATCCTGTTCGCTCCATTGCACTTCATCGGCAAGCAGGCTGGAAACCGCTGCCTTGGCGGAGGCGATCGGGGTACGCAGGTCGTGGCTAACGGCGTTGAGAAGCGCTGCGCGGGTGCGGTCGGATTCGGCGAGCTTGGATGCGGTGTCGGCGGCATCGGCGAGCCGGCGCTGCTGGTAGGCGACGGCGACCTCGGCGGCGAATGCGGCGAGCAGTCGCTGATCCTCGGCAGCGAGCCGGCGGCCACGCAAGACCAGGGTCAGGTCGTCGCCGACTGGCACTTCGGCGTCGCCCTGGTCCGGATTGCCACAGGGATTGATACCCGTGCTGGCGACCAGCGACCACGTTCCGCGCAGGCCTCCCGAGGATGGTGTCGAAGGACCAGCTTGGCTGCTTGCGGGCGCATCACTTTCCCGCCGCAACAGGGCGACGCTGTCGACGGCGAAGGTTTCCCGGACCCGCTCTATGAGCGCGGGCAGCGCGCGCTCGCCGCGCAGCAGGCTTCCGGCCAGGGTCGAGAGGGTCTCGGCTTCGGCGTTGGAGCGCGCGGCTTCGCTCGTGCGGCGGGCAGCTTGATCGACCACGCGTGACACGAGTGCGGCGATTGCAACGAATACCAGCAGCGCCAGAAGGTTCTGCGGATCGGAGATCGTGAACTGATGGATCGGCGGGATGAAGTAATAGTTCAGGAGCAGGCTGGCGGCGACGGCCGCAGCGAGCGCAGGCCAGAAGCCGCCGAGCAGGCTGACAATGACCACGACGAAAAGGAAGATCAGCATGTCGCTCGCCAGCGTCAAGTCGTCACGGAACGCCGCACAAACGGGCACCAACAATGCCATCAGGACTACCGCGGCCACGACGCCCTGAATGCGGCGACGTACGGTCAGCCCACCCGTGAGTTTCGGCAGTACCCGGCCCTTGCCGATGTAGTCGTGGCTGACCACATGGACGTCGATCGAGTCGGAGCGCCGAGTAATTGTCATGCCGGTGCCGGGTCCGGTCAGCGCGGCGATCACCGGGTTGCGTCGGCTGGCGCCGATCACGATCTGGGTCGCGTTCTTGGCCCGGGCGAACTCGAGCACCGCGGCCGGAATGTCCTCACCGATGATCGAGTGGAAACTGCCGCCGAGGGACTCGACCAACAGCCGCTGCTGGTTCAGCTCGGCGATGGAGGAACCGGCCAGTCCGTCGCTTCGCGCGATATGCACCGCGAGCAGTTCACCACCGACGGTACGGTCGGCGATGCGGGCGGCGCGTCGGATCAGCGCCTCGCCCTCAGGACCGCCCGTTACCGCGACCACGACCCGTTCCTTGGTTTCCCAGGTGGAGGCGATTCCGTGTTGTTCGCGGTATTTCTGCAGCCCCTCCTCGACGCTGTCCGCAAGCCACAGCAGCGCCAGCTCCCGTAGTGCAGTGAGGTTGCCCGGTCGAAAATAGTTGGATAGCGCCGCGTCGATCTTGTCCGGGGTGTAGATGTTGCCGTGCGCCATCCGGCGGCGCAGCGCCTCCGGGGTCATGTCGACCAGTTCGACCTGCTCAGCGGCGCGGACGACGGAGTCCGGCACCGTTTCCTGTTGTGGGACACCGGTGATCGCCTGAACGACATCGTTGAGCGATTCCAGGTGTTGGATGTTCACGGTGCTGATCACGTCTATGCCGGCTTCGAGCAGCACCTCGATGGCCTGCCACCGTTTGGCGTATCCGCTACCCGGGATATTGGTGTGTGCCAGCTCGTCGACCAACGCGACCTGCGGGTGCCGCGCCAACACGGTATCGAGGTCCATCTCCTCGAACTCGGTCCCCCGGTAGGCGAACTTCTTGCGTGGTATGACCGGCAGGTCGCCGAGACGTTCGGCGGTCAGTGGGCGTCCGTGGGTTTCGACGAACGCGGCCACTACGTCGGTGCCGCGGGCCAGGCGCCGGTTGCCTTCGTCCAGCATTTTGAAGGTCTTGCCGACGCCCGGCGCCGCGCCGAGGTAGACCCGAAGTTGGCCACGTCCCATGTCGTCCGGACCTCGCTACTTCACCGGATACTGCCCGTCGAGGGCGAGGTTGAGCTGCAGTACGTTCACTCGCGGCTCACCCATGAAGCCGAGATCCCGTCCGGCCGTGTACTTCTTCACCAGCGCCGCTACCTGGTCGACACTGATGCCGCGGGCCTTGGCGACGGTGGCTTCCTGGATCTTCGCATAGGCAGGGCTGATTTCCGGGTCGAGACCAGAGCCGGACGCGGTGACCGCGTCGGCGGGCACGGCCGGCTTCGCAGGCGCGGTGCCGCGGATCGGAACGACCTGGCCCTTGGAGTAGTCCTGGCCGGACTGGGCGAGTTCTACCTTGACCCCCTTGTACTCGGGGATAAAGGGTGTGGCGTTGCCGGTCTGGTTCAAGCTGACCACCCGGGTGACGGTCCCGTGGTAACCGGGTCCGGACCAGAACACCGCGAGGACCGCTCCGACCCCATCGGAGGTGCAGAAGGGCCGGGAACCGTCGACACCGTCGAGCTGCCCGATCGCGAGGCTGCGCGAACAGACCTGAGTGAGCAGGCTCTGCTTACCCTCGGCGGCGGCCGAGTCCTTGGGAGCCGTGGGATCCGGCAACGTGTCGACCACCGATTCGGGCCCGAGGTTGCTGGCGCTGGTTGCGGTCGGGTCGTAGCCGGTGCTTCCGGCCGCCGACGGCCTCGGCTGGAAGTATTGGGTGAGCGGATTGCCTTTACTGTCGAGGAAGTTCTGCCCGATGAGCTTCGAGCCGACGACCTTGCCGTCGTGCTTCATCACCGAATCGTCGGCGCGGCTCTTGAGTCCTGGGATCTGGGCTATCGCAGTGATCAGGAGCGGATAGCTGATGCCCACGATGACGGTGAGCGCGAGCAACATCCGCAGTGAGGCCGACAACGTGCGTAGTGAGTGGAGGAACGCGCGCATGGAGCTCACCCGATTCCGGGGATGTGCTGAATGATCAGGTCGATTGCCTTGATGCCGATGAAGGGCAGGATGATGCCGCCCAGGCCGTAGATCCAGATGTTGCGGCGCAGCATCGCGCTGGCGCTTGATGGGCGGTAGCGCACCCCCCGCAGCGCCAGCGGAATCAGGGCGACGATGATCAGCGCGTTGAAGATTACCGCGGACAGGATCGCCGACTCCGGTGAGCTCAGGCGCATGATGTTGAGTTTGTCCAGGCCCGGGTACACCGCGGCGAACATCGCCGGGATGATCGCGAAGTACTTCGCGACGTCGTTGGCGATCGAGAACGTGGTCAGCGAACCGCGGGTGATGAGCAACTGTTTACCGATTTCCACGATCTCGATCAGCTTGGTCGGATCGGAGTCGAGGTCGACCATGTTGCCGGCTTCCTTGGCCGCGGACGTCCCGGTGTTCATGGCCACGCCCACGTCAGCTTGGGCGAGTGCCGGCGCGTCGTTGGTTCCATCCCCGGTCATCGCGACGAGCTTGCCGCCCTGCTGCTCGCGCTTGATCAGCGCCATCTTGTCTTCGGGTTTGGCCTCGGCCAGGAAATCGTCCACACCGGCCTCGTCGGCGATGGCCTTCGCGGTCAGCGGGTTGTCGCCCGTGATCATCACGGTGCGGATGCCCATCCGGCGCAGCTCGTCGAAGCGCTCGGACATGCCGCGCTTGACGATGTCCTTCAGGTGGATCACGCCGAGTACCTGTGCTCGCATCCCGGCGACCCGCTCAGCCACGACCAACGGGGTGCCGCCGGAGGCGCTGATCCCGTCGATTATCTCGTCCAACTGGTGCGGCACCTCGCCGTCGTTGCTTCGGACCCACTCGGCCACCGCGCCGGCGGCGCCCTTGCGGACCTCACGGGCGGGACGTCCGTCGACCGCGGTCAGGTCTACCCCGCTCATCCGGGTCTGGGCGGTGAACGCGACGAAGGTGGCGTGGGACAGTTCGCCGGGGGCGCGTTCGCGTAGCCCGTATTCGGTCTTGGCCAGCACCACGACCGAACGACCTTCCGGCGTCTCGTCGGCCAGCGAGGACAGCTGCGCCGCGTCGGCCAGCTCGGTGGTCGGTACGCCGCCGACGCTCATGAACTCGGTCGCCTGACGATTGCCCAGGGTGATGGTGCCGGTTTTGTCGAGCAACAGCGTGTTGACATCGCCGGCCGCCTCCACCGCGCGACCGCTCATCGCCAGCACGTTGCGCTGGACCAGCCGGTCCATGCCGGCTATACCGATCGCCGACAGCAATGCGCCGATGGTGGTCGGGATCAGGCATACCAACAACGAGACGAGAACGATGCCGGTGATCCCGTTCTGGTCCAGCGCCGCGGTATTCGGAATCCCGGGTTGGATGTTCTTGGAGAAGATCGCCAACGGCTGCAAGGTCACCGTCGCGAGCAGGAAGATGATGGTCAGCGCCGCGAGCAGGATGTTCAGCGCGATCTCATTCGGCGTCTTCTGACGGCTCGCGCCCTCTACGAGCGCGATCATCCGATCGATGAAGCTCTCACCCGGCTTCTGCGTGATCTGAATGACGATCCGGTCGGACAGCACCTTGGTGCCACCGGTCACTGAACTGCGATCACCACCGCTTTCGCGGATCACCGGCGCGCTTTCACCGGTGATGGCGCTCTCGTCCACGCTGGCGACGCCGTCGATGACGTCGCCGTCGCCGGGAATGATCTCGCCGGCTTCGCACACCACCACGTCGCCCTGCGCCAGCTGTGGAGCCGGCACGGCCTCCTCGGGGCCGGTGAAGTTCGCCGGATCTACCAGGCGACGTGCGATGGTGTCCGTCTTCGCCCTGCGCAGCGCCTCGGCCTGGGCCTTGCCGCGGCCCTCGGCGACCGCCTCGGCGAGGTTGGCGAAGATCACCGTGAGCCACAGCCAGATCACGATCAGCCAGGCGAAGAGGGACGGGGTCGCGATCGCCTCCACGGTGGTGAACACCGCCCCGATCTCGACGATGAACATGACCGGGTTCCTGTACAGGGTGCACGGGTCGAGCTTCTTCCCTGCGTCCGGGAGTGACCTCCAGAGCATGGCCGGGTCGAGCAGACCACCCTGCACGCGGCGCGGGCCCACGTGGGCCGCCGGCGTCGGTTCGGCCGGCGGAGTGGCGACCTCGGTGAGTGACATCAGTGCAGTCCTTCTGCGAGCGGTCCGAGCGCGAGCGCCGGGAAGTAGGTGAGACCGACCACAATTAGGGTCACGCCAGTCAGCAATCCGATGAACAACGCCTTGTGGGTTGGCAATGTGCCTTCGGTCGCCGGCACGGTCCGCTGCTGCGCCAGCGAACCGGCCAGGCCAAGCACGAATACCATCGGCAGTAACCGGCCGACTAGCATTGCGATGCCGAGCGCGGTGTTGTACCAGACCGTGTTGACCGATATTCCAGCGAACGCGGAGCCATTGTTGTTCGCGGCGGAGGTGAAGGCGTACAGCACCTCGGACAAGCCGTGCGGCCCGGTGTTGAGCATGCCGGCCCGCTCACCGGGTAAGGCCATCGCGATCGCGGCCCCGACCAGTACCACCAGCGGAGTGGTCAGGATGTAGAGCGAGGAGAACTTCATCTCCCGGCGGCCCAGCTTCTTGCCGAGATACTCCGGTGTTCGCCCCACCATCAGCCCGGCGATGAACACCGACAGCACCGCCAGGATCAATATGCCGTACAGGCCAGACCCGGTGCCACCCGGCGCGACTTCACCCAGCATCATGTTGAACATCAACGTGCCGCCGCCGAGGCTGGTGTAACTGTCATGGAAACTGTCCACCGCTCCGGTCGAGGTCAGGGTCGTAGCGGTCGCGAACGCGGCCGAATTCGGTACACCGAAACGGGTTTCGGTGCCCTCGGTCGCGGCCGCAACCGAGGTCGGAACAGTGCCGTGGTGTGCCACCTGGAATCCGAAGTTCAGGCCCACACTCAACACCGCCAGCAGCGCCATGACCGCTACGATCGCGTAGCCCTGACGCTTGTCGCCGACCATCTTTCCGAACGTGCGGGGCAGCGAGAACGAGATGCACAGCAGCAGGAAGATCTCCAGCCAATTCGTCCATGTGGTCGGGTTTTCGAACGGGTGCGCGGAGTTGACGTTGTAGAAGCCGCCGCCGTTCGTCCCTAGTTCTTTGATGACCTCCTGGCTGGCGACCGGGCCGCCGGTCAATGTCTGGGTGCCGCCGGCGACCGTATTGATGTCCACATAGTGATGGAAGTTCTGCACCATGCCGGCCCCGACGAAGACAATCGCGAACACGATCGAAATGGGCAACAGGATCCGCAGGCAGATCCGGGTCAGATCAACCCAGAAATTGCCGAGCCGGTCGGTCTTCGTGCGGGCGAAACCACGTACCAAAGCGATCGCGACCGCGATGCCGACCGCCGCCGAGGCGAAGTTCTGGACCGCTAGACCGGCCATCTGAACGACATAACCGAGCGCGTTCTCACCCGAATAGCTCTGCCAGTTGGTGTTGGTGACGAAGCTGGCCGCTGTGTTGAACGACTGATCGGCCGTCATCTGCGGAACGTTGTACGGCGGCCACAAGTGTTGCTGAATGCGCAGAAATCCATACAGGAACAACACCGACACGACGCTGAACGCCAGTACCGAACGCAGGTAACGTCCCCACGTTTGGTCGGCATCGCCGTCGACGCCGGCTGCCCGGTACACGACCTTCTCCACGGCGAGGTGCCGCTTGCTGGTCAGCACCCGGGCCATGTAGTCGCCAAGGGGCTTGTGCACCAGCGCGAGCGCGGCGATCAGGGAGCAGATGAAGATCACGCCGGCCCAGGTGCTACTCATCAGAACCGCTCCGGAAAGACGAGGGCGAGCACCAGATAGCCCACCACCAGAATCGAGATCACCAGCCCGACAAGGTTGGCGGCGCTCACAGCCGCTCCGCCCCCTTCGCAACCAGGCCCAACAGCACGAAGATCGCGAGTGTCAGCAGCACGAACACGACGTCTCTCACGGTGACTCCATGAAAATGGGGACTGGGTCGGAGTCCCGAGCCGGCCAGGCAGGTCTCCGCCGGGCACCAAAATTGAAGACCCGCCGGCGTGAGGAAAACGCATGGAGGCCGGCACCCTCACGGTTTCATCACGAAAGCCTGGCGTAATCCACACGCACCGCCCGCGTCGTTGCCAGCTGAGTCAGTGAGCGCGTGAAACGGATCCGACGGGTCGCGCAGTTCAGCCGAACGCATCGGCCTGTGATGCAGTCGGTCGTCGGCGAGAAACGCCAGCACCAACAGCACGACGGTGCCCGGCCGACCGCTGCCGCCTACGCGCCGCACCAGACATGGAACGAACACCATCGGCGATTCCATCGTGACGAACTTGCCTCGGCACGTCGCCGTATCGCTGCGCGCCCGCTTGGGCGTGGTGGTCACGACGCTTCGGGAACGTCCCCCTGCAGGCGGTAGCCGATACCGGGTTCGGTGATCAGGTACTGGGGGTGCGCTGGGTCGGGCTCGAGTTTTCGGCGTAGTTGGGCGATGTACACGCGGAGGTAGTGGGTTTCGGTGGCGTAGTTGGGGCCCCAGACGTCGTGGAGGAGTTGCCGGCCGGTGACGAGACGGCCGCGATGGCGGGCAAGGATTTCGAGCAGCTGCCACTCGGTAGGGGTGAGCCGGATGTCCTCGCGGGCTTGGGTGGTGACCCGTTTGGCGGCGAGATCGATGCTGAAGTGGCCGGTGGTGACGACGGGTTCTTCGACTGCGGGTGTGCCACGGCGGGTGGCGGCGCGGAGTCGGGCGAGCAGTTCGTTCATGCCGAAGGGTTTGGTTACGTAGTCGTCGGCGCCGGCGTCGAGGGCGTCGACTTTCTGGATTTCCTGACCGCGGGCGGACAACACGATGATCGGGGTGGTGGACCAGCCGCGGATGCCACGGATGACGTCGGTGCCGTCCATGTCAGGCAGGCCGAGGTCGATGATGACGACGTCGGGACGGTCTCGGGCCATGGCGGCGAGCCCGGTGGTGCCGTCGGCCGCGGTGATCACGGTGTAGTCCCGGGCGGTGAGGTTGATCCGCAGCGCGCGCAGCAGCGCGGTTTCGTCGTCGATGACGAGCACGCAGGTCACCGGGCGGCGCCGGTGGGGTCGCGGACGGGGGTGGCGACGGGCAGGTCGATGCGCATGGTGAGTCCGCCGCCGCGGGTCGCGTCGGCGGTGAGCTGGCCGCCGACGGCGTCGAGGAAGCCTTTGGCGACGGCCAGGCCGAGGCCGACACCGCCGTTGGTGTGCTGGTCGCCGAGTTGCTGGAACGGTTCGAAGACGTGGTCTCGCTGGTCAGGTGGGATGCCCGGCCCATGATCGATGACCCGGACGGTGACTGTCCCGTCGCGGGCAGCGGCGGTCAGCGTGGGCGGCTGGTCGGCAGGTGAATACCGCAGCGCGTTGGCGATCAGGTTGGCCAGCGCGCGTTCGAGCAGGCCGGGGTCGGTGGCCAGCAACGGCAGGGCGTCGGGGATGTCGAAGCGCACCCGTTCACCGCCGTCGAGTCCGCCCACAACCAGCGGGGCGACCTCGTCGAGCGCGGTGGGGCGGATGAACGGTTGCAGCGCGCCGGTGTGGATGCGGGTCACGTCGAGCAGGTTGCCGATCAGCGAATCGAGCCGGTCGGCGCCCTCCTCGATGGTCGCCAGCAGCGCGGCCTGATCCTCGGCAGTCCAGGCGATGTCGGTCTGCCGCAGCGTGCTAACCGCGGCCTTCACCGAGGCCAGCGGGGTGCGTAGGTCGTGGCTAACCGCGGCCAGCAGCGCGGTGCGCATCCGGTTGCCCGCCTCGAGCGCCTCGGCCTGCCCGGCCTGCACCCGCAGCCGCTGCCGCTCCAGCGCGGCGGCGGCCTGCGCCGCGTAACCGTCGAGGATCCGGCCGCTGACCCCGGACGCGTCGCCGGAGAGCACCAGCTGCAGGTCCGCACCGACCGGGATGACCGAGCGGCCGCGCATCGGGTCGACGCTGCCGGCGACGCGGACCCAACGGCCGCCGCTGCGTTCGCGCAGCTCGGCGGTCACATTCAGGGTCCGGTTCAAGTGGTCGAGGACCGACTGCGGGCTGTCGTCGCCACCGAGCACCGTCCGGGCCAGGGTGAGCAGCGTGTCCGCCTCGGCGGCCCGATCCGCCGCGAGCGCGCTGCGCCGCGCGGCCAGATGCACGACGCTGCTGACGGTGACCGCGCCGGTGACGAACAGCAGCAGCGCGAGCATGTTCTGCGGCGCCTCGATGGTCCAGGTGTGCACCGGCGGGGTGAAATACCAGTTCAGCAGCAGCCCGGCGGCCACCGCGGCCAACACCGCCGGCCAGAACCCGCCGACCAAGGTCACCACGATCACCGCGATCAGGTAGAGCAGCACCTCATCGACCAGGGCGAGATGGGCTCGGGCTGCCGCCGACACCGCGGTCAGCGCCGGCAAGATCACCGCGGCCAGCGCGACCCCGGCCAGCTGCCGCCGCGCACTCACACCCGCTTGCCGTGACCGGCGTGGGCGACGCGCGGGCGTGGCAGGCCGCCGCGGTGCTGCGCCGTCCGAGCCTCCGCTCACGGCATCCAGTGTGACCGCATCGTCGGCCGGCAGCGCCCGATACCGCGCCCGGGTCTCGCGCAACCGCCGCCCGAGCATCCCGACGCCCACCGCGCCGCTGGCGACCGCGACCAACACCACGCCCGCGGTAACGGTGCCGCCCGGGTGCAAGTCACCGTAGGGCGGCCGGGAGAATCCGGCGACGGTGAACCAGCCGATCACTGCCAGCGGGGGCGCGGCCATCGGCTCGGCGGCCAGCGCGACCGCCGCGACCAGCCCGCTGGTGAGCGCCAACACCGTAGTCGCGGTGACATGCCCGTGCCCGGCCGCCGCCACCACGCCGATAAGCAGCATGCCGGCGAACCCGACCGGCAACGCAAACGCGGCCTGCACCGGCCGCCCAGGGTGATCCCGATCCGTCATCCCGCCCAGTCGACCTGGGCCGACCCGCGCGGTCGGTGATCTTGACGGTTTCTTTGCGGGTCCCGGCCCGATCTTGACGCGGCCTTGACGGGCGCCCCGACCCGGCTCTCCTAGCGTCGGTTGCGTGCGCACCAACTCGGCCGTCTGGTTGATCACTGGCCCTGCCCTGGTACGCCGGTGATTGCTCCAGGCATGGCGAAACGGCTGCTCGTCGGCCGGCCGCTGCGAAACCAGCAACTGGGCGAGACGCTGCTGCCGAAATGGCTCGCGCTGCCCGTCTTCGCCTCCGATCCGCTGTCCTCGGTCGCCTACGCGACCGAAGAGATTGTGCTCGTGCTGGCCACCGGCGGGGCCGCCTACCTGGTCTTCGCCAAGTGGGTCGCGGTGATCATCGCGGCGCTGCTGGTGATAGTGGTGCTGTCCTATCGGCAGACCTGCTACGCCTACCCCAGCGGTGGCGGCGCGTTCGCGGTCAGCCTCGACAACTTCGGGGAGAATGCTGCGCTCACTGCGGCTGCTGCGCTGCTGGTGGACTACGTGATGACCGTCGCCGTCTCGGTCGTCGCCGGGGTGGTGGGCATCACCAGCGCGGCGCCGAGCCTGCACCGCTACGCGGTCGCGCTGTCCGTTGGGTTCACCGTGCTGTTGATGCTGGCCAACCTGCGTGGTGTCCGGGAATCCGGCCGGGCCTTCGCCATCCCCACCTACACCTTCGTCGCGCTTACCTATCTGATGTTCCTCATCGGTGCGATCAAAGGAATCGGCGGGAAGCTGCCAGACGCCGCCACCGCCGGCCAACAGCTCCAGCGGACCGCTCACGTCGGCGGCATCTTCACCCTGCTACTCGTCCTGCGCGCGTTCGCGTCCGGCTGTACCGCGCTGACCGGGGTGGAGGCGATCAGCAACGGGGTGCCCGCGTTCCGGCGACCCAAGGCCCGCAACGCCGCCAACACGCTGGCCATCATGGGGCTGCTGGCGGTCAGCATGTTCGCCGGCATCACCGTGTTCGCCCTGCACCTCAAGGCTCGGGCGCAGCCCAGCGGCAACCCGTCGGTCATCTCGCAGATCGCCGCGTCCGTGTTCGGCGGCCACGCGATCCTGTTCTACCTCTACCAGGCCGCCACCGCGGCCATCCTGATCCTCGCCGCCAACACGGCGTTCAACGGCTTCCCGGTGCTCTCCTCGATTCTCGCCGAACACGGCTACCTGCCCCGACAAATGCGTTCCCGCGGCGACAAACTGGTCTTCAGCAACGGCATCATCCTGCTCGGCGGGTTCGCGATCGCGTTGATCGTCGGCTTCGACGCCGACATCGACAAGCTCATCCAGCTCTACATCATCGGCGTGTTCACGAGCTTCACTCTCAGCCAAGCCGGCATGGTCCGGCACTGGAACCGCACCATCCCGCACAGCTCAGCTGAGCGTCGGCGGCGGATGCGAATCTCCCGCGCGATCAACGCCGTCGGGGCCACCAGCACCGCTGTGGTGCTCGTCATCGTCCTGTACACCAAAATCGCCCACGGCGCCTGGCTCGCCATCCTCGCCATGATCACCCTGTTCGCAATCATGAAAGCCATCCGCCGCCACTACGACACCGTCGCCGCCGAACTCGACCTCGCCGAAACCGACAAGCCAGTGCTGCCCTCCCGCAACCACGCCATCGTGCTCGTCTCCCGGCTGCACCTGCCGACCCTGCGGGCCATCGCCTACGCCAAGGCAACCCGGCCCAGCAGCCTGGAAGCGGTCACCATTCAAATCGATGACGCCGACACCGCCCGGCTGCTGCAGCAATGGAGCGCACACGCGATCGACATCCCCTTGGTCGTCCTCGACTCCCCTTACCGCGAGATCACCCGACCCTTCCTCGGCTACCTGCGCGGAGTGCGCGGGCATAGCTCCCGCGACGTCATCACCGTCTTCGTCCCCGAATACGTCGTCGGCCGATGGTGGGAACAACTGCTGCACAACCAAAGCGCCCTGCGACTCAAAGCCCGGCTGCTATTCGAACCCGGCGTCATGGTCACCAGCGTCCCCTGGCAACTACGCTCCACCCGCCACCTGGACCAACCCACACCGATCACCACCACCAAGACGCCCGCCAGCACCGACGAAGCCGGACAACCACGCGCCTCCTAGACCAATCCAGACGAGTCGCGGCGGGTCACCCGGCCGATCACCGGCGCGGCGCCGGCGAACAGAAAGCGCGCTCGCCATCGGCGCGCACCGAACGATCCATTCGCGCGTCCGGTCTGCTGCCGTGCTCCTGGCGACCCGCGCAGATCGGCTCGGCGGGCGTCGCCGTAGAGCAGCGAGCACGGGCGGTCCAAGCCCGATGCGGGCTGGATGGGGAGAAGGAGGCTGGTGCCTCGCCGGCGCGAGGAAGCTCAGAACTGCAGCAGCTCGCGGACCTCAACATGGCCGTAGGTTGGCAACCTGTTGGCCCACTCGAGGGCGGCGTCCATGTTGGGCAGATCCATGATGTAGAAGGCCTCAATCTGCCGCTTACCTTCGGCGTACGGTCGTCGTTCCACGGCCCCGTCGAGCGCGTGCCCAGCTATCGCGGTCTGAACGAGACGAGCGTCGGTCGAGGCGGGAGCGAGTGCACCGTTGAGTACGAACGCGCCGTTGGCCTTCACCTGCTCGTCGAAATCGACCTAGGCCTGTAAGTCGGACTCGTCGCCGCTTGCCGCATCTGCGTCGGCCCACATCAGCATCAGATAGCGCATGCTTAGACGGTAATTCGGAGGTCGGACATCGAGCCGGATCGCCGCAGCCGGCGTTGCTGGCGGCCGGCGCCCGAGAGATTCATCTGGTCCGCTCTGCTGCGGCGAAAAGGTGGTCAGTCGACGTGGAGCACGATCTTGCCGCCGACGCGGCGCTGCAGCAGGGCGTCGAGCGCTGGGGTGGGTTCGCGCCAGGAGCCTTCGAGCTCAACCTGGCCGTCGAGACGGCGGTCGGCGACGAGAGCGCACAGACGGTTAAGGTCACCGGTTCCGCTGGCGTGCGCGGTGGTCTCGTCAAGCTGGTTCAACGTGTAGATGATCGCGCCGGGCGCCCGGTCGAAACGTGCGGCGCGAAAGGTGACGGTGTCCTCGGGGCTCTGGGTCGCGATGTTGATGACAATGCCGTGTGGGGCGACGTGTTCGATGGCGTGCCCGAACGTGCCACCGCCTGCCGTGTCGAGGATCATGTCGAAGTCACCGGCTATCTGTTCGACGACGTCTCGAGCGCCCAGGCTGCGCAGCAGTGCCTGGGTGGCGGCGGCGTCGCGCACGAGAGCGGTGGTGTTCGCGCCGCTGGCGTGAGCAAGCTGGACCGCGATCCTCCCGACGCCGCCAGTCGCACCCGTGATCAGCACCCGTTTGGCGAGGATCAGCCCGGCGACCTCCAAGGCCCGCAACGCCGTGATACCGGCGGTGGGCAGCGTGGCGGCCTGCACGTCGGACACCTCGTCCGGGATCGGCGCCAGCCTGTTGGTGGGGATCGCGGCGAGCTGCGCCCAGGCGCCGGCTCGGGCCAGGCCGACAACCCGCGTTCCCAGCGGCGGCCCGCTGCCGTCAGCCGCGGCCCGCTCGATGACACCAGCGGCGTCCCAGCCGGTGACCGACCCTTCGGGCAACAGTGGCAGGCGCATGACCTCGCCACGGTTGAGGGAGAACGCACGGACCCGCACCAGCGCCTGATCAGGCAGCGGCACCGGGTCCGCAACAACAGTGAGCACCACATGGGCAGCGGTGCCGGTCGTGGTCAAAGCGAGCACCGGCGCGACGGTATCACCGGCGGCTCACAAGATGAGCCGATCATCGATCTCTGTTCTGCGTTGAAAATTGGCGCAGTTTGATGACGCGGTCTCTCCGAGGTCGTCTACGCAGCGCTTAGAGAGGACGTCGCCGTCAACGGCCAACCCGTCCCCGCTTGACGAAGGAGCTAGCGACGGGCCCAGCCAGAGGCGCATGGCTTCGTAGACATCTGGATGGTTGAGCAGGTGAAGATGGTGCAGCCCGCCGAAGTGTCTTCGGTTCTCGATAGGAAATGGGATATGACGTCCGTTGCGACGACATGGTGGCTGACGTTCGGGAGGAGCTCGATCGGCCTGCGGTGATCGACGCCGCACGAGTCGGGATCGCAGTCGCGCCAGTCGTCTTGGGTCAAATAGCTGACGGAGGTTTTGATGCCGGCGCTGCGCTCGTTTGCAGAGGAACGCGAACGGCCGGATCTCGGCGACCCGGCGAGAGCCCGGCCGAGTACGGCGACGCCTTTCTCCACTGGCGCGCCGAGGTGCGGCGAGCACACTGCGTGCCGCGCGGCGGGAACCCAGCTTGCGCCACGGACATTTCCCGCGGGTCACGGGGACATCCCGGCCGCTGAGCCGCGGCGCCATCCGGATGCCCAGCGGGCTCCGCGAGTCGGTCACCGACGGCGGCGTTAACCGCCGCCAGCGCCAAGTTGCCACGCGGGGTGTGGCCCCCCATAGCGGCTCAGATTGACAGGGGTGCGGTCGTGCGACGGTCTCGTTCGACGGATCGGGCGACGCGTGCCAGGTCGTCGGCGGTGAGCACGCCTATCGGGCGGTTGTTGTCGTCGACGACGATGGCGATGCTTCCGCGTTGACGCAGCTGCCCGGCGATCTCGGTCAGCGAGGCCTCCCGTCGTGTAAGCAGCGGCTGCCCCCGGCGGCTACGAACGATGTCGCGCAGCCGTGTTTCCGCTCGTCGCCCGACGGGGACCCGTTCCAGATCGCGCACCGTGAGAGCACCGGCGGCCTGCCCGGCGAAGTCCACCAGCGGGAAGGCCCGCGCAGCTGGATGGTCTGGTGAGGCCTGGGCAAGGACCTGTTCCACCGTCCACCATTCGGCCAACACCGTCGGCGCCGGTTCCATGACGTCACCAACCTGCAAACCCGTGAGCCCTTCGGTCTGGTCGAGCTGGCCTTCGACCGTGGCAGCGGCGACGATGAACCAGCCGACGAACGCAAGCCACAAACCTAGGAATGAACCAGCGATGAATTCGAGGAATCCCAGCGCGATCAGCACGAACCCGAGCACCCGGCCAACCCGCGCCGCAACGCGGCCCGCCCGAGCACGGTCCTGATAGCGCCACCAGAGCAAGGCACGCAACAGCCGCCCGCCGTCCAACGGCGCACCGGGCAGCAGATTGAACACACCCAGCAGCATGCTGATGCCGGCCAACCAGCTCAGCCCGGCACCCAGCAGACCGGATCCTCCTGCCCACCACGCCAGCACTGCACTACCGGCGCCGAGCCCGATGCTGGTCGCCGGTCCAGCGACCGCCACCAGCGCGTCGGCTCGCGGTGACGGTGATCGCCCATCGAGCTCGGTTAAACCACCCAGCATCCACAGGGTGATCCCCTTCACCTGCATGCCGAAGTGCCGGGCCGTGACGGCGTGCGCGAACTCGTGGGCAAGGAGGGTGACCAGAAAGACTGCCGCGGTTAAGACACCAACCAGCCAGTAGGCAGCAGTGCCGTGGCCCGGCGCGGCCGCTGGAAGCGCCGAGGTGGCCAGCACATCAGCAAACAAAGCGAGCACGAACAGCACCGACCAGCGGGCAGACACCGCTACCCCGCCCCACCGTCCCAGCCGAATGCCCGGCCCACGACCAAATCGCTGCGCGGCCGCTGGTGTTGCTCTACTCGGTTCCTTCATATCGGGATTGGTCACGACTCTGCTCGTCTCACCTGGCATCGCGTATCGGCAAAGGCCTCACGCGTTCGTATTGTTGAAACGAATGCCGACACCGTCTTGTTCCGTTGCGCCAAGCCCCCGGACGCGGTCGATGCGGGGTAGGGGATCGTTCTGCAAATCAGCTCACACGCCGCTACCACAGCCACGCAAAAGTTCGCGAACCGTGTTTGGGCGACGCGGCATCGACGAACAGATTGCTTATGCCGAGAAGGCCGTCGCCGGGAAGGTCCCGGTCAAACGCAACTGCTTGACGCCGAGTGGAGCCATCCTTGCTCGATCTTGACCCGCGGACAGGTGGCGATCCCCGTGGACGTCGTTAGAGCCACTTGATCCGTTTGAACACGACATACAGCACAACAGATGTGAGCACCATCACCAACAGGGCCAGGGGATAGCCGAGCGTCCAGCCCAGCTCCGGCATGTGCTCGAAGTTCATGCCATACACGGTGCCGATCAGGCTTGGTGCGAAGAAGATCGCTGCCCACGCGGAGATCTTCTTGACGTCCTCGTTCTGCGCATAGCTGGCGTGGGACATTCGCTGCATTTCCTCGTTCTGCCGCTGGCCGACGAGGGTCGACGTGACGATCAGCGTCGTCTGGTAGAACTCAATCACACCGTGGAGATAGCCGAGCTCGCCGTCTGCCGTGTTGCGGACGAGGTCGAACTGTCGGGCGTTGTCGGCGACCATGCGCCGTCCGGTCAGAGAGATCCCGCTGAGATGGGTCATGCTGTCGTATATGGCGTCGCCCAGGGCCGCCATGGTGCGGGCCGTGCCGGGTCTGGAACAGCTCGGTGAGAAACTCGAACGGGCCGGCCGAAGGCGACCGGTCTCGATCCGCGGCAACACCTCTCGGGTCTGGCGCAGCCCGACATCGGGGTCGACCGCCCGGTTGATCGGGCCGTGGACGGTCACTAGGTATTGCCGGCTGATGAACTGGTCCAGCTCGATGTAGGGCACATGCCCGCGCCTGCCCAGCTCCGGCGTGTGCAGCACGACGAAGACGTGGTCGCTGTAGGCGTGCAGCTTCGGCACGCGGTTGCGCTCGCAGGCGTCCTTGACGGCCAGCGGGTGGAACTTGAAGACGTCGAAGAGTGTTTTTGGCCGTGCTGGGCTCGGGGGCCTTGTGGAGAAGCATCCGGGGGGGCCTGTCGGGGCCGGTGGCGTCGACCGCCGTGTCCCCGGCGACCGCGCCCGGGCTGACCGGGCGGCCGAGGGCCTTCCCCCAGAAGTCCGCCAGGGCGGCAGTATCGGTGCAGTCGATGGTCAGGGCTGCGAAACTCAGACTGATAGTCGTGGTCATGATTGCTTCCTCCGATGGGTTTATTCAGGGACAACCGCGCTCGATGTCTGGCACCAGCGGGTTCTGGCGCATCCACACGCTCGGAGCCAAAGCGGCCGACAACCTCCGCCACATTGCTGGGACTTCCCCGGAACTTGAACAAACTGCGCTTCTTGCGCAGGGCTTGACCTTGACGCAGCGTTAACCCTGCACGCTGTTGTCATGTGCATAGATACCCAGATCACAACCGAGCAGGTCCGATGACAACCGGGCAGGTCCGGGGGCCCGCGATCCACGTGCGCGCCCTGGAGAGGTCGTATGGCGAGCTGCATGTGCTGCGCGGAGTGGACTTCGACGTGGCGCGGGGGAGCATCTTCGCCCTGCTCGGCTCCAACGGCGCAGGCAAGACCACGGTCGTGAGGATCCTGTCCACGCTGTTGAAGGCGGAAGCGGGGATGGCCACTGTCGCCGGCTTCGATGTCGCCACGCATCCGGCGAACGTGCGGGAGTCCATCAGCCTCACCGGGCAGTTCGCGGCCGTGGACGAGATCCTCACCGGGCGCGAGAACCTGACCCTGATGGCGCGGCTGCGGCGCGTGAAGGACGCTGGCCAGACCGCTGATGACCTGCTGGCCCGCTTCCAGCTCACCGAGGCGGCCAAGCGAAGGGTGGCGACGTACTCCGGAGGCATGCGCCGCCGCCTGGACATCGCCATGAGCCTGATCGGGAATCCGCCGGTGATCTTCCTGGACGAACCGACCACCGGGATCGACCCTCAAGGCCGGATCGAAGTATGGAACAGCGTGAAGGAGCTCGCCGGGCAGGGCACGACGGTGCTGCTCACCACGCAGTACCTGGACGAGGCCGAACAGCTCGCCGACCGGATCGCAATCCTCCACGAGGGACGCATCATCGCCAACGGCACCCTCGCCGAACTGAAGCAGCTTCTCCCGCCTGCCAAGGTCGAGTACGTCGAGAAGCAGGCGACTCTCGAGGACGTCTTCCTCGCCGTCGTCGGAGTCACCGGCCTGGACGCCGACGCCAGCGACCGCAGCGTCACACAACAAGTAGGGAACAGCGATGACCAAGCGCTTCTTCGGTGACACCGCCCTCCTGACGGGACGGTCTCTGCGCCACATCACGCGCAGCCCGGACACCATCATCACGACCGCGGTCATGCCGATCTCCTTCATGCTGCTGTTCGTCTACGTGTTCGGCGGCGCGATCCAGACCGGGTCGGGCAAGTACGTGAACTACCTGCTGCCCGGGATCCTGCTGATCACGATCGCGTCAGGCATCTCTTACACCGCATACCGGCTGTTCCTGGATGTGCAGAGCGGGATCTTCGAGCGGTTCCAGTCCATGCCGATCGCACGGTCGTCCGTGCTCTGGGCGCATGTGCTGACCTCGCTGGTCGCCAACGTGATCTCGCTCGTGGTGGTTGTGCTGGTCGCCCTCCTCATGGGCTTCCGCTCCGGGGCCGGCGCGCTGGCCTGGCTCGCGGTTGTCGGCATCCTGATGCTGTTCACGATCGCCCTGACGTGGCTCGCCGTGATCCCCGGCCTGTCCGCGAAATCCGTGGACGGCGCGAGCGCGTTCTCCTACCCGCTCATCTTCCTGCCGTTCATCAGCTCGGCATTCGTAGCCACTGCAACCATGCCCGGCCCGGTGCGGGCCTTCGCCGAGAACCAGCCGGTCACCTCCATCGTCAACACGGTCCGCGACCTGTACGCACAGCAGCCGGTCAGCACCAGCATCTGGATCGCCCTGGCCTGGTGCCTCGGCCTTCTCGGCGTCGCCTACGCCTTGGCCATCGGCATCTACCATCGCAAGATCAGTTGATGACCTGTCTCGTTCGGGCAGGCTGACATCATGCTGACGATCGGACAGCTGGCGTCCTACGCCGGGGTGACGATCCGTGCGGTGCGGCACTACCACCAGATCGGGCTGCTCCCGGAACCGGAGCGCGACGCCTCCGGCTACCGAACATACGACGCCGCCGCGGTCGTGCGACTCATCCGGATCCGCACCCTGGCCGAGGCCGGCGTCCCGCTGGCCCGGGTCCGCCAGCTGCTCGACGCCGACCCCGACACGTTCGCCGCCGCGACCACCCAGATCGACCGGCAGCTACGTACGCAGATCCGCGCGCTCCAGGAGCACCGTCGGCGGATCGCGCAGCTGGGCACCGGCGATTCGTTGGCTCTCCCAAAGGAGGTGGTGGACTACCTGGACCGCCTGCGTGCCACCGGTGCATCGGAGGCGATCATCGGGCCCGAGCGAGATGCCTGGATCCTGATGGCGGCACGGTATCCCGAAGTGATCCCGGTGCTCATGGCCGACAAGGTGGCCCAGCTGGCCAACCCGAAGATCGTCCGGCTCTACCAGCTCATCGGCCGGATCGCACAGAACTGGGAGGACGAGGAGCTCCTGCGCGAAACGGCCGACCTAATGAGCGAGCTGTTACAGCAGGCCGCGGACAGCGGGGAGCTGGACCGGCAGGACGAACACATGCCGGACGAGGCCTTCATCCGCCTGATGGACTCGTTCGCCGATGCGTCCCACCCCGCGGTCGCGCGGCTGCGGGAGCTGATCGCCGAGCGTGGTTGGACCGGGTGGACTCGGATCGAAAAGCGCGACCCCTGAGCGGAGGCATCACGCCGCGCCGATGGCCGCGTCTGAACAGACGCACTCATCTGCTTTGCTGAGCGAGCGGTTGTGCGGGCTATCGCCGCCCCGATGAGGGATCCCCTGACGACGAGATCGTGCCGGTGATCTCAGACCACGTCGCCGTCGGCTGCGTCAGCAACGATGCACATGATCTGGCGCCAGACGGTCGGATACTGTCCACCGTGGGCATGCGGAACTACCTGATCGAGGGCGTTTCAGGCACCGGCAAGACGGCGGTCTGCAGGGAACTACGCCGACGCGGGTATCAGGCCATCGACGGTGACACCGACTTGGCCTATCAGGGAGATCCGGAGACCGGCGAGCCGACGGACGACGTGCCAACGCACTGGCACCACATCTGGTCGGTGGACAGAGTCCGAGCCTTGGTCGCCGACCAGGGTGAACGCTTCACCTTCTTCTGCGGCGGCTCGCGGAATTTCGCGAAGTTCCTGGACCTGTTCGACGGAGTCTTCGTCCTAGAGATCGATCTGGAGACCCTGAACCGGCGACTCGATCAGCGGCCGGAAGACGAGTTCGGCGCACACCCGTCGGAACGTGATCTCATCGTGCGTCTGCATCGAACCAAAGATGACATCCCGCAAAATGGCATCCCGATCGAGGCCACCGCACCGCTCGCCCGGGTCGTCGACGAGATCGTCCGCCAAGCGAAGGGGATCGACGGCAACGACTCCCGTCCCGCTTGACTGCCATCGCTTGGTCGCTCCTGGGCATAGGGCTGCGTGCCGCAGGAGGAAGCCCGGGTTCTAGCGGGACTACGGCGTCTCGGTCTTCTTCGAGTCGGACGCGGCTCGCTCGTCGGCTTCTACGGCCGCGAGGGCCTGGCCGCCGAGGTGGGCGCGAGCCCGGAGGGCAGCGGCTTCAGCGGGCTGGTCCTCACCTACGTCGTCCGCAGCGAGGCGCGGGTCGACGAGATCATCGCGGAGGCCAAGAAGGCCGGCGCCACGATCCTCAAGCCCCCCGCCACCAAGCAGTGGGGCGGGTACGGCGGTTCGTTTGCGGACCCGGACGGCTACATCTGGGACATTGGATACAGCGCCCAGGGAAAGAATTAGTCCTATGCGGAGTAGCCGCCGAGACGAGCATCTTGCGAGTGCGGGCGACCCGGCCCTGGCGGCCTGGCTGGGCCGGCTACAGGATGCGTCCTTCAGCCGGGCCGGTCGGGCGGTGCGCAAGGCGTACCCGCCGGAGCGGCGGATGACCGGTCCCCAGGTGGCCGGGTACTTGGAGCGCCGGACGTACGCACTCGCGTCCTCCACCCGGCCCGACGGCCGTGCGCACGCTGCACCGACGCTGTTCTGCACATACGCGGAGGCGTTCTGGCTCCCCACGGTCAGCGGCGCGGCCCGGCTGGGCAACGTCCGGGCCCATCCGTGGCTCGCGCTGTCCATCGTCGAGGGTGAGCATGACACCCATGCTGCGGTGCTCACCGAGGGCCCGGCCGAGGTGCTGGCAACCGTTCCGGAGGACGTCCGGAGCATCACCGAGCTGCGCAACGCCGGCGGCCGCCTGGACTGGGCAACCGCCTGGCTGAGGATGACCCCGCAGCGGCTATTCAGCTTCGCCGAACTCGCCTGGCAGGGCGCGGCCGGTAGCTCATGAACGTGGTGATCGGACACTCCCGATCCATGGTGAGACGGCGATCACCGCGTCCGCACTGGCGCGGTAACCGGGACAGTCAAGATCGATGAGCGCCGTGCCCGAGCATCAGCGGCCGGGCCCGCAGGAGTTGCGGGACGGCGGGGCCGCTAGCCGAGGGCTAGAACTCATCAAGATCCCGGCGGGTGCTGCTAGCCCAGCAATTCTGGGGTTCTTGCATGGTGCCCCCGACAGGATTCGAACCTGCGCTCCCGCCTCCGGAGGGCGAAACAGGCCGTGGTTGGCTGATGTTGGTCGGTGTCACCAAGTGCTTGTCAGCCCCGTAACCAGTGGCCTGTGGGCGCTTCACGATCGCTGACTGTTGATGCTCGGTATCGGTCGTTGTTGAAATTCTTGCGGACTCTTTGCGGACTGCACAAGATCAAGATGGGTGCACGGCTAGGACCAACCTTTGTGGGAGTGCGTGTGGTCCGGGCTGAGCCGCGCCAGGTGAAGAGCCCAGCTTTGACTTGATCGTCATCGGGTCCCGGGTAGTCGACGATCGCGGTCGAGTCAAACAGGTTGCCGAATCTGTGCTAGGTACGGCCGCAACGATGTGGCGATGGTATTCGTGTACGAATTCAGCAAGGCCTGGGGCAGGATGTCATCGTCGGTGATTCAGTGGAGATGTCGCCGCCACTGTCACTCAGGGCACAGTGCCCTTCGATCAGTCAAGGAGCAGGCCGAGCGGAGAGTCGGTGAGCGACATCGACAACCCGAGGGGGCTGAGCGACTCGCCCGACGGGATGGCTGGGGGATAGGCATACCGTTCCCCCGTCTAATGCGTATTCGCCGTCCGGTGTGGAGTGCTCACGAGGCTGCGGCTGCGCGCCTCAGCCGTCGGGGTGCGGGTGCCGGCTTTCCGCGTGGGCGTGGCGCCGTGCCTCGTGGCGTGCCCAGCGCTCGTGCCGGCGCTCAGTCTCGATCTTCTGCCGGACAACCGGGTCGTATTGTGTGCCAACTAGCGGGTTGCCCCGCCCGTCGGCTGGGCCAAAGATCTTCAACAGTTGGCCCTTGATGGGATTGATGTGCTCCAGCCCCTCTTCCAGGGGGTGCTTGTGCTTATGCCCCGTCCTCATGATGAACCACCAGCCTTGCAGCGGAACCCTCCGGACCCTTCCTAGGCTACGCCTGCCAGGCGGATTGGCGGATCGTCGTCCGCGTTGTCACATCGATGCAGCTGGGACGCGATTCTCCTTGGCCCGCAGCCGCATCGTGCCCTGGTTCAGCCCCGCAGATGCAGTCGCGGTGGCGGCCCAGGGGGCGATCAGCGCCTAACCGGCGTCGTTGGGATGGCCGTCATTCTTGCTGCACATCCAGGGGAGCTCGCAGATCATGACGACATTCGTTGGCACCCTGGAATCAGAGTGGTGTAGGTGGGCTTGAAGGCGGTCGCGACGTCGGCGATGGTTCCTCCGTTCCCTCAGGTGACGGCAGCGATGGTGCCGTTGACCACGGCCTGCAAAGACGTGCTGAGGGAGGCCAGGTCGGGGCTAGCGAATCACCGCGCGAGGAAGGGATCGCAGTTGCTCGTCACCACGATCGTGGCGCCGGGCGCGGCCGCCTGCCCGTTGATGAGCAGCTGGCCCAGGTTGGCCGCGAATGTCCGAAGCGCCGCCTGGCGCACGTCACGGGACCGGGCGCCGTCAACCATCGGGTCAGGTCGACGCCGCCAATTGTGAAGGTGACTAGCCGTGTGGTGGATGAGTATGCGCGCAGGAAGATCAGTGCCTGAGCCAGCTGACTGTTCTCCTCGTAACTGCATTTGCCGCCTGACACCAACGTGATGCTGCTTCGCCGTCACAGGCCAGGTACGGAAGTTGGGTCTTCCGGTCCGAGGTGCCGCGCAGCAAGGCCGAGAACACCGCAGCGGCACTGGTCGCGCCGTACAGCCCATCGTCCCTGTGCCGCCGGTCTGCGCGCGAATCGCGACCGCCGCCTGGTCAGCCGGCAGAGCCAGGCCGAGCGTCGCGCCGCCGGCCCGGGAGCGCCACGACTCAGCGGACCAGATGAGCGGGCTGGTTAGTGACCTGCTCGATCTGAGTGGCGGCAGCCTGCAGCAACTGGGTCCCGAGGTCGATTAGTGCCCGCGCCGGACCTTGGTCCGCTAACGGCCCGTCGGCTCGTCCGTGACGAAGGTGAAGACCGTGCGTCCCTTCACCACCACGTCGTGCGGGCGATGGGTGAGCACGAACACCGGCATCCGGTAGAAACCGTCCTCACCCCATCCATCCGCTCCGTCGTAGACCTTGCGGCTGGTGATGACGGCCCCCGCGCTGGCGAACAGCGCGTCGTCCAGGAGCCGCGGTCCGTCTGGATCCCGCCAAATCCAGGCGTGGAGTACCTCTCCTCCTTCACCCAACCCAGCCCCCTGCTCGTTCAGTCCGGTAATGAAGCCGTCGACCGACATCGAGATGTCCACCTCCACGACGCCCATCGTCAGGCCATCCATTTCATGTGCGGTGATGGAGCGGCCTCCAGCTCCGACGGGCCCCGGCTCGATAACTCATCGGTCCGCGTACACCCGGCGTTACTGCCTTGATCACAATGGGCTTCCGTGCGGCGGGCCGGATGGGCGAGCCGCGAGCGCGGCGCAGCCTGCGGGTCCGAGGTGGGAAGCGGGCTTGGAGCCGCTCAGTTGCCGACGTCGATCGAGAATTGGGGGCTCGTCAACTTCGAGCGAATAAATGATCTTGAAGCGCGTGTTTCGCTTGCAGAGCAAGGCTTGAGGTGGTAACGCCATCGCCCAAGCCCGCTTGGGAGGCAGCCTGCGTTGGTGGTTGGCCGTAGCGTCCCGGGCATGACAACCGCGGTGGTGTTTCGCTCGATGCGCTGGATGCCGGCCGTTGAGCTAGCCGCCGGCGTGTTGCGTGTTGTGGGGGCGTGGGCATGACGGGGTCAGGTCCGGGCGGCCCGGGTGAGTCGATCAATTGGGAGGAGGAAGCGGACCGGCTTGCCTCGCGGGCCCTGGCCGCGGGAGATGCCACCGGCTGGTTCGAGCAGCTGTATGCCGCTGGGGCCGGTGGGCGGGTGCCGGTGCCGTGGGGCAGGCGTGACCCGCACCCGCTTTTCGTCGACTGGGCGCAGCGCCGCGCCGTCCGCGGTGAGGGACGCCGCGCGGTGGTGGTCGGTTGCGGGCTTGGCGCCGATGCCGACTACACCGCCCGGCTCGGGTTCGACACCACCGGGTTCGACATCTCCGCCACCGCGATCCGACTCGCCGGGCAGCGCTTCCCGCACACCATGGTCCACTACCAGGTGGCCGACCTGCTCGCCTTGTCGGCAGCCTGGCGGCACGCCTTTGGCCTGGTGGTCGAGATCATCACGGTGCAGGCCCTCCCGGACCCACCGAGACGCCAGGCCATCGAGAACATCGCCGGCCTGGTTGCCACCGAGGGCACCCTGCTCGTCCTCGCCGCCGCTCACGACCCTAACGTGCCGGAAAGCCCGGTTCCGCCCTGGCCGCTACGGCAGAATGAGATCGACGCATTCGCCACCGACGGCCTGATCCCTGTGCGCGTCGAACTGCTGGCCGCACCCGGCCGACCCGGCGAGAAGGGCTGGCGGGCGGAGTTCCATCGGCCAGCAGCCAGCACCCGATGACGCCCGCGGTCGGTGACACAGCTGCAGTGTTCGATGCCGTCGACACCGATCGCGATCGTCTGCTCCACCGCCGGACGGCCGTGCGCGTGGGCGGTGACGGGTAGGTCGGCCTGGTGGCGTCGATCCACAATGAAATGGCGAGGTGATGATCATGAAGGCGATCGTGCAGGACACCTACGGGTCGGCGGACGTGCTGGAGGTCCGCGACATCGCACCGCCCAGCATCGGCGAGGAGGATGTGCTTGTCCGAGTCGTCGCCGCCGGGGTCGACCGCGGAGCCTGGCACTTCATGACCGGCCAGCCGTACCTCATGCGGATCCTCGGATTTGGGTTCCGTTCCCCGAAGATTCCGGTTCCCGGCACCAACGTGGCCGGCCGGGTCGAGGCGGTCGGAAAGAACGTGACCCGATTTCAGCTCGGTGATGAGGTGTACGGAACCTGTCGGGGCGCGTTTGCCGAGTACGCCCGGGCGCTGCAGGACAAGCTCGCGTCGAAGCCGAACAGCCTCACGTTCGAACAGGCCGCCGTCGTGCCCTACGGAGGCTTCGCTGCGTGGCAGGCGGTGCATGCCCGCGGCCGCGTCGAAGCAGGGCAGCAGGTGCTCGTCGTCGGCGCGTCCGGCGCCGTGGGGTCATTCGCCGTGCAGCTCGCCAAGGTGTCCGGTGCCGAGGTCACCGCAGTGTGCAGCACCCGCAACGTCGAGATGGTCCGCTCGCTCGGCGCCGACCATGTCGTCGACTACACCCGTGAGGACTTCGCCGACGGCCATGTGCGCTACGACCGCGTCATCGACGTATTCGGACGAAACTCGGTATCGCGGCTGCGCCGCGCCCTCACGTCCCGCGGCCGCCTGGTCATCGTCGGCGGCGAGGGTGACCGGTGGATCGGCGGCATCCAACGGCAGTTGTGGGCCACCCTGCTCTCGCCGTTCGTACGGCAGAACCTGGGCACATTCGTCGTCAAGGAACACGCTCGGTATCTGCTCCAGCTAAACCCTCTCCTCGACGCCGGACAAGTCACGCCGATCCTCGATCGGACCTACCCACTGACCGAGACCGCTGACGCCGTCCGCTATCTCGAAAGCGCACGCAACACGGGTCGCATCGCAATCACGATCTAACTCGTGGGACAGCCCATCGATCGCGTAACATGCCGGCTCCGCGTGGGTTTGCCGGCACCGAACGTAACCTAAAGGCGCACGCGACCGGGCACTGGGACGATACCCGCTCACGCCGTGAAACAAGCGTATTCGGGCGGCCTGGTCGCGGGCCTGTCAAGTGGCGTGGCTGGATCACTGATCTTTCTTCGGGTGTGGCGCCATGGGTACCGCGGAGCCAGCCCGCGTGGCGGACGCATTGTTCCGCTTCCTGCTTTCGGCTGCAGGGGAGCTGGCGACCGTCCAAGTCCATCGGTGTACGGCGACGCCGGCCCACCACTGACCCAGCCGCGCCACACGTCGGCTGCCATCTCGCCGCGGCAGGTCAAGTCGGACACCAGCCTGCTGCCGACCAGGCGTGCGCTTGGCCAGAACGGCGCCCAGTGGCGAGCGCTCGGCTCATGGTGGAGCACAGGTCGGTCTGGTTGGTGACGCCCAGAGTGTTAGCTGCCTGGCGCCCTTCGCGGCGATGCGGCCATGAAGCACGGCGGATCATCGGCCGTTCCGCAAGACGGCATCGACCGTCGGGCACGGACGGAACTTCGCATCATGTGGGTGATCCTCCCATTGCGCATGTCCCGTCAGCGCCAGGCATTTCATGACCATGCGCTCGGCTTGAACGGACGTAGGCACGGTGGCGGTAGGGGCAGAGCCATTTCCCGATAGGCGATCCGCTTCTGCGGGGGTTCGAGACACCAGACAACGTGGGTGCAGGTCGTGGGACAGTGCCCGGGCGGTGAGGGTGTGACCGCGTTGCGGGAACCGCTGCCCGTCAGGGGACGGGCCGAGCTGCGCCACCGTGCGGGTTGGATGATCGCGGAGGTGAGGAGACGCCGGAGTACCCGTCGCAGTGGGCGCGGGATCGAGGGGCTTGCTCAGGGCACACTCTCTGCCGATGGAGCACTGACGCGGAGGTGGACGCCGCGGTTATTCGCGTTACTCGTCGGCACGCAGCGATCTCGCCACTGCGTGGAAGGGCCTTGAACGGTGCAGCTATTGCCACGGCAAGCGGCTGCGCTGCCGCCAGTAGGAGTGCGCGTCGAGGGACATCTGCGATAGTTCGTCGGCGGGGCGGTCGCCGTTGAGGACCAGCTCGCGGGCGCACAGATTGCTGTGCAGCATCGACGGGCTCACGGCGCCGCTCAACACCACATCCGACCACGGCTGCGAGATCGCGGCAGCGATCGCAACCGCATCCGGCGGCAGATCCCGCTCACGTGAGTACGCGAGCAGCGCAGGTTCCGTGCCGTGGATCGTTAGCCGGCCGTTCGCGAGAGCCTCCTTCACGATGACGCCCAATCCACCGTCGTGAGCGCGCTGCAGCGCCGGTGCGGCGGAGCGTTCGAGCAGGTTCCACGTCGCCTGAACGGTGTCGAAGACGCCTACGGCCAGCGCGCGGTCGATCGTTTCCGCCTGGCCTGGACCGGTCACGGTGAGGCCGACCGACACACCCGTGGGTCGCAGCGCTGCTAGCTCGGCGAGCAGTTCATCGTCGTCGAGGACGCCACTCTCGATCGTGGCCGAATGGATCTGGTACAGCTTCAGGTGCGCTCCGAGCAGCTGCTGCGTCTCGGCGAGCTGGCGCCGAAAGGTGGCCGCGCTGAGGTCTTTGCGCTCCTGTATTGGCTCGGTCAGGCACCACTGGCCGGTGTAGATGTAGCCCCACTTCGAGCCGATCACCAGCGCGCTCGCGGCCTGCGCATGTTCGGCCAGCCATGAGGCCAGAAACGCCTCAGCGAGCCCATAGGATCGGGCCGCGTCTAGATAGCGAACGCCCGAATCCCAGGCGGCGTCTAGCACGGCATGGGTGCGACGCTCGATCTCGCCGCGGCTGCGGTCGCCGCCGAGGTCATGATCGCGGCCGATATTGATGTAAGCCGGCCGGCCGAGTGCGGCCAACCCCAAGCCGACCGGGTTGGCCGAGGCCGCGCCATCGAGGACGCTCACCGCCGGTTCCTACGCAGTGCGGTCGTTTGGCGCGCTGCCGTCGGACGAATCGGCGGACGAGACCAGTTGCCGGACGGCGGCGGCATCGTCGGCGTCCAAGGCGGCTTCCGCGAGCGACGTGCAGCGTGCGAGATCGAGTACACGCACCCGCGCCTTGACGATGGCCACGGAGTGCGGCGAGACGCTGAGTTCCCGGACGCCCAGGCCGAGTAGAACCGGAATGGCGATCGGGTCGGCGGCGGCCTCCCCGCAGACAGCGACCTGCACCCGTCCGCCGGCGGCCTCGCACACGTAGCGGATCAGCTCGAGTACGCCTGGGTCGAGGGCGTCGGAGAGGGCTGCGACAGCAGCGTTGCCGCGCTCTGCGGCGAGCGTGTACTGGGTCAGGTCATTGGTTCCGATGCTGATGAAGTCGAGGTAGGGGAGGAAGGTTGCGATCTTCAGCGCGGCGGCAGGGACCTCGACCATCATGCCGACGCGCAGTCCGTCGGGCAGGCCTTCAGGTCCGGCAGCCTCGGTGAGTAGGCGACGCGCGTCGCGCAGTTCAGACACGGTTGTGACCATCGGGAACATCACGCTGGTCGGCGCTTTCCTCGCCACTTGGCAGATAGCGACGAGCTGGTCGCTCAGCAGATCCGGCCGGTCGAGCGAGAGCCGTATTCCGCGGTGCCCGAGAAACGGATTTTCCTCGCCGGGCATGGGCAGGTAGGTCAGCGGCTTGTCGCCTCCGACGTCGAGTGTGCGCAGCGTGACGCGACGGCCGCTCAGGGCGTCGGCGATGGCGAGATACTCGGCAACCTGTTCCTGAATGTCAGGGGCGTGGTCGCGGTTCAGGAACAGGAACTCGGTGCGGACCAGGCCGGCGCCGTCCGCGCCACCAGTTGCTGCTGTGCTGGCGTCAGCGGATGAGCCGACATTGGCTGCCACCTCGATTCGCGTGCCATCAATAGTGATCGCGGGTTCGGCCGCGGCGGCACGCTGTTCGTTGTCTTGCTCGGCTATGTCGGCGGCTCGCCGACGATAGTCGGCCAGCGTCGCGGCCGGCGGGTCGACGATGAGGTCACCAGTGGTTCCGTCGATGACGATGGTGGTGCCCTCGGGCAGGCTGAGTACGCCGGGTCCCGCCGCGACGACGGCCGGGATCCCGCGCGCGCCGGCAAGGATCGCGGCGTGTGAGCTCGGGCTGCCGTATGCGAGCACGATTCCCTGAACGGCGTCCCCGTCGAGTTCGGCGGCCTGGGCCGGGGTGAGTTCCTTCGCGATGAGAATCCCGGCGCCAGTCACGGTGGCCGACGGCGCGTCGGTGAGCGCGGCGAGCATCTGCGCTCCCACGGCGCGGACATCCTCCGCCCGGGCACGCAGGTAGGGGTCGGGCAGTTGGGACCACTGCTTTTCGACAACGGCCAGCGCGTCCACCCATGCCGTGACGGCCGGCGCTCCGGAGCTGACACGCTGCTTGACGTCGGCGAGCAGTTCGGCGTCGCCGAGCAGCATCTGATGTGCGTCGAAGATGCGCGCTTCCTGCGGCCCGACTTGTCTGACGGCGACGGCTTTGACTCGCTCGATCTCACGGCGGACGTCGGCCATCGCCTCGACCAGGCGCCGCCACTCGGCCACGGGATCGCCGGCGGGGACGCGCTTCGTCACCGCGTCGGCGAAGGACAGTTTGCGGACCGGCCCGATACCGATGCCGGGTGAGGCAGGTAGCGGTCCGGTGTTCTGGGCCGAGACTGTGGGTTGCGGCGCGTCGAGCGGCTCGTCGAAGTTCCGCGCCCCGAGAGCGAGCAGGTGGTCGATCGCCTCGCTCGCCTGGGGGCCTGATGCGAGGATCTCCACCTGGTGGCCATGTAGGGCAGCAAGTGTGGCGACCCGGCTGAGGCTCGACGCCGGCACCGGTCCGGCGCCGGTCGTCAGGTTGCGCAGCCGGACGCTGCGCATCCAGACCGCGCATTTCCGCGACGAGACGGGCCGCTGGCCGCGCGTGCAGACCGTGCGAGATTCGTGACGGTGAACGTCGCCGACCATGTCGGCGTCCTCGCCGACGTGCGGAGCGCCCCGCGAGGTGTCCTGTGGACCACCAAGGTGCGCGGCCTTGCCCATGAGGGCACTGTGCGCCTCGGCCGCGACTTCCTTGCGGCCGGCCCCTCCCGCGGCGGCGACCGCGGCGACGACGAGTCCCTCGACGAGCGGTGCGGCGGACAGCACGACTCGGTCGCGCATCGTCTGGGTCGTCGAGCAGGTCGAGGGCGAGCTCGGCGCTCAGGACCGCGCTGCCGAGATCCATCAGTACGACGACGCCGTCCGGACCGTCCACCTCCTCGATCGCCGCCTTGATCCGCACGGCGTCGGTGCCGAACGTCGTGTCGTCCAGGCCGGCGGCGACCGCGATGCGCACCGGCCGGTCGTGCACCATCTCGGATGCCAGTGCCACCGCGGCCCGGGCCAGGGCCCGGCTGTGCGAGACGACGACGATGCCGACAACGGATGTGGACGACTCGCGTTCCGGGTTCGCCATTCGCCCGCCCTCGCCCTCGTTCGTGGAACTGCTCGCCACAGGTCGCGCGCCTGGTTTCACAGCGGTGCTTGGATCGCCGCGGCGATCAGCAGCGCGACACTGGTGGCGCCCGGGTCCTGGTGGCCGACGCTGCGCTCGCCGAGATAGCTCGCTCGGCCCTTGCGGGCGAGCATCGGCGTGGTCGCGTCGCGGCCGCTCTGCGGCCGCGACGGGCCGCCGTCAGCGCATCGGCCAGTGGCCAGCCCGTCAGAGACGCCGCGTCGAGCGCGTCGACCGCCGGATGCCAGCGCGTCGTACATCGTCTTGTCCCCGGCTTCGGCCTTGCCGCGGGCGACGACGCCGTCGAGCCCGGCGCGCAACGCCGTCGCGAACTCGCGGCAGGGTGACCTGCTCGGCGTCGCCGAGCGACGCCGCCCATGCGCAGGAAGAACGTGCCGTACAGCGGACCGCTCGCGCCGCCGACCGTCGACACCAGCGTCATGCCGACCTTGGTGAACAGCGCCGCGGCCGTTGTCGGGTTGGGTCTCGTCGAGCGCGGCGACGGCCGCCTGCATCCCGCGATCCATGTTGGCGCCGTGGTCGGCGTCGCCGATCGCGGCGTCGAGATCGGTCAGCTGGTCCCGGTTCTCGGCGACGAGCCGGGCGAACTCGCGGATCCACTGCTCGCAGGCCGCGCGTGGACACCGCTGTCGGTCATGTGCTCAGATGCCCCATCTCAGCGCCGGAGTGTTGACCGGAGCGTCCCAGAGCCGACAGCAGCTCGTCGTCGACCTTGAGCAGCGTCACCGAGGTGCCGGCCATGTCGAGGGAGGTGATGTACGGACCGACCAGCGACCGCGCGACCTGCACGCCGTGCGCCGGCCAGGATCCGGTCCACCTCGTTGTACATCACGTACAGCTCGATCAGCGGGGTGCCGCCCAGGCCGTTGACGAACGCGATGACCGGCGTCGCCCGACGGTGAACGGCAGGTCGGCCAGGATCGGCTCGACCAGCATCTCGGCGATCTCCTGCGCGCGGGCCAGCGGCAGCCGCTTGCGGCCGGGCTCGCCGTGGATGCCGACGCCGAGCTCCATCTCGTCCTCGCCCAGTTCGAAGGTCGGCTTGCCGGCCGCCGGCACGGTGCACGAGGTGAGCGCCAGGCCCATGCTGCGGCCGTTGGCGTTGACGTGCCGGGCGACGTCGGCGACCTGCGTCCAGCGGCGCGGCCCTGCTCGGCGGCTGCGCCGGCGATCTTCTCGAGCAGCACGGTGACCCCGACTCCGCGACGTCCCGCCGTCCAGGTGCTGTCCTGCACCGCGACGTCGTCGTCGGTGACCACGGACACGACCTGGCCGCCGGTCTCGGCGGCGGCCAGCTCGGCGGCCATCTCGAAGTTCATCACGTCGCCGGTGTAGTTCTTGACGACGTGCAGGACACCGGCGCCGCCGTCGACGAGCTTGGTGGCCGCGAGCATCTGGTCGGGCACCGGGGAGGTGAAGACCTCGCCCGCGCAGGCCGCGTCGAGCATGCCGAGCCCGACGAATCCGCCGTGCAGCGGCTCGTGGCCGGAGCCGCCGCCGGAGATGATCCCGACCTTGCCGCGCCGCGGCGCGTCGCCGCGGTAGATGATCTTGTTGCTGGTGGTCGACGCGCAGGTCCGGATGCGCGGCCTCGATGCCGAGCAGCGCCTCGGCGACGACGTCCTGCGGATCGTTGATGAGCTTCTTCATGACCGTCGTCTCCTCGTGTGGACGTGGGCGCTCAGGCGTTGACGCTCTGCTGGCGTCGCCGGTTCCGGGTCGGCGAGGTCGATCCCGGCGGTCGTGATCGCGCGGTCGGCCGGGGTGCGGGTGATCACGCCGTACACGCCAGCGCGCGGCGACGCCGGCGAGCAGCTCGGCGATCAGGTACACCGGGAGCTGATTCCACTTCACGGTGCCGCCGGCGAACTGCTGGACGAGCATCGGGCCGAAGGTGCGGGCCGGGTTGATCGACGCGCCAGTGGCCGGCGCGACCGGGATGATCGCCGCGAACACGACGAGGCCGATCGCCACGCCGGCGAACCCGGCCGCGGCCTTGCGGTGGATGACGCCGAAGACGTGAAGACCAGGATGAAGGTGCCGACGAACTCGGCGAAGAACGCCTGCGTCCAGCTGATGTCGCGCGTAGGAGGCGACGCCGAGCCCGACGTCGCTGGCCTTCTTGCCGAGCACGCCGATGATGGCGGCCGCGCCGAGCGATCGCACCGAGCGACCTGCGCCGCGATGTAGGCCGGCACCTGGCGCCAGGGGAACTTGCCCGTGACGGCGAGTCCGAGCGTCACGGCCGGGTTGATGTGGTTGCCGCCGATGTGTCCGAGCGCGTAGACGGTCGCGACGACGATGGTGCCGAACGCGAGCGAGATCATGCCCAGATCGGCCATCGTGAACGGCGCGTTCCCGTTGACGATCAGCGTGGCCGGGACCGAGCCCACGCCGATGAACACCAGGAACGCCGTGCCGATGAACTCCGCCGCCAGCCGCTGGGTCAGCGAAGTCTCGTCCAGCATGCGTGCCCGCCTCCTCCGTGCTGGTAACGTCTCGAATGAGCATTCGATAATGTCGAATGTGTAGCGCGGAAGTTACGCTCATGGTTCACTGTGACGCAAGACATGTTCGAAAGTCTCGGAAGCAACGCTCGACGATCTGCGAGCAGAGGAGGCGGCCAATGATCCAGTCGGTCGACCGGGCGATCCGGATCCTCACCGCGCTGCAGGGCGCCCGGCGGATGACCCTGTCCGAGCTCGCCGCACGCCTCGAGCTTCCGCCATCGACCGTGCACGGCATCGTCCGCACGCTGGTCGGGCACGGCATGGTGGTCCAGGAACACGGCTCGAGCCGCTACCAGCTCGGCCCCGCCGTACTGCGCCTCGGCAACGTCTACCTCGACACCCTCGAGCTGCGGTCGAAGGCGATCCCGTGGGCTGAGGACCTGGCCCGCCGCACCGGCTGCGCGGTGCGCACCGGCGTGCTGCTCCTCGACGACGTCGTGATCATCCACCATGAACCGCGACCCGACGGAAGCCGGCAGATGCCCGAGGTCGGCATCGTCATCCCCGCGCACGCCAGCGCCCTCGGCAAGGCCATCCTCGCCTTCGACGACGACGCCGCAGCCCGCATGCTCTCAACCCCGCACCTGCGCAGCATGACCGGTGAAACCATCACCTCCCCGATCGATCTCAAACAGCAGCTGGCCGATGTCAGCACCACCGGTCTCGCCACTGAGCAAGACGAAGCCGTCATCGGCGAATGCGCCCTCGCCGGTCCCGTCTTCGACGCCTCCGGCACGCCCGTAGGCGCCATCGGCTTAGTCATCCCCTCCTCGAACTGGCCCGCCGAACCAACCAGCCGGGACGCCACCCGCGAGGCCGCACGAGCGATCTCAACAGAGCTCGGCGCGACAACCTGGCCCAGTCGCACATAGCGGCTGGCGGAGCAGGGCCGTCGGGCTGACGCGGGCGGATCGCCGACTCTGTGCGCGTTGGCAAGCGTCGGGCGAGCGGTCGCAGGCGTTGATATGTGCGTCTGATGGGACGGCCTGTCTGGTCTGGATCGTCAATCCGCAGCGGACCTATGCCGCGGGCCGCCAAGTCGAAACGCTCCGGCCCAATCATCGCCGCGGCGGCCCTGTCGGTGACGGTCGTGTTCCTCGGCTTCGCCATCGGGTAGTCCTGGGCATCAACCCACTCGGGCGGTGCTGGCTATCGCAGTCGCGGCAGCGAGGCGGGCCTGTTCGCGGCGTTCAACACCACCGACGGCATGGTGATCTCCTCGATGCACCGGCGGCATCGCACGATCGAGTTCAAGAAGTTCCTGGCCAAGATCGACACCGAGGTGCCCGCCGAGTTGGACGTGCATCTGGTCTGTGACAACTACGGAACCCACAACAGCCCGGCGATCAAGACATGGCTGACCAGCCACCCGCGCCTCCACATCCATTACACGCCGACCTACTCCAGCTGGATCAACCAGGTCGAACGCTGGTTCGCCTACCTCACCGACGATCTGCTGCCCCGCAGCGACCACCGCAGCGTCCAGGCATTAGAGAAAGACATCCGCGACTGGGTCAAGGCATGGAACGAGAACCCGAAACCGCTCATCTGGACCAAGACCGCCGAACAGATCCTCGACTCACTCGGACGACTTCTTAAACGAATCAACGGCGCAGGACACTAGTCGTGGACCGGGGTGCGGGTGACCTGTGGGTCGGTGTGGAACAAGGCCTCGGTCAGCAGGGTGCGAACGTGTCCGCCACGCAGCCCGTACACCACCCGCTGCCCCTGGCGTTGGCCTTCGACCAGGCCGGCGAAGCGCAGCTTGGAAAGGTGCTGGCTGGCCACGGTCGGCCGGCAGCCCGCGATTGCGGCCAGGCGCCTTCGGCGCCCTCGGCGCGGGTGAAAAGGCGGAAGTCTTTGAGGCAGCGCAGGTGCTCGTAGAGCTGTTTGCCCTGTCCGGTGGAGACGTGGTCGGTTTCGTTGTCGGTCACGTAGGTGGGACAGGTGATCTTGGGCGCGGTGTCCTGGTTGCGGTAGGAGGCGTCCTCTACGGGAGGTGCCGACGGGGAAGGGGATCAGTGGGCGATGTCTACGACCACGTGCCGGTAGTACTGCTCGCTGGTAGTCGAAACCCGGAACGGGCGCTGGTCGCGGACTCCTATCGCGAAGGTGGTCTGTCCCTCGAATGAGCCAGCGAACCTGACTTCGGTGAGGGAGGCCCATCCGGCGACCTTCGCGGGTGCAATGAGGTCTTCTCCGGCTGCTGGTGGCTGACGCCAAGGCTGATGACCCTGGTTGTCGGTGCCGTAGATGGGTCCCCGGACGATGATCTGCAGCGCAGCACGACCCTCAACCGGCACCGGGGCGCCGCTGGCGTCGGCCCTGATGACGGGCACGTATTTGGCGGTGTAGCCGACGTCCTGCGGGCCGTTGAGGTCGAAGACGACCCGGTCATAGCACTCGTGCTGGCCGGCGCGCGCCAGGTAGATCGGGGCGGGGGTCATCGCGGTGCCTCCATCCCGCGGACCGGTGCCCCAACTCGGGTCTTCGGCGCACGGGGCGGTGACGGTGGAGGTCGATTGGGCGCCCGCGCTGGCCAGCGGGGCTGGATGCGTCGGGTCGGCGGCGGCGGTCAGCGTCGGGTGGCTCGTCGAGGGGGGGCCGAGCGCTGAGGTGCGGGCGGTGTGGGTGCTGCATGCGACCAACCCGAGGCCGGCCGCGGCGACGGAAAACGCGGCGAGCGCGCGGCTCATCTGAGTCGGCATACAGCGGACCGTTCGCTCGTGTGCCGCGTGCCGTGATCCGCCGTGGTGGCGCGGCGAGGTGAGCCGGCCGGCGCCGTCCAGTGACGCGTGAGCAGCAACTGTGCTGGGCCTCGAGTGGTGGGGGTCGGGCTTGCGGATCTGGGTTGCGGTCATCTGTTTCGCCTCCGGCGGCGTGTCCTGTGTGCTTCACGCTCGCTCAGTCGGCCGCCCGGCAGAAGCCACCCAAGGTGCGGTGTCTGCCCACCCTGCGCCTGCGCCAGCTAAATGTGTGAGGGAGTCCGGTCCTCATAGGTCGTGCGTTGACACCAATCCGTAGCGCAGCGCCATCTCGACCAGGCGTGTTCGTTTCTGGGTTTGCGGTAGGTGGTCGATGCCGAGTTTGTGGAACAGCGCCCGCAGGTGCGTCTTGACCGCGTCGACGCTCAGGAACAGCTCGTCGGCGATCTGCTGGTTCGTCGCCGGGGTCGCATAGGCAAGTTCGTCCTTGTACGGCCGGCAGAGCGCGATGAGCACCGTGCGCTGGGCCGGCGTCAGCCGCGCCGTGGTCGGCAGCGGCTCGCCGACGAGCGTGTGCAGCCCGTCGATCTCTGCGGGCGCGCAAAACGTCAGCACAGTACCGCCAACCCGGATCTGATCGCGGTCATGTAACTGGACCCGACCCGAGACACGGCGTCCATTGACGAACGTGCCATTGCGGGACAAGCCGTTGTCTACGATCGTCCACGCGCCGGCCACACGCTCCAGCGTCGAATGCAGTCGAGACACGAGCAGGTCGCCGTCGATGACCACGTCCGCGGAAGCCTCGCGGCCGATCGTCACGACCGCGGCCTGCAGTGCCCAGCGTCGCTGCTCGGCCTGTGCCCCCCACCGCGACAGGTAGGGCTCCGGGGGCACTGTGGGCTCGGGGCCGCGCGCGGGGACCATGGCCATCTCCGACGGCTCAACCATGCCGCCTCCCACCCTCGGCTCACTGTGCGCCGCGCCGCACGCCGCCGTCAACCACAGGGTGGGCACATTCGCTACCTGGGGTGGCTGTTATCCGGCATACCCCTGCGGGACGGTCCTCCCAGGCGCCGCATCTGACGCGCCAGCAGTGCACGGTGGAGGAGGAACCCTCATGAGCATTCAGACAACAAAGCGATGGGCACCAGCGATCAGGCTTTGGTCGACGGTGCCGGCGGTTCTCCTCGCGTCCGTCACGATCGCAGCGTGGACGCCAGCCGCGGCCGACGCTGCGCCCTCCTGCGGGATCGGCTGGGGCTCGCTGGACAAAGCGGCCGGAAACTTGTCCACCGCACCGATCGTGAACGTGCGCGCCGGTCAGCACCCCTGCTACGACCGGCTGATCGTGGACGTCGCGGGAGCCGGTGTCGGTTACCGCGCCGGCTACGCTCCTGCTGTTCACACCCAAGCTCGCGGCGACGTCCTCCCGCTGCGTGGGGGCGCCTTCCTCGGGGTCGTCGTCCTGAACTCGACGTATGACACCACCACCGGCGCCCCCACCTACGTCCCGGCGAACCGGAACGAGCTGGTCAATGTCACCGGGTGGCGCACGTTCCGCCAGGTCGCATACGGTGGCAGCTTCGAGGGCTACACGACGATCGGAGTCGGACTCCCGGCCCGGCTACCGTTCCGGGTGTTCACCCTGTCCGGTCCCGGCGCCCACACTCGCCTCGTGATCGACGTTGCCGCGGCCGGGTTAGCGGCACCCGTTGCGGCCGAACAGACCGCTTCGTTGCACGTCACGCCGAGCACGGTGCCCGCAGGCGGCTCGGTAGAGGTCACCGGAACCTGCGATCCCAACAGCGAGGGATTCGCGATCTCGACCGCCTTCCTGCACGACGCTACGCACGACTTCGCCGGTGTCGGCGCGGCGGCATTCCATACCGACCCGGCGGGCCACTTCTCTGTCACCGCCCAGGTCCCGACGAACATCATGCCGGGTCAGTACAGCGCGTCGGCGCGGTGTGGAGGCGGCAACCTCGGCATCGCGGCGACCCTCACTGTGATCCCCGCGTCCGGCCCGCCGACGGCGGTGCCCGCGGGATCGGGTGGCCTTGCCGCGAGTAAGAGCGCCCGCACCGAGCAGCGGCACTGGCTGATCGCCGGAATCGGCGTCGCGTTGCTGGTCGGCGGCGGCCTGGGCGCGCTGCGCCTTCGGCGGACGACGCGCTGACTGCCTCGGCAGGTCATCGTGCTCGACCACGCGCGCAGGCCCCGACCGCTGGTGGCATCAGCCCTTGCGGCCGGGGCCGGCCTGGCGCTGCTGGTCACAGTCGCGGCCGGGATGGCACACAATCCGCGCGTGCCGCGAGACTTCGGGGTGACATCCGCGCCGGACGGTCGCGCCGTCTCCCCAGCATCGAGCCGTCCCGATGTGGGCCCTCCGGTCGTGCCTGAGCCACCGACCGCGCTGGCGATCCCGGCACTGCGGGTGCAAGCCACGGTGGTGCCGGTCGACAGCTCGAGCGAAATCCTTGGCGTGCCGGCCGACCCGGCGCAGGTCGGGTGGTGGACCGGGAGTGCGCTTCCCGGCGCGGCCAGCGGCTCGGTCGTGATCGACGGGCACATCGACTCCGCCGCGACCGGGCCGGGCGCGTTCTTCCAGCTCGCCGACCTGCACATCGACGACCTGCTTATCGTTACGACCACAACCGGGGACCGGCGACATTACGCGGTCACCGCCCGGCGCACCTACCCCAAGGCCGACGGCCTGCCGCCGGAACTGTTCGCCACGACCGGCCCACCCCGGCTCGTCCTGATCACCTGTGGTGGCTCATTCGACCGCTCAACCGGCAGTTACTCGGACAACATCGTCGTGTTTGCCGCCCCGACCTGACGCTCGCTGGCGCGGGTCCGCGGCAGTGACCAGCTTCGGCGGTGAACAGCAGCTTCATCGCGGCCCGGTCGTCGGTGAACCGCGGGATGACCTTGGTGCGCCGGCGTTCCTCGACGAAGGAGCGCTCGAGGTTGCTGGTGCGCACCCGGATGCGGTGCCGGGTTGGGACGCGGTGGGTGGCGAGCACCGCGTCCAGGTCGTCCTGGAAGCAGCCGATCGCCGCCGGGTACTGGCGCCCATGAGTGTTGACCCAGCCGGTCGGGGCCCGTGCCGCGTCCAGTGTCGCCTGGCCGAACGCACTCGAGGCGGCGACGACCGGGTCGACCACCTGCACCAGTTCGAGATACTCATGGCCGAGCGGGATTATGCGATTCTCTGTGCCCCAGTCGGGTGCCTCCCACCAGGAACGGCGGCCAACCCATACGACGTGGTGAACCGCTCGGTCGCGACATCCAGGTCACGCACCGCATAAATGACATGGTCAATCCGGTAGCCAGCCATAACCGCCCAACTATGACAATCGCTGACCGGCAAATGGCAGACCCAGCCATGCGGCGACCACCGACCGATCTGAGCCACCAACGCCGGGCCGCACTGCGCGAGATCGATCGATCTGCGCGGTAGCCCAACCAACTGCGGCTACGCGAGATCGACGGGTCGGCGTGCCTCTAACCAAGATCCAGATGTGTCAGACGGTTGACACACGAGTCTGTTGCGCAGGCGAGCGCATCGTCGCGAACGGCATCGCGACACACAGGTCGCGTCGTCAGGGTTTCAGCCAGCCCAGCCAGCGGACGACGCCGAGCCCCAGATCCCGTATTGAGCCGTCGTTGGCGACCTCGAGATCTTCGATGCCGGTACCGATCGCATCCCGATGCCATTCGCGCGCGACGGTCAGATCGTCGCGACGCGCCGTCGTGACCGCCGCGGCGAGCCGACGCTCGATCTCGTCCGGGTCGACCACGAGCCGGACGACGCGCGCCGGCATATCGAGCGCGGCGCGCACCCGCGCCAGCTCGGCCTCGTCGCGGATCGAGCCGGCGACCAGGAAGTGCCGCACCCCCGCGTCCCGGTAGGCCTTGACCACGGCGGCGGTGTTGGCGAGTCCAACCGCGGTCCTCCCCTCCGGGGACGTAGAACCAGCACAGGAAGTCGAGATCGACGATCGCGTAGGAGATCGCCCGGGCTTCCAGCACGGTGGCCATCTCTTGTGTGAGCGAGCTCTTCCCAGCGCCGTAGATGCCCGTCACGATGACGGCGGCCGAACCGTCGCCCCCCGCCGCATACGGCACATGATGCCGGTGCGGCCCAGGTGATCGCCCCACCATCCGACCATCGGCTATTTCCGGTCGATCGCAGTTGCCTGTATCGGCAGCGACAGAGGCATCCATTTGTGCACCCCGCCGACGCAGTTCGTGGCGCACCTATCGACGGCTACGTTCCGAGTGCGGGGCGGCGCGACCGTGAGCTGTTCTTTCAGCGGAACGTGACGTCAAGGATGGGAAGAACCGGGAGCGAGTAGCGCACTCGCCGCGGCAGAAGGCGGGCCGCCCCAAGGACACAGGGGGCCACGTGCCGGGCGACGGGCGGCCTCAAGTCGCGAACTCTGGCGACGCCGGCGATGGCGCTTAGCGCCGCGCGTTCTTCGGGGTTGAACCCCCACGTCCACAGTTGGACTGCCCGGTGGCTGTCTCGGCCCTTGAACCTGCGTGCCATCTCCCGCAGGTTCTCCGGCACCACGTCGAAGATCATGGATGCGCCGGGCAGCCGCTCAGCGATTCCCCCGATCAGCTCATGGACCTGTTCATGGTGGAAGTACGGGAGCAGGCCCTGTGCGGTGACCAGCACCGGCTCCGCGGGGTTGAGTAGGTCGAGCCATTCGCGGTCGAGAGCGGACCCGGCGTGGCTGCGTTGCCGGGGTCCATCCGGCAGCAGTTTGTGCCGCAACTGCAGTGCCCGCGGGAGATCGACCGTGACCCAGTGCACGCGGCCGTTGTCCACCCGCCAGAACTGGGTTTCCAGCCCCTCACCGAGCGCGACCACCGTGCCGGCTGCATGTCCAGTCAGAAAGCGGCGCACCGCAGCGTCGAACGTCGCCACTCGGACCGCATGCCACCCAGCGCCCCGCGACACGTCGCCGAAGTCGTAGTCGAGTCTGTCCACGACCTCGACCGCCCGCGGATCCTGCAGCAGCGACGCGCGGGCAGCCGCGGCACGCCGACCAAGGTTCCACAGCAGCGTTTCCGAAACCCCGGACAGGTCGAGAGCGATCTGCTCCACCCCGAAATGCTAGCTCCCGTGGATGGCCCCGACCCAAGGCTGGGAACGTGCCACAGAACATCCGATCCGGCGAGATAACGGCGCCAGCGACAGGCAACTTAAGCCGCACCGATCGACGGCTCGGCGAGCGCACATCGCGGATAGCGGTAACGCTCGGTCGAGCGATCAGCGCACGGTCGCCCAGGCGCAATGTCAATCGATCCGCAGCTGGTCCGGATCGAGGCGCAGGCTGACGCCTGATCAGGCCTCGGCCGGGTAGCGGGTCGCGCGAGTGCCTGGCGGGTTGTTGACGCCCGGCACCGCGTTCGGGTTGGCGACGCAGACCTCGCACTCGAGGCCGTCGGGATCCCGGAAGAACAGTGACAGCACCGGCCCGAAGTCGGTGACAAAGTCGTCCGCTGCTCGCCGGTCCCTCAACCGCTGCCGAATCTCTTCGAAATCCTCGATCGACGCCGCCTGCAAGCCGAAGTGGTCGAGGCGGCCGCGACCGAACATGGGCGTCTGCCGCTCCGCTTCCACGTTGCCGTCGACCTCGAACAGGTTGAACTCGGTGTGCGACCCGATCCGCACAAAGGTCAACCGGCCCATGGGTGCCTCCTGGGTGCCGATGACCTCCGCGCCAAACACCTCACCGTAGAAGCGGACGAACCGCTCGGTGTCCCGAGTCAACAGGGCGACGTGGTTGAAGCCGTCCAGAAGCATGCTCACATCCTCGGCCACGCCGCTCCGTGACGCCACCGCGCGGTCACCGATCGCACGCACACCGGGTTCCCGGTCGGCACGAAGCGCTCCGCCAGCGGCATAGAGCGGACGGACGTTGTATCTGACTGCTCAGCCAAACGTCTCGGTGGCGATCGACCGCCCGCGGGCCCGGACCATTGCAAGATCCTCATCGAGCCGTAAGCCGAGACCGGAAGCCGAGGTCGATGCGCGCATCGAGGCTCTGTTCGAGATAGAGAGGAAGCGCCGCAAGGACAATCTGGCCGGTTCGAGGTCGGCCGGTAAGCCGTAGCATCGGATCAGGCATGGAGGTGCGCACCGATGTCGGAGCCCCAGGCTGATGAGCGCCGCTCGCGCGGCACGACGCTCGAACGAAGCCGTGAGGAGGTCCTCGCCGCCGCCAAGCCGCTGCCAGCCGACGAGGAAGCGGTCATCGAGGACCTCAGGGACGACGAGGCACGCATCTTCTTGGAGCCCATCTCGACGCATGACGCGGTCGGACAACACAGCGGTCGTCGTGGACGCGGGAGTGTTTGGCGCCCGTCTTACACCTGCTGGTCACGAACTCGCTTTTCAGTACCGCCCGCTGCTTGCCGGCCGCCGCCCGCCGACGTCAGCAAGCATCGGCGCCTGGACGAACGCGAAAACCGAGCGCAGCAATTAATCGTCCTGTTCCTCGCTTACACCGGCGTTCGGTTCGGTGAGCTGGCCGCTCTCCGCGTTCGCCGGCTGGACCTCCTGCGGCGCAGAGCGACCATCGCCGAGTCAGTCACCGTTGTGCAGGGCAAAGGACAGGTGTGGGGAACGCCCAAGAGCCACGAGCAGCGCGAGGTCCCGATCCCGCGCTTCCTTATCGCGGACGTTGCCGAGCACGTTCGCGGCAAGAATCCAGATGAGCTGATCTTCACCGGCGTGCGTGGCGGCGGGGCGCTTTGCGCCGCAGTGTTCCGTCGTGCGGGCTTCGACAAGGCCGCCGAGGCGATCGGCATCCCCGGACTCCACCCGCACGAGCTGCGGCACACCGCAGCAAGCCTCGCTATCGCCTCCGGCGCCAACGTGAAGCTGGTCCAGCAGATGCTCGGCCACAAGTCCGCGACGGTGACCCTAGATCAGTACGGTCACCTGTTCGGCGACGACCTGGACACGATCGCGGACCGGTTGGATGCCCGCGCTCAGGAGGCGCTCGGAGCGCGTCCGCATCGGTGGCACGCAACCGCCGAGGTGGTCAGCCTTCCCACACCTGACAGTCAGCCAGCGCGCTGATCCCGGAACCGAGGTGTGGCCTGCTCTGCGCCGGGGACCATTCCGGCGACGTCAACACCGGGCCTCATTGGGCCCGCGCGGGCGCGGTTTCGCGGACTTGCTGCGGATTCTTGCGGACTGGCGCTCAGTTGATCAAGCTTCTGACGATCAAGTCGGACCCTACAGCCCAGTAAATCCGGGCCTTTCAGTGGGTGCCCCCGACAGGATTCGAACCTGCGCTCCCGCCTCCGGAGGGCGGCGCTCTATCCCCTGAGCTACGGGGGCCGTGCGCACCGGACGCAGCGGTGGCGGCCGGTCGGTCTCGCGTCAGCCTAGCAGTCGGCCGACCCGGGACCGCGCCGACGAAGTCCGGTCGTCAGTGGGTAGTGGGAGGAGCCGGGAGCGGGACCGCGCCGCGCTCGCGGAGGAGCTGTTCCATCTGAATGATCTCCCGGCTTTGCGCCTCCACCATTTTCGACGCGAGCAGCCGGACGTACGGCTGGGTCGCGTGCGCGGCGGCATACTGCGCCATCGGCAGTCCGCCCTGGTGATGGCGCAGCATCAGCTGGAGAAAGTCGATGTCCAGCGTTTTCCCGGTAAGCGTCTCGAGCTTGTTCATCTCGGGCGGCGTAGCCATCCCCGGCATGAGACCGTCGGCAGCCAGCTGCCCGTGCCCGTTCATCCACGACATCACGGGCAGTGTCGACGTCCGGGAGAGGTTCCAGTTGTCGAGCCAGCCCTGCATCTCGCCGAGCTGAAAGTACTGCTGGGTCTCGATATCCCGAGCCAGGATCTTGATCGACGGATCGTTCGTGTAGTCGCGGGCGTAGTTGGCCATCTCAATGGCCTGGGTGTGATGCGTCGACATGTCGCGGGCGAAACCGGCGTCGACCGAGTTGGCCGCGACTGGCGTTGGCGTATCGCTCGACGAACCGACGAGCCACCCGGTCGTGCCGGCGATGACGAGAGCGGCCACCGCGAGCACGCAGACGAGAATCACGGTGAGTGGACGGCGGCCGGTCGGCGCTTCGTCCGGCTCGGGAGGCTCGGGAGGCGCCTCGGCGTCCACGACCGCCGTCACGTCGCTGGAGCCCATAGCGGATGTCCGAACGTGCTCGGATGGGCGATGAAGGTCGGCTGCGAGCAGTCGGCCCCGTACTCAGGCGTCGTCTTCGGGTTGTAACGCAACGCGTCGATGAACTGCTGGATACGCGGGTCGGTCGGCGAGTCGAGGAACAGCTGATAACCCCACGATTGCAGTGAGACGTTCGTCTTCAGGCCGGGGTAGGGGGTCATGAACATTCGGTCCTGGCCGGAAACGTACTTGGCCAGGGTGTCGACCTCGGACTTGGGCAGACCGGGGCGGTAGGTGATCCAGACGGCACCGTGTTCCAGGCCGTGCACGGCATTCTCGTTGGCGATCGCGTTGGCATAGACGGTTCCGGTGCAGTCCACCCAGTACTGACTGTGGTTGCCGCCGACGGGCGGGGAGGCGTCGTACTTGATCAGACCCTGAACGTGGGTGTGGTCGGGCTCCACCCGGTACGTCACGCCGCTGATCTTGGTCGCATCGGCCAGCGCCGGTTGGCGGTAAGGGTCAGTCACTTTGGGGGAACGGGTTATGGCGTAGGTGACGACGGCCGCGGCGAAGACGACGACGAGCGTGGCGGCGATGATCAGCCCCCAGGGCCGCTGCTTCTGGTTGACGATCGACTTGCCCGGTTTGCGCGGCGGCGCCGGGCGCTGGGCGCTCGTCGGCCGCTTGGTCTCCGGGCGAGTGGTCGCAGTGGTCGAGCCGCGAGCGGATGGGGAGGTGGCGCCACCGGACTTGGTGGCACCGGACTTAGCGGTACCGGAGCTGGTGGCACCGGGCTTGGCGCTGCCGGACTTGGCGGTACCGGACTTGGGGGTGCCGGGCTTGGCGGACGGCCGGGACGGCGTGGACTTACGCTGGGCCATGGACCTGCCTTCTGTGGCCTCCCATGACCGGAGACGACCAGGGAGCGGACGACCCTCCGAGTGTAGGCGGGCAACCTGGGACGCGCCCGTGAGCCCACTCCCGGCGCAGTCGCGCTAGCAGCCGGCGGCGATGGCCGTGGTCGTCCAACCCGCGTGTGTGTGGCCCACTAGCATTCTGTGGGTGAACCCCGCGGACCTGTCGGCGGCCGTCCAGGCCGCGGTCTTTGCATGCGTGCAGGCCGGCGACTTCGGCGGTCCCGCCCCCGCGGAGGTGCTGATCGAGCGTCCGCGCAACCCGGACCACGGTGACTACGCGACGAACGTCGCGCTCCGGCTGGCCAAAACCGGCGGCCGGCCTCCGCGGAAGATAGCCGAGGCCATCGCTACTCGCCTACAGGCGGTGGCGGGCATCGAGTCGGTGGAGGTGGCCGGTCCCGGCTTTCTCAACATCCGCCTGTCGACGAGCGCCCTAGGCCAGTTGGCTCGAGTCATCGTCGAGGCCGGCACCGACTACGGGCGCAACGAGACACTGGCCGAGCAGCGGCTCAACCTGGAGTTCGTCTCGGCCAATCCGACCGGCCCGCTGCACATCGGCGGCACCCGGTGGGCGGCGGTGGGCGACGCGCTCGCCCGGGTCCTCGCCGCCAACGGAGCCATGGTGACGCGGGAGTACTACTTCAACGACCACGGCTCGCAGATCGATCGGTTCGCTCGCTCGCTCCTCGCGAGCGCCCGCCGTCAGGTGATACCGGCCGACGGATACGCGGGCGCCTACGTCCATGACATCGCCGCCACCGTGATCCGCGATCATCCCGAGGTTCTCGGCTTACCTGACGACGATGCCCAGGAGGTCTTTCGACGCGAGGGCGTCGAGTTGATGTTCGACGAGATCAAGCGAACACTGCACGACTTTGGCGTGGACTTCGACGTGTTCTTCCACGAGAACTCCCTGTACGAGTCAGGTGCCGTGGACAAGGTGGTAGCGGCGCTCAAGGAGTCCGGGACGCTCTACTTCGCCGAGGGCGCGTGGTGGATTCGCTCGACCGACTACGGAGACGACAAGGACCGGGTCGTGATTCGCAGCGACGGTAGCCCGGCCTATATCGCCGCGGACATCGCTTATTTCCAGGACAAGCGGGCGCGCGGTTTCGACTTGTGCATCTACATGCTGGGCGCCGACCACCACGGATACATAGGCCGGCTCAAGGCGGCTGCGGCGGCGTTCGGCGACGATCCCAACAGCGCGGAGGTGCTGATCGGTCAGCTGGTCAACCTGGTCAAGGACGGTCAGCCCGTGCGAATGGGCAAGCGCGCCGGCAACGTGGTGACGCTCGAGGACTTGGTGGACGCGGTTGGCGTCGACGCGGCCCGGTACGCCCTCGAGCGGTCGAGCACGGACGCGGCCCTGGATATCGATCTCGACCTGATCGTCAAGCGCAGCAACGACAATCCCGTGTACTACGTGCAGTACGCGCACGCCCGGACCAGCAACGTGCGACGCAACGCGGCTCGTGTCGGTATCGGGTTGGATGAGTTCGACGCCAGCCGGCTCGATAATCCGGCGGACACCGCGCTCCTCGGTGCGCTCGGCGAATTCCCGCGGATCGTGTCGTCGGCGGCCGAACTGCGGGCTCCGCACCGAGTTGCGCACTACCTCGAATCGCTGGCGGCCACGTACCACCGGTGGTACGACACCGATGAGTGCCGCGTGCTGCCGAAGGGCGACGACCCGATCACGTTGGCCAACCGCAGTCGCTCGTGGCTGAACGAAGCGACCCGCACCGTGCTCGCCAATGGTCTGCGGATGCTGGGCGTCAGCGCTCCGGAGCGTCTGTGAGCGCTTGCGCGAAGAGGGTTGAGCAGTGAGCAGATCGGCCCACCCGGCCGGGCCGCGGCATGCGGACGTACTGCCCGAGCCGCATCCCTCGGGCCCGCCCCGGGATCTGAATGCGCTCGAGTCGGCGATCTGGCCGATCTCGGCGGAACGGCGCGACGGTGAGATCACGCTCGCTGAGGTTCCGGCGAGCGGGCTGGCCAAGCGGTACGGCACGCCGGTCATCGTCATCGACGAGGCGGATGTGCGGCGGCGGGCTCAGGAGTATGCCGCGGCATTCGAGGTCGCGGCCGGCAACGGCGTGTACTACGCGGGAAAGGCCTTTCTCTGTACCACGATCGCGCGCTGGCTCGCAGAGGAGGGCTTGCGTCTGGACGTCTGCACCGGCGGTGAGCTGGCCGTCGCGCAGGCCGCTGGATTCCCGTCGGCGCGGATCGGCGTACACGGCAACAACAAGTCCGTCGCCGAGCTGCGTCGGGCCGTCGCCGCCGGCGTCGGCTCGATTGTCGTCGATTCGATGACCGAAATCGCCCGCCTGGATCAGCTGGCCCGCGAAGCCGGGGTAATTCAGGCCGTCCTGGTGCGGGTGACCGTGGGCGTCGAAGCGCACACTCACGAGTTCATCGCGACCGCGCACGAAGATCAAAAGTTCGGCTTCGCGCTGGGCCGCGCGGCCGATGATGCCATCGCGGCCGTGCTGTCCGCCGAGTCGCTCGACCTGGCCGGGCTGCACTCGCACATCGGCTCGCAGATCTTCGATACCTCGGGCTTCGACGTCGCCGCGCATCGGGTCGTCGAACTCGCGGCGCAGGTGAGGGACCGGTACGGCATCGAGGTGGCCGAGCTGAACCTGGGCGGGGGGCTCGGAATCGCCTATGTGAGCGGGGATGATCCGCAGACGCCGGCCGGTATCGCGGAGCGGTTGCGCGCGATCGTGCGTCGGGAGTGCGACGCGGCCGGCCTGCGCGTGCCGCGGCTGAGTGTAGAGCCGGGTCGGGCGATCGTGGGTCGCGGCGGCGTAACCCTGTACGAGATCGGCACGGTGAAGGAAGTCGACGCTCGACGGGGCCCTCACCCGCTCCTATGTGTCGGTTGACGGCGGGATGAGCGACAACATCCGAACGGCCCTGTACGACGCCGAATACACCTGCGCGCTGGCCAATCGTGCCTCGACCGCAGAACCGAAGCTGGCGCGCGTCGTCGGCAAGCACTGCGAGAGCGGCGACATCATCGTTCGCGACACCTGGCTCCCCGCCGACCTCCGACCCGGTGACCTCCTTGCTGTTGCGGCAACCGGCGCTTACTGCCGGAGCATGGCCAGCAACTACAACCACGTTCCGCGCCCACCCGTGGTCAGCGTCAGGGCGGGCGTTTCCACGGTTCTCGTCCGGCGGGAGACCGAGGACGACCTGCTTCGCCTGGACGCCGGGCTCGCGGCGACCACCGGAGCGTCGTCATGAGCGACGCGCTGCGGGTCGCGCTGCTGGGCTGCGGCACCGTGGGGTCGCAGGTCGCCCGGCTCCTGCACGACCAGGCCGACGATCTTGCCGCTCGAGTTGGCGTTCCGTTGGAGCTTGTCGGCGTCGCCGTACGACGGCCCAAACGGCATTCGGACGTGCCCCGCGACCTGCTCACGACGGACGCGGCCTCCCTGGTGGAGCGCGACGATGTCGATCTGGTCGTCGAAGTGATCGGTGGGATCGAGCCGGCCCGCACATTGCTGCTCACCGCCCTGCGTTCCGGCAAGAGCGTCGTCACCGCCAACAAGGCGCTCCTAGCCGAGGACGGGGCGGCGCTGCACGACGCCGCCGCCCGATCCCGCGTCGATCTGTACTACGAAGCGGCCGTCGCCGGCGCCATCCCCTTGGTGCGCCCATTGCGGGAGTCGCTCGCGGGCGACCGCATCACGCGCGTGATCGGCATCGTCAACGGCACCACCAACTTCATCCTGTCGCGCATGGCCTTCACCGGAACCGGCTTCGCCGAAGCGCTGGCCGAGGCGACCGCGCTCGGCTACGCCGAGGCCGATCCCACCGCGGACATCGACGGGTTCGACGCCGCCGCCAAGGCCGCGATCCTCGCCGGGTTGGCGTTCCATACCCGGGTCACCACCTCGGACGTCTATCGCGAAGGCATCGGAGAGGTGACCGCGGCGGACGTGGCGAGCGCGAGGGCGATGGGCTGCACGGTGAAGCTGCTCGCCATTTGCGAACGCACCGGCGACAGCGTCGCGGTGCGAGTGCACCCGACCATGATTCCGACGCAGCACCCACTGGCTGGCGTGGGCGACGCCTTCAATGCCGTGTTCGTCGAGGCCGACTCGGCCGGCTCGCTCATGTTCTACGGCCGCGGTGCCGGAGGAGCCCCGTCGGCCAGCGCGATACTAGGCGACCTCGTGGCCGTCGCCCGCAACCGCCGCAACGGCGGACGCGGTCCGGGCGCGAGCGCCTATGCTGCGCTGCGCATCCAGCCCATCGGAGAGGTCATGACCCGCTACCACGTCGTCCTGGACGTCGCTGACCGACCGGGGGTGCTCGCGGCTGTGGCCGGGGCGTTCGCGGACGAGCAGGTGAGCATCCAGACCGTCCGCCAAGAGGGACGGGACGACGCGGCGACCCTCATCCTCGTCACCCACGTCGCCCAAGACGCCGCTGTCACCCGGACGGTCGAGAGGCTATCGGCGATGCCGATGATCCGGCGGGCGCCAAGCGTCATGCGCGTCGAGAGCGCGCCGGCTAGTTAGGCGAGAACCCGTGCGTCCCACATTCTGGCCCGGCGTGATCGAGGCATACCGATCGCGGCTGCCGGTCACGGACGCCACGCCCGTCGTCACCCTGCTCGAGGGCGGAACGCCGCTGCTCCCCGCCCGGGAGCTGTCCAGTCGAACCGGATGCACCGTCTACGTCAAGGTTGAGGGCGCCAATCCGACCGGCTCGTTCAAGGACCGCGGGATGACCCTCGCCATTTCCAAGGCGGTCGAGGGCGGCGCCAAGGCGGTGATCTGCGCCTCCACGGGCAACACATCGGCCAGCGCGGCCGCCTACGCCGTGCGCGCGGGAATCACCTGCGCGGTGCTCGTCCCGCAGGGCAAGATCGCGCTCGGCAAGCTGGCCCAGGCGCTCGTCCACGGCGCGCGGTTGCTGCAGGTCGACGGCAACTTCGACGACTGCTTGGAGCTGGCCCGCAAGCTTGCGGTCGAGTATCCGGTGGCGCTGGTCAACTCCGTCAATCCGGATCGGCTCGACGGGCAGAAGACCGCGGCGTTCGAGATCTGCGACCGCTTGGGGAGCGCCCCCGACGTGCACTGCATCCCGGTCGGCAACGCCGGAAACATCACCGCCTACTGGCGGGGGTACCGCGAGTACGTCGCCGACGGCGTCGTAGACGCGGCGCCGCGCATGTTCGGCTTCCAGGCGGCCGGCGCGGCCCCGATCGTCATCGGCGCCCCGGTCTTGCATCCGCTGACCATCGCCACCGCTATCCGCATCGGCAATCCCGCCTCCTGGACGCTCGCCGAGCAGGCCCGCGACGAGTCGGGCGGCCTGATCGACGCGGTGACCGACAAGCAGATCCTCGAGGCCTACCGGCTCATCGCCCGATCGGAGGCGGTCTTCGTTGAGCCGGCATCGGCGGCGAGTGTCGCCGGACTGCTGATGACCGCGCGGGACGGGCGCCTCCCGCCTGGGTCGACGGTCGTCTGCACGGTCACCGGTAACGGGCTCAAGGACCCAGAGTGGGCGATCTCTGGAGCGCCGAAGCCGGTCACAGTCCCCGTCGACGAGCGCGCCGCCGCGGTCCAGCTCGGACTCGCATGATCGAGCAGGGACCGTGGGGTACAGGTGCGGAACGAGCGGCCGATAAGCGGGGTCCCCGCGAAGAGGTTATCCAGTGAGCGCGGCGACCGGTGCTGGCCGGGTGCACGTCCGGGTGCCGGCCACCAGCGCCAATCTTGGCCCCGGCTTCGACGCCCTAGGCCTGGCCCTGGACCTGTACGACGATGTGATGGCGAGGACCAGCGACGAGCCCGGCGTACGGATCGACGTCGTGGGCGAAGATGCCCGTACGGTGCCGAGGAACGAGTCGCACCTCGTGGTGCGGGCGATGCGGGCAACCTTCGACCGGCTCGGTACCCAGCCGACTGGCGTCGTCGTGGAGTGTGTCAATCGGATCCCACACGGCCGCGGTCTGGGGTCGTCCTCGGCGGCCATCGTCGCCGGCATACTGCTCGCCCGCGAGCTGGTTGCCGGCGGGGCCGACGCACTCCCGGATGTCGGCGTGCTAAGGCTGGCGGCTGACCTCGAGGGTCATCCCGACAACGTCGCGCCGTGCCTCCTCGGCGGGTTGTGCGTGGCGTGGTGCAGCGACGGGGCGGTGGATGCGCTGCGCGTGTCGATCGAGCTGCCGATCCGCCCGGTCGTGCTGGTACCGCCGAACCAGTCCTCGACCCTCCCGGCGCGCGGTCTCCTGCCGAGCCACGTGCCCTACTCCGACGCCACCTATACGGTCGCACGGGCCGCCCTGTTGATGGCGGTACTAGCCGGAACGGGCGGGGGCGCCGATGCGCTGCTCGCCGCCACCGATGACTTGTTGCACCAGCCCTATCGCGCCGCGTCGATGCCTGAGTCGGCGCTGCTCGTCACGGCGCTTCGTGCGGACGGGGCGGCAGCGGTGCTGTCCGGCGCGGGTCCGACCGTCCTGGTCCTCGCTCGCGACGAGGCCGAGGTCGCGCGCGCCATCGCCAGCGCGCCGCCCGGCTGGCGAGCGCTAGCGCTGGAGGTTGATCAGCGCGGCGCGCACGTTGTCGCGCAGTCGGCTAGCCAATATCACTAGGGTTTGGCGGATTACCAGAGGCCGAGATCGCACCGGTGTGGGCGGAATGACGACGTAGGCGCACGGCTCGTCTCAGGCGTATTGCGTAGATAATTGCCGAGCCGGCAAAGAGAATGCCTGTGATCAGCAGCCAGTGGCTGAGGTAACGCTCCTCGGTCAAGCCGGTATAGGCCAGATAGGTGGGCTGCGAGATGCGCAGCACGAGCGGAAAGGATATTCCGAGCAGTACGCCGGATATCACGGCCGGAACGCGCACATGATTGATCCACGGCACAGCCGGGAGGCCGTCCGGAGAGCGGTGCGCCAGTCGAATGGCGGACGAGTCGGCAAGTGCGTACAGCGGCCAGAGCACTAAGTCGTTGACGACCAGCGCTCCGACAAACCAGGCCGCGATCTTCAACCAGTCGTCGCCCTCAGCGTGGACACGGCTGACGACATATCCGACCAATGCAAGACAGGTCAGCACCGACAACAGCTGCAGCGGTCCAGCGCCGTAATGACGGCGGAATCTCTTCCGGAGCGTATGCACGTCAGGCCTGCTCATGGAAGGTAAGCCGCCCCAGCCACTTGCGGTTGTAGCTGCCCGGAGCGGACGGCACGATTACCCGCGCCGGGAAACCGTGATCGAGGGACAGGTCGGCGTCGTTGACGCGTAGGGCGAGCAGCGACTGCCGGGTCTGCACTTGCGCGCCCGACAACGTAACGATGTCCCCGCCTTGCAGGCTTTCCATTTCGGCAGACGCGACCCGTATCGCGCCGGTGAGCCGGGCGAGATCGGCGAGCGGTACGCCGGTCCATCGCTGAACCGTCGACCAGCCCTCCGTACACGCGATGGGTAGCCGGGCGGTCGTCTGGGGCATCGCGAGCAACTGCTGTCGGCTGAGCGTCACTCGCTGGGGGCCGATCAACTCGAGTCGCCAACCGGCTCCGGTCATCGCGGCTGTAACCCCGGCGAACTCGGCGGTGTGATTCACCGGGAAATCGTTGGCGCCGACGCCAGTACCCCGGTCCCGGGTGCCGAAGAGCGCGAACCGGCGCGTCCAGCCCCCGATGCTCTCACCGACGGTCAGCAGGAAGACGGCGACCGACGTGCCGAACACTAGGCCGAGTGCACCGCGGCGCGAAATCGTCGGCGGTGCCGGGTCGCTTGCCACTAGCCCGCTGTCGATCGTCTCGGGGCGAGTCTGTGACAAGGGCGTCGCCAGCTCGGTACGCAGTCGGCGGGATCGAAGTGCGCGCACCATCGCCGGCAGCTTCAGACCGACATGGAGCGCGAATCCGATCATGAACACCCACGCGCCGTAGAAATGTCCGGTTTCGAAGGGGAACCTGAAGGCATTGAAGTAGTCGACGTAGAGGATTCCGGTAGAGAACTGGAACACGGCGCCACCTACGAGTAGCACGATCCCGAGTCGCTCCAGCAGGTGAGCAGCCGATCGCGCGATCGGTTGCGCGAACAGCCGCGGTACGACAGACCACAGCTTCGCGAGCAACACGGGCACCAGCACGTAGCCGAGAATCAGGTGGGTGCCCTCGTTGACCTGGTATAGCCAGCTCGGGCGGGTGGGCCAATTGAATAGATAGAAGCCAAGTGCGCCGTGCTGCGGGTTGGGGTCGTTCGGTGACAGCCGAGGGTTGTAGGCCGCATAGGAAACGAGGCCAGTTACGAATTCGATCGGTATGCCGACGAGCAGCACGACCCCGAAGACCGAGGTCAGCCACGGCCCCCGGATCGGGCTACGCCATCGGAGTCGTCGAACAGGCTCGGAATCCTCGCAGGCGGGATCGAGTCGCCCGCGTGCTTCCCCCATGCGGACCATGATGCCTCGGAAAGCTGAGCTCGGACCTGATTCCTCCGGCGTCGCCGACTGTACAGTTCGCACGGATCATCTAGAATGTCGCTATTGCACGACAGGGGAGCAAAGGTCGGCGCTGCTGGTCTCGCCGCCGGTCCCCGGCGGCGGGGGCGCGCTGCTCGCCGCCACCGACGACCGGTTGCACCAGCCCTATCGCGCGGTGTCGATGCCAGAGTCCGCGGCCCTGGTCACGGCGCTTCGCGCGGGCGGGGCGGCAGCGGTGCTGTCCGGCGCGGGTCCGACTGTCCTCGTCCTCGCTCGGGACGAGGCCGAGCTCGCCCGTGTCGTCGGCGGCGCGCCGCCCGGCTGGCGGCCACTGCCGCTGGAGGTCGACGTCCGCGGCGCCCACGTGGTCGTACCAGGCACCCGGAAAACCATTGGCGAAACCCAGGGCCGACACGGGAACATCTGACTGCGCTCCATTGTTGCCGAGGGTGAGTGGAGCGGTTACGCTCGTCACTGTCAGCCCCGACGCCACCCCCTCAAGCGGGTCGCGCGAACGACGGACTGAGTTTCCACCCCACATCCCGGCGCGTTAAGCGATCGGGAGCGTCACCGGCTGCATCTAGCCGGCTCACCACCGGTTCGCGGACGAACCAGCGAACCACCTCGGAAGGATCCGACATCACCGTGACAAGTACTCAGGAGCCGACGCTGGTCACCTCCGACACCGAGCCGCAGCCCGCGGCCGGAACTCGCCGGAAGGGCGGGTTGTCGTCGATGCTCCTGCCCGAGCTGCAGCAACTGGCCGCAGGATTGGGCATCAACACCACCAAGATGCGCAAGAGCGACCTCGTGGCGGCCATTCAAAACCGGCAGGCCGCAGTGTCGTCGGCCGACGGTCACGCCACCCGGGCCGAAGCGCTTCCGCCGTCCCGGTCGCCGGTCGCCGAGCCGGCCGTCGAGATCGCGGCTCCGGCCCAGTCGGCCCCACCACCCGTCCAGGAGGCACTCCCGCCGGCGAACGGTGCCCGGCAGGAGCGGCGCGGCCCCCGCGAGCAGCCTTCGCCGGCCGGTGACCAGCGTGGCCCGTCCAGCCCGCAAGCCGGAACGCAACCATCGGCTGGGCCGTCGGCCGCTCCGGTGAGCCAGCAGCCGGCCGAACGGGACGACGAGACGGAAGGCGGTCGCCGTCGCGGCCGCCGCTACCGCGATCGCCGAGGCCGCAACCGCGACCGATCGGGTCCGCCGGCCAGCGGGAGCGGGAGCGGGGACGCCGAGCCCACCGTTTCCGACGACGACGTGGTCATCCCGGTTGCGGGCATCCTCGACGCGGTCGAAGAGAAGAACACCTGGTTCGTGCGGACGGCCGGCTACTTCGCCAGTCCCGAAGACATCTACGTCGCCAACTCCTACATCCGCCGCTTTGGCCTGCGCCGCGGCGATGCCGTCACCGGCGCGATCCGCCAACCGCGCGATGGCGAGCGCCGCGAGAAGTACAACCCGCTCGTCCGGCTGGACACCGTCAACGGCCGTGATCCGGAGGCGTCCAAGAACCGGCTCGAGTTCACCAAGCTCACCCCGCTGTATCCGCAGTCCCGGCTGCGTCTGGAAACCGAGCCGCACCTGCTCACCACCCGCGTTATCGATCTGGTGATGCCCATCGGCAAGGGACAGCGCGCGCTGATCGTTTCCCCGCCCAAGGCCGGAAAGACGATGGTTCTGCAGGCCATCGCCAACGCGATCACCGTCAACAACCCGGAATGCCACCTCATGGTCGTGCTCGTCGACGAGCGCCCCGAGGAAGTTACCGACATGCAGCGTTCGGTGAAGGGCGAGGTCATCTCGTCGACGTTCGACCGCCGTCCGCAGGACCACACCATGGTCGCGGAGCTGTCCATCGAGCGAGCGAAGCGCCTCGTCGAGATGGGGCACGACGTCGTCGTCCTGCTCGACTCGATCACCCGTCTGGGCCGGGCGTACAACCTCGCCGCGCCGGCCAGTGGCCGGATCCTGTCCGGCGGTGTCGACTCGACCGCCCTCTACCAACCCAAGCGATTCCTGGGCGCGGCGCGCAACATCGAGAACGGCGGGTCGTTGACGATCCTCGCGACCGCACTCGTCGAGACCGGATCCGCCGGCGACACCGTCTTCTTCGAGGAATACAAGGGGACGGGCAACGCCGAGCTCAAGCTCGATCGCAAGATCGCCGACAAGCGGGTATTTCCCGCGATCGACGTGGATCAGTCCTCCACCCGCAAGGAGGAGATCCTGCTCTCGCCCGATGAGCTGGCTGTGGTCATCAAGCTACGCCGGGTCCTGCACGCCCTGGAGCCCCAGCAGGCCATCGACCTCCTCCTGGACCGGCTCAAGAAGACCCGGACGAACGTCGAGTTCCTCATGCAGATCGCCAAGACGACGCCCGGCCAGGACTGATCGATCGGCGACACGCCCGGCCGGCGGAGCCCAGGACCGAATCGGTCATATCGCCGCCGGGATCACCGGATGGCCACGATGTCCTCTCAAGCCGAGGACAGCTAGGTAACGGTTGGATATCGCTGCCCTGCGGGCCTATCTAATTCGTCCTGCGGGTGCGATCGTGCATGTCGGTGTAAGCGGTGTCAGCCGCTTGCGGATCAACCGACGACGAAAGGGCGCGGGATGCGATATCGGAACATCGCCGCAATCGCTGTCTCCACGGCCGTCGTGGCCAGTCTGGCGGCAGCGTGTAGCAGCAGCAAGAGCAGTGGCAGTGGCGGGGGTAGCGGCGGCGGCGGCGGCGACCGCGGGCCGATCACCGTGGTCCAGGGCAAGGACAACAGCAACACCATCCCGACCCTGACCCAGATGTGGAACTCGACTCACCCGAACGAGAAGGTGACCTTCAAGCAGCAGTCCGACTCGGCCGACGACCAGCTGCACGGACCTCCAGCAGCACTTCCAGGCCAAGGACCCGGGCTACGACGTGGTCAGCGTCGACGTGATCTGGACGGCGCAGTTCGCGGCGCAGGGCTGGATCGAGCCGCTCAAGGGCCAGTACGCGCTGGACACGAGCAAGCTGCTGCCGGCGACGGTGAAGGCGGCGACCTACGCGGGACGCTGTTCGCGGCTCCGTCGACCTCTGACGGCGGCATGCTCTACTACCGCAAGGACCTGGTGCCCACGGCGCCGAAGACGTGGGACGAGATGATCGCCGACTGCTCGAAGAAGACAGCCGGGCATGGGCTGCTACGCCGGCCAGTACGCCAACTACGAGGGCCTGACCGTCAACGCGGCCGAGGCGATCAACACCGCCGGCGGCGAGTTCGTCAAGGAAGACGGCAAGACGGCGAACGTCGACACTCCCGAGGCGAAGAAGGGTCTCGACTTCCTGGTCAACGGCTTCAAGCAGGGTTACATCCCCAAGGACGCCATCGGCTTCATGGAGACCCAGAGCCTTAACGCCTTCCAGACCGGCAAGCTGCTGTTCATGCGGCAGTGGCCCTACGGTGTGTCCATCCTCAACACGGCGCCCAACTCCGTGGTCAAGGGCAAGTTCGGCATCGCTCCGCTGCCCGGGCTCACCGCTGACAAGCCGGGCGCATCCAGCCTCGGCGGCCACAGCTGGGCGATGAGCGTCTACGGCAAGCACAAGGCCACCGCGCTGGACTTCATGAAGTTCTCCGAGTCGGATGCCGTGCAGAGCTTCCTGCTGACCCAGGCTTCGCTCGCGCCGACGCTGGCCAGCCTGTACACCGACCCGACGCTCGTCGCGAAGTTCGCCTACCTGCCGGTGCTGCTGCAGAGCATCCAGAGCGCGGTCCCGCGGCCGGTCACCCCGTTCTACCCGGCCGTGACCAAGGCGATCGAGACCAACGTCTACGCGGCGCTGCAGGGGCAGAAGTCGAGCGAACAGGCCTTAAAGGACCTCCAGGCGGCAATCACCTCAGCCTCCAGCGGCGGCGGCTGATCCTCGCCTATCGCCTCGGTGGGGCGCACTCCCTTGAGTGCGCCCCACCGAGGCGCCTACAATCCGATCCGCTGGGACGTCGGTAGCCCGAGGAGGCTCCATGTCACACATGCAATCTGTGCCTGGAGGAGTCGAACAAGAAGCATTAGCTGAAGAAAAGGAGCTGGCGGAAGGCTATCGGCCCGAGAAGGGCCGGAGGAAGATCGCTACCGGAGAGGGCCGGCTCGCCTTCTTCCTGGTGACCCCCACGGTCATCTTGCTGGCCGTGATCGTCGGCTATCCGGTCGTCAAGGCGGTCATCTCCTCGTTCCAGAAAGACCCGGGGCTGGATCCCGCCACCGGCTTCTTCAACAAGGGCGGCAGCTTCGCCGGGTTCGCTAACTACAAGACCTGGCTGTTGCAGCAATGCCCGGCTCCCGGTGGAGGCACGGTCAAGTGCCCGCCCGGCACGCTGGCGTCCGAATTCTGGGCCTCGGTGGGCTTTACGCTGGGTGTCACCATCGTGGCGGTGTTCTTCGAGACCGTCATCGGCATGATCATGGCGCTGATGATGCACAAGGCGTTCAAGGGCCGCGCCGTCGTCCGCGCCGCGATCCTCATCCCCTGGGCGATCCCGACCGCGGTGAGCGCCAAGCTGTGGCAGGTCATCTACGCGCCGAGCGGCGTCGCCGACAAGATCCTCGGCTGATCGACATCACTGCATGGATCGAGAAGTGGCCGGCCCGGATCGCCATTGTCATCACCGATACCTGGAAGACGACCCCGTTCATGGCCTTGCTCATCCTGGCCGGGTTGCAGGGCATTCCTGATGAGCTCTACGAGTCGGCGAAGGTCGACGGGGCCACCGCCTGGCAGCGGTTCTGGCGGATTACGCTGCCGTTGGTCAAGCCGGCCCTGGCCGTCGCGTTGATCTTCCGGTCGCTCGACACGCTGCGCATGTACGACCTGCCGGCAATCCTCACCGGAGGGGCGAACGGCACGTCGACCTTGTCGATCCTGGTCGTGAAGCAGATCCAGTCCGGCCCCAACTCCGCGTCGGCCCTGTCGACGATCACCTTCATCTTCATCTTCGCCTGCGCGTTCGTGCTGGTGAAGCTCTTAGGGGCCAGTATCATGCCGAGACCAGCAGCGAAGGGGAAGTGAGATGACCAGCTCAGTGCAGGCTCCCACCGCCTCAGCCGGTGCGGACCAGGCGACCTTCGAACAGCCGAAGAGGGGATTCCCCTGGGGCGCCGCAGGTAGCTACGCCAGCATCGTCGTCATCCTGATCTGGTGCCTGGCGCCGTTCTACTACATGACCGTCATGGCCTTCCGGAAGCCGGACTACGCGCTCGACACCTCGCTGCTCCCGAGCCATCTCACGTTGTCGAACTTCAAGTACGCGTTCAACACGACCAACAACCACTTCGGCCGGGCGCTGGTCAACGGCGTCATCATCGGTGTGGCCGTCACCGTGCTCGGCATGGCCGTCGGTGTCTTCGCGGCCTACGCCATGGCCCGGCTGCAATTCCGGTTCAAGTACCTCATCCTCGGGGCGGTCCTCGCCGCATCGATGTTCCCCGGCGTGGCCATCTTGACGCCGCTCTTCCAGCTGTTCGCGAACTGGGGCTGGCTGGGCACCTACCAGGGCCTGATCGTTCCGCAGATCTCCGGCGCGTTGCCGTTAGCGGTGTTCGTGCTGACCAGCTTCTTCACCGATATGCCCTGGGAGCTGGAACAGGCCGCGAGGGTTGACGGCGCAACACCGGGGCAGGCGTTCCGGCTCGTCATATTGCCACTCGCTGCACCTGCCCTGTTCACCTGTGCCATCCTCATATTCCTGTCGGTCTGGAACGAGTACCTGCTCTCCAGCGTGTTGTACAACGGCAACGACAACGTCGCGCCACCGACGGTCGCGTTGGCGAAGTTCACCGCCGGTCCCCACGTCATTCCCTACACCCAGACCATGGCCGCCGGCCTGATCGTCGTGATACCACTGGTCATCGTGGTGCTTCTTTGCCAGCGCCGCATCGTCAGCGGCCTGACGGCAGGCGGCGTGAAGGGCTGATCCATCGGCAGCAAGACCTGCGGCTCCGCGACGGGAATAGCCCCCGTCGCGGAGCCGTTTCAGTAACGGTTTTGGTCGCGCCGGCCCCGGCTGGCAGACTGAAACGGTTCGAGACCCGGTTCCGGTTCACGTCGTGCCCACCGATGGGCGTGCGGCGACCCGGCGGCCACGAGAAGGGATCCATTCAGTGAAGACCGGTATCCACCCGGACTACGTCGTCACCGAGGTGACCTGTTCCTGCGGGAACACCTTCACCACGCGCAGCACGGCCAAGTCCGGTCACCTGCACGCGGACGTGTGCTCCGCCTGCCACCCGTTCTACACGGGCAAGCAGAAGATCATGGACGTCGGCGGACGTGTCGACAGGTTCGAGAAGCGTTACGGCAAGCGCGTCCGCGGCACGAGTTCCTAGCTTTTCCCGCAGCGCCCGCAGCCTGGCCACCCGGTCCGGCGGCGGGCGCTGACTCATGCGGTACCGGCATTCGGTGGAAGGAGCAGGACATGGCCGACCAGGCTGACCCGGCCGGCCTCCTGGCGACGCTGGCCGCCGAGCACGCCGACGTGGAGCGCGCGCTGGCGGATCCAACGGTCCACGCCGACCAGGCCCGCGCCCGAACGCTCGGCCGTCGCTACGCCGAGCTGTCCCCGATCATGGCCGTGTCCGCGCAGCTGCAACGGCTGCGGGGTGACCTGCAGACCGCAACGGAGCTGTCGGCCGAGGACGCCTCCTTTGCCGACGAGGCCGCGAGCCTGCAGGCCCAGATCGAGGCCGGTGAGGCGAAACTACGCCGACTGCTGCTGCCCAAGGACCCGAACGACAGCAAGGACGTCATTCTGGAGGTCAAGGCCGGCGAGGGTGGTGAGGAGTCGGCGTTGTTCGCGAGCGACCTGCTCCGGATGTACACCCGCTACGCCGAGCGGCAGGGCTGGGCCGTCGACGTGCTGGATCTGGAGCCGACCGATCTCGGCGGGGTGAAGTCCGCCATGGTCGCGGTCCGGGCGCGCCGTCCGGACCAGGCGGTCTGGCGGCGCCTGAAGTACGAGGGCGGCGTGCACCGGGTGCAGCGGGTGCCAGCGACCGAGTCGCAGGGTCGGATTCACACCTCCGCCGCGGGCGTTCTCGTGCTGCCCGAGGCCGAGGAGGTCGACGTTCAGATCGATCCGAACGACCTGCGCGTCGACGTGTTCCGCTCGTCCGGCCCGGGTGGGCAGAGCGTCAACACCACCGACTCGGCGGTTCGAATCACCCACCTGCCGACCGGAACGGTGGTATCGATGCAGAACGAAAAGAGCCAGCTGCAGAACCGCGAAGCCGCGTTACGGGTGCTGCGGGCGCGGCTGCTCGCGACGGCCCAGGAGGAAGCGGACGCCGCCGCGGCGGACGCTCGGCGGTCCCAGATCCGCACGGTCGATCGCTCGGAGCGGGTACGCACCTACAACTTTCCGGAAAACCGGCTCAGCGACCATCGCGTGGGGTTCAAGGCCTACAACCTCGATCAGGTCCTCGACGGGGCCCTGGACGACGTCATCGACGCCCTGTCCGAGGCCGACACCGCCGCCCTGCTGCGCGGCGAACCAGCCCGGTGACCGCCGCGGGCACCCTGATCGCGCGGGCCATCGAGACCTTGTCGGCTGCCGGTGTGCCCGCTGCCCGAGCGGACACCGAGCAGCTGCTGGCCGCCTGCCTCGGCGTCCCGCGTACTCGGCTCGCGACCGTAGACACCGTCGACGGCGATACCGCGGTCCGGTTCGGGCAGCTCGTCGCTCGCCGGTCCGCGCGGGAGCCGCTGCAGCACCTGGTCGGCACCGTTGCCTTCCGGTACGTGGAAGTAGCGGTCGGACCGGGCGTGTTCGTGCCCCGGCCGGAGACCGAGCTGCTCGTGGACGCCGTGCTTCCCGTCCTGCGCGGCAGCCCAGCGCCGATCGTCGTCGACCTGTGCTCCGGCTCGGGGGCGCTCGCGCTCGCCGTAGCCGACGAGGTGCCGTCGGCCCGAGCGTATGCGGTGGAGCGATCGCCGGACGCGCTCGAGTGGCTTCGGCGCAACTGCGCCGGCTCCGGCGTCGAGGTCGTCGCCGCCGACGTGACCGACCCCGGCTTGCTACCCCAGTTGGCCGACCGGGTCGACGCTGTGCTGGCCAATCCGCCCTACGTGGCCGGCGGCGAGGACCGTCGCCCCGGAGGTGCGCTACGACCCGCCCGATGCGCTGTTCGCGGGCCCCGACGGGCTCGCGGTGCTGCCGGCCGTGATCGGCGCCGCGCGACGGCTGCTTCGTCCCGGCGGCGTACTGGCCCTCGAGCACGGCGATCGGCAGGGCCCGGTGGTGACGGCCTGGCTGTCGGCTGACGAGGGCTGGGGTCGGGTCGCCGACCACCGGGACCTGGCCGGCCGCTCCCGATACACGACCGCAGAACGCTCGTGATCTTGGACTTATGGTCGCCCCAGGGCTGCAAGTCCAAGATCACGCACCGAAAGAGCCGGCTGGCTGGTGTGGGAGGGTGAGCCGGTGATCGACACCGACGGCTATCTGCGTTTCGAGCGGGTCGATTCCGTGCGTGACACGGAGCGCGGCGTACTCGCCCAGCTGCACGGCGAGCAGCTGCGCATCGACCTGATCAGCGACGAAGTGGTGCGCTTCAAGATCAGCCGCGGTGGCGTCTTCGACGAGGAACCGACGTTCGCGGTCTGCGTCGACCCGCTCGCCGACGCGGTGCAGTTCACCGTCGAGCACGGGCCCGAAGCGGTGCGCGTCGCTACCTCGGCCCTGACGGTGACGCTGGGGCTAGATCCGTTCCGGCTGGACGTGCATCGGGCCGACGGAAGCGCCGTCATCGAGTCGGCTCGGGACGACAGCGGGCGCTACTGGGCCTACGCGACGCTCAACGACGCGTTCACCGTCCGTCGCCAGTGTCGCAACGAGGATGCCATCTTCGGGCTCGGGGAGAAGTCCGGCCGGCACAACCGCAAGGGTCGGGACTTCACCTTGTGGAACACCGACGTGCTCAATCCCGACGCGACCCGCGAGTTCCGGGCCGGACGGTCGGCAGACGACCCGCGGGCCGACCGGACGAGCGTCGAGTGGGATCCGTACTACATCGCCGTGCCGTTCTTCTATCACCAGACCTATCCGGCCGGGACGATGGCGGCGTCGTTCGTCGACAACGGCTATCGCGGCCACTACGACTTCACCGAGCCCGACACGTATCGCATCCAGTTCGACGGCGGCCAGTACACCGAGTACGTCTTCGCCGGGCCGAACATCGGGGACATCCTCGCGGCCTACACCGGGCTGACCGGACGGATGGCGCCGCCGCCGATCTGGGCGCTCGGGTACCACCAGTGCCGGTGGTTCAACTACACCCAGGATGCGGTCGAGGCGGTGGCCGCGCGGCATCGCGACCTCGACGTCCCGTGCGACGGGTTGTGGTTCGACATCGAGCACATGGACGGATACCGCGTCTTCACCTGGGATCGCACGGCCTTCCCGGATCCGGCCGCGATGCTCGCCCGGTTGGCCGATCAGGGCTTCCGCGTGATCACGATCGTGGACCCGGGCGTGAAATACGAACCCGGCTATTGGGTCTTCGATCAGGCCCAGGACCGCGATGTGCTGTGCCGGACCGAGGGGGGCGACCTCTACATCGGCCAAGTCTGGCCCGGCGACAGCGCCTTTCCGGACTTCGTCACCCCGGAGGCGCGCGCGTGGTGGGGCGAGCTGAACGCGGCCCACGTGCGGTTCGGACTGGCCGGGATCTGGAACGACATGAACGAGCCGGCCACGGGCAGCATCCCGCCCGACCGGATGCGATTCGACCGCGGTCGCTACTCCCACGAGCGGTACCACAACCAGTACGCGCTCCTCATGGCTATGGGCACGGCCGCCGGCCTACGGGAGGCCATGCCGGAGCGGCGCCCGTTCGTGCTGTCGCGGGCCGGGTTCGCCGGAATCCAGCGGTACGCCGCGAACTGGCTCGGCGACAACCAGTCGCGCTGGGATCACCTATGGCTGAGCATGCCGATGGGAATGGGGTGCGGACTGTCCGGCCAGCCGTTCATCGGGGCCGACATCGGGGGGTTCCAGGGCAACTCGAACGCGGAGCTGTTTCTCCGCTGGATGCAGTACGGCACCCTCACCCCGTTCTGCCGCAACCACTCCGAGATCGGCAATGTCGACCAATACGTCTGGGCCTGGGGTGAGGTCATCCAGGAGCTCGTGCGGGCCGCGATCCGGCTGCGCTATCGGCTGATGCCCTACCTCTACGCGACATTTCTGCAGGCCGCCGAAACCGGCGCGCCGATCCAGCGCCCGCTGGTCTTCGACTACCAGTACGACCCGACCGTGCGCGACATCGACGATCAGTACCTGCTCGGCGCCGACCTGCTCGTCGCACCGGTGACGTCCGCGGGTCAGACCGCCCGGCAGGTCTACCTCCCGGCCGGACGCTGGTACGACTGGCACTCGCGCGAGGCAGTCAGCGGCGGCCGATACGTCCTCGTCCCGACCCCGATGGACCGGATCCCGCTTTACGCTCGGGGCGGTGCGGTCATCCCGATGTGGCCCGAGGCACCCCCCAACACGGCGTATCACCCCACAGCGGTGGAGTTGCATCTGTTCGTCCCGGACGCGGACGGCATGCACCGGACGTTCCTGCAGGAGGACGACGGTCTGACGTTCGCCGTCGACGACGGGGCGAGGTACCGCACGACCTTCGAGGTCAGCCGCCGCGGATCGTCGATGACACTGCGGGCCGACGTGTCGGGCGACGGCTATCCCGAGTTCTCGCGCCGGGAGTTTCGGCTGTTCGTCCACGGCGCCAGCCCCGAGGTGACGGTCGACGGTGAGCTGGCGCCCACTACGGCGGACGGCGTCGTCATCGCCAATTCAGGCGCCGGATTCACGGCCGAATTCGAGGTCTGAGCCGCCGCTCCTACCATGTCGCTCGTGAGCGTCGTCTACGACTGTGCCGACTTGGACGTGCGGGACTTGGCCATCGCCGCGGCGGCGCGCACCGTGCAGTCCGGCCAGCTGGTCGTGCTGCCGACGGACACCGTGTACGGGATCGGCGCCGATGCGTTCGATGCCCAGGCCGTCGCCGACCTGATCGCCGCGAAGGGGCGCGGCCGCGACATGCCGGTGCCGGTGCTGGTCGGCTCGTGGGACACCATCGACGGCCTGGTGAGCTACGTACCGGCCGCCACCCGAGCGCTGATCGAGGCATTCTGGCCCGGTGGCCTCACGCTTGTGGTCGAGCACGCGCCGTCACTGAACTGGGATCTGGGCGACGCCCGCGGCACGGTCGCGGTGCGCATGCCTCTGCACCCGGTCGCGCTGGAGCTGCTCGAGCTGACCGGGCCGATGGCGGTCTCGAGCGCGAATCGCACCGGCCAGCCGCCCGCCCTCACCGTGCAGGCCGCCCGCGAGCAGCTGGGCGAGGACGTGCCGGTCTACCTGGACGGTGGGCCGGCCGCCATCGGCGTCGCGTCCACGATCATCGATGTCACCACCGAGGTGCCTCGGGTGCTCCGTGAGGGCGCGGTGAGCATCGAGGCGGTGCGCGCCGTCGCGGCGACGGTCGTCGGCTAGCGCGCAACCCCACGCCCCAGCCGGACCCGGTACCGTGGGGCCGCCCCGATCCGATGCGTCCGAACCCAGAAACCCCGAGGACTAGGTGCATCCCAGTCTGGAGTACGCGCTCGTCTGCTGCCTCGCGGCGGTAGGCAGCCTGTTACTGACCCCGGTGGCACGATCGATCGCGATCCGCTGGGGCGCGGTGGCCCGCCCCCGCGACCGGGATGTCCACGCGGTGGCGACGCCCCGGCTGGGGGGCATCGCGTTGTTCGGCGGGTTCGCCGTGGCGCTGCTGATGGCCCACCAGCTCCCGACCCTGCGGGCGACATTCCTCGCCGGGCCGAACGTCGACTGGGTCCTCGTCGCGGGCGCCATGATCTGCGCAATCGGCGTGCTCGACGACAAGTACGAGCTGGATTCGTTGACCAAGCTCGCCGGCCAGGTGGCGGCGACAGGCGTCATGGTGACGCTCGGCGGAGTTCAGCTGGCCGCGATCTACGTTCCCTGGGGCGATACCGGGACGTTGGTGCTCGGCCGCGACGTCGGCATTCCGGTCACCATCCTGATCACCGTGCTCACCATCAACGCGATCAACTTCATCGACGGGCTCGACGGGTTGGCCGCCGGCGTCACCGCGATCGCATCGCTCGCATTCTTCGTCTTCGCCTACCACCTCGCGGTGATCGGCGAGGCCGACGTATGGGCGGCCCCGGTTCTGCTGAGCGCGGCCCTGGGTGGAACCTGCCTGGGCTTCCTGCCGCACAACTTCTCCCCGGCCCGGATCTTCATGGGGGATTCCGGCTCGATGCTCGTCGGTCTGGTGCTCTCCGCGGCGGCAACGACCGCTACAACCAGCGCCGATCCGCAGACCTTTGGCCGGCTGCTCGGATCGATTCCGCTCGCGCTGCCCCTGCTCATCCCGGTGGCCGTGCTGGCGATACCCCTCGTCGACCTGCTGCTCTCGATCGTGCGGCGGGTCGGCCGCGGACAATCGCCGTTCGCGCCGGACAAGCAGCACCTGCACCACCGGATGCTGCAAATCGGCCACACGCACACCCGGGCCGTGCTGCTGTTGTACTTCTGGTCAGCCCTGCTCGCGTTCGGAGGCGTGGCGCTGTCCATCATGAGCACGCCGTGGATCGTCGTGATCTGCCTGGCGGTGCTCGTCGTTCTCGGCGTTGTGCTTTCTGCGCGGCCGGATCTGCTCGCCCATTACCGGCCGCGGCATCCGGCGGCGCGGCAACGGCATCGGGTGGGCGCCGGGAGGTCGTCCGAGTGATCACGAGCACGCGGCGGCGATGGCTCGTTCCCTATGCGGTGGCGATCCTCGGCTCGATTGCCTTCTGGCTGCTGGCCGACGAGGGGGGCCGGGCCGCGACGAGCTATCTGGCTGGTCTGGCCGGCGCGACGGCGATCTTCCAGGCGAGCGTTGCCGCTGTGCGCCGGGCCTCGGACGCATCGCCGAGCTTCGGGGTAGTCGTGGCCATGACCGCATACCTCACGGTGGTCGTGCTGATGGCCGCGATCGCGGCGCTGCTAAGTCCCCGAGTGGTCGACGGCCAAGCCTGCGCGGCCGGTCTCGTCGTCGCGGCCGTGTTGGGCGTCGCGCAACAGTACCGAGCGGCTCGCCCAGATGCTTCGAATTGAGCTCCGCGCTCGGTAAGGTTCGCTCGGATGGGCACCAAGGAACCACGGTCGGAAGGCGGCCAGGGCGGTGCAGATCCGTGGGCGGCATTCGGCTATCTTGTAGCCGGTGTCGGTTTCTACGGCCTCGCCGGCTGGGCGCTCGGCAGGTGGTTGCACCTCGACTACCTCGCCCCGCTGGGGATCGTGATCGGCGCCGCGTTCGGGCTTTACCTGGTCTTCGCGCAACTGGCTCGGTTACCTCAGGACGATTCTAAAGACGGCAGCAAAGGCAGCGACAGCAGCACCGACAGCGACAACGCTCCCCGCCCGAACGACGACGACCGAGGAGAGATCGCGTGACTCACGTCAGCCTTGACGGCATGGTCGGAATCGCGGCTGGCAACGGTTTCCAGGCACCGGGTCCAATCGATTTCGAGTTTCCGGACATCTTCAACGGCAATCAGGTACTGCTCGCGAAGAGCTCGTTGCTGCTGGTGTTGGGCGCGATCGTCGTCGCGGCCTTCTTCCTGCTCACGACCCGGCGCATGTCGATCGTGCCGTCGAAGACGCAGTATTTCTCCGAAGGGGCCTACAGCTTCGTTCGCAACGGCATCGCCCAGGACATCATCGGCGGCCGGGACTACCTGCGCTTCGTGCCGCTGTTGGTGACGATGTTCTTCTTCATCCTCGTCAACAACCTGTTTGGCCTCGTTCCGTTCCTGCAGTTCGCCCCGTTCTCCCGCGCCGGCTTCGCCTACGGGCTTGCTGCCATGGTGTGGGTCGTCTACAACGGCGTAGGCATCGCCCGGCACGGGTTCTTCCCCTACCTGAAGCTGCAGACGGTTCCGCCGGGCGTCCCAGCCTGGATCTTGCCGCTGCTCGTGCCGCTCGAGTTCCTCTCCAACATCATCATCCGGCCGATCACCCTCTCCCTCCGGTTGTTCGCCAACATGTTCGCCGGCCATCTGCTGCTGACGCTCTTCGCCACCGGTGGCGCGTACCTGCTGTTCGATGCCACCGGCTCGTTCCTTGTGAAGCCGGCCGGCATCCTGTCGTTCATTCTCGGCATCCTGGTCGGCTTCTTGGAGCTGATCGTCTCGGTTCTGCAGGCCTACGTCTTCACCTTGCTTACCGCGACGTACATCCAAGGTTCACTAGCGGCAGAGCACTGACCCATGTCCCAACCAACTCGGATCCCCGGCCTCACCAGTCGCGCCCGCGACTGACAACGAAAGGAAACCCCATGGGTGGCACTCTGAACATGGTCGGCTACGGTCTCGCGGCCATCGGCCCGGGTATCGGCATCGGCCTGATCTTCGCGGCGTACATCAGCGGCACCGCGCGCCAACCCGAGATGCAGAGCAGGTTGCAGCCGATCGCCATCCTCGGCTTCGCCCTAGCCGAGGCGCTCGCCATCATCGGTATCGCGCTCGCCTTCGTTCTCAAGCCATAGTCCGTTCCCGACCGAGGCCAGAGGTCCGCCATGACACACAACATCCTGGCAGCGGGGGAGGAGCCGAACCCACTGGTTCCGCACCTCTCCGAGATCATCCTGGTGCTGATCATCTTCGGCATCCTGTACTACCTGATCTGGAAGTTCGTCGTGCCTCGGTTCGAGGCAACCTTCGCCGAGCGGAAGGATGCCATCGAAGGGGGAATTGCCCGAGCCGAGGCGGCCCAGGCCGAGGCGGCCCAGGCGCTGGCCGACTATCAGCACCAACTCGCCGACGCCCGCGGTGAGGCGGCGCAGATCCGCGAGAATGCCCGCGCCGAGGCGCAGCAGATCGTCGAGGAGCTGCGCACTCACGCACAGGAGGAGTCGGCGCGGATCGTCGCTCGCGGCGAGGAGCAATTGCAGACCCAGCGCGGCCAGGTCGTGCGCGAGCTGCGACAGGAGATCGGCACCCTCTCAGTCGAACTGTCGGAAAAGATCATTGGTGAACGGCTTGCCAACGACGCCGCGGTGAGCGCCACGGTCGACTCGTTCATCGCTGATCTGGAACGGCAAGACACCGCGGAGCAGGCGAGATGATCCGCGGGGTCAGCCGCGCGTCTCTGGACACGCTGCGGACCGACGTCGAGGGCGCCGTCTCCGGTGCTGTCCTCGACGGATCGCAGCGCGCTGTCCGAGCAGCTCGCCGCGGTCGGAGGCTTGCTGACCGCCCAGCCCCGACTGCGCCGCGCCCTGGCCGACGCGTCGGCGCGCCCCGGATGCGCGCTCGGGTCTCGCGACGTCCATCCTGCAGAACAAGATCGGTTCGAGCGCTATGGCGGTGACCCAGATCGCCGTACGTCTGCAATGGTCGTCGCCGTGGGATCTCGTCGACGCGATCGAGCAGGCCGCTGATGACATTCTGCTCTATGACGCCGAACAGGCCGGGTCGCTCGGTGAGATCGAGGACGAGCTGTTCCGTTTCGAGCGGATTCTCGAGGCCGAGCCGGAGCTCACCACGCTCCTCGATTCGGCCGCGCAACCCGCTGATCGACGCGTCGGTCTACTGCGCGATCTGGTGTCCGGCAAGGTCACTCCGGTCACCCTGCAGTTGCTCGACCACACGATCCGTAGTGGCCGTCGCCGCGGCGTCACCGCAGCGATCGGCCGGCTGCTGGAGGATGCGGCCGCCCGGCAAGACCGATCGGTGGCTCGTGTCATCTCGGCCGTCCCGCTCACCGACGCCCAGGAAAGCCGTCTCACGGCCGTGCTCAGTGAGCAGTTCGGACGCCGCATCTCGGTCCGGACGGCGGTCGAGCCGGGCATCCGCGGCGGCTTGATGATCCGCATCGGCGACGAAGTGATCGATGGCAGTGTCTCGACCCGGCTGGCCGCAGCGCGCACGGCGGTGACCGGCTGACCGCGTGGTGGCCGACCCGGTTGACGATGATTCCGACGTACGAGACAGGATGAGCAGATGACAGAGCTGACGATTTCCGCGGACGAGATCCGCAGCGCCATCGAGGGCTATGTATCGTCCTACACGCCCGAGGCGGAGCGGGAAGAAGTCGGTGTCGTCGCGGAGACCTATGACGGCATCGCCATCGTCGAAGGCCTCCCGAGCGCCATGTCCAACGAGCTGCTCCAGTTCGCTGACGGGACGCTAGGCGTAGCCCTGAACCTGGACGCCCGCGAAATCGGCGTCGTGGTCCTCGGTGACGCCTCCAAGATCGAGGAGGGTCAGCAGGTCAAGCGCACCGGCGAGATCCTCTCCGTGCCGGTCGGCGACAACTTCATGGGCCGGGTGATCAACCCGCTCGGTGACCCGATCGACGGCCTCGGCGACATCGAGTCCAGCGAGCGCCGGGCCCTGGAGCTGCAGGCTCCCTCCGTGATGGAGCGCCAGGACGTCAGCGAGCCGCTGCTGACGGGGATCAAGGCCATCGACGCGATGACCGCCATCGGCCGGGGTCAGCGGCAGCTGATCATCGGCGACCGGCAGACCGGCAAGACGACCGTCTGCCTGGACGCGATCATCAACCAGCGCGACAACTGGGCGTCCGGCGACCCCAACGAAGCAGGTGCGCTGCATCTACGTCGCGATCGGCCAGAAGGGCTCGACGATCGCCGGTGTTCGGCGCACCCTCGACGAGGCGGGTGCGCTCGAATACACGACGATCGTCGCGGCTCCCGCATCCGATTCCGCGGGTTTCAAGTACCTCGCGCCGTACACGGGTTCGGCGATTGGCCAGTTCTGGATGTACGACAGCAAGCACGTGCTGATCGTCTTCGACGACCTGACCAAGCAGGCCGAGGCCTACCGTACGGTGTCTCTGCTGCTTCGGCGCCCGCCCGGCCGCGAGGCCTACCCGGGTGACGTCTTCTACCTGCACTCCCGGCTGCTCGAGCGGTGCGCGAAGCTGTCGGACGAACTCGGCGCTGGCTCGATGACCGGGCTGCCCATCATCGAGACCAAGGGCAACGACGTATCGGCCTACATTCCGACCAACGTCATCTCGATCACCGACGGACAGTGCTTCCTGGAGACCGATCTGTTCAACGCCGGCGTGCGTCCGGCGATCAACGTCGGCATCTCGGTGTCTCGCGTCGGTGGTGCCGCGCAGACCAAGGCGATGAAGTCGGTGGCCGGGCGGCTGCGGGTCGACCTGGCCCAGTACCGGGAACTGGAGGCCTTCGCCGCATTCGGCTCCGACCTGGACAAGGCGTCGAAGGCGCAACTGGATCGCGGCGCCCGACTGGTCGAGCTGCTCAAGCAACCGCAGTCCAGCCCGTTCCCGATCGAGCGCGAGGTCGTGTCGATCTGGGCCGGCACGACCGGCGCGCTGGACGACATTCCGGTGTCGGACATCCGGCGCTTCGAGCGCGACCTGCACGACTACATCCAGCACAACGCCAAGCAGATCTTCGACACGATCGTGGAGACCGGGACGCTACCCGACGACACCGTGAGCGAGCTGGACCGGGCGGTGACCGAGGTCAAGCAACAGTTCCGCACGTCGGAGCAGATCGCCGCCGCTGAGGAAGAGGCCGAGGCCATGAGCGCGGAAGATGTCGGCCAGCACAGCGTGACCCGCGTCCGGCCCGCGCCGCCGCCGAGCAGCTGAGCTCCCCATGGGCGCCCAGCTTCGCATCTACCGCCGGCAGATCAAGGCGGTGCAGTCAACCAAGAAGATCACCAAGGCGATGGAGCTCATCGCCGCATCGCGGATCGCCAGGGCGCAGGCTCGGGTCATCGCCGCCAAGCCGTATGCCCGGGAGTTGACGAACGCCCTCACGGCGCTGGCCAGCCAGGCCAATCTCGAGCACCCGCTGCTCGAGGCGCGGGAGAACCCGCGCCGGGCCGGAGTCCTCGTCGTCACGTCCGACCGGGGTCTGGCCGGTGGCTACAACGCTAACGTGCTGCGCACGACAAACGAGCTCGTCGAGCTGCTCCGGAGCGAGGGCAAGGAGTGCGACCTCTACGTCATCGGCCGAAAGGGCGTGAGCTACTACTCGTTCCGCCGGCGCCCCATTGCGGCGAGCTGGACCGGATTCTCCGAACAGCCGGCGTTCAGCAACGCCCGGGAAGCCGGGGACACGCTGGTCGCTGCCTTCCTCGCCGGCGCGGACGACGTCGAGGGCACCGCAGGGGCAGAAGGCATCGCCGGCGTCGACGAGCTGCACATCGTCTACACCGAGTTTCGTTCCATGCTCACCCAAACGCCGGTGGCACTGCGCATCGCCCCGCTCGTCGTCGAGGAGAAGGAGGCTGCGGACTACGAGGGGCCGCTGCCGGCCTACGACTTCGAGCCAGACGCTGCGGAACTGCTCAACGCGCTGTTGCCCAAGTACATCAACACTCGTATCTACACCGCGTTGCTGGACGCGGCAGCGGCGGAATCCGCATCACGGCGGCGGGCGATGAAGTCGGCGGCCGACAACGCCGACGAGCTCATCAAGACCTACACCCGGCTGGCCAACCAGGCCCGGCAGGCCGAGATCACCCAAGAGATCAGCGAGATTGTCGGCGGCGCCGACGCCCTCGCCGCGACAGGGAGTGACGAGTGAGCGAGCATCGTAGCGAGCATCAGCGAGCGAGGAGCGCAGCGAGCGGAGCGATGAGCGCTCGCGCGAAGAGCAGACCAGGGAGTGAGCGATGACCATCGCCGACGAGATCGTCAGCGCGAGCGAGCACCACATCGGCACGGGACGGGTCGTCCGGATCATTGGTCCGGTCGTGGATGTGGAGTTCAGCCGTGACTCGATGCCCGAGCTGTTCAACGCGTTGACCGTGGAGATCGAGCTCCCCGAGGTCGCCAAGACGATGACACTCGAGGTGGCCCAGCACCTCGGCGACGACGTCGTTCGGGCCATCGCCCTGCAGCCGACCGACGGCCTCGTCCGCGGTGCGGTGGTGACCGACACCGGCGAGGCCATCTCGGTACCGGTCGGTGACGTGACCAAAGGCCACGTCTTCAACACGCTCGGCGAGCCGCTGGACGTCGACCCTGCCTCACTAGACGTCAAGGTGCGTTGGCCGATCCACCGTGACCCGCCGCCGTTCGACCAGCTCGAGAGCAAGACCGAGATGTTCGAGACCGGCATCAAGGTCGTCGATCTGCTCACCCCCTACGTCACGGGCGGCAAGATCGGACTGTTCGGGGGCGCCGGTGTGGGCAAGACCGTGCTGATCCAGGAGATGATCTACCGGGTCGCGGAGAACTTCGGTGGTGTCTCGGTATTCGCCGGCGTGGGGGAGCGTACGCGTGAGGGCACCGGCCTCATCGTCGAGATGCGGGAGACCGGCGTCATCGAGAAGACGGCCCTGGTGTTCGGCCAGATGGACGAGCCACCGGGCACCCGGCTGCGCGTGGCGCTCTCGGCGCTGACCATGGCCGAGTACTTCCGCGATGTCCAGGGCCAGGACGTGCTGCTGTTCATCGACAACATCTTCCGGTTCACCCAGGCCGGCTCCGAGGTCTCGACCTTGCTCGGCCGGATGCCATCCGCGGTCGGTTATCAGCCCACCCTTGCTGACGAGATGGGCGAGCTGCAGGAGCGGATCACCTCCACCCGCGGCCACTCGATCACCTCGATGCAGGCGATCTACGTTCCCGCCGACGACATCACCGACCCGGCGCCGCACACGGCCTTCGCGCACCTCGACGCCACCACGGTGCTATCCCGTCCCATCTCGGAGAAGGGCATCTATCCCGCGGTCGACCCGCTGGACTCCACCTCGCGCATCCTCGACGCGCGCTATGTCGGGGAAGAGCACTATCAGGTCGCCCAGCGCACGAAGGAGATCCTGCAGCGCTACGCGGAACTGCAGAACATCATCGCCATCCTGGGTGTCGACGAGCTGTCGGAGGAGGACAAGATCCTCGTCGGTCGGGCTCGGCGCATCGAGCGGTTCCTGTCCCAGAACACGTTCGTGGCCAAGGTCTTCACCGGCCTGGACGGCTCGTTCGTGCCGGTGTCCGAGACCGTCGAGGCGTTCAAGCGCCTCTGCGCCGGCGAGTTCGACACCTACCCAGAGCAGGCGTTCTTCATGTGCGGCGGCCTGGAAGACCTCCAGCGCAAGGCCGACGAGCTGAAGAAGGCCTGACATCATGGCCACGATGCACGTCGAGCTGGTCTCCGTGGAGACGCCGATCTGGGCCGGCGAGGCAAAATCGATCTACGCTCGTACTACCGACGGCGAGATCGGTGTGATGCCTGGTCACGCTCCGCTCCTAGCGGTGCTGGAGCCAGGCTGGATCGTCCGGATCGAGCGGGAGGGAGATACTGAACTGACAGCGGCCGTGCACGGTGGATTCATCTCGGTCCGTACCGATGGGGTATCGGTGATGGCCGAGATGGCCGAGGAGGCCGGAGAGATCGACGTGGCGCGGGCGCGGGATGACTTGCTCAAGGCCGAGGCCGACATGGGCCCCGACCAAGCCGCGGCGCGGGATCGGGCGCGGGCCCGGCTGCGCGCGGTGGGCGAGGACGTCTGACCGCGCTTGGAAGGAGTTCGCGCGATGGCCGTCTTGATCGAGACGACCATCCTCGTGGTGTTCGCGCTCATCGTCGTGGCGCTCGCCCTGGTGGTCGCCCGGCAGCGCTACATGCTCAAGAGCCAGGGCGGCATCCCGCTTGCGGCCCGGCGCGGCAGTAGATGGCTGTACGGCGTCGCCCGGTACGAGGGTGACGAGCTGCGGTGGTACCGGGCGTTCGGCATCGGCACCCGGCCCACCCGGGTGCTGCATCGCGATGATCTGCAGGTACTAGGGCGCCGGGAACCGACCCGCATCGAGATGTCCTGGTTGCCGGCTAGCGCGGTAATCGTCGACTGCCGCGACGGCCAAGGGGACGTCGCTATCGCGCTCGCCGACGGCGCGTTCGAGGGCTTCATCTCCTGGCTGGAGGCGTCCTCACCGCGCCTCTAGCGCGCGCCCGGTCCGAACAACGGTCGTGATCTTGGGGTTAGTGCCGCCCAGCGACCATAAGTCCAAGATCACGCGTCCGGGAGGCTCGGGCTGGGAGGTCGCGCTTGATCTGTGGGCTGATCAGCCGGCGCCGCCTGGCCGCCACTTCACGTCTCCGTCGGGATTGGCTACCCGGGCCAGGATGAACAGCAGGTCCGAGAGCCGGTTCAGGTAGCGGATCGCCTCGCGGTTGGTTCGCTCGGGGTCATCGGCGTACAGCGCCCAGGCGTGCCGCTCGGCCCGACGGGCAACCGTGCGGGCGTGATGGAGCAGCGCCCCGGCGGGCGTTCCGCCGGGAAGGATGAAGCTGTCCAGCTTGGCCAGATCGGCGTTGAACTCGTCGCACCAGCCTTCCAGCCGGGCCACGTACTCGGGGGTGATGCGCAGCGGGGGATAGGCCGGGTCGGCCACGACAGGGTTGCACAGGTCGGCGCCGACGTCGAAGAGATCATTCTGCACCCGCCGCAGCACGGCGGCGATCGGATCGGGGAGCGCCCCGAGCGCCAGCGCCACGCCGACGACGGCGTTGGTCTCGTCGCAGTCGGCGAAGGCGCCCACCCGAGGGTCGGTCTTGGGTACCCGCGACATGTCACCTAGCGCAGTCGTTCCGTTGTCTCCGGCGCGGGTGTAGATACGGGTGAGATGCACGGCCACCCCATGACGATAGCCTCGGCAGGTGCAAGTTCTGCGGGTCACGGGCGGGGCGCGGCTGGCCGGTGAGGTATCGGTCGTCGGCGCCAAGAACAGCGTGTTGAAACTCATGGCCGCGGCGCTGCTCGCGCCAGGGGAGACCACGATCGCCAACCTGCCGGCGATCTCCGACGTCACCACCATGCACGAGCTGCTCGGGCGGCTCGGCTGCGAGGTCACCGAGTCGGTGCATGGCCGGGTCGACAGCGTTCGGGTGAAGGTGCCGGAGCGCCCGACCTCCGAGGCGCCGTACGAGCTGGTCCGCAAGATCCGCGGATCGATCTGCGTGCTGGGCCCATTGCTCGCGCGCACCGGTCGGGCGAGGGTCGCCCTGCCCGGCGGCGACGCGATCGGCTCCCGACCGCTCGACATGCACTTCGCCGGCTTGGAGCGGATGGGGGCCGACATCCGGACCGAGCACGGCTATGTCGTCGCGGAGGCGAGCGGTCTGCGCGGCGCCACGATCTGGCTCGACTTCCCGAGCGTCGGCGCCACCGAGAACATTCTGACCGCGGCCGCGCTCGCCAAGGGGACGACGGTCATCGACAACGCGGCCCGTGAGCCGGAGATCGTCGACCTGTGCAAGATGCTGGTGAGTATGGGCGCCCAGATCGACGGGCTGGGCTCGTCGACTCTGGAGATCACCGGCGTCGACGAGCTGCACTCCACCGACCATGTCGCCGTCGCCGACCGGATCGTCGCCGGTACCTGGGCGTTCGCAGCAGCCGCAACCCTCGGCGATGTCACCGTGCGTAACGCCCACCCCGAGCACCTGGAGCTGGCGCTGGACAAGCTCGTGCGCTCCGGAGCGGACGTGGAACTGCTCGCCGAGGGGTTCCGGCTGCAGATGCACAACCGGCCCCGCAGCTTCGACGTCGTGACCCTGCCCTACCCGGGCCTGGCGACCGACCTGCAACCGCAAGCGATCGCGCTGCTGTCCATCGCGGAGGGCACGGCGATGATCACCGAGAACTTGTTCGAGGGCCGGTTCATGTTCTGCGACGAGATCGCCCGGATGGGCGCCGACGTGCGCACCGACGGCCATCATGCGGTTGTCCGCGGCCGGGACCGGTTGTCCGGCGCGCCGGTGCGGGCGACCGACATCCGGGCCGGCGTGGGCCTGGTCATCGCCGGCCTGGTCGCCGAGGGCGTGACCGAGGTGGCCGAGATCCACCACATCGACCGCGGCTACGTGCGCATCGAGGAGCAGCTGCGCAGCCTGGGCGCGGATGTGGTGCGAGCGGAGTCGGACACGTTCGGCGGTTGACCCGCGGGCCCGCGGGGCGGCCGAGCGGTCAGCGCAGCAGCTCCCGGGCGCGGGGCAGGTCGTCGTGGAATACCAGCACGTCGACATCCCCGTTCTTCCGGCGCGACATGGACGAGCGAATCCCCGCGTCGCCCAGCGTCGCGCGCAACGTCATCGCGTCGGATCGCGAGAGGTCGGTAGCGAGAACGTCCAACATGCCGAGATCGGCCGACTCCGCGGCGTCCACGATGCGCCCGGTGCGCGGTCGCGAAGGCTTGAACACCCAGCGCGTGACCAGTCCCAACCCGCAGACGACCACGATCACGACGACCAGGGCCGAGACGTCGTTGGTCACGGTTTCCATGCTCGACCTTCGACAGTCGAATTGCCACCGGATGGCCGGTGCCTCGCTAGATGGCTGCGAGGTCGGCCACAATGGCTACCGGGGAGTAACCCGCCGTGGGATGGTCGGGTCACTCCGCCGCCGGAGGTGCCCGTGCCGTATCCCGACGACGCATCCCGCGACCCGCCCTGGGTCATGCGCACCTATGCGGGACATTCCTCTCCGGCCGAGTCCAACGCGCTCTACCGGCGCAACCTGGCCAAGGGCCAGACCGGCCTGTCGGTTGCTTTCGACCTACCCACGCAGACCGGATACGACCCGGACGCGGAGCTGGCTCGCGGCGAGGTCGGCAAGGTCGGCGTGCCGGTGGCCCATCTCGGCGACGTCCGGGCCCTGTTCGACGGCATCCCGCTCGAGCAGACGAACACCTCCATGACGATCAATGCCCCCGCGATGTGGCTGCTCGCCCTTTACCTGACCGCAGCCGAGGAGCAGGGTGCCGACATTGCGCGGCTGGCCGGCACGACCCAGAACGACATCATCAAGGAGTACCTCTCGCGGGGCACTTACGTGTTCCCGCCCGCGCCGTCGCTCCGGCTGATCACGGACATGATCGCCTACACGGTGCGCCACGTGCCCCGCTGGAATCCCATCAACGTGTGCAGCTATCACCTGCAGGAGGCAGGAGCCACGCCTGTGCAGGAGGTCGCGTTTGCGCTCAGCACGGCCATCGCGGTGCTCGATGCGGTACGCGACTCGGGGCAGGTCGACGAGAAGGATTTCGGCCCTGTCGTAGGACGAATCTCGTTCTTCGTGAACGCCGGATTGCGCTTCGTCGAGGAGATGTGCAAGCTGCGGGCGTTCGGCCAGCTCTGGAACGTGATCACGCGGGACCGCTACGGGATCGAGGATCCCGAATGGCGTCGCTTTCGGTACGGCGTCCAGGTCAACTCGCTGGGCCTGACCGAGACCCAGCCCGAGAACAACGTCACGCGCATCGTGCTGGAGATGCTCGCGGTGACGTTGTCCCGCGATGCGCGAGCCCGCGCGGTGCAGCTTCCGGCTTGGAACGAGGCCCTGGGGTTGCCGCGACCGTGGGACCAGCAGTGGTCGCTGCGCATGCAGCAGGTGCTCGCCTTCGAGTCCGACCTGCTGGAGTACGACGATCTGTTCACCGGCTCGCCGGTGGTCGAGGCCAAGGTGGCCGAGATCGCGGCGGGCGCGCGGGCCGAGATCGACCGGGTGCTGGCCATGGGCGGCGCGGTGGCCGCTGTGGAGTCCGGTTACCTCAAGTCCGCACTGGTCTCCTCTCTCGCCCGTCGGCGAGCCGACATCGAGGCGGGGAACATCGTCGTCGTCGGGCTCAACCGGTTCACCGAATCGGAGCCGAACCCATTGCTCGCCGATGTCGACACCGCGATCCACACCGTCAACCCGAACGTCGAGACAGCCGCAATCGCCGCGGTACGGGAGTGGCGGGCGGCCCGGGACCCGGGGCCGGTCACCGAGGCCTTGGTCGCTCTCCGCGACGCCGCCAAGACCGACGCGAACCTGATGCCGGCCACGATCGCCTGCGCGAGCGCCGGCGTCACGACCGGCGAGTGGGCAGGCGTCCTTCGCGAGGTGTTCGGCGAGTATCGCGCCCCGACCGGGGTCGCCCGGGCCGGCGACCTGGGAGATGCGTCGGCCGTGCGAGCCCGCGTGCGCGAGGTCGGGGCCCAGCTGGGCCGACCGCTGCGGTTTCTCGTCGGCAAGCCCGGTCTGGACGGACACTCCAACGGCGCTGAGCAGATTGCCGTTCGGGCCCGGGACGCCGGCTTCGAGGTCGTCTACTCGGGCATCCGGCTCACGCCGGCGCAGATCGTGAGTGCCGCTGTCGAGGAGGACGTCGACGTCGTCGGGCTCTCCGTCCTGTCCGGATCGCACCTGTCGGTGATACCGGCCGTCGTCGACGGCTTGCAGGCGGCCGGTCTGACCGACGTGCCCGTGGTCGTCGGCGGGATCATCCCGGAGGCGGACGCTCGGATTCTTCGCATCGGTGGGGTGGCCCGGGTGTTTACCCCGCGCGACTTCGCGATCGCCGACGTGCTCGGCCAGGTCGTCGACGCCATCGAGGAGGCCCGCGGACTGCGCTAGTTCCCCCAATCTTGGGCACATTAGGCTCAACCGGCGTGCGGCTCGTCATCGCGCGGTGCTCGGTCGACTATTTGGGTCGGCTCACCGCCCATCTTCCGCTCGCAACCCGGCTGCTGCTCGTCAAGGCCGACGGCAGCGTGTCGATCCACGCCGATGACCGCGCCTACAAGCCGCTGAACTGGATGAGCCCGCCCTGCCGGCTGGATATGGCGCCGGGGATCTGGACGGTGACCAACAAGGCCGGCGAGCGCCTGGTCATCACGCTCGACGAGATCCTGCATGATTCCTCGCACGAGCTCGGGCCCGACCCGGGACTCGTCAAGGACGGGGTGGAAGCCCACCTGCAGGAGCTGCTGGCCGAGCAGGTGCACAGGCTCGGCTTCGGGTATCGCCTGGTTCGGCGGGAGTACCCGACGCCGATCGGGCCGGTCGATCTCCTGGTCCGGGACCCGGCCGGCCTCGCGGTCGCGGTCGAGATCAAGCGGCGCGGCGAGATCGACGGCGTCGAGCAGTTGACCCGCTATCTCGAGCTGCTGAACCGGGACCCGCTGCTGGCGCCGGTGCGGGGCGTCCTGGCGGCACAGGAGATCAAGCCCCAAGCCCGCACGCTGGCCCGTGACCGGGGTATCGAGTGCCTCGTACTCGACTACGACGCGCTGCGCGGGGTCGACGACGTCTCCCAGCGGCTGTTTTGAGTTGACCCCAGGAGGTGCCCCGTGCCGACGTTCGACTCTCTCGATCCGGCGTCCGGCGACGTCGTGGCCACCTTCCGGATCGACTCGGTCGACGACGTGCGCGCGGCGGTCTCGCGCGCCCGAGCCGCAGCGGGCTGGTGGCGCGAGATCGGTTTCGCCGGGCGCCGGCAGCGGCTGCGGGCCTGGCGACGGTTGCTGGTGGCCGGGATGGCTGAGCTCGCTGACCTCGTGCACCGAGAGAACGGCAAGCCGACGGCCGACGCCATCGGCGAGATCGCGGTCGCTGTGGCTCATCTGGCCTGGGCCACCCAACACGCCGAGCCGGTCCTGCGCCGCCGGGCCGTGCGGCCCGGGCTGCTGACGATCAACCACGCCGCGACCGTCGAGTACCTGCCCTACGGCGTCGTCGGCGTCATAGGACCGTGGAACTTCCCGGTGCACACCCCGATGGGATCTATCTCCTACGCGTTGGCGGCCGGGAACGCCGTCGTGTTCAAGCCCAGCGAGTACACGCCGGCCATCGCTCGCTGGTACGTCGACGCGTTCGCGCGCGTCGTTCCGGAGCATCCGGTGCTGCAGCTCGTCACCGGGCTCAGGGCGACCGGCGAAGCGCTGTGCCGGGCCGGCGTGGACAAGATCGCCTTCACCGGATCGGCGGCAACCGGTCGCAAGGTCATGGCCAGCTGCGCCCCGACCCTGACGCCGGTGGTGATGGAGTGTGGTGGCAAGGACGCGCTGATCGTCGCCGAAGACGCCGACGTGCCAGCTGCCGCCGACGCCGCCGTCTGGGGCGCCATGGCGAATGCCGGGCAGAGCTGTGTCGGGGTCGAGCGGGCGTACGTGGTGCCGTCCGTCTACGACGAGTTCGTGCGGCGGGTGGTCGAGCAGGCGCGGGAACTGCGACCCGGCGCGGCGGCCGACGCCAGCTATGGCCCGATCACGGTGCGGTCGCAGCTGGATGTGATCGCCGCGCACCTGGCGGCGGCGCAAGCGGACGGAGGACGCGCAGTGCTGGGCGGACCGGACGCGGTCCACGCGCCGTTCGTGGCGCCATCCGTCCTCGTCGACGTCCCGGAGGACTCGGTCGCCGTCACCGACGAGACATTCGGCCCGACGATCACGATCACCCGGGTGCGCGACCTCGACGATGCGGTGGCGCGGGTCAACGCCAGCCGATTGCGGCTGGGCGCCGCGGTCTACAGCGCGCGGCAGGGCGCTGACCTCGCGGCCCGGCTGGCCACGGGCATGGTCTCGGTCAACTCGGTCTTCACGGTCGCGATGACCCCTTCGCTCCCGTTCGGCGGGGTGCGGGACTCCGGATTCGGCCGGATCCACGGCGCCGACGGCCTGCGCGAGTTCGCCTGGGCCCACTCGGTGACGCGGCAGCGCGTGCCCCCGCTCCTGGCGCTCACCACCTTCCGCCGGTCATCGCACGCCGTCGATCGGCTGGCCGCGGTCGTCCGGGCCCGCTGGGGCCGCTGAGTCCAACTAGAGTGCGCCGCAGGAGGTGCCGGGAATGTCACGGGAGTTCACCAAGGTAGGCGTTGTCGGATTGGGCACCATGGGCGCGGGCATCGCCGAGGTGTTTGCCCGTAGCGGTCTTCCGGTCGTCGCTATCGAGCGGGACGAGGCCGCGATCCTCCGGGGCCGCGGTCACGTCGAGCACTCGACCGCACGTGCGGTCGCCCGCGGAAAGCTCACCCCGGCGCAACAGCGGGCGCTCCTGGAGCGGATCGACTGCGGGACCGACCTCGCCGCGCTGGCCGAGGTCGACCTCGTTGTCGAGGCCGTGCCCGAGCATCTCGACCTGAAGCGGGCGATCTTTGCCCGCTTGGACGAGATCTGCAAGCCCGAGACCATTCTCGCGACCAACACATCTTCGCTGTCGGTCACCGAGATTGCCGTCGCGACCCGTCGCCCGGGCAAGGTCATCGGGCTGCATTTCTTCAATCCCGCGCCGGTGATGAAGCTCGTCGAGATCGTGCGCAGCGTTGTCACCGAGCAGGACGTCGTCGACGATGTCGAGGCGTTCGCGCAGAAGCTCGGCAAGGTCGACGTGACCATCGGAGACCGGGCCGGGTTCATCGCGAACGCGCTGCTCTTCGGCTATCTCAACCACGCCGCGGCCCTGTACGAATCGCGCTACGCCATCCGCGAGGACATCGACGCCGCGATGATGCTCGGGTGCGGCCTACCCATGGGTCCGCTCGCGCTGATCGACCTGATCGGCCTGGACACGTCGTACGAGATCCTCGACACGATGTACGAGCAGACCCGCGATCGGCTGCACGCGCCCGCGCCGATCTTGAAGCAGATGATCACCGCCGGACTGCTCGGACGGAAGGTCGGCCGAGGGTTCTATACCTACGACGCGCCGGACTCGCCCACGGTCGTCGAGGACGAAACGATGCCGCTCCTGGCCCCCATCGCCACCCCGCGCCGAGTCGAACGCGTGGGCGTCGTCGGCTCCGGCGTCATGGCCACCGGGATCGTCGAGGTGCTCGCCCGCGGCGGCTACGACGTCACCTTCGTCGCGCGCAGTTCGGGCAAGGCGGATCAGGTGCGCACCTCCGTGGCCCGGTCCATGGAGAAGGCCGTCCAGCGCGACAAGCTGGACGCGGTGGCCCGCGATGCGGCGCTGCACCGGATCACGTCGTCGGTGCGCCTCGACGATCTGGCCGACGTGCAACTGGTCATCGAGGCCGTGGTCGAGGACATCACGGTCAAGCAGGCCCTGTTCTCCAATCTGGACGAGATCTGCCCTCCGGGAACCGTCCTCGCAACGACGACCTCCAGCCTCCCGGTGATCCAGTGCGCTGCGGCGACGGGCCGTCCCGGCGAGGTCATCGGCATGCATTTCTTCAATCCGGCGGCGGTCATGCGGCTCGTCGAGGTCGTGTCCACGGTGTCCACGACACCCGACGTCGAGGCGACCGCGTTGGAGGTTGCCGCCAGCATCGGCAAGCGCGCCGTGCGGTGCGCCGACCGAGCCGGCTTCATCGTGAACGCACTGTTGTTCCCGTATCTGAACGACGCGGTCAAGATGCTGGAGGCGCACTACGCGTCGGCCGATGACATCGACTCGGCCATGAAGGTCGGCTGCGGATATCCGATGGGTCCGTTCGAGCTGCTCGATGTGGTCGGAAATGACGTATCGCTGGCCATCCAGCGGACGCTCTACCAGGAGTTCCACGAGCCTGGCTTCGCCCCGGCACCCCTGCTCGAGCACCTGGTCACGGCCGGGCGGCTCGGCCGCAAGACCGGCATGGGATTCCGCGACTACACCTGACCGGGAGCCGGCGAAGTACCGTCACTTGCGTGCCGCGTCGCAATCTGCCCACCCGGCGCCGCCGGACGGTCAATCCCGAGCAGACGTCGCCCGCCGGCGTTTCGCCGAGCGGGTCGGTCGAACGGGTGGTGCCCTGGCGGGGCGAGGACTGGGTGGTGCGCTCGGTGCCCGGCGCGGCCGCGGCCGGCAAGGCCTACCGGTGCCCGGGCTGCGACCAGCTGGTCCCGGGCGGCACGGCGCACGTGGTCGCGTGGCCGGTCGCCGACCGCGCGGCGGAGCACCGCCGGCACTGGCACTCCGCGTGCTGGGCGGCACGGGATCGGCGCGCGCCGGGCGTGCAGCGATCGCGGTCGGCTCCGCGGTACTGACCCCGGGGCCCTCGGCTACCGGGCCGATGATCAACCTCGGTCGTGATCTTGGACTTAACGTTGCTATGTGGCATCAAGTCCAAGATCATCAATTTGGGGGAGACGCTCCGCTAGGCGACGCCGTCGATCACACCCCGCAGCCGGTCGTGCAGCCCGGACAGGTTGGTGAGCACGTCGTCGCGGTGGGCGTGCAGCCGGTCGACCTCGCCACGCGCCTGACTCATCAGCCGGTCGGCCTCGGCCCGCGCCTCGGCGACCAGCCGGCCGGCCTGGGCCTGGGCGTTGGCGACGAGCTGGCCGGCCTGCGCCTCGGCGGCCGACAGCAGCTCGGCCGATCGCTTCTGTTCTGCTGTTCGGCGCGCTCGCAGGGTGATCTCGAAGTCCTCGTCGACCGCGGCGCGGCGCGTCTCGCCTTCGGCGTCCAGCCGCTCGCGGACCGCGGCTGACTCGGTTTCCAGGCGCTCCCGCTCGGCCGCCGACTCCGCGTCCTGCTGCTCCCGCCGCGCGGTGGCCTCGGCCGTCAACCGCTCGCGCTCGGCTGCAGCCTCCTTGGTCAGCTGCGCCTCCTGGGCCATGACCGTGGCGTAGTGCTCGTCGGCCCGAGCCGTGACCTCCTGGTGGTACCGGTCGGCCTGCTCGGTCACCTCGGCTCGATACCGGTCGGCTTCCCCGACCCGCTGCCGGAAGATCTCGTCGGCCGCGGCATGCTTCTCGGTCGCCTCGGTCATCACCTCGGCCGCCTCGCCCCGGGCGCTCGTCCGGATCCGCTCCGCGCCCTCGTCAGCGCCGCGCCCGACCGCCAGCGCGTAGGCGTCGGCCTCTGACCGCAGCCGGGCCGCCTCGATCCGGGCGCTCTCCAAGATCTTGCGCACCCGGGGCTCGACGTTGTCCTCGGTGACCGGCTCCGCTGCCGCCAATAGCTGCCGCCGCAACGAGTCGAGCTGCGCATTGGCGCTGGCCAACTGCGCCGACAGCTCCGCACCGCGGGCGGCCACGGCATCCCGAGCGGCGGCGGTGGCGTGCAGTTCGTCGTCGAGCTGGCCGACGTAGTCATCGACCTGGCGGCGGTCGTAGCCCCGCATAGCCGTATCGAATCCGCGCTCAGCGAAGATCGGCAAAGTGTCCGAAGAGTGGTTCTCGGCAGGCATGATTCCATCGTTGCACTTCAGGCAAGTCCTCCAAACCACACCGAGGGGCGTGTCTTTCGAGGTTCTAAGCAACCTCACGGAACCGGTTGATGTCCGCGATGTGCCGCGCTCGCAGCTCTCGATCACGGACCCCGAGCCCCTCCTCCGGAGCCAGGCACAGCACGCCGACCTTGCCCTGATGCAGATTGCTATGTACGTCGAAGGTCGCCTGCCCGGTGTTCTCGAGCGGGTACACGCGGGACAGCGTGGGGTGGATGCGTCCACGCATGATCAGCCGATTGGCTTCCCAGGACTCCCGATAGTTGGCGAAATGCGAGCCGATGATGCGCTTCAGGCTCATCCACAGGTAGCGGTTGTCGTACTCGTGCCAGAAACCAGACGTCGACGCGCAGGTCACAACGGTGCCTCCGCGTCGGGCCACGAAAACGCTCGCCCCGAACGTCTCCCGTCCAGGGTGCTCGAAGACGATGTCCGGGTCTTCGCCGCCGGTCAGCTGGCGGATCCGGGCCCCGAGCCGCCGCCACTCACCCGGTTGCTGAACCCCGTCCCGCCAGAATTCGTACCCTTCCGCCGAACGGTCGATGACGAGCTCGGCCCCCATCCGCCGGCACAGCTCCGCCCGGCTCGGCGATGACACGACGCACACCGGGATGGCGCCTCCATGCACCGCGTACTGGGTGGCGTAGGAACCGAGGCCGCCCGACGCGCCCCAGATCAGCACGACGTCGCCCTGCTTCATGTCCGCGCCGTGCCGGCTGACCAGCTGTCGGTAGGCCGTCGAGTTGACCAGGCCCGGGCAGGCAGCCTCCTCCCAGCTCAGGTGGGCCGCCTTGGGCATGAGCTGATTCGACTTGACCAGGGCCAGCTCGGCCAGACCACCGAAGTTCGTCTCGAAGCCCCAGATGCGCTGCTGCGGATCCATCATCGTGTCGTCGTGGCCCTGCGGATCTTCCAACTCGACCGACAGGCAGTGGGCCACGACCTCGTCACCTGGCTGCCAGCGCGTCACGCCCGGGCCAACCCGCAGCACCACGCCGGCTAGGTCGGATCCCACGACGTGAAACGGCTGATCATGCTTGGCCGCGAGCTCCGAGGACTTCGCGTAGCGGCGCAGGAACTCGAACGTCGACAGGGGCTCGAAGATCGAGGTCCACACGGTGTTGTAATTGATGGCACTGGCCATGACCGCGACGAGCGCTTCGCCGGGCCCGACCGCGGGGGTCGGCACGGCCTGCAGGTGCAGGCTTCGGCGCGGATCCTTGTCCCGCGTCGGCAGCCCCTCGAACATCCGGACGTCATCGGCGCGAACGACGACGCCCCGATAGAACTCGGGGACGGCGAGGCCAGCCAACGCACCCGGCTCACCGGAGAGAATCGCCGCGCGGATCTCGTCCATGGGGCCCTCCGGAGGGCTAGATGCCGAATGCTATGAGTCGGCGGCGGGCTCGACCAGTTCGACCAGCACGCCACCCGCATCCTTGGGGTGCACGAAGTTGATCCGGCTCCCGGCCGTTCCGCGCCGTGGCTCCTCGTAGAGCAGCCGCAGGCCACGCTCACGCAACATCGCGGAGGCCGCCTCGACGTCGTCGACGGTGTAGGCGATCTGCTGAATCCCGGGACCTTTCCGGTCGAGGTAGGCCGCAATCGGCGAGGTCGGGTGGAGCGGTGCCAGTAGCTGCAGGCGGGTGGCACCGTCGCCGACGGCGAGCAACGCCTCTCGCACGCCCTGGTCCTCGTTCACCTCCTCGTGCACGCTGACGAACCCGAAAGTGTCCCGGTAGAACGCGAGCGCGGCGTCCAGGTCGGGGACGGCAATGCCCACGTGGTCGAGCCGGCGAAACGGGCTCGTGGGCGGCATCGCCACATGATGCCGCCTGACGAGCGTTTTCGGGTGGAGCGGGTGCCCGGTCTCACACCGGCCGGGGGCCGGCTGGGCGATTAGAGTTGAACCCTCTCGCCAGCGATTCTGGGAGGTCGTCCGCTATGACTGGATCGGTGATCGTCAACGGCGCCCGGACCCCGATTGGCCGATTGCTGGGTGCCTTCAAGGACTTCTCCGCCGCCGACCTCGGCGGCGTGGCGATCACGGCGGCGCTGGAGCGCTCCGGCGTCCGGCCGGACCAGGTGCAGTACGTCATCATGGGTCAGGTGCTGCAGGCCGGGGCTGGGCAGATCCCGGCGCGGCAGGCTGCGGTCAAGGCGGGCATCCCGATGTCGGTGCCGGCGCTGACGTTGAACAAGGTGTGCCTGTCCGGCCTGGACGCGATCGCGCTGGCTGATCAGCTGATCCGGATCGGCGAGTTCGACATCGTGGTCGCCGGCGGCCAGGAGTCCATGACCAACGCCCCTCACCTGCTGCCCAAGTCCCGGTCCGGGTACAAGTACGGCACGATCGAAATGCTCGACTCGATGGCCTACGACGGGCTGACCGACGTGTTCGACCACATCCCGATGGGCGAGGCCACTGACCGCTACAACACGAAGCTCGGCATCGGCCGGGAGGCCCAGGACGAGTTCTCGGCCCGGTCCCATCAGCGCGCCGCGGAGGCGATCAAGAACGGGTTGTTCGCCGACGAGATCACCCCCGTGACCATCCCGCAGCGCCGGGGCGACGCCGTCGAGGTGACGGACGACGAGGGGGTTCGGCCGGACACGACGGTCGAAGACCTGGCTCGCCTGCGGCCGGCATTCGGCAAGGACGGCACGATCACCGCCGGCAGCGCCTCGCAAATATCCGACGGCGCGGCCGCGGTTGTCGTCATGAGCAAGGACAAGGCGGATGAGCTCGGCCTGTCCTGGCTCGCCGAGATCGGCGCGCACGGCAACGTGGCCGGACCCGACAACTCCCTGCAATCCCAGCCGTCGAATGCGATCAACCACGCCCTGCGCAAGGCCGGGCTGACCGTGGCCGATCTCGACCTGATCGAGATCAACGAGGCGTTCGCATCGGTGGCGCTGCAGTCGATGGCCGACCTCGGCGTCGGAGCGGGAATCGTCAACGTGAACGGTGGGGCGATCGCCCTCGGCCACCCGATCGGGATGTCCGGCGCCCGGCTGGCGCTGACTCTCGCCCTGGAGCTGAAGCGGCGGGGCGGCGGCCTCGGCGCGGCGGCGCTGTGCGGCGGTGGCGGCCAAGGGGACGCGCTGCTGCTGCGCGTCCCGTGACCACGGGCCTCCGCCGAACCGTCGACATCCCGGGCCTCGTCGAGCGTGCTCGCTCGGCTGACCCCCGTGCCGTCGCGCGGCTCATCTCGTTGGTCGAGGGCGACTCGCCGGCGCTTCGCGACGTTGCCCGCGAATTGATCAGGTTCGCCGGGCACGCTCAGGTCGTCGGCCTGACCGGCTCTCCGGGCGTCGGCAAGTCGACGACCACGGCCGCGCTCGTGACCGAGTTGCGCGCCGACGGGCAGCGAGTCGGCGTACTGGCCGTGGACCCATCCTCGCCGTTTTCGGGTGGCGCCTTGCTGGGCGACCGCGTGCGCATGCAGGATCACGCGACCGACGACGGAGTGTTCATCCGATCCATGGCGTCGCGGGGCCACCTGGGTGGCCTGTCGAGCGCGGTGCCGCAGGCGCTGCGGGTACTGGACGCCGCCGGCTGCGACGTGATCATCGTCGAGACGGTCGGCGTCGGTCAGGCTGAGGTGGAGATCGCGTCGCTCGCCGACACGACCGTGGTGCTGCTGGCCCCCGGCATGGGAGACGGCATCCAGGCCGCGAAGGCCGGCATCCTGGAGATCGCCGACATTTTCGTTGTCAACAAGGCCGACCGCGAGGGCGCGGAACAGGTCGTGCGGGACCTGCGCTACATGCAGTCGCTCGGCGGCCGGCACTCAGCGCCGGGCGCGTGGCGGCCGTCCATCGTGAAAACCGTGGCGTCGCGCGGAGAGGGAATCGGCGAGCTGCGCGCCGCGCTCGGGAAGCATCGCGACTGGATGGTGCGGCACGGTGAGCTCGAGCGCCGCCGGATCGCCCGCGCTGCGGCGGAGATCGAGGCCATCGCGGTTGCGGATGTCCGGGACCGCATCACCGCGGTCCACGGCTCGGCGGCTCTGTCAGCGTCGGCGGCCCGAGTCGTGGCCGGGGAGACGGATCCCTACACCGCCGCGGCCGATCTGGTCGCCGCGCTCGCCGGTTAGCGACGGTAAGCGGCGCTTGCGGCCGGTGCCGGGATCGAGCTCGGCGAACCCCAGCGCCAGGCCGCGCAGACGATCGGTCTCGTCCTCGATGCGCTGCCGGGCCGAGGCCTCCGGTATCCCGGCGCTCGCAGCCACGGCGTCAGCGGCCGCCCGCACGAGCTGCCCGTGCGCCGCGACCCCAGCGTCGAGTCGAGCGACGAGGTCGGCGACGGCCGGATCGGCGCGCCTTTCCGCCCGACTCGCCCCCGCTGATGCCGCTTCGACGGCGACCACGCGGGCCGCGCACTGGCGCAGGGCGTTGGCCGCATCCGCGGCGGCCAGCGCGGTGTACCCGCCGGGCTCGCCGAGCAGTCCAAGCAGCTGTCCGAGCACGACCTGCTCGGCGTCGAGTCGATCCACGGCGGCACGGGCGGCCGAGCCGCGCGGCGGCCGGGCCGGTCGGGGCGCGGGGATCGGGAGGCGATGCAGGTCCCATGCGTGGCGGGTCGCCATGGCCGTGACCCAGGCACCTCCGGCCGAGACCGCGGCCAGGCAGGCTCCGGCGATCGGATCGCCGGTCACGACCGCCTGCACCGCCAGACCGCCGAGAACCGCGGTCGGCCCGGCGCGCATCGCCACACCCCAGCGCGCTCGGCGCTGACGACGCCGCAGCCGCACGCCGGGGTCGCGCATGCGGACCAGGCTGAGCCGAGCGCCGGCGGCCAGATCAGCCGCCCGCTGCAGGGAGGCCGTCGCGCGGACCGGCTTGTGAGCCATCGTCCGATCATGCCTGAGCGGCCGCCGCCGTACCACGTGGGCGGCGCCTATGCGGCGACTTCGGCCGACTCCTCGACCTCCAGGAGCGACGCCTCGCGTTGCGCCCGTTCGTAGGCGGCGTGCCCGCCCCGAAGCCCGAACAGGCGTTTCGACACGAGCAGGTACACCACGGCCGCGACGTTGACGATCAACGCGACGATGCGCAACCAGGTCACCTTCTCGGTGAGTTCGTACACCTCGAGCGGGATGAACAGGGACGTGGCGACGACGGCGAAGTACTCACCCCACCGTTTGAGCAGCCACAAGCCGAGCCCTTCGACGAGCTGCAAGGCTCCGTACAAGATCAGGAACCCGGCGACGAGATTCAACGTGCTCGCATTCGCGTTGAGCGCGTTCTCGATCGCGCGCACCAGGCCGGAGTCCGACACGTTGAAGTTGATCTGGTCGAAGAACGGCTTCAGCAGGCTGAGGTCCTCGTCGATGAGCGCCTTGACGCTCACCTGGTTGCTCTCGAACCGGAGGACGGCGATTCCGAGCAGGATGATGATGGTGCCGCGCACCCATCGTTCGATCGCCAGTAGGCGCAGGATGAACGCCGAGCGCAATGCCTTGCCGCGAAGCAGCATGGGGGCCCGGTCGGCCGGGCCGCGGCCATCCGGTTCGCCGAGGACATAGGTCCCGCAACGCAGGCAGCGCCACGCTTCTCCCAACGGGGTGGTTGCCTCGAGCTTGGCCCGCAGCGGTGCCTCATCTGGCGCATAGGTCACGTGACCCTTGCGCGAGCACGTCCGCAGGTTCCAATCCACGGCGCCAGCCTAGGAGGTGGCCCGCGGGACGGCTCGTCACCCGGTTGAGGCGGAATTGCTGATCGTGATCTTGGACTTGCTGTCTCCTGGCGACGATAAGTCCAAGATCACGATGGGGGAGCGAGCGACGGCGGGCTAGCGGAACGCGTCGATGCCGGTCAGGGCCTGGCCGAGGACGAGGGTATGCACCTCGTGCGTGCCTTCATAGGTGTACACGGTCTCCAGGTTGAGCGCGTGACGCAGCACCGGGTACTCCGTCGTGATGCCGCTCCCGCCGAGGATGCTGCGCGCCTCCCGGCAGATCTCCAACGCAGCGCGGACGTTGGCGAACTTGCCGAAGCTGACCTGCTGGGGCGTGAGCCGCCCGGTGTCCTTCAGCTCGGCCAGCCGCCAGGCGGTCAACTCGGCCTGGTTCAGGGCCACGGCCAGCTCGGCGAACTTGCGTTGCGTCAACTGAAAACCGGCAATTGGCTTACCGAACTGGGTTCGGGTTCCCGCGTAGTCGAGCGCCGAGGCCAGCGCGTCCCGCGCGGCGCCGGTGACCCCGCAGACGATGCCGAAGCGGGCCTCGGACAGGCAACCCAGCGGGGCCCGCAGCCCGATGGCTTCGGGTAGCAGCGCGTCGGCCGGCAGCCGAACGTCGTCGAAATGCAGCGAGCTCGTCACCGACGCCCGCAACGAGAGCTTGTGATGCACATCCTGTGCGCCGAAGCCGGGCGTTCCGGTCTCAACCAGAAATCCGCGGATCCCGTCGTCGGTTCGCGCCCATACAACGGCCACGTCAGCGACGGAGCCGTTGGTGATCCACATCTTCGATCCGGTGAGCACCCAGTCCGACCCGTCGCGCACCGCCCGGGTGCGCATCGAGCTGGGATCCGAACCGGAGTCCGCTTCCGTCAGGCCGAAACACCCGACCGCGTCGCCCGCCGCCATTCGCGGGAGCCAGCGCTGCTTCTGCTCTTCGCTGCCGTACGCGTGGATCGCGAACATGGCGAGCGATCCTTGCACGCTGATCAGCGACCGTAGTCCACTGTCCACGGCCTCCACTTCCGCGCAGACCAGGCCGTACTGGGCCGCGGTCGAACCCTGGCAGCCGTAGCCGGCCAGGTGCATGCCGAGAACGCCGAGCTCGCCGAACTCCTGGGCCAGCTCTCGCGCGGGCAGCGTGCCGGCTTCGTACCAGTCTCGGATATGCGGCCGGAGCCGATCCTCGGCGAACTTGCGCACTGTGTCACGCAGCAGTCGGTTGTCGTCGGACAGATCGGCATCCAGGCCGAGCAAATCCAGACGATCGAGCACGTCGGTCATGCCTGGCAGGTTACGCGGGCCGGACGCCAGCGAGGTCTACCCTGCAACGATGCCGTTGCTGCCGTTCGACCCGATCGAGCGGGCCGGGGTGCTGTGGGAGAAGCACTCGCCCGGCGAGCCGACCGAGGTCTACGCGGCCATGCGGGCGGTGACCTCGATCATGCGAGCTCAGCAAGTGCTGATCGGCGAACTCGACACACTTCTCAAGCCGTACGGCGTCACCTTCAGCCGCTACGAAGCGCTCGTCCTGCTCTCGTTCGCCAAGAACGGGGCCCTGCCGCTGTCCAAGGTGGGGGAACGGCTGCAAGTCCACGCCACGTCTGTGACCAACGTCATCGATCGGCTCGAGGCGGCCGGGCTGGTGCGGCGCGAGCCCAACCCCCACGACGGCCGAGGCACGCTGGCCGTGATCACGGATGACGGGCGTCGCGTCGCCCACGAGGCGACGGCCCAACTCAACGCGGCCCGGTTCGGGTTGATCGCCCTTTCGGCGCGCGATCTCGTGGAGCTGTTCACCATCCTGCGCGGATTGCGCATCGGCGCCGGGGACTTCGCCGACTAGCGTCCTGCGCCGCGCCCAACCCATTGTCGTGATCGTCAAACTCACTTCTGTCGGGCGACGATATCTCCAAGATCATCAGCTCGAGGGGCCTCAGTAGTCCGCCGGTTCGCCGTCGCGCGGAACACCGGTGCCGGAACGCCCCGCGCGACGGCGGGCTCGAGCGTCCGAATGGTGCGCTCGATCGGATCGACCCGAGCCCGTACGCCTAGCGGCAGTACACCCATCGGCGAGCTATGGCCGTAGTCCAGGTTGGCCACGACGACGAGGTCGGGTCGGCCCCATTCGCTCAGCACGCGTTGGACCCGGTCCCACAGCTCGAACATCCGCTGCAGCGTGTACGTCTCCGGCCGGGACAGCAGTAGAGCGCCGATGCGGCCGAGAACGCCGGTGGCGCCATAGTTCTGCAACCACAGTTCGACGGTGTAGGGCGCCGGTGCCTCCTCGGACAGCTCCAAGGTGAGGACCGCACCGTCCCAGGTCGAGGGTGGTGGCCAGATCGCGGTGCCCTTCACGGTCTCCAGCGTGTCGGCGCAGCCGCCGATGAGCTCGCCGTCCACCGGCTCGGTGCCCTGCAGCCACGCCCATCCCGGGTTCGGCCACCAGCGCCGGCGCCGATGGGCGAGCAACGGGTCAGCCCAGTCCACCCGTTCGTCGGTCCACACCGGCGCGGCCCGCAATTGAAGCGGCTCGGACCGGAACAGCGCCTCACGCACGCATTCCTCTACGTACGGGTGGATGCCGCCGTTCTCGGCAAATGCGGTCAGCAGGCTCGGACCGTAAAACGAGACGACACCCGCGACCCGATTTGCGAGGTGCTGCACGGTCGTGTCGGAGAAACCCATGAACACTTTGGGATGGTCACGAATCATGTCGAAGTCGAGGTAGGGGATCACCCGGATCGAGTCGTCGCCACCGATGCTGGTGAGGATGCCGGCGACGGCACTCTCGGCGAGGGCCCAGTGCAGATCGTCGGCCCGCGCCTGTGGATTCGCCCGCAGGAACGCGTCGTCCCGCCGGGCGTTTGGCGCGTCGACGACTTGAACGTCAAAGGTCTGTTCCAGTTGTCGCACCCCGGCTTCGTGGCGGTGCGGGACGGCGGCGCTCACGCCCGCCGACAGGGACACGATGGCTACGGTGTCACCAGCGCGCAGGGCGGGCGGACAGATCAACGACATACAGCGAGCGTGCCTCGCCCGGGGACCCGTAGCAACTCGGAATGAAACGCGGTGGTAGGACCGTGCTATGCCACCGTCGCTGCCCGCTCACGCCTCCGGAACGTTCGCCATCGGCGACCGGTCCGTGCACCGACTCGGATTCGGGGCCATGAGGTTGACCGGTCCCGGCATCTGGGACGAGCCGGCGGACCGCGATGAGTGCGTGCGGGTCGTGCGCCGTGCGGTCGAGCTGGGCGTCGATTTCATCGACACCGCGGATTCCTACGGTCCGGCCGTCAGCGAGGACATCATCCGTGCGGCGCTCCACCCGTACCCGCCGCAGGTGGTGATCGCAAGTAAAGCCGGTCTGGTGCGGACCGGACCGAACGCGTGGTTTCCGGTTGGGCGGCCGGCCTACTTGCGCCAGCAGGCGGAGATGTCATTGCGCCGGCTTCGTCTGGACTGCATTCCGCTGTTTCAGCTGCATCGCGTCGACGATCAGGTTCCACTCGCGGATTCGCTCGGCGCGCTCGTGGAGCTTCGGGAAGAGGGCAAGATCGAGGCCATCGGTTTGTCTGAGGTCGGGATCGAGGAGATCGAGGCAGCTCGAGCGATCACCCCGATCGCCACGGTGCAGAACCTGTACAACCTCACGAACCGACGTTCTGAGTCGGTGGTCGACTACTGCACCACGAGCGGCATCGGATTCATCCCCTGGTATCCGGTTGGCAACGGCCGACTCGCGTCCTCCGACGGCCGCCTCGAGCGCGCCGTGCGTGCCATCGCCAGCACGCCGGCTCAAGTGGCCCTCGCGTGGCTGCTCGCGCGTTCCGAGGTGATCCTGCCTATACCCGGCACCTCTCGGGTGGCCCACCTGGAGGAGAACGTCGGGGCGGCTGCGGTGACGTTGACCGACGAGCAGGTGGCCGATCTGGCGACTGCCGGCTCGCCGCACCGCAGTCGCCATGCCGAGTGACGCCGTCTGATCTCGGCTGTGATGTTGCCCGCCCGGGCATGGCAGATACTAGGACGTCCTAGTAATCTGGTCGGTATGGACGCCGGTGACATCGAGGCCGGCCGCGCCCGCTGGCAGCAGCGCTACGACGCGGCGGCGAAGCGCGATCGGGACTACACGACCCTCTCCGGAACGGAGGTCGAGCCGCTCTACGGGCCGACTGCTGCCGATGACCGTTTCGCGCGGATTGGCTGGCCCGGCGAGTACCCGTTCACGCGAGGCATTCACCCGACGGGTTATCGGGGCAAACCGTGGACGATCCGTCAGTTCGCCGGATTCGGGAATGCTGCACAGACCAACGAGCGCTACAAAATGATTCTCGCCGAGGGCGGCGGCGGGCTGTCGGTCGCCTTCGACATGCCCACGCTCATGGGGCGCGACTCCGACGATGCCCGCTCGCTGGGCGAGGTCGGACACTGCGGGGTCGCCATCGATTCGGCCGCGGACATGGACGTGCTGTTCGACGGCATCGATCTCGCGTCGACCACGACCTCGATGACGATCTCCGGACCGGCCGTACCGATCTTCTGCATGTACGTCGTGGCGGCGGAACGGCAGGGCGCCGACATCAGTCGGCTGAACGGCACCTTGCAGACCGACATCTTCAAGGAGTACATCGCCCAGAAGGAGTGGATCTATCCGCCCGAGCCACACCTGAAGCTCATCGGCGACCTGATCGAGTTCGTGGGCATCGAGGTGCCCGCGTACAAGCCACTGTCGGTCTCGGGTTACCACATCCGCGAGGCCGGATCGACCGCGGCCCAAGAGCTGGCCTTCACGCTCGCCGACGGGTTCGGTTACGTCGAGCTCGGCTTATCGCGGGGGCTCGACATCGAGCAGTTCGCCCCCGGCCTGTCGTTCTTCTTCGACGCGCACGTCGACTTCTTCGAAGAGATCGCGAAGTTCCGGGCCGCCCGGCGGATCTGGGCCCGATGGATGCGCGACGTGTACGGCGCCCGGACCGAGCGGGCCCAGTGGCTGCGCTTCCACACCCAGACGGCTGGTGTGTCGCTGACGGCACAGCAGCCGGACAACAACATCGTTCGCACGGCCGTCGAGGCCTTGGCCGCCGTGCTCGGAGGCACGAACTCGCTGCACACCAACGCGCTCGACGAGGTGCTGGCCCTGCCGTCGGAGAAGGCGGCGCAGATCGCCCTGCGCACCCAGCAGGTGATCGCCGAGGAGACCGGCGTGCTCAACGTGATCGACCCCCTCGGAGGTTCCTGGTACGTCGAGGCGGAGACCGACCGTATCGAGGCGGAGGCCGAACGGATCTTCGCTCAGATCCGTGACCTCGGCTCCGACGGAACGATCACGGCCGGGCTGCTGCGGGGCATCGAGGACGGCTGGTTCATCACCCAGATCGCCGATTCGGCTTTTGCTTACCAGCAACAGCTGGAGAAGGGCGAGAAGCGGGTCGTCGGAGTGAACACGCTCACCGGCGACGTCGGCGATGAGTTGGCGATCTTGCGGGTGTCCCACGAGGTCGAGCTGGAGCAGCGGCGCGTGCTGGCTGCCCGGCGCGCTGGCCGTGACCAGGCGCGTGTCGATGCCGCGTTGGCGGCCATGGTCGAGGCGGCTCAGGCGGATCGCAACGTCGTACCGCCGATGCTCGATGCCGCGCGGGCCGAGGCCACCCTGGGCGAGATCTGCGACGCCTTCCGGCCGCTGTGGGGCGAGTACCGCGAACCAGCCCGTTTCTGATTTCTCTAAGATTCCGGCGTGGCTACCGAGGCGATCGACTTCGAGGTGTCCAAGACCGCGATCGACGGGCTGCTAGTGCTCAGCATGAAGCAGGCCAGCGACGGGCGGGGCACCATTCGAGAGTTCTTCCGAGAAAGTGGCTTGCGCGAGGCGGGCATCGACGCCGGGCCGTGGCGGCAGATCAACGTGACGCAGAGCAAGCAGGGGGCGATCCGGGGCCTGCACGGTGAGGCGATGACGAAGCTCGTGGCCATCGTGGCCGGCGAGGCGTTCGGCGCGTACGCCGACGCTCGGCCGGACTCGTCGACGGCTGGCGCGGTCGCCACCGTGCGACTCATGCCGGGGACGCAGGTGTTGGTGCCTTCCGGCGTCTGCAACGGCTTCCAGTCGGTCAGTCCGGAACCGACGCAGTACCTGTATTGCTTCGATACCGAATGGGCGCCGGGCATGGCCGGGGTGGCGGTCAACCCCTTCGACGCTGAGCTGGGAATCGCCTGGCCGATCGCGATCGACCGGGAGGACCGGTCGCTCCTGTCGGCCAAGGACGCCGCGGCGCCGACCTTGGCCGAGGTGCTCGCCCGTAGCGCAACGGCGGCGAACACCGCATCGCGTCTGGGACAATGACTACATGACCTCCGCTGCGAACCGCCGTCGTCCCCCCGCGCCTGGCCCGGCGATGGCCGCCGCCATGTCCGGCGCCGTCGACCTCGGCGCCGTGAAGGCCCGCTCGGACGCGGCCGCCCGAGCCGCAGAGAACCCGGCTCCGGCGCCCGGCGGCTACGTCGTCGACGTGACCGAGGCGACATTCCAGGCCGAGGTCATCGACCGGTCGTTCCAGGTGCCGGTGCTCCTCGACCTGTGGGCGGACTGGTGCCAGCCGTGCAAGCAGCTGTCGCCCATCCTGGAGCGGCTCGCGGGCGAGGCCGGCGGCACGTGGATCCTCGCCAAGATCGACGTCGACGCCAACCCGCGCATCTCCCAGGCGTTGCAGGTACAGAGCATCCCGACCGTCTTCGCCGCGATCGGGGGGCAGCTGGTTCCTGGCTTCCAAGGGGCGCTACCCGAACCGCAGGTTCGGGAGTTCGTGGCTGCGCTCGTCGACGCCGGAGCGCAGGCCGGACTCAATGGTCCGGCCGGACCCGGATCCGCGGGCGGCACGGCCGAGGACGATGAGCCAGCTGGGTTCGACGACCCGCGATTCAGCGACGCCGAGGCGGCGCTCGAGGCCGGCCAGTTCGACCTGGCCGCGAAGCGCTATCAAGCCATCCTCGACGCGGAGCCGGCCAACACCGAGGCGGCGCTTGCGCTGCGCCAGGTGCGATTGCTGGAGCGCCTGCAAGGTATCGATCCCCAGCTGGTCGCCCGGGCCGAGACCGCTCCGGACGACGTGCCGGCCCAGCTCGCCGCGGCCGACTATGCACTCTCGGGGCAGGACATCGACGCGGCGCTCGGCCGTCTGCTGGCGCTCGTCGGTCGGGTCAGCGGTGACGACCGGGATGTCGTCCGCGAGCGACTCATCGAGTACTTCGACCTGCTGGGCCCGGACGATCCGCGGGTCGGTCCGGCCCGGCGGGCGCTCGCGAACGCCCTGTTCTGAGCACTGGCGGTTCCGGCGCTGGTCAAACCAGTCATGATCTTGGACTTATCGGCGCTCTGGGGCTGCAAGTCCAAGATCACGACCCACGGGACGCGGTGTGGCCGAGAGAGCGGCGTTGACGGAGCTCCGCGCCGGCGTCAGTTCGCGGTGTGCGGCATGATCGCGTTGGCCGGGATCACGCCGAGTCGTCCGGCCCGGTAGTCATCGAGCGCCTGCTGCAGCTCCTCGGTCGTGTTCATCACGAACGGGCCGTAGTGGGCGACCGGCTCACCGATGGGCCGGCCACCGAGGATCAACACGTCGAACGCCGGATGCCGGGAGTCCTGCGCGACATTCGCCGAGATCGTCAGCCGATCGCCGGGGCCGAACAAGGCGAGCTGGCCGGAGTGAATCGGCCGGCCCTGCGGTCCGACGCTGCCGGAGCCGGCGAGCACGTACACCAGGGAGTTGTAGTCCTGCTGCCACGGTAGGGAGAGGGTCGCGCCCGGAGCGATGGTCGCGTGCGCCATGGTGATCGGCGTGTGCGTCGAGCCGGGGCCGGCATGGCCGTCGATGGTGCCCGCGACGATCCGGACGAGCGCACCGCCATCCTCGGACGCGACGAGCGTGGCCTGACCGCCCTCGATGCTCTGGTACCGCGGGGGCGTGAACTTGTCCTTCGCCGGCAGGTTCACCCACAGCTGGATGCCGTGGAACAGGCCGCCCGACATGACGAGCGCCTCGGGTGGGGTCTCGATGTGCAGGATGCCGGCGCCCGCAGTCATCCACTGGGTGGCGCCGTTCTCAATGACGCCGCCCCCGCCGTGGGAATCCTGGTGCAGGAACGTGCCGTCGATCATGTAGGTGACGGTCTCGAACCCCCGGTGGGGATGCCATGGGGTGCCCTTGGGCTCGCCCGGGGCATAGTCGACCTCGCCCATCTGGTCCATGTGGACGAACGGATCGAGGTCGCGCATAGCGACCCCGGCAAAGGCGCGAATCACCGGGAACCCCTCGCCCTCGAGGCCCCTGGGGCCGGTCGTCACCGAGCGGACCGGGCGCTCGATATCACCGAGCGTGGCTGCGCTCAGGCGAGGCAGGGTCAAGGTATCGGCAGTCACAGCGGGCATGTCAGCCTCCAAGATGTTGCACATGCAACGATAGCCGGCACAACGCCGAGCCGATCCGAAGAATTCCCCCGGTGGGCGCGCTCCCTCGGTCCCGTAAGCCTAGGAAGGCTCCGGCCGAAGTGCACATTGGCGACCGGCCGAGCGGTGCGGGCCGCGTGACGCGGTGGCCGGAACGACGCGCTATTCGGTCCAGCGCAGCCAGATCGCTCCGAGGGGCGGGATGCGCAACTTCACGGACGCGGGTTGGCCGTGCCACGCCTCGTCCCCGGCGTCGACCGCGCCGAAGTTGCCGACTCCCGATCCGAAGTAGACCTCGGCGTCAGTGTTGACGACCTCCTCCCAGCGCCCGGCTTTCGGCAACCCGAGCTGGTAGCGCTCGTGCGGCACCGGTGAGAAGTTCGCGACGCAGGCAATGATCGACCCGTCGGTGCCGTAACGCAGGAACGAGTAGACGTTCCCCAGCGCGTCGTTGGCGTCGATCCAGTGGAAGCCCGCCGGATCGGTGTCTTGCGACCAGAGTGCGTTCGTCTCGCGGTAGACCCGGTTGAGGTCGGTGACGAGTCGTTGCACGCCGCGGTGTTCCGGTCCGTCGAGCAACCACCAATCGAGTGATCGCGACTCGCTCCACTCGGTGCCTTGGCCGAACTCCTGGCCCATGAACAACAGTTGCTTGCCGGGATGTGCCCACATGTACGCGTAGAGGGTGCGCAGCGTAGCCAGCTCCTGCCACCGGTCGCCCGGGATCTTGCCCAGCAGCGAACCCTTGCCGTGGACGACCTCGTCGTGCGAGATCGGCAAGATGTAGTTCTCGGAGTAGGCGTAGACCATCGAGAACGTCATCTCGTGGTGGTGGAATTGGCGGTGGATGGGCTCCCGAGAGATATAGCCGAGCGTGTCGTGCATCCAGCCCATGTTCCATTTGAAGCCGAAGCCCAAGCCCCCGAGATGCGTGGGTCGGGTGACGCCGGGCCAGGCCGTCGACTCCTCGGCGACGGTGACCGCGCCGGGCACCCGCTTGTAGACCGTGGCGTTCACCTCTTGCAGGAAGCCCACCGCGTCGAGGTTCTCCCGGCCGCCGTAGACGTTGGGCAGCCACTCGCCGTCCTTGCGTGAGTAGTCGAGGTAGAGCATGGATGCGACTGCATCGACGCGCAGCCCATCGATGTGGAACTCCTCGAGCCAGAACACGGCATTGGCGACCAGGAAGTTGCGCACCTCGCGTCGGCCGAAGTCGAAGACGAGGGTGCCCCAGTCGGGCTGCTCGCCGCGACGCGGGTCGGCATGTTCGTAGAGCGCCGTACCGTCGAACCGGGCGAGGGCCCACTCGTCCTTCGGGAAGTGGGCCGGCACCCAGTCGACGATGACGCCGATCCCGGCCTGATGTAGCCGGTCCACGAGATACCGGAAGTCGTCGGGATTACCGAAGCGAGCGCTCGGCGCGTAGTACGACGAGACCTGATAACCCCACGAGCCGCCGAACGGATGCTCGGCCACCGGCAGGAACTCGACGTGCGTGAAGCCGGTGGCCTCGACGTGCGTGACCAGCTCCTCGGCCAGCTCGCTGTAGGAAAGCCCTTGGCGCCAGGACCCGATGTGGACTTCGTAGATAGACATGGGCGACGCGTGCCAGGGCGTGCCGGCTCGGGCCGCCAGCCATTCGGCGTCGCCCCACTGGTAGCCGGAGGTAAACACCATCGAGGCGTTGGCCGGCGGTGCCTCGGTGGCGAACGCCATCGGATCGGCCTTCTGCCGCCATACGCTGTCGGCGCCCAGGATGCTGAACTTGTACCTGGCCCACTTGCCGACTCCGGGCACGAACAGCTCCCAGACTCCGGACGACCCCAGGGAGCGCATCGGATAGGCCCGTCCGGACCAGTAGTCGAAATCGCCGACCACGCGGACTCCGCGGGCACTCGGCGCCCACACCGCGAACGACGTCCCGCTCACTGGTCCCTGGGGTGTGTCGTACGTGCGCTCGTGCGCCCCGAGGACATCCCACAGCTGTTCGTGCCGCCCTTCGCCGATGAGATGGAGGTCCACCGCGCCCAGGGTCGGCAACCAGCGGTAGGGATCGTCGACGGTGTATGTCTCATCGCCGTAGGTAACCTCGAGGCGATAGTCGGAGGGGAGACCGTCGACCACAGCGCCGAACACACCACCGTCGTGCAATCGGTCGAGCTCGAAGGGCTTGCCCTCGATGATCGCCGAGACTTTTCCGGCCTCTGGCCGCAACGTGCGGATGACGGTCCGGCCGTCGGCGGTCGGGTGGGCGCCGAGCAGACCGTGCGGGTCGTGGTGCGCCCCTCCGACGAGTCGGTCGAACGCGTCACCCTCGACCGTCGCCACGGCCGGGATCGGCCCGGTCTCGACCGGCGGTGCGTCCGGCGCGGCGGGCCGCGCGGCCGGCATGGCCTCGTCGGCCTTAGCCACCGCCTCGCTCACCGGCCTGGCCGGGCCAGCCGATTGTGACTTGCTTGCCTTGGAGGCCTTGTCTTTGCTCATGAGGAACCTTCCTCGCGGCCGGGGCGGGTGTCGGTAGCTGCACTCTCGTCCGTCGCACGGTAGCCCGCGCCGTCGGGCTCGGCGAGCCTGGTCAGGGACGCCAGCGGAATCTGAACCCAGGTCGGCCGGTTGCGCGTTTCGTAGACGGCCTCGTACACCGCCTTGTCAGCCTCGAACCCGCGGAGCAGGACGTCGTGGATGCGCGGGTCGAGACCGGAAACGTCGGCGTATCCGGTACAGAACGCGTCCCGGTTGCGCTCGGCCCACTCGGTCGCTCGGTAGGCCAGCTGCGGGTCGGGCGCATCGACGATCTGGTACCAGGCCGCGTAGTCGAACGAGCGCAGCATCCCGGCAACGTCGCGCAGCGGCGAGTCGAAGGACCGCCGCTCAGCCAGCGGCACCATGGGCTCGCCCTCGAAATCGAGCAAGATCCATCGACGCGCAGTGCGTAGGGCCTGACCGAGGTGCAGGTCCCCGTGGATGCGCTGGGTCAGCACCGGTTCGGCGGTGCCGGCAAGCGAGCCGACCGCGTCGAACGCGGCCCGCAGCCCCGGCTCGACCGGTCCGAGTAGCGGCACGTTGACCAGTGCTTCGTCGAGTCGCGCGTGCATGGCGGCCCCTCGTTCCCGAAGCTGGTCGGCCGGCATCACGTCGGTACCGAACGCGAGGGCCAGGTCGGAATGCACGACGGCCGTCGCCGCGCCCAGCCGCTCGGCTTCGGCGGCGAAGTCACCGCCTGCTTCGGCGGCGTGCAGGTCCGCCTCCGCCATGAGGTCCCGGACGCTGGTCTTGGCCAGATCCCATCCGTTGCTCGCCGTGCTCATGAACTCCTGGAGCATGGCCAGGCTGGTCGGCGGGACAAGCTCATCGGCGTCATCTCCGACGTCGGCGGTCATACTGCCGAGCAGCCGGGCAATGTGCTTGGCGCCCAGCTCACTGAGAGCATGGTGGACTTCGATGTCCGGATTGATGCCGGACTCCAGCCGCCGGAACACCTTGAGAATGGCTTGATCGCCATAGACCAGCGAGGTATTGGACTGCTCGCCGGTGAGCACCAGGCTCGGCTGATCGAGGGGCAGATCGCTCGGATCGACGTATCGCTGGAAATGCACCGGGCCGGGTGCCGCGTCCTTGCGGACCCCGTCGACGAAGACGCCCGTGACGTCCTTGTCGTGCAGGGCGTCGTAGATCCAGCGGGTGCCATCCGGCGTCTGCACGGTGCCGAGCAGCACGTGCTCGAGGCTGCCCAACGGCTCCGCTCGAGCGACGAGCGGCAGTTGGTAGGTCTCGGCCAGGCCATCGGCGTAGGTGACGGTTACCAACCAGATGCGGACCTCGGGAACGGCTTCGGTCAGCGCGGTCAGCTCCCGGAGCGACACGTCGGTCACGCCCTGACCCTTGCCGGCATACCAGCGCTGACTCGGCAACCAGCGGGCGACAAGCGGTTGCAGGGCGTCGTATGTCAGGGTCATGTCACCACCTCACGGGGCCGCTGTCCTCGTTCTGGTTCCGCGTCGGACACCTGGTTACGCGGAATGCGCAGCCAGTAGAAACCGTGTCCGGTGAGCGTCAGCAGGTAGGGCAGTTCACCGATTGCCGGAAAGCGGGTGCCGCCCATCAACTCGATGGGCTCCGATCGCTCCCATGGCCGCAGGTCGAGCTCGACCGGCTGGGCGAAGCGGGAGAGGTTGTTCACACAGAGCACGATGTCATCACCGAAGATCCTGACGAAGGCGAGCACGCTGGGGTTGCTGCCGCCGAGGTCGGTGAAGGTCCCCAAGCCGAATGCCGGATTCGCTTTGCGCACCCTGATCATGCGCCGCATCCAGTGCAGCAACGACGACGAATTCCGGGTCTGTGACTCGACATTCGTGACCTGGAAACCGTAGATGGAATCCATGTTGACCGGAAGGTAGAGCCGGCCCGGATCGCAGGTGCTGAACCCGGAATTGCGATCCGGCGTCCACTGCATCGGCGTGCGGACCCCGTCGCGGTCGCCGAGCCAGATGTTGTCGCCCATACCGATCTCGTCGCCGTAGTACAGGACGGGGGATCCGGGAAGAGACAGAAGCAACGCCGTGAACAGCTCGATCTGATTGATGTCATTCTCGAGCAATGGGGCTAAGCGTCGGCGGATGCCGATATTCGCTTTCATCCGTGGATCCTTGGCGTATTCGGCCCACATGTAATCCCGCTCTTCGTCGCTGACCATCTCGAGGGTCAGCTCGTCGTGGTTACGCAGGAAGATGCCCCACTGGCAATTCGCTGGAATGGTTGGCGTCTGCTCCATGATTTCGGAGATCGGGTAGCGCTGCTCCCGGCGGACGGCCATGAAGATACGGGGCATGACCGGAAAGTGGAACGCCATGTGGCATTCGTCGCCGTCGGTCGCCGGATCACCGAAGTACTGCACCACATCGTCGGGCCACTGGTTGGCCTCGCACAGCATCACCCGATCGGGGTAATCGCGATCGATTTCTTTCCGCAGCCGCTTCAGGAACTCATGAGTCTCCGGCAGGTTTTCGCTGTTCGTGCCGTCGCGTTCGAAGAGGTACGGGACGGCATCGAGTCGGAACCCGTCGATTCCGAGGTCGAGCCAGAACCGAAGCGCGTCGATCATTGCCTGCTGGACGTCAGGCGAGTCGAAGTTCAAGTCCGGCTGGTGACTGAAGAAGCGATGCCAGAAGTACTGCTTGCGGATCGGATCGAACGTCCAGTTGGACGGTTCGGTGTCGACGAAGATGATGCGGGCCTCTGGATAGCGGGTGTCGTGGTCGCTCCAGACGTAGTAGTTGCCGAAGGGGCCGTCCGGGTCCGAACGTGACGCCTGGAACCACGGATGCTGGTCCGATGTGTGGTTCATGACAAAGTCGATGATCACTTTGATGTTGCGCTCGTGGGTCGACTTGAGCAGGGCCGTGAAATCGTCGATCGTGCCGAATTCCGGAAGTACCCCCTGGTAGTCGCTGATGTCATATCCGCCGTCTCGAAGCGGCGAGGGGTAGAAGGGCGGCAGCCAGAGGCAGTCGACGCCGAGCCAAGCCAGGTAGTCGAGCTTGTCGGTGAGGCCGCGCAGGTCGCCGGTGCCGTCGCCGTTGGAGTCGCTGAAGCCTCTGACCAGGACCTCGTAGAACACGGCTCGCTTGAACCAGTCGGGGTCGTGAGAGCCGTGCGAGCGGTCGGCGAAGCTGTTGGTCAAAGCAGTCACCTCTCAGTCAGGGATGGCCCTTTGCTCCGATTCACGACGCCAGGCGCGCCGATGTCACTCATACCAATCGTGTCGGTCGAACCTCGAAGATGTGCGCCGGACCCCAGTGCGGGTCCAGACGCACGAAGTTGAACTGACCCCACTCCCACTCGGCGTCGCTGAGCAGGTCGTGGACGATGAACCGCTCGTCCCAGCCGCCGCCCAGTGCGGGCAGGTCGAGCGCGGTCCAGCCTTCCCGAACGTTGTGCGGATCGGTCGAGCAGATGACCAGGATCGTGTCGGCCGGCTCGTCGTCCGTCGCTTCCACCCGTTTGCTGAAGGCGGTGATCGAGTCGTTGTCGACCTGGTGGAAACGCAGGTTGGCGAGCCAATGCAGGGCGCGATGCTGGCGGCGGATCTCGTTCAACCGGGTGAGGAACGGAGCGAGGGATCGGCCGTCGGCCTCCGCCCCGGCGTAGTCTCGCGGGCGCAGCTGGTACTTCTCGCTGTCCAGGTACTCCTCGCTGCCCGGACGCACCGGAAGGTGCTCGTACAGCTCATAACCCGAATACACCCCCCAGGTCGGCGAGAGCATGGACGCCAACACGGCGCGAATGCGGAACGCTCCGGGGCCGCCCGCCTGGAGATAACCATTCAGGATGTCCGGCGTGTTGACGAAGAAATTGGGATGCATGTAGTGCGCCGTGCTGACCAGGTCCCGGCCGTACTGCTCGAGCTCGTCCTTGCCGTTTCGCCAGGTGAAGTACGTATAGCTCTGGCTGAAGCCGATGCGGGCCAGCTCGTGCATCATCGCGGGGCGAGTGAACGCCTCGGCTAAGAACAGAACGTCCGGATGCTTTTCCTTGACCGTTGCGATCAACCACTGCCAGAAGTTGATCGGCTTCGTATGCGGGTTGTCGACCCGGAAGATCTTGACGCCGGCGTCGATCCACACCTGCAGGACGCGCAGGCATTCCCCGTAGATCCCCTCCGGGTCGTTGTCGAAGTTGATCGGATAGATGTCCTGGTACTTCTTCGGCGGATTCTCCGCGTACGCGATCGTTCCGTCGGGCTTGGTGGTGAACCACTCGGGGTGCTCGGTGACCCACGGGTGGTCAGGGGCGGCCTGGAGCGCGTAGTCGAGGGCCACCTCCATACCGAGCTCCCTGGCCCGCCGCACGAACGCGACGAAGTCGGCCATCGTGCCGAGGTCCGGGTGCACGGCGTCATGACCGCCATCGTCGGAGCCGATCGCCCAGGGCGAGCCGACATCCCACGGCATCGCCATCACCGAGTTGTTGGCTCCCTTGCGGTTCAACTTGCCGATGGGATGGACGGGCGGTAGGTAGACGACGTCGAAGCCCATTCTCGCCACATAGTCCAAGTGCTCGGTGGCGTCCTTGAGCGTGCCGTGCCGGGCCGGGCGCGCCCGAGCGTGCGGGTCGTTCGCCAGCTCGGCGCCGATGGACCGCGGGAAGAACTCGTACCAGGATCCGTAGAGGGACCGCTTCCGGTCGACCCACACCGAGTGCCGCGGGGACCTGGTGACCAGTTCCCGAACCGGGTTCTGCTCCGCGAGCTCGATGAGGTACGGGTCGAGCGCCGGACCCACACGATGGGCGACATCCAGCGTCGTGTCGCGCAACGCCGCCGCGGCGGCGGCCGCTCGCGGGCGCTCGGACCTGGGCAGCAAGGTGGTGAGCTCGTCGAACACCCGCGCGCCCATTTCCAGGTCGTTGGCCAGGTCCTCGCTCCCTTGGCCGGCGTCGATCTTGACGGTGACGGCGTGGTGCCACGTCGAGAGCGGATCGCTCCACGCCTCGACGCTGAACGACCACATGCCCTCGACGTCCGGCACCAGGTCGGCGTGCCATCGGTCCAGGCCCGGCGCACCGGGGGTCATCCGGAGCAAGGGGAGGCGTCGCCCGTCCGGTGCGCGCACCGCGACGTTCGCCGCAACAGCGTCGTGACCTTCGCGGAATACCGTCGCCGAGATGGGAATGTGCTCGCCTACGACGGCCCGAGCCGGATGCTCCCCGAGCGCGGTGGAGCCCACGACCGGGCTGATGTCTGCTAGTCCGATACGTCCGACCACGGGGCAACCGTACCGAGCCGCTCGTGGCGCAGTAAGAGCCTCATGTGACGGGAATGCCTATTTGCACCCGCTAGTGTGCTCCCCGTGAAGGCATTGAGACGACTCACGGTACGAGCCGCGTTTCCTCCGGAGCTGATGAGGCTCGGCGCGATCGTCGGCAACCTGCGCTGGACCTGGCATCCGGACTCTCGGGATCTGCTGGAATCAGTCGATCCGGAACTGTGGGCCACTTGCGGCGCCGATCCCGGAAAGCTGTTCGGCGAGGTCAGTGCACAGCGGCTCGCCGTCCTGGCCAAGGACCGCCGATTCCTCCGTCGGATGAACGACGTCTACGACGACCTCACCGACTACCTCGAGCAGCCACGTTGGTACCAGAGCCAGCAGGACGGAAGCCTGCCCACCAGCATCGCCTACTTCTCGCCGGAGTTCGGCATCACCGAGGTATTGCCGCAGTACTCGGGCGGGCTCGGCATTCTCGCTGGAGACCATCTCAAGGCGGCGAGCGACCTGGGCGTCCCGATCATCGGCGTGGGTTTGCTCTACCGGGCCGGGTACTTCAGCCAATCCCTCTCCCGCGACGGGTGGCAGCTGGAGCGCTACCCGTCCCTCGACCCACAGGGCCTGCCCATCAAGCCGCTGGATCTCGACGGCAGTCCGGCCCGGATCTCACTGGCGCTGCCCGAGGGTCGGACGCTCTACGCGCAGGTCTTCGTCGTCCAAGTCGGCCGCGTACCGCTCCTTCTGCTCGACAGCGACATCGAGGAGAACGACGCGGCCGCCCGGCAGGTCACGGACCGGCTCTACGGCGGTGGGGCCGACCACCGGCTGGAGCAGGAACTGCTGCTGGGTATGGGCGGAGTTCGGGCGATCCGCGCTTATTGCGCCGCGACGGGCGTACCGGCTCCACAGGTGTTCCACACCAACGAGGGCCACGCCGGATTCCTGGGTATCGAACGCATTCGCGAACTCATCGAGAGCGACGACCTCAGCTTCGACGAGGCCTGGCAAGCCGTTCGGGCCGGGACGATCTTCACAACGCACACGCCGGTGCCGGCTGGCATCGACCGGTTCCCGAGGGCGCTGGTGGCGGCCCACCTGGCCGGCGTCCCGGGGGTTCCCCTGGAGCGGATCCTCGACCTCGGGCGGGAAGAGGATCCCAACATCTTCAACATGGCCTACATGGGCTTCCGGCTCGGCCAGCGCGCCAACGGGGTGTCCAGGCTGCACGGCGCGGTCAGTCGAGAGATGTTCTCCTCGCTCTGGCCGAAGTTCGACGCGTCGGAAGTGCCGATCACCTCGATCACCAACGGAGTACACGCACCGACGTGGATGGCCCGCGAGGTCCTCGGCATCGCCGAGCGGGAAGTTGGTTGGGACGCGATCGCCGACGGATCGCCGTGGACGGCGATCGACCGGGTGAGCGACAGCGAGCTGTGGAGTGTGCGGCACGAGCTGCGGGATCGGCTCGTGAACGAGATCCGCCGGCGGATCCGAGCCTCGTCTCGCCAGCGCGGCATGGCCGAGTCCGAGCTGGGCTGGACGTCGTCCGCCTTCAACCCCGATGTGCTCACCATCGGTTTCGCCCGCCGGGTGCCGTCCTACAAGCGCCTGACCCTCATGCTGCGCAACGAGGAACGGCTGAAGGCGCTCCTTCTCCATCCCGAGCGTCCGGTGCAGATCGTCATCGCCGGCAAGAGTCACCCGGCCGACGACGGCGGCAAGCAACTCATCGCCCAGATGGTCAAGTTCGCCGACGACCCGGCCATCCGGCATCGGATCGCGTTCCTGCCCGACTACGACATTCGCATGGCGCGGTACCTGTACTGGGGCGCGGACGTATGGCTGAACAATCCGCTGCGGCCGTTGGAGGCCTGCGGAACGTCCGGCATGAAGGCCGCGCTGAACGGCGCGCTCAATCTGTCCATTCGCGACGGATGGTGGGACGAGTGGTTCGACGGTGAGAACGGCTGGGCCATTCCGTCGGCCGACGGGGTGACCGATCCGGATCGGCGCGACGAGGTCGAGGCGATGGCCCTCTACGACCTCATCGAGCACCAGGTCGCGCCGCGCTTCTACGACCGCGATGAGACCGGAGTACCGACCCGGTGGGTGCAGATGGTGCGGCACACCCTCAAGTCGCTCGGCCCGAAGGTGGTCGCGACGCGGATGGTGCGGGACTACGTCACCATGCTGTATGTGCCGGCGGCCCAATCCGCGGCCCGGCTCGCCGGCAGTGACTACAAGGCAGCGAAGGCGCTCGCCGATTGGCGCGAGGACGTATTCACGGCCTGGCCCGGCGTCGCGGTGCTGCACGTGGAGTCCCAGGTCGAGGGCGATCCGGAGCTCGGGTCGGCGTTGCATCTGCGGGCCGAGGTGGCACTGAACGGGCTCAGCCCGGCCGAGGTCGACGTGCAGGCGGTGTACGGCGGCATCGACGCCGAGGATCGGCTGGTCGACGTGAGCACCGTCTCGTTGCCATACGCCGGTCCTATCGACGGCACGAGCCGGTTCGAGGGGGACGTCCTGCTCGAACGCACCGGCACCTTCGGTTACACCGTGCGAGTGCTGCCGAAGAGCGATCTGCTGGCTAACTCCGCCGAGTTCGGGCTGGTGGTCACCGCCTAACGGCGCCTGGCTCCATCGGCCGTTGCCGGTTTCCGCCGGAAGGGCGGCCCTTCGGTTTCTGATCTTGGACTTATCGTCACCAGAGGGCAGTAAGTCCAAGATCACGACGGATATGGTCGGACAGCGCCGGTATGTCGGACCGAGGTGGGATGCTCGCGCGGTGACCGACCTGGGCGTGGTGTTCCGACCCGAGCTGCCCCCCGAGCAGCTGCGGGCGGTGGCCCGCGCTGCCGAGGAGGTGGGGCTGGCCGAATTGTGGCTGTGGGAGGACTGCTTCAAGGAGGGCGGGATCGGGTCCACGGTGGCGGCGTTGGCGTGGACCGAACGGCTGCGCGTGGGCATCGGGTTGCTGCCGGTACCGCTGCGTAACGTCGCGCTGTGCGCGATGGAGATCGCCACGGTCGCCCGGCTGTTTCCGGGTCGCTTCGAGGTCGGTGTCGGGCACGGTGTGCAGGACTGGATGGGACAGGTCGGCGCTCGCGTCGAGTCCCCGCTCACCCTGCTCGCCGAGTACCTCACGGCGCTGCGCAGGCTGCTCGACGGCGAGACCGTGACGGTCGAGGGGCGGTACGTGAGGTTGGCCGATGTCGGTCTCAGCTGGCCTCCGTCGCCGCCACCTCGGTTGTTCAGCGGTGCGTTCGGCCGTCGCACCTTCGAGCTCATCGGGCGCCTAGCGGACGGCACGATCGTCACCGCCGGCACGAGCGCCGAAGGAATGCGGAACACGCTTCGGCTCGTCGACCAAGCTCGGTCCGCGGCCGGGCGCACTGGCGACCATCGCGTCGCGGTCTACGTCCTGGCTGCTACCGGCGCCGACGCCGACGATCGGGTGCGCCGTGAGCTGATGCTGTCCGGTTTCGAGCCGACGTCCGACCGGGCCGTGACCGGCGACGCGACGGCGATGGCGGCGGCTGTCCGGCGATACGCCGACGCCGGCGCGCACACCGTCGTGCTTCAGCCGACGGTGGACGAACCCGATGTCGAGGGATTCGTCCGGTTCGTTGGCCAGGAGGTCGAACCATTGGTCCGGACCGCTTGACCGAAGCCGAAGCCCGCCGGAGATTCATGGCCGCCCGGATCGCCCGGCTGGCTACCGTCGATGCGCTAGGAACGCCACACCTCGTGCCCATCGTGTTCGCGGTAGACGGCGACCGGGTGTACTCGGCCGTGGACGCCAAGCCGAAACGCAGCCCGGCCCTGCGCCGGCTGGCGAACATCGCCGTCAATCCGCACGTTGCCGTCCTGGTGGACCACTATGCGGAGGACTGGACAACCCTCTGGTGGGTACGCGCCGACGGCACCGGGCAGGTGGTCGGGCCGGCGACCGTCGACGGCGAGCACGGAATCGCGTTGCTGACGGAGCGGTACGGCCAGTACCGGAGCGAACCACCCCCCGGACCGGTGATCGTCATCGAGGTCAAGCGCTGGGCCGGTTGGTCGGCCGTCCCGGCTCATCGCCCCGTCGTACAGTGAAGCTGCGCTCACGGTTCTGCTCGAGCATCGCCGGTCACGTCCGCAGCCGAGGTGACAGCCATGAATGTCGCGAAACCACCGGTATACAACAGCCTTTGGCAGTTGCGAGCTGACAGTTGGAGCGCATTGGAGGAGGCCAGCGAGCGGCTCGCGGTCGCCGTCGCGCAAGAGCGTTCGTCCGACCGGCTGGTCAACGAGGTGACCAGCCTGCTCGATGTGCTCGCTCCGATGGAGGTTTACTGGGCCTTTCCCGGAACGCAGACGTTCCAGCACGCGCGGCGGCTATTCGGGGCCGGGAAATACGATCGCCTCGCGCGGCTGATCGCCGGGATCAACCGCGCGTTGATCACGGATTCCTATCGCAACGGCGGGCAGTGGTCGGCCGAGCACCTGGACCGGGAACCGCTCAGCAGCACGGACGCGCTGGGCCTCGAGAATCACCGGGAAGCCCGGCCCTACTTCGAGGTGCTGATCGTCGACGACATGACCGGCCCGCAGGAACGCGCCCTGCGCGAAGAACTGCGCCGCATGCGCCGCGCCGACGACGCGTTCGTTTACGAGGCAGTGGTCGTACCGAGCTTCGACGACGCGGTGATCGCCGTCCTGCTGAACTTCAACCTGCAGGCCTGCGTGATCCGGCGCCGATTTGTCCATCGCTCTCGACATGATCTGTCCCAGTTGGGCTCGTTCATCGAGGACCGCGACGACCACGACCTCATGGACCTCGCCGCCCGACGAGCGGGCCCAGCTGCTCGCTCGACGTCTCGCCCGGGTACGTCCCGAGCTCGATCTCTACCTCATGACCGAGGTGTCGTTGGAGGAGACGGCCGGGCGGCTCAGCCATCACTTCCGGCGAGTGTTCCATGCGCGCGAAGGATCGCTTGAACTCCATCTGAGCATTCTGAAGGGCATCGAGGAGCGCTATGACGCCCCGTTCTTCGAAGCGCTCCGCGACTACGCCTCTCGCCCGACCGGCGTCTTCCATGCGTTGCCCATCTCCCAGGGCAAGTCCGTCGTGAGCTCGCACTGGATCAGCGACATGGTGGACTTCTACGGGCTCGACATCTTCCTGGCCGAGACGTCGGCCACCTGCGGTGGTCTGGATTCACTCCTCGAGCCGACGGGGTCCTTGCGTGACGCGCAGGAGCTGGCCGCGAAGACGTTCGGCGCGCGCAAGACGTTCTTCGTCACGAACGGCACCTCGACGGCCAACAAGATCGTCGCCCAGGCGCTGGTCCAGCCAGGCGACATCGTGCTCGTGGATCGGAACTGTCATCAGTCGCACCACTACGGCTTGATGATGTCCGGGGCGCACGTCACCTACCTGGACGCCTATCCGCTCAACTCGTTCTCCATGTACGGGGGCGTGCCGCTGCGCGAGATTAAACGGGTGCTGCTGCAGTTCCGGGCCGCCGGCAAGTTGGACCGGGTAAAGATGCTGATGCTCACCAACTGCACGTTCGACGGCATCGTCTACGACGTGCAGCGAGTCATGCGGGAATGCCTCGCCATCAAGCCGGATCTCGTTTTCCTGTGGGATGAGGCGTGGTTCGCGTTCGCCCGATTCCATCCGATCTACCGGCCGCGCACGGCCATGCGGGCGGCCCGGTCCCTCATCGAGAAACTGAAATTGCCGTCGTATCGGCAGGATTACCTTCGTCACGCCGAGCAGCTGGCCGACGAGCGCCCCACCGACGAGGCGCTGATCGATCGGGAGTTGCTACCCGATCCGGCCCGAGCCCGGGTGCGCGTCTATTCCACTCAGTCGACGCACAAGACGCTGACATCGTTGCGGCAGGGATCCATGATCCACGTCTACGACCAGGATTTCAGCCAGAAGGCGGAGGATACCTTCCACGAGGCCTACATGGCCCACACCTCGACCTCGCCCAACTACCAGATCCTGGCCTCGCTCGACCTCGGTCGGCGGCAGGGCGCCCTGGAGGGCTTCGAGCTCGTCCAGAAGCAGGTCGAGAACGCGATGCGGCTCCGGGACGCGATCGACTACCACCCATTGCTGAACAAGTACGTGCGCTGCCTGATCACGGCGGACATGATTCCGCGGGAGTTCCGGCCGAGCGGTGTCGACCAACCGTTGCGGTCGGGGCTGACCAAGATGGCCCAGGCGTGGGACCAGGACGAGTTCGTTCTCGACCCCTCCCGCATCACGCTCTATATCGGGCCGACCGGCGTCGACGGCGATACGTTCAAGCGTGATCACCTGATGGACCGGTACGGGGTGCAGATCAACAAGACGTCGCGGAACACCGTCCTGTTCATGACGAACATCGGCACGACTCGCAGCTCGGTGGCTTACCTGATCGAGGTTCTGGTCACACTGGTGCGCGAGCTGTCCGACCACATCAGCGACATGAGCCCCCGGCAGCGCGCCGATCACGAGCAGAAGGTCCTGTCGTTGACCAATCCGTCGGCGCCGCTGCCCAATTTCAGCGGATTCCACCCCAGCTTCCGACCCGGGGCCGACGTAGGTACCCCGGAAGGCGACTTGCGCCGGGCGTTCTACGTCTCCTACGACGATGCGTTGTGCGAGTACCTCATGCCCGACGAGGTGCAAGAGCGGCTCGACGCCGGGACTGACGTGGTATCGGCCACCTTCATCACGCCCTACCCGCCCGGGTTCCCGGTTCTGGTGCCCGGGCAGTTGTTCAGCCAGGAGATCATGGCGTTCATGCGCACGCTGGATACCAAGGAAGTCCACGGCCTGCGACCAGACATGGGCTATCGGGTCTTCCTGGACAAGGCGATGGAAATCGCGGCGCCCAACGGGGGATAGCCCGGATCAGGTCACGTATCACTTCGGCGTGGGCAGTCTCCGATTGGGTAACCTGGCTCGATCTTGGCCGGCTTGTCGGCCAACGATGAAGCACAGATGATTGTGCCAACGTGGTTGGGGGAGATGTCGTGGTCGCCGAAGTCGACGTGTCTGTTGCGGAGGAGGGCGCCGACGCCGAGCACCTCGAGGAACTTGCGCGCGCTCTCCGAGAAGAGATCCTCACGCTCGATGTCGAGTCGGTCGTTCCCCGCTCCGCCGGCGAAGCTCCGCCCGGCACCCGCGCCGTCGACGCCGCGGCCGTGGGCGCCCTGGTCGTTTCAGTGTCTCCGGCGTTGGAAGCGATGGCGCGGCTCGTCACGACTGTGGTGGATTGGCTGCGGCGGGGTGGGACCGAACGGACGGTACGCCTGAAGATCGGTAACGATGAGCTGGAGCTGTCCGGTGTTAGCTCGGCGACGCAGCAGCAACTAGCGACGGACTGGATCCGGTCGCATGCGTCGGAGTGACGGACGATGGCTGGCGCGCGGCTCGCACTCGTAGTCGCCAACGAGAACTATGCGGACAACGGTCTGCGCCGGCTGGCCGCGCCGGGTCGTGACGCCGACGCGCTGGCTGAGATCCTCGGCGATACTGCGGTGGGCGGTTTCGCCGTACAGGTGCTGCGCAACGAGTCCGCGCATCAGATCAGGGTAGCGATCGAGGACTTCTTCGCCGACCGAAGCCCGAGCGATCTCCTGCTCGTGCATTTCTCCTGTCACGGTGTCAAGAACGCCGCGGGGGAGTTGTTCCTCGCGGCCGCTGATACCCGGCCGACCCGGTTGGCGTCGACCGCGATTGCGGCTGACTTCGTTAACCGACAAATGGCCGACAGTCGAGCTCAGCGCATCGCGCTGTTTCTCGATTGCTGCTATGGCGGCGCCTTTCCGAGGGGCATGGTCGTCCGCGCGGCGCCAACGGCTCAGGTGCGCGACGCGTTTGTCGAGCAGCAAGATCTCGGTGGTGGGCGCGGCCGCGTGGTCGTCACGGCCTCGAGCGCGATGCAGTATGCGTTCGAGGGTGAAGAGCTCGCCCCGGACGCCGATGTCGGTACGTCGGTGTTCACCAAAGCGCTCGTTGACGGCCTGACCACCGGCGACGCGGATCGCGACGGTGACGGATGGGTGGGACTGACCGAGCTGTTCAACTACGTCTCGGAGCAGGTTCGGCAAACCATTCCCCAGCAGACGCCGCAGATGTGGACCTTCGGCGCGCAAGGCGATATGCATATCGCGCGGAGCCGGTTCCGTCGCGTCACGCCCGCTCCGCTGCCTCCGGCCATCACCGAGGCCATCGCCAGCCCGCTTCCGATGATGAGGTACGGCGCCGCCGACGAGCTGCGGGACCGGCTGCGGGGCGATGACGTCCGCCAGGCGCTCGCCGCGTGGCAAGCGCTCGGCGTGATGGTTGACGATGACAGCCGCAAGGTGGCCGAAACGGCGGAAGGGGCGCTGGCGGCCGCGGCCCTGCGCGTTAGCCCGCAGACGTTGGACCTCGTCGCCACCGACGGTCAGGCCGAGGGCGAGATCCAGCTCGACGGCCCGCCGATCGCGCTGTGCGCCACCGCGACGACGGCCGAGCCGTGGCTACACGTCGAGCAGGACGGAGCGCTCGTGCGAATGAACGCCGACCTCGGGGACGCCGAGCGCCTCGACGGAACGGTACTGCTCACTGGACCGATCACCGATCGCCTCGAGGTACCAGTAAGGGTCCGCGCGACGACGTCACCTGACGTCGTCGTACCGAGACCAGCGACGATCACCGCGACCCCGCCGTCGGATCCGGCGGGCCCGGCGGCGGCGGTCATCGAGCGCACGGAGGCTCGCCAGGAGCGGGCTGCCGCGCCGGAGCGCTCTCTGTGGGATGGTCCGCGGCTCGGTCCACGCGGGCTCGTGATCCTGATCGTCGACCTGATCCTGCTCGGCTTGGGTGGGCTCATCGCCGTCACCGCGAGTCTCGATCCATCGACTGGCGTCATCCCCGTTGCCGCGGCCGCGGTGATCATCGTGTGCCTAGTCACGCGGCGTCTGCCCTTCGTCCTATCGGCAATACTCGCGGTTGTCGCGGTTGCTCTGTTGTGCGAGGCGTTCGCGCTCCCGAGGCACGTGGACTATTGGAACTGGCACGAGGAACATCAACGGGCTGCCGTCGTTGGTGCTGTGCTGTGTGCTGTCCGCCGCGCTGACGCTGATCCTGATCGCGAGTTACCGGCCGAGCCCCGAGGCCCGTACGGGACACGATCTTCGGTCTACCGGGATCATCACGAGCATTGTTCTTGCCCTGGCGGCGATGGTCAGTGTCGTATTCGTTGACCTCCTTAACGGGGAGTGGTGCAACCAACAGAGCGACAGCCCGTGTCGCAGCGACGGGCTCTTCGAACTGCCGGTGTTGCTCGGCCAGGTAATTCCGTTCGGCGTCGTGATCGTCGTGCTGTTGTACGCCACGTGGACGGGGCGCAGGCGACTCGCATCCGGTGCGGCGGTGGCGAGCGCCTTTCTCTGCGGCGTGACCGCGGCTGTCGATCTGGCTATGTTCTACGCGTACCCGTACGACGCGGGCCAGGATGTGAACGCAGCGGTGTCCTACACGGTCGGTGCGCTCCTCGTTGCGGCCGTCATCGCCGGCATCACGGCCGCAAAACCAAGCTGGGTCAAGGCCCTGATGACGCGCTGAGTGCGCATACTTAATCAGGAGACGGCGGCGGTTCACGGTGGCCTACCGTGTACGCGTGGCCTCGTGGGACGACGTGCGCACCATTGCGTTGACGTTGCCGGAGACATCCGAGAGCACGATGCACGGCACCCCCAGTTGGCGGGTCAAGGACAAGAGCCTGGCGTGGGACCGGCCGCTTCGCCGTTCCGACCTGGAGGCCCTCGGGCCGGACGCGCCGGACGGACCGATCCTCGCGGTGCGGGTGGCCGACATCGGCGTCAAAGAAGCACTCATCGCCGATGACCCGCACGTGTACTTCACCACGCCACACTTCACCGGCTACCCGGCCATCCTCGTCCGGCTGGATCGGATCGAGGAGGCCGAGCTGCACGAGCTACTCGTGGAGGCGTGGCTGGTCCGCGCGCCGAAACGCCTGGCCCAGGCCTATCTCGACGCGTTGCCGTGAAAGAGCTGGGACCAGCGAGGAAAACGCCGTCCCCGCGGGAGGATCTCCTCGGCGACCTGCCCTGTCTGGTCATAGGCAGCGGTGCGCCGCTGGCGTTGCTGGCCGGATTGTCACCCGAGAACGGGCTCCCGGTCGGGTTGGCCCGCTGGCTCGAGGTGCAAACCATGGCGCCGTTCGCCGAGCACCACGAGGTCTACTGGGTGGCGCGGCGCCGCGGGCTGGCCAAGGGCACGACAATGGCGGACCTCGCCGCAGACGTTGCCGATGCCCTCGCGGCGCACTTCGGCCAGCCCGTGGACGTGCTCGGCATCTCGACGGGTGGCAGCATCGCGCAACAACTCGCGGCTGATCATCCCGCGGCTGTGCGTCGCCTGGCTTTGATCAGCACCGCGTGCCGGCTCGAGAATTCCGGGCGCAGATTCCAGCAGGAGATGGCGACACTCGCGCATCGAGGGGCCCGTCGCCAGGTTTTCGCGCAATTCGCGCGGGATCTCGTTCCGCCGTGGCGAGGCCGGACGGTGGCCGCGGCGATGATGGCCGGGCTCGGACCACTGCTGTATCCCCATGCCGGCGACCTCGGGGATCTGGCCGTCACGCTGGACGCCGAGGACGGCTTCGACCTACGAACGCTGGCTCCGATCCAGGCGCCGACCTTGCTGGTAGGCGGCGGCGCGGACCGCTTCTACCCGCAGGCGCTCTTCGCCGAGACCGTGCGCTTGATCCCGGACGCCACGCTGGCCATCTACCCGAGGCGCGGCCACATCACCGTGCTCAGCGACCCGGACGCGCAGGCCACCGTCCTCGCCTTCCTGCGGACTGATCCTTGAGATCAATATTCCGCGGAAAGCAACGATCACGATCGAAACCAGGCAGCAGGGGAGACGTGAAACTCAGTGCCAGTGGGGCGTTACGAGCCGTTCAGGACCACCACGGGTGGTCGACCGGTGGCCGCGGCGAGCACCACCGCCGACTCCAAGGGCCGCCCCAGGCCTGGCCGCCAGGCCAATAGCCGGGTGGTCGGCCCATTGTTCAAGGCGAGGATCAGCCAACCGTTGTCGGCGAAGGCCAGCCCGGGAACCGGGGCGGTCGGCAGCTCGACGCCGGGGACGATGGTGATCGCTCCGGAGGATGTGGCGAGGACGGCCACGTCGGTGGGCGCCGCATCGGAGGGGTAGCGGGCATCCGGTGCCGCCCGCTGCAGGGTGAAGGCGACCCGCTGACCGTCCGGGCTGACCACCCCTCGCGCGGTCGGTATGCGACCTGGCGGTAGCCGGAACGAGCGCGTCGGACCGGGTGGCGCGAGTGGCTGGTAGAGAAGGGTGCAGGCGGTTCGTGCGCCACCGGGGCACGGCTGGAGCCAGAGCACGCCGGTGGGCGTCACAGCGATGACCTGCCCTCGACCGAGCCGGGTCGAAGTGTCGTCGCCGTCCCGCAGCTCACGTACCTGGACCGTCGGCGGATCCTCGCCTGCGAGCGGACCGGGTTGCAGCTGCTCGCCCACGTACCGGGACCCGATCACGCCCAGCGGGGTGAAGCCGCGGGGCGTCGGCACCGTGCTCGGGCCGTCCAGCGAGCGAAGCGTGCCGGGGATCGAGTTGCCGCCCCCGATCACAGCCCAGGCCTGCCCGGCCACCGAGATCACGTTGCGGAGCAACCCGGTCGTGGGCACCAGGCTCGGCGGCCCGGCACCGAACCGCACCAGCCCGAGGTCCGTCAGCGGATCGCAGCCCGACAGCACGGCGTAGGTGGGAGAACTTCCACGCAGCTGGGTGACCGACTGCCCGACCTTCGGCTCGACGCCCGGCACGATCGTCGCGGTTCCGCGGTCGAGGTCGACCTCGCGAAGCTGATCACCGCCCAGCAGCACCCGGACCCCGGTCGCGCCGGGCGTGATCGGGACGCTCGACACGATGGGTAGCAGCCCTGAGCCGCAGGCACCGTCCGCGCGCGGCCAGTGCGCGGTCGGCGGTCCGGCCGGTGCCGACGGGGACGGACGGTCGAGGGAGCTGACGGCACCGAAGCCGGCGCCGTCGGTGAGCTGCACGCCGATGATCGCGACGGCCGCGAGCGCCGCGCCACCGGCCAGCCACTTCATCAGCGGCGGCAGGCGCGAGGGGCCGGCTAGTTCCTCCTCGCCGTCCACGCATCCATGAGAGCACACCCGCCGAAGCCCGGCCGGGTAGCGAGTCAGTCCCGATGCACCCGCAGGAGCTGCACGCTGCGGGGAGCAAGCCGCAACGGCCGGGGCGCCCGGACGGTTGCCGAGCCGTCGACCATGCCTGACACGTAGCGGGTATCGATGACGATCTCGTACTCGCCAGCCCACGGCGGCCCGGGCAGGAAGAACCGCACCGGCTCGTCGCCGGAGTGCAGCACGAGCAGGTAGGAGTGGTCGACGACCTGCTCGCCGCGACTGCCACGGTGTCGAAGCGCGCGACCGTCCAGGTACATCCCGATCGTCGGCAGTCCGGAGTCGAACCAGTCGTCGGCCGTGAGCTCCCGGCCGGCGGGGTGGAACCAGGCCAGGTCCTTGCAGCCGTCGCCGTCGATGACCGGGCGCCCCTCGAAGAAGGCCCGTTGGCGCAGCACCGGAGACGAGCGTCGAAGGGTCACCAGTCGTTGGACGAGCACGAGGAGGTCAGCCGCCTCCGGCGTGGACGACCAATCCAGCCACGACGTGGGATTGTCCTGGCAGTAGGCGTTGTTGTTCCCGCCCTGCGTGCGCCATCGTTCGTCACCGGCGAGCAGCATCGGCGCGCCGGTCGACAGCAGCAGCGTGCAGAGGAAGTTCCGGGCCTGGCGCAATCGCAGCGTCTGGATGTCGGCGTCGCCGGTCTCGCCTTCGACACCACAGTTGTAGGAAAGGTTGTCGTTCGTGCCGTCGCGGTTGGACTCGCCGTTGGCCTCGTTGTGCTTGCGCTCGTAGGTGACCAGATCACGCAGGGTGAATCCGTCGTGCGCGGTCACGAAGTTGATCGACGCGTACGGCAGCCGCCCGTCGTCGCCGTACAGGTCCGAGGATCCGGACAGGCGGGTCGCCAGCTCGCGCACGCCGCCCGAGCCGTGCGCCCAGAACGACCGAACTGTGTCGCGGTAACGCCCGTTCCACTCCGTCCAATGGGCGGGAAACTGGCCGACCTGATAGCCGCCGTCGCCGACGTCCCACGGTTCGGCGATGAGCTTGACCTGGCTGAGTATCGGGTCCTGGTGGATGGTGTCGAAGAACGACGAGAGCTTGTCGACATCGTGCAGCGATCGGGCCAGCGCTGACGCGAGGTCGAAGCGGAACCCGTCGACGTGCATCTCGGTCACCCAGTAGCGCAGTGAGTCCATCACCATCGCCAAGACCGACGGCGTGCGTACGTCCAGGGTGTTGCCGCAGCCGGTGTAGTCCGCGTATCGGGACGGGTCACCCGCGGCCAGCCGGTAGTACGCGGCGTTGTCGATGCCGCGGAAGGCCAGGATGGGACCGTCCGGGGCGCCCTCGGCGGTGTGGTTGTAGACCACGTCGAGAATGACCTCGATGCCGGCGGCGTGCAGGGCCCGAACCATCGATTTGAACTCCCGAACCTGGTTGCCCCGGCGGGACGAATAGGCCGCGTGCGGCGCGAAGAAGCCCAGCGTGTTGTAGCCCCAGTAGTTGGGCAGCCCGCGGCGCAGGACGGCCGGTTCGGTGACGAAGTGGTGGATCGGCAGCAGCTCGACCGCCGTTACCCCGAGCGAGCGCAGGTAGTCCACGGCGGCCGGTTGAGCGAGCCCGGCGTACGTGCCCCGGATTTCGGGCGGGATGTCGGGGTTGGTCATCGTGAAGCCGCGAACGTGCAGCTCGTAGATGACCGTGTCCTCCCAGGGGATGTCGGGTCTGCGGTCGCTGCCCCATGGGAACGCACCGTGGACGATGACCGACCGTGGAACGTACGGTGCCGAGTCCTCGTCGCCGCCGTAGACCGCGGGGTCGTCGATGAACTCACCCTCGATCGCCCGTGCGTACGGATCCATCAGCAGCTTGTTCGGGTTGTGTCGCAGGCCCCGGGACGGATCGTTCGGACCGTGCACGCGGAACCCGTACCGCTGCCCCGGACCAACGCCCGGAAGGTAGCCGTGCCAGACGTGGTAGGTCCGCTCGTCCAGCGCTATCCGGGTCTCCACGCCTTCCGGGTCGAACAGGCACACGTCCACCCCGGTCGCCGATTGGCTCCACAGCGCGAAGTTCGCGCCGTCGCCGTCCCAGTCCGCGCCGGACGGGTAGGGCTTCCCCGGCCAGGCGCGATCGAGCCGAGCCCCGAGCGCGGCGGTCAGGTCTTGTGGGCGCATCGTTCGGGACTGTAACGGGTCGTCCGGTCGCGCGACCTCGCGTGCGCCCGATTTGTAGGCATTATTGCCGCCCTCTGGCCGGGCAAGCTGCCCCTTCGTGGTCGACGCGCGCGGGTTGGCCTGACACCGCTGGCGAGGAGACGTGCGGTTGGATGGGCCCGTGCCGGCCCGGAACCGCGACGCTGTTCTGCAGTTCGAGGGGGTGTCCATCCGTCGGGGGTCCGCGCTGCTGCTTGACCGAATCGATTGGACGGTGGAGCTCGACGAACGATGGGCCGTGCTCGGGCCGAACGGCGCCGGCAAGACCACCCTGCTCCAGATCGCGGCCGCGGTGCTGTATCCGACATCGGGCACCGCGTTCGTACTCGGTGAGCAGCTGGGCACGGTGGACATGTTCGAGTTGCGCCCGCGCATCGGGCTGTCCAGCGCGGCCCAGGCCCAACGCATCCCCGACCATGAGCGGGTCGTCGATCTGGTGGTCAGCGCCGGGTACGCCGTGCTCGGGCGGTGGCGGGAGACCTACGGTCCGGTCGACCTGCGCCGCGCCTCGATGCTGCTCGAGCGATGGGGGGTCGGCGGCCTCGGTGACCGGCGCTTCGGCACGCTGAGCGAGGGTGAGCGGAAGCGGGCCCAGATCGCGCGTGCGCTGATGACCGATCCCGAGCTGCTGCTGCTCGACGAGCCCGCGGCCGGGATGGATCTCGGGGGCCGGGAGGATCTGATCCAGCGGCTCCGCCGGTTGGCTGCCGATCCCGACGCTCCCGCGACGGTGCTCGTCACCCACCACGTCGAGGAGCTGCCGCCCGGCATCACCCACGTGCTGCTGCTGCGGGACGGGGCCATCGTGGCGTCCGGCCTCGCGCGGTCGGTGCTGACGGACGAGAACCTCACGGCGACGTTCGGGCTGCCCATTCACGTCTGGCGGCGATCCGGTCGCTGGTTCGCCCGCGCGGCATGACCGCGACGACTACGACGTGGCTGCACCGGCAGGTGGCCCGCGCGCGGCCGACCCTCGCCGCCGAGGGACCCACCATGGTGCGGATCCTGGTCGCGTCCGTCGTCAGCTGGCAGCTATGCATCTGGCTCGGGGCGCATCATCCGCCGATCTTCGCGGTGATCGTCCCGCTGGTGGCCATGCGGGACGCGCCGTACGCCGCGTTCAGCGTGTCGCTGGTCCGGCTGGTCGGCGTCGTCGGCGGGGTGTGCACCGGCATCGCGGTGCTGCACTTCGTCAGCCCGTCGGCACTCGCGGTCGGGGTGGTACTGGCCATTGCCCTGCCCTTCGGCATGCTGCTGCGGGTCGGGGGCGCGTTCAACGTGCAAGTCGCGGTATCCGCCCTGCTCGTCTTCGCCAACCCGGACCCGGACAGCTACGCGGTGAACCGCCTCTGGGAGACCGCGGTCGGCGTGGTGGTCACGGTGGTCCTCGCGCCGCTGTTGTTCCCTCCCGATCCGTACCGGACGTTCGTCGCGTCGCGGGACGAGGTGGTCGCGAACTTGTCCGATGAACTCCGAGCCGGAGCGCAGCTCAGTGGCGGAGACGATCGGGTGGCGTTGGCTCGCCTCGTCGACCGAGTGTTGGCGACCGAGGCCGTCGCCCGGAGACTGCCGAGCGACCTTGCCGCAGGCCGCCGCGCCATCCGCGTCCATCCTCGCTGGCGGCGTCGGTACGCCGAGCCGTTCGCGAGGCAGGTCCCGCTCACCGACGCGACGGCCCATGTCGCCTTGCTGACCCGCGTGTTCGCCGAGGAGCTGGCCGATCTCGCCGACCGGACGGACCTGCACGAGCCTTGGGCGGCGGGCGGTCCCCGAACCAGGGCCATAATCGATCCGCTCTCGCGCGCGGTCGTCACGGCGCTCAGTGGCGGCGATGCTCGGGTCGATCTGGACGCGGCTCGCCGCACCTTCAATCAATACCGCGTCGTGGATCCGTCCGGATTCGGCGCGGTGTCGCGACGACCCCTGCGGCGCATCATCGACGCCCTCGATCAGCTCAGCTCATCGCCCTCCGGAATGAGGTGATCTTGGACTTGCTGCCCTGGAGCGACGATTAGTCCAAGATCACGACCAAGGGCCACGCAGTGCAGCCGCCGTTCGCGGGGGTGAAGGCGGCGAATTTGCCCCGCCGCCAGACAGCGCCGTACGTAGGATCGAGCCGTGTTCAGTAACGACCTGGTCAACCAGTGACGGCGCCCGGTACCGCAGCGCCGTCTCGACCTGCCTTGCTGACCGTCGACGACGACCCCGGGGTGTCGCGGGCGGTGGCCCGGGACCTGCGGCGCCGTTACGGCGAGACCCACCGGATCGTGCGGGCCGAGTCCGGTGAGCAGGCTCTGGACGCGCTGCGCGAGATGAAGCTGCGCGGTGAGCAGGTCGCAGTGCTGCTGGCTGACTTCCGGATGCCCCGGATGTCCGGCATCGAGTTTCTCGAACAGGCCATGGACCTGTATCCGGCGGCGAAGCGCGTGCTGCTCACCGCGTACGCCGACACCGACGCCGCCATCGACGCCATCAACGTCGTCGACCTCGACTACTACCTGCTCAAGCCCTGGGATCCGCCGGAGGAGAAGCTCTACCCGGTTGTCGACTCCATGCTCGAGGTGTGGAACAGCGCCGACCACCGGCCCGTGCCGGAGACGAAGGTGGTGGGTCACCGGTGGTCGGCCCGATCGGCCGAGGTGCGGGAGTTCCTGGCCCGCAACCAGGTTCCCTACCGGTGGTTTGCCTCCGACCAGCCCGAGGGGCAGGCTCTGCTGACCGCAGCGGGCGCGGATGATCACACCCTGCCGGTCGTGATCACTCCGGAAGGAGATCCACTCGTCGCACCGTCCGACGGCGACCTCGCCGGGCGGGTCGGCCTGGCGACCACGCCGTCGAAAGACTTCTACGACTTGATCGTCATCGGTGGCGGCCCGGCCGGGCTCGGCGCGGCGGTCTACGGCGCCTCGGAGGGGCTGCGCACGGTCCTGCTCGAGCGTATGGCGACGGGCGGCCAGGCCGGCCAGAGCTCGCGGATCGAGAACTACCTCGGCTTCCCGGACGGAGTGTCCGGGGCACAGCTGACCGACCGCGCTCGGCGCCAAGCCGTACGGTTCGGCGCCGAGCTCATCACGACCCGCGACGTCGTGGGAGTGGAGACCCACGGTGCGGCCCGGACTGTGCGACTGGCCGACGGCGCCACGATCGACGCTCATACGGTGATCCTGGCCATGGGCGTCTCCTACCGGCAGCTGGCCGCGGTGGGCGTGGAGCAGCTGACCGGCCGAGGGGTGTTCTACGGCTCGGCGCTGACCGAGGCCGCGAACTGCGCGAACCAGGATGTCTACATCGTGGGCGGGGCGAACTCGGCCGGCCAGGCTGCCGTCTATCTCGCTCGCGGGTCTCGATCGGTGACCTTGCTGGTCCGGGCCCCGTCGCTCGAGGCATCGATGTCGTACTACCTCGTGCAGCAGATTGCGGCCGTGCCGAACATCTCGGTGCGCACGTGCACCGAAGTGGTCGGGGCTGCCGGGGAGGAGCACCTCGAGCATCTCACGCTTCGCGACAACACAACGGGGCAGACGGAGATCGTGGATGCCCAGTTCCTGTTCGTCTTCATCGGCGCCTCGCCGCGCACGGACTGGCTGGACGGGGTCGTCCGCCGAGATCCCCGCGGGTTCATCGTCGCCGGTCCCGATCTCGGCGCGGAGGGCGCGCCGCTCCAGGGCTGGACGCTCGAACGCCCGCCGTACCACCTGGAGACGAGCGTGCCAGGCGTCTTCGCGGCGGGCGACGTCCGCTACCAGTCCGCCAAGCGAGTGGCGTCGGCGGTCGGCGAAGGGGCCATGGCCGTGATGCTCGTGCATCGGTATCTGGACCGGGAGTGAGTGAGCAGCATGGTTGGCGAGTCGGAATGCCAGGCCCCAGCGAGAACGTTGAGGTGAAGCGATGACCAAATTCCTGCCTTGCGACCCCGAAGAGCTTCGCCGGACGTTCCTGTTCGAGAAGCTCTCCGACGAACAGCTCGCGTGGCTGTGCCGGGAAGGGCACGTGCTGCAAGCAGCACCCGGCCGCGTCTACACCGAGGGCGAGCCGGCGAGCTGCTTCTACGTGCTGCTCGAAGGCGAGGTGGCGCTCTCCCGGCTGGTCGGCGGCGACGACGTGGAGACGAACCGCACCAACCAGGTCGGCGTCTACTCCGGCGCCTGGCAGGCCTACCTCGGTGACCGGGTGCCGCAGGTCTACAACAACTCGATGCGCGCCGTCGTGGCCTCCCGGTTCTTCGTGCTGGATGCCCAGTTGCTCGCGACGATGATGCGCGAGTGGTTCCCGATGGCGCTGCACCTGCTGGAAGGGTTGTTCTTCGGCATCCAGAACGTTCAGCAAACCGTGGCCCAGCGGGAACGGCTGCTGGCTCTCGGCTCGCTCTCGGCCGGCTTGACTCACGAGCTGAACAATCCGGCCGCGGCCGCTGTCCGGGCGACCTCGTCGTTACGGGATCGGGTTACCGGCATGCGCCACAAGCTGGGGCTGATCGCGACCGGACCGTACGACCGCGAGACGTTGGCCACCCTGATCCACTTCCAGGAAGATGCCGTCGAGCACGTCGCCAAGGCATCGCCGCTGACGCCGATCGAGGCATCGGATCGCGAGGACGAGATCGGTGACTGGCTGGAGGCGCACGACATCGCCGGCGGCTGGGACATCGCTCCGACGTTCGTGCAGGCCGGCCTCGACGTAGCCTGGCTCGACCAGGTGGCGGACACCGTCGACCAGCAGACCCTCGAAGGCGCCGTCCGCTGGCTCAACTACACCCTCGAGAGCGAACTGCTCATGAACGAGATCGAGGACTCAACCACGCGCATCTCGACCCTCGTCGCTGCCGCCAAGCAGTACTCCCAGATGGACCGAGCCCCTTTCCAGACCGTCGACGTGCACGAACTGCTCGACAGCACGCTGCTCATGCTGGGTCGCAAGATCGGCGACAAGATCACCGTCGTCAAGGACTACGACCGATCGTTGCCCCCTGTCCCGGCGTATGCCGCCGAGCTCAACCAGGTCTGGACGAACCTGATCGACAACGCGGTCTCCGCCATGAACGGGGAGGGCACGCTCACGGTCCGAACCGCGCGCGACGACGGCTCGGCCGTCATCTCGATCTGCGACTCCGGGCCGGGCGTTCCGGAGGACATCCGCGCCCGCATCTTCGAACCGTTCTTCACCACCAAAGCCGTCGGCGAAGGCACCGGGCTCGGGCTGGACATCTCCTGGCGCATCGTCATCAACAAACACCACGGCGACTTGAGCGTCGAGTCGGTCCCCGGCGACACGCGATTCATTGTGCGGCTGCCGCTCGATCCGCCGCGGGATGACGCTGACTCGGCGTTACCCACCGAATCGGACAACGAGGAGCACTGATGCCGGCCATCGATCCCACCGTGACGCCGAGTGGCTCGGGATGCGTGGAATGCGACGCTGTGGGTGGCTGGTGGCTACATCTCCGGCGCTGCGCGGACTGCGGCCACATCGGCTGCTGCGACAGCTCACCGGCGCAGCACGCGAGCGCGCACGCTGCGGAGACCGGCCATCCGATCATTCGCAGCTTCGAGCCGGGCGAGGATTGGTTCTGGGACTTTCAGACGTCGCAGTACGTCGAGGGTCCGCAGCTCGCGCCGCCGGAGCACCACCCGCTCGACCAGCCGACCCCCGGTCCCGCGGGCCGCGTCCCCGCCGACTGGCAGAACCACATCCACCGCTGAGCCGGGGAATCACCCAACCGTGATCTTGGACTTGCTGCCGCCCAAGGTCGATAAGTCCAAGATCACGAGAGACCAACGCACCGAACGCGCTGGCCAGACCTAGGGCACACCGGTTGCCAGCTCGCGAAGTCGCTCGAACACGGCGGTGCCCGAGCTTCGGATGCCGTCGTGCTCCCACTCGCTCGTCACCCACGGGCGCAGGTTGCCGATCGCAGCCGCGGTCTGCAGCGACAGCTCGGCCGGCACGTAGATGTCGTCGTGGTAGATCGCGGCCGCGACCGGCACCTCGTTGCGGGCCAACCGTTCCGGGTCGAAGAGCGGCGGCCAGTCGTCACGCTCGGCCAGCCGGCTCGCCGCTTCCGCGAACGGACGCAAGGCCGCGATCTCCTCGAACATCCACGGGTAGATCATCTCGCCGGTGAACAGCAGTGGATCGGCGTCCGGCGCGAACTGCGGGTATGCGCCCAGCGCACGCTGCGCCGCCCACCTGGTGGCACCCGCACCGCGCGCGTAGAGCGGTTCCTGCAGCACGGCGTACAGCGGGTTGTCGAGGAAGCCGGTCGCGGCCATCACCTGGTACCGGAACGGGTCCGCGAGCTGGCCGTCGACGAATGCGCGCTCGAACAGCCAGTGCACATATTCGAAGCCGTCGCCCATGCCCAGCCGTTGGCCGAGGGACTGCAACCGACGCACCGTGAAGCGGTCGCCGTCGGGCAGCCGGATGTCCTCGGACGCCAGCCGGTCAGCGACGCTACGGACGATCGCTCGGTCGGCCGGGTAGCGGGAGTAGTAGTCGGTGACCCGGCGCACCACCTTGGGGTAGGTGAGCACGTAGACGTCATCGGCATTGGCGGTCAGACCCGGCAGCCCGCCGGTCACGTAGCAGGCGCGTAGCGCCTCCGGAACGCGGGAGAGGTAGGTCGCGGTGACGAATCCGCCGTAGCTTTGCCCGAGCGTGGACCAACGGGCCCCCTGGCCGACCTGCTGCCGCAGTATCTCGGCGTCCGCGACGATCGCGTCGGCGCGGAAGAGGGCGAGATAGTCGGCCAGAGCTGCCGCCGTTGGGAATCGGTCCGCAGTCCGGCCGAGCACGGGCGTACTCCGACCGGTGCCGCGTTGGTCGAGCAGGAGTAGCCGGTGCGAGGTGATCGCGGCCTGGATCCAGCCATCGAGGTACGACGGGCGCGGCGATGCACTACCCGGGCCACCCTGAAGGAACAGCAGCCACGGCAGTTCCTCGCCAATCTTCTCCACGTCGCCCAGCTCCCGGGCGAACACCTCGATCGTCTCGCCGTCGGGCCGGGCATGGTCGAGTGGGACGGTGACCGTGTGATCAGTCATCGTGTAACGGCGTGGATCGATCACCGGCTCAATCCGCTCCGCTCTTCGGTCACAGGAGGAATCCTTCCGGGAACGGGTCGCTGGGATCGAGCAGATACTGGGCCATTCCGGTGATCCACGCCCGCCCGGTGATCGTCGGCACGACGGCCCGGACCTCGCCTACCGAGACCTCCTTCACCAGCCGCCCGACGAAGCGGGTGCCGAGCAGCGACTCGTTGACGAAATCCACGCCGACGGCGAGTTCCTTCCGGGCGTGCAAGGCCGCCATCCGGGCCGCCGTCCCCGTCCCGCACGGCGAACGATCGAACCACCCGGGATGAATCACCATGGCATTGCGGGCATCCGCGCCGTCTCTCCCCGGCGCAACCAGCTGCACGTGCTTGCAGCCGGCGATTTCTGGATCGAGGGGATGGCGCGGTGGCCGTTGCTCGTTGATCGCTGCCATGATCGCCAGGCCGGCGGAGATCATTCGATCCTTCTGGCCGAACGTGATGCCCAGGTCGGCGACCGGCAGGATGGCGTAGTAGTTGCCGCCGTAGGCCATGTCGTACGTGACCTGGCCGAGCCCGGGTACGTCGACCGACGCATCGAGTTCGACACAGAAAGACGGGACGTTCTCGATCGTGACCGCGCTGGCGTGGCCCTGGTCGACCTGAACCTGGGCCACGATGAGGCCGGCCGGGGTGTCCAACCGCACGGTCGTAACCGGCTCGACCACCCGGACCATGCCGGTCTCGACCAGCACGGTGGCGACGCCGATGGTGCCGTGCCCGCACATGGGCAGGCAGCCGGAGACCTCGATATAGAGCACGCCCCAGTCGGCATCGGGACGGGTCGGCGGTTGAAGGATCGCGCCACTCATGGCGGCGTGGCCGCGCGGCTCGGTCATGAGCAGGCGGCGGATGCCGTCCGCCTCGGCGAGGAAGCGCAGTCGACGTTCGGCCATGGACGCGCCGGCCAGGACCCCGATACCGCCGGTGATCACCCGCGTGGGCATGCCCTCGGTGTGCGAGTCCACGGCACTGAACATCCGCGCCGCCCGCACGTCAGGTCACCGCCTGCGGACGCAGGTAGTCCAGCGCCCGCCGCAGGTCGGCATCAAGCTGGAGCCGATGCTCGGCGCCGAGCGGGCCGCGCGGTGGTCGGCACGGGCCGCCGTAGCGGCCGACCAGGTCCATGGCGTACTTGATCGCCTGGACGAACTCGGTGCGCGAGTCCCACCGGAACGCCGGGACGAGCTGCTCGTACAGCGGGCGCGCCTCGGCCAGCTCGCCGGCCCGGGCCAGCTCGTACAGCCGCACCGATTCGGCCGGGAACGCGTTGGGGAAGCCGGCGAACCAGCCCGTCGCGCCCATCAGCACCGCCTCGAGCAGCATGTCGTCGGCGCCAGCGCAGACGGTCAGCGCCGGCGCCCGCTCTCGGATCTCGACAATGCGCCGAACGTCGCCGGAGAACTCCTTGACGGCCACGACCTGTTCGAGCTGCGCGATCTCCGCGAGCAGACCCGGCGTGAGGTCGACCTTGGTGTCGATCGGGTTGTTGTAGACCATGACCGGTATCCCGACCGCCGCGACCGCCGCGAAGTGGTCGACGATCTCGGCGCGACTCGCCCGGTAGATCGTCGGGGGCAGACACAGCACGCCGTCCGCACCGATGTCGCGGGCGTGCTCGGCCCAGGCTCGAGCTTGGTGCGAGCCCGGACCGTGGACACCCACCACGACAGTGCCTGCGTCGCCGACCGCATCCACTGCGGTTTCGGCGACGGATCGCCGTTCCTCGTCGGTCAGGGCGGCGTACTCACCGAGCGAACCGTTGGGGCCTACCCCATCGCAGCCCGATGCGATAAGCCACCGGCAGTGCTCGGCGTAGCGCTCGAGATCCACGCGGAGCCCAGCCGGAGCGCCCGGATCCTCGACGTAGGGGAGTGCCGTGGCGACAATCACTCCACCGAGTAAGTCGCGAGTGGCGGGCGACGCGGTCATGGGGCCTCCCAGGAGCTGTCGGCCAGCTCGGCCAGCCGGATCGGGAAAGCGACAGCGCGTCTCGGCGCGTAGTCGAGCAGCGGACCGACCATCGCGGCTTCGGCCAGGTCGGCGACGTTACGCAGGCACACCCGTCCCTGGCAGAGGCCGAGCCCGGCCCGGGTCGTCAACCGAAGCGCCCGCAGCCCGTCGGCGCCGCCCTCGGCTACCGCGCGCCGGACCGCCTGCACGGCGACCTCCTCGCACCGGCATACGACCGTGTCGTCCGCGAGCCAGTGCTGCCAGCCGGGTTGGACGGCGTAGACCTCGGAGAGGGCCGTGGCGAATCTCCGTAATCGGGCGCGTCGGCGCTTGATCCGCGCCGGCACCGGAGACCATCGGCCGACATATGCCGCAGCGGCATAGCCGGCCAGCTCGCCTTCGGCTGCGGCCAGATCGGCGCCGCCGATTCCGGTGATCTCGCCGGCCGCGAAGACGCCGGCGACCGAGGTCGCCTGCTCCGCATCGACCTCGACGAATCCTTCGCGGAGGCGGGCGCCGGCGCTGAGCGCCAGATCGAGCTGTGGGAGGAAGCCGTAGCCGACGCAGACGGCGTCGACCGATACCCGGCGGGTTCGGCCCCGGATCGGCCGCCACCGGGCGTCGAGAGCGGCCACCGTGACCTCGGCGACCCGGTCCCGGCCGTGGGCGGCGACTACGGCCCGGCGCGTCCGGTAGGGCACGCGCGCCCGCGCCAGGGTGGCGGCGTACCGCGTGAGCTCCGCGAGCTTTTCGGGCATCCGGGCGACCGCCCCCGGTTGGCGCCGCCACGCGGTTGTCGACCCGGCCTCGAGCACCGCGACGACGCGAGCCCCGACGCCCAGCAATGAGGTCGCGACGGGCAGCAGGAACGGGCCCGAGCCAGCGACTATGACCCGCTGGCCCACCGCGATCCGGTGGGCCTTGGCCAGGGCCTGGGCGGCGCCGGCTGTCACCACGCCGGGCAGATCCCAGCCCGGGAACGGCAGCGCGCGGTCGTAGGCACCGGTGGCGAGCACCAGCGCGTCGGCGTCGACCTGCCAGCTTCGGCCGTCGGACGAGTCAGCCGGACCGGTGCGAAGGAACAGCCGCCGGCCGTCGATCGCCCAGACGGTGGTGTCCACGCGATGATCGATGCGCGGATGCCAGTGCTGGGCCACGGCCCGTGGCGGCGGGTCGCCGAGGGCGTGCCGGTGGTACTGGCCGCCCGCCGCCGGTCCGGCGTCGACGAGCAGGACTGACGCACCGCACCGCGCCGCGGTCGACGCAGCGTGCAGTCCAGCCGGCCCGGCTCCGACCACGACTACGCTCACCGCGTCACTCCATCGGGCAACTGCACTCCGTACTGGGTGGTGATGACGTCGCCGTCGGCCACCAAGCGTTGGCAGGCCCGCACGTCGGGCAGGCCGTTCACGACGATGAGGCAGTCGAAGCACACCCCGATACCGCAGAAGATGCCACGCGGTCGCCCGGCCCGCCGTGTCGTGCGCCACGACGTCTGGCCCAGTCCGTGGAGCACGACGGCAACGGTCTGCCCGGCGAGGGCGTCGACCGGCATGCCGTCCACGGTGATGTTCACGCCGCCTGCCGGAGGCTCGGCCGGTCGACGCGGAACGGTGTCGGGTCGACGTGGGTCTGCGCGCCGGTGAACAGCTCGGCCACCAGGCGTCCGGTTGTCGGCGCCAGGCCGATCCCGGCCCCCTCGTGACCGGTGGCGTGCCAGACGCCGGGGACGCGTGGGTCCGGCCCGATCATCGGCAGATGGTCGGGCAGGTAGGGCCGCAGCCCTCCGTAGGCGCGCATGACCGGCACTGCGCGCAGCGCCGGAAAGAGCCGGACGGCCTTGCGGGCGATCTCGCCGAGCACTGCCGGGTCGATCCGATCCGAGAATCCGACCCGCTGCCGGCTGGAACCGATGAGGATCGGGCCGGCAGCGGTGGATTCGACCACCGTCGACGTCTGCAGAGCGGCATCGCCGCTCATGACGGCATCGACGTACTCGGCGTCGTACACCTTGTGGCGCACGATCGGAGGCAACGGGGCTGTCACCAGGATCAAGCCCTGGCGGGGCAGTACCGGCACCGGCGCGCCCAGCCGGTCACCAAGTTCGCCGGACCACGGGCCAGCCGCATTGACGACGGCCGCACAGGCGATCTCGCCGTGGTCGGTAATCACGGACCGGACCGCGCCGTTGTCGTCGCGATGCACGCCCAGGACGGTAACGCCGCTACGCACTGAGCCGCCCCTTTGCCGAACGGCCCGGAGCAACGCCGTCGTGGCCAGCACGGGTTGCAACTGCGCGTCCTGCGGGTAGTACACGGCGGAGCAGACGTCGGCCGTGAGGAGCGGCTCCAGCCGATGCGCATCGTCGGCATCGACCGGCTGAGCGTCGAGCCCGACGGTTCGTTGCGCCGCGGCGAAGTGCGCGAGCGTCGCGGCCGAGGCCTCGGTGGTCGCGACGACGAGGCCGCCCTTCTCCACCCACTCCACGTCGTCCGACGCGCCGATCCGCGCCAGCAGGTCGGGCCATTCGGCCCGGGCCGCCCGGATGAGATCGAGTTCCGGACCGGGCGCCTTGTCGGAGACGAGGATGTTGCCTTCACACCGACTCGTGGTGCCGGCCGCGAACCCGCCGCGGTCCAATACCGTCACCGGAACGCCCCGGGCCGAGAGCGCCTCGGCACACGCCGCCCCGATGATGCCGGCCCCCACGACGACCACGGTGTCGGTACGGCGCGGCGCGCTCATCGCAGCCGGCCGGTGCCGTTGCCTGCCGCCACTCGTGCATCGTCGCACGCGGCTAGCAGCAAGCAGGCGCGGTCCGCACGCCAGGCCTCGCACCCGCGTCGCACGGCCGCGGCATCAGACGCTATGCGGAGGATCATCCTGGGGTGTATGTGCGCCTGCGCACATACATCGCGCCTCGGAGTGTGATCATGCGAGATAAGTCATGACCGTGCGGATCGGCGCTGGCGCCGGCTTCGCTGACGATCGCATCGAGCCGGCCGTCGAGCTGGTCGATCGGAGCGACCTGGACTACCTCGTGTTCGAGTGCCTCGCCGAGCGCACGATCGCCGCAGCCCAGTGTGAGCGGTTGGTCGACCCGGGTGGTGGGTACAACGAGTGGCTCGCCGACCGCATGACCGCGGTGTTGGCCTCAGCGCGAAGCCGGGGAACCCGGATCCTCACCAACATGGGTGCGGCGAACCCGATCGCGGCGGCCCAGGTCGTCGTCGAGGTCGCCCGTGAGCTCGGCATCCGTGGGCTGAAGGTCGCTGCCGTCGTGGGCGACGACGTGCTCGACCAGGTGCGCGGCAGTGACTTGCCGCTGCTGGAACGGCCGGCCACCGTCGCTTCCCTCGGGGACTCGGTGATCTCTGCTAACGCCTACCTCGGTGTCGAGCCGCTGCTCGATGCCTTACGCCGGGGTGCCGACGTCGTGGTGACCGGACGGGTGGCCGATCCCAGCCTGTTCCTGGCCCCACTGATCCACGAACTGGGCTGGGCACCGGAGGACTGGCAGCTGATGGGCACCGGGACAGCGGTCGGACATCTGCTGGAATGCGCCGGCCAGGTGTCCGGCGGGTACTTCGCCGACCCCGGATGCAAGCCGGTGGCGAACTTGGCCCGGCTCGGGTTCCCGCTGGCCGAGGTGACCGCCGACGGTTCCGTGGTGATCACAAAGCCGGCCGGCACCGGCGGCCAGGTCACGGTGGCCACGGTCACCGAGCAGCTGCTGTACGAGGTTCACGACCCCTCCGCCTACGTCACCCCGGACGTGATCGCCGACTTCTCCGGCATCCGGTTGGAACAAGCCGGTTCTGACCGGGTATCGGTTACCGGCGTATCGGGTCGGCCGGGGCCGAAGACGCTGAAGGTGTCCGTCGGCTACCTCGACGGCTATATCGGCAGCGGGGAGATCTCCTACGCCGGCCCCAATGCGGTCGCCCGTGGGCGGCTAGCCCTCGACGTCGTCCGTGAACGGCTGGAGCGGCTGGATATGCCGGTCAGCGACGCGCGGTTCGAGCTGATCGGTGTCGACGCCGTCCACCGCGGCGCCGGCCGCCCCGGCAACGGCGAGCCCGCGGAGGTCCGGGTCCGCGTCGCTGGTCGCACCCTCGACCTGCACTCGGCCCGCCGCATCGGTCAGGAGGTCACCGCGCTGTGGCTCAACGGGCCCGCCGGCGGCGGCGGAGGTACCCGGACGGCGAGCGAAAACATCGCCATCGTGTCGGTAGGCGTGCCGAAGGTCGCTGTCCACACCGAAACCCTGTTGTTGGAGAGCTGATGAGGCTTCATGAGCTGGCGCATAGCCGCACGGGCGACAAGGGCGACACCTCGGACATCTCCGTCATCGCCTATGACCCCGCCGACTACGAATTCTTGCGCGCGCACCTCACCGCCGCCCGAGTGCGTGAGCACTTCGCCGATATCGTCCGCGGCGAGGTCGACCGGTACGAGGTGCCCCAGCTGTTCGCGTTGAAGTTCGTGCTGCACTCCGCCCTCGGCGGCGGCGTAACCCGGTCCTTGTCCCTCGATGCCCACGGCAAGAGCCTCGGTTCGTGCCTGCTCGAGATGGAGCTGCCGGATGCCCCCGGCCACGCCTACGTCGCACGGGCGAACGAACTGGGCTCCGACGACGATCCAGAGTTGCCCCGATGACCAATGTCTTCCGGTTTGGCTGGCCATGCCCTCGGCGGGCGGCACCTTCCAGCGGGCGATCCTGCACAGCGGCAGCTGGCGTAAGCACCTAACGCCCGCGGCCAGGCGGTGCCGCGGCCGCACCGTTGCCGTCGGCTGCCCGTGCGACACTCGACCGGTGCGACGACTGGTATTGATCCGCCACGCCAAAGCCGCGGACGGTGACCTCGATCGGAGGCGGCGGCTGACCCCGGAGGGGACGGCCGCCGCCGAAAGTATCGGACGATACCTGGCCGACCACGAACCATCGCCGGACCGCGTCGTAACCTCCCCGGCCCGTCGGGCCGCGGAGACATGGGCGGCGGCCGCACGAGCGCTGACCGACCCGCCGGCGCCCGATGAGGACGAGCGCATCTACGACAACACCGTCGACGCCCTGCAGGAGGTGGTTCGCGACACCCCACCGGATGTCGGCATTCTCGTAGTGGTCGGGCACAACCCGTCGATGCATGCGCTGGCCCAAGCGACCGACGACGGGACGGGCGACCCGAAGCTACGCAAGACCCTCGCTGAGCGCTTTCCGACCGCCGCCGTCGCGGTTTTCGATATCAGCGAGGATTGGGCCACGCTCGACCAGGGCACCCTGTCCGGGTTGCATCTCAAGTCGCGCTAGACCACGGACCGCGGTGTCACCGAACGGCGAGAGGGGCGAGGGCGTGGGCGAGCTGGTACGGGTGCAGCTCGGCGACGGCGCGGGCGACGAACCGGTCGGGGTCGCGACGATCTGGCTGAACCGGCCACCGATGAACGCGCTGAACCAGCAGGTGCAAGAGGAGCTGCGGGCCGCGGTCGCGCGACTGTCCGCCGATGATGCGGTTCGGGCGGTCGTGATCTACGGCGGCGAGAAAGTGTTCGCGGCGGGCGCAGACGTCAAAGAGTTCGCCGAGATGAGCCACGCCGATATGGTGCGCGACGCCCAGCGGCTGAGTTCGTCCGTCGACGCCCTGGCCCGGTTGCCCAAGCCGGTCATCGCCGCGGTGACCGGATACGCGCTCGGTGGCGGGTGCGAACTCGCCCTGGCCGCGGATTTCCGGGTCAGCGCCGACGATGCCCAGTGGGGGCAACCCGAGATCCTGTTGGGCGTCATTCCGGGCTGCGGTGGGACGCAGCGGCTGCCTCGGCTGATCGGGCCGGCGAAGGCCAAGGATCTCATCTATACCGGGCGGTTCGTTCCCGCCGACGAGGCCCTCGAGATTGGCCTGGTCGACGTGGTGGTACCGGCGGCCGAGGTCTATCCCACCGCCGTCAAGCTCGCCGCGAAGTTCGCCGGCGGTCCCGCCCTGGCGTTACGCGCGGCCAAGGCAGCGATCGACAACGGGCTGGATACCGACCTGGCGAGCGGGCTGCGCCTCGAGTCCCACCTGTTCGCGTCGCTGTTCGCGACGTCGGATCGCACGGCCGGAATGAGATCGTTCATCGACCGTGGGCCCGGCCGGGCCGAGTTCTCCGGCAGCTGAGCTGCCGATGACCGTGCCTGCCGCGCACCCGCACGCCTCGCCGGCCGAGATCGAGGCGGCGTGGTCGGACCCCAAGCTGGCCAACATCCTGTATCACGACTGGGAGGCCCAGACCTACGACCAGAAATGGTCGATCTCCTTCGATGAGCGGTGCGTCGACTACGCCCGTGACCGCTTCCAACACATCGCCGGGCGGGCGGGCTGGCCCTATGGCACCGCGCTCGAAGTGGGGTGCGGTACCGGGTTCTTCATCTTGAACCTGATGCTTGCTGGCGTGATCGACACGATGCCGGGCAACGCTCACGTCACCGACCTCTCGCCGGGGATGGTCGGCGCCGCTGGGCAGAATGCTGAGTCGCTCGGCTTTCAGGTCGAAGGTCGGGTCGCCGACGCCGAACGACTGCCCTACGAGGAGGCGACGTTCGACCTGGTCGTCGGTCACGCTGTACTGCACCACATTCCGGACGTCGAGCAGGCCCTCCGCGAGGTGCTGCGAGTGCTCAAGCCGGGCGGCCGGTTCGTCTTCGCCGGCGAGCCCACCAAATGGGGTGACGCCATCGCTCGGCGGCTGTCCCGCGCGACCTGGTGGACGGTCACCCGCGCGACCCGGCTCCCCGGGCTAGAGGCGTGGCGGCGGCCGCGGTCCGAGCTCGACGAGTCCTCACGGGCCGCCGCCCTGGAGGCCGTCGTCGACCTGCACACCTTCGTTCCGTCCGAGCTCCGGCGCACGGCTTTGCGAGCGGGGGCCGTCGACGTCGAGGTACGCACCGAGGAGCTCACGTCGGCCTGGTTGGGCTGGCCGGTGCGCACCTTCGAACACGCGGTGCCCCGCGAGAAGCTCGGCATCCGTTGGGCGAAGTTCGCCTTCAGGTCATGGCGGCGGCTATCCGCCGTTGACCGGGTGCTCGAATCGGTCGTCCCGCCCGGGCTGTTCTACAACGCCGAGGTGACCGGATTCCGGCCGTGAGGGTCGGCACCGTGCTGTTCGACCTCGATGGGACGTTGTCCAAATCGGCCGCGGGCATCATCGGCTCGTTGCGGCAGGCGTTCGATGACCTGGGCCTACCCCGCTTGGACGAAGGCACCGAGCGGGCCCTGATCGGGCCGACGTTCGCCGACGCCCTCCCGCCGCTGGTCGGGGCCGACATCGCTCCGAGACTGATCGAGCGGTATCGCGTTCACTACGCCACGGGCATGTTCGATACCGAGCTCTACGACGGCATCCTGGATGTGCTCGACGACCTACGGGCGCGGAGCGTGACGCTCGCGGTGGCGACGAGCAAGCCGGAATCTCACGCGGTTCCCGTGGTCGAGCATCTTGGTCTCGCCGAATACTTCGTCACCGTGGGTGGCGACAGCCTGAACTACGACCGGCGCACGAAGTCGCTGGTGATCGCCGAGGTGCTTCGGCGACTCGGCCACCCGGACCCCGGCACCGTGCTGATGGTCGGCGACCGCCAGCACGACGTGGTGGGCTCGGCCGCGCACGGCATCGCGTGCATCGGGGCCGGATGGGGCTACGGGTCACCGGGTGAGTTGGCCGCGGCCGGCGCGGTCGAGGTGATCGCCACGCCGCACGACCTGCTCCTGGCGCACGATCGGCTGCTCGGTGCGGCTACGTCGATGCGCAAAGGCTGAGATGGGACCTCTGCGGCGCCCCGGTCGGTCGCTGAGGATCTTCCTGCGATCGCTGGTGCGAGATCGCGCCTACACGCCGTGGCATCTGGTTCGGTACTGGCGCTTCCTGCGGTTCCGGCTGGCGAATCCGCACGTGATCACCCTGGGGATGGTCTACCTCGACGCCGGCGTGGAGATCTACGCGCGGCGCGACTACGGGCGGCTGATACTCGGACGGTCGGTCTACATAGGCCGCGGCACGGCGATTCGATGCCACGAAGGCACCCTGCGGATCGGCGATCGGACGGTGTTCGGTCAGCGGGACACCGTCAACTGCTATCTGGACGTCGAGATCGGCGAAGCGGCGCTCATCGCCGATGACGTCTACATCTCCGACTTCGACCATCGTCATGAGCGTCTCGACCTACTTATCCAGGACCAGGGAATCGTCAAGGCGCGGGTGCGTGTCGGTCGCGACGTCTGGCTGGGCGTAGGTGCTGTCGTCACTCGGGGAGTCGTGATCGGTGCGGGCACCGTCGTCGGGGCGAACGCGGTGGTCACCCGTGATCTGCCGGCCCAGGCCGTCGCCGTCGGGGCGCCGGCGCGTGTCATCCGGCGGCGACGGGGCTATTGATCCAGCATCTAGGGTTGGGGCCGTGGACCTGGACCGCAGCTCGCCTGCGGCCCGCGGCTGGGTCAACGAGGCGATCCGTCGGGTGGAAGCCGACGCGAATCGATCCGCCGACACCCACCTGATCCCGTTCCCGCTCACCGGCCCGCTCGCTAGCTGCGGCATCGACCTCTACCTCAAGGACGAGTCGACGCACCCCACCGGATCGTTGAAGCACCGGCTGGCCCGATCCCTGTTCCTCTATGCCTTGTGCAACGGCGAGATTCAGGCCGGGACGACCGTGACCGAGGCGTCGTCAGGTTCGACCGCGATCAGCGAAGCCCACTTCGCCCGCATGCTCGGCTTGCCGTTCATCGCCGTGATGCCCCGCTCGGTGAGCACCGAGAAGATCGCGCTCATCGAGCGCGAGGGCGGCCGCTGCCACCTGGTCGACGATCCGACGACGGTGTACTCGGTGGCGGCCGAGCTGGCGCGATCGACCGGTGGCGTCTACCTCGACCAATTCACGTTTGCCGAGCGAGCCACCGACTGGCGGGGCAACAACAACATCGCCGAATCGATCTTCGAGCAGATGGCATTCGAGCGGTATCCGGTGCCCCGGTGGATCGTCGTCGGGGCCGGCACCGGAGGCACGAGCGCCACCGTCGGACGCTACGTCCGCTTCCGCCGCTTCGACACGGCCGTCGCGGTCGTCGACCCGGAGAACTCGGCGTTCTATCCGGGCTGGTGCGACTACGACCCGGAATTCGTCACCGGCCGCGGTTCCCGCATCGAGGGCATCGGCCGGCCCCGCGTCGAGCCGAGCTTCCTGCCCGGCGTGGTTGACCGGATGATCGCCGTGCCGGATGCGGCATCCATCGCCATCATCCGGGAGGTCGAGCCATTGCTGGGCCGGCGAGTGGGCGCATCCACCGGCACCAACCTCTACGGAGCATTCCGCATCGCCTGCGAGATGCGGAATGCCGGTACGACGGGCAGCATCGTGACGCTGCTGTGCGACGGCGGCGAGCGCTATGCCGATAGCTACTACTCCGACGACTGGCTCGCCGCGCAGGAGATCGACGTGACTCCGCACCGTCACGCCTTCGCCGAGACCTTGCGCACCGGCACCTGGACGGCGGGCTGACGGCATGCCCCGTAACGTCACGCTGTTCGCGCTGTTCAGCGCCGGGCTGCTGCTGACGTCGATCGCGTTTCTCGGGCTCTGGCGGATCGCCGACGACACCCAGAACCATGCTTACAACCCGGGTGCGACGCCACCCACGATGGTCGCGCTGACCGCCGGCCGGCAGTACCAGCTTTCGACCGCCGACGGTCCGGACGGGCTGGCAGCGCGACGCGTCGACACGGTGCGCGATGCCTGCGCATGGTCGGCGGCTGGGTCGGCACCGCAGACGCTGGCGATCACGCCGGTAGCGTCGGACTCGCGATCTACGCATGTCGTCGCGACATTCGTCGCTCCGGCGAGCGGCGATCTGCACATCGCCTGCCCGGTCTGGGGCGCCGTCTGGGTCGACGATGCGAACGACGCGCCGATCGATCTAGCCGGGCTCTTCCTGCTGCTAGCGGTGATCACGCTCACCGGCGGCGTGATCCTGGGTCTCACCGGCCTTTATCAGCGGTCAGCCGAACCCGGTGGCCGGCACACTCGTGAGGACCAGGCCGTTCCCGTCTGATCTTCGGTTGGTTGTTTGGGCGGCTCTGAGATCAGGAACGATCGAATTCGACCCGTACCCCGAGCAAGCGCACGCCCCGCTCGAGATGGAAGCGCGCCAACAGGTCGAGAGCGGCGCTTTCGATAACCGCGACGTCGGAGGTTGCCTCCGGCAGGGTGGTGATTCGGGTTGGCGTCGTGAACGACGGGTAGCGAATCTTGACCGCGACTCGTCGCACGGGCCGGCCTTCGGCGACGACCTCGTGGGCCAGCTCGCGGGCCAGCTCCCGCAACCGGTCGACGACCGCTGTCCGGTCGGTGAGATCCTCGGGAAAGGTCGTCTCCCGGCTGCGCGAGCGGGCGATCCGTGGCTGGGCGTCGACCTGGGTGCTCCCGCCGCCTCGTCCGAGCTGGACGAGCCACGGACCGGTCGTCGGGCCGAAGTGCTCGGCGAGCTCGGCCGAATCGGCTCGGGCGAGGTCGGCGACCGTGTGGATCCCCACGGCGGCCAGTCGCCGGGCCGTCTTGGATCCGACCCCCCACAACGCGTCCGTGCGTTCGTCGCCCAGCACGGTCAGCCAGTTGTCGCGCGTCAACCGGTAGATTCCGCCGGGCTTACCGAACCCGGTGGCCATCTTCGCGCGCAGTTTGGTGTCCCCGATCCCGACCGCGCAGGTCAGCCCCGTCTCGGCCAGCACGGTCCGCTGGACCTCGACCGCCAGCGCCTGCGGATCGCCGGAGAATCCGCCGAGGAACGCCTCGTCCCAACCCCACACCTCGACCCGCGCGGGCAACCGGCGCAGCGTCGCCATGACCTCGTCGGATGCCTCCTGGTAGACCGCTCGGTCGGATGGCAGGAAGACCGCATCCGGGCATCGCCGCGCCGCCGCCCGCAGCGGCATGCCGGAGCGAACGCCGAACCGGCGCGCCTCGTACGAGGCGGTGGCGACGACCATTCGCGGCTGGGTTGGATCACCGGTACCTCCGACGATCACCGGCCGACCGCGCAGCTCCGGCCGGCGCCGTATCTCGACCGCGGCGAGGAACTGGTCCAGGTCGACATGCAGAATCCAGGGATATGGCGACGTCATGATCACGCCATTCTCGTCGCGCCCGGCGGTTTCCGGGTCCTGCGGTGTTCGTGGTGATCTGGCTATTCCGGTCGTGATCTTGGACTTACAGCATTCTGGGCGCCGATAAGTCCAAGATCACGCTGGGGTGCGCCGCGTGGCGGCGGCGATCACCGCTTCGGGCGTGAGCTCCCCGAGGTCGGACAGTTCCACGGCAGCCAGCGCGAGCGCGTCCGGGGCGGGCGGAAAGGCCGCGTGCGGAATGGCGATGACGGTGAGCCCGGCCGCGGCGGCCGCTCGCAGCCCGTTGGAGGAATCCTCGACGGCCACGGCGCGGTCGGGCCGGACACCGAGTCGCGCCGCTACGGTCAGGTACACATCCGGCGCCGGCTTGCCGGCTGGCACCTCCTCGGTCGATACCGCCACCCGAAACGCCGAGGTGAGGCCGGACGTGTCCAGCACCGCGGCGATGAGCGTTCGCGGCGAGGACGAGGCCAGCCCGAGCGGCCAGCGATCCGCGAGCCGGGTGACGGCCGCGACCGCCCCGTCGATGAGCGGCAACCGCTCTCGATACCGGCCGGTCAATCGACCGATCACGGTTCGAGCGATCTCCTCGGCAGATCCGGGGACGCCGACCGTGTCATGCAGGTAACCCGACCACTCGGGCGTGCTCATACCCTGCATCGCCCGCGTCGCCTCGTCCGGCCACGGGCGGCCGGCCTCGGCGGCGAGCTCGCGCCGGATCTCGTCCCAGATCGTCTCGGAGTCGACCAGTACGCCGTCGAGGTCGAACACGACCGCGTCGAGCGACGTCGAATCCGCGGCAGGCACGGGCCGCTCCTTTCCGGGGCTGGACGTCACGGCTCAGTCTGCCGAATGCGTTCGGGTGACCGGTCACACACCTCCGGTCGGCTTGACCTGAACCCCGCTTGACGTTGCATTCTGACGTGGTGGTGCAGACGGACATTCGGCAGCGAACCGCTCCGACGTCGACGTCCGTGTTCGCGCCGGCGTACCGCCTGACCAGTGCGGGCATCCTGATCCTGATCACGCTCATCGCCTTCGAGGCGATGGCGGTGGCCGCGGCCTTGCCGACCGCCGCTCGGGAGTTGCACGGCATCGGGGCGATCGGGTGGGCGTTCACCGCGTTCCTCGTCGCCAATGTCATCGGTCTCGTAGTCTCCGGCCAGATTTGCGACGCCCGCGGCCCGCGACTGGCCACCGCGGCCGGGCTCGTCGCGTTTGTCGCCGGGCTCGCGGTCTCGGGCACCGCGACGACGATGGCCCAGTTGGTGGCCGGGCGGGCCATCCAGGGATTGGGTGCCGGACTGCTCATCACCGCGATCTATGTGGTGCTCGGTGAAGCGTTCCCGGCCGCCGTTCGACCGAAGATCTTCGCGGCCATGTCGACGGCCTGGGTGCTTCCGGCGCTGCTCGGCCCGATCGTCGCCGGAACCCTGTCCGAGCACGCCAGCTGGCGCTGGGTCTTCCTTGGCCTGCTGCCGTTCGTGGTGCTGGGCGCCGCGCTCATGGTTCCGGTGCTGCGCACGGCGTCAGGTCGGGATCGCACTGCTTCCGCGCGCGGGCTGGCCGAACCCCGCCGAATCGTGCGGGCGCTGGTGACCGCGGCCGGGATCGCCGCGCTCGAGGCGGCCGGACAGCGCCCGTCCCCGATCACGCTCGGCGCAGCGGTGCTCGGTGGGGCCGCGCTCCTCTGGGGCCTGGCCGGGCTGCTTCCGGCTGGGACCTGGCGGGTCCGGCGTGGCGTCTCGGCGCCGATCGTGCTGCGCGGTCTGCTCGCCGGTGCGTTCTTCGGCACCGAATCACTGGTGCCGCTCATGCTGATGGTTCAGCACGGGTTCGCGGCGCTCGCGGCCGGACTGCCGCTGGTGATCACCGGACTGACGTGGACCTTCGGCTCGTGGTGGCAGGGGCGAGAGAGCGTCCGAGTCGAGCAGCGGGTGAATCTGATCCGGGCGGGCTTTGCGTTCGTCGCGATCGGCGCCGTGGGCGTGGCGATAGCTACCCAACCGAGCGCGCCCGGCTGGCTGCTGTACCTGATCTGGGCGCCAGCCGGCATCGGGGCCGGACTGACCATGTCCAGCGTCGGCGTCCTCCTCCTGCTCTTCACCAACGACGCCAATCGCGGCACCGACTCGGCCGCACTCCAACTGTCGGACGCCGTGACGACCGCGATCACCACCGGCATCGGCGGCGTCCTCGTCGCCGCGGCCGCGCGCGGGGTCTTCGGTTACACCGCGGCATTCACCACGTTGTTCGCCGCGATGGCCCTGGTGGCCCTGCTGGGACTCCTGCTGGCCCGTCAGGCCCGTCCACCGACGGCCTGATCGGCGGCGAGCAATCGATCGGTGATCAGCTCGCCGATCGGGATCGCCGACGTCGCCGCGGGGGACGGGGCATTGCACACATGCAGCGTGCGGTCGGTCTCGGCGAACAGGAAATCGTGGACCAACGTGCCATCTCGCAGTACGGCCTGGGCCCGAATGCCAGCCGGTTCCGGCTGCAGGTCGTGCTGGGTCAGGCCCGGGGCGTACTTGCGGCACTCGCGCAGGTACCCGCGCTTGGACACCGAGTTGGTCAGCTCCCGCGCTCCGGTACGGATGTTGGCACGGGCGACCCGCCACATGCCGGGGAAGCGCAGGTAGTCGGCGACATCGCGGCGATCGAAGGAGAACTTGCGATAGCCCTCGCGGGAGAAGCCGAGCACGGCGTTCGGCCCAACCGTCACCGCGCCATCGATCGTGCGGGTCAGATGGACGCCGAGGAATGGAAGCTCGGGATCCGGGATCGGATAGATGAGATGGCGCACCAGGTCCGACCGCGACGTCGGGAGCCGGTAGTACTCGCCGCGGAACGGCACGATCTGGAAGTCGACGTCGATCCCGGCTCGCCGGGCCAGCCGATCGGCCTGGAGCCCAGCGCAGACCACGACCTGGCTCGCGCGTACCGGCGCGGTGGTGGCCAGGCTCACCGAGACTTCGTCGGGGTCTTCGACCAGATCGGTGACCAGCGCTCCGAGCGTGATCTCGCCGCCCCGTTGGCGCACGACGTCGCCCATGGCCCGAGCGATCGCGGAGTAGTCGACAATTCCGGTCGCCGGAACGAACAGCGCGCCGACACCCCGGACATTCGGCTCGCGGCGGCGCAGCTCGGTGGCGTCGAGCCGCTCGACCTCGATGTCGTTGGCGTGGGATCGCGCGTACAACGCGTCCATGCGAGTTACCTCGGCGGCGTCCGTCGCCACGAGCAATTTGCCGCAGACGTCGACCGGTATTCCGTGCCGGGCGGCGAAATCTTTCGTGGCCTGTGCCCCTTTGCGGCAAAGCCGGGCCTTCAGGCTGCCCGGTGCGTAGTAGATGCCGGAGTGGATGACCCCGCTGTTGTGCCCGGTCTGATGGGTGCCGAGTCCCGGCTCCTTCTCGACGAGGCGCAGAGTCGCCCCGGGCTGGCGCTCGAGGATGGCCACCGCCGCGGCGAGGCCGACGATGCCCCCGCCGACGACGCAATAGTCGTACCGCATCCGTCCCCCCGGGCCCGCTTGACCGCAACCGTCCGGGCCGGGTCGCCGCTCATCGTAAGCTGAAAGCGATGCCCTACCTCGATCACGCGGCGACGACGCCCATGCTCCCCGAGGCCATCGACGCCATGAGCGAGTCGATGGCCGAGGTCGGCAATGCATCCTCGCTGCACGGCTCGGGACGGCGAGCCCGGCGACGAGTCGAAGAGGCGCGCGAGCTGCTCGGCGCGGCGTTGGGCGCCCGGCCCTCGGAGGTCGTATTCACGAGTGGCGGAACCGAGTCAGACAACCTGGCCGTCAAGGGGCTGTTCTGGGCGCGCCGGGACGGGGACCCTCGCCGCCGGCGGATCCTCGCCAGCACGGTCGAGCACCATGCCGTGCTCGATCCAGTCGAGTGGCTCGACGCGACCGGCCAGGCCGACGTCACCTGGCTTCCGGTGGACTCGCGGGGCTGGGTCGACCCGGAGGCGGTACGCGCCGAGCTGCGCGCCCGCGCGGAGTCCGTCGCCTTGATCAGCGTGATGTGGGCGAACAACGAGGTCGGGACCGTAGAACCCGTCACCGAGCTCGCCGACCTTGCCCACGAGTACGAGGTGCCCCTGCACACCGACGCGGTCCAGGCGGTCGGCGCGGTTCCGGTGAGCTTCGCCGACAGCCGTGCCGATGCCATGACTGTGACCGGGCACAAGGTCGGCGGCCCGTACGGCGTGGGGGCGCTGCTGTTGCGCCGGGATGTGCGTTGCGTGCCGCTGCTGCACGGCGGCGGCCAGGAGCGTGACCTGCGCTCCGGAACACTCGATCCGCCTGGCGCGAGCGGATTTGCCATCGCGACCTCGGCCGCGGTCTCTCGCCAGCCCCAGAGCGCGCGTCGGCTCGACGCGCTCCGAACCCGCTTGATCAGCGGGATTGTGGCCGCCGTGCCGGATGTCGTCGTCAATGGGCATCCGACCGAACGATTGCCCGGCATCGCGCACCTGAGCTTCCCGGGCTGCGAAGGCGATTCGCTGCTGATGTTGTTCGACGCGCGCGGGATCGAGTGCTCGACCGGTTCCGCCTGTTCGGCCGGAGTGGCCCGCCCGTCCCACGTGCTGATCGCAATGGGTGCGGATCCGATCCGCGCCCGTGGCTCGTTGCGATTCTCGCTCGGCCACACCTCCACCGAGGCTGACGTGGACGCCGTGATCGACGCGATCGGGCCGGTCGTCGAGCGCGCTCGTCGAGCCGGTCTGACCTCGGTCGTGCTGTGATCGTCCGGACGCCCAGCTCATGAGGGTGCTCGCCGCGATGAGCGGCGGCGTGGACTCCGCCGTCGCCGCTGCCCGCGCGGTCGACGCCGGGCACGAGGTGACCGGCGTCCACCTGGCCCTTGCCGCGCAACCGGCGAGCCTGCGGCACGGGGCGCGCGGCTGCTGCTCGGTCGAAGACGCCGACGACGCCCGACGCAGCGCCGACGTCCTCGGCATCCCGTTCTACGTCTGGGACCTCGCCGAACGGTTTCGCGTCGATGTCATCGACGATTTCGTGGCCGAGTACGCGGCCGGCCGCACCCCCAACCCGTGCCTGCGCTGCAATGAGAAGATCAAGTTTGCCGCGGTGCTCGATCGCGCCCTCGCGCTCGGGTTCGACGCCGTGGTCACCGGCCACCATGCCCGCCTGGTCAAGGGCCGGCTGATGCGCTCGGTCGACGCCGGCAAGGACCAGTCCTACGTCCTGGCCGTGCTGACCGCGACCCAGCTCGCCCACGCCATCTTTCCGCTCGGTGACTCCACCAAGGCGGAGGTCCGGGCCGAGGCGGCCGACCGCGGCCTCGCCGTTGCCCGCAAGCCGGACTCGCACGACATCTGCTTCATCGCCGACGGCGACACTCGCGGGTTCCTCGCCCGGCAGCTCGGCGAGCGATCCGGACCGATCGTCGACGCCGCCACGGGTGCCGTCGTGGGCCGGCACGAGGGCGCGTTCGGCTTCACCGTGGGTCAGCGGAGGGGCCTGCATCTGGACCGGCCCGGACCGGACGGGTCACCGCGCTACGTGCTGTCCGTCGTGCCGGCGACGAACACGGTTCTGGTCGGATCACCGGCGCAGCTCGAGGTGACGCGGATCATCGGCGAGCACCCGGTGTGGACGTCAGGCGTTGCGCCGACCGGCCCATTCGCCGGTCAGGTGCAGTTGCGCGCGCATGGCATGGTGTCGAACGCCGGGGTCATCCCGTTCGCCGATCGGCTCGTTGCCCGCCTGGATCGGCCGCAACGCGGCGTGGCGGCCGGGCAGGCCATCGTCGTATACGACGCCGACACGGTCGTCGGCTCGGCGACGATCACGTCTGTTGCTCGGGACGCCGAGCCAGCCGTGGCCGGCTGATGGGTACCAACCCCTGGCCGCCCGGCACGGCCACGGGCGTCGGATCATGGCCGGGCACCGACGCTGACGAGGCCCTTCGCACCGTCCTGGGCGAGCTCCCCGATCTGCCGTACGTCCCGGAATTGCCGGCCCGAGGCGTCGGCGCGGAACTCATCGGCCGGACGGCGGGGCTGCTCGTCGATCTGCCGGTCGAGGTTCAGCCCTCCGGCTGGCGGGTGACTGCGCGCCCCGGCCGGGATCTGCGCCGCGCCCGCGACCTGCTCACTCGCGATCTCGACACCCTGCAGGCTCAGGCCGAGGGATACACCGGCGCCCTGAAGATCCAGTTCGCCGGACCGTGCACGCTGGCCGCCGGACTCGAGCTGCCATCCGGGCATCGCGTCGTATCCGACCACGGAGCCACCCGGGATCTGGCCGCGTCGCTGGCCGAGGGGCTGCGGGCGACGCTGTCCGACCTGGCCGCGCGCCTTCCGCAGGCCACCCTCGTGGTGCAGCTGGACGAACCGTCGCTGCCGACCGTGCTGGCCGGAACGGTGCCGACGCCGTCCGGGTACGGGACGGTCGCCTCGGTCGAGGCGAACATCGTCGAATCGAGGCTGCGCGACGTGCTCGAGGTCGCTCCGGCTGGCGGCCGGGTGGTCCACTGTTGCGCGCCGGGGGTCCCGGTCGATGTGCTGCGCGCGGCCGGCGCCGACGCGCTCGCGGTGGATCTCGATCTGGTCGACTCGGTCGGCTACGACGTGCTCGGCGAGGCGATCGAGGCGGGCACGTCCCTCTGGCTCGGCGTCGTGCCCGCGGTGGATGCCGAGGTGACGCAGGTCGAGGCGCGCCGCCGGATCGAGCGGCTGTGGTCGGCCCTGGGGTTCGCTTCGGGCCGGCTCGCCGAGGCGGTCGTGCCCACGCCGGCGTGTGGCCTCGCCGGCGCGACACCGGCCTACGCGCGACGGGCCACTGCGCTGGTGCGCGATGTCGGGCGGGCGCTGCTCGATCTGTCGGACTGAGCGGGGTTGCCGGGCGGCGTTACCGTCGCTTCCTGCGTCTTGGTGGTGCGGATGAACACTCGTGGGGTGCTCACCTGCCTCACCGGTACCAGGGATGCACGGAAACGACGGAGATCGCCGCGATCCATTAGTCGAGTTGGATCGTCAGCCCCGCCGGCGCGGCGATGACCTCGACCTCACCGCTGGCCGTCAGCTGGACATCGAGCGGTCCTCCGCCCACCCGCAGCCCGTGGATCGTCAGCTCGCCGACCGGGGAGGGGCGCATCGGTCGGATGCGGAGTACTCCGCTCGGGACATCAGCCGCCAGTCCGAGGATGGCCGCCACGATGACCAGGCTCGCCGCGGCCGACCAGGCCTGCGGCTGGCATGCCGACGGGTACGGCACCGGCCGGCCGAGTGTGGCGGCCTGCCCGCCGTAGAGCTCTGGCAGCCGTCCGGCGAATGCGGGCGCGGCGGCGAGCAGGCCGCCGATCAGGCTTCGGGCCGCGGAGGCGGCCTCGGGCCCGGGCGAAGCCGCCAACCCGGCGATGGCGATCGCGGTGTCGTGCGGCCAGACGGAGCCACAGTGATAGCTCAGCGGGTTGTAGCCGGCCTCGCGCGCCGACATGGTGCGCAACCCGAAGCCGCTGTCGAGATCCGAGCCGGCCAGCCGGCGAACCACAGCGGCCGTCTCCTCCGGGTCGAGCAAGCCGGTACCGAGCAGATGGCCCAGATTGGACGTGACTGTGTCGGCCGGCCGACTGTGCCCGTCCAGCGCCATTGCCGGGTACCGGCCGCTGACATCGTCGACCCAGAATGCGTTCCGGAAGCGTGAGCGAAGCTCCGCCGCCCAGCCGCGCCAGAACTCCGCACCCGGCCGGTCGAACGCCTCCAGCAACGCCGCCGCGTGGCCTGCTGCGGCGTGCGCGTAAGCCTGCACCTCGCACAGGGCGATCGGCGGCGCGGCGAGCGTTCCGTCAGAGAATTGAACGGCGTCCTGGGAGTCCTTCCAGCCCTGGTTTACCAGCCCATGGCCGGTGGTATCGGCGTACCGGATGAAGCCGTCCGATCCCAGGGCATAGTCGCGCAGCCAGCCCAGCGCGGCGTGCAGCGCCGGCATCAGTGTCTCGACCTCCTCGGTCGGGAGGCCCCACCGCCACGCGTCGTGCAGGAGCGTGATCCACAACGAGGTGGCGTCGACTGAGCCGTAGTACACGGGGGGCAGCACGATGGCACGACGGGAGTGGCCCGAGGGTGCGAGATCGACAGCCGTCCGCCGCAACTCATGGAGGATCTTGCCCGGCTGCTCCTCAGCCGCGGCGTCGATACGGATCCCCTGTCGGCGGGCCAATGCGCGCAGGGTGCCGCCCGCGAGTCGGGTCCCGAGCGGAAGGGTCATTCGAGCGGCCCAGATCGAATCCCGGCCGAACAAAGTGAGGAACCACGGCGCGCCTGCGGCCAGCATCTGGTCGTGGCTCTCCGCCGCGTCGGCGACGAGTAACCCGCGGAGGTCGCTCACGCTCTGGGCGAGCAATTCAGTGAGCCGGTTGTCGCCCGGCCGCACGGTTGGGATCGAGAACGCGCGGTTGTCGCCGACCGGAAGGACGACTGCACGCACGGGATCGTCGACGATGGTCGCCTTGATCGCCAACTCCCAGACCTGCTGGCGGCGGAGAGCGACTGTCCAGGACAGAGTTCCGTCGGGCGTGGTGCGGTCAGCCGGCGGCGAGTATTCCGCGCGGACGGTCGCGCCGTCCGCCCCCCGCCAACGAGTAGCCGTCGGCTGGACGTCGGGCGCCAGCCCGGCCGCCGGACGCCCGCTGGCCACGTCGTAGATCGGCGCGAGATCGCAGGCCAGGGCGATCCGTACCGTGCAACTGACCGGCTCGCTGGCGTGCGACACCACCGTGATCACCTCGCGCACGGCCGTGCCGGTCACCGACCGGTCCCGCTCGACGATCACCGTCGGGTCGGCGCCCGCATCGCCCAGGTCGAGTGCGGCGGCCACGAACCGCGCCCGCGCCGCGCCGTCGAGGTGTCCCTCGAGTGGCACCGGCTCGACTCCGTCGACGGTGAGCACCAGCCCGGAGAGCATTCGCCGGTCACTGGCGTAGCAACCGGCCGCGCCGTCGCGGATCTGTCCATCGATTGTCGACAGCGCGAGAACCGGTGCCTGTACCGCGATCACCAGGTCGTGGAGATAGGGCTTGCGCCCCACCGCCGGCGCGTTCCCTGCGCTCATCGGACCGACCTTATCGTCGGACCGGAGAAGTACCGTGTCCCCGTGAACACGCGAGAGCCGCAGGCGCGGCGGATCGACAAGGTCCGTCGATGAGCGCGCCGTCGGCGGCGCCGCCGGACGCCCGCGAGGAGCACGCTCGGCTGTCCCAGGAGCTCGACGAGCATTCCTACCGCTACTACATTCTCGATGCCCCGACGGCGAGTGATGCGGAATACGACGCGCTCATGCGTCGCCTCCAGCAGCTCGAGGCCAGCTATCCCGAATTGCGGACACCCTCGTCACCGACTCAGCGGGTCGCCGGCACCTATTCCACGTTGTTCACTGCCGTCGAGCACCTGGAGCGGCTGCTCTCGCTGGACAACGCCTTCACGGTCGAGGAGCTCACGGCCTGGGCCCACCGGGTGGAACGCGAGGTGGGCGACGTTCCCGCCTACCTGTGCGAGCTGAAGGTCGACGGGCTGGCCGTCGACCTGGTCTATCGCGCGGGTCGGCTCGTCCGCGGCGCGACGCGAGGCGACGGGCGCACCGGCGAGGACGTCACCCCGAACATCCGCACCATCGAGGGCATCCCGCACCGGCTGCACGGAGACGAGCTGCCGGCCGTCCTGGAGGTCCGGGGCGAGGTGTACTTCCCGGTCGCCGACTTCGAGGGGTTGAACGAGGCGCTCGTCGCCTTGGGCAGGGCACCGTTCGCCAATCCGCGCAACGCCGCCGCCGGATCGCTTCGCCAGAAAGACCCCCGAGTGACCGCCACTCGGCCGCTGCGCATGGTGGTGCACGGCGTCGGGCGGGTGGAGGGCGGTCCGGAGGTGACGAGTCAGTCGGGCTGGTACGCCCGGTTGCACGGTTGGGGCTTGGCAACGTCGGCCCGGGCCGAGGTCAAGCCGGATCTCGGCCAGGTGGAGGCGTTCATCGACCACTACGGGGAGCATCGACATTCGGTCGAGCACGAGATTGACGGCGTGGTGGTCAAGGTCGACGACCTCGGCGTGCAGCGCCGGCTGGGCGCCACGAGTCGGGCGCCGCGCTGGGCCATCGCGTTCAAGTACCCACCGGAAGAGGTCAACACGAAGCTGCTCGACATCCGGGTCAACGTCGGGCGCACCGGTCGGATTACGCCGTTCGGCGTCATGGAACCGGTCCGGGTATCCGGCTCCACCGTCGAGATGGCGACGCTGCACAACGAGAGCGAGGTGGAGCGCAAGGGCGTGCTGATCGGCGACACGGTGGTGCTGCGCAAGGCCGGCGACGTGATCCCGGAGATCGTCGGCCCGGTGGTCGCCCTCCGCGACGGCAGCGAGTGGCCCTTCGTCATGCCCACGAACTGTCCGGCGTGCGGCACACCGGTCGGGCCGGAGAAGGAGGGCGACGCGGATATCCGATGCCCGAACGCCCGCTCCTGCCCGGCCCAACTCCGGGAGCGGATCTTCCATGTCGCCGGGCGCGGGGCGTTCGACATCGAAGCTCTGGGCTACGAAGCGGCCGCTGCGCTGCTGGAGGCCGGCGTGATCACCGACGAAGGGGACTTGTTCGATCTCGACGCCGACGCCCTGCGCCAGGTCGAGCTGTTCCGCCTCACCCGGGACAGCAAGGTCAAGGGTCGGGTTCGCCAGGCCGGGGACCTCAACGCGATCGGCGAGAAGCTGCTCGAGAATCTCCAGTCCGCCAAGCAGCGACCGTTGTGGCGCGTGCTCGTCGGCTTGTCCATCCGCCATGTCGGTCCGACGGCTGCGCAGGCCCTGGCTCGAGAGTTCCGGTCGCTGGACCGCATTGCGGCCGCGTCCGCGGAGGAGCTGGCGGCGGCCGATGGTGTCGGCCCGACGATCGCGGACGCCCTGCAGGAATGGTTCGCGGTCGATTGGCACCGCGGCATCGTCGAGAAATGGCGCGCGGCCGGAGTGTCGCTGGCCGAGGAAATCCCCGACCGGGCCGAACGGCCACTGGACGGCGTCGTGGTCGTCGTGACCGGAGGGCTCACGGACTACTCCCGCGACTCGGCGGCGGAGGCGGTGACGTCGCGCGGCGGGAAGGTGTCCGGATCGGTATCGAAGAAGACCTCGTTCGTCGTTGCCGGCGATTCGCCCGGAACGAAGTATGAGAAGGCCGTGCAGCTCAAGGTACCGATTCTCGATGAAGACGGGTTCAAGCTGCTGCTCGCGCGCGGCCCGGCAGCTGCCCGCGCCGTCACCGAACCCCGCAGCCAACCCTGAGTCGCACACGCCTCACAGCGGGCAAGTTGATGTGAATGCCGATGTATCTACCGGCCGACTGCTAGCCTCCAGGTCGGCAGGGGGTGAGTGCCATGTCACCAAGACTTCACGCCGGGCTGATCATGGCAACGATCTGCGCCGTCGCGGTCGGGTTGGCGTCGTGCAGCAGTGGCACCGGCTCGAGCAGCTCCACTACCGGGACCTCCAGTTCACCAGCCGGCGACGACGCCGCGACCTCGGCGGCCGGTCCGCAGGCGCCGGCACCGGAGCAGACGAGCCAAGAGCAACCTCAGGCGCCACAGGGCAAGCCGGGAGTCGAGCTTGCGTCCCTTCCGGTCGGAGGCAGTGGCCCTGGGGACAACCCGGACTGCGTCGATGTCAGTTGGTCCGACCCGGCGTTTCGGGACGGCGTCAAGATCGTGATCACCGGCGTCGACGTCAAAGGCGACTTCACCGAACAGGGCACGTCCTGTCAAACGCCCTGTCGCAACTACGTGTTCACCTCGGACCAGGGTTCTTGCCAGGTCCGGGTCGGCTACGCCATACCCCAGCCCCCGCGTGACCTGAACGGGACAGTAGGCCTTGAGGGCACCTGCATCGCACCCGATGATGCGACCTGCGAGAAGGTGAAGGAGGACGCGGCGAACGCCCCTGGCCACCTGGTGCATTTAGGCGTGTCAAAGGATGAGCTGCCGCAAAACCCCGGTAACGGAAGCGAGAGCTCCGCGAGCGAGAGCTCAGGCGGCTCGGAAGGCTAGCGGGTGGCGGAGGAGCGTTCGCCGAGTCAGCTCGAGCACTGGTTCAGCCTCGGCGCGAGCATCGCCGCTCCCGTCACGGTCATCAGCGGATTGCTGTTCTACTTCGGTTACGTCTCGTCCAGCGCGAAGTACGACTACTTCGGCATAGATGTGGACACGATCGGGCTCAGCACGCAGGACTACGTCATGCGCAGTGGGCAGTCGCTGCTCGTTCCGCTCCTCGGGCTGGTCGTGATCGGACTGGCGCTCGTCGTCGCTCATCTGTGGATCACCGCGCGCATTCAGGGGGCGGAGCCGGCAACAGTTCTGGTGATCGCCCGCCGAACGCTGGCGGCCGGCCTGGTCGTGTTCATCGCCGGGATGGTGCTGATCGGGCTGTACCCCGTGCTCGGCGAGTGGCCGTACTACAACCTCGTAACGCCGGTGGTGGTCGCGATCGGGGCCGGTGTCGTCGCCTACACGTGGCGACTCGTGGCTCGCCTGTCCGCAGCGCAGGACGGCGACAAGCCGCCGGCCCGCTCACCCACGCTGCGTCGTATGGGTCTGGTCCTATTGTGCTTTCTCGTGGCTGCGACGGTGTTTTGGTCCACTGCCACCATCGCCCAGTGGACCGGCCGCGGCCTCGCCCGATCGACCGCGCGCCACCTCGACGACCTACCAATAGTCATCCTCGACACCAAGGAGCGGCTGTTCCTCTTCGACCCGGGCGTCAAGGAGACCGCCCTGACACCCACGACCGAGGGGCAGACGTTCCACTACCGCTACCGGAATCTGCACCTGCTCATCCAAGGGAACAATCGGATGTTCTTGGTGCCACCCGTCTGGTCGGCCAGCGACACCGTGCTGGTGGTGCCGCTCGACGGTTCGGTTCGGGTCCGCTTCCAGTTCACCAACGAGGCGCCGTAAGCCCGACTCAGCCGGTGTGCACGATGTCCGGCGCGCCCAGCCGGGCCGCGTCCGCGGTCGCGTCGTCGCGCTGGTTCTGGGACTCGCGCTCGGCCGCGACCCGGGTGCGGTAATGCTCGACCTCGCGCCGCCGTTGGGCCTCGTCCCAGCCGAGCGGGCCGGCGACAAGGCGGGCCACGGTGTCCGCGCACTCCACCCCGCGGTCCCATGACTCGATCGAGATGCGGGTGCGGCGGGCGAGAATGTCTTCCAGGTGCCGGCCCCCCTCGTGCGTGACCGCGTACAGCGCCTCGACCCGGAGGTAGTCGTCCGCGCCGGGAAGCGGCTCGGCCAGTGACGGATCGGCTTGCACGAGCGCGAGCAGCTCGTCGATCGTCGACCCGTAGCGGTGGAGCAGGTGCTCGATGCGGGCGACATGCAGTCCCGACACGGCGGCCAGCCGGTTGCGCTGATTCCACAGGCCGGGGAATCCCTCCGCCCCGACGAGCGGGACCCGGTCGGTGCAGGAGTCCGGCACCCGGGCGTCGAGACTGCGCACCGCCTCGTTGACGGCGTCGGCCGCCATTACCCGGTAGGTCGTGTACTTGCCACCGGCCACGACGACCAAGCCGGGTACCGGATGCCCCACGACGTGCTCGCGAGAGAGTTTCGACGTCGACTCCGACTCGCCGGACAGCAGTGGGCGCAACCCGGCGTAGACGCCCTCGACATCCTCCCGGGACAGCGGCGAGGTCAGCACCTGGTTCACGCGCTCGAGCAGGTAGTCGATGTCCGTCGCGCTCGCGGCGGGGTGGGCCTTGTCCAGTGCCCAATCGGTGTCGGTCGTCCCGATGATCCAATGTCGGCCCCATGGGATGACCAGCAGCACGCTCGTCTCGGTGCGCAGGATGATCCCGGTGGTGGACTGCAACCGGTCCCGCGGCACCACGAGGTGGATGCCCTTGGACGCCCGGACGTGGAACTGGCCGCGGGTGTCGGCCAAGGCCTGGGTATCGTCCGTCCACACCCCGGTCGCGTTGATCACCTGCTTGGCGCGGGCGGTCACCGACTCGCCCGTCTCCAGGTCGACGAGCTGGGCACCGGTCACCCGCTCGCCCTGGCGCAGGAAGTCGACGACCTTGACCCGGTTGGCCGCCAGCGCGCCGAACGACGCTGCGGTCCGCACGACGGTCATGGTGTGCCGGGCGTCGTCGACCTGGGCATCCCAGTACTGCACGGCGCCGGTCAGGGATTCCCGGCGCAGGCAGGGGGCCAGGCGGAGTGCCCGGCGCCGGCTGAGGTGGCGATGCATGGGGAGCGCCCGCGAGGCGACCGAGCCGGTGGCCATCGCGTCGTAGAGCGCGATTCCGGCGCCGACGTAAGGCCGTTCCCACGCGTGGTGCGTCAGCGGGTAGAGGAACGACACCGGCCGGACGAGGTGCGGCGCAAGTGTCGACAACAGCAACCCACGTTCGTGGAGCGCCTCGCGGACCAGGCCGAAGTCCAGCATCTCGAGGTAGCGCAGGCCGCCGTGGATCAGCTTGCTCGACCGGCTCGAGGTGCCACTCGCCCAATCCCGCGCCTCGACAATGCCAGTCGACAGCCCGCGGGTCACGGCGTCGAGGGCGGCTCCGGCGCCGACGACGCCACCGCCGACCACGAGCACGTCGACCTCGGTCTCGGCCAGCTCGACGCAGGGCCTCGGCGCGGGCCGCGGCCGAGAGGGGTGCGTTCAGCATGGGACCGTGCTCATGAACTCTCCACCCAATCCAGTGTCCGCGTCACGGCCTTACGCCAGCCGGCGTAGCCCCGCTCCCGCTGCGGCTCATCAGTCCGCGGGAGCCATCGGCGGCCCTCGTGCCAGTTCGCCCGCAGTTCGTCGGTCGACGCCCAGAAGCCGATCGCCAACCCCGCTGCGTAGGCGGCTCCCAGCGCGGTCGTCTCGGCCACGACCGGCCGGCTCACCGGCACGCCCAGGATGTCGGCCTGGATCTGCATGCACAGCTCGTTGGCGGTCACCCCGCCGTCGACCTTGAGCACGTCGAGGGTCACCCCGGAGTCCTGCTGCATGGCCTCGGCGACGTCGCGGCTCTGATAGCAGATCGCTTCCAACGTCGCCCGGGCCAGGTGCGCTTTGGTGTTGTAGCGAGACAGCCCGACGATGGCGCCCCGGGCGTCGCTGCGCCAGTACGGCGCGAACAGTCCGGAGAACGCGGGCACGAAGTACACGCCCCCGCTGTCCTCGACCTGGCGAGCGAGATCCTCGATTTCGGAGGCTCCGGCAATGAGGCCGAGCTGGTCGCGTAACCACTGCACCGCCGATCCGGTAACCGCGATCGAGCCCTCGAGCGCGTACACCGGGGCCTCCTCGCCGAGCTGGTAGCACACCGTGGTCAGCAGCCCGTGCCGGCTGCGGACGAGCTCGGGCCCGGTGTTCAGCAGCAGGAAATTGCCCGTGCCGTAAGTGTTCTTCGCCTCACCGGGGGCGAAGCAGACTTGGCCGGCCATGGCCGCGTGCTGGTCCCCGAGCGCGCCGGTCAGCCGCACTCCCCCGAGCACCAGCGCAGGTTCGATCTCGCCGTAGCCAGCCGAGTCGGCCGACGGGCGGATGTCGGGAAGCATCGCTCGCGGAACGTCGAAGAATCCGAGCAGCTCGTCGTCCCAGTCCAGAGTTTCGAGGTCCATGAGCATCGTCCGGCTGGCGTTGGTCACGTCGGTCACGTGCACGCCGCCCCGGGCGCCACCGGTGAGGTTCCACAACAACCAGCTGTCGATCGTGCCGGCGATGGCGTCCCCGCGCTCGGCGTCAGCCCTGACGCCGTCGACCTCGCGCAGGATCCAGGCCAGCTTTCCGGCGGCGAAGTACGTGGCCGGCGGCAAGCCGGCCCGGTGTCGAATGACGTCACCGCGGCCGTCGACCTCCAGATCGTGCACGAGCTGCGCGGTCCGGGTGTCTTGCCAGACGATGGCGTTGTAGTACGGACGGCCGGTGCGCCGATTCCACACCACCGTCGTCTCGCGCTGATTCGTGATACCGAGCGCGGCCAGGTCGGCCGGGTCGAGGCGATGCGTGCGGAGGACCGTCCGCGCGACCGTGTTCGTGCGCTCCCAGATCTCGATCGGGTCGTGCTCGACCCACCCGGGACGCGGCAGGATCTGCTGATGCTCCAGCTGATGCTTGGCTATCTCATTACCGCCGTGGTCGAACACCATGAATCGGGTGCTGGTCGTGCCCTGGTCTATGGCGGCGACGAAGTCCCGCATCTGGCCTCCCTCGCCGGTGATCCGACCACCGTGATCTTGGGCTCCGGGCAACAATAAGTCCTAGATCATCGCGGCCCCGTAGGGGTGCCGGGGCCGACCAACCGCTCGGTGACCGGGTCAGGCGGTGACCTGGGCGCCGCCCGTCACGCTGGCGGCGATCGAGGCGAGGTGGTTCAGCCGTACCAATTCGGCCGGCCGCCACCGTAACGCCGGTCGACCCACGAGCAGCGCGTCCTCGCCCAACGGGGCGATTGCGAGCTCGGTGCCCATCCGGGCCCAGTCGGGCGGAGCCCACGCCGCGTCGGGCTCCAGGGAGCGAGCCGGTCGCGGGGGCCACCACGGTACGACCAGCTCGGTGATCTCCGGTGCTGCGGAGCTCGCGGCCCGAACCGGCGACTGTCCGCGAATCGGCGGCCCCAGCACCAGCGACCACCCGGCCCGGAAGATTTTGGTGACGCCGTCGGCGAGCAGCGACCAGGAGCTCTCCGGATAGTTCCCGAGAGCGTCGAGGAGCGCCAGCTCGCGGTGCGGATCCAGTTGACCGGCATAGGGTCGAATTGACTCCACGTGAACGTCAGGCACGGACGTGGCCGCGGACACGAGGCTGTCGGCCAGCCGGTCGGTCGGGATCTCGAGCACGATGTCATCGGTCGCGCGACCGGGCGATCGCTCGACGATATCCACGCTGAGGATGTCCGCGCCCACCTGGCCGAGGGCCGTCGCTACTGCGCCGAGGGCGCCGGGACGATCCGGCAGCACCACGCGGAGCAGATACGTCACGGCTCCCAGTCTCGCCAATCGCGATTACCGCCACGTAAATGCCGCGTACCGAACATCGGTCGGAAACTCCGCGATGCCCGGCGGTCGCGCCGCCTAGACTTCCAAGCCGTGCCTGACGACACCGCAGACTCCTCGGCCACGCGAATCAGCCGAGCCGAGGTCGCCCATCTGGCCCGGTTGGCCCGGTTGGCGGTGACCGAGCCGGAGCTGGACGTCTTCGCCGGACAGCTCGACGTGATCCTCGGGTCGGTGGCCCGGGTTGGCGAGGTAGCGGCCGCCGACATCGAGCCGACGACACATGCCGTCCCGCTGCGCAACGTGCTGCGCGCCGACGAGGTTGGTCCGTGCCTGGATCGATCCACCGTTCTAGCCCAGGCCCCGGCGGTCGAGGACGACCGGTTCCGGGTTCCGCGCATCCTGAGCGACGAAGCATGAGCGAGTTGACCCGGCTGAGCGCGGCCGAACTCGCGGCGGCCATGGCCGCGAGCGAGGTGTCGGCGGAAGAGGTCGCCCAGGCCCATCTCGACCGGATCGAGGAGGTCGACGGCCTGGTGCGGGCGTTCCTGCACGTCGACGTCGAGGGCGCCCTGGCGGCCGCTCGCCGCGTCGATGCCGATCGGGCCGCCGGTCGCGATCTGGGTCCGCTCGCGGGCGTGCCGCTCGCCATGAAGGACGTCGTGGTGACCGAGGGTCTGCCGACGACGGCCGGCTCGAAGATCCTCGAAGGCTGGATCCCGCCGTACGACGCGACGATCACCCGCAGGATCAAGGACGCGGGCATCGTGATGCTCGGCAAGACGAACATGGACGAGTTCGCGATGGGCTCGTCGACGGAGAACTCCGCGTTCCATCCGACCCACAATCCCTGGGATCTGGGCCGCATCCCGGGTGGTTCGTCCGGCGGATCGGCCGCGGCCGTGTCCGCCTTCGAGGCGCCGCTCGGCATCGGGACCGACACCGGAGGATCCATCCGGCAGCCGGCCGCTGTCACCGGCATCGTCGGGCACAAGCCCACCTACGGCGGCGTGTCGCGCTACGGCCTGATCGCGTTCTCCTCGTCGCTCGACCAGGCCGGTCCGTTCGGACGGACGGTGCTCGACGCGGCCCTGCTGCACCAGGTCATGGGCGGCCACGATCCGCTCGATTCGACGTCCATCCCGCAGTCGGTTCCGCCAGTCGTCGCGGCGGCGCGAGAGGGAGCGCAGGCCGACCTCAGCGGGGTGCGCATCGCGGTGGTGCGCGAGCTGGGCGGCGAGGGCTACCAGCCCGGCGTGCTAGCGGCGTTCCAGGAGGCGGTCGCGACGCTGCGGGACCTGGGCGCGACTGTCCTGGAAGTCTCCTGCCCGCACTTCGACTACGCGCTCGCCGCCTACTACCTGATCGCGCCCAGCGAGTGCTCGTCGAACCTGGCCCGCTTCGACGCGGTGCGCTACGGGCTGCGGGTCGGCGACGACGGGAACCGGTCCCTGGAAGAGGTCATGTCGTTGACTCGCGAGGCCGGGTTCGGGCCCGAGGTGAAGCGTCGAATCATGATCGGCACCTACGCGCTGTCCTCCGGCTACTACGACGCCTACTACGGGCAGGCGCAGAAGGTCCGGACCCTCATCTCGCGGGACTTCGCGGCCGCGTTCGAGCAGGCCGACGTGCTGGTCTCGCCGTCGTCGCCGTTCGTCGCGTTCGGCCTCGGCGAGCGGGTCGACGACCCGATGGCGATGTACGTGAACGACCTGTGCACGCTTCCGGCGTCGCTTGCCGGCACGCCGGCCATCTCGGTGCCGTGCGGCCTATCCGATGGTCTGCCGGTCGGGCTTCAGGTCATGGCGCCCGCGCTGGCCGACGACCGGTGCTATCGCGTGGCGGCCGCGTTCGAAGCCGCGTACGTGCGGGCAAACGGCCGGCTGCAGGCGCCCGACCTCGTCGGCGGTGCGCGATGACCTACGACGATGTGCTGGCCCGCTACGAACCGGTCATCGGCCTGGAGACGCACGTCGAACTGTCGACGGCGTCGAAGATGTTCTGCCCGTGCGCGACAACGTTCGGCGCCGAGCCGAACACTCAGATCTGCCCGGTGTGCCTGGGCCTGCCCGGTGCGCTGCCCGTGGCCAACGAGGCCGCGATCGGGGCGACGATCCGTATCGGCTTGGCCCTGAACTGCTCGATTGCCACCTGGTGCCGCTTCGCCCGGAAGAACTACTTCTACCCGGACATGCCGAAGAACTTCCAGATCTCCCAGTACGACGAGCCGCTCTGCGTCGACGGCTATCTCGACGTCGAGCTGGCCGGCCGCTCCTACCGGATCGGCATCGAGCGGGTGCACCTCGAGGAGGACACCGGCAAGAACACCCACGTCGGGCAGAGCGGGCGCATCCACGGCGCCGACTACTCGCTCGTCGACTTCAACCGCGCCGGCATACCACTGGTCGAGATCGTCACCAAGCCGGTGCCCGGAACGGGTGCGCTCGCGCCCGAGGTCGCCCGGGCGTACGTCACCGAGCTGCGCGACATCCTGCGCGCGCTCGGGGTGAGCGACGTGCGCATGGAGCAGGGGTCGTTGCGCTGCGACGTCAACACCTCGCTCAACCCGCCGGGGGCGCCGTGGGGGCTCCGCACCGAGACGAAGAACGTGAACTCGCTGCGGAGCGTCGAACGGGCCGTGCGCTCGGAGATGATCAGGCAGGCGGCCGTGTTGGATGCGGGGGAGCGCGTCCGGCAAGAGACGCGACACTTCTCGGAGACGACCGGTGACACTCGCCCTGGCCGCAGCAAGGAGGAGGCGACCGACTACCGCTACTTCCCTGAGCCTGATCTGGTGCCGCTGGCCCCCGATCCGACCTGGGTGGAGCGGTTACGGGTCGAGCTCCCGGAGCTTCCGGCCGTCTATCGGGCTCGCATCCGGCACCGCCTCGGCGTCAGCGCCGAGGACATGCAGCAGATGGCCAACGCCGGAGTCGTCGACCTGGTGGCCGCGACCGTCGACGCCGGCGCGCCGGTCGCCGAAGCGCGGAACTGGTGGTTGGGCTACCTGGCCCAGAAGGCGAACGAGCGCGATGTCGAGCCGGCTGATCTGGCTATGACGCCGGCGCAGGTGGCCCGCGTCGTGGAGTTGATCAGCGCCGGGACGTTGTCCGTCGCTCTCGCCCGCCAGGCCGTCGACGGTGTGCTCGAGACGGGGGAGGACGTCGACGCGGTCGTCGCGGCCAAGGGTTTGAAGATCGTGTCCGACGCGGGTGCGCTCGGGGTCGCCGCCGACGAGGCTATCGCCGCCAATCCCGACATCGCGGCGAAGGTGCGCTCCGGCAAGTTGGCTGCGGTGGGCCCACTCGTCGGCGCGGTCATGAGGTCGACGCGAGGTCAGGCGGACGCCGCGACCGTGCGCGAGCTGTTGCTCGAGCGGCTCGGTGCGGGCTAATCGACGGCACCAGGCAAAGGCACGCCGGAGCCGTGATCGGTGGCATCGCGGCGGCGGCGGTGTCCGTGCTGCTGGTCGCCACAGGTTCAGCGGGAGCGACGACAGTGGCCGGCCCATCGAGCCGCACCGTGTTTCGTTTCGCCGACACCCGGATCGACGAGGCGAGCGGTATCGGCCTGGGGATCGCCTCACCGGGTGTCGTGTACGTCCAGAACGACAGCGGCGACTCGGCGCGGTTCTTCGCCCTGGATGCGACCAGCGGCGCGACGCTCGCTGTCTACACCGTTCCCGGCGCCCGGAACGTCGACTGGGAGGATCTGGCCGTCGCGCCGGATGCCCGTGGCGTTCCCAGCGTGTGGCTCGCGGACATCGGTGACAACGACGCCGCGCGTAGTGAGGTGCGGATCTATCGGGTCGATGAGCCGCTGGTCGATCGGCATCGGCTCGGGCTCCAGCTCACGACAGCGTCGCCATCGGTGTGGCGGCTGCGTTACCCCGACGGCCCGATGAACGCCGAGGGCCTCGCGGTGGCTCCGGGCGGTGCAAGCTATGTGGTCACGAAGTCCTTCCTCGGCGACTCCTCGGTCTACGCGGTGCCAGCGGAACCGGATCCAGCGCGCGTGCAGGCGCTACGTCGGATCGCGGGCATCCAGTTCTCACTGACCGGAACTCCGGGCGGACCGTCGGTCGTTGGCGAGCTCACCGCTACGGGCGCCGCACTGTCGGCGGACGGGCGCGTGCTCGCCGTCCGGACCTACACCGACGCGTACGTGTGGCCCGTGTCGGAGGGCGACGTCGCGGCGGCTCTGCGCGGGGCGCCGGTACGCACGCCGTTGCCGGCTCAGGCCGTCGGCGAGGGAATCGCGATACGAGGTTCGACGCTGCTGGTGGACTCCGAGGGCGTCGGCTCGACGGTGTACTCGGTGGCAATGCCCCCGCTGTCGGCCCGCTCGCTGTCGGCCCGCTCGCCCTCGGCCGCACCGACATCGCCTGTGCAGGAGTCGGGCCGACCGGATGCCGCCGGCTCGTCAACCGACAACTCACCGTCGTCGACCCCAACCCGTCGGCCCTGGTACGTCGTCGGCGTGTTCCTGCTGGTCATCGCCGGGATCGCGGTGATCATCGTTCGTCGACGCCGACGCTGATACCGGAGCGCAAGATCACGATCGAAACGGACCCACCGGAGAGGCGGCGACGGTGCTGTGCTCAGACCTGCGCTGAACCGCCGGCCTCGGGCATGATGCGCAGCACGCGTTCGTCGGTCGGGATCGGATGGCCGTGGCCGTCACGATTCGACGTGGTCAGCCACAAGGCACCGTCCGGCGCGGCGACCACCGTGAGCAAGCGGCCATATCGACCAGCGAGGACGGTCGTGAAGTCGCCGAACGTGGTCGATCCGGAGCGGCTGGCCACCGCAGCGGTCAGCAAGGCGGTGGCATCTCGAGAGGTGACGAACAGCTGCGGGCCGATCACGGCGCAACCGCCGACGCCGGTCTTGCCGTCGGGCAGCCTGGTGTCCGGCGCGCGGGTGGTTGCTGCCCCCGACGGGTAGCCGTAGTCGGCACCCGCATGCAGAATGTTCACCTCGGTTGCGGAATTGTTCGGTCCGGGTTCGACCTCGATGACCTCACCGGTCGCGTCCGGGCAGAGCCCATCGACGACCTGATGGCCTCTGGTGTATATCGGCGAGGTCGGGGTCGGGTTGCCCGGCGCGGGTTGGCCGATGGCCGTGACGCGCAGGACCTTGCCGGCCAGGCTCGTCGCATTGTCGGCGAGCGCCGGCTGCCCGGCGTCTCCGGTGCCGATGTACAGCACGCCAGTGTCGTCGAACAAGAGCCGACCGGTGTTCCCGGTCATTCCCTTGGGAATGCCGGTCAGTATCGGCGTCGGTGGTCCGGTCAAGGTGAACGAGACGACGCGATTGTCCGTGGCCGTCGTCAGGTACGCGTAGACGAGACCGTCCTCCTGGTAAGTCGGCGACACGGCGAGGTCGAGCAGGCCGCCGTCACCCGCGGCGTCGATGCCGGCGACCGTGCGAATCGTCCTGACCGGCTGACCGGGCTGCGGTTGCACCTGGACGATCCGTCCGCTGGTCCGCTCGCCGACGAGTGCCGTGCCGTCGGGCAGGAGGGCGAGCCCGGTCGGCGCCACCAGATTGGTCGCGACGATGGCCGGATCCGGTCCAGAGGACGACGGCCCGGATGGGTTGGGTGCCGTTGGGCCCGGCGCGTTCGGATTGCCCGGCTGCCCGGGGGAGGGCCCGGTCGTGTCGGGGCCGCCCTCGCCGCTGAAGTCCGGTTTGGGAACCCAGGTCGGCGGAGTTCGCGCGTCGGCGCCGGCACCGCAGGCGGCCAGGAGAGCGCCGGCGAGCAGCAGGCCCAGCGCCCGCACTCGCACCGCACCGGTGACCCGCACCCGATCAGTCTGCCCGCTATTGCTGTGCGACGTCTGGGCTCGGGCCGCTCTAGTGTCTGTCCCGTGAAGACGATCTGCTTGCCCGACGATCAGGCGACGGAGCTGGTCGGTGGGCTGCCCGAGGTCGACGTTGTCGTCTGGGACGGAACGGGCGAACCGCCGGCTGGCATCGACCGGGTCGAGTTCCTCGTCGGCGCGTACGGCGGGGCGACGATGACTTCAGAAGTGCTGGCCCGCATGCCCCGGCTCGCGGTTATCCAGCTGCTGTCGGCCGGCGTCGAGTCGTGGCTGCCGGTGGTTCCGTCCGGCGTGCTGCTCTGTAGCGGCCGCGGCGTCCATGGGGCCCCGACCGCGGAGCTGGCGGTGGCCGGACTGCTCGCGGTGTTGCGGGAGCTGCCGCGCTTCGTCGGGCAGCAGCGCGATCGGGTGTGGCGGCCGACCCGGGTGCATAGCCTCGACGGGCTGCGGGTGCTGATTCTCGGCGCGGGCGACATCGGGCAGCGGGTCGCGGACGTCGTTCGCCTGCTGGACGCCGAGGTGACCCTGCTGGCGCGGCGTCAGCGCCCGGGCGTCGAGCCGATGTCGGCCTTGCCGCAGCTTCTGGCCGGGCACGACGTCGTCGTGGTCGCGCTGCCGCTGACGGCCCAGACCCGGGGGCTGGTCGACGCCACATTCCTGGCCGGCATGCCGGACGGGGCGGTGCTGGTCAACGTTGCCCGAGGTCGGATCGTCGAAACCACCGCTCTGGTTGCCGAACTGCAGGCCGAGCGACTGCGCGCGTATCTCGACGTCACCGAGCCCGAGCCGCTTCCGACTGACCACCCACTCTGGACGGCTCCGGGTGTGCTGATCACCCCGCACGTCGGAGGTGGCACCCCGGGCTGGGCCGATCGGGCCTATCGACTCGTCCGCGACCAGGTGAGCCGATTCGTCACCGGCGAGCCGCTGCGCAATGTGGTCAGCGACGGCTACTGACTCGACGCGACCGGTCACCGGCGTCGTCGCGAGGGCGCGTATTTCGGTGTGGCCTCGGGCAGGTCGGGCAACCGGCCGCCACTCACCGCGGCCACCGCGGCCAGGTCGGCGATGCGCACGCAGGGCAGCCGGACCCCACCTCGCTCGGTCACGGCGTAGACGTTGCGACCGGTCACCGAGATGCCGCGGACCGCGCCCCAGTCGAGGTGCCGGGAACCCAGCAGGGCGCGCACCGTGATCCCGCTCGCGTCGACGATCGTCGCGGTGCGGGCGATGAACATGATCGCCAGGATTGGTACGACATAGGCAACGAGCAGGATCGGGTGTTGCACCAGCGCGGTCACCGCGAGAGCCAGGAACAGCACCGCGAGGTATGCCGAGCGGGGCAAGCGGAACACGGCGCGGCCCGATGGGGCGGTCACGACATGCACCCTACGTCGTAGGGTTCACGGCGTGAGTACCGAGCAATCGGCCGATGCCAGGTCGACCGGAACGCCGCATCACCACCGCAAGCCGCACAGCGGAATCGTCACCGACGGCATCGAGCGCGCGCCGGCCCGGGGCATGCTACGAGCGGTCGGGATGGGCGACGACGATTGGCGCAAGCCGCAGATCGGCGTCGCCTCGTCCTGGAACGAGATCACGCCGTGCAATCTCTCCCTCGCCCGGCTGGCCAAGCGGGCCAAGGTGGGGGTGCGCGGCGCGGACGGGTTTCCCCTGGAATTCGGCACGATCTCCGTATCGGACGGCATCTCGATGGGCCACGACGGGATGCACTACTCGCTGGTCTCCCGCGAGGTCATCGCCGACTCGGTGGAGACGGTCTTCCACGCGGAGCAGCTCGACGGGGCCGTGCTCCTCGCCGGCTGTGACAAGTCGCTGCCCGGCATGCTGATGGCTGCGGCGCGGCTCGACGTTGCGGCCGTCTTCCTGTACGCCGGGTCGACGTTGCCGGGACGCCTCGGCGACCGTGACGTGACGATCATCGACGCGTTCGAGGCCGTCGGCGCCTGCCTCGCCGGAAAGATCACCACGGACGACGTGATCGCGATCGAGAAGGCGATCTGCCCAGGTGAGGGTGCGTGCGGTGGCATGTACACCGCCAACACGATGGCGTCCGCGGCCGAGGCACTGGGCATGTCGCTTCCCGGGTCGGCCGCGCCGCCGGCCCCCGACTCCCGTCGCGACGCGTACGCCGAGCGATCCGGTGAGGCCGCCGTGCGTCTCGTCGATGCCGGCATCACCGCCCGCTCGATCCTGACCAAGGAGGCGTTCGAGAACGCCATCACGGTCGTCATGGCGCTCGCCGGATCGACGAATGCCGTGTTGCACCTGATGGCCATTGCCCACGAGGCCAAGGTCGATCTCGACCTCGACGACTTCAACCGGATCAGCGACCGGGTGCCCCACCTGGCCGACGTGAAGCCGTTCGGGCGCTACGTGATGACCGACATCGACGGCATCGGCGGTGTGCCGGTCGTCATGAAGGCGCTGCTCGACGCGGGCCTGCTGCACGGTGACGTGTTGACCGTGACTGGGCGAACCATGGCCGAGAACCTGAAGGACATCGCCCCGCCGGATCCGGACGGAAAGATCATCCACGCGATGTCCGACCCGCTGCACCGAACCGGTGGGCTGTCCATCCTGCGCGGCTCGCTCGCCCCGGAGGGGGCGGTCGTCAAAAGCGCCGGCTTCGATTCCGAGACCTGGGTCGGACCCGCTCGCGTCTTCGATGGCGAGCAAGGCGCCATGGATGCGGTCACCGCCGGAACGCTCCGCCACGGCGACGTCGTGGTCATCCGCTGGGAAGGTCCCAAGGGTGGCCCGGGCATGCGCGAGATGCTCGCCGTGACCGGCGCGATCAAGGGCGCCGGGCTCGGCCAGGACGTTCTGTTGCTGACCGACGGGCGCTTCTCCGGTGGCACCACGGGCCTGTGCATTGGCCACGTGGCGCCGGAGGCCGCGGTCGCCGGGCCGATCGCGCTGGTCGAGGACGGCGATGTCGTCCGGCTCGACATGGCTGCCCGCACGCTGGATCTGGACGTTGACCCGGCCGAGCTGGAGCGCCGCCGGGCGGCGTGGAAGCCGCTGCCTCCGCGCTTCGACTACGGAGTGCTCGGCAAGTACGCCCGGCTCGTCGGCTCGGCCGCGCACGGCGCCGTCTGCGACTGATCGCACCCGGCACCTCGACTCCCTCCCGTCCAGCTCTTCACTCGCTTCCGGCCGGCTTCCTACCGGTGATCTTGGACTTGTTGTCGCTATAGGGCAGCAAAGGTCAAGATCACGACCGAGGTGAGTCAACGGGGTCGGTTGATCCGGATGCGGGCCCACGTGTAACCTCCACTTCGTGCGGCAGCTCGTACTCATCGATCAGCGCGTCGAGTGAGGCTCCGGCCTCTACCGACGCGCTAGCCCTTCGTGCAACAGCACGAGGGGTTTTTTGTTGCATGTCCGAGCAGTCCGAACCCGAGCCGCCGCACCGAACCGTGCACCGCGAGAAAGAAGGACCCGATGGCCGCACCGAGCAGCCCACCGCCCGGAGCCACCCTTACCGGCGCCCAGGCGCTCGTCCGGTCCCTCGAGGAAGTCGGGGCGACCGTCGTGTTCGGGATCCCTGGGGGAGCGATCCTCCCCGCGTACGACCCCCTCTACGACTCCACGAGAGTGCGCCACATCCTGGTCCGCCACGAGCAGGGCGCAGGGCACGCGGCGGAGGGGTACGCGCAGGCGACCGGCAAGGTCGGCGTCTGCATGGCGACGTCCGGGCCCGGAGCGACCAACCTCGTCACTCCGATCGCCGACGCGTACATGGACTCGGTCCCGTTAGTGGCCATCACCGGGCAGGTCGGGCGCGCCTTCATCGGCACGGACGCCTTCCAGGAGGCGGACATCTCCGGAATCACGCTGCCGATCACCAAGCACAACTTCCTGGTGCAATCCGCCGCCGAAGTGCCGCAGGCCATCGCGGAAGCGTTCCATCTGGCTGGCACCGGCCGTCCCGGACCAGTGCTGGTCGACCTGCCGAAGGACGTGCTGCAAGAGCGCGCGCCGTTCGTCTGGCCACCCAAGCTGGAGCTGCCCGGGTATCGACCGGTGATCCGCCCGCACGGCAAGCAGGTCCGGGAGGCAGCGCGGCTGATCGCCGAGGCCAAGCGCCCGGTCCTCTACATCGGTGGCGGCGTGGTCCGCGCCCATGCGACCGATGGGCTGCGCCGGTTGGCCGAGCTCACCGGCATTCCGGTCGTGACCACGCTGATGGCCCGTGGCGCGTTTCCGGACAGCCATCGCCAGCATCTCGGCATGCCGGGCATGCACGGCTGCGTAACGGCGGTGACGTCCCTGCAGAAGGCCGACCTGCTGATCGCGCTCGGCACCCGCTTCGACGACCGGGTCACCGGTCGGCTCGACACGTTCGCACCGCACGCGGCCGTGATCCACGCGGACATCGATCCGGCCGAGATCGGCAAGAACCGCACGGCCGACGTGCCGATCGTGGGCGACGTGCGTGAAGTGCTCGCCGAGCTCATCCCGGCCGTGCAGGCCGAGTTCGCCGCCGGGCGACGAGCTGACCTCACCGGCTGGTGGGCGCAGCTCGACCAGTGGCGCAAGACCTATCCGCTCGGCTACGACGAGCCCACCGACGGCAGCCTCGCTCCGCAGTACGTCATCGAACGCATCGGCCAGGTGGGGGGCTCCGGATGCGATCTATGTCGCCGGGGTCGGGCAGCACCAGATGTGGGCCTCGCAGTTCATCTCGTACGAGAAGCCCGGCAAGTGGCTGAACTCCGGTGGCGCCGGAACGATGGGGTACGCCGTGCCGGCGGCGATGGGCGCCAAGGTCGGACGGCCGGACACCCTGGTGTGGACCATCGACGGCGACGGCTGCTTCCAGATGACCAACCAGGAGCTGGCTACCTGCGCCATCGAGGGAATCCCGATCAAGGTCGCCGTGATCAACAACGGCAACCTGGGCATGGTTCGGCAGTGGCAAACCCTGTTCTACGCAGAGCGATACTCCAATACCAATCTTGGCACGCATCGGCCCGCGCCGGCCGCGGCGACCAGCAAGGTCAAGCATCCGGTGCCGGACTTCGTCCGGTTGGCCGAGGCGCTGGGCTGCGTCGGGCTGCGCTGCGAAACCAAGTCGGAGGTCGACGCGACGATCGAAAAGGCCATGTCCATCGACGACCAACCGGTCGTCGTCGACTTCATGGTCGGCAAGGACGCGATGGTCTGGCCGATGGTGGCCGCCGGCACGAGCAACGACGACATCATCGCCGCGCGCGGCATCCGTCCGGTGTTCGACAGCGAGGGCTGAGTGATGACCAGGCACACCCTGTCCGTGCTCGTCGAGAACAAGCCGGGCGTCCTGGCCCGGGTATCGGGACTGTTCAGCCGCCGTGGATTCAACATCGAGTCACTCGCGGTCGGCCCGACCGAACATCCCGAGATATCCCGCATGACCATCGTCGTCGGCGTCGAGGGCAGCGTCCTCGAACAGGTGACGAAGCAGCTCAACAAGCTCGTCAACGTGCTGAAGATCGTCGAGCTGGAGGACAGCCAGGCGGTGCAGCGCGAGCTGCTCCTCGTCAAGGTTCGCGCCGACGAGCACACCCGGCGGGGCGTGATCGAGACCGTCGACCTGTTCAAGGCCAAGGTGGTCGATGTGGGTCCGGAGGCGCTCACCATCGAGGTCACGGGGCCGCCGCCCAAGCTCGAAGCCATGCTCAAGATGTTGGAGCCGTACGGTATCCGCGAGATGGTGCAGTCCGGCATGGTCGCGCTCGGCCGAGGTCCGCGGTCGATGACCCAGGCCGCCCTGCGGTCCGTCGATCGCAGCGCCTAGCCGGCGCTGATTCGTCCATCCACGAAAGGGAAAACTCAGCTCATGGCCGTTTCGATCTACTACGACGACGACGCCGACCTGTCGATCGTGCAGGACCGCACCGTGGCCGTACTCGGCTACGGCAGCCAGGGCCACGCCCACGCGCTGAGCCTGCGCGACTCCGGCGTCGACGTCCGGGTCGGACTGCCCGAGAGTTCCAAGAGTCGGGCCAAGGCCGCAGGACGAGGGGCTGCGCGTCGTCACGCCGGCCGAGGCCTCTCGCAGAGGCGGACCTGATCATGGTGCTGGCGCCGGACCCGGCGCAGCGCAAGCTCTACACCGAGTCGATCGAGCCATACCTTGACGACGGCGACGCCCTCTTCTTCGGCCACGGCTTCAACATCCGTTTCGGCTACATCAAGCCTCCCGGCAACGTCGACGTCGCGATGGTCGCTCCCAAGGGTCCCGGCCACCTCGTACGGCGCCAGTTCGTGGACGGCAAGGGCGTGCCGGTGCTGGTCGCCGTCGAGCAGGATGCCTCCGGCCAGGCCTTCGAGCTGGCCCTGTCCTACGCGAAGGCGATCGGGGGAGCCCGGGCCGGTGCGATCAAGACCACGTTCACCGAGGAGACGGAAACCGACCTGTTCGGCGAGCAGGCCGTGCTCTGCGGCGGCACGTCCCAGCTCGTGATGTACGGCTTCGAGGTGCTCACCGAGGCCGGCTACGCGCCCGAGATCGCCTACTTCGAGTGCCTGCACGAGCTCAAGCTGATCGTCGACCTCATGTACGAGGGCGGTATCGCCAAGCAGCGCTGGTCGGTGTCCGACACGGCCGAGTACGGCGACTACGTCTCCGGTCCACGGGTCATCGACCCGCACGTCAAGGAGAACATGCAGGCCATCCTGCGTGAGATCCAGGACGGATCGTTCGCGGCTCGGTTCATCGCCGACCAGGACGCGGGCGGTCCCGAGTTCGCCGCGTTGCGGGCCAAGGGCGAGCAGCACCCGATCGAGGACGTCGGGCGGAAGCTGCGCGGACTCATGAGCTGGGTTGCCACCGACGACGACTACACGGAGGGCACGGCCGCCCGCTGACACCCCACTAGGCTGACGCCGTGAAGCTTGCGGTGATACCGGGTGACGGCATCGGCGTCGAAGTCACCGAGCAGGCCCTGCGCGTGCTGACTGCCGTGCGGCCCGGCGTGGATCCGACGCAGTACGACCTGGGCGCGTCCCGATGGCACCGGACCGGCGAGGTGCTCCCGGACAGCGTGCTCGAGGAGATCCGCGGCCACGACGCGATCCTGCTCGGCGCGGTCGGCGACCCGTCGGTCCCCTCGGGGATCCTGGAGCGCGGCCTGCTGCTACGGCTGCGCTTCGAACTCGACCACTACGTGAACCTTCGCCCGGCGAAGCTCTACCCGGGCATGACGACGCCACTCGCCGGTCGGCCGGCGATCGATTTCGTCGTCTACCGGGAGGGAACCGAGGGTCCCTACGTCGGCAACGGCGGCGTGATTCGCAAGGGCACCCCGCAGGAACTCGCGACCGAGGTCAGCATCAACACCGCCTTCGGCGTGGAGCGCGTCGTTCGGGCCGCGTTCGATCGCGCGCGTTCCCGTCCGCGCCAGCACCTGACCTTGGTGCACAAGAACAATGTCCTCGTCTATGCCGGTGATCTGTGGGCCCGCACGGTGCAGAACGTGGCTGCGGAGTATCCCGATGTGACGACCGCCTACCACCACGTCGACGCGGCGACGATCTACCTGGTCACCGATCCCGGCCGTTACGACGTGATCGTCACCGACAACCTGTTCGGCGACATCATCACCGACCTCGCCGCCGCGATATCCGGCGGAATCGGCCTGGCCGCAAGTGGCAATGTCGATCCGTCCCGCCGCCATCCGTCGATGTTCGAGCCGGTGCACGGCTCGGCGCCAGACATCGCCGGGCAGGGCAAGGCCGATCCGACGGCCGCCGTGCTCTCCGTCTCGATGTTGCTCGATCACCTCGGCGAGACCGAGGCGGCGGCTCGCGTGGAAGCCGCGGTCGCGGCTGACCTCGCCGCCCGCGATCCTCGCGCGCCGGGCGGCACGGCCGAGATCGGCGAACGGCTCGCGAAGGCCGCCTCGGCCTAGTGTCCCGCGAGCATTACTCGATGCGCATGTGGTAGGTGATCAGGTCGGTCGCCTGGGCGTACCGGTCGTAGAACGCCCGCGCCCGTGCGTTGTCGCTCCGGGTGATCCACCGGACTTCGGTCCAACGGTGCGAGGCCGCGATGTTCTGCAGGGCGCCCATCAGCGCATCGGCGGCCTCGGAGCCCCGCGCGGCCGGCTCCACGAACAGGTCGTCGAGATAGCCGGCCACGGCGCCGTGCAGCGGGCGCGGTACGGCGCGGTAGTGGGCCAGCCCGATGGCCCGGCCGTCGCGCAGGGCGATCAAACCCCGCAGCACGTGGTGGGGATCGACGAGCCAGGACCAGACGATGTCGAAGTCAGCGTCCTGCACCTCATAGAACTTGGCGTACGCCCGGTACAGGCGGCGCCAGCCACGCTTGTCCTCGATCCGGAGCGGGCGCACCGTGGTCGGTTGTGGCATGCCGGCGATGCTGCCATGTGGACGCGCAAAGTTGTCACCCGGACGCCGGCTGTGTCACACTCGACCACGTGCCTGGCCGAGTGATCATTATCGGCTAGCGCGTCGGACCCAGCTTCACGCCGACGCGCAGACCCTCCGCACCCGCGGGGGGTCTTTTGTATTGGCCCACGGCGATAAGGATGATCCATGCTGAGCGACACGTTCCACGTCTTCGACACCACGTTGCGCGACGGCGCCCAGCGCGAAGGCATCAGCTACTCGGTGGCCGACAAGCTAGCGGTGTCGCGGCTGCTCGACCAGCTCGGAGTGGGCTTCATCGAGGGAGGCTGGCCGGGCGCGCTGCCCAAGGACACCGAGTTCTTCGCCCGCGCCGCCGACGGCGAGTTGGTGTTGAAGAACGCCACCTTGGTGGCGTTCGGCGCGACCCGCAAGGCGGGGGTTCGCGTGCAGGACGATCCGCAGGTGCAGGCTCTCCTAGACGCGCGCACGTCCGTCATCACCCTCGTCGCCAAGTCCGACGTGGTCCATGTCGATCAGGCGCTGCACACGACGCTCGACGAGAACCTGGCGATGGTGCGCGACACGGTGAGCTTCCTGCGCGCCGAGGGACGTCGCGTGTTCGTCGACTGCGAGCACTTCTTCGACGGCTACCGGCATGATCCCGACTACGGCGTGCGGCTACTCGACGTCGCGCTGGAGGCCGGCGCCGACGTGGGCGTGCTGTGCGACACCAACGGTGGAATGTTGCCCATGGATGTGCTCGAGACGGTGACCGCGGTGCGGGGCCGAACCGGCATCCGGCTCGGCATCCACACCCAAGACGACACGGGTTGCGCCGTCGCCAACACCCTCGCCGCCGTCGCGGCCGGAGCTACTCACGTGCAGGGCACCGCCAACGGATACGGGGAGCGGGCCGGCAACGCGAATATCTTCGCCGTGATCGGCGGCCTGGTCACCAAGATGGGCCTGGACGTGCTTCCCGACGGCGCACTGGTCGAGATGGTGCGGGTATCCCACGCGATCGCGGATATCGCCAATCTCGCGCCGGATTCGCACGCCGCGTACGTCGGGTCGTCGGCGTTCGCCCATAAGGCCGGTTTGCACGCGTCGGCGATCAAGGTCTCGCCCCGGCTGTACAACCACCTCGACCCGAAGGTAGTCGGCAACGACCAGCGCATCCTCGTCACCGAGATGGCAGGGCGGGCGTCGGTGGAACTGAAATCGCGCGAGCTCGGACTGGACCTCGGTGCCCGGCCCGACGTAATCAGCAAGGTGGTCGAGCGGGTCAAGCAGCGGGAGGCCGAGGGCTGGTCCTACGAGGCCGCCGACGCGTCGTTCGAGTTGCTGGTGCGCGACGAGCTGGGGGAGGTGCCGACGAGATTTGCGGTGGAGTCCTACCGGGTGATCATCGACCGTCGCGAGGATGGCTCGCTGGTCAGCGAGGCGACGGTCAAGGTCCAGGCCGATGGGAACCGGGTCATCTCCACCAAGGAGGGCAACGGGCCGGTCAACGCCCTGGACCGGGCGCTGCGCTCCGCGCTCGAAGAGGCGTATCCGCGGCTACGCGAGTTCGAGCTCACCGACTACAAGGTGCGCATCCTGCCGGGCAAGGGCACGGACGCGGTCACCCGGGTGCTGGTGGAAACCTCCGACCGGCAGCGGGAATGGACCACCGTCGGCGTGCACGGCAACGTCGTCGAGGCCTCCTGGCTGGCCCTGCACGATGCCGTCCGATACGGCCTGTTGCAGGAACCGCTGGGATCGGACGAGTCGAACTAAGACTCGCGCGCCCGGCCGCGCGCGAGCACGCAGTCGGCGCACGAATGGTCGCAGTCCGGACCGGCGCTGCAGGCCGGCGCCGCGTCGGTGACGTGCATCTCCGTGGGGTCATGGTCGTGTCCGCAGTCGCCGGCCGCGCCGGAATCGGCGAGGGTGCCGATCACGGCCGCGTCCAGCCGCGCCTCCGCAGCATCGAGGCGGACACTTCGCAGCAGGCCCCAGGCGATGAGCCCGAGGAAGACCGCGCCGAACAATGCCACGGTCGCGAAGAGCCGGACGACGGTCGGCGCCGGGCGAAGCCAGGCCACGGCGAACACCGCGAGCATGACGAACGCAAGCACCGTCGCCGACCGCGCGGCGCGACGTCTGCGCTCGACGGGCACGGCCGACAGCGGCGAGGTCACCCGTCGAGTATGCGCGACGGTGCGCGGCCGCTGGCAGCGGCACCGGTAACGTTGCCGCACGTGCGCATCGCCCGCTTCGTGACGCCCGGTCCGGCTACCGGCTCGAGGCTGGCCGATATCCGATGGGGCGTCGTCGAGGGTTCCCCGGGGGCGGCGCCGAGTGGGCTGACCGTCGCCGCGATCGCTGATCACCCGTTCGGGGCCATCTCGTTCACCGGCGACCGATGGGCACTTTCCGACGTGCGATTGCTGCCGCCCATCCTGCCCAGCAAGGTCGTGGGAATCGGCAAGAACTACGGCGGCCACGTCAAGGAAATGGGCGGCGAGGCCCCGCCGGTAACGCCGATCATGTTCCTCAAGCCGTCCACCGCGGTATGCGGTCCGGGCGATCCGATCCGGTTGCCCGTTGACGCCGGACAGGTCGACCACGAGGCCGAGTTGGCAATCGTGATCGGGCGCCCGCTGAAGGCGGCCACCGCGAGCGAGGCACTCGACGGGGTCCTCGGCTATACCTGCGCCAACGACGTGACCGACCGCAGCATGCAGCGCTCCGATGGCCAGTGGGCCCGAGCCAAGGGTTATGACACGTACTGCCCGCTCGGCCCGTGGATCGAGACAGCGGTGGAACCCGACGATTTGCGGATCACGGCATCCGTCAACGGCGACATGCGTCAGGACTCCCGCACGAGCGAGCTCATCCGAGATGTCGGCACCCTGTTGGAGTTCATGTCCGGGGTCATGACCCTGCTGCCCGGCGACGTCATCCTGACCGGGACGCCGGCCGGCGTCGGACCGATCACCGACGGGGACACGGTCACGGTCGAGATCGAAGGGATCGGAGAGCTGACCAACCCGGTTCGCACGGTATGACGGCGGTCCGAGTTCGGTTCTGCCCGTCGCCAACCGGCAATCCGCACGTCGGCCTGATCCGCACGTGCTTGTTCAACTGGGCCTACGCGCGGCACACCGGCGGCACCTTCGTGTTTCGGGTCGAGGACACCGACGCGGCGCGCGACACCGAGCAGTCCTACCGGCAGCTGCTGGACGCATTGCGCTGGCTCGGGCTGGATTGGGACGAGGGCCCGGAGGTGGGCGGCCCGCACGCACCGTACCGGCAGAGCGAGCGGCGCTCGATCTATGCCGACATCGTCTCCCGGCTGCAGGACGCCGGCCTGGCCTATGAGTCCTACTCCTCGACCGAGGAGATCGAGGCCCGCCATCGCTCGGTCGGGCGCGATCCGAAGCTCGGCTATGACAACCATGACCGCCAGCTGTCGGCCGATGCGCGCGCGGCACTGCGGGCGGAGGGCCGTCAACCCGTCCTGCGCCTGCGCATGCCGGACGAGGATCTCGGCTGGGACGACATCGTTCGCGGCCCGGTCACCTTCGCCGCGGGCAGCGTGCCGGACTTCGTCGTCGTGCGCGCCAACGGCGACCCGCTCTACCCGCTGGTCAACCCGGTCGACGACGCCCTCATGCGGATCACCCACGTGCTGCGCGGCGAGGACCTGCTGCCGTCGACACCGCGCCAGATCGCGCTGTATCGCGCGCTTATCGCGATCGGCGTCGCCGAGACCGTGCCGCGGTTCGGTCACCTGCCCGTACGTCATGGGCGAGGGCAACAAGAAGCTGTCCAAGCGCGACCCGACGTCGTCGCTGAACCTCTACCGTGAGCAGGGCTATCTGCCCGAGGGACTGTTGAACTACCTCGCCCTGCTCGGCTGGTCGATCGCCGACGACCGTGACGTCTTCGGCCTGGACGAGATGGTGGCCGCGTTCGACGTCGCCGACGTCAACGCGAACCCGGCCCGCTTCGACCCGAAGAAGTGTGTGGCGATCAACGCCACCCATATCCGGCTGCTGCCGCCGACTGCGTTCGCGGCACGACTGCAGGCCTACGCCGACGAGATCGGGACCGAAGCGCCGGACGGGCTGATCGAGGCGGCGGCACCGTTGGTGCAGGAGCGAATCCGCACGCTGCGCGAGGGTCTGGACCTGATTCAGTTCCTCCTGGTCGCCGAGGCGGAATTCGTCGTCGACGAGGAGGCGGCCGGCAAGCAGCTGGACGCCGCCGGCCTGGACGTGGTGGCGACGGCGTTGGCCACGCTCGAGACGGTCGCGGACTGGACCGTTCCCGAGCTCGAAGAGCAGCTGCACGCCGCCCTCGTCGAAGGACGCGGGCTCAAGCCCCGGCAGGCCTACGGTCCGGTTCGGGTGGCGGTCACGGGCCGGACGGTCTCGCCACCCCTGTTCGAGTCGCTCGAGCTGCTCGGCCGCGACCGCACGCTTGCCCGGCTGCGGGCAGCGCGGAACCGATAGGTCGGCCGGTCTGCCCGTTCCACGGCGGCCCCCGTCGCGTCCCGCGCATACTCCGGCGGCTAGAAACCCTCGCGCTCCGCGGCCGGTACGTCGCGTCCCGCGCATTGGTGGTACGCGAGTGACCGGTGGGGCTCCCACGGGTTCGCTCACGCCTCGTGGCCGCGCGGGACGCTGTACCAACGCTGGGAGGACGGCGTCGACGTGTCGCGGCCGACCAACCGGGCCACGAGGTCAGGGCCGAGCGACCGAGTCCGGTAGACTTTGTCGTCGGCCGCACGGTGCCGCCGCGCCGGCCGGATGGGGTATGGGGTAATTGGCAGCCCAACTGATTCTGGTTCAGTTAGTCTAGGTTCGAGTCCTGGTACCCCAGCGGAGTGCTCTGCTGCACCATCGGAAAGTTCTGGGGCCCCGTCGTCTAGTGGCCTAGGACGCCGCCCTCTCAAGGCGGTAGCGGCGGTTCGAATCCGCTCGGGGCTACACATCTCTACCCCCCGAAATCTGGGGGGTAGAGCATCTCTGTTGCCCCAACCGCCAGCTTGATCACCTGGCCGTTGGGCAACAAATGGGAACAGCAGCAGCGTGCGCCGCGTCCAACGCGTTCGCTACCTCGTCCAACTGGTCCGGGAACAGGTGCCCGTACAGGTCGAGCGTCATGGTTGCGGACTTATGCCCGAGCATGGTCTGCACGACCTTCACGTTCGCGCCGGCCGCGATCGCGAGCGACGCCGCAGTGTGCCGCAGCTCGTGCGGGTGAAGCCCGCTCAGGCCGAGCGCTTCGGCGGCCTCATCCAGCGCCGCACGTTGGAACACCTGACCGCGCAGCGCGCCGCCTCGCTCGCCGCTGAACACGAGATCGCCGGGAGCCTTGCCGCCGACGTGGGCTGCGAGATCATCGATCAGAAATCGGGGGATAGGCACCGAACGCCGCTCGTGACCCTTCGGGGTGCCCCACGTCTGCACACCACGCACCAGAGTGACCGACGCCGCGATCTCGGCGCGGCGTCGAAGAAGGTCAAGCCGACTGACACGAAGCGCCGCCATCTCACCCCACCGCCCCCTTGCGCGGGAACGACTTGTTGCGCTGCCGGCCGGCCGGGTCGCGGTAATGAGCCTGCCAACTGATCTTGCCGTCACGCAGGCGCTTCTCAACGCTGCTCATCCTCGGACACCCTTCCGCGCCGACGGGGATTATCTCGTCATCGGGACTGTGTCGTACGCGTCTAACACCACCGGCCGACGGTTCGCCAGCATCTACAAGAACGGGTCCCTGTACCAGGCGGCGCAGGGCATCGGCCCGGGCCTGTCCGGCAGCCTCGATCAGCATCGTCTACGTCGTGCCGCTGGTGACCGGTGACTATGTGGAGCTATTCGGGATGCAGGAATCGGGTGGGAACCTGAACACCACCGCGAACTTCTCCACCCTGTCGGTGAAGTGTGAACACTCGTGACGCGTGCTGCGCAGCGCGGCCGCGCTGGGCGTCGGATTCGCGCTCGCAATCGCCGGCGCGCTCGTGCTGTCACTGCTGGTGCGCTGGGCCGGACTCGAGCCCACTGGCTACGCCCGGGGGATCCGGCCGGTCTCCAACCTGATCAACACTCCGAACTGGTTCTCCTTCATCGTCGCCGCCCTGGCCGGCGTGGTCGGCGTCGTCTCACTCACCGAGGCACGGTCGGGCACTCTCATCGGCGTGTTTATCTCGGTCACCACGATCCCGGCGGCATCCGACATCGGCGTGTCCCTGGCGTTCGGCAGCGGGAGCGAGGCATGGGGATCCACTCTCCAGCTCGTTCTCAACGTCACCGTCCTTGCCGCTGTTGCGATCGTGGGACTCCCGGCCCAGCGAGCCCTATGGCGGAGAATCGAGCGGCGAGCGGCGGCCGCAGCGGCGGCCGCACCGCACGACTAGCGGCGGGCGCGCCCACAGCACGTACAGCCCTGTCACCCGGGCGTGGCCGCTGACACCCCACGCCGCGCCTTGCTCCCCTATCGCAGCTTCGATTCGAGAAGAAGACCCACTCGACGATGTAATGCGTCGTGCTTGGATTGGTCTCAGAGATATCCGTGAGCGCTAGCGGGATAAACGCACCCGGATTGGCGAGCGCGGCGCCGGCGCCGATAATCGCAATGATCGGCGAACTGGCGACCTTACCCATTTGCGCCACCATGCCCTCGACGCGTTTCGGATCTGTCGGGCGCCGCAGAACACGCACCATCCAGATGGCTAGCACAATCGCGGCGACGATGTCCACGATCGCGACCTACGTTTTGGGCTGCGACGGAGTGTCCGGCTGCCGCAACATCGCCGATCACGAACGCGGCGATGACCCAACCGCCAACGTCGCAGTCAGGGCACCAACGTAGAACCACAGGCCGGGACGCCGGGCCGGTCGCCTAATACGAGCGCGAGCACCAAAACAGCAGCGTCGTCGGTGACGGGCAGGGGTTGAGAACACGCAGACCAACTGCTACACGGCGGATCTTGGCAGGTTCCCCGCCGATTTCGCCTTCCAGCTCACGGCGAACGAGTTCGACGACGTGAGATCACAATCTGTGACACCAGGACCGGGATGGGACGGCCGCCGGTACGCGCCGTGGGCGTTCACGGAGGTGGCGATGCTGACCAGCGTGCTCAGGAGCGACCGCGCCGCGCACGTGAACGTCGAGATCATGCGGGCGTTCGTCCGTCTCCGGCAGCTCGTTGCCGGCAACGCCTCTGTCGACACCGTCGCTCCATCACCGTCGTCGGTCCCGGAGCACGACCCCGACTCTCACCGATCCTCGATCTCGACACCGAATGTGTCAGGAAAGGAGCTCCACTTTACGTCCAGTCGCGGCCCCATGCGCGATGAGCGCGTAGATCAGCAAGACGCCGAGGCCGACGTACATTAACGACCAGATCGGGTAGTAGGGGATCCACCAGACGGCGCTGATCGCCAGGATCGCGCCGGCAACGACCCCGACCCATCGGGCTATTTGCGAACGCCTGAGTACCAGGAACGCAGACCCAAACATGATCGCCGCCACCACGAGATCGATCCAGCCGTAGGTCTTGAGGCTATGCCCGAAGATCGCGCCTTCAAGTCCTTGCGGGAGCTCACCGTGATAGCGGAAGGCCCAGATCGCATCGAAGATCCGCATGAATCCCGCGACGAACAGCACCATGGCGGCAAATGCCAACCACGCCTCATCCTGCGTGTTGTCCACTGGACTCCCCTCTGTCCGATTCGGCATTTCCCTTCGTGCCGCTGACTCGGAAGCGAGGTTAGCGCCGAGCTTGGCTCTGCGAATGGAGGCGCACGGCGCCGAGGCTGTCCGATGGGACTGCCCCCGACACGGTTGACTCGTTGCCTGTGACGATTGCGCTCGTCAGGCGATGCGGTTCTCCGAGTCATCTTCGTGTCGCTTGACGGGGGGCTTCCCGTCGAGCAGCAGGGCGACGAGCTGCTCGGCGAGCAGATCAGTAACGGGTTCACCGCTGACAAGGACTCGATAGAACACCGCGCCGGCATACACGTCGAGGAGCACATCGGTGTCGACATCCGGCGGGAGTTCCCCACGGGCCGCCGCACGGCGGAGGACGTCGACAACGGCGGATCGGCGTGGCCGGATGAGCTGGTTGCGGAACTGTTCTGCCAACTGCGGATCGGACATCACATCGGCGGCGAGCGCGGGGATGACGGCGCCTGTGGGGGTGCGCCCGAGGGTGTGCACGACGCGCCGAACGGCGACGAGCAGGTCGTGGTGCAAGTCGCCGGTATCAGTCTGGGTCGGTATGGGTAGCGCGAGGCTGACGGCTTCGATGACCAGTGCTGCCTTGGTCGGCCACCACCGGTAGACGGTTGTCTTTCCGACTCCGGCGCGGGCCGCGACTCCTTCGATGGTGAGCGCGCCGTACCCGGCCTCGGCGAGCAGATCGGTGGTCGCGGTCAGGATGGCCGCGTGTGCGCGCGCGCTGCGCCGGCTCGCTGACCTGATGGCGGCGGCGGGCCGGACGGGTGCACCTTCGGTCATGGCTGCGGTCACGTCCGCATTGGACTCATATACGAAACGATACGTTGCGTCTTGACTCTTTCCAAACTGGCGGCGTAGCTTCGGTGTGCGCGACGGTCCGACTGCGCCGACCCCTCACCTAGTGCTGGCATTCAGATCAGCGAGGCTGGCGCTCCGGCCGATATGGCAGGAGTCATCCGATGACCGGTCCCTCCCTGAGTGCCTCCGTGACCGTTCGCCAGTTCTGCGGGCGGTGAGCGGCATGTTGGGTTCGCTCGGGCGTTTCGTGTACCGGCGACGGCGGCTGGTGTTGCTCGGGTGGGGGATCTTGTTCGTGGTCGGCATCGCCGTCGGTGGCAGCGTGTTCGGTCATCTCAAGGACTCCAACGGAGCCGGTTCCTCAGAGTCGGTGCAGGGGGCGAAGCTTCTTGACGACGCCAGCAGCACGAGCGTGAGCCTGGTGGCCGTGGTGGACGGCAAGCCCGTCGATGACCCGGCCACCCGCGCGGCGGTCGTGCAGGCGAGTCAGTCGGTGGCCGCGCTGCCGCATGTGGTCGATGTCGTCAATGCTTATGACGCCAGCGATCCTCGGCTGCGCGCCACCGACGGCAGCGCGAGCCTGATCGTCATCACGCTGGACGAGACCACCAATATGGCGACGATCAACCACGACGTCGCCCAGGTGCGGAAGACGCTGGACGACGCCGTCCCCGGGGCGACCGTGAAGGTCGGCGGCCAGCTGGCCGCGATGAGCGACCAGAACGACGCGACCCAGAAGGACCTGGTAAGAGGCGAACTGATCGCACTGCCGATTCTGCTGCTGGCCCTGTTCCTGGTGTTCCGCGGCTGGCGTTCGGCGCTGATGCCGGTGCTCAGCGCGCTGGTCACGGTGGCCGGCGCGCTGTTGATCCTGCTGGCCGTCACCAAGGTCATCGACGTGGGCGGGTACGCGATCGACGTGGTCGCGTTGTTCGGGATCGCGCTCGCGGTGGACTACAGCCTGCTGATCGTCAGCCGGTTCCGGGAGGAACGCGCCGCCGACCCTGAGGGCGACCTCGCCACGGCCGTGTCCCGCACGATCGGAACCGCCGGGCGCACGATCAGCTTCTCGGCGATGATCGTCATCGCCTCGCTGGCCGGGCTGTTCGCGTTCGGCGACCCGACGTTCACCTCGCTGGCCATCGGCGGCATCGCCACCGTGCTGGTCGCCCTCGCCGCCGGACTCACCCTGGTGCCGGCCCTGCTCGGCTCGTGGGGGCGCAAGATCACACCCGCCGCGCCACGTAGCGACGAGGGGTTTTTCGGCCGGCTGGCCCGTCGGGTGCAACGCCACCCGATCATCGTCGCGGTAGCCACTACGGCCATCCTGCTGGCGGCGGCCCTGCCGTTCCTGAGCGCGCACTACTCCAACGGCGACCCGCGCACGCTGCCCACCTCGTTCGAGAGCCGGGCCGTGAACGACCTGCTGGCCGCGAACTTCCCCGGCACCCAGGCCAACCCGATCCAGGTCGTCGGCCGGGTCCCGGCCAGCGACGCCCGCGTCATCACCTACGCCGAACAGATCAGGCAGCTGCCCGGCGTCGCCTCCGTCACCATCCAGCCGGGCCTGACCGGGAACGTCTCCGCGATCGACGTCACCCCCACCGGCACCTCGCAGGACGCCACCGCGCAGCAGCTGGTCCACGACCTGCGCGCCAACCCGCCGCCATATCAGACCTATGTCACCGGAACGGCCGCGTTCCTCATCGACTTCGAGCACCAGATCGCCCAGCGGCTGCCCTACGCGCTGCTCCTGATCGGGCTGGCCACCTTCATGCTGCTGTTCTTGATGACCGGCTCGGTGCTGGTGCCGATCAAGGCGCTGATCATGAACGCGCTGTCCCTGGGTGCCACGTTCGGCGCGCTGGTGTGGATATTCCAGGACGGCCACCTGTCCGGGCTGCTCGGCTTCACCGCGTTCGGCGCGATCGAGGTGTGGGTGCCGGTGGTCGTGTTCGTGTTCGCGTTCGGCCTGTCGATGGACTACGAGGTGTTTCTGCTGTCGCGGATCAAGGAGTGCCACGACGAGGGGTGTGACTCCGACACCGCCGTTGCCCACGGGCTGCAACGCTCCGGCCGGATCATCACCTCCGCAGCAGCGCTGGTCATGATCGTGTTCCTCGGCTTCGCCGCCGGCAGCAGCCTCGGCATCAAGGAGATGGGGCTCGCCCTGGCGATCGCGGTCGCCGTCGACGCCACCCTGGTCCGCTGCCTGCTTGTGCCCGCCACGATGACCCTGCTCGGCAAGGCCAACTGGTGGGCGCCCGCGCCGCTACGTCGCATCTACGAGCGGTTCGGGATGCGCGAGGCGCCAGCCGCCGACCAACCGGCCATCCCGGCTCCGTCGGACGCGGCACCCGTCCCATAGCACCCACAAGCGTCGGCGACCGGCGACGTTCGCGATCAGCGCCCGGCTGCCGACGCGGAGGTCCAGGTTGCCGTCGATGCCGCGCGCCGCGGAGAGGATTTGACCTCCGCGGCGAACAGGACAACCGTGGGGGATGCACAGCGGTGGTCAGCCGACTGCCACGGCGCCGGGAGTTCGGCTGGGGAACCGGCGGGCATCGGCGTCGCCCGCGAATGGATGAGGGGAAGTCCCCCTGTGCTTACCTTGACCGAGAACGCCGCTACCGAGATCCGCAACCTCACCGCGGACCCGGAACTGCCCGAGGGCTGCGGCATGCGCATCGCCAATGATCCAGCGTCGAACGCGCTCACGCTCACCCTGGTGCCGACGCCCGCCGCGGGCGATCAGGTGCTTGACGAGGACGGCGCCCGCGTCTTCCTCGACCAGCAGGCTGCGGCCGTGCTCGACGACAGGGCCCTTGACGTCGCGCCCGACAACGCCGGCCAGGTGCAGTTCACAATCGCCGACGCACCTCCCAGCTGACAGTCTGGGCCGGCCGGAGTCGCTGGCCCACACGCATCCCCGAGCGCGCCGAGGCCGCGCGCGAACCAATCACCCTTCGACGCACGACCGGGGGCCGAACTGACGAGCCGGTCGATCGCGGTCCAGGCCATTCTGACCGCGGCAGATCAAGGCGCTCGAGTGATGAGCTGCTCGATGGCTAGCTTGTGGGCGCCTCCGGCGGTTCGGCCTTCGGCTCGGCGGTCGCCGGCATGTCGGATGCCGATCCTTTTTCCGGCGCGACGGTCGTTGTGTGTGACGCAACCTTCTCTTGATACTTGGCGACACTGTCTTTCGCCCTTGACAGACCCTTTTGCAGCATCTCGAGGTAGGACGACGTCAACTGCTTACGGCGCTCCTGATCTTTGACGGTGTCGAGCGCCTTCTCAAACTCCGCCGAGATCTGAGCGAACTGATGCTTGGCAGCCTCGAGAAAGTCCTGCTTCTTGTGAGGATTATCTGACATGATCCCGGTCCCTTCGGGTGATCTTTACCGCAAGCCTAGCGTCGCGCTTGCACCTGATCGACCGCTCGCCCGGGCCCGTCGCGCAATTCGGCGTGCTTGGCCGGACGCGGGGGCGGCGGGTCCGGTCGGCGGTCAGCAGGAGCACTCACGCTCTTGAACTGTAACCCACCTAAGGGTGTAACGCATCAACCTTAGGGGTGTTTGACTGTTGCCTAGACGGGGAACACTACCAACCGACCGCAGAGGCGGAACGAAGGCCCGACTACGGACGGGCGTTAACAGAAAGGCTCACCATGCTGGGTCTCATCATCGGCATCATCATCATCGGTCTCATCGCCGGCGCGCTCGCGCGCCTGCTGGTGCCCGGCAAGCAGCACATGTCCATCCTGGCAACGATCGTCATCGGCATTGTCGGATCGTTCCTCGGCGGCTTCCTGGGCTACGTGCTCTTCCACAAGGACTCCCAAGACGGCTTCCTGCAGCCTGCCGGCATCATCGGATCGGTGATCGGCGCAATCATCGTGCTGCTGCTGTGGACCCGTTTCAGCGACCGCACCGCGGTTCGCTCCTGATCACAACCCGCGAACCCGCGGGCGGAGGCTGCCCGGCACAGTGTGCCGATCGGCCTCCGCCCGTTGCACCGGCTTTGTTGCATAGTCCGATTGCCGGCGAGCGACTGGCCTTGCGACTGCTCGTTGCGGTCGCAAGGCCAGTCGTCGCGTGATCTCAGCGTCGAGCCGGCGGGCGTGCGCCGGCACAGAACTAACCGAACGCCAAGTAGAACAGCTCGTTAAGCATCAACGAGCCGACCACGCCGAGCGCCCAATCAATGCCACCGTCGCCGATATCGGTGACTCAGCTGAAGCCGCAGACCCACGAGGAAGATCATCAGCAACGCCGCGGCAGCCGAGGCGATCGCAACCGACACATAGGTCTGATGTTGGTGCCGAACAAAGTGGTCAGCCATGGACGCCTGCCCGTCATGCGGATCCGGCGTGTCACCGAGTTGATTTGAACGCGCCCACCAGCGCATATCACCGTCGATCTGCACGGCTACCCCGCCGCTGATCTTCGCGTTCGAGCCGCACATATGAGCAGAGGTAGCGTCGGACGGGGCGAGTGGAGAGGACGGCAGTGTGATGCAGAGTGGACGATGGCTGGAGAAGGTCGCACAGCGGGTTGAGCGGGCGAGCGTCCTAGACGGGCTCGCCGCCAGTGCGCAGAGCTTGGGTCGCAAGGCCGTCCCAGAGGGCCCGGCGAAGGAAGTGCTGCAGGGCAAGCCACTAGGCCACCCGCTACACCCGGCTCTCGTCGCGGTACCGATCGGCGCATGGGGATCGGCGACGCTGTTCGACCTGCTCGGCGACGACGCGGGGGCCCGCCGTCTCACCGCGATCGGTTGCCTCGCCGCGCTGCCAACAGCGCTGGCTGGCGGCACCGATTGGCTCTCCACCGACGGTGAGCAGCGCCGGGTCGGGATCGTGCACGCCGTGCTCAACGATGCCGCGCTCACCTGCTACACGCTCAGCTGGCTGGCTCGGCGTCGTGGCGCGCGCGGCCGCGGCTTGGTGCTCTCGCTGGCCGGCGGCGGCCTGCTCGGCGCCGGTGCCTGGCTCGGCGGCCATCTCGCCTACTCCCTCGGAGTTGGCGTAGATACCACCAACTTCCAGGATCGACAGACCCGAGACGATGCCAGGCCCACCGACGCGGACGCGCACACGAGCGAGCCCGCGTCGCCGGCCGATCCCGATTAACTCAGCGTGCGCGGTCGCCGATAGTCGAGGACGTCATGGCGGCGACTCTGGCCCTTACCAGGGTGACCGACCCGCGGTTTAATGCGATGTGTAACCCGTTCCGGTTGCGGTACCGGCAAACCGGAGCCGAGGGAGGTGTCGCGAGATGCGCGGAGCCCTCCGGTCGATATTGTTATTTGGACTGCTCGCGGTCATTGTGCTATTCACAGCGGGATGTGACCCGAACGAGTCAATATTGCAGTCGACCAGCACGTCCTCGCAGGGTTGCACGGGTTCCCAAACGGTCACCGCGCACAACGGCGACGACCTCGCGGTCCTCGTGGAGAACCATGTCGGCGGCTCCTACACCACCGAGCAGGTCGAGGACCTGGTTGTCGACATGAACGGCATCACCAATCGCAACGTGATCTACGCGAACCAGCCGTACCGGCTTCCCCGCACCTGCACAACGTCGCGGTCAACCAGCAACTTCACTCGCACTACGTCCTCGCAGGGATGCACCGGTTCCCAAACGGTCACGGCGCACAACGGCGACGACCTCACGGTCCTCGTAGAGAATCACGTCGGCGGCTCCTACACCACCGAGCAGGTCGTGGAGATCGTCATGAATATGAACGGGATCACCAATCGCAACGTGATCTACGCGAACCAGCAGTACCGGCTTCCCACCACGTGCAGCGGTCCCTGAGTATTTTTGGACGAGCCGGTCTGGTCGCCTCGGCGGCGGCCGATAGCCGCTGGCGCGCCAGACGGATTTTTGGGAGGGTGACGGCCGGGGTGCTGATGGCGTGAACGAGCTCGTGCCGCAGACGAAGCGGGTTGTGGCTGTGGATGGGCGCCGGCTACGGGTGGAGGTTGCCGGAGACGGCCGGCGTGTAGTTGTCGTGCAGGTGGGCTCGCCGAATGCCGGCGTGCTGAATGACCGTTGGGTGCGGGACGCGGCTGCCCGCGGGCTGACGTTGATCAGCTATGACCGGCCGGGCTACGGCGGATCGTCCTCGCAGCCCAGACGAACGGTTGCCGATTGCGTCGCTGATGTTCGGGCGATCGGTCACGCCGTGGGGTTCGAGCGATGCGCGGTTTGGGGCTTCTCCGGCGGCGGTCCGCATGCGCTGGCGTGCGGTGCATTGCTTGATGATCTCGTGGCCGCGGTGGCGACGATCGGATCACCGGCTCCGTTCGACGCGCCCGGGCTGGACTACTTCGCGGGCATGTCGGACGCATCTCGGCAGGACACGGAACTGTTCGATGCGGATCGTGTCGAATGGGAACGGCAGGGCGAGCGGCAACGCGACGCGCTCCTCGCGCTGTCAGCTGACCAGCTCGGCGAGCAGTGGTCGGCACGTGCCGCGCCGAGCGACGGCGCCGTGCTTCGCAGCGAGTTCGGCGCATGGCTACACCGTTCGGTCCAGGCCGCTCTAGCGCCCGGGGTCGACGGCTGGATCGGTGACGACGTCGCGATCTTCCACTCCCCGTGGGGTTTCGACCCGGCCTCAATATCGACCCCGGCCAAGGTCTGGCACAGCCGCGACGATCGGTTCGTGCCGTTCGGACACGGACGCTGGCTGGTCGATACGATCCCGGACGCTCAAGCAGACCTGCGCGACCACGACGGACACTTGACCGTCGTCGCGCAACGCATCAACCACGTCCACGAGTGGCTCGCGCAATACCTGTGAACCTCCCGCCCTGGCGCTGATGCGCGTACCGACCCGGACGACGAGACAGCTTGCTCAGGCGCCACACCCGGTTCTTGAGCTCGCCCACCTGCGCGCCAATGCGTTCTGCGTGCGGCGGACATGCTCGAGGTCGTCCTCCGCGAGCTCGAGCGCATCTTCCTCGAGGACAGCGGACTTGCCGAGGCGCGTCCCCGCGTGCGCGTCGCGGTAAGCCGCGCCGGGGCGCACTACCTCGAGCTGCTGGAAAACATCCAAGTACACGGCTACCACATGATGCGGGAACGCAGACGCGTGCTCGAGAATTTAGAGATCGCGGCGAACTGGTACGACGCGATCTACACGCCGACGCTCGCCGCGATCGACCGCCTGCACCTCGACCGCCTCTACCGGGACGCGCCGCCCGGCGACCTGTTCCTCATTCTCTACCGGCACCGGCGAGATGCATTCCCCTCGACCGGCTGCCCACACCTCGCGCAGACCGTCGTCTCGGTGATCGGCGACGGGGGGCGGCGCCGCCGGCTGCGCTTGCCGGGCCGCGGGCGCCGTTCGCCGCCCTAGCCGTAGCGTCGTCGAGAGTGAAGAACGCCACGCGCGGGTCGAGCTCGCCGCTGTACCTAGACGCGATCGAAGTCGGCGTCGCTCCAAAAGGGCAAGTCGCTTGGTCGCAGCACTGTTGATGAAGCCGTCGATCGACACGCAGCAGCTGAGCAGCGTCTATGGGCGATCAGCCATTGCGCGCTCCGACCAAGTGGCGATCGAAAGTCGAGGCCGGCTCGGACGCGGCGCGTCTGCGCACTATTCCGGCCACGACGACGATTGCGCCCGGCAAGGTTGCTGTCAGCATAAGCACGCCGAACGCAGTCGCCGTCGCGACGCCCTGATCAGCCCCGAGGCTCGCGCTGGCAAACACCCATGCTGCAACGCCCTCGCGCGGCCCCCAGCCACCGATGTTGGTAGGCAGTGCCGCGGAGACCAGCACGAGCAACGCCAACGGCATCAGAACGCGCAGACTCACGTGAGCGCCTACGGCATGGGCTGCGATGACGAACACCGAGACGTGACCAACCACGACTACCAGTGACCCCGCGGTGATCGCCGGCCATGCGCGGCGCGCAAGCAAGCCGTGGCGCACGTCCGACGCTGCGACGCGCCACGCATGTGCGGTCCGGGAGAGGCCGGTACGCGACGCGAACCTCACGGCGCCGGCCACAAGAAGTGCCACAACGGCGGTGCACGCAAGGAAGAGCGGGAGCGCCGATCGAACTGGAGAAGGTAGTAGGGCGAGCACCAACACTGCGATGATGAGCTGGACGATCTGTCCTGCGATGCGTTCCCAGGCGACTGCACGCAATCCGCGGCTGAGGTCTCCGGTGGCTCGGCCGTGATCGACACCGCGGTGTACGTCGCCGAGGACGCCACCGGGCAAGACCGTGTTCAGGAACTGCGAACGGTAGTACGCAGCGATCGCACGCGACAGTGACAACTCAACCCCGAGACCGCGTGCGACGACCTGCCATCGCCACGCACACGCGGCAGTCGTCACGCACGTGAGGACGGCGGCGAGGGTGATCGAGCGTAGATCGACCGCCTGTAGACCGTCGAGAAAGGGGCCGGTTCCGAGGCGCCAGCCGACGACGCCCACGATGGCGAGCCCGCCGAGGACGTGCGTCCGCGCCCACATCGAGCGACTCACGCGGTAGGCCTCCTCAATGCCAGGTCTACCGAGGAATACGGGCGCCCGCTCCAATTCGTTCATACCCGCCGGGTGCAGGCCGAAACTTTCAGACAGCCATGGCCGACGGAACGGCTTCCGCGGTCGCGAGCGGTCTCAACTTCTGCTCGTCACTCATGACCACTCCCCTGCAGTTGTGCCGTCGACGGTTCTAGGGCCGCGAGAACCGGCAGCGAGGAATGCGGTCCCGAAGACCAATTCGGTCCAGGACAGATCAGCCAGTTTTTCCCGCATGGCTGCGCGAATCACCTCCCACGGACGGCGCATGATCCACTGATCTATGGACGCGAAAGGCCGGACAGTTCCAGTCCCGAGCCGCACCAGCCACCGAGGCACGTTGGCGGGAATCTTGAGATCGAGCACGATCCAGCGTCCGCCTTCGGAGAGGGCCCCAGCGCCGTGGGTGATGACCTCTCCGCACTCGGGCACCTGCGTCAGGGCGTACGTGGACAGGATCGCGTCGACCCCGGTTGGGAAGTTGAAGTCAGCCGCGTCGGCTTGCACGAGGCTAATGTTGCTCCAGCCGTGCGTATCTATCCGATCCTGGGCCTGGGCGAGCATCGCGTCGGTCAGATCGACGCCGACGATCCGACCATCGGGACCGATCACCTCCTCGATTAGCGGGAAGTTCAGACCTGTGCCGCATGCGACGTCAACGACGCTGTCACCCCGGCGAAGGCCGAGTGCTCGCACGGCCCGGAGGCGCTGTGCCCGCTCGGGGTAGCCAGGCACCGGGTAAAACCGGGAAGTGATGTCGTAGTGCTTCGCCTTCTTGCGGTAGGTCTCGATCAGATGCTCTCGCCCACGGTCGATCTGGCTCACGACGCGCTCCCCGATCTCGGTAGTGTCGCGGTAGAGCCGCGCACCACCTTCCATCTAGGAATAACCTTCACGAGCTCGCCGCGCAACTCGTTCTGCGCGCCGCCGAGGCAACGGCGTAGCGGCCGTTACGCGTCCCGATCGTTCGTTCTCGGGCGTCCGCCGGCCATGATCAAGCGCACTATTCGCCCTTCCGGGCACTCATCTTCGAGGCGGACGACTCGTCGTTGGATGCAGGCCATTTCCGCTGAGCATGTGCAGGGAGAGGAGAGTCGCGCCGATGTCGCGGAGCCTGGCGAGGATTCCGTGGAGTTGTGCTTGGTCGGCGACGGGTCCGGTGAGTGTGGAGGTCCCGTCGTCGTGGCGGGCGATGACGACGTTGTCGAACCAGGCCGACCAGTGGTCGTCCAGATAACCGGCGACACGGAACTGATAGATCTGGGCGTCGCTGGTGGTCATGAGTTCGCTCCGGTGGATTGGGCGCTTCGAGCAGCGCGGTGCGACCCGCAGGCACGACGGCGCGGCGCGGGTTTGGCTGGGCGGCGAATGGCCCACTCGGCGACGGCGAGCGGGATCAGGCTGAGGCCGAGCAGGGCGGCCGGCACCGGCCAACTTCGGTGCCGAACCGCCGCGCTGGTGCTCATCGGTTGTTCTAGCTTTCGGCGCCTGCGGGCGCCAGAACAGCCGAGGCCACAGCTACGGGCGCTGCTGCCGGGGCACTCGTGCGCTGGGTACGCCACAGCGAGATGCCCAAGCCGATCAGGGCGACGCCGGTCGGGACGGCGAACGGCCGGTCGAAGGACTCCGGCAGGACCGAGAGCGCGGCGGTGGCGACGGTGCCGACGGCCAGCAGCGCGGCAGCCCATCGGGCCAGGACGCGGGCGCGGAACATCGCGATGCCGAAGAGCAGGCCGCCGGCCATGTAGAGGACCCCGACGAGGGTGAACAAGGTCTGCAGCGAGCCGATGTCACCGGCTGGGGTTTGCCCGGCAGAGGCGCGGAGAACGTCGTTGACGTAGCCCGGCTCGCTCTGCGCCAAGGAGCGGAGCATGTCAGCGAACAGGTGGTGGTAGCGGTACCACTGCCGCTGATCGTCGAGAGGGACGACGAACACGTTGGCGCGCTCGAGGTCCTCGAGCGTCTGGTTGCCGTCGGTGCGGCCGGTCAGCGCATCGCACAGCGGTCCGGTCAGCTCGTGCAGGACCGAGGTGTCGAGCAGGAACTCGCGCACGTCATCGGGTTGGTTGTTCAGGACTTCTTCCACCAGGTAGTCGAGGATGAACCGGTGGCTTCCGGTGAACGCCTCGACGAAGCGGCCCGGATCGTCGGAGCCGCGCAGTGAGAGCGCGGCCAGTTGCAGTCCGGCGGCCCACCCCTCGGTTCGGCTGTCGAGCGCGTCGACCTGCTCCGGGCTCACGTCCAGACCCATGACCTCGTTGAGGAACATCTGCGCCTCGTCCGCGGTGAAACGCAGGTCGGTGGCGCGCAGCTCAAGGAGTTCCCCGCGACTGCGCAAGCGGGGCAGCGGAAGCGGTGGATCTGCTCGCGTCGCGATGGCGAGCGTCGCCTGTGGGGGAAGGTTCTCCACCAGGAACGTGACGGCGTCGTGGACCTCTGTCGCATCGATCACGTGGTAGTCGTCGAGCGCCAGGACGGTCGGGCCGGCGAGCTGGTCGAGATCGGTCACCAGGCTGCCCACGACACTTTCGGCCGGAACCGCCCGGTCGGACTGCAGCAACGCCCGCGCCTCCGCGCCGAACGTCCCGATGGAGCCCTCCAGCGCGTCGACGACCCGGGTCAGAAACCGACGCAGGTCGCTCTCCTCCGGCCCGAGCGACAGCCACGTCACCCGGCCATCGCCCTGACCCTCGGCCGCCAGCCACTGGCTAAGCAGCGTCGTCTTGCCGAACCCGGCGGGTGCGGAGACGAGCACCAGCCGCGGTCGCGCCGACGGCGAGGACGATAACTGCTCGGTGAGCCTCGGCCGAGGGACGAGCGCTCGCCGCGGCGAAGGAACCCGGGTTCCCGGATCAACCACGGTGGTGCGCTCGCCCAGCGGGCTTCGTGCGCACGTCCGTACGCCCTCCGGGCCGGCCGAAGACGTTCAACTCAACCTGGTCAAGTGCACCCGCGATGGCCGCCGCCAGTGCGCTCACGGCGCCTATTCCATCTCCGAGTTCCGGAAACAGCAACCATCGTTCGAAGACGACGACGGCGACTAGCCTCGTCCGTTATGACTAGCCTTCCGTATCTGGCGGCGAACGTCGGCTACTGGTCGTCGCGCACGGCGGGCGAACTCGACCTGGCCCGCAGGCGGTGGGCCGACACCGAGCCGCGTTGGGGCGTCTACGACATCCCCGAGTCGGTGGCCCAAGTCCTCCCGGATGACGTCACCGGCCTGCGGGTGGCCGAGCTCGGCTGCGGCACCGGATACGTGTCGGCCTGGCTGGTCCGCTCCGGCGCCCGACCGGTTGCGATCGATCCGACGCCCAGCCAGCTGCGCATCGCACAGCGCATGCAAGACGAGACGGGCCTCCGGTTTCCCCTCGTCCGGGCGGCGGGCGAGCATGTGCCGCTCGCCAGCGCGTCCGTCGACCTCGTGATCAGCGAATACGGCGCAGCGATCTGGGCAGACCCGCACCTCTGGATCCCCGAGGCCGCGCGCATCCTGCGCCCCGGCGGCGAGCTGGTCTTTCTCGGCAACAGCACGCTGCTGATCCTCTGCGCGCCAGACGCCGAGAACGATCCGGTGCCACCGACGCTGCAGCGTCCGCTTCGCGGAATGCACCGCACCAGCTGGCCCGACGACACGACTGTCGAGTTCCACCTCTCACCCGGCGACTGGATCCGGCTGCTGCGGCGCAACGGCTTCGAGATCCTCGACCTGATCGAGCTCTACGCCTCCGAAGACGAAACGCGCAGCCCGATGGCGATCCCGCCGTCGTGGGCGCAGCGCTGGCCGATTGAGGAGGTGTGGCGCGCCCGCCGCACAGCCGCCCCAGCCGCCCCAGCCGACCCAGCCGAACAGGCTGCTGCGGCGACGCGTGCACTCGAGCGGTGAGTGCCGGAATCGAATGACGGCTTTGTCTGCGTGCAGCGCGGCCCGGCGTCCGACCGTTGAGCCGGACCTGGACGAGTACGCAGCGATCGTCGCCGAGGTCGCAGTTCCCTGATTCGGGTGCCCGCGTCAGGGCAGGTCGCGGATGAAATACAACGTGCCATCGCAGGTCGTGTCGTTCTGCCCGGCGTTCTCGACGATCACCAGCATCTGCGGTGCGAAGACCGGAAGATGGATGGACAGGTTGTTGTCCGTGTCGAAGCTGCCCTGGCGGGCCGGGGCGAACGCATTGTTCGTGGTCGGCCCGAAGTAGATGCCCCACCGGACCTGCGCATCGTTGGTAACGATACTGACGTTGACGCTCACCGCCCGCGCACCGTTCACGTCGAAGCTGGCCGTCTCGATCCGCCCGCCGACCGGCAACGGGGTCGCATTATCGATCAGCGTCTCGTACACAATCTCCGGCATCAGGGTCCTCCTCCACGATCGGCGCCGACCGATCTCCCATCGACAGCCCGCATCGAGGCGCCAGCGGTAAGGGCGAGATCCTGGCCACGCAGACCCGAGCGTCCCGAGCGAGGATCCGCGGTCATCGCGCATTCCGCTCGCGCCCGACCGGACTACCTTCGGTTGTCGCACCGTAGAAACCCCGCTGGATCCGCAACTCTGACTCCGTCGGCTTGCGACGGCAAGCATGATTTGGACATCCGGGTCCCCGCCATCGGCCCGGCACCGAGGAATAGACCGATGCGGAATTTGACGCGTCCCTGACCTGACCGGCAATGTGAAGCAACGCTCGCCGCGGACCATGCAGCGGTCGCTTCGTCGGAGGCACGGATGTCGGTCGAACTGACTCAGCAGGTGATTGACCGCTACTTCGACGTGATGGGCGCTCACGGTGACTTCTCTACGTTCTACGTCGACGGTGTCACCTGGGTGATGGTTGACGCCGGAGCCGAGATACGAGGCCGTTCGGCCGTGTTTGACTACGTGGTGGCGCTACACGGGCAAATGTCCGATGTGCACACGCGGCGGATCGTGGTCGCGGATCGCGCGGCTTACCTGGAAGGCGACTGCATGAACGCCCAACAGAAAGACGCGCCCAGGATTTCTTACTGCGTCGCCTACGACCTCACCGACGACCGCATCACGGCGATGCGGTGCTACGGCGCCTTCGGCGCGATGACCGCTCAGATTGGCCAGCCCAGTCATTGATCCGCGCCAGGAAGCTCGAGCGTCGGCATCGGGCTTAGCCATCTGATCGCGTGCACTGCGCTGCTGATCAAATCTTCAAGCTGCCGAAATCGAGACCGCCGAGCAGTTCCTGCCGCCCACCGGTTCGCCACCTGGGCAATCCTGGGCAGCAAAGGTCCGAGGCCGAACCTGGTTGGGCCGTTACGCGTTACCACCCGGCGGCAAATAGTGACGCCCTCGACCGGCTAGCCGGCGAGGTGTCCCGCGTTCGACTCCACCGGTGACCAACCTCAGCGGTCACCCGGACAGACGCACGCTATCCGTCTGACTGAAACTGATCGAGGGCTTTGCGGTTGGTCGTAGCGTCGTGGAGGTGCGATGGGCGGCTCCCGAACCGTCTGCCGACCGGTTTGGTTTGGCTCTAGAACGAGGTGCCGGCCTGTCGTGTTTTGCCCGCGGTGTGGCTCCAAAGAGGCGCGCTCGCCGATTGTTGTCCTGAAGTCAGACGTGCCCACCGCGGTCGTTTCTGCTGGCCTGATTGTGCGCGCAGCAGCTGATCGCCGCTGGCGAACGGGTGCTCGACGTGCCGCCCAAGCTTGCCGCCCGGCTCCGGCTGCTCGATTCCGGGCAGATCAACAAGACCGACGAGAACGATGGCCGCTCGGTGGCCGTCGCCGCGCTGCGCGCCCGCGAGCTGCCGGAACTGACCGTCGAGGATCAGACCATCGTGTTGCGGGTCTGGTCGCGCCGCTACCACGACCTCGGTCGGCTGCGCACCCAAGCGGTGTGCCGGGTGCACACACTGCCGTGCGAGCCGGTTCCCGGCGGAGTACGCAAACAGCTGCGGACCAGTCAAGCGATCGCCGTCGTCGACGATATCGTCGCCGATTCCCCTATCAGGCAGGCGAAACTCGAGCTCGCCCGCGACCTGGTCACCGACCTACAGCGCATCGACGCGCAACGCCGCGAGGTCAAGCGCCGCGTCGCCCGGCGACCGGAAGGTCTACCGGCTCTCCCGCCGCGGCCACCGTCAGCTCAACCACGCCATCCGGGCCAGTACGGCACCATCCATGGCGTGATATCGCCATCCTGCGGCGGGGGTGAGTATCTGCTGTAAATGGGTGTGCGTTGTCATTGCCGTTGCCTAGGCTGCACGCGAGATGCTGCCGGTTCGATGAATTGGGGGCCGCTATGGGGCGGTGGGCTCGGCTCGTGTTGCGGCACCGCAAGGCGATCGTCGTCATCTGGGGGGTCGTTCTGATCGCGGGCATTGCCCTCGCCAGCAAGACGACCAGCCGGCTGACGGTTGACTTCTCGCTGCCGGGCCAACCGGGCACCGAGACCGCGCACCAGATCAAGCAGACATTCGGTAGCGGTGGCGACACGTCGCCCTACATCGCCACGGTGACGCTACCGGCCGGGCAGACTATCACCGGTCACGAAGCCGACGTGGCCCGGACGTTCGACGCAATCGGCGCGACCGTACCGAATGTACGCATCATCGACGAGGCCAACACGGGCGACAGGGCGTTCCGCACCACGGATGATCGCACCGCCTATGCGTACGTGTTCTACCGGTTCAACCCATCACCGACAGCCAAGCTGCAGACCACCGCGATCCGGGCGGCGGTCGAGAAGGCGATGCCGGCCGGGGCGACGGCCGGCGTCACCGGTGAGGAACCGCTGGCGGCGGGCAGCGACGACAACAGCGGGCCCGGTGTGCTTGGCGAGACGATGATCGGCGCGGTGGGCGCGCTGGCCGTGCTGGCGTTTGTGTTCGCGTCGTTCCTGGCGCTGCTGCCGCTGGTGGTGGCGGCGGTGTCGATCCTCACCTCCTTCCTGCTGTTGCTGCCGCTGACTTATGTCATGGACGTCTCGTTCATCGTGCAGTTTCTGATCGCGCTGATCGGGCTGGGCGTCGCCATTGATTACTCCCTGCTGTTCGTCAACCGATGGCGGGAGGAACGTGACCACGGCCGGGAGAACCATGAGGCGGTCGTGGTCGCGATGCAGACGGCGGGACACGCGATCGTGTTCAGCGGCGTGACCGTGGCGATCGGCCTGCTGGCGTTGATCGTGTTGCCGGTGCCGTTCATGCGCAGCATGGGCGTCGGGGGGGCACTGATCCCGCTGGCCAGCGTGCTGGTCACGCTCACCCTTACCCCCGCGATCCTCGGCGGCATCGGGCCGCGCATCGACTGGCCGAAGATCCGTCATGAGGACCGGGCCAGCCGCGGGTGGAGCCGCTGGGCCGCGCTGGTCGTCCGGCACCGGTGGCTCGCCGCCGGCACCGCTCTGGCCGTGTTGTTCGCCCTGATCGGCGTGTTCCTCGGCGCCAAGATCGGCGTGGCGTCCTCGGATTCCCTCGCCCACAACGGCAAGGCGTATGACACGCTGCAGATCCTCGAACGCGGCGGCATGCCGACGGGCGCGCTCACCCCGATGGAGGTCCTGGTCTCAGGCGATCAGGCCCGGTCGACCGCCGCACGCCTCGGACAGGTCGACGGCGTCCAGCACGCGCTCGCGCCGACCGGGCCGGCCGCTAACCGCGACGGGCGCAGCATCGTGCTGCTCATCCCGGAGAAGGAAACCGTCAACTCCAAGAGCGTCGGCGTCGTCAAACGGGTCAAGACCACTGCGCAAGACCTGCCCGGTGTCGTCGGCGTCGCCGGCATCGGCCCGGCGCAGATCGACTTCATGCACGCCGTCTACGGCAACTTCCCGCTGATGCTGACACTGATCGCACTGCTCACCTACGTGCTGCTGGTGCGGGCGTTCCGGTCACTGTTGCTACCACTGAAGGCAGTGCTGCTCAACCTCTTGTCGGTCGCCGCCACGCTCGGGCTGATGGTGTTGTTCTGGCAGCACGGCTTCGGCTCCAAGGCGATCTTCGGCATCAACGCGACCGGCGCGATCACGTTCTGGATCCCGCTGATGGTCTTCGCGTTCCTGTACGGGCTGTCGATGGACTACGAGGTGTTCATCCTGTCCCGCATCCGCGAGGAGTACGACGGCGCCCGCTCCACCAACGCCGCCGTCATCGAGGGCATCGGCCGGACCGGGCGGCTGGTCACCAGCGCGGCGCTGATCCTGTTCCTGGCCTTCGCGGCGCTCGCGTCCGGGCCCGGCACCGACCTCAAGGTGCTCGCCACCGGGCTCGGCTTCGGCATCCTGCTTGACGCGACGATCGTGCGATCGCTGCTCGTGCCATCGTTGGTGTCGCTGTTCGGCCGGTGGAACTGGTACCTGCCGGCCCGCTTCGCCCGCCTGCTGCGCGTGCAGCCGTCCCACCCACATCCCGAGGTCGAGCGCCCGGCGGTGACTCCGGTCGGCTGATCACAGCAGGCTTAAGACGTCCGATGCAGCATCGGTGCAACGATCGCACCCGTTGTCCTCCTCAAACATGTCAGCCTGCTGCCGTCTTACTGTTCGTCGCGCCACATGACCGAGGCGGTTCGACGTAGAAACGTTCTGCGCGAGTTGCCGGGGCGTCGTCTTCAGGGATGGCGGCCCCGCGACCGGGTGAGCGCGCCGAAATAACGTGCGAGTGAGCGTTTCTCAGCTGAACCGGCAATGCGTAGCTCCGGTCAGAGCTATCCGTTGGAAGCTACCCCCACCTTGTGGCCCTGGGCGTCTGCGAACACCCCGAAGCTTGTGCCCGGAACGTGCTGGGCCGACTGAACGATGCGGCCACCGAGCTGTTCTGCTCGTGCCAGCGTTGCCTCGACGTCCTGGACGGCGACGAAGAACAGGACTTCGTCCTCTGCGGCCTGGCGTGGGCTGATGGCGACGAAGGTGCCGCCGTCGACGCCGGTGTCAATGAACGTGTAGCCAGGGAAGGCGCCTTCGGATGCGACCTTCCAGCCGAACAGGTCGGCGAAGAACCTACGGGTGGCGTCGGGGTCCTGGGAACGGATTTCAGCGTGTACGACTGGATGAGCCATGGATGTCTCCTTCGTACCTGGGGTGGGTAGGTAGATGCAGCGGTGCTTGTTGACCGGCCGCCGCGATCTGGACGGCACGACCAACCGACGAACGGCCCGGCCCCAAATCGACAGGTAAGGCACCTGGTGCCGCCTATTCACTCACCAGTCGTGTCCACCCGGGCCGCGACGACGTTCGTTCTCGCAGACGTGAAACGCCCGCCTTGATCCGGAGCAAGCCGACGCCGTGTGCCCTTCCCTCGATGTCACCGGTAACCGAGTTCACAAGCCGCGATCGCCGGTGCCTTCGCGCAGGCGCTGGAGTTCGAGATTGACCAATTCGCGGAGGCGGTGCGACGGCCAGTTGGCGGGATCGACGATCGATTGGAACGACATTCCCTGGACGAGTACGAACAGGCGGTCGGCCTCCGCCGCCGGATCGGCCGTCGATGTGATCCGGCCGTCGGCGACGTCAGCTGCGATGAGGCGGGCGATGCGCTGGATTGCGGTGGCCGATCGAGAAGCCCAGATCTTGGTGAGTTCCTCGTCTCCGACCGACATGCCCTGGTAGACGAGCCAGACCTTCCACTCGACGACGGACTGGTCGTCCAGTGGTAGCAGGGCGTGCAGGCAGGCAGCGAGCCGGTCGGCATGATCTTCCTCGATCGCCAGCTCGACTCGCGCACGTGACCGCGACGCCATGGTTTGGTACGTCCCCAGGACGAGCTCTCGCTTGCTGGGGAAATAGTGCGTGACGACCGTCGTGCTGGCGGCGAGACGTTCGGCGATCCGGTGGTTCGTCAACGCACCGATGCCCTCGTCGGCGATCAGTTCAGCGGCCGCCAGCGTCAGGCGGCGTCGGCGGTCATCGGCATTCACCTTGGCGGGCATTGATCCGTTCTCCGGCTGTCAGGCCTCGGGAACGCGGCGACGCACCCGTACCGGCAGTTCGACGAGGCCGCGCACGATGAGGCTTGGCAGGTAGCGCAGCGGTCGGTCTCGGACGACGTCGATGCGTTCCACGTGCCGAGCGAGGGCCTGCACGGCGCGGCGTGCCTCCATACGCGCGAGGACATTGCCGATGCAGGCGTGAATACCTTGCCCGAAGGCCACATGCCGCTGCGCGGTGGGGCGATCGGGATCGAAGCGGTCGGAGTCAGGAAACACCGTCTCGTCCCGGTTGGCCGACAGCACTGACACGACCAACGTTCCTCCGGCCGGAAGCGGGTACCCACCGAGCGTCGTATCGTGCACGACGCGGCGAAACACGGCGGCCGAAGGGCTGGCGAGACGAACCGCCTCTTCCACGATCCGGTCCGCGCGCTGGGCGAGGTAGCCCGCAGGGCGGCGAGTGCCGGGAAGGGGCACTGCTGGAACTCGTCCGTGAACGGATCGAGTTCTGTCCTTCCGGACGGGTGATGTCACTGCATCGCTTCTTTCGATCAGCCGCGCACGACGCGGGCGAACTCGCCGAGTGCGGCGATGTGGGCAGTGGGATCGGCCAGCTCGACGCGCGGCACGCCGTGGTAGTCGGCTCCCGTGCTCATCGTGCGGATGGACAGGATCGAGCCGCCCGAGTCCTCCCACGCGGACATCTGGTGCCGCCAGACGTCCGGCCCGAGCGAGTAATCGATCATGGTTTCCATGGGGAACGCGTCCGGGTCGCGCCCGCGTTCGGCCAGCAGCTCGCGCAGGCGCGCTGCGCGCTGGTGGGTGTGCGGACTCGCCGAGCCGAAGACGAAGCCGTCGCCGCTCCGAGCGGCCCGCCGTAGCGACGACTTCGGCGCCTCCGCCCAACCACAGCGGGATCTCGCCACGCACTGGTCGGGGTGCGAGGCCGGCCCGGTCGATGCGGTGGAACTCTCCACAGAAGTCGACCACGGACTCGCGCCACAACTGTCGGAGCACGTCGACCTGCTCGTCGAGGCGACGGCCGCGGGCCTCGAACGATGCGCCCAAACTCTCGTACTCGACGTAGTTCCAGCCGGTACCGACCGCCAGCACCATTCGTCCGCGGGAAAGGACATCCACCTCGGCCGCCTGCTTGGCAACCAGCACCGTCTGGCGTTGCGGTAGGGCGAGCACCCCGACCTCGAGTTCGAGAGTGTTCGTGCAGGCCGCGAGGAACCCGAGCAGGACGAGCGGTTCGTGGAACGGGTCGCGCTCGGTGTACGGGCCGGTCAGCGGCGGCGTGCGGTCGGCGTGGACAGCGCCCAGGACGTGGTCGTACACGAGCAACCGGCGGTAACCGAGTCCCTCCGCGGTCTGCGCAAAGTCGCGGATCACGGCCGGGTCCGTCCCGATCTGAGTCGTCGGGAACACCGCTCCCAGGTCCATCGCTGTCATCCCCGCCGGGTCGTCGGACGGCTGCCCTCGGCGCCGGCCGGCCCCAGCGAGGCTGCGGCCAGGGCGCGCCGCGTCGCGGCGGCCAGTCGGTCGGCGGTGGTCTGCACCGGCAGGAGGTCCAGCTCGTCGGACATGACCTCGACGGAGACGGGCGCCGTCGTGGCAGTCCCGTAGAGCACGCGCAGGAAGCCGTCGACGTCGAACTCGCCCTCACCCGGCGGAGCGCGATAGTGCGTGCACTCGTCCAGGTAGTCGTCGGTGACCGGCTTCATCGGGCCGTCGTCGAGTTGGACAACAACGATCTCGTCGGGAGACAGCGCAGCCAATTCGGCCGGCGGCCATCCGCCACGCGTCGCGTGCCAGATGTCGAGGTTGAGCCCCCCGTTCGGCCGCCCGGCCGCGCGGACGATCGCGACGTGCGGCGCCCAGGTCGGCGATCGTGCTGCAGGCCTGCGGTTCCAACGCGACGAGCAACCCGTGTTCGGCCGCGCGGTCACAGAGCCCGGCGAAACCCTCGGCGGCCGTCTCCCGCGGTTCGCCGGTGAGCGCGCCCACCGCCATCACGTGTCGAGCACCGACCGCGTCCGCAAGTTCGAAGGCGAGTTGCTCGCGTCGCAGGCCGTCGGCGTCGCGTCGCTCCGGCGGGTCGTCCCACCCCAGAATCGTCTCGATCTCGATCAGGTCGAACCCGTTGTCCCGCAGCACGGCGCGCAGGTCGGCGTCGGTCCATCCCTCCGAGCGGAGGTGTGCATAGTCGCGGACATGCATGCCGAATCCGTCGAAGCCAGCCCGGCTCGCTGCGGTCACCCGCTCCGGAAATGCGGCGGAGCGAAGGCTGCCGTTGGCGACGATGACCTGCGGCGCTGCGGATGCGGTCATCGCGCCACGACCGTGCGGTTGCCGTCGCGCCACAGGTAAGCCTGCACCCGTTCGACGATCCGCCAGCCCTGCGGTGTCCGGACCAGGCGGTCGGCGTAACTTCCGGCGATGATGTACGTCTCTCCACCCGGAGTGCCGGCGCGGACGTGCTGAGCCTGGAAGTAGCAGATGGACCTGGCGTCGCGACCGTCGAGTTCGACGAGGACGTTGCCGAGCAGGTGCTGCGAGGCGTCGAGCGGTTCGAGCGCTCCGCGGGCGCGTTCGACGATCCCGGCTACTCCCTCTATGCGCCCGCCCGGGTGGACGAACACCGGCGCGTCGGTGAAGCACGCGCGCAACGCTGGCCAGTCCCGCTGATCGAGTGCGAATGCGTACCTCGCGCAGAGATCGGCGATCTCGTGCTTGTCGACCAGCTCGGCAACGGCAGAGTCCATCAGGCGTCCTTTCGGAGGGGCCGATTGCGGACGCGCGCCGCGACTTCGGCCTCGTACCCGAAGTCGAACGTGCGGTTCCACAGCGGATCGGACAGCGCGTCGTCATCGGCGAGCGACGAGCCGGCGCCCGACGAAGCCGGTGCCACCCAGGACGAGCGCCTTCACGTCGGCTCCGGCGGTCCGTACTTCACGTGCCGGGAGATGTCACCGTAGAGGTCGCCGACGACCGCACGCTCGGACCACCGCCACCTCCCGTCGATGCCGCGTGAGGCGATCCTGGTAGCGGCCCGAGAAGATCGGCTGGAGCGGAAAGTCCGGTAGCGCCTGGAAGATCGTCACGTAGGCGGTCGCCTCGGCCGTGCCCGCCGCCTCGTCGACGTCGACCACCACATTGGTCGTCACGTGCTTCGTGCAGGTGAGTCCGTCGTAGAGCTGGACGTTGTCCTCGATCCACTTCCGGGCGGCCGCGGCGCCCGGCTCCGCCTTGTGCCACGTGCCGTGCTCGAACAGCGCCGCGAACTCATCGAACCGGCCGGTGTCGAACAGCTCCGCGTAGCGGAACATCATGTCGCTGATCTCTTTCACCGCGTCGTTCATTGCGCACCTGCGGCCGACCCCTTGCCGGGATGGGTCGTCCATCCCTGCGCTTCCTGTATGACGACGCACTCGAAGTGCGCCAGCCCGCGCCCGCCGTCGCACGTCACACGAGTGAAGTTCTCGGCCCATGCATGATCGAACTCGAAGGCCTTGCCGTCTGCGTCGACGATGGTGGTCGGGTGGGACACGTCCCAGACCTCTCCTTCAACGTGGTAGTCGCCGCGGTACACGCCCTGGCCTAGTCCGTCGTCGAAGCCGCCGAAGTACCCGCCGCCCTGGGTGTAGACCCAGCCGAGGTCCTCGATCGTGTACTGGCGGACACCGCCGTCGGCGTCGGTCAGACGCACCGTGCCGCCGCGGAGCCGGCGACCACCGTCGTAGAACTCGAGCTCGTGCGCAACACCCACGACCGGCACACTCCGATCGGGATAGAGGATCGCCCCCTTGCCGGACGCGCCTCGCCCACTGGGGTCGACGAACCAGAACCCGCCATGATCAGGCATGTCGAACAACACCCACTGCCGCACGCCCGGCACGCGGCGCGGCGCACCAACGAGCGGCGCGCCGTACAGCCGCGGACCCCCGCGGCCGGCCTGGTAGCCCCAGGAGTGATTACGGAAGAAGGAGTCAGTTGCCGGATTGAGCTGTACGCGGTCGCCGCCGACCCGCACCCACCCGTCGCACTTGCCGGTCACCTCATAGGTGATCCGCTCGCTGATGAGCCGGCCGTCGACCCGCGTCGCTTCTGCCGGGTCCTCGTACGGCAGCACCGTGCTGCGACACATCACGTCCAGGGAGATGTCGTGCTCGTTGTCCTCGAGTACCAGTCGCACCGCCCGCAACGGCTCGACGATCTCCAGCCGCAGCGGGCCGACGGCCAGTGTGCCCATGTCCGGCCGCAGCCGGCGCGACACGCGGATGTTGTGCTGCTTCCCCGCGTGCCGGACACACACAAAGCCGTCCATCACGTCGTTGTTTTGGTAGAGCCGCAGCGTCGAGGCCAGCGCCACCTCACCGGCCCCGTCGCTAAGACAGAGGTAATGCCCGTCGTTCCACGCCGGGTCGGTTCCACCGACGCCGGCGAAGGTCGCCGTGATCTGGTGGAAGGGGTACTCATCCATTCCGAGCAGCACGTCGTCCCCTTCTCGTGTGATCAGGCGTCGGGCAGACCGAAGTGGCGGCACGCCCTCGGTCCGGTCACTTCGGTAGCGGCATGCCGAGGCAATCACGCCGACGACGGCCGGCCGTGCTCAGTGTTCGCGTTATTTACATTGCCTGGTGTACACCAGACTTTGTACACGAAGCCGCGAACCGGATCAAGCCCTCTTTCAGGAGCCATCATGCAGTTTCTCGGAGCGCACGCTCGGCCCATCGTTACTTGGTGCCGGTGATGAGTCGTTCCCGGTCGAAAATGGCCGAGGCGATCCGCCAGCCGAGGCGGTCGAGGATCAGCAGGGCGACCCCGAAGGCGAGAGCCACGGCAGGGGTCGGCGGGATGACATTGAAGGCGATGAGCGTGGTGACCGCTACCGAGGGGAGGCATACAAGGAGGGACAGCTGTCCCGCGGTGCGGGGGTCGCTGGACCGGGCCGAGATGGCGATACCGAGCCAGATGGACCACGCGGCGAGCAGCGGGGTGAACAGCAGCTGGGCGAGCAGGTCCGGGGGTCGGATGAGCGCGGAGGCCACGCCGGGGTGGGCGAACAATTCGACTACGGCGATGAACAGTGCGTAGACGGCGTAGGAGACGGCGAGGGCTGGCACAAACGCCGCGAGCGCCTTGCCCAGCAGCAGTTCTTCGCGGCGGATGGGCGTGGCGAGCACCGGTTCGAGGGTGCCCTGCAGGCGTTCGCCGACCACCGCATAGGAGGCGAGCGCGGCGGGCACGAGCGCGGGGATGGCCAGCATGTAGACCAGGGAGTGCTCGTGGTGAAGTGTCACCGAGGCCGAGCTTGGCAGGGTGAAGATCTGGATCAGCGGTTGGATGAGGAACACGACCGGGAGGATCACCATCGCGTAGACGATGTTGCCGTTGTGCCGGTACTCCCGCAGCTCCTTGTGGAAGATGGCCCGAACCCGCCTGCGGCTCATGCCCGTCCGGCCTCCTCGTCCTCGTCGATGAGCTCCAGGTACACGTCTTCCAATGAGTGATGCGACTCGCTGATCGACAGCACGTCGGCGCCGGCAGCCACGAGAGCGCGGGTGACCGGTGGCGCAGCAGCCGCCGGTTCGGACACGGCCAGGACATAGCTGCCCGCGCCGTCGACGCGCCAGCCCTCGACCGCGGGAAGTCCGGCGAAGATCCGGGCTGGCTCCGGCAGCGGGGCAACGGTTCGCACCGTGAGCGTCCTGGCGAACAGTTGGTCGCGCAGCTCGTCCGGGCGCCCGATTGTCCGCAGCGTCGTGTTCAGGATGGCGACGCGGTCACACAGGCGCTCAGCCTCTTCCAGGCGATGTGTCGTCAGGAAGATCGTGACGCCGCGCTGCCGCAGCTCGCCGATCAACTCGTGCACCTCGCGGGCTGCGACCGGGTCCAGGCCGGAGGTCGGCTCGTCCAAGAACAGCACCTTGGGATCGTTGAGCAGTGCCCTGGCCAGAGCAACCCGCTGCCGCAGGCCCTTGGACAGCGTGCCGCAGGCGTCGCCGGCCCGGTCGGCCAGCTTGACCGCCCGCAGCACCCGGTCGATGCGCTGGCTCGGGTCAGCGACCTCGTACAGCTCCGCGAAACACCTCAGGTTCTCCGCCACGCTCAGCCGCAGATACAGACCCGGCGACTCGGGCATGATCGAGATCCGCCGACGGATCTCGACGCCGTTCTCCGGCGTGAGCGGGAAACCCGCAACGGTCGCCGACCCAGACGTCGGCGCGATCAGCGTGCCCAGCGTCCGCACGGTCGTCGTCTTGCCGGCGCCGTTGGGGCCCAGGAACCCAAACACCTCGCCATAGCCGATCTCGAACGAGACATCCTCGAAAGCGAGCCGGTCGCCGAACCGTTTGCCCAGACCTTCGACGCGCAGCGCCGAGGCATCCTCCTTCGTGGGCATCCTTGCGCTCACGCCATAATCCTCCCGCACGTTCATCGATCCCGAACCTCGTGGCCTGTCCAGAATTGGATGGGCATTCAGGACCAGACCTCAAGCTTGGCGAGACGTATCGGCCCGCCACCGAGGGACGCGCGCTGAGGCCCGCAGTGAGACGGGCCGGACCTCGTCTCGGGTTAGGGATCTTCCCCAGCGACGACAGGTCGTGACAGGCGTGAACAATCGCCTCGCCGCGACGGCACGTTTGTCTGTCGGTAGCGAGCGGTACGCTTTAAACCGCTGCGGCGCGTCCGTAGTAGCCACATCGGCCCGACATCCATCATGAGATGGGTGACCCGCTGACGCTCGGCAGCGGGCAGAACTACCTGGATGTCAGGAATTAGCAGAGCCATTCCTCATGAAAGAGGTACGTCATGGCTGGCGCATTCTCCGTATTCATCGATTCCCCGGCGGGTGGCGGACCGTCTCACACCGGTCGGCGAGTTGTTCCGCTTCCGCCGCCCGAGTTCTCCGGGGGCGTTAAATTCAACCTCGTCGTTCTCTCTCTCGCGTACGACGATTTTGGACAAGGACCAGCGACTATAGATGTCGATGTTCGGATCCTGCAGGGCGGCGGAGGGGTGCAGCAGGTGAACGCCTCTATTCCGGTTGGCCGAACTGTTGTCGCCAATTTGCACGTAAATGATCAAGCAGCCTCGGTGGTTACTAACGCTGACGGAACGATCGACCACCTGCCCGCGGTCACGGCGTTCGTGGAATACTCGAACGAGTAATCATGGCGGTCGGCAGCAACCCGATTTGATATTCAGGCCCCGTTGGAAACAGCCAGGCGAGCTGCGCGACCGGAGCCGATCAACGTGATCGAGCGTGCAATTCGCAGAGTCGCGGCTACGACCCGGGCACGACCCAGCGCCGCGCGGGCGGTGATGTGACATATCCCGGCCGCAGGTTCGGGAAATGGGCCCCGCCGCCGAGGGTTGCGCCGTCGGACAGCTCGGCCCACAGGAGCTCTCGGGTCCGCTCGGCCAGCGTCTCAAACCGCGGCCGGGCGGCAAGCGACGACGCGGTGGACGATCACGGTTGCGGCGATGCGCGCCGCCGTCGCAACCGGCCCCGCGGCGCGACGCCCTCGGCGGTAGCGGCCATGTTGCGGATCATCCCGCCGAACACGATGCCGTGGAACGGCGCAACGCCCCGCCAGTAGGCCTGCCCGGCCAGCCCGCGTGGGTAGAAGGTCGCCTTCTGCGAGAGCCTGCATCCGTCCGGGTCGTCTTGGACCCGGAACTCCAGCCAGGCCAAGCCCGGCACCCGCATCTCGGCGCGGAGTCGCAGCAACTCGCCGGGCCTGACCTCCTCGACCCGCCACCAGTCCAGCGCATCGCCGACTCGCAGGTGCTGCGGGTCGCGCCGCCCTCGGCGCAGCCCCACCCCGCCGGCGAACCGGTCCAGCCAGCCGCGCACCGCCCAGGCCAGCGGGAAGGAATACCAGCCCCGTTCGCCACCGATCTCCTCGACAACCTTCCAGGTCTCGGCCCGAGTCGCGTGTACGACGCGTTCGCGCTGGTCGGTGTAGAGCGAACCGCCGGCCCAGTCCGGATCGCTCGGCAACGCCTCACTGGGCGCTCCGGGCCACTCCGACTCCGACCATCGCGTCGTGACGTTGGCCTCCCGGATGCGGGCCAGCGCCAGGGTGACCGCCCGATCGAAGCCGATCAGACCATCCGGCGGATCGGGCACGTAGCGAGCGATGTCGTGCTCGTGGCAGACGACCTCGGTGCGTAGCGACTCCACCAGCGGCTTGGCCAGGGCCGCCGGCACCGGGGTGATGAGCCCGACCCAGTGCCCGGACAGCGTCGGGGACAGCACTGGTACCCGGATGATCACCCTTCGCCGCAGCCCTGCTGCCGCCGCATAGCGCTGCATCATCTGCTCGTAGGTCAACACGTCCGGGCCGCCGATGTCGAACGTCCGATTGACGTCGTCGGGGAAATCGGCCGCGGCGACGAGGTAGCGAAGCACGTCGCGCACGGCGATGGGCTGGATGCGGGTCTGCACCCACACCGGCGTGATCATGACCGGCAGCCGTTCGGTCAGATAGCGCAGCATCTCGAACGACGCCGACCCGCTGCCGAGGATCACCGCGGCCCGCAGCACGATCGCTGGGACGTTGCCTTCCAGCAGGATCCGCCCGACCTCGGCTCGCGAGGCAAGATGCTCGGACACGCCGGTTGCGTTCTCATCGGCCAGTCCGCTGAGGTAGACGATGCGCCGTACTCCGACCCGCTGCGCCGCCGCGGCGAAGTTGGCCGCCGCGGTGCGGTCCTGCGCGGCGAACCGGGTGCCGGCGCCGATCGAGTGGACCAGGTAGTAGGCAACGTCGACGTCGGCCAACGCCGCGGCCAGGCTCGTCGGGTCGAGTACGTCCGCCGTGACGATGTCGACCTCGCCGGCCCAGGGGACGTCACGGAGCCAGCCCTCGGTCCGGGTCATCGCCCGGACGGTGTGCTCCGCGCCCAGCAGCTCGGGCACCAGCCGGCCGCCGATGTAGCCGGTCGCGCCAGTCACGAGGATGCGCATGCCCGCCTCCGGGTGTGAGTCGCCACGGCCGGACCGTTCGCCCTACCGCCACTACGGCGCCGCTGGCCGGTTCGGATTCGAGAATGCCGAGCCTCGCGCTGCGGAGGCGCCTCGTCACTCGTAACGCAGTCCGTGACCGAACCGGAACAGCGGATCGGCGGTGTCGAACGGCACGTCCGGCCGGCTGGCCCGGACGGCGCTCATGCTGGATGGCAGGTCGAAGGGCAGCCGCCCGCTCGGCTCGTCCGCGCCAGAGAGCACGTCGAGCAGGGCCCGCCCGTTCGCGCCGAAGTTCACCACCACGGCCGCAGCCACAGCCACGATCGGCGTCAGGATCGCCGGTCGGTCGCAGTAGACGTCGACGATCGTGGGGATCCTGGTCGCCACGTCACGCACGGCGGCGATCACGTCGTCGGGGAAATCGAGCGGGCCGGCGTGGAAGAAGTTCTCGAAGGCCGTCGCTCGATGCTCGTACGGAGCCGCGAGCCGGATGATCGCGACATCCGCATCGTCCGGTGTCGCCACTGGGTGCCCGTAGTCGGCCACCACCTGGGTGTCGATGCCCTCGACGTACAACCGCTGGCCGGCCGCCAGCGGCAATATCGGGTCGGCGGACGGGGCGGTGTTGGTCAGGATCGTGATCGCCGCCCGTTGAGCCGCCTCGCCGGCCGCCCGGAACCCGGCGTTGCCGACGACAGTGGCCGCCCGTTCGGGGTCGACGTAGGGGTGATCGAACAAGCCCAGCCGGAACTTCTCCCGAAGCAGCCGGCGGGCGGACTCGTCGATGCGCTGCTCACTGATGTCACCGGACTCGATCAGATCGATCAGGAGCGGGACCGCGTGTTCGCCGCCGAACTGATCCGCGCCGGCCTCCAGCACCTTGATCATCCGCTCTCGCAGCGACAGGTGTTCGGCCCCCCAGGCGCGGGCGGGGAACGGCGCGCCGGCGATCTCATGGTCGGTGATGAGCCCCCAGTCGGTGCAGACGATTCCCTCGAAGCCGTACCGCTCGCGGAGCAAGCCGGTGATCACGCTCCGGTTGAAACCGAAGCCGACCTCCTCGTACTGGGTGCCGACCGGCATGCCGTAGTACGGCATGATCTGGCTGGTGCCCGCGGCGAGCGCGGCCTCGAACGGCTTGAGATGCAGCTCGAACATGCCACCGGGATAGACCTGCTCCCGCCCGTAGGCGAAATGCGGGTCCTCGCCGTCTTTCTGGGGCCCGCCCCCCGGAAAGTGCTTCGTCACCGTCGCGACCGACTCAGGGCCGAGCTCGTCTCGCTGAAAGCCGCGAATGTAGGCCGCGGCCAGCCGGCCGGAGAGGTCGGCATCCTCGCCGAAGGTGGCGACCTGCCGCGCCCAGCGAGGCTCAGTAGCGAGGTCGACCTGCGGGTGTAGCGCGACGCGCAGGCCTACGGCCGTGTACTCGTGGCGCGCGATGTCGGCGAAGGACGCGACCAGCTCCGCGTCGCCGATCGCCGCGAGCCCGATCGGCTCGGGCCACTGGGAGAACGATCCTGGGGCCAGGGCGGCGCCAGGGTTGTCGGTGAACGCGTGCCGCGGATCCGTCGACAAGGTGATCGGGATGCCCAGCCGAGTCGAGGCGGCCAGTTCCTGCAACCGGTTGTGCCACTGCGCGGTCTCGGCCGGGTCGGCGATCACCCCGGCGAGGTTGAAGTGACTGATCAGCCGGTCGGCCACGAGCTCGCTCGTGGCCGGGAGGCCAAATATCGGCGCGGCGTCGGACAGTTGCCCGTTCGGCCCCATCGTGATGATCGAGTGGAAGAACAGTCCGGCTTTCTCGGCGACGGTCATCTGCCGTAGCAAGCGCTCCACTCGCTCTTCGACAGGCAGCGAGGAGTCGCGAAAGCTCAGGTCGAGCCCGGCGTCACTGGTCATCGGGTCAGCCCCTTCGATTGGTCGACGAGGCCGAAACTATCGTGTCGGGGAATCACGTCCACACGGAAGCTGCCATGTCCCCGCCCAACATCTTCGTCTTCGTTCCCGATCAGCTTCGCGCCGACTGCGTCGGAGCGTTCGGCAATCCCTACGTCCAGACGCCGAACCTCGACGCGCTGGTCGCCGGGGGCGCCCGCTTCGACAATGCCTACGTCCAGCACCCGGTCTGTTCCCCGAGCCGCGCGTCGTTCCTCACCGGCTGGTATCCCCATGTCGCCGGTCATCGCACCCTCACCTACCTGCTTCGCCCCGACGAGCCGAACTTCCTCAAGACGTTCAAGCAGGCGGGATACCGGGTCGCCTGGGCTGGCGCGCGGGGAGACACCTTTGCGCCTGGCGCCACGGAGGTCAGCGTCCATCAGTACGGGTTCGCCGAGCCCCCCGCCAGTGGGGGATACGGCGCCTCTCACGCCTTCGCGGACGACGTGGCCGCCCGCGTCTTCTACCGGGGGCGAGTGGACCGCGCCGAAGACGCGCCAGACTTCGACGAGGCCGCCATCCGTACGGCTGAAGCATTCCTCGCCCATCCACCCGAGGAACCCTGGCTGTTGTTCGTCCCGATCCTTGCCCCGCACTGCCCGTTCCAGGTCGAGGAACCGTGGTTTTCCATGTACGACCGGGATCACCTGCCCGACCCCGTTCCGCCCGCGGGCCCCGATGACGGCCCCGAACCGGCTTTCCACACCGCCATCCGGGACCGGTACGGACTGGACCGCGTCACCCCAGAGATGTGGCGCGAAGTGATCGCCACCTACTACGGGATGATCTCCCGGATGGACGCCCACCTCGGCCGGATCCTTGCGGCCATCGAGCGCGCGGGCGCCGCCGACACGACCCTCACGGCCTTCTTCGCCGATCACGGCGAATACCTCGGTGACTACGGGTTGATCGAGAAATGGCCCTCCGCCATGAGCGCCAACATCACCCGCGACCCGCTCGTGATCGCCGGGCCCCGCGTTGCGCCCGGGGTCATCGTCGACGACATGGTCGAGATCATCGATGTCTTTCCCACCCTGCTCGACCTCGCCGGAATCCCGGACGCGTCGCACCGTCATTACGGGCGAACCCTCCGCCCCGCCATCGCCGGCCAGGGCCATCGAACCTACGCATTCACCGAAGGCGGTTTCACCGTAGAGGAGGAGCCGCAACTGGAACGTCCAGCGTTTCCGTACGACCTCAAGGGCGAGATCCAGCACCGCGATCCCCGCCTGGTCGGCAAGGCCGTCGCTGTCCGCGACAAGCGGTGGACCTACGTGGAGCGGCTCTACGAGGGACCCGAGCTCTACGACCGCGACAACGATCCGAACGAGAAGAACAATCTCGCCGGCCGACCCGAGCAGGCGGCCGTCCAGACCCGGCTCCGCGATGCCCTGATCCGCTGGCTGCAGGACACCGCTGACGTCATTCCCTACCAGGACGATCCGCGACTGCCATCCGTTGCCCTGCCGGCACCCGGGACCGGCGCTGATATCGGGTAGCCGATCGAGGTTCGGCTCGGCGCCGACGCTATTGAGCAGGCGACGGGTCGCGGGTCGCGATATCGAGGAGCGCGATCGTGACGTTGTCCGGCGCACCAGCAGCAATCGTCGCCTTCCACAGTTCGAAGGCGGCCCGGCCGCCGTCGTGGTCGCGCAGCACGGCGGCGATCGTCTTGTCAGCGACCGCGTCGGTGAGCCCGTCACTGCAGATCAGGTACCGCGCCGTGTCGCCAAGCGCCCTAGTGGTGAGGTGCGGCTGTACCGGCGTGAGGTCCCAGCTGCCGCCGAGCGTTTGGGTCAAGATCGGGCTGCGGGCCTGTCCCGGCGCAGGGGGCTCGTTGTCGTCGATGCTCAGCTGCACCAGATCGTTGTCGTCGAACCCGTACACCCGGCTGTCGCCGATGTTGAAGACGATCACGGCCTCGTCGGTCGCCGCCACTCCGGCGATGGTGGTGCCCATCGTTTCGCGTTCTGGATTTCGCTCAGCGTCCCCGTACACCGCCTCGTTGCAGTCGGTCAACGCGTCCCGGACGGCGGCCTCGGTACTCAGGCTCGCAGCGGCATGGGCCAGCCAGCGCACCGCCAGGGAGCTGGCCTCTTCACCGGCCGGATGCCCGCCGAGCCCATCGGCCACGCCGACGACAACCGGGTCGTCGATCGGCAGCCATAGGGTCTGTGGCGTCAACGTGGTTGCTGCGCACAGCGTCCACGGACCGGCAACCAGGCTGTCTTCGTTGTGCTCCCGGATCAGGCCGTCGTGGCTGAGCGCCGAAACGGCCACGTACTTCATGTCTCCGCACCCCGCATCTTCCGCTCCTCCAGCCGCCCCGGTCCAAGATCGACGGGTTACTGGTGAGGATGTCCAGTTATCCTGCCACGTGGGTATGCCTCCCACGGGCGGAGATCGGGGTGAACGATGAGCAGCGATCGCGACGTCGACGTGGTCGTAGTGGGGTCGGGAGCGGCGGGATTGTCGGCGGCGTTGTCCGCCCGGGAGCACGGCGCGGCCAGTGTGGTCGTCGCCGAGTCCGAAGGCGTGGTGGGCGGGTCGTCCCGGCTGTCGGGCGGTCTCACGATGGGCGCCGGAACTCGGTATCAGCGGGCACTGGGGATCGAGGACGATGCGGAGTCGTTGTTTCACGACTACATGCAGCTGAATCAATGGAAGGTCGAGTCGGCCGTGGTGCGCCGGTTGGCCGAGCGGTCCGGTCCGTCGGTGGAGTGGCTCGGGGACCTCGGGGTGCAGTTCTACGACCAGTTGGTGTTCGGCGGCGATGAGCGCGTGCCGCGCGTGCACTGCCCGATCGGGCGCGGGCAGGCGGTTGTCGACGTGCTCCATCACCACTGCCGCGAGCGGGGAGTCGAGATCGCGCTGGGTCGGCGCATCGATCGGCTGCTGGTCGACGGCGACGCCGTCGCCGGCGTCGCCGTCGGCGATGACACGATCACGGCGGGAGCCGTCGTGATCGCCGCTGGCGGATTCGGCAACAATCCGGAGAAGCTGGCTCGCTTCTTTCCGGCCGCGGCGGACACCGATTGGGCCTGGTACATCGGCGCCGAGGGCTCGCGCGGCGACCACCTCGATCTGGCCACGCAGGTCGGAGCGCAGCTGACCGGATTCAACCGCGGGCTGCGGCTGTTGCACGCGAACTTCGCCAAGATCTACGAGGCCTACCTGCCGGGATGGCTGACCCTCGTCAACCACGCCGGTCGGCGGTTCTGCGATGAGACCGCGCCGTACGGGATCATGGACGGCCTCATACAGGAGCAGGGTGACGTCGCCTTTGCGATCTTCGACCAGCCCGCCCTCGACGAGGCAACCGCCGCCGGCGTCGCCCGGTACAAGCAGCAGGTCCCGGGGTCGACGAAGAAGCAGAGCCCGCACTGGAACGCCGACATCGTCGAGGCCATGGTCCGGGAGGGCAAGGTGCACCAGGCCGCCACGATTGGTGAGTTGGCCAATGCCCTCGGGCTACCCGAAGAGCACCTGCAGGCGACCGTGGAGCGGCTGAACCGGTCGGTCGACGCGGGCGAAGACGTCGACTATCTGAAGGACCCCAAATTCCTGCAGCCGATTTCTCGCGCGCCGTTCTACGGGGCGGAGATCCGACCGGCCACGGTGTGCTTCACCTCGTTCGGCCTGCGGATCGACCGGGACGCCCAGGTGGTGGGGGAGTCGGGCGCGCCGATCTCCGGCCTGTTCGCGGCGGGCGAGAGTGTCGGCGGCGTCGTCGGGCCCCGCTACGTGGGAAGCGGGAACTCCTACGCCAACTGCGTGACCTTCGGCCGGATCGCAGGCGCGTCCGCCGCTCGCGCGGCCACCGGGCCCACGGTCATCAGCGCCGGAGGGCCCGCCGATGGGTGATGTGACCGCGGCGCTGATCACCGGCCGCGAGACGGTGGAGTTTCGGCAATTCGAAGAGCTACCTCCGTCCGCCGACTGCCTGACGATCGACATCCGGCTCTGCGGGATCTGCGGAACGGACATCGCCTCCTACCGGAGCGGACACCTGCACAGTCCGGCGGTCTGCGGCCACGAGTGGGTCGGCACCATTCGGGAGATCGGTCCAGGCGTGGACGGCTTCGGCGCCGGCGATCGCGTCGTCGTCGCGGTTCCCCCCGCCTGTGGACGCTGCCCGGAGTGTCGAGCCGGCAACACCGAGTACTGCCGGACGGTGTCCGCCGTGGCCCGGGGGCGGGACGCGCTGGCGCCGCCCCACGGCGCGTTCGCGCGAAGCATCACGGTCGCGGCGGCGCGGGTCCTCCACGCCCAGCCGGATCTCAGCGACGAAGAGGCGGCGCAGGTGGAACCAGCCACGGTCGCGTTCCACGGCGTTCGCCGAAGCCGAATCCGGGTCGGCGACACGGTCGTGGTGCAGGGTGCCGGGCCGATCGGCCTGTTGGTGATGCAGTTCGCTCGGGCGGCCGGGGCGGGGCAGACGATCGTCGTCGAACCTTCACCGGTGCGGCGTCGTGTGGCCGCCGATCTCGGTGCCGATCTGGCCGTGGCTCCGGACGAGGCCGCGGCGGCTGTTCTGGACCGAACGGGGGGTCTCGGCGCTGACGTTGTCATGGAGTGTGCCGGCGTTCCCCAACTGCTGCAGACCGCCGTGGACCTCGCTCGATCCGGCGGCGTCGTCGGCCTGGTCAGCTTCCTGGCTCAGCCGGCTACCGTCAACGCGGCCCGGTGGCTGGCGAAGGAGATCACCGTGGTGGCCTCCAACGCGTTCACGCACGAGGACTTCCGTCGCAGCATGACCTTCCTCGCGGATGGTCGGGTACGCACCCAGCCGCTGCACTCCCGGACCGTCGGGCTGTCCGATCTCCCGTCGGCTCTGCAGGATCTGGCGTCGGCCGCCACGGACGACATCAAAGTGCTGGTACGTCCGGATCAGTTCGCCTCCGGCCAAGCGAAGGGGCGGCGGCGCTGACATACTGCGGGTGGTGGTCGGCCTGCCGATACAGGCCAGACGCGAGGTCATCCGATCAGGAGGATCTCCCGGGAACGGGAGCGTGGTGAGGTCAGGCGTGGTCTTCTACGTCATCATCTTCAGTTGCATGGCTGTCCTGCTCGTTGTCGCCGGGTTGCTGACGATGTCCCGCAACCGTAAGAAGCTCGCCGCCGAGAGGCAGCACGAGTCGGAGGGCGCCCACGCGCATCGTCAGCAACGCAACGCGAAGCGGGCTCAGTCTCGTAAGGCCCGACGCAAGCGGGGCTGACTCCCCGAACGGACGCCGGTGAGCCGGATCGCGGCGAGTCGTCGCCGGTTGGTGAGATATCCGGCTTCGATGAACCAGCGCGCGGAATCGGTGAGAGCCGCACGCGCCGGACGAGGGGCGTAGCCCAGTTCGGCGCGGGCCCGCGAATCGTCGAAGGCCATCCGGGTCGTGGACATGCGCGCCGCCTCGAGCGGAATGTGCGGCGGCCGCCGGAGCAGCCGTCCCTCAACGGTGTCCGAGAGCACTGCTGCGGCCAGCGCCATTGCATGGGGCACGCGCAGCCGGGGCGACGGCAACCCGGTGATCGACGCGAGCTCGGCCAGAATCTGCCGCAACGAGAGGTTTTGGCCGCCGAGGATGTAGCTGCGCCCAGCCGCTCCGCGATCGTGCGCCAGGAGATGGCCGCGCGCGACGTCGTCAACGTGGACAACGTTCAGCACCGTGTCGACGTAGCCCGGCATGCGCCCGTTGAGGTAGTCGACGACCAATCGGCCACTGGGCGTCGGTGTCCGATCGCCGGGACCGAAGGGCATCGTCGGCTGTACGAGCGACACGGGCAATCCCTCGGCGGCGGCCCGCAGGACCTCGTGTTCGGCGACGTACTTGGAGCGCTTGTACGAACCGGACAGGTGGCGCAGGTCCGGGTAGTCGGTTTCGATGGCCGGCCGCCCACTGGGGCCCGCGGCCAGCCCGATCGTGCCCACCGTGCTCGTGTACACGACCCGCTGTACGGCGGCGATACCGGCCGCAGCGAGCACCTGGCGGGTGCCCTCGACGTTCACGTCGTAGAACAACTGCGGATCACGCGCCCAGAATCGGTACAGCGCGGCGACGTGGAACACCGATGTGCAGCCGGAGATCGCCCGCCGTAGGTCAGCGGCGCTGCGCACGTCGCCCTCGACGCGCTCGACCTCGAAGCCGTCGAGACCTCCGGCATCGGCTCCGGGCTCGACGAGCGCCGTTACCAGCCAGCCGGCGCCGAGCAGAGCTCGGGTGACGGCCGATCCGATGAATCCGGTCGCGCCGGTCACCAGCGCCCGCCGCTCGGGCCCGGTCACGACCCTAGGCGACGCAACGCCAATGCCCCGCGAGGGACACTAGGTCCGCTCCGCCGGATCGGCGGTTGCGCTCTCCGCCGGCTGCGCCTCGGGGTTGCGCCGGCGGCCGAACGCGAAGTAGGCGAGCGGTGCGGCCCCGAAAGAGTTGATGAGCGTGACCACCATGGCCCATACCTGTTTCGGACCCCGAACCTGATCGGCCGGCCGTCGCTTGATATCGACGAGCGCCGCTGCCTTCAAAGCCCCTTCGACGGCGGCTGCGACGATCAACAAGCGGCGATTGCGCTCGCTCAGATCGCTCCACCGCTGGACTCTGCCAGCCACTGCTGCCTCCAGCCGTCTCGGGGCGCACGCCGGCCGGGTCGCGCCTGCCGCGGACACTACCGCCAGGTGCGGACGCATGACTCAGAGCGGGGCGGGGTCGTCGAGTGGGGGGCCGAAGCAGCGTGATCTTGGACTTATGGTTGCCGTGAGGCTATAAGCCCAAGATCACGACCCGAAAGCGCGAGCGGTGTCCTACGGGCGCAGCGCGGGCGAAGGGAATCGACCAGCGTCAGGGCACGATTTCGACCCAGCCACGGACGACGTCCTCGGTGACCGCGTCGAGCAGCTCAGGGTGATCGGTGCTCAGGTGAGCGCGGATCAGAGCCACCACCTCGTCATCGGTCTCCGCCCGGGCGACGTAGTTGCATTCACAAGTCACTTGGCTCGCCATCGTCGGTTCCCTTCGTCAGGACACACCGTGGCTGGGTACCGTTGTGGCGACCTTAGCGCCGACCTTAACGACACCTTGACGCGACGCAGGATGGGACCAGAGCGCGGTAGTGAGCACGATCACCCGCATCCAGCTGTGCGGCCAGTTCGCGGTGATCGCGGAGCAACGTCGGGTGGAAGGCGAGCTGCCGGGCCGGCGCGGACGGCTACTGGTCGCCTACCTGGCCGCATACCGTCAGCAGCTCATGACTCGCGATCAGCTCATCGACGCACTGTGGCCGGCCGGTGAGTCGGGCGACGCCTCGGCCACGCTCACCGTGCTGCTGTCCAAGACTCGTGCGCTACTGGGACATGACACGATTCGCGGGCGGACCAGCCTGCAGCTCGTGCTGCCGCCCGAGGCGCTGATCGACACCGAAGCGGCGCTCGTCGGATTGCATCAGGCCGAGTCAGCGATCGCGCTGGGCCAGTGGCGTCGGGCGTGGGGTCAGGTACTCAGCGCGTGTTTCGCCGCCAGCCGGCCCTTTCTGGCCGAGTTCGAAGCGCCGTGGATCGCCGTTGAGCGCGACCGCTTCAGCCTGATCCGGCAGCGGGCGCTCGCGTGCTACATCCAGGCCTGTCTCGGCATCGGCGGCACCGAGTTGCCGGCTGCTGAGCGAGCCGCCCGAACGCTCGTGGCCGAAGCACCGCTCGCCGAGACGGGCTACCGATTGCTCATGCAAGCGCAAGCCGCCAACGGCGACACCGCCGCGGCGCTGCGCACCTACCATCAGCTGCGCCAGATGCTGGCTGACGAACTCGGCGTGGACCCCGATCCGCACACCCGCGCCCTGCACCAGCGCCTGCTCACGGCCGGGGGCTAGTCCGCTCGCTCGTCACCCGCCAACTCGACCCCAACGAGCCGAAGTCGCTGGCCGATGATCTTCACGACGAGACTGGTCGCGCGTCACCCGGTTCACCCGGCTCGCCGAGACCGAGCAGCCGGGCCAGCGGCGCGGCCGACAGGCCGTACAGGGTCACCGTGCCGACGATGACCAGGAAGGTCGCGGGCAGCAGCCTGTCGGCACCGCCGATCCCGGCGCTCGCCAGTGGGGGACCGAAGGTGGCCGCGGTGGAGGCGGCGACGATGCCACGCGGGTCCATCGAGCCGATGAAGGTGCGCTCGCGCAGTGACAAGGTGGTGCGCAAGGTGGCGGCCCAGGCGACCAGAGGACGGACGACGAGCACCAGCCCGGCGATCAACGCCAGCGTGGGGAACAGCACGCTGCGGACCGACGCGGCGGTCACCGTGGCCGAGATGGAAATGAACAGCAGTCCGATCACCATCTGGACGACGGTCTTGAAGAACCGCCGGTCCTCGGGTAGGTCGACGACGGGCAGGTTCGCCAGGGCCACGCCCATGAGGATGGCGGCGATCAGGCCGGTGTCGTCGCGGATGGCATCGCACATGGCGGCGATACCGATGACGGTCGCCACGATGGCTTGGGTGGCGAGTACCCCGGTGAGGCGGAGCTTGCTCAACAGCAGCCACAGCACCGCGGTTCCGAACACGCCGCCGAGGGCGCCGACTCCCACGCTCCGCAGGAAGGAGAGCACGGCCGCACCCTGACCCAGGTGCTGGTGCTGTATCAGCCAATGGAAGGAGATGGCGCCGATGATCGCGCCGAACGGGTCGATCGTCACGCCCTCCCAGCCGAGGATTCGGGAGACGCGCCACCCCGGCCGGGCCGCCTCCAGCAACGGTGTCACCACCGTCGGCCCGGAGACAATCACGATCGCGCCCAACATGACCGCGGCCGAACCGGACAAGCTCAGCAGTGGCCAGGCCAGCACCGCGGCACCGACCCACGTGATCGGAATGCCGAGAACGAGCAGCCGACGCACCACTCGATGGCTGTGGCCCTCGAGCTCCCGAAAGTTCAGATCCAAGCCGCCGTCGAACAGAATGATGGCGACGGCGAGCCCAACCAGCGGTGAGAAGGCCGATCCCAGCGTCTTTTCCGGGTTTATCGCGCTGATGTAATGGCCAGCCGTGAATCCAACGGGCAGTAGCAGGACGATGGCGGGCAGCCGAAACCGGGCCGCGACGATTTGACAGCCCACCGCGAGGACGACGGTGAGCCCGAAGCCGAAGATGATGTCGCTCGTGCTCACCGGATGATGACCATCACGCCGTCGCGAGCACCAGCAGGACGGCAGGCCGTCGCTGACCGGATCTGGGCATGAGCCATGTTCTCAGACGCCGGTCGTTCGATTGCCGATGTCGATCAGTCGGACGGCGGCGGCCAGCGACACTAGGGCAAATATCGAGCCGGGCTTGCCAGTCGTCGCGGAGAGGGCAACGATCATCCCCAACGTTCAACTGTCGAGGAGGATGCCACGTGAGCGTCTATCGCGTCACCGAGCTTGTCGGCACGAGCACCCAATCCTGGGAAGACGCGGCCACCACTGCGGTCAAGACGGCGCAGCAGACGCTGCGCGACCTTCGGGTCGCCGAGGTAGTCGCGCAAGACCTCACGGTGGACGACTCCGGCACCTTCACCTTCCGGGCCAAGGTGCGCCTGTCGTTCAAGTACGAAGACAGCAAGTAACTCGGGCGACGGGGCGACCCGGACATCACTCCTCGAGCTGCGCGGCAAAGCGGCTGGCTACGTTCAGATAATCCTGGACCATGTCGGCGACGACCTGACGAGCCGGGCGGACGCGGTCGAGCAACCCGACCCCCTGGCCGACGAAGTATGTGGCGAGTTGCTGCGCGCCGGTGCCCTCTCGGGATGCCGCCCGGTTGATTCGCTGTTGCGCCCTGGCGATGAACATGGTTTGTAGCGGCATCGGCAGTGGTGCGGGAGCCGCGCGCGCCTCCCACTCGTCGGTCCACGCGCTGCGCAGCATCCGAGCCGGTTTACCGGTCAGCGAACGCGAGCGCACCGTGTCGCCAGCGGAGGCCGCCAGCATCTTCTGCTGCACGGCCGGGTCCGTCTCGGCTTCGAGCGTGGTCAGCCATACCGAACCACACCACACGCCCTCGGCACCGAGGGCGATGGCTGCGGCCATCTGGCGACCAGTCACGATTCCGCCCGCCGCGAGGACCGGTGTCGGCGCGACCTCGCGCACGACCTCAGGAACCAGAACCATGGTCGAGATCGTTCCGGTGTGACCGCCAGCTTCCGTGCCCTGCGCGACAATAAGATCGGCACCGGCCGCCTTCTGCCGTCGCGCGTGCTCAGCGGTGCCGACCAGTGCTGCCACGAGGACATCATGAGCATGCGCGCGCTCGATCAACTCGGCGGTCGGCGGTCCGAGCGCGCTCGCGACGAGCCGGATCGGATGCTCGAACGCGATGTCGAGCAGGCGGCCCGCGGCTTCCGGTGAGACGCTGATCGTTCCGCTCTGGACGGGGATATCCGCCGGCAGTTCCGGAACCTCGTAGCGCGCCAGCAGGTCGCTGACGAAGGCTTCATGCTCGGCCGGGAAAGACTCAGGAGTTCCGTCACCGTCAGCTGAGATCGGCCTCGCGAAGTTCGTCGGCAGCAGCAGGTCGACACCGTACGGCTGGCCCCGCGTCTCCTTGTCGATCCAGGCCAGATCGACTTCGAGCGTGCGCGCGCTGTGGGTCGTGGCGCCGAGCACCCCGAGGCCACCGGCGTTGGTCACCGCCGCCACCACGTCGCGGCAGTGGCTGAACGCGAAGATCGGTACGTCGATGCCCAGGCGATCACAGATATCGGTCAACATGGCGTCTCCTCAGCGACGTATACGTCGACTATGCCTGCTGATGCTGGGGGTCAACGGTCAGCCGGAGGATCGGCTCATTCGCAGCCGACCACCGGCGCCGGGCCGAGCGAGCACGCCCGGCTGACCGCGATAGCGTCAGGCCCGATCCGGGCCGGCATTCGACGCCCGCCCGTGACGGCGAAGGGATCACCCGTGACCAAGGCGTTCGTCGAGCTAACCGGAGAGACGGCGGAGTTGATCATCAGTGCCCCGCCGCTGAACCTGTTCGATCTGCAGACCGTCGCTGACGTCGAGGCCGCGCTGGCGGAGACTGGTGCGCTGGTTCGGGACGGCCGGGCGCGGGCGGTCATTCTCAGGGCGGACGGCGATGTCTTCTGTGCCGGCGTGGATGTCCACGAATTCCAGGGACTGAGCACGGCGGAGGGCGCTTCGCTCATGGCCCGGATGCTCACCCTCACCCAGTCGATCGAGGCGCTGCCCGTGCCGACCGTGGCGGTGGTTCATGCGCTCAACCTCACCATCGGCTTCGAGCTCACCCTCGGCTGTGATCTGATGTGGGCCGCCGACGAGGCATCGTTCGGGTTGGTCGAGTCGACTGTCGGACTGACGCCGGGCGCGGGCGGCACACAACGACTGGCGGCGCGCGCCGGTGTCGCGCGAGCCGCCGAGTTCGTCATGACCGGCGACGTCTACCCGGCCCGAGAGCTTTACGAGTGGGGCGTCATCAATCGACTCCGACCAGCCGCCACTCTGTTGCCCGAAGCCCGGGCGTTCACCGGTCGGCTCGCGAGTGGTCCCACCGTCGCCCTCGCGGTGGCCAAGCGGCTGCTGCAGGCCACCCGCAATCACGGGGTGGCGGCCGCCGATGCGTTCACCCCGAGGGAGACCGGCCCTATCTTCGCGACCCGGGACCTGGTCACCGGGCTGGGATCCCTTCTCGAGAACGGACCACGCCAGGCGTCGTTCGAAGGACGTTAGTGTCCCTCGCGGACACTAGCTGGTCGCCGAACGTATGTCGGCCGAAATCTCCCGGCCGAGCTCGGGCTCGGCCGGGAGAAAGAGTGTCATGCGGGTCATTACGTCGCCGAACCGGTGCACGAGCGCCGGGGCGATCCGGTCCGGTTCGCCGACGACGGCGAATGCACTCAGCATGTCGTCGTCGATCAATGTGCCCATCTCGTTCCACCGGCCTTGCACGGACAGCTGATGCAGCGCCTCGCCCAGCTCACCCCAACCGTGCCGCTCGAGTACCGGCAGATACGCGGGTGTCGAACCGTAGAAGGCGATCTGCTCACGGACCCGACGGATCTGCGTGTCCATGGCCTCAGGTGTCGTACCGGTCGCGACGAGCGGCATGCCGGATACCTCGTATCCGGCCAGGTCAGCCCCCGCCCGGGCTCGCCCGGTGGCCAGGGCCGGCAGCGTGACCTCGCGCAGGTATCGCTCGGTCGTGAATCCGTGGCACAGGAATCCGTCGGCCACCTCGCCCGCGACCGCGGTCATGACCTCCCCGACGCCGGCCAGCAGCACTCGCGGTGGCCCGTACGGGTTGGGACCCGGATTGAAGAAAGGCGTCATGAGCGTGTGCGTGTAGAAGTCGCCGCGAAAGTCGAGCCTGGTGTCGGCATTCCAGCATTCCCAGATCGCGCGCAGGGCCAGGATGTACTCACGCATTCGGGGCGCCGGATGCGACCAGGGCATGCTGAACCGCCGGGTGATATGCGGCTTGATCTGCGAGCCCAGCCCGAGTAAGAGCCGGCCGCCCGACACGAGCTGTACGTCATTCGCCTGCACCGCCGTCGACATCGGATTGCGAGCGAAGGCAAGGACGATGCCCGTGCCCAGTTCGATACGGCCCGTCGACACCGCGGCGAGAGAGACGGCGACGAACGGGTCATGCTTGACCTCACTCGTCCAGATGCCGTCGTAGGCGGCGGACTCGGCGCTGGCCGCACCCGCGCGGGTATCTACCGACGCGGTCGTCGGAAACAGCGTGTCGATCTTCAACCGGAGTCTCCTTCAGTACAGGTTGGGAAGGCTCGCACCGCCGCCGTTCACGGCGATTCGCTGCCCGTTCACATACGACGCATCCGATGACACGAGGAAAGCCACCACATCAGCGACATCTTCCGGACGGCACACCCGACCGAACGGGGCGCCCGCATCGAGTTCCGTCGAGCTCGCTAGCCCGGGCACGACCGCGCGGGCGATTCGGTCTCCCATATCGGTCGCGACAAGACCGGGGGCGACCACATTGGTGTGGATGCCGTTTGTCATCTCCTCGACGGCCAACGTCGCCGCCATCGCTTCCAGCGCCACCTTCGCCATCATGTACGGTCCGGCCCCGCGGAAGGCCCGTTCGGCCAGGACGCTCGAGATCACCACGATGTCGCCGCGGGATCGGGTGCGCATCTGAGGCAGGAGCCGCCGGCACAGCTCGTGCGGGCCGAGTACGTGGGTGCGCATCAGCCGTTCCATCTCGGCGGAATCCGTGTCGGCCAGCCGATGACCACGACTGGCTATGCCGGCGTTGCTGACCAGGATGTCCACCGATTCGAACTCCGAGAGAACCGAGTTCACCAAGGTCTCGATCGCTGCCAGGTCGTCGATAGGCGCTTGGTAGGCGGCCGCCCGGCCACCGGCAGCGACGATCTCGTCGACGGTCGCAATCGCGGCACCGGCGTCCCGCCGGTAGTTCACCGCAATCGCGGCACCGGCTCGAGCGAGGCGCAATGAGATCGCCCGGCCGATGCCACGCCCGCCACCGGTGACGAGCGCCACGCGGCCGGTCAGTTGTTTCCTGACGTCGACATTCGGATCGACGGATTGCATGGATCCTCCGGGGACCGGGTGAGCTCCTGGCTATCGATAGGTGATCAATGCCCGATCGTGCTCGAGATGGGCGTGGTCGTTGAACGTCAGTAGTCGCTGGCCGGTGCGTCCACTGATCACCTTCGTCAGACTGGCGTTCACCATGACTCGTGCGAGCGCGGGCCATTCTTCGACGCGGAGTCCGAGCAGGCGCGCGCAGACAATGGCGATTACGCCGGCCGAGGTCACGACCAGAGTGGTGCCTGACGATCGGGTCAGCTCGTCGACCGAGGTCGTGACCCGATCGAGGAAGCCGTCGTGAGTCTCCCCGTAGCCGCTGTCGGCCGCCATCCAGTGCCCGATCGCCTCGTCGAGCGCGGATTGGACCGTCCGCGCCGCCTCCGGCGTTGTCGCGGTCGCGAAGCTGACGTCCGACGGGTGTCCGGCCATGACACCGGCATGGTCATACTCGTCGAGACGATCATCGACGGCCAGCTCCGACTTACCGAGCCCGATCTCGGTCAGCACGGCGGTGGCAGTGTCCCGTTGGCGAATCAAGGCCCCGCTGACCGCGTGATCGACCTTCAGATAGGTGCTGGCCAGTCGACTGCCGGTGAGCTCCGCCTGCTGATACCCAATGTCGGAAAGTCGGTCGTAGTTCGACGCACCGAGTGATGCCTGACCGTGCCGCAGCAGGAGTAGCACACTCATATCGGTGCAACGGTACGCGACCGGACGGGTGTATCCGCGCACGCCGTCGAATCCTTCGGCCGATCCTTCGGGCGGCGGACATATGCTGCTCGTCCGGCCGGATGTGGCTACCGAATCAGCGGTCCAGCTGGATCGCTGGCCCGCGACGAGGACATGCTATGAACGCGAACTCCGCTGACGAGCCAGTCCGGCGCGGACCGTTGGTCGGTATCCGGGTCATCGAGCTGGCCGGTATTGGCCCCGCCCCGTTCTGCGCGATGATGCTCGCCGACCTGGGGGCGGACGTTCTCCGCATCGACCGACCGCAGGCCTCGCCGTCACCCAATCCCCAGCTGGCGCTGCTCAATCGGGGTCGGCGGTCGGTATTGCTGGACCTGAAGAACCCGATCGCTGTCGACGCGTTGCTCCGCCTGGTCGACTCGGCCGATGTGCTTATCGAAGGCCTGCGCCCCGGCGTCACCGAGCGTCTGGGTGTCGGACCGGACGAGTGCGTGGTCCGCAACCCGCGGCTGGTCTATGCCCGCATGACCGGATGGGGGCAACATGGTCCGCTGGCGGCGACGGCGGGTCACGACATCGACTACCTCGCCCGGACCGGAGCGCTGCATGCGCTCGGCCACGCTGGAGGCCCACCACAGTTCCCGGCCAACCTGCTGGGCGACTTCGGCGGCGGTGGCATGCTTGTCGCGTTCGGCATCTGCGCGGCGCTGATCGAACGGGCACGCTCCGGCCGCGGTCAGGTCATCGATGCGGCGATCGTGGACGGTGTCGCGTCATTGCTGGCCATGCCCTGGATGATGGCGGCTCAGGGCCGATGGCGGGACGAACGCGGGGTGAACCTGCTCGACGGTGGCGCTCCGTGGTATGACGTCTACCAGGGCGCGGACGGCGGATGGCTTGCGGTCGGCGCTCTCGAACCGCAGTTCTACGCCGCGTTGCTCGCGGGACTCGAACTTACCGACGTTCCGGACCGCGACGACCCGGCGAACTGGCCGCATTTGCGGACCACGTTCACGACGCGCTTCCGGCAGCGAACCCGGGATCAGTGGGTGGCGGTGTTCGCCGGCACCCACGCCTGCGTCGAGCCTGTCCTCTCGCTTGACGAGGCGAGGAGGGATGCGCACCTCGTCGCGCGGGAAACCTACGTCGCGCCAGGAGGCTTGACCCAACCCGCGCCGGCCCCTCGGTTCTCCCGCACACCCGGCGCGCTGTCCCACCCGCCGCCCGGGCCGGGGCAGCACACCCGAGAAGCGCTCGCCGACTGGGGAATCAGCGACGTCGACGATCTGATCGCCAGCGACGCCGCGGTGCAGTCATGAGAGCAGTCGCGCCCGTCGGCGCTCGTGGCTGTGCGTGACAAGGGTCACGTCCGGTCAGGAATCGCTGCGTTCCCTTGCTACGCTTGCAATTGCAAGCAGTCAGCAACCACTGAGGAGATTGCCCATGTCCGCTCGTCAAGCGCTCGTCGCGGGCGCGAAGAAGGCCACGGACGCGTCGCGCGAGCAGGTGAACGTATACGTCGGCGTGAATGACTACTGGTACGCACAGCTGCGGCGTCCGCCTGCGTCCCTGCAGGAACTACCGGCCAAGGTCAGCAAGCTGGGCGAGGAGAGCCTGGCTTCGTTGCGTACCACGGTCTCGGGGCACGCGCCGCAGAACGTCGTCAAGATCCTGCAGGAGCAGTTCAAGGTGGCACGTGACCGCCGCGCCGAACTCGCCGCGCGGGGCGATGCGATTGCCGAGGACTGGTACAGCGCGGTCGCCGTGCAGGACGCCTCCGCGTTCGCCACCGCCGTTCGCGAGGCCAAGAACCCGGTCGGTCTGGCGAAGTCCCTTCGTAGCTGGTACGAGAACTTCGACGTGACGACTCCCGGACAGCCGAAGCCGGCTGCCAAGTCCGGCCGCCCGAAGGCGAGTCCGCGCAAGGCGGCAACCCCGAAGTAGCTCTCGGCCGCCTTCGTCGGTGCGCCCCGCACCCCGATGTCGGCGATCACCTGTCGTGATCTTGGACTTGCTGCCTCAGGGCGACCACAAGTCCAAGATCACGTCGGGTCCGAGTCAGACCCCCAGCGAGGCAATTAACTCTTGCGCTTCGCGAGCTCGTCGGTGAGTTGCGGTGCGATGGTGAACAGATCCCCGACGACGCCGTAGTCGGCGAGTTCGAAGATGGGGGCGTCGGGGTCCTTGTTGATCGCGATGATGGTCTTGGAGGTCTGCATGCCGGCGCGGTGCTGTATGGCGCCGGAGATGCCGACGGCAATGTAGAGCTGCGGCGACACGGTCACGCCGGTCTGGCCGACTTGCATCTGGTGCGGGACCCACCCGGCGTCGACGACCGCGCGGGAGGCACCGACCGCGGCGCCGAGTGTGTCGGCGAGATTCTCGATGATCCGGAAGTTCTCGGCCGTGCCGATACCCCGGCCGCCGGACACGACGATGGTTGCGTCTGAGAGGGCGGGGCGGGCGCCCTTGTCCTCGCTGACGTGCTCGACCACGGCGGCCGCTTTCCCGTTATCGGACAACGGCACGTCTACCTCGACGACCTCAGCCGGGCCCGGGATTGCGGCCGGTTCCGGAGTGACCGAGTTGGGGCGCACTGCGATCACCGGCACACCGGTGGACACTTTGGAGGTCACGGTGATCGCGCCGCCGAAGATGCTCTGCTCGACGCTGCCGTCGGCGTTGACGGCGACCGCATCGGTGAGCACGCCGCTACCGAGCTTGATGGCGAGCCGGGCGGCGATCTCCTTGTTCTCGGCCGTGGCCGACACCAGCACGGCGGCCGGTTCGGCCGCAGCGGCGACGGTCGCCAGCGCCTCGGCCTTCGGCGCCACCAGATAGCGGTCGAAGTCTTCGCTCCCGACCGCGTAGATCGTCGCCGCGCCGTACTCGGCCAGCGGGCCGGACAGCGCTGCGGCCTGCCCGGGCCGGCCGAGTACCACCGCGGCCGGTTCGCCGAGCGAGCGGGCCGCCGTCAGCAGCTCGAGCGTGACCTTCTTCACTACGTCGCCGGCCGCATCGACCAGCACCAGCACCTTGGCCATATCCCGCTGACTCCCTTTCCGGTTCAGATGAGCTTCCGCGCCGCGAGGAAATCGGCGATCTTGACGCCACCATCGCCCTCATCGACGACAACCTGACCGGCCTGGCGCGGCGGTGCCGTCGCGAAGTCCACCACCTGCGTGGTGGCCGCCGCCAAGCCGAGATCTGCGGCGTCGAGGCCGAGATCGGCGACCGTCATCGTCTGTACCGGCTTGGACTTCGCCGCCATGATCCCTTTGAACGACGGATACCGCGGCTCGTTGATCTTCTCCACCACGCTGATCACAACTGGGAGACGGCCGCGGACCACGTCGTAGCCGTCGCCGGACAATCGCTCGATCGATACGTCGTCCCCCTCCACGGTCACCTTGCGGGCCTGCGACAGCTGCGGCGCCGCTAATACTTCGGCCAGCATGGCCGGCACCACTGACATCCGGGAATCCGTCGCCTCCGAGCCGGCCACCACCACATCCCACTCGAGCTTGCCCAGCGCGGCTGCCAGTACCTTCGTCGTCTGAACCGCACACGAACCGTGCAACGCCGGATCCGACACGTGCACCGCCTTGTCCACCCCCATGGACAGCGCCTTGCGAATGGATTCCGTGGCCCGCTCCGGCCCGACCGTCAGCAGGGTGACGTCGCCGCCGTGCGCCTCCCGAAGCCGCAGCCCCTCCTCGATCGCGAACTCGTCGATGTAGTTGATCACTGGGTCGACGGCGCTGCGGTCGACAGTGTTGTCCGCGGGGTCGAGCGTACGAGCGCCTTCAGTGTCCGGGACCTGCTTCATCAGCACCACGATGTTCATCAGAGCGAGGCCCTTCCTGCGAGCGTCGGGAACCTAGCGGCGGACGTCTTGCCACAGCCACATTGGATAGGAACTTACCCTAGGGGTCGTCAAGTTAGCGGCCCCAATCAGCGAAACGATCACTCCGCGCCAAGGCGTTGCCGAAGCGCGTCCAGCTCCAGGTGGAGAGTGGTGGGAAGTCTCGAACCAATGGTGTCGAGCCAGCTCTGGATGGCGGGGACCTCGGTGCGCCATTCGATCGGATCGACGTCGAGCGCGGCCGCGAGATCCGCGGAGGAAAGGGCCAGGCCCGACGTGTCGAGCGCGTCGGCCGGCGGGGTGTGCCCGATGGGAGTGTCGGTGGCCGTTGCTTGGTTGGACAGGCGTTGCAGCGCCCACTTGAGCACCCGGATGTTCTCTCCGAATCCGGGCCAGAGGAAATGACCGTCGTCGTCGCGGCGGAACCAGTTCACGTAGAAGATCGCCGGTAGCTTGGCCGTGTCGTTGCTCTTGCCGACCTCGATCCAGTGCGCGAGGTAGTCACCGGCGTTGTAGCCGATGAACGGAAGCATCGCCATCGGGTCTCGGCGCACCAGGCCGACCTGACCGCTCGCCGCGGCCGTCGTCTCCGAGGACAGCGTGGCGGCGAGGAACACGCCGTGCTGCCAGTCGCGAGCCTGGACGATCAGCGGAATCGTGTCGCGGCGGCGGCCGCCGAAGAAGATCGCGTCGAGGGGCACACCGGCGGGGTTGTCCCATTCGGCCGCCAGGATGGGGCACTGTTCGATCGGGGTGCAGAATCGGGCATTGGCGTGTGCGGCCGTGCTGCCGGACCCAGGCGTCCATGATTGGCCTCGCCAGTCCGTGAGGTGCGCGGGCGGGTCGTCGGTCATGCCCTCCCACCACACGTCACCGTCGTCGGTCAGCGCGACATTGGTGAAGATCGAGTGTCCGGCCGCGATCGTCCGCATCGCGTTCGGGTTCGTCCGCCAGCCGGTGCCGGGAGCGACCCCGAACAGACCCTTCTCCGGGTTCTGGGCGTGCAGCCGGCCGTCTGCGCCGACATGGATCCACGCGATGTCGTCGCCGAGGGTCTCCACGTGCCAGCCCGGCAGGGTGGGTTCGAGCATGGCCAGGTTCGTCTTCCCGCACGCCGACGGGAAGGCCGCCGCTATGTAGTAGGCGCGTTGCTCCGGCGAGGTGAGCTTGGCGATCAGCATGTGCTCGGCCAGCCAGCCTTGCTTACGAGCGATCACCGAGGCGATCCGGAGCGCGTAGCACTTCTTACCGAGCAGAGCGTTGCCGCCGTAGCCGGACCCGTACGACCAGATCAGCCGTTCCTCGGGGAAGTGCACGATGTACTTCGTCTCGTTGCACGGCCACGACCGGTCTGTCTCGCCGGGAGCCAGCGGCGCCCCGACGCTGTGCAGTCCGGGCACGAACTCGCGGTCATCGCCGAGCAACGCCAGCGCCGGCGAACCGCACCGGGTCATGATGTGCATGGACGCCACCACGTAGGCCGAATCGGTCAGCTCGACCCCGAGAAGCGGTTCCGGCGCCGTCAGCGGACCCATGCAGTAGGGGATCACGTACATCGTGCGGCCGTGCATACTGCCGCGGAACCGGTCGGTCAGCACGGCGCGCATCTCATCCGGATCCACCCAGTTGTTGGTCACGCCGGCATCGCGCGGATCGCGGCTGCAGATGAAGGTCCGGTCCTCCACCCGGGCCACGTCGGACGGATCAGACTGGGACCAGAACGAATCCGGCTTCCGATCCGGGTTGAGCCGGACGAACGTCCCGGCGTCGACCAACTGGTCGGTGATCCGCCGCCACTCGGCGGCCGAACCGTCCACCCAGACGACCCGGTCCGGCTCGGTGAGCTCGGCGCATTCCCGCACCCAGGCCAACAGTGCGGAGTGGCCCGTCGGGGCTACGTCCAGTCCCGGTATCGCCATCGAAGACGCTCCTCACCAGTCGTCCGTTGACCGCGCCGCGGCCGAACAGGGAAGAGGTAACAGGCCTCGAACCTAGCCGATGATGGACGTCTCCCGATGCGTCGGCGATCACATTACCCAGCGCAGGAAGCGCTTTCTGCAACGGTCTGCGTGCCATCGGCACCGCCGAGCGGTCGGCCGAGTGCGGACGAAGGTCAGCGGGGCGCCATCCGGAGAGCACCGTCCAGCCGGATCGTCTCCCCATTGAGGTAGCGGTTACGCAGGATAGTGACGGCAAGATCGGCGTATTCGTCGACATCGCCCAGGCGAGACGGGTTGGGCACCGTCGCCGCCAGGCTGGCCATGATGTCGTCACGCAGGCCGCCCAGCAGGGGAGTGTCCATGATGCCCGGCGCGATGGAGCACACCCGGATGCGTGAGCGGGCGAGGTCTCGGGCGGCGACGAGCGTCATGCCGACGACACCACCCTTGGAGGCCGAATAGGCAATCTGGCCGATCTGGCCCTCGTAGGCGGCGATGGAGGCAGTAAGCACGCAGACGCCGCGTTCGCCACCGACCTCCTCGTTGCTGGCCATGCTGGCCGCAGCGAGGCGCAGCACATTGAACGTCCCGATGAGATTGACGGTGATGACCCGCGTGTACTCCTCGAGGGAACCGGGGGCGCCGCTCCTGTCCACCAGCCGCACCGCGTTGCCGATGCCAGCGCAGTGAATGAGGGCGCGGAGTGGCCCGGTCTCCTCGGCGGCCGCGACTGCGGCCGACACGTCATCGGCGCTGGTCACGTCGCCCGGGGCGAAAACCGTCCCTCCGCCCAGCTCCTCCGCGACGTCCTTTCCGCGGGACGACGGCAGATCCATGATCACAATGTGGCCGCCGTGCTGGACGAGTCGCCGGGCTGAGGCGAGACCGAGGCCGGACGCGCCGCCGGTGACGAGCGCGGTTATGCCGTCGAGATCCATCGAGTTCAGCCAACCAGCTCGACGATCGTAGCGTTGGCCGTGCCGCCACCCTCGCACATGGTTTGCAGGCCGTAGCGGATCTCGTTGCGCCTCATGTGGTGCACGAGGGTGGTCATCAACCGCGCTCCAGAGGCTCCCAGCGGGTGGCCGAGGGCGATCGCGCCGCCGTTGGGGTTAAGCGCCTTGTCGTCAGCCCCCGTCTCGGCGAGCCAGGCCAACGGGACAGGAGCGAATGCCTCGTTCACCTCGAACGCGCCGATGTCGGCGATGCCGAGCCCGGAGCGCTCCAGCGCCCGCTTCGTTGCCGGGATCGGGGCGCCGAGCATCATGACCGGATCGGCACCGGCCAGGGCAACGGTGTGAACCCGGGCGAGCGGGGTGAGGTCGAGCCTGGCGGCATTCTCGGTTGTGGTGAGCAACAGCGCGGCAGCGCCGTCACTGATTTGCGAGGCGTTGCCGGCGTGGATGACACCGTCCGGTTTGAACGCGGGTTTGATCGAGGCGATCTTCTCGAGCGTGGTGCCGCGACGGACACCCTCGTCGGTGTCGAAGACGGTGCCGTCGGGGAGCGTCACCGACGCGATCTCCTCCGCGAATAGGTGATCATCCATCGCGGTGGCGGCTTTCTCATGTGACGCGAGGGAAAACTCGTCCAGCCGAGTCCGGGGGAGCTTCCAACGGTCGGCCATCAGTTCCGCGCCGAGTCCCTGGTTGAACTCGTTCACTCCGTACCGCTCACGCAGCGATTCGGTGAAGGGCTGGCCGTACTCCGCTCTGACGTTGGCGCCGATCGGCACGCGGGACATCATCTCAACGCCGCCGGCGACTACCAGGTCGTACTGGCCGGCGATGAGCCCGGCGGCGGCGAAATGCACGCACTGCTGCGAGGAACCACACTGACGGTCGATGGTCACCGCGGGAACTGTCTCGGGCCAGCCAGCGGAGAGCACCGCGTTACGGCCGAGGTTCACGCTCTGTTCGCCGACCTGCCCGACGCAACCCCAGATCACGTCGTCAACGTCGGCCGGGTCAATGCCCGTGCGGGCGGCCAGCGCGTTCAGGATGTGTGCGGACAGGTCGATCGCGGTGATGCCAGCCAGGCTGCCGTTCCGCTTTCCAACGGCGGTGCGGATCGCGCCCACGATGACAGCGTCACGGGCACGGCTCATGGTGGCCTCCTCGGTGCGTCCTGAGGAAACCGTAACCCGTTGAGTCCGGATCAAATCCGGTGCCGCTGATCCGCGTCGCTTCCCGCGCATCCGCGATGCCGGTGAGTCAGCTGAGGCGCCCAGGAGTGCGAGGCCGCACCACGAGGTCGCGGGACGCGACGAAGTCTGGTATCCGGCGAACTACCACCGGTTGACGTGGAGCATGCTGTCCAGCGGCGCTCGGGGCGCCGGGTTAAATGTGCTGCCGGTGTAGTACGCCGTCGGGATCAGCACGCCCTGGTGAATGCCGGTCGGCAATTCGAGCACTTCGGCGACCTGCGTCTCGCGCTGGAGATGCAGGGTCGTCCAGGCCGTACCGAGCCCACGGGCTCGCGCGGCGAGCATGTAGCTCCATGCGGCGGGCAGCAGAGATCCCCACAGACCGGCCTGACTGCCGGAGGGCAGATGCTGGCCGGCCTTGATGCATGGGATGACGAGAACTGGCACGTCGCCCATGTGCCGAGCCAGCCAGGCCACGCTGTCTCCGATGCGGCGTTGCACCTGGGCCCGCTGCGGATCGTCGCTGAACAGTCGGGCGGCCGAAAAGCTGGAGGCGAGGTATTCCTCCGTGACCTCGCGGTAGATGTGGCCGATGCGCTGGCGGATCTCGACATCGTCGACAACCACCCAGTGCCAGCCCTGCCGGTTGGACCCCGATGGCGCCTGCAGGGCAATCTCGAGGCATTCGCGGATCAGGCTCATCGGTACTGGACGTTCGAGATCGAGGCGGCGCCGTACCGTGCGGGTGGTCGTCAACAGCTCGTCCGGCGACAAGGGCAGAGTCGGCATGCCGCGATCATGCCAGCGGCCTGATCGCGGGGAACTCGCCTACGCCTCGATGGCGGCGGAGATCCGGTGCGCGCCGTCGACGAGGATCGGTGCGTAGCGCGGCCCCGGTGACCGTCCGAGCCGCTCGACCGGTCCCGAGATTGACAGCGCGGCTACGACGTCGCCACTGCCGTCTCGGACGGGGGCGGAGACCGAAGCGACGCCGGCTTCCCGCTGGCCGACCGACTGGGCCCAGCCACGGCGCCGCACATCGACCAAGCTGCGTTCGGTGAATCTCGCCTGCGCGAGCACCGACGAGCGGACCGGCTCCTCGGCCAGCCACGCACACAGGACCTGGGCACCCGAGCCGGCGGTCAGGGGCAGCCGGCTGCCGATTGGCACCGTCGTGCGCAACCCGTGCGTGCGTTCTGCCGACGCGATGCACACCCGCTCGGCGCCGTCGCGGCGATACAGCTGGGCGCTTTCTCCGCTCTCGTCGCGCACCCAGGCGAGGACCGGAGCCGCTGCGACGATGAACGGATCCGGTCGCACTGCGGCGAGTTCGGCCACCCGCGGACCGAGGCCGAATCGCCCGTCATCGTCGCGGTCGAGTAGCCCGTGGGTCTCGAGGGCCACCGCCAGGCGATGAGCGGTGGCCCGAGGCAGTCCGGTCTGCTCGACCAGGTCGCTGAGCGCGCACGGGCGGGCGGCAACGGCGTCGAGAATGGCCACCGACTTGTCGAGGACGCCGATGCCGCTACTATGTCTCACAAAGCGATACTAGCGTCTCACTATGTGAGAAGCCAAGTGATAGAAGGGCGGCGGATGCCAGTGGGCAAGACCCTGGCCGAGAAGCTGTGGGACAGCCATGTGGTGCGCAGTGCGGTCGGCGAACCGGACCTGTTGTACATCGACATGCACCTCGTGCACGAGGTCACGAGCCCGCAGGCGTTCGACGGGCTACGGCTCGCCGGTCGCCCGGTCCGCCGGCCGGACCTGACCCTGGGCACCGAGGATCACAACGTGCCCACGATCGACATCGACCAGCCCATTGCCGATCCGGTCAGCCGGACGCAGATCGAGACGATGCGCCGCAACTGCGCGGAGTTCGGCATCCGGCTGTACGCGATGGGCGACGCTAATCAGGGGATCGTCCACGTGATCGGACCGCAGCTGGGCATCACCCAACCCGGCATGACGATCGTATGCGGCGACTCCCACACCTCGACGCACGGCGCGTTCGGCGCGCTGGCGTTCGGCATCGGTACCAGCCAGGTCGAGCACGTGCTCGCTACCCAGACGCTGCCCATGCCGCGACCGATGACGATGGCCGTGACCGTCGACGGAGCGCTGCCGGCCGGCGTGACGCCGAAGGACGTCATCCTCGCGGTGATCGCGAAGACCGGAACCGGTGGTGGCCAGGGTTACATGGTCGAGTACCGGGGTAGCACGTTCGAGCAGATGAGCATGGAAGGCCGGATGACGGTCTGCAACATGAGCATCGAATGGGGAGCGCGCGCCGGCATCGTCGCACCGGACCAGACGACCTTCGACTACCTCCAAGGACGTGCGCACGCTCCGACCGGGTCGGACTGGGACGCCGCGGTCGAGTACTGGACCAGCCTTCGCACGGACCGCGACGCGATCTTCGACGCCGAGGTGACCCTCGATGCGACCACGCTGACGCCCTACGTCACGTGGGGCACCAACCCGGGACAGGGCGCGCCGCTCAGTGAGCGCGTGCCGGATCCCGCGCAGTTCGAGGACGAAGCCGATCGGCTGGCCGCGGAGAAGGCACTCGCCTACATGAACCTGAAGGCGGGCACGCCGCTACGCGAGATTGCGGTCGACACCGTCTTCGTCGGGTCCTGCACGAACGGCCGCATCGAGGATCTGCGCTCGGTTGCCGGGGTCATCAAGGGTCACCAGGTTGCCGAGGGCGTCCGCATGCTCGTCGTGCCTGGATCGATGCAGGTACGCCGGCAGGCCGAGGCCGAAGGCCTCGACGCGATCTTCCGGGCGGCCGGAGCCGAGTGGCGCTCGGCGGGGTGCTCCATGTGTCTCGGGATGAACCCAGATCAGCTGGCTCCAGGTGAGCGCAGCGCATCGACGTCCAATCGGAATTTCGAGGGCCGGCAAGGGCGCGGCGGCCGCACTCACCTGGTGTCACCGCTGGTCGCGGCGGCGACCGCAGTGACCGGCCATCTGACTAGCCCCGCCGATCTGTACTAAGGGGATCTCATGGAGAAGTTCACCCGGCACACCGGCCGCGCGGTGCCGCTGCGCCGCAGCAATGTCGATACCGACCAGATCATCCCGGCGGTGTACCTGAAACGGGTCACCCGCTCCGGCTACGAGGACGGGCTATTCCAGGCTTGGCGCGCGAACGAACCGGACTTCGTGCTGAACCAGGACCGGTACGGCGGCGCGACCATCCTCGTGGCTGGTCCAGACTTCGGCATCGGGTCCTCTCGCGAGCACGCGGTCTGGGCGCTGATGGACTACGGATTCAAGGTCGTGATCTCGTCGCGGTTCGGCGACATCTTCCGGGGTAACTCGTTGAAGACCGGTCTGCTCACCGTGGTCTTGCCCAATTCGACGGTGGGCCGGCTCAGCGACGCAGTGGAAGCCGATCCTTCCATCGAGGTCACGGTAGATCTGGTCGAGCAGACGGTGAGCTGGGGTGATCAGAGCTACCCGTTCGACATCGACGACTACGTCCGCTGGCGTCTGCTCGAGGGCCTCGACGACATCGACGTGTCGCTCCGGCACGTCGATGACATCGCCGCCTACGAGAAAACTCGCCAATCGTGGCTACCCGCGGTTTCCTGACCCCCGGACGGAGCGCAGTGGTGCAGTATTCCCTTGTGCTGCAGCACATTCTCGACTGCTAGGTCCGACTAGGCCGTCGTCAGTGAGCACTGAGTCGCCTCCGCGTCCGTCCGGCGAACGAGAAAAGTGCTACGACACAAGCGGATTGGTTTGGCGTTGGGCGCGAAAACCCCTACCGTGTCGTGACAATCGGCCACCGCGGCCGACTTATGACGGTCCAGGGAGGACACGTGCCGAATAAGGCAGAGTTCATCGAAGAGCTGGCGGGTCGGCTGCAGACGGACAAGAAGCAGGCCGGGATGATCCTGGATACCGTGCTCGACTCGATCTACGGGCACGTTTCGAAGGGAGAGAAGGTCGTCCTGACCGGCTTCGGCATCTTCGAGAAGCGCGATCGGGCCGCGCGGGTGGCCCGCAACCCCGCGACCGGGGCGTCGGTGCGCGTGAAGAAGACGTCGGTGCCGGCGTTCCGGCCGGGTGCCGAGTTCAAAGCGATCACGAGCGGGGCCAAGAAGGTGACCAAGTCGGCTGCGGCCAAGAAGGCCGCGCCGGCGGCCCGGAAGTCGACTGCGAGAGTCGCCAGCAAGGCTCCGGCCAAGAGGGCACCGGCCGTGAAGGCGGCCACCAAGGCTCCGGCCAGCAAAGCTCCGGCCCGCAAGGCCCCGGCCCGGAAAGCACCGGCCAAGACCGCTGCCGCGAAGCGAGCTCCGGCCAAGAAGACCCGCTGACCCACCGCCGGCCGCGAGCGCCCGCTGCACCACGGGGCTCGCGGCCGGTGGCGTTCTCCGATCAGCGCACGGCGTCCTCGTAGTAGTCGGCCGCGACCGAGATGCCGTCCGCGAACGAGACGACCCACATCGCGGCCTTCTTCGTGGCAAAGGAGTCCGCGGCGTCCCGAGGCGCCACCAGTTCGAGCAACGCGGGAATCGCTTCCCCTTGGCTACACAGCACCGTCGACGGCTCGGACTTGGCCAGCTCCCCGAGCTCGTCGAGGGCCCGGACCGGATCGGCCTGATACGCCTCGTCGGCGAAGACCGGACGGATCTCGATCGGCAGGCCGAGGAGTTCGGCGGTCGGCTCCACGGTCTGCACGCAGCGAACCCGGTCGGCCGAGATGATCTGCTCGGGCACGAAGCACGGCAACAGGCGGGCCAGCCGGCGAGCCTGTCGGTGACCTTCGTTGTCCAGGGGGCGCCGGTCGTCGTCGCCGGGCCAGTCCGCGCGTTTGCCCGCCTTGGCGTGACGAACGACGGCGACGACGGAATCCGGCACGGGGGTCGCGGCGAAACGGTCGAGCATCTCGCGGTCGAGCGGATAGCTGAGCAGGTCGCGGGCTCGGGCCGGGTCCAACCAGCGCATCCGGTCGATCTCCTGGCCGCCCTCGAAATGGCCGCCGCGGTGTTGCATCACCCAGAACGCGACTGACTTCGACTGGCGCCCGACGCGGTATCCGCCCCGACCCAGCCGTCGTTGCACCGCGACCCGCGAACCGGTTTCCTCTCCGACCTCGCGAACCGCGGCCAGTAGCTCCGTCTCGCCCGGCTTCAGCTTGCCCTTGGGCAGCGTCCAGTCGTCGTATCGATTGCGGTAGGCGATCGCCACCTCGACCTGGGCCCGGCCGGCGTCGCGCCAGACGACGCCGCCAGCTGCGGCGACGCCGTAGCCGGGTCGTACTCAGCCCGTCCACCGAGCCGCCGCATCAGGAACTCCTGGTAGTCGACCTGTTTGGCTCCGCCGAGGCGCGACCCATCGATCGTCCGGCTGCAGTTCCCAGGCGACGGTGTCTGGGGAGAACGCGGCGTCGAGGCACAGTCGGAGATGTTCGGTAGCGGCTCGGTCCTTCACGCGGCACAGGACCTCGACGCGCCGATCGAGATTGCGGTGCATGAGGTCGGCCGAGCCGATCCAGTACTCCGGATCGCCGTCGTTCGCGAAGTAGAAGATCCGGGAGTGCTCGAGGAACCGACCGAGGATCGAGCGCACGCGTGATGTTCTCCGAGAGCCCAGGGACGCCGGCCCGGATCGTGCAGAACGTGCGCACCAACAGCTCGACCCGGACTCCGGCCTGCGAGGCGCGGTACAGCGCGTCGATCATCTGCTCGTCGACCAGGTGATTCGTCTTGATCTGGATCCGGGCATCCTTGCCGTTCTGGGCGTGCAGCGATCTCTCGCTCGATCCGCTCGATCAATCCCGAGCGGATGCCGTGCGGCGCGACCAGCAGCGATCGGTAGTCCGTCTGCCGCGAGTAGCCGGTCAGCGACGTTGAACAGGTCGGTGAGGTCGGCGCCGATCGCCTCGGTCGGCGGTGAACAGACCGAGATCCTCGTACAGGCGCGCCGTCTTGGGGTTGTAGTTGCCGGTGCCGATGTGGGCAGTAGCGGCGAATCGGTGCCGCCTTCCTGCCGCACCACCAGCGCGGTCTTGCAGTGCGTCTTGAGTCCGACGACGCCGTAGACGACGTGGCAGCCCGCCCGCTCCAGCGCTCGGGCCCACTTGATGTTGGCCTGCTCGTCGAAGCGGGCCTTGATCTCGACCAGCGCCACGACCTGCTTGCCGGCCTCGGCCGCGTCGATCAGCGCGTCGACGATCGGCGAATCGCCGGACGTCCGGTAGAGCGTCTGCTTGATCGCCAGCACGTTGCGGGTCGGCGGCGGCCTGCTCGATGAACCGCTGCACGCTCGTGGCGAACGACTCGTACGGGTGGTGCACCAGTACGTCGCCGTCGCGCAGCGTCGCGAACACCGACTTGGGCGTCTCGCCCTCGGCGAACGCGCGGGTGGGTCGCCGGCACGAACGGCGCGGTCCTTCAGCGCCGGGCCGGTCGACGTCGTAGACCTGCCACAGCGACGACAGGTCGAGCAGCCCGGGCACCGCGACGACGTCGTCCGGCTGGACGTCGATCTCGCTGCAGCAGCAGCTCGAGCACTGCTCGTCGTCGATGTCGTCCGCGACCTCGAGTCGCACCGGCGGGCCGAACCGGCGCCGGGCGAGCTCCCGCTCCAGCGCCTGCAGCAGGTCCTCGTCGCGGTCCTCCTCGACCTCGAGGTCGGCGTTGCGGGTGACCCGGAACGACGTGGTGCTCGACGACCGTCCATGCCGGGGAACAGCATCGCCGAGGTGCGCGGCGATCAGGTCCTCCAGCGGCAGGAACTCCGCCTCCTGCGTCGACTGCGAGACGACCACGAAGCGCGGGACGTTGTTGGGCACCTTGACCCGGGCGAATCGCTCGGATCGCCGGCGTCGGGTCGCGGACCAGCACCGCGAGGTTCAGCGAGAGCCCGGAGATGTAGGGGAACGGGTGCGCCGGATCGACCGCGAGCGGCGTCAGCACCGGGAAGACCTTGGACGCGGAAGTAGTCGACCAGCCGCCGCGTTCCTCGTCGTCGAGGTCGGCCCAGCGGACGATGCGGATGCCTTCGTCGGCGAGCGCGGGCGCGACGTCGTCGAGGAAGCAGCGGGCGTGCCGGTCGGCGAGCTCGCCGGATGCGCTCGGCCGATGCGGCGCAGCTGCTCCCGCGGGCGACAGACCGTCCGCCGAGCGTCATCTGCAGGCCCATGCTCGTCGCGGCGCTTCAGACCGGCGACGCGCACCATGTAGAACTCGTCGAGGTTGCTCGCGAAGATCGCGAGGAACTTCACCCGCTCCAGCAGCGGCTGGCGGCGGTCCTCGGCCAGCGCGAGCACGCGGGCGTTGAAGGCGAGCCACGACAGCTCACGGTTGCTGAACCGGTCCGGGGGTAAATCGAGGACGGCTTGGACGATGCGTTCCGGTTCCAGGTCGCCACCAGGCACGGAGTCGGACGGGTCGATCGCCGACGAGGCCAGGGAGGACACGGGCAGCGAACCAGTCATGGCGTCATCATGCACCGCTCGTGTGAGTCCCCCGTGACGGATCGGGTTGATAGCCCAAGCCCGAGGAGGCCGGCTCGGAAGAGATCTTCCGCAGTGTCGACATCGGCCCGCAGGCCCGGCCCTCCGGAGATTGCGACCGCGTGACGCGCATGCAGCGCGGCGGAGTCCGGCCCGAATGCCGGACGGAGGGCGACTCCCGGCCGGGCGGTCAGCAATGTCGTGCCGGTTCCCGCTGCGTCAGCCACGAACACGCTCGGATGATCGGCCGCATCGCCCAACGCCGCCGCGAGTTCCTGCGAACGTAGCGCGGGAAGATCTCCCACCAGCGCCGCGATGCCGTCCGCCGGCCAACGCTGCGTGGCAAACCGTGCCGCTTCGGACACCGCCTGATTGAGCCCGGGCGCCGACTGCACCAGATCGGCCGTCGGTTCGCCGCCGCGGTCCGCGACGACGAGCACTCGGGCCACCGGCGCAGCGTGGCGAGCGGCGTCGGCCGTGTCACGGCGCATTGCCGTCACAAGCCGGGCATGGGCGGCGTCGTCCACTGAGGCGGCGGCCAGCCGGCTCTTGGCGTGCGGCAGCACCTTGACCGGAATGATCACCGTCCACTGCACCGTGGCCTCCCGTTGACATCTCGACGATGCCTGTCGCGGCGATGCTTGCTCGCTCAGACGCAGCTGACGTCCACCCGAACCCGCATCGTGGAGCGGCTGGCGTCGCTCAGGATCACGCCCTTGAGTGGTGGTACGTCATCGTAGTCACGGCCGTGAGCCAGTACGACGTAGCGGTCATCGACGAACTGGTCATTCGTCGGGTCGACGTCCACCCAACCGCAACCCGGCACGAATACCGAGGCCCAGGCATGCGACGCGTCGGCGCCGAGCAGCTTCCGCTGCCCCGATGGCGGACAGGTCTCCAGGTAACCGCTGACATACCGGGCCGAAAGCCCGACGGACCGCACGCAGCTCACCATCAAGTGACTGAAGTCCTGGCACACGCCGGCCCGTCGCCGAAGCAGCTCCGGCACGGTCGTGGCCACCGTGGTCGAACCGGATCGGTACTCGAAGTCGCGGTGGATACGCGAGCAGAGGTCTCGCAAGACCCCACCGATCGGTCGCCCCGATGTGAACGACGAGCTGGCGTAGTCGAGCACGGCGACCGACGGCTGGATACGAGGCGACGGTAGCCGGAAGGCGCGCGTCGCCTCGGAAGCCAACGATCCCTCGCGGACCTGCTCCCAGCTGGTGGACTCGAGGATGGCGTCCGAGGGAGCCGTCCGCTGTACCTGCACGGTCGATGTGGCGACGACGGCGAGATGGCGGTGCTCCGTCTCGACCGAGAAGTAACTCGACAGATTCCCGAAGAAGTCGACGTGATCGCGGCGCTCCGCCGGGCGTGGCTCGACCATGAGTGTGGCCTCGACGAGCCGTTGCCCCTCGCCGGTGCGCGGCGACAGGTGCGCGGCCATAGCTCATCGTCACTGGCTCGTCGTAGTCATAGTCGGTGCGGTGCTGGATCCGGTAGGTCCGAGGCGGGGTCATGCCGAATGCCGCTCACCGAGGGGACCAAGGGTGTGCAACGGGGCGGGCTGGAGGAAATGCGCCGCTTCGATCAGCCGGCCCACCTCGCGCAGGGCCGCCGCCGCATCGTGGAGCAGCTCGGACAGCCGCTCTCGTCGGCCGCCGGCGGGAGAGCTGAAGGTGACGTCGTCGAATCCGGATAGGCCCGCCACGAGCTCGTCCAGGTGCCCGGCCAGCGCCGTGGCAGCTGTGTCCGCTCCGGTCGCCACGGGAAGGTGGGCCACGTCGTCCACCAGCCGGTCGAGCTGGTAGGCGAACGAGCGTGGGTTTCCGCGGTCGGCCAGCAGCAGACGCAGTACGGAGTCCAGGCCGGCTCCGGCCGGGTTGCGCCGTCGGTGGGTGATGATGCTTTCCGCGGCGATGAGGACTGATTCGGCGACGAGGGCGTCGACCTCCGGTGGTTGCACCACGACGAGCGTGGTTCGAAGCAGCTCGACGACCTGGATCGCGCGCTCGAGCCGGCGCCCCGCGTCCATCGCGTGCCACCCCGCGTCCCGCACCATGCTCTCGGCCGCGAGGCCGGCGAAGGCCAGCAGTGCCTCCAGTAGGGCCGCGAGCGCGCCGGGAAGGTCGTCGAGGCCGCGCCGGTCCGCCTCGTGGGCCGCTCCCGCGCCGGCCAGGCGCAGCCCGCGGTCCAGGCCGTTCAGGGCGATCCAGGTGTCGGAGGAGAGTTGGTCGCGCACGCCGCTCGCCAGCGCGCGCAGCCGGCGCACGTCATGGGCGACCGTCCCCGGCCGCTGCTCGTCACGGACCAACGCCAGCAGCTCGGCGCGAGGAGCCGACAGTCGTGGGCCCGACCCGTCGCCGACGAAGCCCGGCCACGTGGTGCTGATCGTGGTGGCCGCCTCGAGCAACACCACCAAGCAACGGGCCAATGCCGAATCGACGTCCGGGTGTTCGTCTCGCCATCTGTCCTCGGTCACGCGCAACAGACGGACGATGGCCTCCGCCCGCTCGGCGTAGCGCCCGAGCCAGAACAGGTCCTCGGCCACCCGCGGCGAGATCACCGCGCGCGCCAGGTCTGGAGGCCGAGCCGCGGCCAGTACTGGACGAGCCGGTTCGGCCGGCCGGACAGCCTCGCCGAGGATCCACACATCCTTGCTGACGGCGCCGTCCTGATTGGAGACGAGCAGCACGTCGGATCTCGGCGCGGCTCGGACGAGCCCACCGGCCATGATCCGGTACGAGGCTTCCTCCGCGACTGCGAAGGTGCGCAGGACGGCCGGCCGCGCTTCCAACCCAGTCGAGACGACCGTCGGGACGGTGCTCGGGGTGAGCGGCTCCTGGCCGACCCACGCGTACGGCTCGGCCTCGATGCGGCGAACGAGATCGTCACGCGCCGCGCTCGAAAGCTCCCACCCGAATCGGCTACCTCCGGCAAGCGGCCGAGACACCGGCTTGACGACGAGCCGATCCAACCGGGCGAGCACGTGACGCCGGGAGATGTCCTCACCACACCACCAGGTGGGCACGCACTCGAGTCCGAGCGGGGCGTCGAGCAGAGCGCGGGCTACTGCCGGCAGGAACGGGAACAACGCCGGGTTCTCCAGGACGCCGCTGCTGAGCGGGTTCACCACCGACACCGATCCGAGCCGGCAGGCCTCGACCAGGCCGGGGACGCCCAGGGTGGAGTCCGGTCGCAGCTCCAGCGGATCGCAAGACCAGCTGTCGACGCGGCGCAGGATGACGTCGACGGGCTCGAGCCGACCGATGGAGCGCTGCCATACTCGCCCGGCCCGGACCGTCAGGTCCGCGCCTTCGACGAGGGGAAATCCCAGCAACGAGGACAGATAAGCCTGGTCGAACGCCGTCTCGCTCTGCGCGCCGGGCGTGAGCAGCACGACGCGGGGCACCTCGTAGGCGTTGGGCGCGGCCTGCTGCAGCGACAGCCGCATGGCGTGGAAGAACGGGCCGATGCGGCGGATCGCGGCCTCACGGTGCAGTTCGGCCATGGTCCGCGACACGACGCGGCGGTTCTCCATGGCATAGCCGGCGCCGGACGGCGCCTGGGTGCGATCGGACAGCACAATCCACCGGCCGGCGCCGTCCCGCACCAGGTCGCACGCCGACAAGAACAGCTGCCGTGGACCGGATAGCCGGATCTGGTCGACCTCGCGAAGGAAACCGGCGTGGCCGTACACCACCTCGGGCGGGAGCAGCCCGCGCTGGAGCAAGGTTCGTGGCCCGTACAGGTCGGTCAGGATCAGGTCGAGCAGTTCGGCCCGCTGGACCAGCCCGCGTTCGAGCGTCGCCCACTGCGTCGCATCGAGGAGAAGCGGAATCGGGTCGAGACCCCACGGCTGCTCGACGGGAGAGGCAAGGGGCCGGTAGCTGACTCCGTCGTCGGCCAGCAGTCGCTCGACCGTCCGGCGGCGCTCGACCAGACCGCCCGGCCCCAACCCGTCGAGGACGGTGGCGAGGTCCCGCCAGGCCGGGCGCGGCTGGGCCGACGCCGCGACCATCTCGTCCCAGGCGACGGCGCTCTCAGCCTGCCGCGCGTAGGCGGCCAGCAGCGCCTGATCGGCCGGTCGGTCCGGCGGCTGTCCGGTCACGGGCCGCCGGTCCCACGCTCCTGGACAGCCACGACGGAAGTCTACGGACGCGCTACGCCTCCGAGGCGGCGTGCGGCAGACTGCACGACAACCGACTAACTAACTTCCCTCGCGGGACACTTGAGGAGATGTGAGTGCCGAGGCAAGCCAAGCGCCGCAGGATCTCGGCTGAGAAGTCCCCGCCCTGGCTGCGGTTCATCGTGCTCGTGCTCTACGGACCGATGAGCGCGCTGTTCAAGTTGCGGTGGCGTGGCGTCGAGCACGTGCCCGTAGTGGGGCCGGCCATCCTGGCGATCAACCACGTCAGCTACGCCGACCCGCTCGTGGTTTCCCGATACGTCTATGACGCGGGCCGGGCACCACGATTTCTGGCCAAGCGCAGCCTGTTCGACATTCCCGTAGTCGGCGCGGCAATGCGCGGTACCGGGCAGATCCCGGTCGATCGTGGCACCGCCCACGCCGGCCAGTCCCTGGAAGGAGCCGTGGCGGCCCTCCATCGCGGTGAGATCGTCATCGTGTATCCCGAGGGCACCGTCACGCGTGATCCGAACTGGTGGCCGATGGTCGGCAAGACGGGTGCCGCCCGGCTCGCCCTCCTCGCGCCGGACGTGCCCGTCATCCCGGCCGCGCAATGGGGCGCGCAGTTCGCGGTCGACGTGTACGGCAAGCGATACCGGCCGCTGCCGCGCAAGAAGGTGACGGTCGTCGCGGGACCAGCGGTCGATCTCGGCCGGTTCCGGGGCGCCGATCCGAGCGCGGACACCTTGCGCGAGATGACAGACGTCATGATGCGCGCCATCTGCGAGCTCGTCGGCGAGTTGCGGGGCGAGACGCCTCCGGTTGGGCCGTTGTTCCGGCCGAGGAGCGGGCGGTCCGCATGACTCGGGCCACAGTTCTCGGTGCGGGATCGTGGGGCACGGTCTTCGCCAAGGTGTTGACGGATGCCGGCAGCGACGTCACATTGTGGGCCCGACGCCCGGAACTGGCCGCGAGCATCAACGCGACGCACGAGAATCCTGACTATCTGGAGGGTTTGCCCCTGCCGGAACGGCTCTTGGCCACGCCCGACGCGGCCGAGGCGCTCGCCGGCGCGGAGATCGTCGCGCTCGCGATCCCCTCGCAGACGCTGCGCGCGAACCTCAAGGACTGGGTGCCGCTGCTTTCGCCCGATGCCACCCTGGTCAGCCTGATGAAGGGTGTCGAGCTCGGGAGCGCGAAGCGGATGAGCGAGGTGATCTCCGAGGTAGCCGGCGCTCCCGCCGATCGCATCGCGGTCGTCTCCGGGCCGAATCTCGCCCGCGAGGTCGCACAGGAGCAGCCCACTGCGACGGTCGTCGCCTGCCTCGACCTGGAGCGAGCCACCGAAGTCCAGCATGCGTCGTTCACGCCATACTTCCGCCCCTATACCAACACCGACGTGGTCGGCTGCGAGCTCGGCGGTGCGGTCAAGAACGTCATCGCGCTGGCCTGTGGCATGGCCCAGGGGATGGGTTTCGGCGACAACACCGTCGCGTCGTTGATCACGCGTGGACTGGCCGAGACGGCTCGGCTCGGCGCCGTGCTCGGCGCGGACCCGATCACATTCGCCGGGCTGGCGGGGCTCGGCGATCTGGTGGCGACCTGTTCGTCGCCGCTGTCGCGCAACCGTACGTTCGGTGAGCGACTGGGTCGGGGCGAGACGCTGGAACAGGCGCAGCAGGCGACCCACGGGCAGGTCGCCGAGGGGGTCAAGTCGTGCCGATCGGTCCTGGAACTCGCCGACCGCAGCGGGATGGACGTCCCGATCACCCGAGCGGTAGAGGCAGTGTGCTTCCGGGGGACGAGCCCCACCGACATGGTCAGCCAGCTGATGCTGCGGGCCGTCGGGCGTGAGTAGTCCGCCGGCGTCCGGTCACCAATCCGGGGCATTCGCGAGGCATTGGCCGCGCTGGCATGATGCCTTGGCGTGACTGGTCGTCGGATCCGCGTCGCCGTCGTCTACGGCGGCCGCAGCAACGAGCACGGAGTTTCCGTGGTGTCCGCGGGCAGCGTGATGTCCGCGCTCGACCCGGAGAAGTACGACGTCGTCTCGATCGGTATCACCCGCGACGGTGCCTGGGTGCTCACTGAGGTCGACCCGGAGAAGTTGCAGGTGACCGGGCGCAGCCTGCCCGAGGTCGAGACCGGCAGTGCCGTCGTCCTGCCCGCTGATCCGACCGCGGCTCGCCTGGTGATCCTCGAGCCCGGTGCCGGCGTGCGGGCCCTCGACTCGGTCGACGTGGTTTTCCCGGTCTTGCACGGGCGATTCGGGGAGGACGGCACGATCCAGGGGCTGCTAGAGATGGCCGGCGTGCCCTACGTGGGACCCGGCGTCTTGGCCAGTGCCGTGGCCATGGACAAGGAGTTCGCCAAGAAGCTGCTCCGCGCCGAGGGCCTGCCGGTCGGCGACTACGCCGTGCTGCGACGCGGCGAGGCCGTATCGACGATCGACCTGGCGCCGTTGGGCCTGCCCGTCTTCGTCAAGCCGGCCCGGTCCGGGTCCAGCGTCGGTATCACGAAGGTGCGGCAGGCCGCCGATCTTCCGGCCGCGGTCGCCGAGGCGTTGCGGCATGACGACAAGGTGCTGATCGAGGCCGCGGTACTCGGCCGCGAAGTGGAATGTGGCGTGCTGGAGAGCGATGACGGCCGGCCCGCCGCGAGCGTGCCCGCGGAGATCCGGTTGGTCGGCGATCACGACTGGTACGACTTCGAGGCGAAATACCTCGACGACGCCTGTGAGTTCGACGTTCCCGCGAACTTGCCCGCCGACGTCACCGAGCGCGTCCGCGAGCTGGCCTGTCGGGCGTTCGTCGCGCTCGACTGCGTCGGGCTGGCTCGAGTCGACTTCTTCGTGGGTACGGATGGTCATGTCGTGGTGAACGAGGTGAACACCATGCCCGGGTTCACCCCGATCTCGATGTTCCCGCGCATGTGGGCGGCAACCGGTGTGGACTACTCGCAGCTGGTGGATCGCTTGATCGCCACGGCGCTGCGCCGACGGGGCGGCCAGTAGCGCCCCGAGATTCTTTGGGGGAGGGGCGCCCCGGACCGTGGCCGTGGCGCCCCTCGCTAGCTCGAACGCGGCCCGGTCAGGCGGCGCGCAACTCGCGTTGATAGTCGGCAACGAGGACGTCGATCAGATCCTCGCGGCCCTCGGCGATGAGCTCGTTGACTCGGGTGGTGTAGTACGCCTCGCGTTCCGGCGCGAGGGACGGAGTGGCGTGAGGATCGGCGGCGCCGGTCCCGTCGGTTGGATTGGACCGGTGGGCGTGCTCGGCGAGCAGCCGGTCGTAGTCGGCGGCTAGCTCGGCCACCAGGTCCTCGCGGCCGAGGCCGATGAGGCGGTCGATCTGCGCTGCGTAGAACTCCTGGATCTCCGCGGTAATAGTGGTCGGTTCGGTTATGGATGTGTTGACGTCCATGACATCCAGGATCCGGGGTCTTCGTGACAGCCAGATGTCGGCCTAGGCGATCTTTCAGGTTTCGCGCCCGTGCGTGAGCCGCGTCACGGGGCTAGGAGGGCCGGTGGGTGCATAGCTGGTTGTCGGCGGGCTGCGGTTTGCCCTCCTCGGGCACTGCGCAGATCGGAGGCAGCTTGGCCGCGATGGCCGCGCCGAGCGTGGGCAGCGGCATGTACGACTGCTTGCGGGGCACCGAAACCTCGACGTACACGGCTCGGTCGATCGAGGTGAATACATCCGAGTCGCCCCGGCTGGTCCGGAACCAGTAGACGTCCCCCACGAGAATGGCCGGCGTGGAGCTCCCCGGCGTCAGATCGGCCGGCCGATCGACGCCGCAGCGCAGGATGATCGGCGGGTCACCCCACGCGACGGCGCGCTCGGTCTGGATGATCCGCGGCGAGAGTGGGCCGAGCTGCAGCGGCAGTCCCGAGATGACCTGGGCGCAGGTCGCCTCGACCGTGCTGTTCGCGGGCGGCGGCGCAGGCGCCGTGGTGATCGGCGGCAGTGCGGTCGAGCCGTTTGCCGAGGCGGAACTGGGCGTCGCGGACTGCGGCTTTCCCCCCAGCGCAAAGGCGAGGACGACGGCTACCGGAACTGCGACCGCGGTCGCGATGAGGGCGTTGCGACGAGTGCGCGAGTCGATGGCGTACCAGCTACAGATGCACGACCGGACAGGTGAGCGTCCGGGTGATTCCGTCGACCGCCTGGATCCGGGCGACGACGAGCTTGCCCAGCTCGTCGACGGTTGCTGCCTCGGCCCGCACGATGACGTCGTACGGCCCGGTGACGTCCTCGGCGGTCGTGACTCCGGCGATGTTCGCAATCTGGGCCGCGACCGCAGCGGCCTTGCCCACCTCGGTCTGGATCAGGATGTAGGCGTTTACCGATTCGCCACTCGTCATCGTCCGGCGCGTCCTTCCGTCATCGTCATGGCGTCACCGGGTAGAACGTAGCGCAGCCGGTGGTACACACTTCGGCGCAGGATATCCGCCACGAGTGAGGACGCGAGATCACCGTTTCCGACGTCGGCGAGTTCGGCCTCATTGCCCGGGTCACCGCCGGGCTGACCGCTGCCGAGACGACACTGATCGGCCCCGGCGACGACGCTGCGGTGATCCGTGCCGCCGACGGCCGGGTAGTCGCGACGACGGATCTACTGATCGAGAACCGGCACTTCCGCCGGGACTGGTCCAGCGCCACCGATGTCGGTCGCAAGGCGGCGGCGGCGAACTTCTCCGACATCGCGGCCATGGGCGCGCGGCCAACTGCGCTGCTCGTCGGCTTCGGGACGCCGCCCGATCTCAACCTCGCCTGGGTCGACGATCTGATCGCGGGACTTCGTGAGGAGTGTGGCCAGGTGGGTGCGGCCGTCGTCGGGGGTGACGTGGTGGCCGCTGATCTGATCATCCTGGGCGTCACCGCGCTCGGCGATCTGGAGGGCCGCGACCCGGTGCTCCTCGACGGCGCGCGTCGGGGGGACGTGGTCGCCTTCATCGGCCGGCTTGGTCATGCGGCCGCCGGTCACGCGATTCTCTCCCGCGGGTTCCGTTCGCCGGTGCAGCTGGTGAACGCCCACCGTCGCCCCGAGCCGCCGTACGCGCAGGGCCCGGCGGCGGCCGACTGCGGGGCGTCGGCCATGACGGACGTCAGCGACGGTCTGGTGGCCGACCTCGGGCACATCGCGGACGCGAGCGGCGTCCGCATCGACGTGCACGCCGGAGCAGTGCCGGTGCCGCTCAAGCTGCGCGAGGTCGGCGCCGCGCTCAATGTCGACCCGTTGTCGTGGGTTTTCACCGGTGGTGACGATCTCGCGCTCGTGGCGACGTTCCCGGCCGGCGCGCCGCTGCCCGATGGGTGGACCGTGATCGGGGCGGTCGCCGAGGGCGAGGGCGTGCGGGTCGACGGGCATCGCTGGCCCAGCGGTGGGCACGAGCACTTTCGCTAGTGGGCGGCTACGCCCGGGTGACCTTGCCCGCCTTCAGGCAGGAGGTGCAGACGGTGATGCGCCGCCGATTTCCCGGCGCGACGAGCGCCCGCACGCGCTGCACGTTCGGGTTCCAGCGACGGTGCGTGCGCCGGTGGGAGTGCGACACGGACATGCCGAAGCCAGGCCCTTTGCCGCAGAGATCGCAGACGCTGGCCACGTGGCCTCCTTGTGACATGCGCGCATATCGCGTGTGACGTACGAGCGCCCGGCCGCCGGCCGGGCAACACTGAGTTTACTCGGCCGGCTACGAGCAGACCAAACGGCCTCCCGCCGGCCCAGTATCGTACGGCGAGCCGATGGCCAGCGCCGGGGGCTCCGCCGGTCGGACGCGCGGGGAGGTGTGAGGTGCTCGACGCCCTGGACGCACCGGCAGTTCGCCGGTGGAGCATCCTCGCCGCCGACGCTATGGAGATCAATCGGGCCGAGATCGACGAGCTGAACGTGTTCCCGGTGCCCGATGGCGACACCGGCACCAACCTGGCCCAGACCTTGCGCGCCGCCGCGGACGCCCTGGCCGACGATCCGGCGTCCACCGCGTGGGCCGCGGTGCGGGCCTGGGCGCGCGGCGCGGTGCTCGGGGCCCGCGGTAACTCCGGCGTGATCGTCTCGCAGATCCTGTGCGGGTTGGCGGACGGGATCGACGGGTCGGACGCCTGCGACGGTGCGCTGCTCGCGATCGCGCTCCGGTCGGCCGCCGATCAGGCCTACGCTTCGGTGGCCAACCCGTTGGAAGGGACGATTCTCTCGGTGGCCCGCGCGGCGGCCGAGGCGGCTCATGAGGCCGACGCCGCCGGTGCGGGCGCGATGGGCAGCATGGTGCAGCGAGTCCAGGAGGCGGCCTGGGCCGCCCTGCGCCGCACGATCGACCAGTTGCCGGCATTGACCCAGGCCGGTGTGGTCGATGCCGGCGGTCGTGGCTTGGTCGTGCTGATCGATGCTCTCGGTGAGGCGGTGACCGGGACGGCCGTCGCCGCGCCACCGGCTGCACGGGCAGCGCGCTCCCGGGGCGGTCTCGAAGCGGCCCGTGAATCCGGCAGCACCGACTATGACTACGAGGTGCAGTACCTGCTGCGCGCGGACCAGCCCCGGACCACGATCCTTCGGTCCGAACTGGCCTCCCTCGGTGACTCGCTCGTCGTCGTGGGCACCGGCGACGGTGTGTGGAACGTTCATGTGCACGTGAACGACGTCGGCGCGGCCCTCGAGGCCGGCGTTCGCGCGGGTACGCCCTACCGCATCACGGTGGTCCGCTTCGCCGACGCGGTTGCACCTCAGGCCCCGCCGGTGCCTCGCCGGCAAGCAGGCACGGCGGTCGTCGCCGTGGCGCCCGGCGAAGGGCTGGCCCACCTGTTCGAGAGCGAGGGGGTCTACGTCGTCGAGGGCGGCCCCACCGACAACCCGTCAACCGCGGATGTGCTCTCGGCGATGCTTTCCTGCCCGGTCGACCACGTGGTGCTGCTGCCGAACGCGTCGCAGGTCAGCGGGGTGGCCGAGGCCGCCGCCATCGAGGCCCGCGGTCAGGGCGTCGAGGTGGCGGTGGTGCCGACCAAGTCGCCGGTTCAGGGACTGTCCGCGGTCGCCGTGCACGATGCCAGCCGGCGCTTCGGCGACGACGTCATCGCCATGGCCGAGGCCGCTGCGGCCACCCGGTGGGCCGAGGTCACGGTGGCCGAGCGCGAGGCACTCACCATGGCCGGTCGGTGTCAGCCGGGCGACGTCTTGGGCCTGATCGACGGCGAAGTGGTCGAGATCGGCTCGACGGTGGGATCTGTCGCCGCCGCGATCATCGATCGGCTGCTGGCCGTGGGCGGCGAGCTGATCACCATCCTGGTGGGTCGTGAGGCCGAACCGGATGCCGGCGAGCAACTGCGCCGGCATATCGCGTCGGTGGCTCCGCACATCGAGGTCGGCGTTTTCGACGGGGGGCAACCGCATTTCCCCTTGCTCATCGGGGTGGAGTAGGTGGCCTGTATCGACCTGGACTCTCCGGTGGTCGAGGCGGTCGGCGGTCGCACCGCCAAAGTGCTCGAGCAGGCGTTGTCGATACGCACGGTCGGAGATCTGCTGGCGTACTACCCGCGACGCATCGCCGAGCGCGGCGAGCTGACCGATCTCGCGTCGCTGCGGGTCGACGACGACGTCACCGTGCTGGCCGAGGTGCGCAGCGCGCGGGCGATTCGCAATCGCAGCGGTAGGGGGGAACGGCTCGAGGTCGTGGTCGGCGACGGCCGCGGAACGCTGAAGCTCACGTTCTTCGGTCGACGTCAGACGTGGCGCCAGCGGGACTTGACGCCGGGCACGCGCGGGCTGTTCGCCGGCAAGGTGAGCGTCTTCAACCAGAGCCGGCAGCTGACCCACCCCGAGTACCAGATCCTGCGTGGCGAGGTCGACGTCGCCGTGGCCGACGAGTTCGCCGCTGCCCTCATACCGGTCTACCCGGCGACGAAGGACGTCCGGACGTGGGAGATCGCCCGCGCCGTCGATCTCGTTCTCTCGCTGCTCGACCCGCTGCCGGACCCGCTGCCGGCCGAGGTCGTGCGCCGCCGTGGCCTGCTCGAGTTCGACCGAGCCGTGCGCGGGGTGCACCAGCCGGAAAGCCGGGACGAATGGTTCGCCGCGCGGCGCCGCCTGGCCTGGGACGAAGCCATGACCGTGCAGCTCGTGCTCGCGCAACGTCGGCTGGCGGCGGCCGCGAACCCGGCGACGCCGCGGCCCCTGGCCGCCGGTGGCCTGCGGGACGGGTTCGACGCTCGGCTGCCCTTCCGGCTCACCGACGGCCAGCAGGTCGTGGGGGAGACGCTCGCCGCGGAGCTGGCCGGTCACCATCCGATGCAGCGGTTGCTGCAAGGAGAGGTCGGCTCGGGCAAGACGGTCGTGGCCCTGCGCGGGATGCTGCAGGTCGTCGACGCCGGCGGTCAGGCGGCCTTGCTGGCTCCAACCGAGGTGCTCGCCGCGCAACACGCCCGGACCATCGAGGCGATGCTCGGGCCGCTCGGGCGGGCCGGTCAGCTCGACGCGGCCGACCGGGCGACCCGGGTCAGCCTGCTCACCGCCTCCCTGCCGGCACCGCGGCGCAAGGCGGCGCTGCTCGACGCGGCGTCCGGCGCGGCCGGAATCGTGGTCGGCACCCACGCGCTCATCCAGGAGGCCGTGTCCTTCGCCGACCTCGGCCTCGTCGTCGTCGACGAACAGCATCGCTTCGGCGTCGAACAGCGAGACGCGCTGCGCGGCAAGGCCGTGCGTCCACCGCACCTGCTCGTCATGACCGCGACGCCGATTCCGCGGACAGTCGCGATGACGGTCTTCGGGGACCTGGAGACGTCCATCCTCACCGAGTTACCGACCGGCCGGGCCGCAATTGCGACCACCGTGGTGCCAGCAGGTGAGAAACCGGCCTGGCTGGCCCGAACCTGGACCCGGATTCGCGAGGAGGTGTCGGCCGGGCGGCAAGCGTTCGTCGTGTGCCCGCGCATCGGCGGTGACGGGGCCGAGTCCGACCGAGACCTCGACGACGAGCCGGACGACGACGAGCTCGGTGCGGGCCGGCGTCCGCCGGTGGCAGTGATCGACATCCTGCCCATGCTCGCCGACGGGCCACTGGCCGGCCTGCGCCTCGCCGCGCTGCATGGCCGCCTCCCGGTAGACGAGCGCGACCGGGTGATGACCGAGTTCGTCGCGGGTGAGATCGATGTGCTCGTTGCCACCACCGTGGTCGAGGTCGGCGTCGACGTCCCGAACGCGACGGTCATGACGGTGCTCGACGCCGACCGCTTCGGCGTGTCGCAGTTGCATCAGCTGCGGGGCCGGGTCGGCCGAGGCGCGGCCGCGGGAACCTGCCTGCTGGTGACGGATGCGGCGGCCGAAAGCCCGAGCCGCCAGCGCCTGGACGCGGTCGCCGCGACCACGGACGGATTCGAGCTGGCTCGCCTCGACGTCGAACAGCGACGGGAGGGCGACGTCCTCGGCACCGCGCAATCCGGTCGCCGGTCGACCCTGCGACTCCTGTCACTGCGCCGGGACGAACAGTTGATTGCCGACGCCCGTGTCGAGGCGTCGGACCTGGTCGCGAGCGATCCGGACCTCTCGGGCCATCCCGCGCTCGCCTCTCGGGTGGTCGCATTGGCCGATGCCGAGCGTGCCGAATACCTCGAGAAATCGTGAGCCGGGACGATGATCCGGATCGTCGGGGGGACAGCGCGAGGTCGGGTGCTTGCGGTTCCCGGCCGGGGGACCCGACCGACCTCGGACCGGGCTCGAGAAGCGCTGTTCAACACGCTGACCGGGCTCATCGTGCTGACCGGGGCCCACGTCCTGGATCTGTACGCCGGCACCGGGGCGGTCGGGCTCGAGGCGCTCTCGCGGGGTGCGGGCGGGGCGACTCTGGTCGAGTCCGATCCGGCTGTGCTCACCGTGCTGCGTCGCAACGTCGCCACCGTCGGGCTGGAGGGAGCGACCGTCGTGTCGCGGTCCGTGCCGACCTACCTCGGCCAACGCCCGGTCCTCGATCGGGTCCGGCTCGCCTTCCTCGATCCTCCCTACGCGCTAGACGAATCAACGCTGAGCTCCATTCTGGCCCAGTTGGCTCCGGCCCTACCGACGGGCGCGGTCGTGGTCGTCGAACGCGGCGCCCGCGGCGTCCCACCCACCTGGCCGACCGTGATCGACTCGATCAAACAGAAACGCTATGGCGAGGGCGTGCTTTGGTACGGTCGCCGGCAATGAGCGCGCTACCTCCGCAGGTCCGCCGGGCGGTCTGCCCGGGGTCCTTCGATCCCGTCACCAACGGGCATCTGGACATCATCGATCGAGCATCTCGGCTCTACGACGAGATCATCGTCGCCGTCTTCGTCAACCAGACTAAATCGAACATGTTCAGCGTGGACGAGCGACGGCAGATGTTGGTCGAAGCTACGGAGACATATCCCAATGTGCGTATCGACACATTCCACGGGCTCGTCGTGGATTACTGCCGAGCCAACGACGTCCCGGTCATCGTCAAGGGGCTCCGGGCGGTCAGCGACTTCGACTACGAGCTGCAGATGGCGCAGATGAACCGAGGCCTGGCCGGCATCGACACTCTGTTCATGCCGACGAATCCCGAGTACAGCTTCCTGGCCTCGAGCCTCGTGAAAGACATTGCCCGCTGGGGCGGCGATGTGAGCGCGCTGGTTCCGCCACTCGTCCTCAAACGGCTGCGCAATCTCGATGGCTGAGACCTCGGTCGCGCGCGCGGACGCCCTGCTCTCCGAACTGGTCGAGCTAGTGGAGACCGCCCGGACGGTGCCGATGTCGGCATCGTGCGTGGTGCCGCGCGAGCACGTGCTGGACCTGCTCGACGCCCTTCGCGAGGTGCTTCCGCGAGAGCTCGAGGCCGCGCATCGCGTACTCGCTCGCCACGACGCGCTGCTGGCCGAGGCAACCGAGTACTCCGCTCGGACCCGCACCGAGGCTGACGACGCTGCCCGGCAGGCCCGCGATCAAGCCGGCGCGCAGGCTGACTCCATCCTCGCCGACGCCCGGCACCAGGCCGACGAACTGGTGCGTGCCGCGGAAGCCGACGCGTACGGCATCGTCGAGTCGGCCCGGGAAGAGCACGCCTCCCTCGTCTCGGCGACAACCGTGCACCGGAATGCCCATGAAGCCTCCGCCGAGCTGCGGGCCCGGGCCGATCACTACACGGCTTCCACGCGGGGCGCGGCGGACCGGTATGCGGTGGCCCTCCGGGCCGACTCCGAGGGCTACGCCGACCGGACGCTGCTCGACCTCATCAACGTGCTGCGGCGGGCGATAGCGAGTGCCGAACAAGGCCGCCGGGCCCTGGCCGCTCGGCGGCCCGAGTCGGGCGAGTCACCGTCGCCGGACGGCGAGCGGGCAGCCACGGACCCCGACTCGTCCGGCCGCGATGACGGTTGAGCTAGAATCGGGCTGACCTCCACTCCATCCTGGTTTGTCTTGCCATGCCCGTGAAGCCATTGCGCGTACCACATCGCACCGCCCGAAACCCGTTCGTCTTGGACACGCGGGAACTGGGCCGTCGGCCCGGCACCATGCGAACAGTGCGCCGCGAGATCGCGACGCCCCCTGGCTTGCGCGGAGCCCTGGTGGGCGTGCCCGAGGGTACCCCGCTCGTACTCGACCTGCGGCTGGAGTCGGTTACCGAGGGAGTGCTCGTCACGGGCACGGTGACGGTGTCGACGGAGGGCGAATGTGGCCGGTGCCTCGAGCCGGCGTCGGCCGAGCTGGCCGTCGAGGTATGCGAGCTGTTCGCGTATCCGGACAGCGTCACGGACCAGACCGCCGGGGCGGACGAGGTCGACCGGATCGTCGACGATCTCATCGACGTCGAGCCGGTCGTGCGCGATGCGGTCGTGTTGGGGCTCCCCGTCACCCCGCTGTGCCGCGCCGACTGCGCCGGGTTATGCCCTGACTGTGGGCAGCGGCTCGACGATCTGCGCGCCGGGCACAGTCATGACAAGATCGACCCCCGATGGGCCGGGCTGGCCGAACTGTTGCAGCCCGCGCCCGCGATCACTACGAAAACCGGAAGTCAGGAGTAGATCACCGTGGCCGTTCCCAAGCGGAGGACCTCGCGCAGCAACACCCGCTCTCGGCGGTCGCAATGGAAGACGAGCGCCCCCACCTTGGTGACCTGTCCTAACCGAGCCTGCGGCCAGCCCAAGCTTCCGCACACCGCGTGCTCGAATTGTGGGCAGTACGACGGCAGGCAGGTGCTGGCCGTCTGACGTCGATGCGGACGAGCCCCCCCGCGCCGGCCGACCCGGCCACGCTCGCCGATCGGCTCGGAGTCGACGTAGACGCCGAGCTGCTCGAGCGGGCCCTGACCCACCGCTCGTACGCCTACGAGCACGGCGGTCTTCCGCACAACGAACGCCTGGAGTTTCTGGGCGATTCGGTGCTCGGCGTCGTCATCACCGAGGCGCTCTATCGCACCCACCCCGACCTGCCCGAAGGAAAGCTCGCCAAGCTACGGGCCTCGGTCGTCAACATGCGCGCCCTGGCTGAGATCGCGCAGAGCATTGGCGGCGAGGCCGGCCTCGGCGCGTATGTCCGGTTGGGCCGGGGCGAGGAGGCGACAGGCGGCCGGACCAAGGCCAGCATCCTCGCCGACACGCTGGAGGCGGTGATCGGGGCCGTCTACCTGCAACACGGTCTGGGGCACGCCCAACAGGTCATCCACGACCTGTTCGACCCGATGCTCGAAGCGGTCGCCAACAATGGTGCCGGGCTGGACTGGAAGACGAGCCTGCAAGAGCTGACGGCCGAGCTCGGCCTGGGTGTGCCCGAGTACGTCATCACCTACGTCGGCCCGGATCACGCGCGAACGTTCACCGCCCGGGCTTCGGTCAACGGCGAGATGTTCGAACCATGCGAGGGTCGCAACAAGAAGGAAGCCGAGCAGGCCGCTGCCGCGACGGCGTGGAAGATGCTCAACGCGCGGGCCGCCGATGCCGAGCCCGACGATCGAGCGACGTCCTGACCGTGCATGCCGGAGCTGCCTGAGGTAGAGACCGTGCGGGCCGGGCTGGACCGGTTCGTCGTCGGCCGCACCATCACCGCGGTCGAGGTCCGGCATCCCCGTTCGGTGCGCCGGCATCTGGCCGGCGAAGCGGATCTCGTTGCCCGGCTCGCCGGAGCCCGCGTCCTCGCCGCGCGCCGTCGTGGCAAGTACCTCTGGCTGCCGATCTCCGCCGGCGGGAGCAGCGTGGCTCACGAGTGCCTGCTCGGGCACCTTGGGATGAGCGGCCAGTTCCTTGTCGAGGCCCCCGCGACGCCCGATGAGCGGCACCTGCATATCCGGTTGAGCTTCGCCGATGCCGGACCGGAGCTCCGATTCGTCGACCAGCGCACGTTCGGCGGCGTGCTCGTCGACGATCTGGTGCCCTGCGCCGACCAGCCCGGTGACACCGTGCCGGCTCGGATCAGTCACATCGCCCGTGACCCGCTCGACCAGGCGTTCGACGAGGAGGCATTCATCGCGCGGGTCCGGAGCCGACGAACGACCATCAAGCGGGCTTTGCTCGACCAGTCGCTCGTCTCCGGGATCGGCAACATCTATGCCGATGAGTCGCTGTGGCGAGCTCGGTTGCACGGGGCCCGCGCCACCGCTGCCCTGTCCCGGCCGCGGCTGCACGGCCTCCTCTCCGACGTGCGGACCGTGCTCGTCGCCGCAGTCGGCGCCGGCGGCACCTCCTTCGACGCGCTGTACGTCAACGTAAACGGTCAAAGTGGATATTTCGACCGTACTCTCGCCGTCTACGGCCGGGCCGGGCAGCCCTGCCCGCGGTGCGGAACGGCCATCCGACGGGTCGCGTTCATGAACCGGTCCAGCTACTTCTGCCCCCGATGCCAGCGGCCACCGCGGCTGTGATCGTGCAATGGACCCGGTGTGGGACGGTTGACCAGCCGTTACCTCGGTGCAACCATGGATACACCTGCAGCGAGGCCCGTCGCTCGTCAGAGTGTCCAGAACCTGGGCAACCTGCCGGGTGATTCCTTGCGTACGGATAACCCAGTCGGTAGGTCGGCAGCGTGCGAACCGCGCCCGGCCACCGGCCTGAAGAGCGAAAGGTCGCTATATGGCACGCGCCCTGGTGGGGTACATCGGCAGCGGGTCGGAACATGCTCTCAGTCTCGAAGTGCTTCGGTTACGCCGTCGCGTAGCCGAACTCGAGAACGAGCTCGCTGATCTGCGCTCCAGCTCCAGCCCAGCACTCGAGCTGGAACTGCACGAACTCGCCGAAACCGCGCATCCCGCCCTGGCCTGACCGCTGACCGACCGGCCGCCGGCGGTGCCACGCCGAGCGGCTAATTGTGGTGTGTCGGCCGGCTCGGCGCGCCGAAGTTCGCCTTGTCGCGCGCTAGATTTCGCGCATACCGAACCGCTGCGCCAGGAGCGCGCACCTGCCGCCTCGGGAGATTCGTGCACCTCAAGTCGCTGACGCTCAAGGGATTCAAGTCCTTCGCCTCGGCCACGACCCTCCGGTTCGAATCCGGAATCACCGCAGTCGTAGGCCCCAACGGTTCCGGCAAGAGCAACGTGGTGGACGCGATCGCCTGGGTGCTCGGAGAGCAGGGCGCCAAGACGCTGCGCGGCGGCAAGATGGAGGACGTCATCTTCGCCGGGACCGCGGGCCGCCCGCCGCTGGGCCGAGCCGAGGTCATCCTCACGATCGACAACTCCGACGGCCTGCTGCCCATCGACTACGCAGAAGTCTCCATCACGCGCCGAATGTTCCGAGACGGTGCGAGCGAATACGAGATCAACGGCGAAAGCGCGCGGCTGCTCGACATTCAAGAGCTGCTGAGCGACTCCGGAATCGGTCGCGAGATGCATGTGGTCGTCGGCCAGGGCCAGCTCGACTCGGTGCTGTCCGCGCGACCTGAAGAGCGACGAGGCGTCATCGAGGAAGCCGCCGGCGTCTTAAAGCACCGTAAACGAAAGGAGAAAGCGCTCCGCAAGCTCGATGCCATGCAGGCCAACCTGACCCGGCTGGCCGACCTCACCGACGAGCTTCGCCGGCAACTCAAGCCCCTCGGGCGACAGGCCGAGATCGCCCGCCGCGCAGCGGGAATCCAAGCCGAGCTGCGCGACTCTCGCTTGCGGCTGCTCGCAGACGACCTCACGACGCTGTATGTCGCGCGGGACAGCGAGGTCGCCGACGAGACGGCAATTCGCGAGCGTCGGGCGATGATCGAGGCCGATCTGGGTGCAGCCCGGCTGACCGAGTCCGAACTGGAGCGCGCTCTCGCCGCGGACGCTCCGGTACTGGCCCGGGCTCAGGAGACGTACTACCGCCTCACCGCGCTGCAGGAACGCTTTCGAGGAACGGCATCGCTCGCCGCCGAGCGGGCTCGACACCTCGCCAGCCTGGCCCGGGAGGACCGCGCCGGACCGGATCCGGATCGGCTGGCGGCCGAGGCGGAACAGCTGCGCGCGGAGGAAGCCGGACTGCACGCCGAGCTCGAGACGGCGCGCGCCCGGCTGCTCGGGGCCGTCGAAGCCCGCACCGGTCTCGAAACCGAGCTGGCCGCCGCCGAACGCGCCGTGCTGGCGGCTGCTCAGGCAGTAGGCGACCGGCGCGAGGGCATCGCCACGTTGACCGGCCGGGTGAATGCACTGCGTACCCGGTCCGCGGCTGCGGGCGAGGAGATCGCGCGGCTGTGCACCGCCGCCGACGATGCCCGCGACCGGGCCCGGCGCTCCGAGCGGGAGTTGCAGCTCGTGTACGAGCAGGTGGGTCTCCTCGACGAGGGCGAGGTCGGCCTCGACAAGCAGCACGAGGCGGCCGCTCGCGCCCACCAGGACGCCGTCGACCGGGTCAAACAGCTGACCGAGGCCGAGCGCGAGGCGGAACGGGATCGCTCGACCTGGTCGGCCCGGCGCGAAGCGCTGGCTCTCGGCCTCACCCGCCGAGACGGGGCGGGCGCCCTGCTCGCGGCCGGCTCACGGCTGCCCGGAGTGCTCGGATCGGTCGCCGCGCTGCTCACCGTCGAACCTGGCCGGGAGGCGGCGCTCGCGGCTGCGCTGGGCGCGGTCGCCGATGCGGTGGCGATCAGCTCGCACGACGACGTCGGCGCGGCGTTGCGATTGCTCAAGGCCGACGATGCCGGTCGGGCCGGCCTGATCGTGGGCGGTCGACCGAGTTCCCCCGATCGCTCGGAATGGCCGGAGCTGCCCGCGGGAGCGGCGTGGGCCGTGGATCTCGTACAGGCCCCGGACGTACTGCGCGGCGCGATCGAACGGGCCCTGACCCAGGTCGCGGTCGTCGACCAGCTTGAGCAGGCCGAGCGGCTACGGGCCGGCTGGCCGAGCCTCCGGGTGGTCACGGCGAGCGGAGACATGCTCGGTCCCGACTGGGCCGCCGGTGGGTCTCCGTCGGCGCCCTCCACCTTGGAGATTCAAGGCGCCGTCGACGAGGCGCAACAGCACGCCGACGAGGCCGCGGCCCGGTGCGAGAGGGTGCAGGGGGATCTCCTCGCGGCCACCGTGCGCGCGGCCGACCTCGCCGGCGAGGTCGAATCCGCGCTGTTCGCTCTCAACGAGTCCGATGCCCGTCTCGCCGGTGTGGCGGAGCAGCTGGCGCAGCTCGGCGCCGCATCCCGTTCCGCGGCGGCCGAAGCGTGCCGGCTCGACGAGGCGGGAGCCGTCGTCGAGCAGGCGCGGGACCGCGACGTGGCTGGCCTGGCCGACCTCGAGGAGCGCCTCCAGCTGGCCGAGCTGGAGCCTGAGGACGACGGCGGGGAGGCCGTAGCGCGACGCGATGCGCTGCGGGACGGGGTGGCCGAGGGGCGAGCGATCGAGCTCGACGCGCGCCTTGCCGTCCGGACGAGCGAGGAGCGAGTTCGAGCGCTGGCCGGCCGCGCGGACGGGTTGGAACGGGCGGCCGACCAGGAACGGGCGGCGCGGCTGCGGCACGAGCAGGCGCGCCGCGAACGGGCTCGGGGTGCGGCGGTGGCCGAGGCGGTGCACGACCTGGCCCGCGTGGTGTGCCGACGCGTCGAGGAGTCGTCGGTACGCGCCGCGGCTGAACGCGACGCCGCGCAACAGTCCCATGCCCAGCGCGAGGTGGAACTGGGTGCGCTCCGCGCCCGCTCCCGAGAACTGGACGAGGAGCTCGTCCGGCTCACCGACGCGCTGCATCGCGACGAGATCGCGCGGGCCGAGCACCGGCTACGCATCGAGACGCTCGAGACGCGAGTCCTCGAGGAATTCGGCGTGTCGATCGACACGCTCCTGGTCGAGTACGGTCCGGATCAGCTTTCGCCGCCGAGCGCTCTGGAGGTCGCCGAGTTCGAGCAGGCTCGCGACCGCGGGGAGCAGGTGAGCGCCCCCGCGCCCGGGCCCTACCACCGGCCGACCCAGGAGAGGCGCGCGGCCCGCGCGGAACGTGATCTCGCCTTGCTGGGTCGAGTGAATCCCCTTGCCCTGGAGGAATTCGCGGCCCTGGAAGAGCGCCATCAGTTCCTGTCGACCCAGCTCGAGGACCTGAAGGCGACCCGGCGGGATCTGCTCACCGTGGTCAAAGAGGTCGACGAGCGCATCCTCGAGGTGTTCACCCGGGCCTATCAGGATGTCGCCGCGGAGTTCGAAACCGTCTTTGCCACCCTGTTCCCGGGCGGCGAGGGGCGGCTCGTCCTCACCGACCCGGACGACCTGCTGCACAGCGGCGTCGACGTCGAGGCTCGGCCGCCCGGCAAGAAAGTGAAGCGGCTCTCGCTACTGTCCGGCGGCGAGCGATCACTGACGGCCGTCGCGTTGCTCGTCGCGATCTTCCGGGCCCGGCCTAGTCCGTTCTACGTGCTGGACGAAGTCGAGGCCGCGCTCGACGAGGTCAATCTCGGTCGGCTCATCGGGCTGGTCGACGAGCTGCGGGTGAGCAGCCAGCTCATCGTCATCACGCACCAGAAGCGGACCATGGAGATCGCCGACGCGCTCTACGGCGTGACGATGCGCGGGGACGGCATTACCCAGGTAATCAGTCAGCGGCTCCGCGACGTAGGCGATGAACCAGCTGTGCGTAGGGCGCACCGCGAGCCGGTTGCTTCTGGTTCGTAAGGCCCGGGTGGCGTTCGGTGCGTGCTGGCGTCACTTACCCTGGTCCGGTGATATCGACCCACCAGGCCACCCGCAGCGTCCGCGGCGGCCTGTTCGTCTCGCTGTTCGCCATCGCCGGCGTCGTTCTCGCCGCCTGCTCGTCCACCAGCAGTGGTAAGGGGTCGGGGCCGTCCTCGAGTGGACAATCGTCGTCCTCGTCGTCGGCGTCCTCGAGCGCGCACAGCTCGTCCAAGCCCGCCGGGCCGACGAAGCCCGTGCACATCGCGCTACTGCAGGGTGATGGGGCCACCTACGGTGTCGGGGAGCCGATCATCGTTCGGTTCAGCACCCGGCCGACCGACGCCAAGCCGTTCGTTCGGGCGGTCAAGGTCACGGTCAATGGGCAGCCGGCCGCCGGTGCCTGGTACTTCGAGCGGCCCTACGCCGACGTCCCCATGGAGGCGCATTACCGGCTGCAGGACTATTGGCCCGCGCACTCGCATATCCACGTCGACCTGCCGGTCAAGGGCGTCAGCGCCGGAGCGGGATTGGCGTACTCCGACAGCCTGACCCTGGACATGCTCATCGGTGATCAACACATCTCCACCGTCGACGGCGGCTCGCTTCGCATGAACGTGCGCAGCAACGGCGTCATGGTGAAGACGATGAAGGTCTCGCTCGGCGCGGCCGCGACGCCGACCTTCAACGGCGTCAAGGTCGTGATGGAGAAGCAGAATCCGCAGCGGATGATCGGCGACGGTCGCACCCCGTCGTCCACGTATAACGAGCTGGTGCCGTGGTCGGTCCGAGTGACCCGATCCGGCGAGTTCATCCACGCGGCCGCCTGGAACGGCGGGAACATCGGTATCCGCAGCACCTCGAACGGATGCACCAACCTCAACGTCACGGACGCCCAGTGGTTCTACCAATTCTCCGTGTACGGCGACGTGGTGCTGTACCAGAACACGACGGGTGGCCAGATGCCGGCTCTTGACGGCCTGGGCGACTGGAACGTCGCCTGGTCGCAGTGGCAGGCCGGCGGCCGGCTCGCCACCAGCTGATCTCACCGTGACCTATCTGTGGATCATCATCGCGATCGTCGTCGTGGCGGCGATCGGGCTGACGTTGTATCTCGTGCCGCGCCGCGGTCGCGGTGCGCCGCCTTCGGTCCCGCGGCCCAGCGTCGAGGAGCAGCGCGATCGGTCTAGCCCACCGGTTGGGACGCTTGCGCCGCCGACGGAAACGGGCCCGGCGGCACCGGTCGAAGCGCCCGAGGTGCCGTTAGCGCCGGTAGAAGCTGTTCCTGAGGTCGAGACACCGGAGCCGACGGCTGGGCGCCTGCAGCGGCTGCGGGTGCGCCTGGCCCGGTCGCAGAACGTCTTCGGCCGAGGTCTGCTGTCCGTGCTGTCTCGCGAGCATCTCGACGAGCAGGCCTGGGAGGAGGTGGAGGACGCGCTGCTGGGCGCCGATGTCGGAGTCGGGGCAACGGCCGAGATCGTGGGCCGCCTGCGGGACCGGACCAAGGTCGTCGGCACCCGATCGACCGGCGAGTTGCGCGCATTGCTCGCCGACGAGCTCGTCTCCGCCTTGCGACCGGACCTCGACCGGTCGCTGCGAACCCTGCCGCACAACGGGCATCCGGCCGTGCTGCTCGTGGTGGGGGTCAACGGCACCGGCAAGACCACCACCTGCGGAAAGCTCGCCCGAGTGCTCGTCGCCGACGGGCGCAGCGTGTTGCTCGGCGCCGCTGACACGTTCCGCGCCGCCGCCGCCGATCAACTGCAGACGTGGGGGTCGCGGGTGGGTGCCGAAACCGTGCGGGGACCCGAGGGCAGCGATCCGGCCAGCGTGGCCTTCGATGCCGTCAAGCAGGGCGCCGACCGCGCCGTCGACACGGTGGTGATCGACACCGCCGGCCGGCTGCACACCAAGGTCGGGCTGATGGACGAGCTGGGCAAGGTCAAGCGCGTCGTCGAACGGCAGGGCCCGGTGGACGAGACCCTGCTGGTCCTCGATGCGACGACCGGCCAGAACGGCATGATCCAGGCCCGAGTGTTCACCGAAGTCGTCGACGTCACCGGCATCGTGCTCACCAAGCTCGACGGCACGGCCAAGGGTGGCATCGTCATCAGCGTGCAGCGCGAGCTGAACGTGCCGGTGAAGCTCGTCGGGCTGGGCGAGGGGGCCGACGACCTGGCCCCGTTCGACCCCGAGCAGTTCGTGGACGCCCTGCTGGGAGACACGGCCTAGCCGTCCTCCCGACCATCGCCCCCAAGTGGGCGGCCGGGGTAGGGCGTTGGTATGGCAGGGTCGAGGGCATGAAGGCGCTGTACAAGCCGGCGGCGCGGCCGGGGCTCGAGCTGGTCGAGCGGCGGGAGCCGGACGCGGGCCCCGGCGAAGTGAAGATCCACGTGCTGCGCACCGGCATCTGCGGCACTGACCTGCATATCGAGGCCTGGGACGAGTGGGCCGCCCGCGCCGTGGACGCGCCGCTGATCGTCGGCCACGAGTTCTGCGGCGAGGTGGTCGCCGTGGGCTCCGGCGTGCGCGACGTCCGGGTCGGCGATCAGGTGTCCGGCGAGGGTCACATCGTGTGTGGCACCTGCCGCAACTGCCGGGCCGGACGGCGTCACCTGTGCATCCGCACCGAGAGCGTGGGGGTGAACCGGGACGGGGCATTCGCCGAGTTCGTCGTGCTCCCCGAGAGCAACGTCTGGGTGCACCATCCGGCGCTGGATCCGGACCTCGGCGCGATCTTCGACCCGTTCGGCAACGCAGTGCACACGGCGCTGACGTTTCCCCTTGTCGGCGAGGACGTGCTGATCACCGGCGCCGGACCCATCGGATTGATGGCCGCGGCGGTCGTGCGACACGTCGGCGCGCGCTACGTCGTGATCACCGACGTCAGCGAGTCTCGCCTGCAGCTCGCGCGCGGACTCGGCGTCGACCTGGCCCTGAACGTGACGACCGAGTCCATCGCGTCGGCCCAGCGGCGCCTCGGCATGGTCGAGGGATTCGACGTCGCGCTGGAGATGAGCGGCCACCCCACTGCGCTGCCCGCCGTGATCGACAACCTCAATCACGGTGGCCGAATCGCGATGCTCGGCCTGCCCGCTGCGCCTATCGACATCGACTGGGCCAAGGTCGTCACGCACATGATCACGATCCAGGGAATCTACGGCCGGCAGATGTTCGAGACCTGGTACGCGATGAGTGCGATGTTGCGGCAGGGTGCGGAGCTGCAGAAGGCGATCACGTCGGTAGTCACCGACCGCTTCCCGGCCGCCTTCTGGGTGGAGGCGTTCGCGGCGGCCCGCGCCGCCGATCGGGGCAAGGTCGTCCTCGACTGGACACAGTAAGGAGCCGAAATGTACGGAGCGACTCGGGACGAACTGCGGGCCTCGCTGGCCGAGATCCGTGACGCCGGCTTGTTCAAGGACGAGCGAGAGCTCTCATCACCGCAGGCCGCGCGGGTCCGCGCGAACGGGCGGGAAGTGCTCAACTTCTGTGCCAACAACTATCTGGGCCTGGCCGATCACCCCACGATCGTCGCGGCGGCGAAGGCGGCGCTCGACGAGTGGGGCTTCGGCATGGCGAGCGTCCGGTTCATCTGCGGCACCCAGACCCAGCACACGGAGCTCGAGGCCCGGCTGTCGCAATTCCTGCACACCGACGCAACGATCCTGTTCTCGTCCTGCTTCGACGCCAACGGTGGGGTCTTCGAGGTATTGCTCGACGACCGGGACGTGGTGATCTCCGACGAGCTCAACCACGCCTCGATCATCGACGGCATCCGGCTGTGCAAGGCGACCCGGCGGCGCTACCGCAACCGGGACATGGCGGACCTGGAGGCCCAGCTCCGGGAAAGCACGGGCGCTCGACGGCGCCTGATCGCGACCGACGGCGTGTTCTCCATGGACGGCTACCTGGCGCCACTGGACGAGATCTGCGCTCTGGCCGAGCGCTACGACGCGCTGGTGCTGGTCGACGACTCGCACGCCGTCGGGTTCGTCGGGCCGACGGGCGCCGGTACTCCCGAGCTGTTCGGCGTTGCCGATCGAGTCGACATCGTCACCGGAACGCTCGGCAAGGCGCTCGGTGGCGCTTCCGGGGGTTACGTGAGCGCCCGGGCCGAGATCGTCGAGCTGTTGCGCCAACGGTCGCGCCCCTACCTGTTCTCCAACGCCGTCGCGCCGGCGGTCGTCGCCGGCTCGCTGGCGGCGCTGGATCTGGTGGCCGGCAGCGACGAGCAGCGCGCGGCCCTGCGTCGTAATACCGCGTTGTTCCGGAGCCGGATGACCGAGGAAGGCTTCGACGTACTGCCCGGCGAGCACCCGATCAGCCCGGTCATGTTCGGTGATGCGAAGCGCGCGGCCGCGATCGCCGACGCCATGCTCGACGAGGGTGTCTACGTCATCGCGTTCTCCTACCCGGTGGTGCCGAAGGAGAAGGCCCGCATCCGGGTGCAGCTGTCCGCCGCGCATACCGAGCAGGACGTCGAGACGTGCGTGCAGGCATTCGTCGCGGCCCGGTAGGCAAGCTAATCGCAAGCGGCCGCCACCCGGAGCAGCGCCCGCTCCGGTTCCCCGGTGTTCTCACCGACTCGTGATCTTGGACTTATCGACGCTGGAAGGCAGTAAGTCCAAGATCACGAGGCCCGCGTTTGGGCCGGCACTGGCGCTCAGGGTCACGGGAGATCCGTGAGTGGCGTGCGCCACCCCGGCGGGCTGGTTACACAGGCGAAACACCACCGGCCCCTCGCGTTAACAGGCGACCTCCAACCTTTCGCCAACGCGCTCTTCCGCGCGTTGCGACCTGACCCAAGGGGGAGCCCCTGTGTCACAGCTAGTGCTGACGGCGACGCAGTACGTGCCGTTCGATTCGAAGAAGAACCTGAACTCCGGAGACACGGCGTGGGTGCTGGCCTCGGCCGCTCTCGTGTTACTGATGACTCCGGGTCTCGCCTTCTTCTACGGCGGCATGGTGCGAGCCAAACACATCCTCGGCATGCTGATCCAGAACTTCGCGGCCATCGCGATCGTGAGCCTCACCTGGATCCTGGTCGGCTTTTCCCTGGCCTTCAGCGGGGAGGGCAAGTTCATCGGCGACTTGCACTTCCTCGGCATGCAGCATGCCAATGACGTCGTCCCCGCGCTCGGTAGCGCGCAGACGACCCCCACCCTCGCGTTCGTCGCCTTCCAAGTGACATTCGCGATCATCACTCCAGCCCTGATCACCGGCGCGGCCGCCGACCGGTGGAAGTTCGGCGCGTTCGCGGCTTTCGTCGCGGTGTGGTCGATCGTCATCTACGCCCCCGTCGCGCACTGGGTGTTCGACGGCTACGGCTGGCTGAACCAATCCCTGCAACCGGCCGGAAAGTTCTTTGCCGAAGACTTCGCCGGAGGAACCGTCGTCCACATCAACGCCGGTGCCGCAGGCCTGGCCATGGCGCTCGTCCTCGGCAAGCGCCGCGGCTGGCCGCGGGAGAAGATGCGCGGCAACAACATCCCGTTCGTGATGCTCGGTGCCGGCCTGCTGTGGTTCGGCTGGTTCGGATTCAACGCCGGATCCGCGTTGACGGCGGGCGACCTCGCGTCCTACGCCTGGGTCAACACGAACACCGCGACGGCAACGGCGCTGCTGGGCTGGATCATCGTGGAGAAGCTGCGCTACGGGAAGTCCACCGCGTTGGGCGCCGCATCCGGCGCCGTCGCCGGGCTGGTCGCGATCACGCCCTGCGCTGGATTCGTCAGCCCGATCGGATCGATCTTCATCGGTCTGTTCGCCGGGGTCATCTGCGCGTTTGCGATCAACCTGAAGAACAGGTTCGGCTACGACGACTCGCTCGACGTCGTCGGCGTCCACCTCGTCGGTGGTTGGGTCGGCACGCTCTGCATCGGCTTCTTCAGCACCAGCGGCACCAACGCGCTCGCCAACGACGGCATCTTGTACGGCGGCGGGGGCAAGTACGGCGGGTGGAACCTGCTGCTACACCAGTTCATGGCGGCTGGTGCAGTGACGATCTTCTCCTTCGTCGGTAGTTTGATCATCGCCAAGGTGATCGGGCTGTTCTTCCGGACCCGCGTCAGCGAGGACGAGGAGCTCCTGGGTCTCGACCTCGCCATCCACGGCGAGTCGGCGTACGACTTCGGCCCGATCGGCGGTGTCGGTGCGGGCGACTACGTGCCGGCGCCGGCGGGACATAAGGACAAGGTGGACGCATGAAGCTCATCACGGCAGTCATCAAGCCGTTCAAGCTCGATGATGTGAAGGCCGCGCTCGAGGTGCTCGGCGTGCAGGGCCTCACCGTGAGCGAGGTACAGGGCTTCGGCCGCCAGCGCGGCCACGTCGAGGTGTATCGAGGCGCCGAGTACACGGTCGACCTCGTGCCGAAGGTGCGAGTCGAAGTCCTGGTCGACGTCCTGGACGCGGACAAGGTCGTCGACGCCGTCATCGAGGCAGCGCGAACCGGCAAGATCGGCGACGGTAAGGTGTGGGTCACTGACATCGACACCGTGATCCGGGTAAGGACAGGTGAGCGCGACGCCGACGCGCTCTGACCGACCGCGTGCGATCGCGGCGGAAGGCTTAGACACAGTCCGGGCTGGCGTATTACGCCAGCCCGGACTTGTCGGCGAGCGCCTTCGGTTTGCTCTCTCCGATGCCTACGACGCCTGGCTCCAAAGGCTGGACGCCAGCCATCGGCTGAGTGACGGCACGGCGCTGGTCGCCGTAGGAGGCTTGGGACGGCGAGAGCCGGCTCCGTACTCCGACGTGGACCTGCTGCTCGTACACACCGGAAAGCCCGAGCAGGTCCAGGACGTCGCCGAAGCTCTCTGGTACCCCATCTGGGACAGCAAGGTCGGGCTCGACCACTCGGTGCGTACGCCCGACCAGGCGCTGCACGTCGCTGGGGACGACGTGAAGGCATTGCTCAGCCTCCTCGCCGTCCGACACATCACCGGCGACACCGGCGTGTCCGGTCCGATGCGCGAGCGGCTGCTCGATCAATGGCGGGCCACCGCGCCGAAACGGGTTACCGAGCTGCGCGAGATCTGTGCGGCTCGCTGGCGAATTGCCGGGGATGCTGCGTTTCTGCTCGAGCCCAACCTGAAGGACGCGCGAGGCGGTCTTCGGGACGCGCAGATCCTGCACGCGCTCGCGGTCGCTCAGCTCGTCGACTACCCGCAGGCGGTCCGCGAGGCGTACGGGACGTTGCTCGACATTCGTGGCGAGCTGCACCGCCGGCTGCGGCGCGACGAGGACGTCCTGCGGCAGCAGGAGCAGCCTGAGCTCGCTCGAGTCTTCGGCCTGGCCAACGCCGACGCGTTGCTGCGGAGGGCCAACGAGGCGTCCCGCACCATCGGGCGCGCGCTGGACATCGCCTGGCGTCGGGTCGAGATCCGGCGCCGACCGCTGCGCGCGTTGTCGCCGCGCCGACTGCTGCCGGGAACGTTCGGTGGCGCCGCGGCCGGCCGCACCCCGCTTGCGAAGGACGTCGTCGCCCAGGACGGCGAGGTGGTCCTCGCGCTGGCCGCGGATCCGTGGGCCGATCCGGTTCTGGTTGTGCGCGCCGGTCGGGCGGCCGCGGAGAACGACCTGCCGCTCTCCCCGTTCGCACTGGAACGGCTCGCCACCGAGAGTTCGCCGCTCCGCCAGCCGTGGCCGGCCGAGGCGCTCGATGACGTCGTGGCCTTGCTCGGCACCGGCCAGCGGGCGGTGCCGGTCCTCGAATCGTTCGACCAGGCCGGGCTGCTCGTCCGGCTCATGCCGGAATGGAACGCGGTCCGGTTCGCCGCCCAGCACAACCCGGTGCACCGCTGGACCGTCGACCGGCACCTGCTGGAGACGGCCGCTCAGGCCGCCGAGCTGGTCCGTCGGGTGGCGCGCCCGGACCTGCTGCTCATCGGCAGTCTGTTGCACGACATCGGCAAGGGCTACCCCGGCGCCGATCACTCCGAGACGGGCGCGTTCATGGCCGAGAAGATCGCCAACCGGATGGGCCTGTCATACGGGGACGCCGCGACCGTGACCGCCCTGGTGCGTCACCATCTGCTTGCTGCCCAACACCGCGACCCGCCGCGACCTGGCTGATCCGATGACCATCACCACGGTCGCCGATTCAGTCGGCGGGTCGATCGAGCTGCTCGAGCTGTTGCACGCCCTCACGATCGCCGACGCCTTGGCGACGGGACCCGCGGTCTGGAGCGACTGGAAGGCCGGCCTGATCGACGATCTCGTGCGCCGCACCCGCGCCGTCCTCGGCGGGGCGCCGTTGCCGGAGGCGCCGCCATTGGACGATCGCGGTCGTCGGCTGGCCGAGGCGGGCGTGCTGGCGGTCGAAATGGTGGGTGACGAGGTACTCGTGGCTGCACCGGACGCACCGGGCGTGCTGTCCCGCGCCACCGGCGTCCTCGCGCTGCACTCGCTGGACGTGCGGTCAGCGTCGATCCATACCCACGCCGGCATGGCTGTGAACGCGTTCGTGGTCGAGCCGCGGTTCGGGCGGGCGCCGAGCGTCGCGATCCTGCGCAACGACCTCGTCCGGTCGCTCGAAGGGACGCTCCCGCTCGCCGACCGGCTCGTGGCCAAGGAGCGGGTCTACGCCCGCGGTGAGGTTCCGGACCGTCAGCCTCCGGCCGTCCATTGGTTGGACGACGCCGCCACGGACGCCACGGTGCTCGAACTGCGGACCGACGACGCCATCGGTCTGCTCCACCGCGTCACGACCATCCTTGAGCGCTGTGGCGTGGATATCCGCTCGGCCCGAGTTTCGTCCCTGGGCGGCTCGGTTGTCGACGCGTTCTACGTCACCGCGGCGGACGGCGGTCCGGTGCCGGTCGCTACCCGTAAGCACATCGAGGCGGCGCTCCAGCAGATCTAGTCCGCCTCGCCGTTTGTGAATCTCGGACTTGCAGCCCTGGGCGCCCACGACCGAAGATGGTCGGCCGCCGTGTCAGGCCGGGTGGATCGGCCGGTAATGTGAATGTGGTCTCGCGGGCCAACGATGTCCGGCGGGGTCTCCGCCGCATCAGTCAGTGCCGATTGCGCTGCCGGCAGCTTCGCTCCAGCTACCGAGAGGTGCCCGTGGAATTCTCCGCCGTGCCGGCTGCGCGCGGGCTCTACGATCCTCGCCACGAGTCCGACTCGTGCGGGGTGGCCTTCGTCGCTGACCTCCAGGGCCGAGCCAGCCACGACATCGTCGTGCAGGCGCTCGTCGCCCTGCACAACCTCGACCATCGGGGCGCCGCCGGGGCCGAGCCGTCGTCCGGAGACGGCGCCGGCCTGACCGTGCAGGTTCCGGACGTCTTCCTCCGGGAGGTCAGCGGTCTGCCGCTCCCACCCGCCGGCGCGTACGCCACCGGCATCGCCTTCCTGCCCGTCGATCCCGAGGCCGCGGCTGATGTCGTCGCTCTCGTCGAACAGGTCGCGGCCGAGGAGGGTCTGGTCGTCCTTGGCTGGCGTGACGTTCCGATCGATCCGGCCGGAGTCGGACCGACGGCGCGGCGGGTGATGCCCGCCTTTCGCCAGCTGTTCGCGCGCGGTGCGGCGCACGAGACCGGACTGGCCTTGGAACGGCTCGCGTTCTGCCTTCGGAAGGTCGCCGAACGGCGGGCCCGCGAGCGCAGGATCGGGCTGTACTTTCCATCGTTGTCGACGCGGACCCTCGTCTACAAGGGGATGCTCACTGCCGGTCAGCTGGCCACGTTCTTCCCGGACCTCACCGACGGACGATTCAGCAGCGCCATTGGATTGGTGCACAGCCGGTTCTCGACGAACACATTCCCGTCGTGGCCGCTCGCGCATCCGTTCCGCTACGTCGCCCACAACGGCGAGATCAACACCATCCGGGGCAACCGGAACTGGATGCAGACCCGAGAGGCATTGCTCAGGTCCGAACTCATTCCCGGCGACCTCCGCCGGCTGTTTCCCATCTGCACGCCGGAGGCCAGCGACTCGGCCTCCTTCGACGAGGTGCTCGAACTGCTTCATCTGGGCGGTCGCAGCCTGGCCCACGCCGTGCTGATGATGATCCCGGAAGCCTGGGAAAACGCGACGCGTATGGACCCCGCGCAACGGGATTTCTACGCGTTTCATTCCGCCTTGATGGAGCCGTGGGATGGTCCGGCCTGCGTGAACTTCACCGACGGCACGGTCATCGGCGCGGTCCTCGATCGCAACGGTTTGCGGCCGGGACGGTGGTGGCGGACCGCCGACGGGCTCGTCGTCCTCGGCAGCGAGTCCGGCGTCCTCGACATCGATCCCGCCCGGGTCGTCGCGAAAGGACGCCTGCAGCCAGGACGGATGTTCCTCGTTGACACGGCGCGCGGGCGCATCGTGCACGACGACGAGATCAAGTCGGAGCTGGCCGCGGCGATGCCTTACGGCGAATGGCTCTATTCCGGGTTGCTGCAGCTGCCCGCGCTGCCCGACCGCGAGCACACGGTGTACCCGCACGAGTCGGTCACCCGCCGGCAGCAGATATTCGGCTATACCGAAGAGGAGCTGCGAATTCTCATCGCCCCGATGGCGAAGAGCGGGGTGGAACCGATCGGGTCAATGGGCACGGACACCCCATTGGCGGCGCTGTCGAAGCGCCCGCGCCTGCTGTTCGACTACTTCAGCGAGCTGTTCGCCCAGGTGACGAACCCGCCGCTCGACGCCATCCGCGAGGAGATGGTGACCTCGCTCGCCGGCACGATCGGGCCGGAGCACAACCTGCTCAAGCCCGGCCCGGCATCCTGCCGGCACGTGGTGATTCCCCATCCGGTGATCGACAACGACGAGCTGGCCAAGATCTGGAACATCAACGCCGACGGCGACCTGCCCGGCTTCGGTTGCGCGCTCATCGACGGGCGCTACCCGGTGCACGGGGGTGGTGAAGCGCTGGCTGGTGCGCTGGATCGGGTGCGTCGGGAAGCCTCCGAGGCGATCAGCGCCGGCACGCGAATCCTCGTGCTGTCCGACCGCGGATGCGACGAAGACTATGCGCCTATCCCGTCGCTGTTGCTGACCTCGGCTGTGCACCACCATCTGGTCTCGACCGGCCAACGGACCCAGGCGGGGCTCGTCGTGGAGACCGGCGAGGTCCGCGAGGTGCACCACGTCGCGTTGCTGGTTGGGTTCGGCGCGGCCGCGGTCAATCCCTATCTCGCCTTCGAGACCATCGATGACCTCGTCGCCCAGGGCGCCATCTCCGGAGTCAGCAGCGAGAAGGCGATCGCGAACTACGTCAAGGCGCTAAGCAAGGGCGTGCTCAAGGTGATGTCGAAGATGGGCATCTCCACCATCGCCTCCTACATCGGCGCTCAGGTCTTCGAGTCGTTCGGCCTGGCCCAGGATGTCGTCGACGCCTACTTCGGCGGGGCGCCGTCCCGACTCGGCGGGGTTGGTCTCGACGTGCTCGCCGGCGAGGCTGCGGCCCGGCACGCGCGAGCGTATCCGGTTGTGCCGTCGGCGCTTGCCCATCGCCGGCTCGATGTCGGCGGCGAGTACCAGTGGCGTCGTGAGGGCGAGTTGCACCTGTTCAATCCCGAGACGGTCTTCCTGCTCCAGCACGCGACGCGGCAGCGTCGTTACGAGGTGTTCCGCGAATACACCGAGACGGTAGAGCAGCTCAATCGCGAAGGTGGCACGCTGCGGGGGTTGTTCGCCCTGCGCGAGGGCGTCCGGCCTGCGGTCCCGCTGGACGAGGTGGAGCCGGTGTCCGAGATCGTGCGCCGGTTCGCGACCGGCGCCATGTCCTATGGCTCGATCTCGGCCGAGGCGCACGAGACGCTCGCGATCGCGATGAACCGGATCGGCGGCCGGTCGAATTGCGGCGAGGGAGGCGAGGACGCGCAGCGGTTCATCCCGGACCCGAACGGCGATCTTCGTCGATCCGCCGTCAAGCAGGTGGCCTCGGGACGGTTCGGCGTCACCAGCCACTACCTCGTCAATGCCGACGACATTCAGATCAAGGTCGCGCAGGGCGCCAAGCCGGGGGAGGGCGGCCAGCTACCCGGCTTCAAGGTGTATCCGTGGATCGCGCGCACGCGGCATTCGACGCCGGGCGTCGGGCTGATCTCGCCGCCGCCGCACCACGACATCTACTCGATCGAGGATCTCAAGCAACTTATCCACGATCTGAAGAACGCGAATCCGAGCGCTCGCGTGCACGTCAAGCTCGTCGCCGAGACCGGCGTCGGGACCGTCGCCGCCGGGGTGTCCAAGGCGCATGCGGACGTCGTGCTCATCTCCGGCCACGACGGCGGGACCGGCGCCGCGCCGCTCACGTCGTTGAAGCACGCCGGCCTCCCGTGGGAGCTCGGCTTGGCCGAGACCCAGCAGACCCTGCTTCTCAACGGGCTGCGGGACCGCATTTCCGTCCAGGTCGACGGGGCCATGAAGACCGGCCGCGACGTCGTCGTCGCCGCGTTGCTCGGCGCGGAGGAGTACGGCTTTGCGACGGCGCCGCTCATCGTGTCGGGGTGCGTAATGATGCGGGTCTGCCACCTAGACACCTGCCCGGTCGGCGTCGCGACCCAGAATCCCGAGCTGCGACGCCGCTTCACCGGCAAGCCGGAGTTCGTCGTCACGTTCTTCGAATACGTCGCCGAGCAGGTGCGGGAGATCCTCGCGTCGCTCGGCTTTCGCTCCCTCGACGAGGCGATCGGACACGTCGAGATTCTGGACACCGCGGAGGCGATCGCCCACTGGAAGGCCGACGGACTCGATCTGACACCGATCCTGCGGCCGCCGCCGGTACCGGACGGGACGCCGTTGCGTCGGTACGTGGAGCAGGACCACGGGCTGGACGCCGCACTTGACAACACGTTGATCCAGCTGTGCGAAGGCGCATTGCTCGACGGTCGACCGGTTCGACTCGAGCTGCCGGTACGAAACGTGAATCGCACCGTCGGCACCATGTTGGGCTCGCTCGTCACCAGCCGCTTCGGACCGAACGGCCTGCCGCCGGAGACGATCGACATCACCTTCCGCGGCTCGGCCGGCCAGTCGTTCGGAGCGTTCGTGCCCGGGGGCATGACCTTGCGGCTGTTCGGAGACGCAAATGACTATGTCGGCAAGGGATTGTCCGGAGGGCGTCTCGTCGTACGGCCGGACGAGGCCGCACTGTTTGCCGCCGAGCGCAACGTCATCGCCGGCAATGTGATCGCTTATGGCGCCACCGGCGGGGAGATGTTCCTGCGCGGTGTCGTCGGCGAGCGGTTCTGCGTTCGCAACTCTGGTGCCACCGTGGTCGCGGAAGGTGTCGGTGACCATGCGCTGGAATACATGACCGGCGGCTACGCGGTGATCCTCGGCCCGACCGGGCGAAACCTCGGCGCCGGAATGTCGGGCGGACTCGCCTTCGTCCTCGAGCTCGATCCCGAGCTGGTCAACGGTGAGCTCGTCGACGTGGAGGCCGTAACCGGCGAGTACGCGGTCGTGCTACGAGAGATCGTGCACGAACATGCCGGCTGCACGATGTCGTCGGTTGCCCAGGCGTTGCTCGATGCGTGGCCCGACGCGCTGGGCCGGTTCTCGGCCATCGTGCCGCGGGACTATCGTCGCGTCCTGGATGCCACCCGGAGGGCTCGGGCCGCGGGCGAAGATGTCGACGCGGCGGTGATGGCCGCCGCGCGCGGGTGACCCAGCGGCAACCCTTACGCTGAGGGCGTGACGCGTCGCGCGAAGATCGTCTGCACCTTAGGTCCATCGACTGACACTCCGGAGCGGGCCCGGGCGCTTGTCGAGGCGGGCATGGACATCGCCCGATTGAACTTCAGCCACGGCGACCATGCGGAGCACGGACGACGCTTCCACGAGGTGCGCACCGCCGCGGACGCCGCGGGCCGAAACGTGGCCGTACTGGCTGATCTGCAGGGCCCGAAGATTCGGCTCGGTCGCTTCATCGACGGTGCCGTCAATTGGCTGACCGGCGAGCGCATCCGCATCACGGTGGAGGAATGCGAGGGCACGCACGACCGGGTCTCCACGACGTACAAGCACTTGGCCGACGATGTGCGACCCGGCGACCGGCTGCTCGTCGACGACGGGAACGTGGCCCTGGTCGCGGTCGAGGTCCAGGACGGCACCGACGTGGTGTGCGACGTTACCGAGGGAGGACGAGTCAGCAACAACAAGGGCCTGTCCTTGCCGGGAGTCTCGGTCAGCGTTCCGGCCATGTCGGACAAGGACGCCGAGGATCTGGAGTTCGCGCTTCGACTGGGCGTCGACTTCATCGCCCTGTCGTTCGTTCGGGCGCCCGAGGACGTGAAACTCGTCCAGCAGGTCATGACCTCGATCGGCGTGCACCGTCCAGTGATCGCCAAGATCGAGAAGCCCGAGGCCGTCGAGCGGCTGGCGGAAATAGCCCTCTCCTTCGACGGCGTCATGGTCGCCCGCGGTGATCTCGGCGTGGAGCTGCCGCTCGAGCAGGTGCCGGTCGTGCAGAAGCGCGCGGTCCAGATCTGTCGTGACTACGCCAAGCCCGTGATCGTCGCGACGCAAATGCTCGAGTCGATGATCAGTCACTCCCGCCCGACCCGGGCCGAAGCGTCGGATGTCGCGAATGCTGTGCTCGACGGTGCCGATGCGGTGATGCTGTCGGGCGAGACGAGCGTGGGAACCTATCCGGTCCAGGCGGTGGCCACGATGGCGCGGATCATCTCCTCGGTCGAGTCCTCGGGGACACTGGCGCCAGCGCTGCAGCACGTTCCCCGAACGTCCGGAGGGGCGATCGTCAAGGCGGCCAAGGACATCGGCGACGCATTGGGCGCAGTCGCGTTAGTAGCGTTCACCCAGACCGGTGACACCGCGCGCCGGCTGTCTCGTCTGCACCCTTCGCAACGGCTCCTCGTCTTCACCCCAGATGAGAATGTGCAACGGCAGATGGCTTTGTTGTGGGGGGCGGAGGCGTACCTGGTGTGGACGGTCCGCACGACCGACGAGATGGTGCGCCAAGTCGACTCGGCGCTAGTGCAGCGCGGTGTCTGCCACCTCAACGACCTGGTCGTGATCGTCGCGGGCACGCCGCCAACGACGCCCGGCGCGACCAACACGATTCGGGTGCATCACATCGGGGACGTCCTGCAACGTGACCGCTGACGCCGAAATCGGACTGGTCGAAAACCAACCGGTCGTCGACGCCTTGGTGAATCTGCTCGACCTCGAGCCGGTCGACGAGGACGTCTTTCTGCGGACGTAGTCCGCAGATCTCGCTGCAGCGGGTGTTCGGAGGTCAGGTCGCCGGGCAGGCGCTCGTCGCGGCGGCCCGGACCGTCGCCGCCGACCGGCCGGTGCACTCGTTGCACTCCTACTTCATTCGGCCCGGCGACCCGGCCGTCCCGATCCAGTACCGGGTCGAGCGAGTGCGGGACGGGCAGTCGTTCACGACCCGCCGGGTCGCCGCCGTCCAGCACGACAAGACGATCTTCGCCCTCGCCGCCTCGTTTCAGCTGGTCCAAGGCGGTATCGACCACCAGCTCCACATGCCCGCCGTGCCGGCTCCCGAGACCCTTCCGACGCTTCGCGACCGCTACGAGGGGTACGAGGAAGTGGCCGCGATCTACGCGCGGCTACCGCGTCCGTTCGACATTCGTTACGTCGACGATCCACCGTGGATCCAACGGTCACACGGTCCCCGGGAACACGCGCCGCATCGCGTCTGGATGCGCGCCGCGGGATCGCTGCCGGACGACCCGGTGCTGCAGGTCTGCGTGCTTACCTTCGCCTCCGACCTCACGCTGCTTGACTCCGTGCTGATCCACCACGGGTTGGCCGCAGCGATCGACCCGGTCAGGACCGCGTCGCTCGACCACGCCATGTGGTTCCACCGGAGCTTCCGCGCGGACGAATGGTTCCTCTACGTCACGAGCTCGCCGTCCGCCTCGGGCGGGCGCGGTCTCGCCGAGGGCAAGATCTTCGCCCGTGACGGTCGGCACATCGTCAGCGTCGTCCAAGAGGGCATGCTGCGGGTGCCCAGCGCTTAGAGCCTGATCACGCGTCTGCCGCCTGCCGCAGCTCGGCCCACGCCGCGGCGACATGCCGCTGTTCGGTCTGGGGCGAGCCGATGGCCATTCGAAGCGTCAGCCGACCGGCCACTGCAGTATGGGTGAGGTACATCCGGCCGGCGGCGTTGACCCGCTCCATGAGCTCCCGCGTCGGCTGGTCGCCGGCTCGCAGCCGGAAGGTGACGAGCGACAACGGATGCGGGCCCACGAGCTCGAAGCGATCGTCGGCCGCGATCCACGAGGCGAAGTCCTGCGCGAGTGCCACATCGCGACGGATGTGGGCGCGTAGCCCCTCTGCGCCGTACCAGCGGATGACGGCCCACAGCTTGAGGGCGCGAAAGCGCCGACCCAGCGGTACGTGCCAGTCGCGGTAGTCGATCACCTGCCCGGATTCGGTCGCCGAATTGCGGAGGTACTCCGGCAGGATGGAGAGCGCCGCGACGACGTCGTTCCGGTCAGCGACCCACATCGCGTCGCAGTCGAAATTCGTCAGCAGCCACTTGTGCGGATTCGTGCAGTAGGAGTCGACGAGATCGAGTCCGTCGTTGAGCCAGCGCAGCTCCGGGCAGACCGCCGCGACTCCCGCCCACGCCGCATCGACGTGCAGCCACGCCCCGCAGCCGCGCGCCACCTGGCCCAGCTCCACCACCGGGTCGACCGCCCCGATCCCGGTGGTGCCGATCGACGCCACCACGAGGGCCGGTGTGTAGCCCGCGGCCCGGTCGGACTCGACCAGGCGATGCAGGTGATCCGGTCGCGCGGACCCGGTCGACGGATCGAGGTCGATCGCGCGCAGGGCGTCGGTACCGAGGCCGGCGACCCGGCAGGCCTTTTCGACCGACGAGTGTGTCTGACCGGACGTGTACACGGTGAGCCGCTCCGCGCCGATGCCGGAGCGCGCCGACCGACCGCCGGTGATTCTGTGAATCGCGGCCAGCAGGGCGACGAGGGCCGCATCCGATGCCGAGTGCTGGATCACGCCGCCGCCGCGCCCGTCGGAACGAAATCGCGGCGGCAGCTCGAGCAGCGCGGCCAGCCAGTCGAGCACGTGCGTCTCGAGCTCGGTCGCCGCGGGGGAGGTGGCCCAGAGCATCCCCTGGACGCCCAGCCCGGACGCGAGCAGATCGCCGAGGATCCCCGGACCGCTGGCGTTGGCCGGGAAATACGCGAAGAACGACGGATGCTGCCAGTGGGTGATACCGGGGAGCAGGATCGTGTCGAGGTCGCGCAGCACGGCCGCGAAGCCCTCGCCCTGCTCGGGTGGGTCGGCCGGCAAGGCGGCCCGGATCTCGCCGGGCTTGACCGTCGAGAGCACCGGAAAGGACTCGAGCCGCTCGTAGTACTCGGCGATCCATTCGACGGTCTGGTGGCCGTACTTCCGGAACTCGTCCGGCGTCATGTGACCGGTCACGCCGGCCAGTCTGCCAGGGCCGATCGGTGCTCCCCGAGGTGCAAAACAAACCGCGAGGCGACGGAGGCAGCGCTAACGGCACGGTCTATAGGTCGACCGGTGCCCCCGGTGGGATTCGAACCCACACTGGACGGTGTTTGAGACCGCTTCCTCTGCCGGTTGGGATACAGGGGCTTAGCGCCTCCGCCAAGGGGCACCGTAGCCGAGCCGGAGTCTGGACGTCGATCCGGCCACGCACGGGCGGAGGCGCTTAATCCACAGGAAATGCTACGGGGGCTAGGCTGACCCACAGCGTTGTCGTCACATCGACCGGAGGGGCGCACCAGTGCCTGCTGCGTCATCGAGTAGACGCGCCGGCCCGAGCCGTCCGAACGATGCCAACGGCCGGCCGCGCGTGCTCATCGCGGAGGATGAAGCCCTCATCCGGCTCGATCTGCGGGAGATGCTGCAGGAGGAGGGTTACGACGTCATCGGCGAAGCCGCCGACGGCGAGCAAGCGGTCGCCCTGGCCACGGACCTGAATCCAGATCTGGTCATCTGCGACGTCAAAATGCCGAAAATGGACGGAATTGCCGCGGCTGCCCAGATTGCCGACAAGCGCATCGCCCCGGTGGTCATCCTGACCGCCTTCAGCCAGCGGGATCTGATCGAGCGGGCTCGCGATGCCGGAGCCATGGCCTACCTGGTCAAGCCGTTTCAGAAGCGCGACCTGTTGCCGGCGATCGAGATGGCCACCTCGCGATTCTTGGAAATCCGGGCGCTCGAGCTCGAGGTGACCGATTTGCGGGAGCGCCTGGAGGCTCGCAAGCTCATCGAGCGGGCCAAGGGACTGCTCATGTCGAAGCACGCGATGAGCGAGCCGGAGGCGTTTCGCTGGATTCAGCGGGCGGCGATGGACAACCGAACCTCGATGCGCTCCGTAGCCGAACTGGTACTGAGCGGTGATACAAGCGGATAGTCATCGAGTGCGTGGTGGAGATTTGATTACGACCGGGACCGCGCCTCCTCCGGGGGCTGTCTTCGTGATGTGCGTGTATTAACCTCCGGCCCACGACACCGCAGACGCCAGGTCTGCTCTACTCCTCGTAGGAGGACATGCAGTGCAAAAGAGTCATCTGATCAGGATCGCGGCGGTGGGCACGGCTGGTGTGCTCGCCCTTGCGGCGTGCTCCAGCTCCAAGTCCTCGGGCAGCGGGGGAGGTCTCGGCGCTGGCGGAGGCTCCAGCTCGGCCGCCGGCGGAGGCAACTACAAGATCGGCTTCCAAGGACCGCTCTCCGGCGACAACGCGCAGCTCGGCATCAACGAGTACAACGCGGTCGTCCTCGCCGTCCAGCAGGCAAACCAGAGCAACTCCTTCGGCTTCAAGGTGACCCTCGTGAAGTCGGACGACGTCGGCGACCCGTCGAAGGCCCCAGCCGCAGCGACGACGTTGCAGCAGGACCCGGCCATCCTCGGCGTGATCGGCCCCGCCTTCTCCGGCCCGACCAAGGCCGTCGGCGCGTCCTACGACGCCGCCCACCTGGTGCTGATCAGCGGATCAGCGACCAACCCGACGCTCACCAGCCTCGGCTTCAAGTCGTTCCACCGCGTCGTGCCGCCGGACTCGCTCGAAGGCAAGGAAGCCGCGGATTGGCTCGCCAAGAAGGGCAAGTCCGTCTTCGTCGTCGATGACCTGACCGACTACGGCAAGGGAGCCGCTGACGCGGTCGAGGCTGAGCTCAAGGTCAAGGGCGTGTCGGTGACCCGTCAGGGCGTGGCCCAGAAGACGACCGACTACAGCGTCATCGCGCAGAAGGTGAAGGCCTCCGGCGCCGCCGCTCTGTTCTACGGTGGTTACGACACGCAGGCGGCCCTGTTCGCCAAGGCGCTCAAGACGGCCGGCTACACCGGCATCACGATGACCGGTAACGGCGGTAAGTCGTCGAAGTTCACCGAAGGCGCCGGCGACGCCGGTAACGGCTGGTACTTCTCCTGCGGTTGCCTGGACGCCACGGTCGCGCCTCAGGCGAAGGAGTTCAACGACGCCTACACCAAGATGTTCAACACTCCGCCGTCGACCTACTCCCCGGAGGCGTACGACGCGACCAACGCACTGCTGACCGCGGTCAAGGCCGCGGCGAGCTCCGGCGCGCCGACGCGTCAGTCCGTGTGGGACGCGGTCAACAAGCTGGACTACAAGGGCATAACCACCGAGATCAAGTTCCAGCCGAACGGTGAGGTCGAGGCGCAGGTCATCAACCTCTACCTGCAGAAGGCCGGGAAGATCGGCCTGGTCGGTAACATCACGTCGGCCAGCTGATCGGCCGCACCTCAGTATGTGCGACCAGGGGCGCCTCGTTCCGATTCTCGGCGAGGCGCCCCTCGTCGCTATGCGGTGCGTAGAGTCCGTGGACGCACCCGTTCTGGTGGCCCGTGGAGGTGTGTGTGAGCGAGCGAGCATCGCCGGCACATGAGTGCCGAGGCGCGGGGTCCCTTCGAAATCGCGAAGCGATTTCGAAGGGTGCAAGTGCGGAACGAGCGACCGATAAGCGGGGTCCCCGCTGATGAGCCAGTGGATCCATGAACTTCCGGCCTACATCCTGCTGGGCCTGACGCGGGGATCGATGTATGCCCTCATCGCTCTGGGCTACACGCTCGTTTACGGCGTGCTGCAACTGATCAACTTCGCGCACAGCGAGGTGTTCATGTTCGGTGCGTTCGGTAGCTATATCGTCGTGCACCAGATTGTCGGCGTCGGCGGCAAGGAGAACCCCTTCGGGGTCGTGGGAGTCATCGCCATCGGCCTGCTGTCCGGAGCGCTCGTCTCGGCGGGCATCGCCTGGTTGCTTGAGCGGGTTGCGTATCGCCCGCTGCGACATCGTGGCGCACCGAAGCTGGCGTTCCTGATCAGTGCCATCGGTGCGTCGTTCTTTCTCGTTCAGCTCGCCGGCAAGCTGTTCAACCGGTTCCCGGGCAACGCCTTTCCGTCCTACTTCCAGACCGACCGGAGGCTGTTCAGCATCGGTACGGCCGATGTTCGCGTGCTGCAAGTCCTGATCATCGTCACCGCGCTTATCACCATGTTCGTGCTCGATCGGGTGGTGTCAAAAACCAAACTCGGGCGCAGCATCCGCGGTGTCGCCGAGGACGCGCCGACGGCGGCCCTGATGGGCATCGATATCGACAAGACGATCTCCCGCACATTCGTCATCGGCGGGGCGCTGGCCGGTGTCGCCGGCTTCCTGTTCGCGACAGCATTTGGCTTCGGCAACACGATGGGATTTGACCAGGGGGTCAAGGCCTTTGCGGCGGCCGTGCTCGGCGGTATCGGCAACATCCGCGGCGCCATGCTCGGCGGTCTGCTGCTCGGGCTGTGTGAGGCGGTCGTCCCACCGCTTCCGGTCATCGGCATCGAGTGGACGGACGTGGTCGCGTTCGTCGTGCTCGTCCTGGTGCTCATCGTCCGGCCGACCGGCCTCCTCGGCGAGCGGCTGGGGCGGGCGGCATGAACCGGAGCGTGTTCACCTCCGCTGCTGCCATCAAGCGGCTGATCGCCTGCCTGGGCGGGTCCTTTGTCCTGGCGCTGATGTGGGGCCCGCAGGAGGGCGTACAGGAGGACTACGGGTACGCCTTCCGCCAGGCTATCTTCAGTCCGCGCATATTGGTGTTCCTCGGCATCGGCGTGCTCGTGTTCCTCGCGATCACATTTTGGCCGTTGGTGCGACCGAATCTCGTGCGGCCGGGCGCTCCGTCCTTCCTGGTCGGGGTCATTACGGTGGTGGTGTCGTACACCCTGCTCCGGTGGTACGACCCGCTCGGCAAGTTCGGCCTGGTTAGCACGGCCGTGGCGAGCACGCCGGGCATATCGCCGATAGCGTCGGCATTTTTCGGGTGGTTGCACTGGACCGAGCTGATCGTCACTCTCGTGGTCGGTGGCGTGGCGATCGCACGCCGAGACCGGCGACTGGCCTGGATCGCGGCCGTGCTGTGTGTCATCGCCGGAGCCATCGCGTTCGTGGCCCATCAGCAGGTCGTCTCGCGAGGCGGTGGCATCGACCACTCGCTCGGTGCGTTCGTCGCCCTGTTCGGATACTTGCTCATGGCCGTGGCCTGTGCGGCCGCCGCGGTGACGACGCAGCAGGTCGCCGCCACCCGTGAGAGCATCGACCGCTTCCTGAACTGGCGCCCCGGCCTACCGGTGGCGGTGGCCGGGTTCGTGGCGGCGCTGATAGCCATGACGTACGCCGTCTGGTTCTCGCCGCAGCGGCTGGACGCCAAGTTCCCCGATCTTCACTCCCTGTTCAGCGGATACGGCCTTGCGCCCATTGCCATGCAGTTCACGATCTGGCTCGGCTGGGCGCTCCTCGTGGCCGGTACGGGCACGGCCGTGGTCGCGAGCTATCTCCGGCATCGCGCCCTGGCTTGGGTCGCCGCGACCCTAGGACTCGTCGCGATCGTACTGACGCTGATCACGCTCTATGGGATCAGCAAGATCGGCGCCGACAACCATGTCGACTCCGCGTCTGGCCCGTGGGATAACCTCGGGTCGGGCGGCTGGCTCGCCTGCTTGGGGTTCAGCCTGCTCGCGACCGCGGGGGTGCTCGCCGCGACCGCCAACGGGCGGCGGTACCGGGCCGCTGATCCGGCGCTCGCAATGACAACGGATGTCCCACGGAATACATCGAGCGCTCGCCGGTCGACGGCCAGGACGGCCCTCATGATCGGCATTGCGATCGCCTTGTTCTTCCCGCCGACGATGACCGAATTCTGGCAGAAGGTGCTCGTCTCCGAAGTAGGCGTGTATGTCCTGCTCGCCATCGGCCTGAACGTCGTCGTCGGCTGGGCCGGCCTGCTCGACTTGGGGTATATCGCGTTCTACGCCATCGGGTCGTACACCACCGCCTACCTGGTGGGTTCGCTTCCGCACAAGCCGCCGTCCTGGCTACACATGAGCCCACTGCTCGCGATCCCATTCGCGATCGGGATCTGCCTGCTCGCCGGCCTGGCCCTGGGCGCACCGACATTGCGACTACGCGGTGATTACCTCGCGATCGTCACCCTCGGGTTCGGCGAGATCGTTCGTATCATCGCTGTCAACAACCCCGCGAACATCACCAACAGCACTCGCGGACCGTCGCCCGCGGTGCCGCACCCGGTCATCAACCTCGGCCCGATATCCATCACCTGGGGCTTGAACAATCTCCAGTACTGGTATCTGCTCTTGGTGCTCATCATCATCGTGGTGATCTTGTTCTACCGCCTGGAAGGTTCGCGGCTCGGGCGAGCGTGGGCCGCGATCCGCGAGGACGAGGTGGCCGCGCAGGCCACCGGCATCAACACGCCTCGCGTGAAGCTCATGGCCTTCGCGATCGGCGCGTCGACTTCCGGCCTGGCCGGGGTGTTCTTCGCCAGCCAGATCGGCTACTTCAACCCGGACAACTTCATCCTGAACAACTCGATCCTCGTCGTGGCGTATGTCGTGTTCGGTGGCATGGGATCGCTGCCAGGGGCAATGGCTGGCGCGGCCATTCTCACCTGGCTGCCGTGGTTCCTTCAGGACCAGGTGCCCGGGCCGGATCGGCAGATGTGGGTCGGCGCGTTGCTCGTGCTCATGATGATCTTCCGGCCCGCTGGGCTGTTCCCGGCCCGGCGTCGTAAGGCCGAGCTGACCGGTCTGGAACGCGCGCCGACAGTGGAGCGCGAGGCCGTCCCGGCCGGCGAGGGGATGTGACGTCGTGACCGCGACGATGACCAGGCCCGAGGTTGGCGCCGAAGACGTCGTCTTCGAGATCGACCACGTGACGTTGCGCTTCGGCGGTGTCGTCAGTCTCAACGACGTTTCGTTGCGCATGCTGCGCGGCGAAATTCTCGCCATCATCGGACCGAACGGCGCCGGCAAGACCTCGCTGTTCAACTCGCTCACCGGGGTATACACCCCCCAAGAAGGCCGGATCGTGCTGTCGGGTCGGCCCGGTGACCTGCCGACGAGCGTGATCGGCATGAAGACGCACAAGGTCAACCACCTCGGCGTGGCGCGGACGTTCCAGAACATTCGACTGTTCCCCGCTCTCACTGCGTTGGAGAACGTGAAGATCGGCGTGGAAACGCGGCAACGCGCCGGTCCGGTGGCAGCGATGCTCGGTATGCCGTGGCAACGCCGCGAGGAGAAGCAGAGCACGATCGATGCGTTCGCGCTGCTCGACGCCGTCGGGCTGGCGGCCCGTCCCAATGAGCTCGCGGGATCACTGCCGTACGGTGAGCAGCGCCGCCTAGAGATTGCGAGGGCGCTCGGCACCGATCCCGGCGTCTTGCTGCTGGACGAGCCCGCGGCGGGCACCAACCCGGTCGAGAAACGCGAGCTCGCGCAGCTGATCGAGCGCATCAACGTCGAGCGCGACGTCAGCGTCCTGCTGATCGAGCACGACATGAAGCTCGTCATGTCGGTCGCGCACCGGATTGTCGTGTTGAACTTCGGAGAGAAGATCGCCGAAGGCACGCCCCAAGCCATCCAGCGGAACCCGGCCGTGATCGCCGCCTATCTCGGCACGTCCGCCGAAGAGGTCGAAGCGGCCGAGGAGAGCCAGCCGGACATCCTGCACCTCATCGAGACGGATGACCAGACGGCTCACGAGGACGATCCGACTGCTCGCGAGGAGGAGCCATGACCGACTCAGCTTCCGAGCTGCTCGAGGTTGTGGACCTCGAGGTGCGCTACGGCGCGATCCGTGCGATCAAGGGCATCTCCTTCCACGTGGGCGAGGGTGAGATCGTCGCGCTGCTCGGCGCGAATGGCGCGGGAAAGACGACGACGCAGAAGACCATCTCCGGCATGCTGCGGCCCTCGGCCGGGCAGATCACCTTCCTGGGCGAGCGGATCGACGGCGTTCCGGCCCACGAGCTCATCCGGTTGGGCATCTGCCACGCGCCCGAGGGGCGGCACGTCTTTCCGCGCATGACGGTCGCCGAGAATCTGGAGATGGGCGCGTTTCGATTCAAGCGGCTGGATCAGGCTGATCTCGATCGGGTGCTCGAACTGTTTCCTCGGCTGCGGGAACGCTATCGCCAGGTGTCAGGGACGCTCTCCGGCGGAGAGCAGCAGATGCTCGCCATCGGGCGCGCTCTCATGGGGAAGCCGCGGCTGTTGCTGCTCGACGAACCGTCGATGGGGCTCGCCCCGATGGTCGTCGCGCAGATCTTCGACATCATCCGGGAGATCAACATCTCGGGCGTCACCGTGCTCCTAGTCGAGCAGAACGCGGCGCAGGCGTTGGGGCTGGCCGACCGTGGCTACGTGCTCGAAACGGGCGAGCTGGTGCTGCACGGCACGGGCTCCGAACTGCTGGCCGACGACCGAGTTCGAGCGGCCTACCTGGGCGAGGAAATCGCCGCGCCCTGAGGGCATTCCGGCGGTGCGGGTGCCGCACCACGCGACGCGGATCCCCCCTTTCGGCCTGGGGATCGTGCCCGCTAGGGTGTCGGTTGTTGTCGTAAGGATTTGCCAGTTTGGGAGGACTCTGTCCGCGGGGAGATATCGGTGTCGCGTACGCATGTGCGAGTCCGTCCTGCAGAGTTTGGCGACGTAGCCGCACTGGTTCTTCTACTCAGGGCGACTGACCTGCAACTCAGCGCGTTTGGCGCGCGAATGTTCCAGGCCGACACGATCGAACATCTGCCGGAACGGCTCGCCCTTATGTTGAGTGGCACGGAGCGTGACGTGCTGGTAGCTATCGATGATGGCACCGGAGACGTCGTCGGCATGATCGTCGTGTCCGACGACTCGGTGGGCGAGGTCACGCCGACGCCGGTCCTGAACGTCACGCACCTCGCCGTGTCACCGCAGCATCGTCGCCGCGGCGTCGGCCGCGCCCTGCTCGCGGCCACCGTGCACCTCGCTGACCAACGGCGGATCGAGAACATCGTCGCCACGGCCGTGACCGGCTCGCGGGAGGCTAACCGCTACCTTGCCCGGCTCGGGTTCGCCCCGCTCGTGGTGCGGCGCATCGCGCCGACGAGTGTCCTGCGCCGGACGCTCGGCATCTCCGATGCCGGTGACCGCCTGGCCCTGCTCCGCCGGGCTCGCATCGTGCGTAGCGGCGGCGCCAAGGCGGTCGGTCGGGTCTGACCTCCGTCCAGCCGCACGGGTAGCTGGACAGGCCCGCGGTCCGGCCCCGCCTGTCGGTCGGCCGTCCTAGACTCAGCCCTCGTGACGGCCGTCGATGCACCCCCCCGATTGCTCCTGCTGGACGGCCATTCGCTCGCCTACCGCGCCTTCTACGCGCTTCCGGTGGAGAACTTCTCCACGACAACGGGTCAGCCCACGAACGCGGTCTACGGCTTCACGTCCATGCTCATCAACCTGCTTCGAGACGAGAACCCCACGCACCTGGCCGTCGCGTTCGATGTCTCGCGGCAGACCTTCCGCTCCGAGACCTACGCCGAATACAAGGCCGGCCGGATCGATACACCGTCGGACTTCCGAGGGCAGCTGTCGCTCATCCGGGAGGTGCTCGAGGCGCTGCGCATCCCGTCGCTGGCCGTGGAGGGGTACGAGGCCGACGACGTGATCGCAACCGTCACCACGCAGGCGACTGCTGACGGCGTCCATGTGCTGATCTGCACCGGCGACCGGGATGCGTTCCAGCTGGTCAGCGATCAGGTGACCGTGCTTTACCCCCGCAAGGGTGTGAGCGACCTGACCCGGTTCACGCCCGAGGAGGTCGCCGCGAAGTACGGCTTGACGCCGGCCCAGTACCCCGACTTCGCGGCCCTGCGGGGTGACCCGAGTGACAACCTGCCCGGCATCCCGGGCGTCGGGGAAAAGACGGCGGCCAAGTGGGTGCGGGAGTTCGGCTCGTTCGACGCCTTGGTGGCCGGGGTGGACACCGTCCAGGGCAAGGTGGGGGACGCGCTCCGCGAGCACCTCGCGGCCGTGATGCGCAACCGCCAACTCACCGAACTGGTTCGTGACGTACCGCTCGACGTCGAGGTCGCCGACCTGGCCCGGCAAGCGTGGGATCGCGAGCGGGTCCACGCGCTGTTCGACAATCTTCAGTTCCGGGTGCTGCGGGAGCGGCTGTTCGCCACCCTGACCGCGGCTGCAACCCGAAGCGGAGGAGGGCTTCGAGGTCGCCATCAGCCGGCTCGGGGTCGATGAGGTCCCCGGTTGGCTTGCCGAGAACGCGCGGGACGGCACCAGAGTTGGCCTCTCCTTCCGCGGCAGTTGGGGGCGCGGCACCGGCGTGCTCACCGGGCTCGCGCTCGCCGCGGCAACCGGCCGCGCGGCCTACGTGCAGCCGACCCAGCTCACCGAGAACGACGAACGAGCCCTGGCCGCCTGGTTAGCCGATCCGGCCGCGCCGAAGGCCGTGCACGACGTCAAGGGACCGCTCCTGGCGGTGCGGCAGCACGGTTGGACGCTGGCGGGGATCACGAGCGACACCCAGCTCGCCGCCTACCTGGCCCTGCCCGGCCAGCGGTCGTTCGACCTGGCCGACCTCGCGCTGCGCTACCTACACCGCGAGCTGCGCGCGAACACCGTCGCCGACGACGAGTCCGAGCAGTTGACGTTGGACGGCGGCCTGGACGAGTCGGAGGACGTTCGAGCCGAGGTCGAGACCGTTCGGGCGAGCGCCATCCGCGACCTGGCCGACGCGCTGGACACCGACCTCGTCAACCGCGGAGCGAGCCGGCTCCTGGTTGACCTGGAGCTCCCACTTACCTTCGTGCTGGCCGATATGGAGTCCACTGGGATCGCCGCAGACACCGACCTCCTTCTGGCCCTGCAGAGTGAGCTCGGCGCCGCCGTGAAAAGCGTCGAGCAGGACGCGCACGCGGTGGTCGGTCGCCCGTTCAATCTCGGTTCGCCCAAGCAGCTGCAGGAGATCTTGTTCGACCAGTTCAAGCTGCCCAAGACGAAGCGCATCAAGACCGGCTATACGACGGACGCCGACGCGCTGGCCGCCCTGTACGAACAGACCCAGCATCCGGTCCTCGAGTACCTGCTTCGGCATCGCGAAGTGGCCCGGCTCAAGACGGTCGTCGACTCGCTGCTGCCACTCGTGGACGACGAGGGTCGGATTCACACCACGTTCAACCAGACGATCGCGTCGACCGGGCGGCTTTCGTCGACCGATCCGAACCTACAGAACATCCCGGTGCGTACTGCCGAAGGCCGGCGGATTCGAGAGGCGTTCACGGTCGGATCCGGGTACGAGTGGCTGATGACCGCCGACTACAGCCAGATCGAGATGCGGATCATGGCTCACCTGTCGGGCGACGCCGGATTGATCGAGGCGTTCACGACGGGGGAAGACCTGCACTCCTTCGTGGCCTCTCGCGCGTTCGACCTTCCCCCCGAGGCGATCGACGCCGAGTTGCGCCGTCGGGTCAAGGCGATGTCCTACGGATTGGCCTACGGCCTCTCGGCGTTCGGATTGGCCCAGCAGCTGAAGATCACTCCGGACGAAGCCCGCGGGCAGATGGACGCCTACTTCGCGCGATTCGGCGGCGTGCGGGACTATCTGCGCTCGGTCGTCGACGACGCGCGCCGGACCGGGTACACCGAGACGATCATGGGCCGGCGCCGGTATCTGCCGGACCTCACCAGTGACAACCGGCAGCGCCGGGAGATGGCCGAGCGGATGGCCCTGAACGCGCCCATCCAGGGCAGCGCCGCCGACATCATCAAGGTCGCGATGCTCGGAGTCCACGCCGCCCTGGCCAAGGAGGGCCTGCGGTCCCGCCTGCTGTTGCAGGTCCATGACGAGCTGGTGCTGGAGATCGCCCCCGGCGAGCGCAACGCCGTCGAGGAGGTCGTCCGGCAGGAGATGGGCGCGGCCTACCCGCTCGACGTACCGCTCGACGTGTCCGTCGGGCTGGGCGTGAACTGGCACGACGCCGCGCACTGAGCCCGCGTTCCTTCGTCTGCCTTCCTCGCCTGCGTTTTCGCTTGCGTTCCATTGCGTGATCTTCGACTTACTGCCTCAGGGCGACGATAGGTCCAAGATCACGAGCCGGTGAGATCTATCCGGAGGCGGGGGATCAGCCGTGCCCGGCCGGATCGGATCGAACGAACGGGAAGGCCAGCGTGGAGCGGATGTTCGTGCCGGTCAGCATCATGACGAGACGGTCGACGCCGATGCCGAGGCCGCCGGTCGGGGGCATGGCGTACTCCAGCGCGGTGAGGAACGACTCGTCGACTTGCATCGCCTCCGGATCGCCGGCGGCGGCGAGCAGTGACTGGGTGGTGAGCCGCTCCCGCTGGTCGATCGGATCGATCAGCTCCGAGTACGCGGTGCCGATCTCCGCAGCGAACGCGACGAGATCCCACCGTTCGGACAGCAGCGGATCTTCGCGATGCACGCGGGTCAACGGCGAGGATTCCAATGGGAAGTCGGTGTAGAACGTGGGCGCGTAGGTCCGTCCCTCGATGAGCTCGTCGTAGATCTCCATGATCATTCCGCCGGCGGTGGCTCGAGGTGGCACAGCAATTCCGTGCTCCTCGCAGACCGCGCGCAACTTGTCGGTTGACGTCGATGTGGTGAGCTCGACACCGGTGGCCAGGCTGGCCGCCTCGTACACGGGCACCGTCGGCCACTCGCCGCTGATGTCCACTTCAGTCCAGCCGCCGTCGTCGTCGAGGCGGCGGGCGATCGGCCGTCCGTGCACCGCGGTTGCGACCTCGATGATCAGCTCCCGGGTCAGCACCCGCATGTCGTTGTAATCGGCCCACGCTTGATAGGCCTCCAGCGAGGTGAACTCGGGGTTGTGGGTCGCGTCGGCGCCCTCATTGCGGAAGTTGCGGTTCAACTCGAAGATGCGCGCCATCCCGCCCACGGCCAGCCGCTTGAGGAACAGCTCGGGGGCAATGCGCAGGTACAGGTTGGTGTCATAGGCATTGATGTGCGTGATGAAGGGACGGGCGTTGGCACCGCCGTGCACCGCCTGCAACATCGGGGTCTCCACCTCGACGTACCCGCGCCGGTCGAACCCGTCGCGGAGAGCTCGGACAGCGACGGAACGCTGGTGCATCATCGAGCGGGCTTCGGGATTGACGATCAGATCCAGGTAGCGCTGCCGCACCCGGGCGTCGGGGTCGGCCAGCCCGACTCGATCCCCGGGAACGGGACGCAGGCACTTGGCGGCCATCGCCCACGCTTCAGCCGCAATCGACAGTTCTCCGGTGCGGCTCGTCGCCACTTCTCCGGTGACGCTGACGTAGTCGCCCAGATCGACCGTTCGTTGCCATAGCGCGATCGCGTCCCGACCGATGCGTCCGACGGTCAACATGACCTGGAGCCGAGCGTCGTTGTCCTGGAGCTGCGCGAACACCAATCCGCCGAAGTCCCGAACGGAGCGGACCCGGCCGGCGACGGACACTCGTCGCGCGGTGTAGGTGTCGGGAGCGAGATCGGGGTACTCCGCGCGAATGGCCGCAAGCGAGGTGGACCGGGACACCCCCACCGGGTAGGCCGGCATGCCCGCGGACTCCAGCGTCGCGATCTTGTGGCGGCGCACGCGCTCCTGCTCGGTGAGCCGTTGCAGCGGGCGGACCGGACGGAGCAACTCCTCGGCTTGCGTTGTCGCCGCTTCCGCGAACGGCACCCCAGTGTGGCCTTGGAACGTGACGGTGTCTTCCGGGCCGCGCGAGTCGATCGGATCTCGGCCGGGCAGGAAACCCTCGGCAACCCCGGCTGCGATCGCGGCGCGCGCGACGCTCATCGAGGGGCTGTGGCACATGTACCGCGGAACCCACCGCGGCAGGTACTTCGCGTTCGACCGATAGAGGCTCTCGAGCTGCCAGAACTTCGAGGCGACCGAGAGCACCGCGCCGGTCAGCCGCATCACGGGTCCGGCGCCGACCCGCTCGGCGGCGCTGAAGATTCCGCGGAACATCGCGAAGTTCAGGGACATACGCGCGATGCCGAGATCGCGGCAGGCGTCGACCAGTCCCGCGACCATGAACTCGGTGATGCCGTTCTCGGCGGCACGGTCGCGTCGCATGAGGTCCAGGGACAGTCCGCGGCGGCCCCACGGGACGAACGACAGCAAGCCTTTGAGGTCGCCGTTTGAATCTCGGGCGAGCACCGCCACGCACCGCGGGTCGGCCGGGTCGGCCAGGCGGGACAGCGCCATCGAGAAGCCTCGCTCGTCGCCTTCAGCTCGCCACTGGTCGGCGATCGTCGTGAGGTGGCTCAGCTCTTCCACACCCAGGTCGCCGTGCCGCGCGACGGTCAGGGTGTAACCGGCCCGCCGGACTCGCTCGACCGCACGTCGCACCGGCGCCATGGTCGGACCGGCGAGCGAGAAGGACTCGACCTCGATGATGGCCTCGTCGCCGATCTCCATCGCCTTCAACCCGGCCGCCACATAGGCCGAGGCGCCCGCCTCGCTCGCCGCCAGGGCGGCCGGGAACCAGCCGAACTTGCGGGCCTCCGCGATCCAGGCCTCGATCGCGCCGGACCAGGAAGTCAGGTGCCCGACCGGGTCCGCGCTGGCCAGGCTCACTTCGGCGACGACGCGGTACGTGACCGCGGCGCGCCCGTCCGGAGAGAAGATCACCGACTTGTCCCGCCGGGTCGCGAAGTACCCCAGCGAATCGCGCTCGCCGGTCTCGAGCACGAGGCGACGGATCTCCAGCTCATCCTGGGGACCGACGAAGTCCTTCGCGCGCCCGGACCGGAAGAAGACGATTGCCGCGAAGATCAGCGCCGCCGCCGAGATGACGCCGGCAAGCACCGCGATCCAGTGCGGACCCTGATGACCGTGGAACACGTTGGAGTTGTCCGGCGGCAGCTGACCGATGGCGGCCCGCAACGGCCAGCCGATCCGCTCCCAGCCCGGTTCGAGATTGTTGGGGAATGCCTCGGTGAGCGCGATGGCGACCAACGCCGAGACGATCAGGCCGCCGACGAGCACCAGCAGGGCGCGCAGTCGTGAGCCTCGTCCGACCCGGGCGGGAAAGGCGCTACGAGCCCGCCAGAGCAGGATGCCGATGACGAGGCCGGTCACTCCCTCGAAGACGGTCAGACCCAGCCGAACCCGATCGGAGGCGCCGTTGATCGTGATCTCTCCGGTCTGCCCAGACAGCAGGTAGATGGCGACGAGCAAGCCAAGGAGGACCGCGACGAGCTGGAACACGAAGATGACGATCCACAGGGCGAACCGGATGCGCCGGCTCAGCGCGTTTCCGAGGACGAACAGCAGGACGACGGTGAACAGGCTTGCGTCGGTGGGCAGGTTGACCAGGCCGAAGATCTCGTCGACCCACTCGGCCCACGCACCGTTGATCACGATGCTGATCAGCGACCAGAAGGCGGCCAGCGTGACCAGGCGCGCGGTCCAGACCGCCACCGTTTCCTTCCACCCGCGCGCGTCTTCGGGTCGGACCGGTTTGTCGACCGCTACTTCCGGTGTGAGGCTGGTGGTGCTCACGCGACCCTCCTCGCGAATGGGCCGGACACGCGGTGCCGCGAGTCCTGCCGCCACCTGTTCGGTCAATCACGTGCGCGCTCAGTTTAGAAGAGCAACATCTGTTCGCCTCCGCAACCGGTCGGCGTACGGCAGCGCGACCGCAAAGCTGAATTGGACCGTTGTTACGGACGGGTAACATTCGCGGCGGGGTCATTGCGCCCTCGCGGCGAAATGGCGACTGTGGCCACGTCGTACTTGCCTTTGGATGAGCGCACGTGGAAGGGAACCTATCGTGATCATGCGACACGGAATCGCTGTGTCGGTCGGATTGCTTGCGGCCGCTGCCGCGGCGCTTACCGCGTGTAGCTCGGGCTCCTCGTCGTCATCGTCCGCCACAACATCGTCGGCGTCGGCCGCAGCGACCAGCTCCGCCGTGAGTTCGGCCGCAGCGAGTAGCTCCGCGACCACGAAGACCAGCCTTCCGTGGGGGCCAGGGTGCACGGCGCTGGGCGTGACGCCAGCCCGGCTCACGGCAGCGGCGGCCCTGCCCGTAGGCGCTGCAGCGGCCACTGTCCCGCAGCTGAAGACGGTCGTGACGGCGGCGACGGTCGGCGGCCTGTTCACGACTCTCAATTCCGCTCCGTCGCTGACCGTCTTCGCGCCCCAGGACTCGGCCTTCGCGAAGGAGCCGGCCGGCCTGCTCCAGTCCTTGATCACCGACCCGAGCAAGAAGGCCCAGCTTGTCTCCACACTCGAGTACCACGTAGTGGAGGGTGAGCTCACTAAGGACCAGTTACCAGGCATGCACAAGACACTGCAGGGTAGCTCGATCACGATCACCGGCAGCGGCGACAGCTACACCATCAACGGCACCGCGAAGATCGTTTGTGGTGGGATCCAGACCAAGAATGCCGTCGTCAACGTGATCGACGCCGTGCTGCATCCCTCGTCCTGACCGTCGATGCGGCGCGTTCTCGGGTCCGTTCTTCTCGGCCTGGGCGTCCTGCTGGTCGTCGGCGCTGTCCTCGTGAAATGGGTAGCGGCGCCGGCGCTGGTCAAGGTGCCGCAGGACGTCGATCTCACGACGGTGGCCGACGGCAGCAGCCAGGTGTTCGCGCTGCAGGCCCAGGCGGTCCAGACGGTTCCGGTGGTTGCCACCCGGGTCGTGCGCAGCGACGCCAAGGCGGGCACATCGTCGGTCGGTGTCTTCGACGAGACGTTGTGCCTGCGGAACAGTTCGGGGGTCACCAAGCCGGGGCCGGACGGCTGCGTGCCGTCCACTGATCCGGCATTCATCGAGCGGACGACCGACCGGGTGGCGTTCGACCGCAAGACCGCCTTGGCGGTCCCCAATGGTCAGAAGTTCGGCGCCGCCGTGAACGGCGACGCGAGCATCCAGCACGTGGGGCTCTCCTACACATTCCCGATCGACACCCAGAAGAAGAGCTATCCGTTCTTCGACACCGTCGTGGGCAAGGCCTTTCCGATGAACTACCGCGGGACCGAGAAACTCAACGGCCTTGACGTCTATCGCTTCGAGCAGACGGTTCCCGAGTCCGACATCAAGATCCAAGATTTGCTGCCAGGCAAGTACTCGAACGTCCGGCTGGTGTGGGTCGAGCCCACGACCGGCGTCATCATCAAGGGCTCCGAGCAGATCAAGGAGACCTTCGCGACGGGCGGGCAAACCGCGTTCTCGGGCACGCTGGTGTTCAACGACGCGACGGTGAAGTCGCAGGCCGACTACGCCAAGACCCAGCTGGCCAAGGTGCACTTGATCCGGATGTGGATCCCGCTCACGCTGGCCGTGCTCGGCGTCGTACTGATCGTGGTCGGCGCGCTGCTGCTGCGCCGCCGCCGCGTGCCCGTGCAGACCGAATCCCCTCAGGTGAGCTCGCAGACGTAGATCGCGGTGCCAGGCAGGATTGCCCCTCGCAACGGCGACCATTGCCCCCACTCGCGCGTCAGATCCGTGGGCCATTCCGGTTCGCGCAATGCGACCAAGCGAAATCCGGCCCCGTTGATCTCGGCGACTCGGTCGCCGAGCGTGCGGTGGTGCTCCACGTAGGTCGGCACTCCATGCCGGTCGAACTCGACGTACGGCGTGCGATCGAAGTAGGACATCGTCGCGGTCAGGCCGGCCGGGCCGGGATCGTCGGGGAACACCCACCGGAAGGGGTGGCTGGTGGCGAACACCCACCGCCCACCGGGCCGCAGCACCCGCGCAACCTCGCGCATCACCTGCGCGGAGTCCGCGACGAACGGCACCGCCCCGAAGGCGGTGAACGCGAGGTCGAACGTGGCCGCGCGGAACGGCAGATGCTGCGCGTCGGCCTGGACGAGCGGAACCTCGATGCCCGTGGCCGCGGCGCCGGCCCGCGCGTGGCGGAGCATGCCGGCCGAGAGGTCGACGGCCGTCGGCCGGGCACCGCGGCGGACGAGCCAGCGAGAGCACATCGCCGAGCCGGCACCGACCTCGAGGATCCGACGGCCGGTGACATCACCGAGCAGCTGCGCCTCGGCCTCGCGCAGCCCCTCCGGGCACCACACGAAATCGGCCACGCCCAGGAACTCGCCATGCTCGGCGTGGTAGGCATCAGCGTCGATGTCCCACCAGTGGCGGTTCGCCCGCGTCGTCGCCGTGGCGTCGGCCAACCGGCGGCCGACACCGATGCCGCCGCTGGCCGCCGGGCCATATGCATCATCCGTCGTTGGGGCCACGGAATATGCATACCGACTGGAGGTACCGGCAGGCCAGCCAGTCACATGATGTCAACGGCGGCCGCTCGCCCAGCGACCCGGCCTGAGAACAGGCAACCGCCGAGGAAGGTGCCCTCGAGCGCGCGGTAGCCGTGCACGCCCCCGCCGCCGAATCCGGCCGCCTCGCCGGCGGCGAAAGCGCCGGGGAGGACCTGGCCATCCGGCCGGAGGACGCGGGCGGACAGGTCCGTCTCCAGCCCGCCGAGCGTCTTGCGGGTCAGTACGTGGCACCGCACCGCGACGAGGGGGTCGCCCGAACCGTCGAGGAACCGGTGAGGCCGGACGATGCGGGTCAACCGGTCACCCACATACCGGCGGGCGGCCGCGGTCGCGACGATCTGCGGGTCCTTGCCCAATCCGGAGGCAACCTGCTCGTCGCGCGCCAGGATGAGGCGGCGAAGCCCGTCGACCTCGATGAGATCGGTGCCGGTGAGCTCGTTCATGCCGTGCGCGAGTTCCGCGACGGTTCGACGCACGACGAAGTCGGCCCCCTGATCGAGGAACGCCTGTACGGGTCCGGTCGGACCGCCCCGCACCCGCCCCACCAGCTGGCGCAAGTCCTTGCCGGTCAGATCCGGATTCTGTTCCGATCCGGACAGCGCGAACTCGGTGGCGAGCGTCCGGCGGTCCAGCACGAACCAGGAGTAGTCGTATCCGCTGGACGTAATGTGTCGCAGCGCTCCCAGCGAGTCGAAGCCCGGGAACAGCGGCGGCGGCAACCGTTCACCTCGCGCATCGAGCCAGAGCGGTGACGGCCCGGACAGGATCCTGATTCCGTGCGCGGTCCACACCGGCGAGTGGTTCAGGATGCCTTCCGGGTAGTGCCACATCCGGTCGGCGTTGATGATCCGGCCGCCGGCGCGTTCCGCCACGCCGAGCATCAGGCCGTCGACGTAGTCGGGCACGCCCGAGATCATGTGGGCCGGAGCCGCGCCCCAACTCGCGGGCCAGTTCCGCCGGACCAGGTCGTGATTGCCGCCGATGCCGCCCGAAGCGACGATCGCGGCCTGGGCGTCGAGTGCGAAGTCCCCGACGACCTCCCGCGAACTCGGCGCCCCGCGGGGCCGGTTGCTCGGCGCGAGGATGTCGCCCGCGACACCGGTCACGGCACCGTCCTGCATTGCGAGCGATGTGACGCGGTGCCGGAACCGCAGCTCGACCCGACCGCTGTCGACAGCCGCGCGAACCCGGCGCAGGAACGGTTCGAGCACGCCCGGACCGGTACCCCAGGTCACGTGGAATCGCGGGACCGAGTTGCCGTGCGCGCCAGCGCCCGAGACCGCGTACCCGCCGCGTTCCGCCCACTGGACGATCGGGAACCATCGCATGCCCTGGGCGGCCAGCCAGGACCGCTTCTCACCGGCGGCGAACTCGACATATGCCTCAGCCCAGCGTCGAGGCCAGTAGTCCTCCGGCCGGTCGAACCCGGCCGAGCCCAGCCAGTCGGCCAGGGCCAGCTCGCGAGAGTCGTGCACTCGCAGCCGCCGTTGCTCGGGGGAGTCGACGAACATCAGCCCGCCGAACGACCAGAACGCCTGGCCGCCGAGCGACGCGGCCGGCTCCTGGTCCAGCAGGATGACCCTGCGACCGGCGTCGGCCAGCTCGGCGGTGGCGACGAGACCGGCCAGCCCGGCCCCCACGACCAGGACATCGGCGTCCATGCGCTACCGACCGGCCGGGGAGCAGGCGGCTCGCATCCGGTCAGCCTAACGATCGCTGGGCCCGCAATCCGGACGAAATCCCCAGGAAGCCCGGAATACCGGGCCCGCGTTGACCCTTATGGTGATGATTCCGTATTCTGTGAATCGCGTCGCAGGGTCTGCGTGCCTCGACCGGAGCAGGCCACGCTCGTCATGCACGTTTCTCGCTCGTCGACCGTCCCCCGGGGCAGCGACGGCTCGGCACGTTCACCGGCGAAAGGGTCCCTGCAACGTGCCGCTACGAGACATTTGGACACCCCCTCCTACATGACGTCCACCACCGTTTCACCCGCTCCACTCGCGACCGCGCCCGTCCCGTCCGTTGCCATCAACGACATCGGCTCCGCCGACGACTTCCTGGCCGCCATCGACAAGACGATCAAGTACTTCAACGACGGAGACATCGTCGAAGGCACCATCGTCAAGGTCGACCGTGACGAGGTCCTGCTCGACATCGGCTACAAGACGGAAGGGGTCATTCCCTCCCGCGAGCTCTCGATCAAGCACGACGTCGACCCGAACGAGGTCGTCAGCGTCGGCGACGAGATCGAGGCCCTGGTCCTGCAGAAGGAGGACAAAGAGGGCCGGCTGATCCTCTCCAAGAAGCGCGCCCAGTACGAGCGGGCCTGGGGCACGATCGAGCAGAAGAAGGAAAACGACGAGGTCGTCGAGGGCACCGTCATCGAGGTCGTCAAGGGCGGCCTGATCATCGACATCGGTCTGCGGGGCTTCCTGCCGGCGTCATTGGTCGAGATGCGTCGAGTCCGCGACTTGCAGCCCTACGTCGGCCGGACGCTCGAGGCCAAGATCATCGAGCTGGACAAGAACCGCAACAACGTAGTCCTGTCGCGCCGGGCCTGGTTGGAGCAGACGCAGTCCGAGGTGCGCAGCGAGTTCCTGAACAAGCTGGTCAAGGGCGCGGTACGCACCGGTGTCGTGTCCTCCATCGTCAACTTCGGTGCGTTCGTCGACCTGGGTGGCGTCGACGGGCTCGTGCACGTGTCCGAGCTGTCCTGGAAGCACATCGACCACCCGAGCGAGGTCGTCGAGGTCGGTCAGGAGGTCACCGTCGAGGTGCTCGACGTCGACCTCGACCGCGAGCGGGTGTCCCTGTCGTTGAAGGCGACCCAGGAAGACCCGTGGCGTCAGTTCGCGCGCACCCACCAGATCGGCCAGGTCGTACCCGGCCGGGTGACGAAGCTGGTCCCGTTCGGGGCGTTCGTGCGCGTCCAGGACGGCATCGAAGGCCTGGTGCACATCTCCGAGCTGGCCGAACGCCACGTCGAGATCCCGGAGCAGGTCGTCCAAGTCGGCGACGAGCTCCTGGTCAAGGTGATCGACATCGACCTCGAGCGGCGCCGCATCTCGCTGTCGCTCAAGCAGGCCAACGAGGGCGCGCTGACCGAGGAGAGCTTCGACCCGGCGCAGTACGGCATGGAAGCCCAGTACGACGACAAGGGCAACTACATCTATCCCGACGGCTTCGATCCGGACACCCAGGAGTGGCTGCCCGGCTACGAAGGCCAGCGCGAGGCGTGGGAGAAGCGGTACGCCGCGGCGCGGGAGCGGTTCGACGCGCACCGCAAGCAGCTCGCCGACGCCCAGCGGGCCGACGCCGAGGCAGCGACCGACGCCGGCGAGGCGAGCTCCTACTCGACTCAGGCGGCCGACAACAACGGCACCCTGGCCACCGACGAGGCGCTGGCGGCGTTGCGGGAGAAGCTCGCCGGCCGCTGAGCGCTCGGGCCTGGAGGTAGCTTCGCCGCGGTGAACGTGGGGCTGACCGGCGGTCTCGGCGCGGGCAAGAGCACCGTCGCGGATCTGCTGGCCGAACACGGCGCGATCGTCGTCGATTCCGATGCGCTCGCCCGAGAGGTCGTCCGAACCGGAACGCCGGGTTTTGCCGCCGTGGTGGCCCGATTCGGCCCTCGTGTCGTGGGCCCGGACGGCGAGCTGGATCGGGCCGAGCTGGCGCGAGATCGTGTTCGCCGACCGCGGTGCCCTCGGCGATCTGAACGCGATCGTGCACCCACTGGTGCGGGCCCGGTCGGCAGAGCTCGCGGCCGCGGCGCCGCCCGGGGCCGTCGTCGTCCACGACGTTCCGCTGCTGGTCGAGAACGGGCTGGCCGATCAGTTCGACGCGGTCGTCGTCGTCGAGGCCGACCGGGAGATCCGGCTGGCCCGGCTGGCGGCGCGGGGCCTGTCGCGAGCGGACGCGGAGGCCCGGATGGCGGCCCAGGCCACGGACGAGCAACGTCGAGCCATCGCCGATGAGATCGTGCGCAACGACAGCGACCGGAACGACCTGGCCCACCAGGTCGCTGCGCTTTGGGCTCGGCTCAGGCCGCCTGGAGGCGGCTCGTGCTCGGTAGCCCGACTGGTTTGGTGGCCTAAGTACCATCGGATAGAGTCATCGGCCGGCGGGCAGTGCGGAAGCGCTGACGTCGCGCGGACGTAGCGCAGCTGGTAGCGCATCACCTTGCCAAGGTGAGGGTCGCGGGTTCGAATCCCGTCGTCCGCTCGAAGGGCGCCTCCCGGCGGCTGGCAGCTCCGACGTCCCGGTGCGCGGCGGCTCGCCACGAGGCGGGCCGCGGTGATCCGGTCTCGGTCGCACCCGGCGGCGTGGCCGAGTGGCTTAGGCAAGGGCCTGCAAAGCCCTGTACGCGGGTTCGATTCCCGCCGCCGCCTCGCAACAACGCCGCCTCGCGCGGCCACATAGCGGGCGATTAGCTCAGTGGGAGAGCACTACCTTGACACGGTAGGGGTCACTGGTTCAATCCCAGTATCGCCCACCACTACAGGCCCCGGATTCCGGGACCTGTAGGCGCTTCGGCGTTCGGCAAGGTCCGGACTTCGGGCCCGAGTCCGCAAAGTAGTCCGCAAGAAGTCCGCGAGCATCACGGGCTACGACGTCCAATCGGTCCGCCACGGCGTCGAGATCGTCGTCGAACAGGTCCGGCGTAGCGGTCCAGGGTGAGCGCCGCCGACGCGTGCCCGAGCATCCGCTGAACGGCCTTCACGTTCGCACCCGCACCGACCGCCAGCGACGCGGCGGTGTGCCGCAGCTCGTGTGGGGTCAGACCAGGCTCGCCGATGGACGAGGCCGCGGCATCGAACCAGTCCCTGCGCGCGTTGCGGTTTCGCAGCGGGGCGCCGTTCGGGGTGGTGAAGACCAGGTCATCGCGACCCTTGTCGGCGACATGAATCGCGAGGTCGTCGATGAGGATGCGCGGGATGGGCACCGAACGTGACTCATGAGACTTCGGGGTACCCCAGACGAGACGACCGCCGTTCACCTCCGTCATCGCCTCTGCGACGATCACTCGCCGCCGCATCAGATCCAGACGCCCGACTCGCAACGCGGCGAGCTCCGACCAGCGAAGACCGCAATACGCGAGGACAAGCACGGCAAGTCGGCCATCAACTGTGGCGGCGGCAAGCTGCTCCACCTGACCAGCAGTCAAGTACCGGCGCGGGCGTTCGCGCATTCGGGGGAGGTCGACGCCGAGGGCTGGGTTTGACGGCAGGCGTCGGTCGCGGACAGCGAGCGAAAGGATGCCGGAGAGCACGCCGTGGATCTTGCGAACGTGACCGGCCGACTGACCCGAGGCGACGAGCTGCGCGACCCAAGCCTGCACGTCGCCGTGTTCGACGCGAGTAAGGGGCATGTTCTGCCAGCGTGGCAGCACGTGCGTGCCGAGGACCGAGTCGTAGAGTGCCCGGGTCGTCGGCTTGAGACTCACCTTGCCTTCGATCCACTGCTCGGCCAGGCTGCCGACCGTCAGGCGCGAGCGCGCAGGATCGACGTAGCTGCCGGTCTGCACTGCAGTGGTGACGCCATCGAGCCACGCCTGCGCGTCTACCTTCCGCGCGAAATGACGAGCGTGCTCGTTGCCGGCCGAGTCGCGGTACCGGGCCCGCCATTGCCCATTCGGTCGCTTCGTGACGCTAGCCATCGCAGCGCTCCTCGCATCGCGGTCGGTCCCGATATTGTGCGCGCCGGGTGCGACATACCGTGGACTGCCGTCGGACCGTGCCATCAAGTCATCACGCAGTCGGTTGGGGTGGCGAGCGTCGGCGCCTTCGCGACGCCCGGATCGGGAGGGCGCATCAGCGGTCGTTGATCGGCGTTGGCAATCAACGGGAATCCCGAATTCACGGGCCTCCGGGTGTCTGTCAGCGTTGGTCCCGATCGGCCGCTTACGAGGCTCGTGTGTACCCGTTGTGTACCCATGAAGATCAAGTTCGTTGTCGTCACGATCTCTCGCTCGACGGCTCCGACCTCCGAGACTGCTGCCGAATGACTCCTGCATAACGCTGAATCGGGGACGGGGTCTGTCAACGTCATTCGGCTGAGTGCCGGCTGTTAGGTGCGGCCGAGCGGATTTCGGATCGCGGTCCGCGAGCGAGACAACTCAGCTGGCGCGTTTGCGAGCTGACCCTGCTGTGGTGATGCCTGCCGATCCAGGTTCGCTGCAGGCGCTGTCATGACCGGGAGCGTAGGTCGGCGATTGTCTCGTGCAGCGCGTCGTCCAGCGGTGTCGGTTTGATCCCGAACGCCGCGGTGGCGGCGGTGGAGTCCAGCACGAATGGCTTCCGGAACTGGTACTGGGTCTCCCGTGCCGCGCGGGCCATCGGGTTGACCAGGCCGCCGACCCAGAGCACCGGGTAGGGCATCGCGGACAGCCGCGGAGCCGGCGCGCCGGCCAGCTCGGCGGCCCGGGTCGCCAGCTGGCGGAACGAGGTCGGCGGCCCGGTCGGGACATGCCAGGCCCGGCCCCACGATCCGGGGTCCGCTGCGACGGCGAGCAGGGTGCGGGCGACGTCGCCGGTGTAAGTCCAGCTGTGCGGCGCGTCCAGATCTGCCGGGGCCGAGGCTCGTTTGCCGGCGAGCACCTTCGGCAGCACGAGCAGCGTCATCGGCGTCACCGCACCGGCGCCGAGGTAGTCCGAGCTGCGCACCTCGCCCGTGCGGATCCGACCGGCCCGGTGCGCTTCGAGCGCCTCGTTCCAGATCCGGACCCGCACCTGGCCCTTCTCGGTGTTCGGTCGCAGCGGCAGGTCCTCGGTCATCGGGCCGTCGACCGCGCCGTAGCCGTACAGGTTGCCGGTGGTGACCAGCAGCGCACCGCTGGTCTCCGCGGCCCGCAGCAGCGCGGCAGCCAGCGGCGGCCAGTCGGTGACCCACCGCGGGTAGGCCGGCCCCGCGCAGCTGTAGATCACGGCGACACCCTCGGCCAGACGGCCGAGCGCATCCGCGTCGGAGGCGTCCGCGGCGACGCGCTGGATGGCCGGGTGCTCAGGTCCTGCGCCGCTTCGGGTGACCAGCCGGACCCGCCCGCCACGCTCGGCCAGCAGTAGCGCGGTAGCGGTGCCGACCGCTCCGGCGCCGATCACCAGCTGCACATCCACACTCGCTCCTCGGTGCGTGAATAATCCGGTACCGGCCCCGCGCCGAACCTACGGCGAATTGGTCATCCAGGCGATCTAAAGGTGCCGCGGTCCTCGGTCTCGCCGACGACCCGCAGCGCCCCGCACCCGGACGGGCAAGGAAGATCGGGCGCTGACCACTCGGCGGGCCCTCGGCGCCGCCCTACGCCTGGGCGGCATCGCGCTGCTGCGCAGATTCCGGCAGCGGTTCGGCGTTTGGGCTGCAGGCGGCCTGCCAATCCGCCGTCGCCCCGAGCACCGGCAGTCGAACCCATCATGTTCCGTGTGCACACCGTGACCGTGCCAGCCGATGCGACCGCCTTCATCAGACTGCCGAACGACTGCGAAGAATCGTTCGGCGATCTTCAGCCATGATCAAATCCCAGCCCTACGCACGCAACGCTGCGGCCTGCTGGGACACGATTAACCACGTCGCGCTGATGTTCTGTGCGGCTGAACTTGCCGCCTGTGCGCGGCCGGTGGTCGACCCCGTAAAGGGATCCTCAATCGGGGACGCTGACCTGGTCGAGAATGCACGGACACTCCGCGATGAGCACGCCTAGGTGCCGCGGCCGTGGTGTGTCGCGGTCTAACTCCTTGCCTACAGATGTCCTTTGCTGGATCAGTCGGAGATGCTAGGCGCGTCGCTGTGGGGCCGGGTAGTCAGTTCCATAAGGCGACGCGTGGCTTCCCAGGTCGGCTTCGCGTTGCTTTTCGAAGTCTGGCGATGAGACCACGCTGGTCCGGCGACACGTGGCGACAGTTCCTCCGTTGCTTGTCGACCTCGCCCGAGGTACGTGTACAGGTGCTCTGCGCGCTCATCACCGACGAGCCACAGCAATGTCATCGTGGGCGCGCCACCGAGTGCTCCGCCGATCATGTCAGTTGCCTCATATCGAGAAGGCACGTTCGGATCGATCGTCGAGACGCAACGACGGGGCTCGCCGCGTTTGACGCTGGGCCAGTGGATTCAGACGGTGATTGTGCCGTGGCGCGGTGGCGTCGACGTCCCGGCACCGCGGTCGACCGACTGACGGGCGAGACGATCAGTGCGATGACGCGTCGAGGAATCGGCGCTCGTCCTGGATCTGGACGGCGGCATGCACCGGTTGCTGCACCCGATGATGGCGCGCCAACAGGTGGTCGTGAAACATGCCGTTGACGGTATTCTCGGCGGTCATACCTCGCGGTCGGCGCCGGTTCGATGCTCGCGTGGACTCACCGTACTTCCGTGTGGGATCAGCTTCCGGTACGCGAGCTTTCTCGGTTGTCAAGAATGTCACGCCAGCGATCGATCCGGTGCTGGGCGCGGATCGCCGTCCTGGTCAGCCAGCCGCCGCGCAGGAGCGCGGGATGCTGGCGGGTCAGGGAGCGCCGGACTGGTCTTCGTAGGGGTGCGATCAGGGAAAGTGCTTGCTCGGGACGCAGCAGCGGCGTCAGGCGGCGGATAAGCGGCTCTTCGTCCGCGACATGGCGCTGCCACGCACGCTCGACTTGGTCCCACAGTTGCTCCTTGTTTTGTAAGTCCTCTCCTGCCGCGCCGCGCAGGATCCGGTTCAGGTGTCGCAGCGCACGCTCCGCGCAACGCAGGTCGTCCCGCATCGCTCGGATCGCGGCCCGTTCGCGGCGGGGCAGGAGACTTTGCGCCATCGGATAGGCGCGGGTCGCCATCACCGCCGCGTGTTGGGCCAGTGCGGCGGTCGCGCGGTCGCAGGCATCCAGCTGATCGGGGGCGCCGGCCGTGGCGTCTCTAGCGAGCGTGACCGCGCGCGCAATGCGTAGGTGGTCCTGGGCGAGAATCTGCTGCAGTTCGGTGGCGAGCGCGCCAGACAGGGACGCCTGACGTCCGGCGTCCGGCTTCGAACGTGCGGCTGCGAGGAGTTCGCGGTCCTCCGCAACGAGATGCGCGTCGAGCAGTGCTCTCACCTGTTCGGCCCGGTTCAAAGCCTGCAGGGTCGTTTCGGCGGATCGCACTGCGTCTGCGGCGGCGATGATCTCGCTGTGGTCGCGCAGTCGTCGGCGGGTCCGCCGCTGTGCTCGAGCCCCCAGCCAGCCGGGCCAGCGAGAGCCGGCCGAGCGGGCGTACATCGTGGCTTCTTCGTTGTGCAGATACGGAATCAGGTCGTCGGTCAGGAACGCGTGTAGGCGATCTCGCGGCGCGGCGATGTCGTCGTGCGTCAGCCGGGCTTGACGTAGCTGGCTGATGTGGTCGGCGAGCCGCTCGGCGAGTCGGGCGTGATCACGGACAGCCAGTTCGATCGAGAAGATGCTGACGTGCTTGCGGCATGCCACGGCTCGGCGGCGCGCCGGGCTCCGGGCACCGGCGGCATGCGCTTGGCACCGTCGACCCTGGTGAGCCGATCGTCGGATCGCTGCGTTCCGTCGCCGTCAGCGTCGTCGGTGGGCACCGCGGCGCGGCGGACAGTCTGGCTGCTGACGTGTCGCTGTTCGGCGTGCGAGCGCCCGGTTGGAGTGGGCGTCGAGAGGCTCATCTTGCATCACTTTCTTTCATCGGGTGGCACATCTGCGTCGATCGGGTAGTCAGAACTCGATTGATCGCACAGGTTCTACTGTGCCGTCCCAGTCCGTGACCGGACAGGGTGCCGGCCGGTCATCCTCTGCACGGTCGCCTTGCCGACGGTCGGCAATGAGGCTGTACTGGACGACGCGGGAATCGGGTAGCCCGCCGACGGCACGGGAGGTCGTATGACCAGCCGAGAGGTTCAGCGCGTCACCGCGGCCGCGCCCAACCTGAGCCGGAGCGAGCCTGGCCGCCGTCGCCGACCGGCCGCGGCTGCGGCCGGTACCCCGGTCACAGAAACGAGAACATCCGGCGGTACCTCTTCGACGCCGCCCTGGTCTTCAGCGTCATCCTCACCTTGGATGCGATCATCGCCATTGACTGGGCACGGCAGCTTCGGGACGGGTCAGGGCAGATTCGCGCCGCTGGGTCCTCCTGCTGTGGCTCCACACGGTGTCGTGTAACGCCTGCCGTCACGCGACCGGTGGGCGTATCAACCACTTCTCCGCCGACCCGATCCGAAACCGATTCTGGACTATGGTTACCAAGATCAACCTGTACTACGGCAACTTCGCCTGGGCCTCGCTGACGGCTAGGTACGACTGGTCGCGAGCGGGCACCATCCATGATCCGCGATTCTTCTGAGAGGGCGCACAAGGGTGAGCAAGCACGCGGTGAAGATCGGCCGGGCTTATGACGAACCGGCGCCGGGAGATGGCGCCCGGGTGCTGGTCGACCGCATCTGGCCGCGGGGACTGAGCAAGGAGAAGGCCCATCTCGACGAGTGGTGCAAGCCGGTCGCGCCGTCGACGGCGTTACGCAAGTGGTACGGCCACGATCCGGAGCGTTTCGAGGAGTTTGGCCGTCGCTACCGGGCTGAGCTCGAAGAACCAGAGCGTGCCGAGGCCGTTGAGCATCTGCGCGAGCTGGCCAGGCACGGCCCCCTGACGCTGCTCACCGCCACGAAGCGCGCGGACATCAGCGAGGCCGCCATACTCGTCGACGTGCTGCGGGGCTGACCGCCCTCATGGACTCCTACCGTCCCAGCAGAACGTATGGACTCGCCCGAGTCCTGTGCGGGCGGGCTCACCCGAACCGACGCGGGGCGGGAACGGGCGAGACAGCCTGGGAGCGACCGAGGAGCTACGGGCTGTGTGTGCGGCTGTAGCGCGGTGATGCCGGGGGTGGCGACCTCGTCGACTACGCCGTGGCGGTCGAGGAGGGTGAGGTCGTTGCTGGATGCGGTGCACCTGGTTCAGGCAACTCAGGCGGGCGATCCAGCTCTGCGCTGAAAGCCGGGCAGGTGCGGTTCGTGCAGCGCGGAGATCAACGGCTACCGAAGCTGATGTGTATGGCACGCCTGTCGGCGTTGCTGCCAGGGCCGGTCACGGTGACACTGCTTCCCACGTTCCCGGTGATCCGCGATCTGGTCACCGACGTGTTCGACTACCGCACGGCGCAGCGGATCTGATCATTTCGGCCGCCGGCTGACCTGGCCCCGGCGAGTGCCGCATGCCACAGGCCGACGTCGCTCGCAGCCAGGAGTTCCGCAAGTGTATCGAGTGCTGGCTGTGCCAGGACGTGTGCCACGTAATCCGTGATCACGAGGACAACAAGCCCGCCATTTCGGGCCGCGGTTCTTATCCGCCACGCCGAGTTGGACATGCACCCGCCGGCACCGTTGACCGCTGGCCTGCTGCCTGAGTTGCATGGGTTGGGTCTGTGCAACAGATCCTTAGCGCCCCGGCCGATTCTTCCCGGCCTGTCGATGGCCACTGTTGGCATGTCATTGCTCTTATTGCGCTGCTTGTGATGCGGTCCATAAGAGGGAAGAAGTCGTGACGCGCGGATGCGTCTTCACGGAGTCTGTCGAGCACGCTGCCGTGATCAGAGTCGGCCTGACGATCAGGTGATCGTTGCGGGCCCTGAGATGGCCCGGTCGTGATGCAGGTGCCGGGCGAGCAGCATGGCCATAAGGTCGGCGGCGGACATTCTTGATGTGGGGGTGTCCTGACCTGGTGGAGGTGCTCGCGGTGATGCTGGCGATGCGCAGCTGCGCGGCCAGTTCCGCGATATATCCGGGTGTGGACCGCGATCATAGCTCGCCTCGCATCGTAGCCTCGGGCTGTGCGCCGAGGGTGTTGGCGAGCCGCTCTCCGAGGTGGTCCCAGCTGGCATCAAAGATGCGCACCGCGTCGTCTTCGAGGGTCTGTACGACGTCGTCGTAGTCGACGCCGAGCTCTCGGAGCCGGTCGAGGGTGTGCTGAGCCTGGCCGTAGTGGGGGCGTACCGAGTCTGCGGGTACGACGCCGTGGTCGGCGACTGCCCGCAGTGTCGGTTCGGGCATGGTGTTGACCACGCCGGGCGCGACGAGGTCGACGACGTAGCGCGTGTCTGGGTAGGCCGGGTCCTTGGTCGACGTCGATGCCCACAGCGGGCGCTGCGGGTGGGCGCCAGCCGCGCGTAGCGCGTCCCACCGGGCCGAGGTGAAGACCTTTTCGTAATGCTGGTAGGCCAGCCGGGCGTTCGCGATGGCCGCCTGCCCGCGCAGCTCGGCCGCGGCGCCGCCGCCGAGCTTGTCCAGCCGTGCGTCGACCTCAGAGTCGACCCGCGAGACGAAGAACGACGCCACCGACCCGATGCGGTCCAGACGCAGGCCGGCCTGGTGCGCCCGCTCCATCCCGTCGAGGTACGCGTCCATCACCTGGTCGTAGCGGGTCAGCGAGAAGATCAGCGTCACGTTGATGCTCATCCCTTCGGCCAGGCACGCGGCGATGGCGGGCAGGCCCTGCCGGGCGGCGGGAATTTTGACGAACATGTTGGGCCGGTCTACGGCCCACCACAACGCGCGGGCCTCGGCGATCGTGGCCTGCGTGTTGTGCGCCAGCCTCGGGTCCACCTCGATGGACACCCGCCCGTCCACGCCGTTGGTCGCGTCGTAGACCGGGCCCAGCACGTCACAGGCCCAGCGCACGTCGAACGTTGTCAAAGCGCGCAGCGCCTCGCCGACCGAGACCCCCCGAGCGGACAGGTCGGTGAGCTGAGCAGCGTAGGTGTCCCCGTCGCTGATCGCCTTAGCGAAGATCGTGGGGTTTGTGGTTACCCCCGTCACGTGATCGTGCGCCACGAGCTCGGCCAGGCTGCCGGAAGTCAGCCGTTCCCGACTGAGATCGTCCAGCCAGATCGACACCCCAGCCGCGCGCAGCGCGGCCAATCGATCGGTCATAACCCGTCCTCCGTTCCCATGTAGGCACCCGGTTCGTCGATCAGGGTGTCGATCCCGGATCGCGTCGAACCGTTGCACGCCGAGCTGGTTCAACTGGTTTACCGCGCTGGCCTGCGCCTGACCTCAATCCGCCATTGCGCAGGCCCGTTCTGCAGCAGCGCAATGCCGTAGCCGCCTGGATCGACCCTGGACAGCCGCTGCCACATCGGGCCAAGGTCGATACCCGCTCGTAGCTCCACCCTCTCGCCGGGCTTCATCCTCAGCAGCCGATCAAGCACGGCGTCGAACCCGGGGGCGCCGGGGAGGGCATCCAGATCAATCACCGGACCTTGCGTCAGCGAGTACCACTCGTGCGGACGGCTACCCAAGCTCGTCGTGGCGCGCGGCGCGTCGCCGGCCACGGCCAGCACCACCTCCTCAGTAGCGAGGTGCTTCTCCAGGCGGACGAGCAGATCCCGGGTGGTAACCGCCAACTGCTGCGGCGTGAGCGTGCTTCCGCCGGCCGCCGCCTGCGCCAGCACGTCGATGGCGAGCCGCAACTCCAGATGCTGACGCCGCAGCCGCGCGAGCTCATCTGGGGCGTGATATGCCGAGCGGAACAGCAGCCACTCCTCGTCTACCACCTGCTGCAGGACCTCCAGGTGCAGGTAGTCGACAAGTGCGCGCAGCTGCTCGGCCGGCCATCGACCCTCCTCAGCCTCGCGCAGCAGCACCTCTGCTCGAGCAGACACCTCATGCAGCAGCAGCGCGTGCTCGTCAGCAAGGGTTGGCGCTGTTAGGGCAGCTACGCCCGGTCGATTGGGTGCACGCAGGTCTCGCCTGGGCTCGTTCATCTCTGCTTCCTTACCTTTCAGGGTGTTGTGTTGGGCGGGTTGCTGGGCTCGACGCGCCGCGTCCGGCTCAGGGCATGTGTGTTGGTCGGTCGCGCGCCGGTTCGCGGGGTCGACGCCTCGCTCACGGCGCCGCACGCACTGCGGAGCTTGGGTGACGTGCGGGGCTTGCGTTGTTCCCGCCGCCTTGGACCGCTCGGTGTGTCGTTGCAGGCCGGCGGGTCTCGGCGGCGTGTTGGCAACGCATGCAGAGCCTGCTCATCGGCAGTATTTCCAGGCGTTCCAACGGAATGGCGGCGTCGCATTGCTGGCATGTTCCGTAGCCGCCGTGCTCGATGCGCTGCAGGGCGGCGTCAATGTCGGCTAGGGCGGCCGCTGCGGCCGTTCTGACCGCGGCCGCGACCTGGATTCTTGGCAGGTCAGCCGCGGTCGCAGGGTCCGCGAGGTCGGCGGCGAGTTCGTCGAGTTGGTCCGTCCGGAATTGGCGCTGCTGTTCGAGAGCTGACCGCAGGTCAGGTAGATGGTCAGTGACACCGCGAGATTCGGCCATCCGCAGGGTGGGTGTCCGGTTGGTCATATCTGCTCCTCGCAGCGTGTGGGGGTTGCGTTTCGGGTCGCGACGCTCCGACGTTCGGTCGCCGTCACCGGGGCGTTGTCTGTTGGGTTCTGCCCCAGGCCGGCGGGCGTTGGTGTGGCAGCGAGGGCCAGGTAGCGCAGCTTGCAGGGGCCCGGGTGTCGGTAGGGAAGCTGACACACTCGGCCGCTTGGGATATGCGTGAAGCCGCACCGTCCGGCCACCGCCAGATCAAAGTTGATGCTCGTGTTGTGCAAGTCCCGTCGCCGCTCGGCCAGCGGTGTCGTCATGACTGGGCCGCCCGTCGCCCCCGTGCTGGTGGGTGCGGCGGCGGCACAGCATGCCCAGCCGCATGCCGACGCCGCACACGTAGCCGGAGAGCGCGGACAGCTCGTTCCGCAGGTGCGTGGCGCATTACGCGAAGACGCGCGGTGTCGCGATGCGCGGGCAGGCCCGCCGACCGACTCGCGTAATCGCGAGCTTGGGGGGCCGGCTTTGGCGCGCCGAGGGCTCTCGCAGCGGGCTCTGGAGGGTCGTCGGGAGCGACGCGGTTCAAGGGCCACAAGCTGAATCGGGAGTCGCGGCTGTCAACCGACCAGCCGGCGATGCCCGCAGCGGCCAGCCCGGCGAACAGCAGAACAAAGAAAAGCAAGGCAATCATGGAACGAACACTCTCCTAACGCTGATTGCAGCTCGGGTCGGGGCGAACCAACAGGCCACGGCTGCCGGTGGCGTAGATGACGGCAGCGACGTCGCCTAGGTCATTCAGCGTCACCGCGGCGGTGACGTCGTCACCCACCATCGCTGCCACCGTGGTGGCCGCATCGTCGCAGCGAAGAGGACCTTCGGCCGCGTCACGCGTGGCCCGTCTCCGCCGCGCGATCACCCCGGGATGGGGCCGGCAATTGCGGCCACCTAAAACTCCAGTCACCGACCGCGCCGCGTCGCGGTGGACAGTCTCGCTGCTGACGTGCCGCTGTCCGGCGTGCGAGCGAGGATCCACGGCCGGGGTGCCGGTCCGGAAGCTCATCTGTATCAACTCTCTTTCATCGGGTGGTGCATCTGCGGCGATCGGTCCGTCGGACGGCCATTGATCGCACAGGTTCTACGGTGCCGTCCCGTTCCGTTGCCGGACAGGGCCCGCGCCGGTCATCCTCTGCTTGGTTGCCTTGCCGACCGTCGGCAATGAGGCTGTACTGGACGACGCGGGAAATGAGTAGCCCGCCGACGCCACGGGGAGGTCGCATGACCAGCCGACCGACGTCAGCGCGGCACCGCGGACGCGCCGAACCCAACCCGGAGCAAGCCTGGCTGGCCGCCGTCGCCGACGCGGCCGCGGCCGCCGCCGGCACCCCGGTCGAGCTACTCGGTCAATACCTCACCATCCTCGCCGATGCCGCCGTATCCGGGCGTCGACCACAGAAACGAGAACTCGAGGCCGTCCGCGAGCTCGGCCGACGTGCCGCCGAACAGGGCGTCAGCGCCGGACAGGCAGTCGACCTGTACCTCTCGGCAGCGTGGCGGCTGTGGCGCGAACTGCCGATGGTCGTCCGGACACGTGACCGCCACAAGGTGCGCGCCGCCGCCGAGGCGGTACTTCGCGTGATCGACGACGCCGTCGAGGTGCTGGTCGACGGGCACCAGCTGGCACGGCGCGACATGGTTCGCCGGGAGGAAGCCCTGCGACGAGAGGTCATCGACGATCTGCTGCGCGGCGATGCGGACGTCTCCCGGATGGTCGAACGGGCCGAGCCGTTCGGCCTCGACCTGGGCCGCGCCCACCAAGTCGCGCTCGCAGCACCCGTCGGTTCATCCGCACTGCTAGACAGGGCGGCAATCGTTGTCGAACGCGTCATCGTTGACCGCTTCGGGGATCGCGACGTGCTGGTCGCCACCAAAGACGGCCGCCTCGTTGTGCTGGTCCCCGGCGAGCCGTCAGCGACCTCCTCACCTCGTGGCCGACCGGACGTTGAAGCGGTCCTGCAGGCCGAACTCAGGCGGCTCGGGAAGCGTCCACAGTGGCGGGTCGCCGCAGGTCGTCCTCACCTTGGTGCCTACGGGATCGCCCGCTCCTATGAGGAAGCTCGAGAAGCGCTCACCCTCGCAGAGCGACTCCGTCTCGATACCGACGCGGTACACGGCCGCGACCTGCTCGTCTACCGGGTGATCGGCCGCGATCAGGCCGCCATCGCCGACCTGGTGCACTCCGTCCTGACCCCGCTCACCCAAGCCCGCGGCGGCGCCGAGCCGCTGCTGCAGACCCTGCAGGCCTACTTCGCCACCGGGGAAGTGGCCACCGAGACCGCACGCCGCCTGCACCTGTCCGTCCGCACCATCACCTACCGGCTGGCCAAAGTCAAAGCTCTCACCGGACACGACGCAACCGACCCCGCCCAGCGATTCGCTCTGCACGTAGCGGTGCTCGGAGCCCGACTACTCGACTGGCCCACCCGCGAGCTCCCGGCAAGCGGCTGACCCCATCCCTGCGGAATCACTGCGGAGGAGGCATGCCCGGTAGACGGATCGGCCAACCCGGCGTCGATCTGGCCGGTGAGTTCGTCTCGGCACTTCCGGGACCTTTGAGAGGGCCGTACAGACACTCGACGTCGAGGCTGCAGAATCGGCCGACCACCGGCATGGCCAGCCCGTATACCAGGGCCCGCGTGCTCGCCATGTCCAGCACATCGTGCACTCGGCGGCGATTGGATGCGGCCCGCAGGGTCAAGGCCGTCGCGTGCTAGGGGCCGCGGGCCGACGCGAGACCTGGGGCCGAAGACCGGCGATGTAAGCGGTGAGTTCTTCGGCGAAGACGAGCTGGTCGGACGGCCACGGCGGCTGGTCATGGATTTGCGCTCTCGAGCCCGTTCCAGCGATCAGGTGGGCCGCCAGGTACAGCGGCTTATCCCCGGTCAGCAACGTGCCATACAGCACCGGTCGCAAGGCAGGCGGGGCTGGGCCGGCGCCGGCCAGATGGGCGATGCCAGCGGCGGCGGTGTCCGCTTGCTGCGCGGCGAGACTAGCGTTCTTCACCGGCAAGTCAGTTACGTCGCCGGCGGCGAAAACCCGCCCATCGGTATTGCGCACCCGGCACCGGTCATCGACAGAGATGAACCGATCGATGGCCTCGCCGGGAATGCCACGCAGGTTCGGCCCGGTGATCGTCGGCAGGGTCACGATCCGGTCCGGGTGCAGGTCGATGTCACCGGGCTCCAGACGCAGCCGCCGCGGCCCGTCCACGTGGGCCCGGGTCCGCGTGTGCAGCGTGATTCCCGCCCCACTGAACAGACCCTCCACCGCCTTGCCGACGTCATCGCCGAATGCGTGCCGCTATTTGGTAAAGAGTTGGAAGTTGTTGGTAAATGACGGCTCCTATTGAAGATGCTATTTCGGGTGGGAAGAGGTAGGAGGGTGGCGGGTCTGTGGTGTAGAGCGGTGAGTGCGGCTGCGGCACAACGTTGCGGCGCAGTCCGTCGGGCAGGAGAATCCGGCTTTGACTGACGCTTCGCGCCGACACCGCGCGCTTCATCGGCCACTTGGTCACAGATCAACCAGCTGGCCGACACGGGCGCGACGCGCGCAGAGCGTGGGGGCTCGCACTGTCCACCGGCATGCTAATCGCATCGCTCGATCCGGCAGTAGCAAGACGAATTCTCGACCACCAGCCGATTGCCGGCATCGAAATCTGCCGAGACCAGACATTAGCCCGGATGGATCAACATCCGGCACAGCTGATCACGAAACAATGAGATACGTTCGCCGGCGATCCGACTCGGACAGCACTTTGGCGCAATGCCCAGAGTGAGGAAGGCCCCATTAGGGCGAAAGACGTGTGCGCATTGCTCAGACGCCCATTACTCCGTTGCTGATAAGGGCGACGCCGAGGATCAGTAGGACGGCGGACATGATGATCGCGCTGTTCTTGGCATCCAGCCGTCCGCCGCCTCGAGCAAGGCCGCGACGCTGCCAGGCATCCACCACGAGCACCCCATGGGCGGCGGCCGGTTGGCTGCTGGACCTACTCGGCCCCCGCAGTCGGCTTTCGGTTTCGTCACCGGCGCCACGATGGCCAACTTCACCGGCCTGGCTAGCGACGGCCAGCGGCGATCGCTTTTGCCGTTCTCCGGACTAATCCCGGACTAACGAAGATCAATTATCAGCTGGGACATCATCGGTACGGCCCCCGACGGCGGCGGAGCAGGCGGCGTCGCTGACGGATCGGGTTACGGCGGCGGCAGCTCGCCTGAGCCCCGGGCGATCAGCCGGGTCGGCACCACGACCGTCCGTGCGGGGGACCGGTCTCCATCGATCCGCGCGAACAGCATCGTGGCCGCGAGGTGCCCGATCTCGCTGGGATCCTGCGCCACGATGGTGACGCCGGGCTCGAGGACGTCGGCCAGCACGACGTCGTCGAATCCGACGTGGGCGATCCGGCCGCGCAACCCGGCGCGCCGCAGTGCGCGCAGCGCGCCGATCGTGACGAGGTTCTGGCTGGTGAACAGGGCCGTAGGTGGCTCCGGTTGATCAAGAATGGCCCGCGTCTGCTCCTCAGCCTGTTCGGTGGTGGACAGGTCTTGGTGGATCAGCTCATCCGAAACGCCGAGGCCGGCCGCCCGAAGGGCCGCGAGGTATCCGGCGTGGCGTTCGCGCGCGGTGCTGACGTCGGCCCGATCGCCGAGATACGCGATACGCCGGTGACCGTGATCGATCAGGTGGGCGATTGCTCCGACGGCGCCCTTGTGGTGATCCGATCGGACGGTGTCGGCGGCGACGAGGGATGGGTTGCGGTCGAGGAACACGATCTGGGTTCCCGCGCGCTGCTCCCCGACAAGGTAGCTATGGTCGCTACCCGCCGGTACCACGAGCAGGCCATCCGCGCCGCGGTCGATCAGTGCCCGCGCGAGATTCTTTTCCTGCGCCGGGTCCTCGTCGAGACTTCCGGTCAGCACGAGGACGCCGCGGGCTCGGGCGACCTCCTCGACCGCCCTGTGCACCACTCCGGAAAACGGATTGGCGACGTTCTCCAGCAGCAAACCGATGGTCGAGGTGCGGCGGTCGCTGCGACGGAGTGAGCTTGCTGTGAGGTTCGGCCGGTAGCCGAGCTTCGCTGCGGCCTCGTTGACTCGGGCCACGAGGTCCGGGGCGACGGTGGGCACGTCGTTGACGACTCGCGAGACGGTCTTGATCCCGACCCCGGCCAGCGCGGCGACGTCGCGCATCGTCGGCCGGCCCGGGCTGCCGTCACCCTCGACAACCTTGACAGACATCGTTGTCCCAGCCTCTCGGACCGTTACCTAGTTGTGACAACCTCGTGAACATCTGACGTCTTGACGCATTGTGCTGAACGCACTATAACTTCTACGACAACGTTGTCCAGTCCGAATTCTGGACCGCTTCCCAATCAGTTCCCCAAACAGAGAGGACGCCACAGCATGGACGAGGTGCGCAGCACCAATCGGGCCCGGCGACGCGCCCGACTGATCAAGCTGGGCGGCGTGACCGCGGGAGTCGCCGCGGCCGCGCTCGCCCTTTCGGCGTGTTCGTCGTCGTCGAATTCGAGTAGCAGCGGCGGTACTGGCGGCGCATCCGGTGGTAGCGGCAAGAAGGTCGGTGTCTCGCTGATTCTGAAGACGCTGTCCAATCCGTATTTCGTGTCGATGGAGAAGGACGCCAAGACCGCGGCCAGCCAGAACAACGTCAACCTGTCCGTGGCGGCGGGCAAGACGGACGGCGACACGCAGACCCAGATCGCCGCGATCGACAACGCGATCTCCAGGGGTGACAAGGGCATCCTTATCACGATCAACGGCGACGCGGTCAACACCGAGATCAGAAAAGCCCGTCAGGCCGGGCTCTACGTGATCGCGCTGGACACCGCGCCGACGCCGCCGTCCATCGTCGACATCACCTACGCGACCGACAATGAGCAGGCCGGGAAGCTCATCGGCCAGTACGGCGCAGCCAAGCTGAACGGGCAGAAGGCCACCATCGCCATGCTCGACCTGTTCAACACGCAGGTCGTGTCGGTGGACATTCAGCGTGACCACGGCTTCCTCGAGGGAATGGGTATCGACCCGGGCAGCAAGACCGAGAACGGCAAGGAAGCGAAGACCGGGCACTACACCGCGGGTAAGGGCGGCGACTACGAGATTGCCTGCCACCAGCCAACCCAGGGCGACATCCCGCACGGTAAGACGGCGATGGAAAACTGCCTGTCGGCCAACAGCAACATCAACGTCGTTTACACGATCAACGAGCCGGCCGCGGACGGCGCCTACCAGGCCTTGCAGGCCGCCGGCAAGGCGAACAGCGTCACCGTCCTGACCATCGACGGCAGCTGCAAGTACGTCAAGAACTACGTCGGCTCGAAGTTCGCCGCGGATTCAGCGCAGTATCCCGGCAAGATGGCCAGCCTGGGCGTCGAGTCGATCGCGAAACTGGCCAACGGTGGCGCCAAGCCCACCACCTCCAACGGGCTGAGCTTCTTCAACACCGGCACCAACCTGGTCGCGAAGGACGCGATGACCGGCGTGACCAGCCAAACGCCCGACGAGGCAGCCAAGGACTGCTGGGGGAGCAGCTGACTCGGCCAAGCGGGCAGTCGCCGGTGCGGTCGAAATAGCCGCACCGGCGGCGCTCGGCCAGGGTCGGCTGATAACTACTCCGGGCGGGGCAAAGCGCCTAGCATCAGCGACTGATCGATAGCACTGGCAACGCTGCGGGGACCTTATTCGACGCGACCGATCGACGAAACCATCGACGAGAAGGACACGGTCATGACTCAGGTAGACGTACTCGAGGAACCCGGACCCGCGGAAGACCTATTCGAGCGTAAGCACACGGTAGGGCAGCAGATTCACGGGGTCCTGCACCGGCTGCCCTGGCTGAGCCCGCTCATCGTGTTGATACTGGCGTGCATCGTCTTCGGGATCGTCAGTGATCGGTTCTTCAAGGCGGGGAACCTGTCGATCTTGTTGCAGCAGACCGCGGTTATCGGATCCCTCGCCGTCGGCCAGACGCTCATCATTCTCACGGCCGGCATCGACTTGTCGATCGGCGCCGTGATGGTGCTGGCGTCGCTGGTTATGGCGAAGCTCGTTTCCGACAACGGCTGGCCGGGACCGCTGGCGCTGATCGTCGGGGCCATCGTGGCGCTGGCGTGCGGCACGATCAACGGTCTGCTGGTCACCCGGATCAAGTTGCCGCCGTTCATCGTCACGTTGGGCACGTTGTCGATTTTCACGGCGATCACCCTGATCTATGCGAAGGGCCAGACGATCTCGCTGGAACCAGACACGTTCATGACGTTCACCGGCAAGACCTTCAGCATCGGCAGCTTCAACATCACCGTCGGCGTGATCATCATGCTGCTGCTGTACGTCGGCTTCGCCTACGCGCTGAAGCAGACGGCGTGGGGCAAACATCTGTACGCCACGGGCGACGATCAAGAAGCGGCTCGGCTGGCCGGTATCCGCACCAACCGGGTGCTGTTGAGCGCCTACATGGTCGCTGGCCTCGTCACCGCCGTGGCCGCCTGGGTCCTCGTGGGCCGAGTCAACGGCGGTGACCCGAACAGCGGTCTTAACGCGAACCTGGAGAGCATCACCGCTGTGGTTATCGGCGGCACCAGCCTGTTCGGTGGCCGCGGGGCGATCGTCGGCTCACTGATCGGGGCCCTGATCGTCAACGTGTTCAACAACGGCCTGGCGCTGGCCGGCGTGGATCCCAACTACCAAGTACTGGCCATCGGCATCCTGGTCATCGCCGCCGTCACCGCCGACCAGTGGATCCGGAGCGTGAAGTCATGACCAGCCCGAACCCTATCCTCGAAGCCCGCGGCATGATCAAGACCTTCGGTCACGTGGTCGGCCTGGCCGGCGTCGACCTGAGGCTCTATGCGGGCGAGGTGCTCGCCGTCATCGGTGACAACGGCGCCGGGAAATCTACGCTGATCAAGTGCCTGTCCGGTGCGATGATTCCCGACGCCGGTGAGATGCTGGTCGACGGGCGGGTGGTCAGCTTCAAGTCGACCCAGGAGGCCCGCGAGGCCGGCATCGAAACCGTCTATCAGACCCTGGCCGTCGCGCCGGCACTGGACATCGCTAGCAATCTGTTCCTCGCCCGCGAGGTCCGCAAGCCGGGTCCGCTCGGATCGATCTTCCGGATGCTCGACGGCGGGGCGATGCGACGGCACGCCAAAGACGAGATCGACAAGCTCGGCATCTCCACCCTGCAGAACATCAGCCAGGCCGTGGAGACGCTGTCCGGCGGCCAGCGGCAGGCGGTCGCGGTCGCGCGCGCGGCCGCGTTCGGCGGCAAGGTCGTGATCCTCGACGAGCCGACCGCCGCGCTCGGCGTGCGCGAGACCGGGCAGGTGCTCCGGCTGGTCAAGGAACTGCGCGAGCGCGGGCTGGGCATCATCCTGATCAGCCACAACATGCCCAACGTCTTCGAAGTCGCCGACCGCATCCACATCCAACGTCTCGGCCGTGGCGCCGGCGTCATCACCCCGAAGTCGCACACCCCAGCTGAGGCGGTCGCCATCATGACCGGCGCCGTCAAGCTAGAACCCAAGGAAGGCGACGAGGTACCACAGCTCGCCTGATCGTCCCGGTGTCGTGAGCCCGCCCCACGTGTGGGCTCGGCTGTCAGATGGTCGGGGATGGACAGCCCGAGCCCCTGGCGAGAAAACGCGTCCAGCACCACCGCCGCATACACTGGGGCAACTGAACAATGGGCAGTCCGCCAGCGCATTCAACGGCGACGACGACATCGAAGCCCCATAGACTTCGAGAACCACGCTGCCGCAAGCTCGTGCCCACCAACCCGGGGCAAGACCACGCTGTGTGCTGCGCAGCTGCCTGCGTCTCCAACATGGCCGACTAATGCCCGGCGCTCCTTGCACGGCATGTAGCGAGGGTGTTGACACAGGCTCCAGTCGTCCTGTCATGTATTCCGGCGGCTGTGTCAGGTCCGTATGAGATACCTACCCGCTACAGCAGCACCGGGCACGGTATACGGGACAGGCGCCCGAAGGCCGCGCGCCAAGCCTAGGGCGAGCCCTCGGTCCGCACGCCGTTCCCTCCACGGGGACGTTGTCGGTGGACAGCCGGTCCGCGTCCAGGCAGGTTGGGCACATTGCGTTTGTTCCGGTCCTGGTGGGCCGGCGGCCGGTCCGGCGTGGATTGCGTCGTTCGGCGAGTTCGTCGGCTTGGTGCTCAGCTCGAATGACCGTGGAGTGGAGGTCGTCGCGTTATTGCGATCGACGGGCGAAGCGGGGTCAACGGCGACCACGACGCGGCTACCGCGTCCTGGCATGCCTGGGTGGTCGAGGCGTACTCGCGCATCATGCCGAGTGCGACCTCAGCTGGAGGAGGTGATCGGACACGGCGACAACGTCGTCGTCGCCGTGCGAACCCCAATGTCCAGGCATGACCTGCGCGCGAGGCCGATCAACAACCACAATCCGGAACGCTTTCTCGATGTGCCCGAGCCGGTGGTAGGCGCCGATCACGAACTCCGGTGTCTGGTTGGTGATGTTGGTGATGTAACCCTTGATCCCGGCCACGTCGCGGGCTTGGCCTCCAGCACCCGGTTCACCGACTTATCCGCACCGGTGATCACGATGAACCGGTTGCGTTTCACCGGCACCTTTCCCGCCACCGCGTTCTCGGCCTTGGCGATCTGCTCGTCGATGCCCAGCAGCGTGCGGCGGGCCCGGTCGGCTTTGTACTGGTAGTAGATGACCTGGTCGCGGCGTTCGTCGGTCGGACCGGCGGGCCACGGCGGTGAACACGTGCCCGTCCCGGATCTCGACACGCCAGGTCCGAATCGTGAGCCGAGCCGGGTTTACGTCTTGACTGCCTGGTTGTGGCGGTTGGAGCATGGAGACGACAACGTTGTCGGCCTTCGCTCGGCAGTGCTGATTTCACCGTTTGATGATGCGTTGATTCAGCTCGCGGTCAGTTGTTCCGGCGGAAAGGGTGTTCGCCATGTTCGCTCGCCGCAAAGTGTTCCGGTCGATGCTGGCTGTGTTGGGCGCGGCGGTGCTCGCCGTCGGGATAGCGACCGCACCGTCCGCCGCCGGCCAGGCCAGTCCGGCCGCGGCTTTGTATCACGAGCTGTATCGCCCGCAGTTCCATTTCACGCCGGCGCGCAACTGGATGAATGACCCGAACGGCCCGATCTTTTTCAATGGCCGGTATCACTTGTTCTACCAGTACAACCCGTCTGGATCGCAGTGGGGCAACATCTCCTGGGGTCACGCGGTGAGCAAGGATCTGGTGCATTGGACGGAGTTGCCGGTGGCGATTCCGCAGGACGCTAATGAGTTCGTGTTCAGCGGCTCCGTCGTTTACGACAAAACGAATAGCAGCGGGCTGGGTACCGCGGCCAACCCGCCGTTGGTGGCGGTGTACACCAGCGCCTTCAAGTCGACCGGGATTCAGGCGCAGTCGTTGGCGTACAGCGTCGACGGCGGCCTGACCTGGACGAAGTACGCCGGTAACCCGGTGTTGAACCTGAACTCCACCAACTTCCGGGATCCGCACGTGTTCTGGTACGCGCCGAACAAGAATTGGGTGATGGTCGTTGCGTTGTCCGACCAGCACAAGGTGTCGTTCTATACCTCGACGAATTTGAAGAACTGGACGCATCGAAGCGACTTCGGGCCGGCTGGGGCGGTCGGTGGGGTGTGGGAGACCCCGACGATCGTGCCGTTGTACGTCAACGGGGATCACAAGCGGCTGAAGTGGGTGCTGGTGGTGGGCATCAACCCGGGCGGGTATGCCAGCGGTTCCGCTGACCAGTACTTTGTCGGCGACTTCGACGGTTCGACCTTCACGTCGGACGACCCGACCACCTACACGCCACCTGCTGGGACGTTGATCGGCGACGGCGGCTTCGAAGGCGACACATACGGCGACTGGACGGCAGCGGGTACGGCGTTCGGCAGTGGGCCGGCGCACTCGGACAACCCGACCAACGGCGCGGTGGGTCACGGTTGGGTGGACAGCTATGGCACCGGTGACCCGGACACCGGCACGCTGACCTCACCCGCCTTCACCATCGCCCAGAACTACATCAACTTCCTGATGGCCGGCGGCAACCACCCCTACGTTGTCGGCGGGCTGACGAGCCCCCCGGCAGGCACCACGATCGAGGACTTCGAGGGTGACTCGCTGCCCGGCTGGACCGGCACCGGCGACTTCGTCGGTATCACCCCGAGCAAGGAGAACCTGCCGGGCCAGCTCGGTAGCGGCGTGCTGGACACCTGCCAGGCCGGCTGCGATGCGGCCGAAGGGACGGTCACCTCGCCGGCATTCACGGTCAACGCGAAATATCTCGACGTCCTGATCGCCGGCGGCAACCACCCGCTCGGCGGGGCGATGCCGACTGCCGTCGCAGTCCTGGTGAACGGCCAGGTGGTCGCGAGCGTCACCGGCAACAACAGCGTATCGCTGAACTGGCAGGCCATCGACGTGTCCGCGTACGCGGGCCAGCAGGCGCAGCTGGAGGTCATCGACCAGTCCGACGGCAGCAACGGCTGGGGCCACGTCATCTTCGACAACCCGATGCTGTCCGACGTCAAGGCCGTCGGCTGGGCGAACCAGACCGGGGCGAACCTGATCGTCAACGGCCAAGTGGTCCGCTCGGCCACCGGCAACAGCAGCCCAGACCTCGACTGGCAGAGCTGGAACGTTAGTGACCTGAAGGGCCAACAGGCGCAGGTGCAGATTGTCGACCAGAACAGTGGTGGCGACTGGGGGCACACCATCGCCGACAACTTCGCACAGTCCGACGCGCCCGCCCTGTCGAGCATCCAGCGGGCGCATTGGGTGGATTACGGCGCTGACTTCTACGCCGCCACATCCTTCAACGACCTGCCGGACGGCAACCAGGTGCTGATCGGTTGGATGAACAACTGGAACTACGCCGGCAGCATCCCCACCTCGCCGTGGCGCAGCGCGGACAGCGTCCCGCGGCAGCTGGCGTTGCAGGACATCGGCGGCAAGATCCAGCTCACCCAGCAGCCGGTCGGCAATCTCAGCAAGCTGCACACCGGCGCGGCGGTGACCAGCGGGTCCAAGCCCATCACCGGAACGATCTCGGCGGGCATCAGCGGACCGACGCTGGACCTCGACGCGACCTTCGCCCCCGGTACGGCCAGCCAATTCGGCCTCAACGTGCACACCGGAGGCGGGCAGCTGACCCAGATCGGCTACGACACCACCACCCACGAGGTGTACGTCGACCGCACCAAGTCTGGTGACGTGAGCTTCGACCCGACGTTCGCCTCGGTGCAGCGGGCACCGTTCCCCCTCGCCGGCGGCACCGTCCGGCTGCACGTGCTGGTCGACACGTCCTCGGTGGAAGTGTTCACTGATCAAGGCCAGGTGGTGCTCACCGATCAGATCTTCCCCAGCCCATCCAGCACCGGGGTGAGTTTCTTCGCCAACAACGGCACGGCCACCCTCGTTTCGAGTATCGGCTGGCACATGGCCTCGATCTGGCCGTAACAGCGGGCAGCAGGGAGCACCGCGACGCTTCCTCCGGCTCGCCTAGCGCGAGCCAAGGCCCGCGGTACGGAACCGGCTAAACATCGAGTTGCGAGAGGACGGGATGCCGCGCCCAACCGGTGAGCGACGCGACCGCCCGACGATGCACGACGTCGCGGAACGTGCGGGTGTCAGCCTCAAGTCGGTTTCTCGGGTGATCAATGACGAATCCGGAGCGTCGCAGCAGACCCGGACCCGGGTGTGGACGGCCATCCGCGAGCTGGGGTACCAGCGAAATGACACCGCCCACGCGCTGCGCCGCCGGGACGGGCGGTCCGCCTGCCTCGGTGTTGTCCTCGACGACGTGGGCAACACCTTCGCGGCGGCCGTCCACTCCGGGGTGGTACAGGTCGCCAACACCCACCGGTGCCTGGTGTTGGCGGCAAGCACGCACGGCGACCCCGACATTGAGCGGCAGCTGGTGTACCGGCTGCTGGGCCGCAGGGTCGACGGCCTGGTCATCATGTCGGCACGCACCGACCACTCGTATCTGACTGGCGAGCTGGAGCGCGGCGTACCGATCGTGTTCGTCGACCGCCCCGCCCGCGGCATCCGGGCGACGTCCGTGCTGGCCGCCAACCGCGCGGCAACCCGGGAAGCGGTGGAGCATCTCATCGCCCACGGCCATCGGCGGATCGCATTCCTGAGCGACTGGCCAACCCTGTACACGACGGCGCAGCGGCACCGCGGCTATCTCGACGCGCACCACGCCCACAAACTGCCGGTCCAGCGTGATCTCCACCGGTCCGGCCTCGTCGACGCCGCGAGCACGCAGCATGCTCTGAGCACCCTCCTCACCGGCCAGGATCCGCCCACCGCGCTATTCGCTGCCAATAACCACACCTGCCTACGCGTACTTCACGCCCTCCACCGGTCCGGGCTGATGGGCACCGTCGCGCTCATCGGATTCGACGACATCGAGTGCGCCGAGCTGCTCAATCCACCAGTCAGCGTCCTACGTCAAGATCCGGCCGCCATGGGACGGCTCGCCGCTGAGACCATCTTCGCCCAGCTCGCCGGACAGCAGCCGGCCCGGCGACAACTGCACATCCCGGTGACGCTCGAGCCGCGCGGTTCCGGCGAACTCGCCGGCCCCACAATACCCATCCACAAAACGGCCCCGGCACACTGATCATCTTCCCAGTCGTGCCACCCCAGCGTTCCGGGTCACGCAACCGTGACACAACGGGCGACACCCAGCAACTGTCCGTTCGGTCGCTGCTGCAGCGACCCCCACAACGCGGTGCTGGATGCGACCTGCAGACGGACCCCGGACATCCCAAGCTGGTGCACGGGGATCGCGCTATGCATACGTGAGCCTGTCGCATAAACAGTCTGCGGCAGGCCGGGGAAGGTTGGCGGCGGGAAACTGGCAGGGCCGATCGTGATCATCGGCTTGCGGTGTCGTTCCTCAGTCAGCTGCTGCATTGGTGCAAATGCCGCTTGCGCAGGTTGTGGGCGGCGGCGACGCGCAGCCACTCGCTGCTGCACGCCGCGGCGCGACATCGTGGTCAACTTCTGGCAGGTCTTGATTTGTCCGACGATCGGTTGCACGGTTTGGCCGCGGAGGTTGTAGTCGCCCCTGCCGCGGTGGTGACGCACGCATCTCCGGCTCATAGGCCGCACGGCCATGACCATCGGACTGGTAGCTCCGGCGGAAGGCGCCCAGGTCCACGGTGGCCACCGCGTCCAGCACTACGAACACAAGATCGTCTTCGGGCAGCCCACTCGCGCATGCCACCGACATCAGCAACGGTTAATCACGCTGCGGAAGCAAGAAGTTCTGCGGCACGCATCATGATCCCAACATGGACGCCCACCCGGCCGAAGACGCGCCATCTATGCGACAGGACTCACGTATGCACGCCGAGGTCGCACGAAGGTGCACGAGCCCGGCCCTGTTTCGGTGAGTGTTCGCATGCCCGGAACGAGGCGGCGCGGGCATGGGTAGGTTCTTCTCCGGACGACGATCTGACGGCGACGGAACCGACTAACGCGAGCCGGTCAGGCGGGTGGAAGAGCGAGGCGACCAAGCGTGCGCCGAAGATGATCTTCATTAGTCCGCAATAGTCCACAAGAAGTTCGCAAACGACCGATGTTGATCATTAGTCGCCAACGATGGCCGACAAGCTTCGGTAATTACGGCTCTTCTGACGCATCCGTGGGTGTCGTGATCGGATGTGAGGGGGCAACACGCCGTTCCTGCCTAGGTTTCTGGCTTGTCAAGGGTCAGGAACGGTGAACGGGGAACGGCGTGCGCAACGCCAGGGTATGGCGCACCTTGTTGGGCGTGGAGAAGACAGTTGTTGACGGTGTCGAGTTCGAGGGGGACGGCGGCGGTCAGCTGATCGTGCGGGTGCGGGCTGCGCGGGCGGCGCGAAGCCGGTGCGGTATCTGCCGTCGGCGGTGTGGCCGCTACGACGCCGGTCGAGGGACGGCGTCGTTGGCGGGGGCTGGATGCGGGCACGATCGGTGTGTTCGTGGAGGCAGACGCGCCTCGGGTCCGCTGCGCCGAGCACGGCGTGATGGTGGCGCATGTGCCGTGGGCGCGGCACGGCGCCGGGCACACGCTGGCCTTCGATGAGACCGTCGCTTGGCTGGTGACGCAGTGTTCGAAGAGCGCGGTGACCGAGCTGACGACGCCGAGATCATCGCCGCCGCCACCGGCCGATGGCACTACACCCACGACGACGCCGAGGTCTGGTGGTGGGCACAGTCAGTACACCAACGCGCGGAACACCGCTGGCAGACCGCCGCCGACCACTGGGCCGACACGAACCACATCGACCCGGCCGCGTGGCTGTACTGGCAACTGTCCAGGCCGCTCTGACCCGAAAGAACGGGGCCGGACAACCCGGGCAAAACGCGGGCGACTCCGGTGAAGCTATTCACTCGCTGGCTGGAAGGCGTTCATGGCCTCCCAGGTATCCATGTACTCGCGGACACGTACCACCTTGCCATCCCGTACTTCCCAGACGACGGCCGCTGGCACGTCGAAGGGACGTCCGTTGCTCTTGACGGTGCCGTGGTAGTACAGCTCGGTGACCGCTACGCTTCCGCACGCGTGCACCTGTTCGATGTCGAATCGGAAGCCGTCGAACCCCTCCGCCACCGCGGCCACGGCGCCGTTCAACCATTGCTCCCGGCCCCGGTACTGCCGCGTGATGACTGGGTTGTGCTGCGCGGGGTTCCACTCGATCTCGTCGTCCGCGCAGGACATGAGCGTCTCCATGTCGCCCAATAGGAATGCCTCCAAAAGCCGCCGCACCGTGGTCGCGGCATCCGGCGTCGTTCCAGTCATCGTTACCCCCCAGTTCGTACAGCGTCGGCGGACATATCAATCGGCCCTAATGATCTTCAGCCGGCGTGCCGTCGTCAATCCCAGGTTTCGAGCGATTTCCCGCGACCCGCTAGGAGCCGGGTCAGAATCCGGCCGCCGCGTTCCGTAAAAACGCCCTTCGGACAACCCGGACAGAATGCTCGGGACTCCGGGGGAGTCGCGGCTCGACGCGTCTAGCGATGCTCGAGGCCCGGGGTGTCTTTACGAGCGATCTTGAACCAAATTGTGGGGACGAACAACGTGGTGACCTTCGACTACGACGTTAGGGCAGCTCGCTTCGTATTAGTCGTCGGCTGGCGACACCCTTTCGGGGAATGAGCGCGCCCGTCCAGCGCGAAGCGGGTTGACCGCTCGTTCGTGGTAGGCCAAACGCTCCTTGGCCCAGCGCGTGATCCATCGATTACGAGGATTGGGTGCGGTCTCGGCGAGTTTCAAGACCCATAGCGCGATATCGGCGGCCTTCCCGGACTCGACGGCGTTGAAGCGCGACAACTCGGCGCCCGTGGTGATCCCAGACGGATGAACCGTCGGAATCTCCGCCTCGGAGTAGGCATGGGCGACCTCGTTACGCCGGGCGAACAGCCAGTTCAAGTCCCGCGATAGCCGGTCAGCATCGGCGTGGTCCAAGCCAAACGCCACGCACAGCCCATTCGTGATCCTATCGGCGGCATTGCCGTGCTGCTCAGGGATCAAATACCGGATGTCCTCGTACAGGGCCTCCACTGTGAAGGCAGCCGCCGTGATCGCGACAAGTGATTGGCGCAGTTCGTCGATCAGGGCTTCTGTGTTGCCGTCGACGATCGCCGTGTACGCCTCGCGCGCGGCCAATTCGTGGTCGATCATTACTTCGGCCCACCGCGCCCACATGATCTGTTCCATCACGACGCCGCCGCCTCGCGGTTGCTTTCCGCGCTCGACATCCTTCTCGCGGTGCCGCTGGCGGTATGCCGCCACGTTGTCCATCAGGGTCTGACGGTCGTCAGACGACATCGCCGATGACATCGCCCGCTCGTAGTCCTCCTCTACGTCTTTGAGCCGGTGATAACGCTCGACCGTTTCACGTCTTTCCGCATCACGTTCGCGGCGAGAGGGCGCAGGCATGCGCCCAGTTTGCCGCGGCGGCGCTAGGTACCGTGTCCCGGTGACGTGGTCTGACTTCGACCTTGATAGCGCTCTAGAGCGCGATGTCCTCCGCCGAGCGTTGCCGCTCGTGCCCACCGTGAGCGATGGGTCGAGACGCGTCACGGTTGACCAGGCAACCGGCCGCGCCAGCGTGAACGTCGAGCTTACGGACACGCTTGGCCCGACGCCTGAGGGGTGCGTCGACCTGCTCGCTATCCGCCCGCTACTCCTCGGTGCAGCGTGGAAGGTGATTGATCTACTTCTGGAAGCGGCTCTCGACGAGGCTGGCCAACGGCCGTCGGGAAATCGCGGCAGGTGGTCTATAGACGAGAAGATCAAGAAAGCTAAGAAACGATCGGCGCAGCCCGCTCCGGTCGACGCTCAAACGTGGGACGCGCTGATGGGCACCTACGTAGCCACTAAGGATCTGCGCCACAGCCTGGTCCATAGGCGCGTGTACACGAACGCCAGCAATGAGCTTGTCGGCCGCGACGACAACGGGCTCCCGCTGCGTCCGCTGAGTCCCGTCGAACAGGAAGCGTTGGCCCGCGCGGCGCTGCGGGCGGCCGAGCTTGTCACAGCCGCCACGCCGGACCCGCGTGTTAGAGCGGATCTTGTGCGTCAACTCGTCGACCTCCGAGGCTTGAACGGCGTCGCGCTACCTGCCGTGCCACGCTCCGAGGTGCTGCCCGAGATCACCGTGATTATCGACAGCGATCCTGACGCTCCCGGCAAGCACGTGCTAGATGTTCCGGCCCTCGCACCACACCGCCCCGCACATGGGTACGCAGATCTCGTCATCACCGCTCGCGATCGGTCTGGGCAGCAGCTACTCGGTCGACTAGAAAATGCGCCCGATCAGCGAGTCAGCATCGACTTCGACAATCCGCCGAGATGGCTGAGCTAGTAGCTCCCCGCCGCTGCACACATGTGCTGCGGCGATGCAGTTCGCCCCACAGGTGGGGCGACACGTCTCCGCCTAGTGCGTCCCGGATGAGGTCGGCGGCCGCTCGGTGTACGGGTGCGAGTAGCTCGGCCATCTCGGCTCGGCGTACGCGTTCGGCCACGCCTGCGTATTCGCCCTTGTCGGCGACGTCGTATGCCTCATCCCATGCTTGATCGGCTTCGATTTCGACGATGTGGTCGAGCGCGTCGAGTAGTCGCACCGCGGCGCCCTCGATGTCGATCATTGCGGTCATCGTGTCGAAGTCCTTTCGTGGTTGTCGCCTTGTGGGCGTGTCTGGGCGTCGTTTGGGTCGTCGGGCATGGTGCTATCTGCCCCGGAGGTTCCTGTCGTGTTCGCGGGGGGTTGCCAGTCCGGCGCTGCGGCCTCCCGTAGCGCGCGGTAGTGGGCGCGGCGGGCATATTGGCGTCGGTGTTCGTTGCAGTGGTCGCGGCGGCGTTGCCCGTCGCGTTCGACGATGACTGACCAGGATCGGTGACAGTAGCTGCATCGGGTCCGGTCGTCGGGTGAGTAGGCGCAATGTCCGCCGTGGTGCGGGCATCGCTCGGCGGCGGTCAGCGTGCGCCTGGCAGATGCGGTGCCTGACCGCAAGCCCCGAACACTCCCGGACCTCACCGTCAATGCCAGCACGGCACCCTGACCGACCGCTCGTCGCCGCGGGCGGACTCGAAGTGTGGAGCTGGTCTGTGGCGCGTAGCGCTGACGAGCATCCGGCCGCACCCTTGCCGGCCAGAGCGACGACATCTCCCCAGAGGCAGCCGCGCCAGTGCCGATGGAATTCTTCACTAGTGACGAGGTGGGGACAGCTCGACCCGCACCCTCATTCAACTGACCGGTGAGGGATGGCGCATCCGCTTCCGAGACGGACAAGATCGGCGTTGCCCAACGCCGGCACGGGCAAAGCTCGTTACGGATGGGCGGTGCGGTTCCCGCTCAGTTTACGATCACAGCCACTCGGCGAGCGCATCCCAGAAAGACAGCTCGTAGGCTTGCAGCAGCCGGCTGGCAGTGCGCGCGGACGCGGGCGAGTCCCCGCCGGCGAGCCCCTCGTCCAGCACGGCCAGCGCGGGTGCCTCGAAGCCCGCGGGCGGGTTGGCGAAGAAGTCGAAGAACGCCACCGCGGCGTCGTCCGCACCGTAGGCATCGCGCAACGCGGCCGCGACCGCGGCACAGTTGTCCCCCCAAACTGCGAGATTACTGAGAAAGGCGAGGACGACATCGGCGCGCGAGCCGTTCAGCGCGAGCCAGGCCACAAACGCTGGGTAGGCCTGGGTCCCGGAGTGCGGCTCGTGGGCGCGTAGCTCGGCATCGGTCATGCCGAGCCAGTCGCGCAGGCCTTTGAGCTTGTGCAGTGCCAGGCCTTCGCCCTCGGCCATACCCAGAAAGAACTCCCCGGCCAGCCCATCGGGGAAGCGCGCCGCCAGCACCGCGAAACTCCTGCGATCGCTAGACACGATCATGTGCTGCGCCCCCGCGAAGGCAGCCAATCGCTCTCGCGGAACGTCCCGGGTACGCAGCAGCTCGATGAAACGGTGAGAACGGATAGATTCCGCAATATCGGCGAGTTCGCTCCGCGTCTGCGCCACCACGTCGCCGGCCGACGGGCCCGTCATCTGCACTCCCTCGGTTCAGGCTTACCCGTCCATGCTCGCCCCAAACCCAACGGTAAGCGCGCGGACTTTCGGTCGGTTGTGCGGCAGCAGAATGCTCGCCGGTGCGTGTCGCCCTTCGGAAACTTTTCACGGGCCAGCTTGAGCACTGGCAGCGACCTCTTCCATTGCGGCCCCGCCCGCTGCATCCGCGTCGAGTACTTGCTGCGGCGATAGCGCATGACCGCGAGCATGGCCACCCTGTCACGACGCAGCACGCCCGCACTGGGCGCTCCTGGTGATGCTGAGCCAGACGAGACAGAGGAACGGGATGACGGGCAGGACCATCGCTGCCGACATCTCGTAAAAGGTCCTCCAAGCCATGCCCCCGGAAACAGCATCCACGCCACCATGGGGAGCACGGAACACGCGCACATATCAGCGCTCATAGACCTGTCGAAGACGGCTGGTCCGAGCGGCATATTCGGCGATCTGGGACGCGTGTTGCGTAGGGCACGTAGCACCGTGTAACAAGAAGCGGAATTGACCCGTGCGACCCGCTACCTCCGGCCATCGATTTGTTCTGCGGGCCTCGGAGCAAGCCAGCTGTGCATTCTCAAGTTCGCGCGCCGGACAAAGTTGATCTCCGTGGTACACAACGGGTACACATCAGAGCCGAGAACGGCCCACCTTGCCCAGCGCCTCCAAACGTACGAAGACCAACGAATTCGGGACTTTCGACTACGAGGCAGTGATCCTCTTGAACCTAACCGGCATCAACCTCGCCGCGGATTCTTCGCAGGGCTGCGAGGGCGGTGTCATCGGCTGTGGGCAGAGTGTGCAGGTACTTGTTCGTGGTGGCGATGTTTGCGTGCCCGAGCCGTTCACGCACCACTCCGAGATCGGCGCCGCCGGCGAGCAGCCAGGACGCGTGCGAGTGTCTCAGGTCGTGCAGGCGCGGTCGAGGCTCGAGCTTCGCCTTCTTGCATGCTGGATACCAGACGTTGAAGCGGAACCAGTCACGGGGGAGGTGCCCGTCGCTGTCTCGGTTGCGTTTGCCGCGCGGTGAGTCGAGTCCACCAGCGCGCCGTTCGGCCCGGTAGCGCGCGAAGGAGGCTTGACAGTGCTCGCACCTGCATCTTCCGGCCGTGTACGCCGATAGTGTTCCGTGCCGGTAGCGACTCCCTGCAGCGTTCGGCTCGGTGAGACCCAGAGCCCCGGCGGCGATGAGTCGACGTTTCCTGACTGCTGGTAGTTCGAGCTGGCCGATCTGAAACAGCAGGTCGTCGGGAGCGATCTTGTAACGCTCGATGTGCGCGGCGATCGCGGTCACGAGCGAGGGGTCGAGTTTCAGTCGTCGTGGTCTTTTCGACTTTGGGTAGGCCTTGACGTGAAAGCGGCCACCGTCGGGATGGAACTTCGGGTTGAGCTCGTTGACCGCTCGGCTGACGGTAAGGATGCCGCTCTCAAGATGCAGATCCCGCCGACGTAATTCGGTCAGCTCGCCCCATCGCAGGCCCGTACCCATCTCTACCTCGACGAACAGCCGAGCGCTGTCTGTCGTTAGGGCACCAGTCAACCGTGCATATTCCTCTGGCGTCACAACGTGGAGTTGCTTGATCGCGACGGTCGGCGTCTTCACTCCGCGGCATGGATGGATCACGATCACGAAATCGTTGAGCGCCGTGGTGAAGATCGCCGACAGGATGATCTTGAGATGACGGATGTGAGCTGGTGTAACGCCGCCCGCCACGAGCTCGGCGACCCACTCGCGTACATGCGTGGGGAGGATGTCCCGCATCTTCATCGCGCCGAACCACGGCAAGATGTGCTTGTCCAAGCAGTACCGGTAGCTTTCCCGAGTCGATGGCTCAAGGATGTGGTTCGGGAACCAATGGTCGTCGACGTATGCGCTGAACGAGATCCGGCCGGAGCGAGGGTCACCAGGCCGACCGGAGTCGGCGACCGCTTCAGCTTTCTGCCAGGCGCGATCTGCCAGCCTCTTGGTCGCGAAGGTTCCAGCCGAACGTTGCCTACCGCGCGCGTCGCGGTACAGGGCTACATAGCGCAGGCGCCCGTCGCTACCAACGCGTCTGCGACTCGATCCCATCGACTGGCCCCTCGGAGCTGGACGCGTCAACCAGATGTCAACAGGACTCGTTGACACAAGCCGCCACGGCCTAGCATCGGATGACACCAAACTGCGTGAATCTCCTTTAACTATAAGGGATTCCGTGCCGGTGCGATACGGTACCTATCACGCTTCGGTCCGCTCATAACCCAGAGGTCGCAGGTTCAAATCCTGCCCCCGCTACCATGACGAAGGCCCCGGATTGGCGATTTCTAGGAGTCGTCGCAACACGGGGTTAGAACTGAAGTAAAGCAGCGAGGCGCTCAGCTGGGGTTTCCCAGCCGAGCGTTTTGCGTGGCCGGCCGTTGAGTTCTGCGGCGACGGCGGCGAGGTCGTCGGGGCTGTGGCGTGCCAGGTCGGTTCCTTTGGGGAAGTACTGGCGGAGCAGGCCGTTGGTGTTCTCGTTCGAGCCGCGCTGCCATGGGCTGCCCGGATCGCAGAAATAGATCGGCATGTCGGTGGCCGTCGTGATCAGGTGATGGGCGCCCATCTCGACGCCTTGGTCCCAGGTCAGTGATCGGCGCAGGTGTGTCGGCAGCGTGGTCATCGTCGCGACGAGGGCGTCCTTGACCTGCTCGGCGGCGTATCCGTCGGGCAGGTGCGCCAGCATCACGTAGCGCGTCGAGCGTTCCACCAGCGTGGCGATCGCGGACTGGTGCCGGGCACCAAGGATGAGATCGCCCTCCCAGTGCCCAGGCACGGCCCGGTCCTCGACCTCGGCGGGACGCTCGCTGATCATCACCATCGGCGACTGGAACCGATGGCGGCGCTGGTCGGGCCTGCGGTGAGGTTTGCGCACGGCGCGCCCGGTGCGCAGACACCGGGCCAGCTCGCGACGCAACTCGCCCCGGCCCTGGACATAAAGGGCCTGGTAGATCGTCTCTTGCGTCACGTGCATCTCCGGCTGATCGGGGAACCGCAGCCGCAGCCACCTGCAGATCTGTTCCGGGCTCCATCTTCGACCCAGTCCGCGGGCGACCTGCTCCCGAAGCCGCGGGTTCAGAGCCAGCTTGCCGGGCTTCGGTCGCGCGCGGCGCCGCGCGGCGCGGCGATGGGCAGCCCAGGGCCGGTACGTCACCCGAGCCGGGATGGGCGTTGCGGCGCAACTCCCGGCTGATCGTCGACGGTGACCGGCTCAACCGCTCAGCGATCCGTCTGCGCGACAGACCCTGTCGATGCAGATCGGCGATCTCGATTCGCTGCTCGATCGACAGGAACCGAGCCGAAATCACCCGCTCTTCGCGCGGCGGCTTCGGCCGGCCAGGCGCTTCCCAGACCAGCACACCGTCGAAGGTGTAGCGGCGGTTCTTGCTCTTGACGATTCCCTTGGCCCAATCACGGCCAGTGCGCTCGTTGACGCCGACCTCGCGTGAGGCCTCCAGCGGTCGTCATACCCGAATCCAACAGCTCGAGGAACCGAACCCGGGCAGCAGAAGGGCGCCGCCCGCGATACGGACGACGCCCGCCTTGTCGATCCTGCATCGCAACTCCTGATCACTCGTGTTGCGTTGACCCCTAAAACTCAAGATTACGGGGCCTTCGATCATCTCACAAGATCATCTCTCTTCGGCTGGTTGGACGCCAACTATCTGCGGCAGATCAGCGAGCGTCAACACGTTGCTGGCGCGCGCCGCTTGGCGCCGAAGCGAAGATGTCGGTGTGACCGCGGACCGAGCCAAACTTGCCGTCGCGCTCGAACTTGCGACGACTGCTCATCGTGGTCAGGTGTATCCGTCGCCCGAGCGTGAGCCCTACATATGCCATCCGATCCGGGTGATGGAGGCGCTGGAGGAAGGTGACGAGCAGATCGTTGCTCTGTTGCATGACGTGCTCGAAGACACGAGTGTCGATGTCGCCGAAATACGTGAACTCGGGTTTGATGAGCACATCGTTCGCGCGGTTCTGCTCCTCACGCACGACAGGACGGTTCCGTACGCCGATTACATCGAGCGACTCGCCCACGACCCCCTCGCTCGCCGGGTCAAGCTCGCTGATCTCGCGGACAACCTCCGGAACAATCGACGCCTCGAATCGACGAGTGGCGTGCGCGCACGGATCAGTCGGTACGAAGCCGCCCAACATTTCTTGGAGGTCTGGTCGCGCCCGGTCTGAACGCGGGCGGCACATAGCGATCTCGCGGATGCACGCCCATCGGCAGTTCCGCGCCCCCGCGAACAAACGTTCAACGCGGCATAAGCGTGTATTCAGTGGTTTGCCTCGTCGATCAGTCTCAAGTGGGTCATGACTCCGTGCGCGGCGTGGAAGACGGGCGACGGCACGAGAGACTCGCGCCGTGCCGGAGGCCGCACGCCTGTGGATATCGGTGGCGCTGATCAGCGCATCAGTCCTGGCCGGGAGTTGGATCGCACTCACCACACCGACGGCTTCGGGCTGGCTAGTGTGGCTCGGCGTACCCACGGCGCGCTACTTCTCATCTTCTGGGGCAACGACCGAGAGTCTCGGCTTCGACGGCTCGGAGTCCGTGCGCGCTGACCGCGGCAGATCCGGTCGTTCGTTACTAGATGCGTCGAATGCATAAAGATGCAGCCCGCGACTTCGCGAGACCGATCCTCCCAACGCTCGACGGCACTCGGAAACTGTCGTTGTACGGGTGATCGAAGATCACCCGTACAACGCTTGCTCTGCGCGAAGCATCGATGCCGGGCCGTCCGCGCAGATAAGGCGATTGGGCTGCGCCACCCAGTCGTTTGCACTGAGTCGGCAGGTCGAGCTGCGGCGCCTAGCTGACGAGGGCAGGACCGGCCTGTTTCCTCCACCTTTTGACACATGCCGATATGGGCATATGATGGCGGCCATGGCACGAGCAGCGACGACGTCGGACGTCTTCAACGCGATCGCCGAGCCGCAGCGCCGGGAGATCCTGGTGCTGTTGCGGGCGGGTGAGCGGCCGGTGACCGAGCTGGCCCGGGAGCTGGGGATGGCCCAGCCACGCGCGTCCAAACACCTGCGGGTGCTCCGGGAGGTCGGGCTGGTGCGGGACCGCAAGGCCGGCAAGCAGCGCCGGTACGGCCTTGACGCCGACGGGCTGCGGCCGGTCCACGAGTGGACCGGCGGGTTCGAGCGGTTCTGGGACGAGAGCTTCGACCGGCTGGGCGCATACGTGCAGGACCTGAAGCAGGAAAGGCAGGAGGAGTAGCTGATGAACGCGACGAGACGAGAAGCGCCGGTGCAGTCCAAGACGGCCGACCGCGAGATCGTCATCTCCCGGGTCATCGACGCCCCACGGGAGCTGGTGTTCGAGGCGTTCACCGAGGTCCGGCACCTGTCGCGATGGTGGGGACCGGAGGGGTTCACGCCGACTACGCAGTCGTTCGAGTTCCGTATCGGCGGGGAGTGGGACTTCGTGATGCACGGACCGGACGGGACGGACTATACCGAGTGGATCACCTGGACCGAGATCGCCCCGCCGGAGCGGATCGCGCTACTGCACGGTGAGTCCCGCGGCGACCCGAACGCCTTCGAGTCGGTCCTCACCTTCGAGCGCCACGGTGCGGCGACCCGGATCGAGATGCGCACGGTGTTCCCGACCAAGGAACTGCGCGACGAGGCGGTCGAGAAGTACCACGCGATCGAGGGCGGCCAGCAGACCTTGAGCAACCTGGTTGCCTACCTCACCGAGATCGTTGCGAAGGGAGCGGAGCGCTGATGGCCGGGAAGGTGTTCTTCAGCGTGTCGATGTCGCTCGACGGTTTCATCGCGCCCGAGTCCCGCGAGGACTTGATGGGGCAGCAGTGGATGGAACTGCAGCAGTGGATATTCCCGCTGCGGTTCTTCCGGGAGAACCTGAAGCTCGGCGAGGGCGGCGAGGAAGGGCGCAACAACGACATCGTGCGGGACACGTTCGAGCGCACCGGCGCGAGCGTGATGGGCAAGCGCATGTTCGACGCCGGTGAGCAGGCGTGGCCGGAGGAGGCTCCGTTCCACACGCCGGTCTTCGTCGTGACACACGAGAAGCGTGACCCCTGGCAGCGGCCGGGCGGGACCACCTTCCACTTCGTCGATGACGGAATCGAGCCCGCGCTCGACCAGGCCCGCGAGGCCGCCGGCGACCGAGACGTCCGCATCGCGGGCGGCGGCGCAACGATCCTGCAGTACGTGAACGCCGCCCTGATCGACGAGTTCTCGATCGCGCTCTCACCCGTTCTGTTCGGCTCCGGAATCCGCCTGTTCGACGGCGTGGCCGCCGCCCGGGTGGCTCTGAAGCCGGTTCGTGCGGAGCCGACGCAGCGGGTGACCCACCTGACCTACGCAGTCCGGGAGCGGTAACGGTCCCGACCTCAGCGCTTCCCCGCCGAGGTCAGCAGCGCGGTGAGAACCTCGACGCTCTCGCGTCAGGAAGGGCAAGCGTCGGGGCCGCGATCTTGGCCGCGTGCTCTCCCGGGAGGGACCTTAAGGCATTGTCGTGGAGGTTCCTCACCAGCTCAGGTTCGCCGCGAGTCACCAACGGCCCCGGCTCCCGCGCCGCCGGTGTCGCGATGGCGTTCAAGCTCATCGAATCAGCACAGACCCGGTGGCAGGCCGTCAACGCACCCACCTCGTCGCGCCGGTCCGCGCCGGCGCGATAACGGCAAGGTCGTCGAAGGACCCGACGGATCAGAGGGTGGTCCCGCGACCATCTTGTTCGCTCGCGCTCCCGGAGTAAGGCGACGTCCGTGGGGCTGTTTGCCGGGCGGTCATTCGATGAGGGTTGATTTCGGGCGCACGACGCAGAATTCGTTTCCCTCCGTATCGGCGAGAACGGTCCAGGATTCGTCGCCGGTCTGCCCGATGTTGACCCGGCGGGCGCCGAGCCGCAGTAGCCGCTCGATCTCGGCGTCCCGATCGTCGGCGCCGGTGGTCAGGTCGAGGTGCACCCGGTTCTTGATCGTCTTGGTTTCCGGTAGACGATGAGCGAGACGTACCCCATAGCGGCCTGGCCGCGTGAGGCGATCACAACGACCAGGCCTTGACCGGACGGAGCCGGCCCATGGCAAGCACACCACACCACAGTCGATCGCCGCGACCGCCATTTTGTTGAAAGCGAGAGGATCCTCGTCGCCCTGCCCCTCGCTACCAAGCGCGGTGAGCGGGACGCCCAGCTACGGCTGGCGCTCGTCAACGCGGTGCTGGCGATCGCCGCGAGCATGCTCGGCGAGGGGAGCATCGCCAACCGAGAGGAGTGAACGACACGCGCTCTTTAGGTCGGCCGGAGAGGTACCTCGTTTCTGCTGCCCAGCGGTAAGTCGATTGCGCGCTGGCCAGCCGGATGCGATGCTCGAACATGCGTTCGAACGATTGCCGGATGGCAGCGTCGTCGAGGTAGCTCCGGAGCGTTGCCCTGCTGGGCACCCGCTACTGCCTCGCGGCACCCTGGTCGGCTGGTCGCCGTGCGACTGCATGCCTGGCGTACGCGGCCACCGCACCTACACCTGCCAGTTCGACGTCGATGGCCGCGAGTGCGGGTTGGTGCTCAGCTTCCCGCCGTGCCGAGACCCGAATGCAGGACCGCCGTCGTGGGTTTAGAGGCTAGGCCGTCCACATGAGTCTTTGTCAATACGCCCCGGACCGGCCTAATACCGCGAATACGGTTTTCCACAGAATGATGAGGTCAAGGGCAGGTGACCAGTTCTCCACGTAGCGGAGATCGAGCCGCACCGATTCTTCCCAGCTCAGGTCGCTGCGTCCGCTACCTGCCATAGGCCGGTTAGCCCTGGCTTGACGAGCAGTCGACGTCGCACATCGTCGCCGTATTGCGCAACCTCCGACGGGAGTGGAGGCCGAGGACCGACAAGCGACATGGACCCGACCAGGATGTTAAACAACTGCGGCAACTCGTCGAGCGAGAACTTGCGGAGGAACTTGCCGATTCGCGTTACGCGAGGGTCGTCACGCATCTTAAACAGCAACTCCATCGGCGCTGAGGTTCTTTTCCCGCAGCTCAGCAAGCCGGTCCTCGGCGTTGGTATACATCGAGCGGAACTTGAGCATGGTGAAGGTCTTGCCGTCTCGCCCCACTCGTTTCTGCATGAACAGCACTGGCCCGCGGCTGGTCAAGCCGTATAGCCAGCGCGATTAACAACCAGGATCGGTGACAGCACTGCCAAGGACAGGAACGCCACTGTCCGGTCGAATGCACCCTTGAGGAATCGGCGGACTTCTCGCTGAACTTCGGCTTGTCAATCTCGAGTAATGGTAGGCCGGCGACTGGCTGGATATGCAGGCGAGGTCCCGCGACCTCGATCAGCCCAGGTGAGACGACCAGTCTGCAGATTGGTACTTTCGAGCTGCCAGGATATCCACCGGAGCTTTTCCGGGCCGATCAGGCTTGAGGAGACGACGGCGACGGCGTGGGCCCCGATGAAATGAGCAGAGTCGACAATCGAGTCCGCATCACCAAGTAGCGGAACGCCGATCTCGTCCAGTCCTTCTACGACCTCATCGTTCATGATTTCGCTGGGGACGCACGCACCTACGACCTGCATGCCGGCGTACTGATCGCGCAGCAGCATGGCGGGGCGGAATGGGCGATCGCCTCAAGATCGCCGACCACCAGTACAGAACGCATTGCCCGACCTGCGGAACGCATCCTGTGTAGGTATTTGCGGGCCGCATATCGGCCGAGGAGATCGAAGCAAAGGGCGAAGGGGAGTGCCAGGACGATAAAGCCGCGGGAAAGGTCCGCGCCGGTTGCAAATGACACAAAGGCGACGACGGTAGTGAGGTAGAAGAACGCACGGAAGATGCGTTGGAACTCGGCTGCTCCTACCCCGACGAACTGGCGCTCGTAGTTGCGGTTGAGCCGACAACCGCGACCCAGGCCAGCGGCAGGGCGATAGCAACGGCAATGTATAGGCCGGTGTTGACCTTGGGCCCTGGCACGCCATAGCGAATGACGTATGCAGCAACGACGGCAATTAACGCTGCCAGCATGTCGATTATGACCAGGCCTGCTTGGTACGGAGCTACCCATTTCTCGCGGTCGGCGGGCACACTGAAGTTCGCGCCAGTTGGGTCGTCGATCGACGCCCCTGGCTGTCCAGATGTGATCGGAGCGTGTCCAGCCGGTCGGCCCTTACCTAACCTATGGCTCGGGATGGATGGAAATGCCGCGCGTATGCCCAGGGGCCTCGCAGGATCAGGATCGTTACTCTGGCTCTGGCTTGGCCCCGATGACGGCCCACCGAGAGCGCGCGCCCTTGGAGCACGCGGTTCGTCCGAGCCCGCCGAAGAGCCGCCCGCCGCGGCATGACCGGAGACGCCGCCACGGCCCCCCACAGACTCGCGTTCCCCGCCCTACGACCTTGGGACTCCGCCTGCGCCTCGTGGGCCTCCGCCTGCGCCTCGTGGGCCTCCGTCGACAACTGCTGAGGTCGTGTCAAGCGCTCAGATCCGAGATTCCCAAACAGCCCTCTGTGCTGAGCATTATCAAGGGTCCTCGTAGCCAACCAGGCGAGCGGCGACAAGCGCCAGTGATCGAGGGATCGTCGTGCCTCGATGACGGAGTCAACGTCGAATACCAACGTATCGAGGTCGTCCGCTTCGTCCGATGACCGCGGATTTGTCACGTAATGTAGCCTCCTGCCGCGAATAAGGCGAGCACGATGGCCACCACGGCTCCAATAACTTGAAGGTAGAACGTCGCGCTCATTACTGCTAGCCGCTGTCGGTTGGCGTCCAGGGCCATTAGCTTCGCTTCGTAGAGACTTGAGAGGTTTGCATCGGATGGAACCTTCGACCACGAGATGAGAGAGACCGGGTTGGGCCCCAGTTGAAAAGGAACCAAGAGCGTCATGAAGCCCAAAAATGTGCCAACGCCTAGTGCCCAGAGGGCTCCTATGGGCTTGTGTTGGAGATGATCAATCCGGGCTGCCAGCAGCGCTGCTGCGACAGCCGTTGCGCTGAACAGCAACCCGCTGCGCGCAGCTACACCGGCGCTCTGCTCTCGGACCTCGACCAACTGTCGATCTGCCTCCTCGAACAGGCGGTCGAGCCGTGACCTCGCCATATCACCTGAATCTCTAATCGTCGGGTGGCAAAGACTATCGTTGGCGATCCTGGGCCCTGCCATCCGTTAGGAACGCGTGTCGTGCTTCTCGCGGCCGGCCATAGCGACGGCCGTGACTTTGACGCGCGCACGCGTCACCCGTTATGACCGCCCAGCCCGACGCGACGAGGATGGAGCATCGGGCGGGGCGGAGTCTCTAGCCGTCCTGATTGCGGCCTGGCTGGCTGTGGTCCCACGTCGGCAACGGCATCGGGTCGCCCTCAGAGCCGCCCTGAGGCGCCACATCGTCCTGGTGGTCCTGGTAGCGCGCTTCCCTGGCCTGCATCGCAGCGATCGCGTCAAGGCCGGTAATGCAGCTCGCGGTGCCGGCGTCGTGCGGGATGCCGTCCGGAATCGGCTCGAGGTCGGCCGGCGGGCCCCAGTGTCCGGGATCCGGATCGGTGATGCTGAACTGCGACACCGCGACCGAGTCGAGCGACATTTTCATCAAATCCGGCGGGCCCGCGTCGCGAGGCTGGTCAGCGGTCGGCGCCGTCATCGGACGTCTCCGATCCGGAAGTCTGCGGCGCCGGTCGAGCGGGTCAGCATCGGCCACTGCCCGGACCGGCGTTCCTGCTGCTCATCCCGCGCCCGATTGACCGCGTCATCCCCGTGAAGAATTCCCCTGATGCGCGCCAGTCGTCGGCCAGCTCGCGGCCCTCGCTGGCGGGACACCGCAGCCGTCTCCCGCAACCGCCGCTCGGTGATCTCGCGCTCCGACAAGGCCTCCGGTCGCAGCTGCTCGAGAGCCCGGTGACGCTCGGCTCGGCGGTCGCTAATGGCAGTCTCCTGCCGAACCCTCGCCAGCACTTGCTCGACCGACGTCGCGCTGAATCCGGCCAATCGGGCAGCGTGCGCCTCGTTCTCCTGGTGAATCTCCCAGCTCGCCGCACGCTCAGCCGCAGCCCGCCGATCATGCACTTCCTGCGAAGCCAGCGCCTCGATCGACACATCGGGCAGCATCAGGCCGGCGCCCTCCACCGACGGCAGCCCGCGCCCGTCGAAGCCGATCCAGCCGGCCGTGTAACGCACCGTCAGGTCTTCGAACTCAGTCATCTGTAACGGCTCCTTAAACGATCTAGAAACGACGAACCCTCAACGATTGGCGACACGATCCACGGCGGCGCACGCTCGAGTAGCGCTCCACGCCCCGCCCGCGCATCGGCGTCGTCCATCGCCTTGCTGGCACGCGCCACGACTTCCGCGACGGTGTGGCCGCGTCGATAGCCGTCGAGGTACCAGCTCTGCTGCTCCGCCTGCGCAGGCGTCAGCCGGTTCACGTCGGTACCTCGAATAGCCCGCTCTCCGCGAGGAACGTGGTGGTCCTCGCGATGTAGCCGAACGGGTCATTGACCCACTCGGAGTGCCTCTGGACGCGCTTCTCGAAGGCCAGGATCCTCTGCTCCTGGGCGTACTCCTCGGCGCCGACCACGCGGTACCTGATCACGGGCATCACTCGGCGCCGTCCTGCTTGACGGGCTCGCTCCGACGCTGCAAAGCCTGATCGATCAGCCATTGCGCCGCGTTGCTCCTAGACCGTGACGCCTCAGCCGCGAACCGGTCCAACGGCTCGACCTGATCAGGTCTCAACCGCACCGTGGTATCACTCATACCCTGAAACGCTACATGGCATGTAGAAATGAAGAGAAGCTATGTAGTAAGGGGAAACCATGCGGACACGCGAGCAGAGTCGCGAATACATGCGCGAGTACCGGGCGAGGCGACGCGCCGAAGCCGCAGCCGCGGCGCCGGTGAATGATGCACCGATCACCACGGAGGTTCAGGACGCAGTGCGGGCCGAGCTAGCCCCGTTGCCGGTGACAGTCACACGTCCGGGGCTTGTAGCAGCGGCGATGGCGATGGCGCGCATCCTGGACGACCCGAAATCAGCGCCGCACCATGCCGCAGCCGCCAGAAGCCTCGGGGACATCTTGACGCGGCTCCAACCCCGAGGCTTTGAAATTAAAAATAACCGCTAAAATTTATGATTTGGAGTACTAGTATAACAATATCTGAATGGCGTGATACAAAGGTAATCAACCTTCCATTAGGGATGTAGTCTACACAAGTTACAGCTTCTTTATCGTACCCTTTATCGTAGATGTGCGCTTTTATTGAGTCTACTTTTTGATCCCTGTCTTTATCAATGTTTTCGTCGCTTTTACCAGATGTTTGGTAGAGGCGTGTAAGTCCATATTCACAAAGTTTTCGACTCTTTGATATCCATAGAGTTTTTACATCATGATAGAAGGGAAACTTAGTAGGCGTACAGTTGTCTATAATCTCGACTTGCTTTCCATTCTGAGGCAGGGCGTTTTGATGAGAAATACTTTACAAACCTAAGTCATTTATTCTTAATATCCTGCCGCGAAGCGATCCTGCCTATCCTGTTTTTAATTTTAGAAAAACAGGATAGGCAGGATCGCTTCGCGGCAGGATATTAAGGACTTAAAGTTTGTCAAATTTTTTTGATGAAAACACCCTGTATAAATTATCCGCTCAGGATCTCTTGTCGACTTGCGTAAGTAAACCAAAGAAAGATAGACGCAATCTTTGCCAAATCGTATTACACACGAGTTTTGTGATGAGGCCATTTGTGCTCGAGGCCTTCAGCTAAAATGGTAGCTGCAAGTAAGTTGAGACTAACGCCTTCTTGTTGTGCACGGAGCGCTAAAGCAGCATGAAGACTTTTTGGTACACGCAATCGCCACTGACCACTGTAGCGTTTACTAATGCCGGGATCTGGAATGGGATCGCTAAATTCTTTTGCCGTTTGAATCCATGATTCAATGGCACTTTCCGCTTCTATGAAGGCTTCTTATACTGTTTCACCATCTGCGATACAACCGGGTAACTCAGGGATTTCAATTAAATAGCCACCACCTTCTTCTTTGGTTAAAGGGCGAACAATTCGCTGAGTATTTAAGACGTTTCATTTTCTTCCCCCTCATTGTCTAAGAGACATATAAATTGTTTAATATATACTAGATCCGGTTCCTAAATGCAAATAGATTGTGACTGCAAACTGGAAGACGTTAAATAGACCGCTTATGATCAAGCAATTTCTTGAATTCCATTCACAGCCAAGGTCACATCTGAATACTTTTTCGTAAATATTTTTCTGCAAGTTCTTGGTTCGTGTCCAAGTAAAAGCATCCAAGGTAGTAGGCATGGATACCATAAGAGAGTGCTTCAACGTCTTCAGTACGTTGATAGTAACTATTTTCTATATAGTTATTCCAAGAGCCGCCGTTAAGAAGCCAATCGTCATGTGAGAAGTATTCTAATACATTGCTGGAGTCTTTGAAATTCTCAAAGTCCGTTATAAGGTTGCTGCATTGACGAATTATAAGACGTTTGAGAGAAGGAAAATGGCTGATGATCTCTGAGAGCTTGTAAGGTTGATTGTGAGGAGCTGTGACCTCGAGCAGTTGAAGCTCTTCAACAGATGGCATGTGTGGAGCTGTCTGGATGCCGGTTTTTCAAGCACAGTAGTGGAAGCTACATTGAAAGATATTTTTGAGGTATTATTTATTTGATCTACAGAACAGGTGGTACTCATATATTTAAAGAAAAAATGTTGTTTTAGAATTTCTAAGGATAATTGAATTATAACAATTTTATCAATTCTTATTATTTCATAAAAATTTATGTCAAGAAAGGTAAAACATAGAGTACATGTCAGCTGTTAAGGAATGCGTTCATCGACATCGCTTTATCAGGACATTTTTTGATAATTTCTTGGTCCTCAGTAACCAGCAGGATGTCGAAGTCAACGGCTAACTGCACAAAATGGGCATCGTAGACGGAAATTTTGCGCCTTATCGCAAGTTGTAGAGCGTCTGAGAGAACGACGTTTCTTTCGTGTTTTTCTAACTCCGCAATAGTGTACTCTAAGTGCAAAACAATCTTTTCTTCAGTAAGAGTGCTATCTTTGCGAGCAAACTTTGCAAGTACATTTGCGTATTCTTCCTTCCAAAGTGGAGGAAAAATCCAAATAGGCATTTTTTTGTGAACCCTCTTTGCAAGAGGTGTAAGAGCCGTTTCAAGAAAAAAGCTGGCGATGAGTGAGGTGTCTGCAACAATCATTCTCTACCTTCTTCTATAGCCTCAAGCAGCTCTTTTTTTGTAATCTTCTTTTTAAATTTTAAGCGGCGAGGCTCTTTTATAGGTCCAAGTATGGCTGCAAGACCAGTTTCAATTGCCACGATTAATTCCTGAGTATTGCTTCTACGATGCTCATGAGCTGATTTTTCAACAAGGTTAAAAAGCTCAATAGGCATTCTGACAAGAACCGCTTTTGTACGTTCGGCTTTTGTTTGTCTCGTTTTATGTAGCATGCTTTCCTCCTCTGATATCAAAATTATATCATCCATTGATTATTTTTGGAAATATTGGTTTGAAAGCCTCAGCCTGCTTTTACAAATAGGCGCTTATTTTGAAATGCAATGCCATAGGTAAAAACTACATGACAGTTTCGAGCGTAAAGCTCTTGCAGGTACTCTTTTGAACGGATTTGATCAAGTGCTTTTTGAGCTGCCGTTTCAAGTGTTTCGCTTGAAGAGGGCCACACCTTTTTAAACTCAATAACTACAGTTGCAAGGTGTGAGTTTTTGGGTATGATCATGATATCATAACGTCCTAACCCGCTTTCCCGATTTGATCTGACTTCGTAGGAGTCACCCTAAGAGCCACAAGAAGCCCTAATACAAAGAGATGATAGCTTTTTTCAGGCTCATCACTGGAGATATCAAAAGTGCTCATGCTATTAATAATAAAACTTTGTAAAAGAGATGAAAAAACCTCCACATTGCCCTCGAGCATTGCCCTTAAGAGCTCGCTTACAGAGCCTCCCATGACAGATTGAGTAAAAATATCCCCGATCATCTCTGTGAGCACTTGCCGTATTTCTTTATTAGGAATAACTAAAGACCACAGCCTTTTATCATTTTTTAGCTCAGAGTGAGTGTAGGTTAGATATCCAGAAAAAAGTAAAAGAGTCCAGACAAGATTATTTTTTAATTTGAGCTCTGGAAAAATGATTGACTCCACAATATTTTGAGCCACGCTTTCATTATGAAGGAGTATCTCTAGATCAGACTTAATAGCCTGTGACGCAGAGCCTAAGAGCATCTTAAGAAGGAGGTTATCGCTTGTATTGACCCAATAAGTATCGAGCTTACCCCCGTTAGAAATGCATTTGAGAAGGGACCAAGGGTTGCATACCGGAGTTTCACCAAATGTGTAGCCATCATACCACGTAAGTATATCGTGCAAGCTGTTTTCAAGATGATAATGCGTAAGCAGTTCTTTTACCTCATCGAAGGTAAACCCAAACTTATCTGCCATCTTGTCTCGAGTCAAATTGAATACATCAAGGTTATTAAGGCCTGTGAATATGCCTGCTTGAGCAAGTGCGAGGTTGCCTGTGACAACACCTTTTTCTAAAATCTCTTGATCCTTAAGCGGTCCTGTAAGGAGTTTTTTAAAAAAGGGGATTATTGTATCGTAAAATCCATAAATAAAGGCTGTCTGTACAGGCACATCATATTCATCAATGAGAACAATTACTTTTTTTTGGGTGTATTTGTGAAAAAGTACATGCGAGCTAAAAACTCAAGAGAGTTCCCTAAATCAATCTCCGTTGCTTGCTCGCTTGAGATGCGTTGGAAACGCTCTTTTTCGTCACTATCTAGAATCTCACTTGATAGAACATAGGCATGGCGTTTGAATTCAATGGCTAATATATAGGCAAGCTGTTTGAGCATGATCTCAAACGTGGTATCACTTACTGTACGAAAAGAGACTAAGATCACAGGATATGAGCCCTGCAATGCTTGATACTCAGGAAGCTTCCAGATGGCAGTGTCAAGAAATAGTGATGCATAGGAACTTGTACTTTGGGAGAAAAAATAGTAGAGCATGGAAAGAGTAAGCGTTTTGCCGAAGCGGCGAGGTCTTGTAAGAAGTACTACCTTACCGCTTTCAAATATTTCCTTTATTATAGCTGTTTTATCGACGTAGTAGTAATTTTTCTCGCGAATCTCCTTGAAGTCATGAAGACCAATAGGTACCAATTTTTTCATAAGTACAGAATAGCAACAATCAATATTTTTAGCAAAGATCACAACAGAGTTATTGCTTCAATGGCTTGTTTTAAGAGGATGCGGTGGCAATAGTGTTCATCCTTGCAGCTGCAAAGAAGCGTAATTGTTTCGTGCTTTGCCATACGAGAAGCTCTCGCAATTCAGACTCTTTCCCCTTTAAATCTTGCAGATACTCTTTTGCAAAAAGCACTCCATGGTACTTGATTTGGAGTACTAGTAATCCAAATCAAAAGTTTTAATAGCTATTTTTAATTTCAAAGCCTCTTGGTTCATGCTTCTTGGTTCATGCTTCTTGGTTCATGTGAGTCAGAAGTTATAAATCCTCTCTACCAATCCCCTGACTACTGCGGCTGGTCTGTGAAAGTAAACTTTCTTGATCTATACTTAACAAAAAGACCAAATTTTCAATACAAAAAGTGGGGCAAAAGATGGGTAAAGAAAAGCGGTCAACTTAGCCGCGGGGTGTATAGCTAAAAGCTAAACCTATTTTAGAGCTAGAAAAATGGACTTGTAGGAAATAGGATGCGTACATCGCATTAATATATTACTTGAAATATAATATAATAATTTATATATAGCGAATAGATGTCAACAAGGATGCGAAGATAGTTATTACCCAGGGTGTTTTCATCAAAAAAATTTGACAACCTTTAAGTCCTTAATATCCTGCCGCGAGCGATCCTGCCTATCCTGTTTTTAATTTTAGAAAAACAGGATAGGCAGGATCGCTTCGCGGCAGGATATTAAGAATAAATGAGTTAGGTTTGTAAAGTATTTCTCATCAAAACGCCCTGAGTTATTACCAGAGATGCAAGATAACCTGTTTATAAAAGTCCAACAGAAATTGAAGTTATAGGAGTGAAAGATGAGTTTGTCGGTACAAGGTGAAGGAGAACAACCACGCTATACATTTGATACATCCCTAAAAAAGTTAAAGAGTCTTCAAGGGCGTGAATTGAGAATTAAAACGGGTCAAAACAATGATTCTCAAATAGTCAAAGTAGATACTGCCTTTACCAAATTTTTTCGTTGCCTTGTGTTGGGGAAGAAAGATACCTATGTAACAGCAGACGTAGCCAAGCTAAAAGAAATACTCACGAAATCACATGGTTCGAATATCGAAACAGAAAAAAAGGTTCAAACTCTTATTGCAAAAAAACTCCTTACTTTAGGGGCCACAGATTTGGTAAATACTGAGGTAGTGAAGAAGGCAAAAGGAGAGCTTTGGAGTGAATTAAAGGAAAAAATAAGCAAAAATGATGTTGATTTTCGTTTAGAAAAAAGAATTATGGAGCGCATTGAAAAGAAGCATGAAAAAAAGTCAAAGTCCTGAGGTTGATAGATTTAAAACACTTCAGGAATATGGTGTTGATATAAAAACAGGAAAACTTGATGTAAAACAATTCTCTCGGGCGTTAGCTGCATCTATTGGTCGTGACCATGTTAAAAATATGCCCCAAGGAAGAAAAGAGAGTCATAGAGAATTTATTGCTTCACAAATTGAAGAACGTGTGCAAGATATTCGTGTACAGGAAAGACTTGCTGGGCATATTGGGCTATCCTCACCGTCTAATGATGAGCTATCTTCACTATTTAAGGTTTCGTCATATAAACTCAATATTCCTATAAAAAACGTAAAAATTGAACACATCGACTTTGCAGATGATGCTATGAAAGCTTTTGGTGAGGTAGATTCTTCTGAAACACATAAACCTCCAATCGCAGAGGGATTAGAAAATTTAGATCCCTCTGATTTTGTGACTTATGGGCCAAGAGAGCTTTTTATAGACAATGCAAAAAAAGAGGGAGCACCCCCTCCTCCTCCCTCTGTACTCGTTTGCAGTAGTGCTGTGCATAGCAGTTTAATAGAGCATTTGGTGCTTGATAAGCGAGAAACTGCCTACGGTACCAAATTCCAGAATAAAGATAAGAATCCGATTACAAATGGTGAAGCTGTAGTATCACAATCTGTAGTAAGATTTATGGCCACAGAAATAGCAGGTGTTGTTGCTCATACCAGTGGGTACACCTTGTTCCCTGATGGTAAAACAATGCAAGTTGTACAAAGTTTTACAATCCTCCCAGATTGTGAGAAAGGATCTGCTAAGAAAGAAGCTCACCTTGCAGTTATGAGAAAGCTTACTCAAGTAGGAGATGATGAAAGAATTGGTGAGGAATTACCAAGTGATTTTAAAGCTCTTTTTGCAGAGGATAAGAAAGACCCAGAAAAAGTCAAAAAATATGACGAGAGCTTGATGAATGATTACATCTCTAAATTGACGGAAAGTGGGAAAATTCCTGCTAAAGATGATATAGAAGCTGAAAATATTATCAAAGCAAGTGAGCTTCAACAAATTCTTGAAGAGATAGTCGAATCTGACGAGGCTGATATCCAAGGCAAGCTTAAAGGTAAATTTGTGGAATTAAAGGATGATTCTATTCATTCACTTGAGTTGTTTTTTGGGAGAGGGTTCTTGCTATTGCTGCAGAATTTTCCGGTCTTGAAAGTTTATTTAAGGATAAGAAGGAAGGTTATGATTATATCCTGGATACTCCAAAGATTTTTGCTGAATCATTTGATAATAATCCTCAACTTATGATGAGGCTACACTTTCTAGCTTTAAAGCAGGTATTTAGAAACTCGCCTCCAAAAGGTTTGAAAACTCTGGCTTACAATACTTTTGCAATTCCAAGTCCAGATAACAAAGCTTTAGAACTTCTGAAACATATTGTTCCTAAAGAAGTTGAGGTAATGAGGAAAATAGGGGATGATGGATTGTTCAAAGAGACGAAAACAATGGATACGAATAATCAGCCGGTGAGTGTATACACATATCAAGGAACCCCAGGTAGAGCTCTCGTTATGCATCCAAACGCTGATGCTTTTGCAGATAATAGTAGACATGAAAAATTAGGAATGAGTCTTGAAGGCACAACAGGGGCATTAAGTTCTGCTGGAGTTCAGATAGAATTAAATAATAGCCAATGTTTAAAAGGTGGCTATTGTTACCACCTTTACCACACCTAACTCCTTAAACTTTTTCTACTCTTTATGTTGTACATGATGTACAGTACATAAGGTATATTCATGAAAAAGGAAGAGCAAGCGGTATTTCCATCACGCGTGGCATTAGGAGATAACTTTTGCAACCGAGTTGAAGAAAAAAAGCGAATTTTAAACAACATCAAAAACACATAGCATACCCTAATTATTTCTCCTCGACGGTATGGGAAGACTTCTCTTGTCTGTAAAACCATAAGTCTTGCCATCAAAGCCTTGGAAAAAACAGACCATATTGAGCGCGTAAAAGAAGGTTATCGGGCAATTGATCCCATCGCAAAATACCTACTGAGCAAATGACCCCTAGGGGACCCTTACCTTAACAAAGAAACTCTTCTATTTCTTGCTGTATCTCTTCCTTCCTTTTTATTCCTTCAGGATCAGTCGGATCCATTTGATTGAAGAGGCGAAGTATTTCCTGCATAATTTGGGTAGCTGAACTCTGGATAGCTTGCTTTTGGAGCGTGCTTGCAAAAGTGGAAGTGGGTTGTTTGAATTTCATGTGACAAGCTTCCTGAGCGCTCTCAGGTAGAGCTCTATAAAGTTTTGCCGTACATTGTTTTTGTTAAGCCCAAAGGCAGGCCAGTAGGATTTTTTAAATAATTCTTCCAACTCTTGCAAGGTAGAAAAAATCGTGTTGGTAAGATCCGTTGGATTTGCTCCGGAAATGAATGGATAATACCAGGGTTTTTTTAGTACCAAGGTCATGACAGCCCCAAAGAGAAACTGTGCGTGAATAGTCGATGGGGGCTTGTCTTGTAAACTTTTATGGAGGCACGTGAGGATACAAGAGAGTTCATTGAGGGAAAAAGGGTAGGCTTACCTTGGATGGCACAAAAAACATAGGCTCCTTTATGTGCTGGATCAAGCTTTGAGTCTTGTAGAAGCTGGCAAGAGGCTCCTACAGGGTCAATAGAGCATTCTACAAAATACCGGTAAAAAGGTTCTTCGTTTGGTATTTTTAAAAGAGAATGCATCAGGCCGACGGTAGCTATGTATTCTGCGGTAGGGTCGTTGGTTTGGTGTTCTTCAAACAAGAGGAGTTCGGACAGAGTAGTAAAAGTATGGTCGTCGGTTATCGGAAGTAAATTCAAAAATTTTTTTGCAAAATAAAAACCAAATTTCAGGATTTGGAGGGCTGTTTTGCTCCAGGTTTTCATTTCCCAGAAGGGAGTGGGAGGATGGGGGTAGTTCCTAGAGGTGGCAGGTAAGAGAGAGTGCCTCGATGGGGCTATTTTTTCCTTTTAAGGAGTTGAGAGAGGGGGCAAGGAGTTCCAAATCTCGAAGAGTAAATCCAAGAGAGGGCGAAGAAAAAAAACAGCTTCCCACATTGGCGAGGATTTTTTGCAAGAGAGAGATATCAGAAGGAGCATTTGTAAAGATCGTATGCGTGTTTTTTCAGAATAGTACTGTCCTAAGGTAACTAAAATAAGGTCTTCGGCAAAAAGAGAAGAAAATATTCCAAAAAGATCCTGCTTACTCACTTCTGGCGCGATCGATGAATAAGATTTTACGTAAGAGAGGAATTTTTCAATGAACGTGGCTCTAGTACTTGCAAAAATACCTCTACCCTTTTGTTCGAAGGTCAAATGGGAGGCTCGAGTAGTTTGTGATATCAGAAAAAATCATAGTTGGTTCCTTAAGGAATTGTGAAAAGAGCGTAACTGTTACCGAAGTGAAAAGAAGAAATCAAATCATTTTCATTAAAAAAATATCTTACGCGAAATAGCAGAAAAAATTGATTTTTTTTAACGGTAATGGAGAATGCAAAGAAAACGTGAGATTGGTTTTTTAACGTGATAAGGAGAACTATGAACAAACTTGTAAAAATGTTGTTTTGTACAGCCGCGCTGTTTTTGGCAAATGCAGATGTAAGTGCAAAGCAAAGAAGCGCATCAACATGTAAGATTTCTAAAGGGCGGTGTGCTCCGGAGGTACGCCATATGATTGAAGACACCCAAGTATACCACTACCTGTATGAACAGCTTTGTCCACAGGTAGAGACGATTGCCGGATTGTTGGATGCTGTCGTTGCTTGTGATACGTATGAAAATTTATATAACTTCTGCCAGGGGCTCGCTTCGAGCATTCCACATGGCCGCATTGTGGTAACGCTTCCGGATGGTACGGTGGTTATAGATACTTATCTAGATTTTTGTAATTGCGATATTCCGAGTTGTGTAGATGAATGCCCGGATGTTTCTACCTATGGGTGCAACGGATACAACTATTTTACCAGTAAAGTGGTAAATGAAAACCACAACAGCAGAGTGGCTATTATGGACGCACAAATGTACCCATGCGGTGTTGGATGTGAAACAAAGTATAGTACTACTGTTGGAGCGGTTCAAGCCTATGTTGCCATTCGCCTTGGACCCTATCTGAACAATTTAGGAACAGTAAGGCTGTCACAAAACGTGGTTACCTAAGAACTCATATCATAGACAATCCCAGATTTTTTCCTTGCAGAAAATCTGGGTTTTTTTTATACTTCTCGCAAAGGAGGAACTGTATTACTATGTATTTTATTTCAGCTACACATGCAGTTTCTGCTTTTCATTTTCTAGTAGGCCTTCTTTTGGCTGTGGTTGTGGTGCGCGGCTAGCCGTGCAATATCTTACACCTAACTTCCACTATTTTTTAAACCTTTCCACAAAAAAGCAAATATATTTATAAAAGAAGGTATTTCTATGAAAAAAGCTTCATTTTTCTCAGCCTTTCCTATAGGGCTTGCTATGTTCTCGATGTTCTTTGGCGCGGGCAATATTGTTTTCCCGCTAGCTGTTGGTCAGTATGCTGCCGACCAAAACTTTTTTGCTACCTTTGGCCTTATCCTTACGGCTGCGGTTGTTCCCGTCCTTGGAGTTATCGCCATGATTCTCTATGATGGCGATTATGGCCGTTTTTTTGGTAAAATTGGCAAGTGGCCCGGGTTTTTGCTTGCTTTTATTATTATTTCGCTTTTAGGTCCTTTTGGATCGACTCCCCGCTGTATTGCGCTTTCATACACCACTATGAAAAATTTCTTTCCTGAAATCTCTTCGTTTGTATTTAGTGCCTTTGCCTGTTTTATTATTTTTCTTTTTGCAAGAAAACAAAAACATCTTCTCCGGCTTCTCGGGATTTGGCTTACGCCTCTTTTGCTTGCTTCACTTGCAGCCATTCTTGGGATTGGTTTTTTCTCTTTGCCGGAGATGAGGGCATCAGAGCTGTCAGAGCAAAGTGCCTTTTTACATGGTTTAGAGCAAGGCTATAATACCATGGATTTACTTGCAGCCTTCTTTTTTTCATCTCAGATCGTGATGATTTTAAAAAGGCAAGGAGCAGAAAAATATCTTACAACAGCCCTCATGGCAAGTATTATTGGGGCTTGTTTACTCGCATGTATTTATATTGGATTTAGCTACTTGGCGGCGTATCATGCACAAGATATTTTTGTTCGAAGTATGGATGAGCTGCTTGCGCTCATTATTGTAAAAATTGCAGGGGAGTATGGTGGATTCATTGTGGCTCTTGCCGTAGCTCTTGCTTGCCTTACAACAGCAATTGCTTTGATATCGGCGTTTGCTGATTTTGTAGCACGCGCCATATTTTCAAATAAGATTAGCTATGAGTGGATTCTTGCAGGGTCGCTTGCGATAACGTTTTGTGTTTCCATATTTGAATTTGGAGCCATTTCCGCCTTTTTAGGGCCTGTTTTGCAGGTTTGCTATCCAGGGTTAATTGCTCTTACATTTTGGAATATTTTTCCCCAAATACGAGCTCAAAAGCCTATTCAAGAGCAACTTCAATCGCAGATTTCACCTGAGAGATGAGTCTTTCTTTTTCTTGATAGTGCACATTCTTTGACGTAAATCAAAACTTTAACTAGACTCCGTTGAACGATGAAGCTATGGGGATGGGGTCAGACCATCCACTCGCTGATTCTTGAACAGAAAAAATTCTCTTTGGAGTACATTATGTTATTTAAAACGAAATTATTACTGATGATGGCAGCCCTGACAGCTTGCGCCGTCTTAAGTGCTGATGATGGAAAAAGTTCTAGTGATGGAAAAAGTTGTGATACTGTTGCCTCGAATTTTACCTTTTTTGAGGAAATTGTCCTTGTGTCTTCGCGATCTTGCGCCAGGTCAGCTCGCGCTTCAACCCGCGGAGCCGATCCACGTACAGCACGCCGTTGAGGTGATCGATCTCGTGGCAGAGAGCGCGCGCCATCAGGCCCGTGCCCTCCATCTCGCGGATCTTCCCGTTCGCGTCGAAGAAGCGTGCCTTCACCCGAGCCGGGCGAACGACCTTCTCGGCGAAGTCGGGAATCGAGAGGCAGCCCTCCTCCTCCTTCTGCTCGCCGGAGGCCTCGATGATCTCCGGAGTTCACCATCGCGATCCGCGCGCCGGAATCGGCGCCGACCGACAGATCGATGACCGCCACGCGCCGGTTCACGCCGATCTGCGGGGCCGCGAGGCCGATGCCGGGAGCGGCGCGGCACGTGTCGAAAAGGTCCGCGATCAAGGCGGGGAGATCCGCGCCGGCCGGGTCCGTCTCCTCGTTCGGAGCGAGCAGACGCGGGTCGCCATACCGGACGATGTCGCGAATCACGCCGGTCCCCCGGCAGCGGGGCCTGTCCTCCCGCCCCCTACACTGTCCCCGCCATGGGACAAACCATTCGCCGGCCGCCGGCGCAGCCATTCCATAAGTCTTTTATTTAGAACATATTTCGGGTCTCGGGACAAGGGCGTCCGGTGGCACGTTTATGGCTCCTTCAGGTTGTCGGAGGCTCGAAGTCGATGGACGTCAAACGCAGCGGTCTTCTGGCGATCGGGATCGGCCTCGTCCTGTCGGGCGCGGCGGTCGGCCAGACCGGCGGCTCGGGGGGCGGCTACTCGTACATTCGCGAGGCGACCGGCGACGTGCACGTCGAGTCCCGCTACAACGGAACGGTGACGGCCGGACGCAACATGCCGATCTCGGTCGGCGACATGATCGTGCTCGCCGACTCGGGCAAGGCGGAAGTGAGTCTCGCCGACCGGACGAGCCTCTACTTCGGCGGCGGGACGCGGGCGCATTTCGATTCGATCCGCGACCAGCAGGGCGAGGACGACGCGTTCTCGATGGTGCGCCTCGAGGAGGGCTCGATCATCCTCGCGGCGATGGGATCCGACGAGCGCGGCATCCCGCGGATCGACACGGACGACGCGACCGTGTATCTGAACGCGGGCGACCGCGCGCGCGTCAACTACGATCCGAACCGCGGAACGGTCGTCATCGGACGGGAAGGGACGATCGAGGTCCGCACGCGCGCCGGCAACTACCGCGTGCACGCCGGCGAGTACCTCGATGGTCCGCGGCGAGGAAGAGCCCGAAATCGAGAAGGGCGTCTTCTCGCACGACCGCTTCGACCTGTGGGCGGCCGACCGCTTCGACGCGGCGACCTCGACCCGCACCGCCTCGGCGAGCTCCGCGGACGAGGGCTATGCGAACGACCTCGTCGCGCTCGACGGCTATGGCAACTGGGACTACAGCGACACGACGGGCTCGAACGTCTGGCGGCCCAACGTGGGCAACGGATGGAGCCCGTACTCGAACGGAAGCTGGTACTACACGCCCGCCGGTCTGACCTGGTGGCCCTCCGACCCCTGGGGCTGGTACCCGTTCCACTACGGCAACTGGTTCTATGACGCGTCCTGGTCGAGCTGGTGCTGGGCGCCCGCGAACGTCTACTCGCCGGGGTGGGTCTACTGGGCCTATGCGCCCGGTTACGTCGGCTGGTGCCCGGTGGGCTGGTACTCCTTCTACTCGCCCTGGTGCAACAACTACTACAAGAACTGGGGCTGGACGGGACGCGGCGGCGTATACCTCTCGGTCAACGGCCGCTTCAACTCCCGCAACGTGGACTTCCGCGGCTGGAACTTCACCGGCTCCGGCGGCATCGGCGCCGCCGGCCGCATGGACGTGATCCCCGGCTCGCGCATTGGCGGCCGGCTCGGCGACACCGTCTCGATCTCCTCGCGGCCCATCGTCGCGCCGGCGCGCCCCGGCGCCGGAGCCGAAGCCGTGCAGAGCTTCGTGCGCGAAGCGCCGCGGACGATCGACCGTTCGAGCACGGCCGCGGACTCCGAGCGCCTGTCCCCGATCATGGCGCGGGACCGCACGCTCCCCGCGTCCTCCGTGGACGCCCTGCGCGACCATGCCGTCATCGCCGACCGCGGCCGGCTGGCCGGCCCTGGCGCCGCGGGCATCGCGCCGCGTGGCGCCCTCGTGGACCGCGGACGGACGCTCGATTCGCTCGGACCGGCGCCGGCGATCTCGCGCACGGACTCGGGAAGGAGCTCGATCCCTTCGCGCACCGTCGTCCGCGGCGACGCAAATGGCGTCGAAGCCCGGACCGCGCCGGCCAACGACGCCTCGGACTCCTGGCGCAGCTCGGCGCGACGCGGCTTCGACTCCTCGCGGTCCTCGGCGGATTCGGGAGCCGGTGCCCGCGCCCAGGCGCGCGACGACTGGCGCGCACGCTGGCGGGGCGGCGATTCCCAACAGCCCCGCGACCCCGCTGCGCGCGACAGCCTCTCGCGCTCGATCGAGGACTGGCGCTCCCGCTCGTCGATTCCGCCCGCGCGCCGCGTGATCGAGGGCTCCGTTCCCAACCGGCGCGATCCCCGGGATCCGGACGATGCCATGCCGACGCGCGAAGCGGCGCCCCGCTCCTTCCGGTCGGCGCCGCCGCGCGACTCCCGCCCGGCGTCTCCCCCGTCCCGCGGCGACGTGCGCTCCGCTCCCGCTGCGCGCGGTGAAGTTCGCTCGGCGCCCGCGCCGCGGTCGGCTCCGTCGGCCCCGCGGCCGGCACCCGCTCCCCACGGCCCCCGTTCCTGATCGTCGAGCCCCTCTCCTCGTGGCCGCGCCTTGGGGCGCGGCCCTTTTTTGCGCGCCGGTCTTTGCGTCTCGGATCCCGGCCGCGTTCTAAAATGCACGCAATGTCCCGGCGCCTCGTGACTCTCCTCCCGAGCATGCTGTTCATCTTTTATTGCACGGCGGTCGGCGTGTACCTCGTCCTCCGGCCGTGGTCGCCGCTCCGCGCGGCGGCGCTGCCTTCTTCCGGCTTCCTGCGAGGCTTCGTGTCGGGCCTCGGCCTCGTGCATCTCGTGGCCGGCATCGCCGATCTCCGGTCGCTGTCGCGCGAGATCGAGGCGCCGGCCGAGGGCGCGTGAAGGCGCTCTACGTGACCGACCGGGCCGCGTCGGGAACGGAGCGGCTGAAGGAGGTTCTCGAGGCTCTGTCGGGAGCGCGGGAGCTCGCGGTGCAGCTGCGCGAGAAGGACACCGGCGACCGGGACGTCGTCGACCTCGCGCGGCGCTGCCGCGAGTGGCTCGGGCCCGGCGTCCCGCTCTTCCTCAATCGGCGATTCGATCTCGCGCTCTCGGCCGGCGCCGACGGCGTGCACCTCCCGGCCCACGGACTGCCGCTCCGGCGCGTGCGCGCGGCCACGGCGCGGGGATTCCGCGTCGGCGTGTCCACGCACTCCGCCGAAGAGGCGCGCGCCGCGATCGCCGACGGCGCGGATGTCGTCCTCATCGGTCCGATCTTCGACACGCCTTCCAAGCGCGCATACGGGGCGCCCCTCGGGCCGGACGCTCTCGCCGGGCTGCCGCCGGCCGCGCAGCACGCGAGCGCCGTCTACGCGATCGGCGGCGTGGACGAAACGAATCTCGACGCCCTCGCGCCGCATCGCGACCGGATCGCCGGGATCGCGGCCATCCGCCTGTTCCAGGACGCCCCGGATCCGCGCGCGGTTTGCGACCGGATCGCGGCGAGCTGACGCCGCCATGCGCATTCGCGTCGGCGTCGATCTGGCCGAGGTCGCTCGGGTCGCGGGTGTTCTCTCGCGGCGCGGCGAGCGATTCCTCGCCCGAGTCTTCGGACCCGGCGAGATCCTGCGCCGCCGGCGCCATCCGCGCGCGTTCGCCGAGCACGTGGCCGGACGGTTCGCCGCGAAGGAAGCCGCGATGAAGGCGCTCGGAACGGGTTGGCGCGGACTGTCGTTTCGCGAGATCGCGATCCAGCGCGAGCCGGGCGGCGGCCCGCGCCTCGTCCTGCTCGGCCGCGCCGCGGAGCGGGCGCGCCGGCTGCAGGTGGTCGACGCGGAGGTGACGATCACGCACACCGCCACGACCGCCGCCGCCGTGGTCGTTCTCGTGACGGACGAGGCTCCCGGCCGGAACGGCCTGTTCGGATAAACTCCGCGGTTTCGAGCACATGGCCGACGCACCCGACTACAAAGAGACGCTCAATCTCCCGCGCACCGAGTTCCCCATGAAGGCGGACCTGCCGCGCCGGGAGCCGCTGCAGCTCGCCGCCTGGCAGGATATGAGTCTCGAGGCGAAGCTCCGCGCCGCGGCTGCCGGACGGACCCGATTCCTTCTGCACGACGGGCCGCCCTACGCCAACGGGCCAATCCATCTCGGGACGGCGCTCAACAAGATCCTGAAGGACCTCGTCGTCCGCAGCCGCTCGCTCGCCGGGTTCGACGCGCCTTACGTGCCCGGATGGGACTGTCACGGTCTTCCGATCGAGCAGAAGGTGGACAAGAAGCTCGGCTCGAAGCGGAAGGACATGTCGGCCGTCGAGATCCGGCAGGCCTGCCGCGAGTACGCGGAGGGATTCATCGACGTGCAGCGCGAGCAGTTCCGGCGGCTCGGCGTCGGCGGGCTCTGGGAGCGGCCCTACAAGACGATGAGCTACGGCTACGAAGCCGAGATCGCGCGGGCGTTCGGCGCGTTCTACGAGAAGGACCTCGTCTTCCAGGCGCTCAAGTCCGTGCGCTGGTGCTTCACGGACCAGACCGCGCTCGCCGAGGCCGAGCTCGAGTACGAGAACCGCGAGGATCCGGCGATCTCCGTCGGGTTGGCGCTCACGGAACCCGATTCGACGAAACTGCTCGATCGCGTCGGTTTCTCGGAGCCCGGCGCCGGACGGGTGCACCTCCTCGTCTGGACGACGACGCCCGTGGACGATCCCGTCGAACCTCGCGGTCGCCGTCGATCCGGACGCGAGCTACGACCTCGTGCGGAAGGACGGCAAGCTCTATGTCGTCGCCTCGCAGCTCGTCGCCGCGAACGGCGGATCGTCCGTGAAGACGGGCCTGAAGGGCTCGGACCTCATCGGCCTGCGCTACGAGCACCCGCTCGATCGCTCCATGCGAGGCGCGCTGACGCCGGAGGAGGAATCGCGCTCGTTCCGGGTCGTCGGCGCCGACTACGTCGCGATGGACACCGGCACGGGCCTCGTCCACACGGCGCCGGGCCACGGCGAGGACGACTTCCGCACGGGCCAGCGCGAGAACCTGCCGATCCTGTCGCCCGTCGACGACGGCGGCCGCTTCACGACGGTCGAGAAGTACCAGGGCAAGAAGGTGCTCGAGGCGAACCCCGAGATCATCGAGGACCTGCAAGGCCGCCGGCGCGCTCGTGCACCTGGACCACGGCGTTCCGCCACGAGTACCCGCACTGCTGGCGCTGCAAGAAGCCGGTCATCTTCCGCGCGACCGTCCAGTGGTTCGTCCGCCTCGACGACGAGCGCGTCAACGTCCGGCAGAAGCGCGCTCGAGGCGATCCCGAAGGTGCGCTGGATCCCGGCCTGGGGCGAGCAGCGCATCGCCGGCATGGTCGAGAACCGGCGCGAGTGGGTCATCTCGCGGCAGCGGCGCTGGGGCTCGCCGATCACGGTCCTCTACGCCATGAAAGACGGCGAGCGCGTCGAGATCTATCCGTGGGCCGACGACCCGGCCGAGCAGGCGAAGTTCTTCGAGCACGTCGCCGGGATCTTCCGGCAGGAGGGCGGCGACGCCTGGTTCGCGCGGCCGGCCGAGGACTTCCTGCCGCCCGGCGCGGACCGTCGCGGCGACGCGGACTTCGCGCAAGGAGAGCGACATCCTCGACGTCTGGTTCGACTCGGGCGTCTCGCACCTCGCCGTCCTGCGCGACGGGCGAGTGGCCGGAGCTCGTCCGCGACCGACGCGGGCCGCCCGCCGACCTGTACCTCGAGGGGCACGACCAGCACCGCGGCTGGTTCCAGTCGTCGCTGCTGACCTCCGTCGCGCTCTTCGGCGACGCGCCCTACCGCGCCGTCGTCACGCACGGCTTCTTCCTCGACGTGGCCGGCGCGGAAGATGTCGAAGTCGCTCGGCAACGTCGATCGACCCGCAGGACGCTGATCGCGAAGTACGGCGCCGACATCCTGCGGCTCTGGGTCTGCGAGCCTCGACTATCGGGACGACATGCCGATCTCCGAGGAGATCCTCGCGCGCTGCGCCGAGGCGTACCGCAAGATCCGCAACACGGCGCGCTACCTGCATCTCGAACCTCTACGACTTCGACCCGGCCGACGGACGCGGTGCCGGCAGGCCGACCTCGCTGCCGCTCGACCGCTGGGCGCTCGCCGCGACGCGGCGATCTGTCGGACCGCGTGCGCGAGGCGTACGACCGGTACGAGTTCCACGTCGTCTACCACGCGCTCGTCGACTTCTGCGCGACGACGCTCTCGGCGTTCTACCTGGACATCGTCAAGGACCGGCTCTACGCCTCGCGCGCCGGCGTCCCTCGAGCGGCGGTCCGCCCAGACCGCCCTCCATCGGATCGCCCGGGCCATCGCGACGCTGGCGGCCCCGATCCTCCCCTTCACGGCCGAGGAGATCTGGAAGGAATCTGCCCGCGCCGAAGGAAGAATCCGTCCACCTCTCGCGTTTCGAGACCCTGAGCGACGCAGCCCGAGGGCATTCCGTCGCGGGAAGCGTGGGAACGATTGACCCAGTTGCGTGAGGAAGCGGCGGTCGTGCTCGAGCAGGCCCGCCGGGACAAGCAGATCGGCGCGTCGCTCGAGGGGGCCATCCTCCTGACGCCGTCGGCCGACCTCGACCGCGACCGCGCCGCGACGGGAACGGAAGGGCCGGGCCTCGCCGACCTCTTCATCGTGTCCGAAGTCCGCGACGCTGCCCGACGCCGCGGGCGACGGCTGGACGCGAATCGCGCGTCTACCCGGGCCTGCGCCTGAAGTTCCGAAAGGCCGCGGGCCGGCGCTGCGACCGCTGCTGGAAGGTCACGCCGGAGGCCGAGAACGAAGGGCCTCTGCGACCGGTGCCGCGCGGTGCTGGCCTCCCCGGGCGTCGCCGCGTGAGCGGGCATGAGCATGCGCACCGGAATCAAGGTGAAGGAGTCCACGCTGTACCGCGCGGCGTACCTCGCTCGTCTCGCTCGCCGTCCTCCTGCTCGATCAGTGGACCAAGGGGATCGTGACGCGCGCCTTCGAGGTCCATCAGTCGCGGTCGGTGCTCGCGGGACTTCTCGACATCACGTACGTTCGCAACAGCGGCGCCGCGTTCGGGCTCTTCGCTTCCGTCGATTCCTCCGTCAAGGCGATCCTGCTGAACAGCGTCGCCGTCCTCGTCTTCCTCGTCGTGTCGGCCTACGCGCTGCGCTCCTCGCATCGCTCGATCCGCCTGCAGGTCGGTTTCGCGCTCATCCTCGGCGGCGCCGTCGGCAACCTGCTCGACCGCGTGCGCTTCGGATACGTCGTGGACTTCCTCGACTTCTCGATCTCCGGCCACCACTGGCCCGCCTTCAACGTCGCCGACTCCGCGATCTGCGTCGGCGTCGGGCTGCTCTTCCTCGACATGCTGCGCAACGAGAGCGAGGGTGCGGCCTCGGGACCCGAGACCCGAGCCGGCGCCGGGAGCTAGACGATTCACCCCCGACTCATCCAGATCGGCTCGTTCTACCTTCCGACGTACGGCGTCCTGCTCGCCATCGCCTACCTGACGGCGATCTGGGTGCTGCGGCGCAAGGCGGTCGGCCGAGGGACTGCCCGAGCAGAAGATCCTCGACCTCTCGCTGTACGTGCTCGCCGCGGCGATCCTCGGGCGCGAAGGGGCTGCTCGTCGTCGTCGAGTGGCGCCACTACCTCTCGAACCCGCGCGACCTCATCGACGTTCTGCGCTCCGGCGGCGTCTTCTACGGCGGCCTGATCTGCGCCTCGGTCGTCGGGATCGCCTACCTGCGCAAGCACGGCCTGCCGGCCTGGAAGGTCGCCGACATGGCGGCGCCGGCGATCGCGCTCGGCGAGGCGATCGGGCGCTGGGGATGCTTCGCGGCTGGCTGCTGCTACGGCAAGCCGTCCGACGGGCCGTTCGCGGTGCGGTTCACCGACCCCTTCGCGCATCAGGCGGTCGGCACGCCGCTCGACACGCCGCTCCATCCGACGCAGATCTACCTCTCGATCAACGCGTTCCTGATCTTCCTCATGCTCCAGTGGGCCTACCGCCGCAAGACCTTCGACGGCGAGGTGTTCTGGCTCTACGTCCTGCTCTATTCGATGACGCGCGGCATCATCGAGATCTGGCGCGGCGACCTCGTGCGCGGCTTCGTGATTCCCGGCGTCCTCTCGACCTCGCAGTTCATCGGCCTGCTCACCGCCGTGGCGGCCGGCGCGATGCTCTTCTACCTGTCGCGCCGCAGCCGCGCGGAAGCGTGATCCGCCGGTTTCGCGTCGGCACCCCGTCGGCCGGGACGCGCCTCGACCTCTTCCTCGCCTCCGCCTGCTCGGACCTCTCGCGCTCCCGGATCCGGAAGCTCATCGAGGAGGGCGCCGTGCGCGTCCGCGGCGGCGGGCGCCAAGCGGTCGCAGCTCGTCCGCGCCGGAGACGAGATCGAGGTGGAGGTCCCGGAGCCGGTCAAGACCGGCTCTGGAGCCCGAGGCGATTCCGCTGTCGATCCTGTACGAAGACGACGACCTGCTCGCGATCGACAAGCCGCCGGGGCTCGTCGTCCATCCCGCTCCCGGCCACGCCTCGGGCACGCTCGTGAACGCGCTCCTGCACCACGTGCGCGACTGGAAGGGCGTCGGAGGCGTCGAGCGCCCCGGCATCGTGCACCGCCTGGACCGCGACACGTCGGGCGTGCTCCTCGTCGCGAAGACGGATCGCGCCCACGCGTCGCTCTCGCGCCAGATGAAGAAACGCGTCGATGCGCAAGGAGTACCTGGCTCTCGCCGCCGGAGTCCCGCGCGTCCGCAAGGGCGAGGTCGCGCTGCCGATCGGGCGCGACCCGCGCGACCGCAAGCGGATGAAGGCGTTCCGCGCGGAGCCGGAGCCGCCGACCGGCACCCGCGAGGCGCGGACGCTGTACGAGATCGAGCGGGAGTGGTTCGAGCTCGGGCTGACTCTCCTGCGCTGCCGGCTCGTGACCGGGCGAACGCACCAGATCCGCGTGCACCTCGCCGCGGCCGGCCTGCCGGTCGTGGGCGATCCGGTCTACGGGCGGCCTCGGTACGAACGCGTCAAGGATGCGGCGCTGAAGAAGCGCCTTCTCGAGTTCCCGCGCCAGGCGCTCCACGCCGAGCGCGTCGGGTTCCGCCATCCGGCCACCAACGAGCCGGTCGAGATCGCCGCGCCGCTTCCGGCGGACTTCGCGGAGCTCCTCGCGGCGATCGACGGCGGACGCGCTAGCTCGAGGTCTTCGAGCCCGGGTGCCTTCGCCGGCGCCGCCACGACCGGCGGAATTCCGGCCTGCTCCACCGAGCGGTTGAACGCCGCCAGGTCGCCGTCGAGCACCGCCTGCAGCTCCTTCAGGATCCCGTCGAGCTCTCCGCGGATCTGCTTGTAGTAGACGGCCGACGAATCGGTCGGCTTCGCGTCGGCGCTCGAGACGCACCGAGGCGAGCCCCGCGAACTGGTGATCGAGCGCGGGCGGGAAGTTGAGCGGATCCTGGTTCGCCTTGATGTCCGGATTGACGAGCTTCTTCTCGATCGCCGTCAGCTTGTCGGAGAGCGCCTTCCCCTCGTCCTTCAGCGCCGAGCCCTTGCCGAGCCGCTCCGCGTGGTCTTCGACGGTCTGGATCTGCGCTTTGACGTCGCGGATCTGCTGCACCGCCTCGTGCGTCGCCGAGAGCCCGTCGCGCGTGTCGCGGAGCAGCCGGAACTGCGGCCTCCAGATCCGCCGCCGTCGCCGCGATCCCCGGACGCGGCACGACCTCGAAGCCCTGCGTCTGTTCCTGACTCGTTCCACCGCACCTTCACGGTGTACTTGCCGGGCGCGACCATCGGTCCGCGGTCGCTGCCCCAGAGATCGCCTTCGGCAGCAGCGTCGGCCGCAGGATGCGCATGTCCCACACGATCCGGTTCAACCCGGCCTTCGGTTCGAGCGGCTTGTCGGCGCGGTCGTCGTCGTCCGCCCTCTCCTTCCCCTTGTCCTTGTCCTTCTTCTCGTTCGTGTAGGAGCGCAGCAGCGTGTCGCCGTCGAGGATCTCGACCGTGAGCTTGTCGCTGTCCCTGGGCTTGTCCTTCAGCCAGTAGGTGATCGAGCACGCCCGCGGGCGGATTCTTGCCCGACGTCGAGCCTCGGCGCTCGTCGTCGTCGCCGCCGAAGCCTCCGCCCGGAAACCGGACCGACGGCGGGGGCGCGAAGAGATGGAGCGCTTCTGCCGCGGATCGCGTCCTTGTAGTCGCGCAGCGGCGTCAGGTCGTCGAGCACCCAGAACGAGCGGCCCTGCGTCGCGACGACGAGGTCGCCGTCCTTGACCGTCAGGTCGGTGATCGGCGTCGACGGGCAGGTTCCGCTGGAACGGCTGCCAGCTCGCGCCGTCGTCGAAGGAGACGTAGAGGCCGAGCTCCGTCCCGGCGTAGAGCAGCCCGCGCCGCGACCGGGTCCTCGCGCACGACGCGCGTGAAGCGCGCGATCCGGGATGCCGGTCACGATCTTCGTCCAGGTCTTGCCGTAGTCGGTCGTCTTGTAGAGGTACGGACGGAAGTCGTCGAGCTTGTACATCGTCGCCGCGACGTAGGCCGCGCCCGTGTCGTGCGGCGACGACGTCGATCGCGTTGATCTGGATCCACTCCGGCATGCCCTTCGGCGTCACGTTCTGCCAGGTCTTCGCCGCCGTCGCGCGTCACGTGCACGAGGCCGTCGTCGGTGCCCGACCCAGAGCACGCCGGCCTCGTGCCGGCGACTCGGACGATCGTGAAGATCGTGTCGTAGACCTCGATGCCCGTGTCGTCCTTGGTGATCGGGCCGCCGGATTTGCTCCTGCTTCGCCGGTCGTTGCGCGTGAGGTCCGGGCGACGATCTCCGCCCACGACTGCCCCTCGTCGCGGCTGCGAGCAGCTTCTGCGCGCCGTGGTAGAGCGTGTTCGGGTCGTGCGGCGAGATGAGGATCGGCGCGTTCCACTGGAAGCGGTACTTCAGGTCCTTCGCGCGCCGAGCCCGATCGCGAGCTGCGGCCACGCGACGACCTGCGCGGCTGCTCCTCGGTCCTGTGGTCGTATCGCGTGATCTCGCCGCCGTAGGAGCCGGCGTAGACGACGTCGGGATCGCCGGGCTTCGGCGCGATCTAGCCGCTCTCGCCGCCGCCCACGTCGTACCAGTCCGTCAGGCCGATCGCGCCGCCCCGGCCGCGGCTCGCGATGCGCGACCGTCGTGTTGTCCTGCTGCGCGCCGTAGATGCGGTACGGGAAGTGGTCGTCCGTGATGACGCGATAGAACTGCGCCGTCGGCTGGTTGTAGCAGCGGTCGACCAGCGTGCGGCCGCCGTTGAACGAGACGGTGGCGCCGCCGTCGTTGCCCTCGATCATCCGCTGCGGGTCGTCCGGATCGATCCACAGGTCGTGGTTGTCGCCGTGCGGCACGCGGATCGGCGTCGAAGGTCTTGCCGCCGTCGTTCGAGCGGAAGATCCCGACGTTCAGCACGTAGACCGTGTCGGCGTTCTTCGGGTCGGCGTAGATCTGCGTGTAGTACCAGGCGCGCTGGCGGAGCTTGTTCTCCGAGTTCATGCGCGTCCACTTCTCGCCGCCGTCGTCGGAGCGATAGACGCCGCCCTTCTCGGCCTCGACGATCGCCCAGATCGCGGTCGGGGCGCGCGGCCGAGATGGCGACGCCGATGTTGCCGACGACGCCCTCGGGCAGCCCGCCGCGCGAGCTTCTTCCAGGTGTCGCCGCCGTCGGTCGACTGGTACAAGCCGCCGCTCGGTGCCGCCCGACGAGAGCGTCCAGGGCTTGCGGTACACCTGCCAGAAGCCGGCGTAGAGGATGCGCGGGTTCGTCGGGATCCATGCACGAGGTCCGAGGCGCCGGTCTTGTCGCGATACGAAGAGGACCTTCTCCCAGGTCTTGCCGCCGTCCTTCGACCGGAAGATGCCGCGCTCGGCGTTCGGGCCCCAGACGTGGCCGTGCGCCGCGACGTAGACGAGGTTCGGAGTCCTTCGGGTGGACGCGGACGCGCGAGATCTGGTACGTGTCCTTCAGGCCCGACGTTGATCCACGTCTTGCCCGCCGTCGGTCGACTTGTACACGCCGTCGCCGTGGGAGACGTTGCCGCGGATCGCCGACTCGCCCATTCCCGACGTAGACGACGTTCGGGTCGGACTCGGCGACGGCGATCGCGCCGACCGAGCCCGTCTGGAAGTCCTTGTCGGACATCGGCCGCCAGTTGGAGCCGCCGTCGACCGTCTTCCAGACGCCGCCGCCCGTCGCCGCCGAAGTAGAAGACGAGCGGCTGTCCGCGCACGCCCGTGACGGCGTCGACGCGGCCGCCGCGGAACGGGCCGATGTTGCGAAACTCCATGCCGCCGTAGACGGCGGACAGGCTGTCGTCTTTCTTGTCGGTCTTCTCGGCCTTGTCGGCCTTCTCGCCCGCCGGCGGCGCCGCGGCGCCCGCCGCGAGGCCGGCCAGAAGACACACGAACCGCCCGAAGAGCTCGCTCTCCCGATCATCGCCCCGCCTCCTGCGCCGACTTATTCGTGCGTGTCGATCTGCGCCTTCTGCAGTCGTCCCGAGAAGTCCACGTAGATCGACTTCCACTCCGTGAACACGTCGAGGCCGGCGATGCCCGCCTCGCGGTGGCCGTTGCCGGTGTCCTTGATGCCGCCGAACGGCAGGTGGACCTCGGCGCCGATCGTCGGACGAGTTCACGTAGAAGATGCCGGTCTCGAAGTCCCGCATCGCGGTGAAGGCCTTGTTCACGTCCCGCGTGTAGATCGAGCCGACGAGAGCCCGTAGTCGCACGGCGTTCGCGATCCGGATCCCCTCCTCGAGCGAGCCGATCGGCACGACCGTCGTCACCGGCCCGAAGATCTCCTCGCGCGCGATGCGCATCCTGGCGTCGCGTCGGCGAAGACCGTCGGCGCGAAGAACCAGCCCTTCGCGTGCTTGCCCGTCGCGAGAGCTTCGGCCGCCGGCGACGAGCTTCGCGCCCTTCCTCCTTTCCGATCTCGACGTAGCGCGCGACCGTGTCGAGCTGGCTTCTCGTTGACGCACGGGCCCATCTCGATCGTCGCGTCGAGGCCGTTGCCGACCTTCAGCGTCGTTCGCCCGCTCGGCGAGCTTCGCCGAGAAGTCGTCGTAGACCTTCTTGTGGACGAGCAGGCGCGAGGACGCCGTGCAGCGCTGGCCGGTCGTGCCGAAGGCGCCCCAGACCGCGCCGTCGACGGCGAGCTCGACGTCCGCGTCGTCCATGACGAGAATCGCGTTCTTGCCGCCCATCTCGAGGTGGACGTGCTTGAACGTCGGCGCGCACGCGTCGTTGATGCGTCTGTCCGACCTCGGTCGAGCCCGTGAAGGAGACGACCTTGACGTCGCGGATGCGTGACGAGCGGCATCGCCGACCTTCGCGCCGCCGCCCGTGACGACGTTGAAGACGCCGGGCGGGAGACCCGCCTCCTCGAGGACGCGCGCGAAGTGACGACCGAGAGCGGCGTGTCCGTGGCGGGCTTGATGACGATCGTGTTGCCGCACGATCAGCGCCGCCATCGACTTCCACGCCGGGATCGCCATCGGGAAGTTCCAGGGCGTGACGAACGCGCAGACGCCGATCGGCTGGCGCACGCGACATCGCGAACTTGTTCGGCAGCTCCGACGGCGTCGTGTACCCGAAGCAGGCGCCGGCCCTCGCCCGCGGCGAGGAAGGCCATGTCGATGGCCTCCTGGACGTCGCCGCGCGTCTCCGTCAGGACCTTCCCCATCTCGCGCGTCATGAGCCGCGCGAGCTTCTCCTTGTCGCGCTCGAGGATGTCGCCCGGCGGCGTACAGGATCTCCGCGCGCCGCGGCGCCGGCGTGTCGCGCCAGGCCGGGAAGGCCTTCTTCGCGGCCGCGACCGCCGCCTCGACGTCCGCCGCGCCGCCTTCGGCGAAGACGCCGACGAGATCGTCCTTGTCGGCCGGGTTTCGGTCTTCGAACGTCTTGCCCGAGGCGGCGGGCACCCACTTGCCGCCGATGTAGTTGGACTGGGTCTCGAGCGCCAGCTCGGTGGTCATCGGAAAATCCTCCTCGTTCCGAAGCGCGGGATCGTGCCGCGCGAAGTTCCCGGGTGAGTTGGGCGTCAGCTCTCGGCCGGCACGGCGAAATCCGGTCCCGGCGCCGCGGCGGCCGCAGCCGCCGGCTCCCGAGCCGCCGGCCGGCGGGCGTAGCGCCTCGAGCGCGGCGCCGAGGATCCGGATCGACGCCCGAAGATCCTCTTCCTTGAGCACGTAGGCGATGCGCACCTCGTTGCTCCCGAGACCCGGCGTCGCGTAGAAACCGCTCGCCGGCGCGACCATCACGGTGCGACCGTCGAGCTCGAAGTCCGCGAGCAGCAAGCGCGCGAAGTCCTCGCTGTCGTCGACCGGCAGCCGCGCGACGAAATAGAACGCTCCCTCCGGCTTCGTCAGGAAGACGCCCGGGAGGCCGCGCAGTCCCTCGAAGAGCAGATCGCGCCGCTTCTGATACTCGGCCACGATGGAGGCCGTGTACGTCGGCGGCAGGTCCTTCATCCCGACGGCGACGAACTGCGCGAGCCCCGGCGGCGAGAGCCGTCCCTGCGCCATGCGGAGCGCGGCCTGATAGACGTCGCGGTTGCGCGTCACGAGGCGCCGAGCCGGATGCCGCAGGCGCTGTAGCGCTTCGAGAGGCTGTCCACGACGACGACGTTCGTCTCGAAGCCCGGCAGCTGCAAGCGCGCTGTTGGCCTGGCGGCCGTCGTAGACGAACTCGCGATAGACCTCGTCGCACGACGAGAAAGAGCCCGTGGTCGCGGCAGAGCTCCGCCACCATCTGAGCTCGTCGTCGGTGTACACGGTGCCCGTCGGATTGTTCGGATTGCAGAGCAGGACGAGCCGCGTGCGCGGCGTGAGCGCCCGCTCCCACACCTCGCGCGGCGGCAGGTGGAACCCGTCCTCGCCGCGGCGGCACGGCCCAGACGTCACCCCCGCCATCGTCGCGAACGAGCGATAGTTCGTGTAGAAGGGCTCGACGACGAGAATCTCGTCTCCCGCGTCCGCGCAGACCAGGAAGGCGAAGAGGATCGCCTCGCTGCCGCCGGTCGTCGCGACGAGCTCGTCGCGCCAGAGGGACGCCGAGCTTGCCGTAGTAGTCGCTGCAGCGAGCCGAGATACTCCGGCGTTCCGCCCGACGGCGAGTACGCGAAGACCGTCCGTCGAGCTTCCGAGACGCTCGCGCATCTCGGCGGCGTCTCGATGTCCGGCTGGCCGATGTTCAGGTGATAGACGTGCACGCCGCGCCGCTTCGCCTCGTCGGCGAGCGGCATCAGCTTGCGGATCGGCGAGGCGGGCATGGCCTGCCGCGGCTCGAGACCTTCGGCACGGACGTCGGAACGGGGCTCACGGAGCCCGGATTCTACCTTCGGCGGGAAGTGAAGACGACGGGCGCGGCTGGGCCGTCACGAAGGGGCACGGAATCTTCTGGTCGGTCGACGGAGGGACGCACTGGAACGCCTCGAGCGGGCTGCCGGACGACGTCCGCGTGGTCGCGGTCGATCCGAGCGATTCCGCGAGACTCTATGCCGGCTCGCTGTCCAGGGGCGTCTTCCGTTCGAGCGATGGCGGCAAGGAGTGGTCTGCTCGCAGCACCGGACTGCAGGCAACGCCCGTCGAGCGGCTCGCGACGCACCCGCTGAGCCCCGGCGCTCTTTTCGCCGGATTGAACGACGGAACCCTCGGCATACGGAGCGGGCCGGGAGCCCCGTGGACGCTCCGGCCTCGCGCACCGGTCCGATTCCTGACCGAGATGTCGATGGATCCGTCGGATCCGAACACGCTCTACGCTTCGGGAGGCGGACTCTTCAAGACGGGCAACGGCGGCGAAACCTGGAGCGACGTGACGCCGGCGGAGGCGCTCGGCGTCTCCCCTTCGCCGTTTCCCCTTCGAATCCCGACGTGACTGCCCGGCCGGCCTCAGGAGGGCTGTTTCGAGGCGGCGGGGTCGCGACGCTCGGGACGGACATGGCCACGCTGCCCTGCAGCTTCGCGCCTTCGGCAATCACGACCTTGGGGGCCTGGACGCTGCCCTTGACCTCGGCCGAGGCGAGGAGCTCGGCGCGCTCCTGACACATGATCTGCCCCTCGACTTTTCCGGCCACCACGACGGACCGCGCCAGCACGTCCCCTTTGATGTCGCCGGTCCCGCCGATCGTGACCTTTCGGTCGGTGCGGATCTTTCCTTCGACTCGTCCCTCGACGAGGAGGTCCTCGTCGCCCGAGATCTCGCCGACGACGATCGCCTGCGGCCCGATGACCGTCGGCCCGCGCGTCCCGTCGTTGACCAGGTTGTCGCGCAGGTCGCGCACGTTGTTCGAAGACGGCGCATCGGTCTTGACGAAAATGCCCAGAAGTCCTCCAGTCGGGATTGGAGCGCTCAGTATAGCCCGAGGACCGGCTTTAGGAGATACCGAAAGCGCGAATCAGAAACGCGGCCATCTGTCCGCGGGTGACCGTGAGCGAGGGACAGAAGTTCCCGCCGCCGCAGCCCAGGGTCACGCCCTCGCGGGCGAGCTCTTCGATCCATTTGGCGAAGGGACCGGAGACGTCGGCAAAGAGCCCTTCCGCGTCGGGCGGCGCAAACGCGGTGCCGTGCTTTCCTCGCAGCAGAAACGCCGCCATCTGATCCCGCGTCACGGGCGCGTCGGGACAGAATTTGCCCCCGCCGCAGCCTCCCGAGATGCCCTCGAAGGCGAAGCGCTCGATCCAGTCCGCGAACGGCGCGGCGGCCGGGACGTCCGCGAAGATCGTCCCGGTGGCCGACGGCGGGTGATAGCTCGCGCCGTGCTCGCCGCGCAGGACGAAGACCGCCATCTCGGCGCGCGTGACCGGGACGTTCGGGCAATAGTTGCCGCCGCCGCATCCGGACGTGACGCCCGCGCGCGCGATTCCGACGACGGGGTCGTGGAAGAGGCTGCCGCCCGGGACGTCGAAAAAGTCGAAGAAGAAGCCGCGCGCGAGCGTCGCGCTGCCGCTCCCGGCGACCGATACGACGACGTCGGCCGGCCCCGGCGCGTGCGCGCCGGAGGTGGCGTCGATGCGATGCGGCGCCGCGACCGAGATCCCCGAGGCCGCGGAGCCCGACAGCGCCACGCCGGCGCCGGAGGCGAACCCCGCGCCCCGGATCGTGAGCGCGCTGCCTCCGGACGCCGGCCCGGATGCCGGCGAGACCGCGGAGACGGCGAGGCCGGCCGCGGGAATCACGAAGAGGGTCACGGTCTGGGCCGGGAGCGTCGCCGCGAGGCTGCCGCCCCCGACGGCGACGTCGGCGAGGTGCGTGATCGCGTTCGACGCGTCGAGCTGCCAGACCTGGGCGGTCGGCCCGGCGGCGAAGTTCGAGAGGTTCACTGTGAGAGCCGCGTCGACCCGTCAGACATCTTGTGACGACCATGACCGTCAGCGCCGCGTCGTCCGAACGGAACGCCGCGAAGGCCGACAGCGTGTCGGGATCGGGTGCCGCTGCCCGCACGCTCGTGTCGCCGAACGTGGACTTCGCGCCGTCGTAGTTGCGGTACATCTTGATGGCCTTGTAGGTCGGCGTGGACGCGTCCGGCGTCGTCCAGCGCGTGGCGAGGTCGAGACCCTTCGCGGCCGAAGATGCCGAGGATGTCGGCCTGCGTCGGTGGCGCCGTTGATGTGCGCTTCGGCGCCCCAGTTGTACTCGGTGATGCCGATCTGTCGTGCCGGGTAGTAGTACGTGTTCGACCCACGCGCTTGAGACGCGGGATGAGCTGCACCTTGTCGTTGATCCAGGTCTCGTCGACGTAGTTCGGATCCCAGAGCGAGCGCGTCGAACGGTTGCGGCGCTGCTGCATCGCCGGCTGAGACGTCGTTGCCGAACTCGCCGCCCTGCGGGTAGTAGTGGACGGTGAAGACGTCGAGCAGCCGGCGCCCGTGCCGGATGCCGTCTGGCCTGCAACTGCGTCGAGCAGCCACGGCAGATAGTCGCGCGTTGCCGTGCGCGGCGCGGTCGGGCAGCGAGCTCCAGCCGTGCGCGGCTCCCGTACTGCTGGTCGTAGCCGCTGTAGAAGTAGCCGCTCCAGCCCCACTCCTCCGGGCCGACGACGAGGGCGCCGGGGTCCGCCGTCCTTGATCCGTGCGGCGTAGTCGATCATCTTGTCGCCGGATCTCGTCCATCGTCGGCGCCGGTCGGGATGGACGTCGCGATGCGTCGAGTGCCAGATGGCTGGCTCGTTGTCGAGAATGTAGTAGCGCAGGCCGCCGGTGGAGGCCGGCCCCCACGTCGCCGACGAGGTGCTGCGACCCAGGCCTGCTGGAACGCCGAGTCGACGAGCACGTTGGCGTCGGTCGGATCGTTGCCGGTGACGTTGCTGCCGCCCGACTGCACGCCGTTGCCGGCGTCGGGATACCACTGCCAGTCGTTGCCCGTCTGCGCGCCGTACTTCGCGATCGAGAAGCTCGCGAGCTTCGACGCGGTTGGCGCCGAGCTTGCGCGACCCAGCCGATCATCGGGATCGTCAGCATCGGCTGGGCGCCGGCCGGCCGTGCTCTGCGAGATGAACGTGTCGCCGACGCTCGCCCGGCGTCGCGCTCGAGCCGTCGCCGATGCTCTCGAAATACCAGTCGGCGCCGCGGTTGTCGGCGTTCGACCTGCCAGTTGTAGCGGCTCGTGTTGTTGCCGCCGAGCCGGTTGAGCGGGCAGTTCAGGTCGGACAGAGAGGCGGCATCGCCATAGGCGACCCCGTAGACGAGAGGACTGATCGGATGGCGGTCCGCCGCGGCGTCGACCGCTACGGTGACGGGGGTCTGAGCGGAGACCGCTGCGGCGGCCGTCCCGGCGGCGAAGACGGCCCAAGCGCAGGCGAAACGAGCGGTGCGGCGCATGTCGACCTCACGCCCGGCGCCTCGCTTCCGCCTCCCCTCCAAGGCAAGGCCCGGGGAGGAGGCACCCCTGACCGAAACCTGAACAGGCGGCGGAAGGAAAACGTCGGCCGGCAAATGATAACAGCCGTCCGCCGCACGACGAAGCCGGGTCGGCCGCGGGCATCGAAGCCGCGGCCAACCCCTTGGCGAACTGCGCTATAGCCCGAACGTCGCGCGCACGAATTTCGCCATTTCACCCCGGGTCACGGTGCCGTCCGGGCAGAACGAAGGCAGAGGGACCCCCGCGGCGCAACCTGCCGTGATCCCTTCCGCCTTGAGCTCCTCCATCCACTTCGCCAGCGTCGTCGTCGTCTGGACATCCGAGAAGATCGTCCCTGTCGCCGCCGGCGGATTGAAGCTCGACCCGTGCTTGCCGAGCAGCAGGAACTTCGCCATCGCGTTGCGCGTCACGTTCTGCGACGGACAGTACGGCGGCGGGCTGCCTCCCCCGCACCCGGTCGAGATTCCTTCCTTCGCGAACTCCTCCATCCACTTCGCGAACGGCGTGTTGATCGTCACGTCCGAGAAGACGGTCCCGGTCGCCGCCGCCGGGCTGTAGGTGCCGCCATGCTCGCCCCGCAGGATGAATACCGACATCTGGTCCCGCGTCACCAGCTGCTGCGCGCAGTAGTTGCCTCCCCCACATCCCGCCGTGATCCCCGCCCGCAGCACCTTCTCGATCGCCCCGTGGTAGATGTAGGCCTGCGGCACATCGAGGAAATCCGCCAGCCAACCCTTCGTCAGCGTTCCGGACTTCGTGCTCGTGTTGGTCACCGTCACGTCGTAAAGCGCTCCCGCCGGCCGCGCCGGCGCCTTGCATGTGATCGTCGTGGCTCCGACGAACACGACGCTGGTCGCCGCGACGCCGCCGATCTTCACGGTCGCGCCCGCCGCGAAATTAGTCCCCGTGATCGTGATCGCCGTCCCGCCCGTCGCCGGCCCCGACGTCGGCGCAATGGACGTCACCGTCGGCGTCGGCGGTCCGGGCGCGCCCACGGTCAGCGTGAGCGTGTAGCTGCCCGCAGTGGACGACGACAGGCCGATCCAACGCGTCCCGGACGAAGGCGCCGTCCAGCCGGACGCCGTAAAGAGGGTGGCCGAAGCCGAGGTGTCCGGGAGTTTCGTCGTCCCGTCGAATACCGAGACAGTGGGGCCATACAGCGTGACGCCGCCGGCCGAGAGCGCGACCCTGTAGATCATCCCGGCCGTCACGTCGATCTGAAACCAGTCGGAGTCCTCTCCGTCCTTGATCGCTCGATGCTGAGGGGCGTCCGGAAGGAGGCGCGGCGGTCCCTCGTCGGTCTCCGGTCGCGACAACACGGAAGGCGTTCCCACGTCGTCCGGCTCGCCGGGATCGGCGGGGAGCTCCACGAGCGTGAAATCCTTTCCGGTCGAGATCGTGCCGTTGGTCACGGCGATCGCGTCGGCCGTCGCCAGCGTCGTCTTGCCATCGAAGAACTGGATGTCGAGATTGTCCCTCGACAGGGCGATCAGGTTCACCGTTCCCGTATCGAGCCCGAGGATCGCGTACGCGCCGGAGCTGTCCGTCACGGCGCAATTGTTCCCAACGGTCGTGCAGACCTTGACGCCCTGGACCGGTTTGCCGTCGAAGATCACGTTGCCCGTGATGCCGCCGGTCAGTTTCGTGAGGCTGAAGTTCTTGACGAGATCGGCGCCGGCCATGACGAAGTCGTCCGACTGATTCAGCGTTCGGTAGCCGTTCGCGTACACGTAGAGGCTGTAGGTGCCGTCGAGCACGCCGTCGACCTCGTAGTCGCCGCAGGAGTCGACCTCGGCGAAATAGAAATTCCCGATGTCGTTGAACTCGACGGAGGCCGAGCGGATCGCGTTCCCATTGCCGGCGTCGGTGACTCGGCCGGTAACCTTGTGCCCCGTCGGACCGACCGCGGCCGCCGGCAGGGCCTGATTCGACGTCGTCGTCGCCCCGGCGGCGACCGAGATCCCGGGCGCGGCCGTACACGTCGCGCCGCCCCCGTTCCAGACGCTGCCGAGCCCCTCGCCCGCTGGAGGCGTGACCATGTACCGGTAGGTCCCGGCCGCGATCGCCGGCGACGTGAACTTGCCGTCCGAGCCCGTGAAACCATAACTGACGGTGCCCGAGGAACAATCGCTTCGGATCAGGACCGTCGCGAACTCGACGGGGCTCGAATCGGAGGCCTTCGTGATCCTCCCCCCGATCTTGCCGCCGAGCGTGAGCGGTATGTCCACTCCGAGCTTCACCTCCGCCTTCAGATCGAAGAAGGCCTTCGTGGGTGAGGCGTCGTAGTAGTAGTTCGAGATCGTGTTCGGAGTGAACGGAGTGACCGTGTACCGATGAAAGGGCTGAATCCCGTCGATTTCGTAGCTGCCGTCGGCCGCGCTCGGCTGGGAGGTCCAACTGTTGAAGCCGAGGCGATTGAGTCGAACGGGGTCGCCGGTGCTCACCGTGACGCCGGGGATCGGGGTTGAGGTGCCCGCGACGACGACGTGACCCTTCACGGTACCCGGGGTCTGCCCCGCGATCGTCGTCACCGTGTTCGTCCCGGGCGACACGGTGAGCCAGTCGCCCGCGGCCGCCGGGAACGTGCCGGTGGTGTTGCCGAGCGACGGTCACGAACGGGTGGGTGAAGCTCCCCCAGACGACGATCTGCCCCTGGTAACCGGGATCGAGGTCGCCGCCGGAGAACGTGAAGTTGCCCGACGAATCCGTCGTCGTCGAGAGGATGTTCGTCCCGCCCCGGGTGTAGAGGTAAACCGAGTTCCCCGCGGTGAACCCGCCGCCCGGATTGCTGACCTTCCCGGTGATCGAGACCGCGGATTCGAGCGAGAAGTTGATGTCGGTGCGGTTTGCCGTGAGATTCACGACGGTCGCGGCGCCCACCGCTTCCACGCCCGAGAAGTATTGCGCCGCGTACTTCGTCGGAAACCCGCGATCGGTTCCAGCGATCACCCATTTGCCCTCCGGCACATAGGGGATGCTCCAGGTCGCGGTCGTGAAAATCGGCTCGAGCAGCGTCAGCTCGCCGTGCTCTCCGAGAACCACGACGCCGAGCGCCGACGGAAGAGCTCCGGATGCGGTGAACTTGCCGCCCATCGAGTGGCCGGTCGGATAGTGCAGATCGACGCCGGTCATGCCCGTCGGCCCGACGTCGATCGCGACTTGCAGATCGGGTCGGATCGTCCCTGGATAAAGGATCGTTCCGTGCGCGGAGTCGCTCACGCTCATGTCCCAGCAGCCCGGGCGTGAGGTCGATCGAGTAAGTGCCATTCGCGATCGAGGTCGTGGTGAGAGGGAGCTGATAGAGCTGCTGAAACGAGATCGTCGCGTTGCTGACCGCACTACTGTCCGGCGCGAAGATCTTTCCGGTGACGGTCACGGCGCGAAGCGTCGGGGCCGAGAGCGCGAGCGCGACCGAAACGAGAACGATCGCGCGGACAGAGAACGACCACGGAGAACAAACGCCATTCGTCCGGAACATCGCAACCTCCATCGCGGGTTCGCCCGAGCCCGTCGGATGCCGCGAGCCTACAGCGGCGGAGATGCAGAAAGAGAATGGCCCGATGGTGCCATCGCGCGCGAATCGTCTCGCCGCTGTACAACTCGACGTTCGCTCGAATCATCGTGACGACACGAGCGAAAATAAATGTGCGCTAAATTCGTGCGCGGTTTTCTTGACGCGACGCGCCATGGACCGAACGACAGTCGCTCGACCTTCGCCATCTCGCCTCGGGTCACCGTGCCCCGCGGAACAGTCGAAGCGCGGTGAAGTCGAGCCACCGCGAGGACGTGACGCGCCGCGAGCCGGCTAGCCGGACCAGCGCGCCCGCTTGCCGCGGGCGTCGATGTGGACGAAAGGCCCGTGCGCGCCGTTGCCGGGATAAATCCCGATGCCGCCGGCGAGCTCGGGATGCCGGGCCTCGACGGCGTCGGCCGCCGCGCCGAGGAACGCCGCGTCCCGCAGGTCGATCCGGCCGTCGCCGTTGAGGTCGTCCATTCGTCCCCGGCCCGCCGTGTCGGGGAACACGTCCGCCGCGTCGCCGTACATGTGGCGCGACACGGCCGATCGGCCTCCGGGGCCGACTCCCGCCTCGTTGTACTCCGGCGTCCGGAATCCGCTCATCACGAAGAGGCCCTTGACCGGGTGCCCGCGCCGCGCGAGCTCGTCGATCGTCAGCTCGAGCTTGTCCACGAGGCGCCGGTCGAGCGCTACGTACTTGGGCCACACGTCGTCCTGTCCCTTGGTGACGAACTGGCCGAGCGTGAAGTGCTCGGACACGCGCGTTCCGAGATTCTCCAGGGTGACCTCGATGAAGCCGGCCGGATCCTCATACGCCGGATCGCGCGGCGTGCGGAACTCGTAGGGCCAGTCTCCGAGCCGGTACGGCCCGATGCGCCCGTTGACCTTCGCGGAGAACGGCGTCAAAACGATCAGGCGAAACGCCTTCTCGGCGTCCGTCGGCATGTCGTAAACGCCCGGGCGGCCCGGGATGCCCTCCTGCTGCGCCGGGAGCGCAAAGACGACGCGCAGCTTCCCGGAGATTCCCGAGAGAAGGGCCGGCGTGCCCGTCGAGCGGGCGAAGGCGCTGCCCAGGCCGGACAGGAGCAGGAGCGCGCAGAGCGCGGCCAGGCGGCGGGACCTCATCGGGAGCGCGAACCTTAGCCGATTCGCGGGTTTCCGTCAAACGGGCCGGCGCCGGAGGGACGCCCGTGAAGGCGAAACGCCCGACTCAGAGACGCGGTCCGACGAGAGCCGCGAGGAGAAGCGCGAGGCCCGCCACCAGGGCCGCCGACAGCGCACCGACCGCGAAGGGCTTTCCGCCGAGCCGCCGGAGCGCACGCAGATTCGTCGATAATCCGACGCCGGCCATCGCCATGGCGAGCGCGGCCGAACCCCAAGTCTCGCCGACCGTCTTCGCGACGCCCTTCCATCCCGCGGCGTCCCAGATTCCCCAGGCGCGGCCGCCGGAGAGAACCGATGCATCGCCGATCGAGCGCACGATCGCCATCGCGAGAAAGCCGAGGACGAAGAGCGGGAAGAGCTTGCGCACCTCCACCTTGCCCGCGGCGCGTCCCGTGCGGCGCGCGTGAAGGAAGGCGAGGCCCGGCACGATCGCCACGAGAAAGACATTGCGCGTCAGCTTCGTGACCGTGGCGACGTCGAGCGCGCGCTCGTCGCGGAAGATCTCCTTGTATGACAGCGCGGCCCCGACGACCTGCGACGTGTCGTGAATGCCGGTGCCGAGGAAGAGTCCCGCGGCGGCCGAGTGCGAGCCGAAGAGCGCGTGCGCGAGGTACGGATACGTGAGCATCGCCGCCAGGCCGAAAAGGGTGACGTTCGCGACCGTGTAGGCGACCTCGCTCTCGTCCGCCTCGATGACCGGTCCGACGGACAGAGCCGCCGTGACGCCGCAGATCGCCGTGGATGCCGCCGTCAGCGTGCCGAAGTTCTCCGAGACGCCGATCAGACGCGAGAAGAAGTGCGTCACGACGAGCGCCGCGACGATGATCACGGCCACGACCGGCACTCCCCAAGCTCCGAGCTTGAGCACGTCGTAGAAGGAAAGCCGGATGCCGACGAAGATGATCCCGAGGCGCAGCATCCGCTTGACTGCGAACTGGAGCCCCGGCTTCAGGACGGGCGCGGCGCCCACCGTGTTCGCCGCGAGGAGTCCCAGGAGGATCGCCATCGAGATGCCGGAGATCGGGCTCGCGCGCCCGGCCGGGTCGAGGCGCTGGAGGCGAAGGATTCCGGCGCCAATCCACTTCGCCACCTCGCCTGCGAGGAGCATCACCGCCGCCGCGACGGCGAGCCCGGGCAGAATTCGAGCGGCGGTTTCGAGACTCTTGCGCACGCGCGCGCGCAGCTTATCGCGCCGGCGTCAGCGGGCGGGGCGCCCGCTTCCAGTCGCGATACCGCTCGGGAAGGCATCGCGCGCACGGCCGGTAGCCGGCGGCGATCGCGGTGGCCTCGTCGCGGAAGAAGACGCGGCGCCGCGCGTAACCGCTCGAGAGCGCCCGAGCGGCCGACGGGCAGTCGAGACGGCCGTAGATCTTCAGACGCCGATTACCGCCGAGCCGGCCGGGCACCTCGCTCTCGAAGAGCGTCCCGTCCAAGGCGAGAAGACGATAGCGGCTCAAAGCGCACCCTTCGCAATGCTGATCCTGTTCGACTCCTGCGCGTCGCTCGCGGCCGGCGAGAACGCGATCGTTGGAGCGGGCAACCGGGATCGAACCGGCGACATCCAGCTTGGGAAGCTGGCGTTCTACCGCTGAACTATGCCCGCCCGGGCGGCTCGAATATAGCGAAAGAGTCTTTGACGGGCAACGGAGGTCAGACGGTGAGGCCGGCGGCGCGCCGAAGCCGAAGCCGCGACGCCAGCCGAGGCAGCCGAACCTTAGCGAAGAGACGATCGTTGACGAAGAGCACCGGGATCTCCTCGCCATAACGCCGCGCGAGATCCGCGTCGCCGTCCACATCCACGATCTCCCATTCCCGGGCCTCGCCTTCCAGGATCTGCTCGACCTCGGCGCGCATCTTTTCGCACAGAGAGCAATCCGGCCGTGTCAGCAGTCGCAGCCGGATCACGCGGCGGCCTTGCCGTCGGCCGCGGAGCTCGAGGCGGCCTCGTAGACGTACGCGAAACCCGAAAGGATCGTCGTCGTCGCCGCCGCGCCGAAGGCGATGAGCACGACCGCTCTCGGCCACGGCCAGATGTTCGCGCAGAGCACGAAGAGCACGGTGATGATCTGCACGACGGTCGTGACCTTTCCCACCCAGCTCGGCGAGAAGCGTTTTCTCTCCGTCGCAAGGATCATCAGGAGCGCCACGAGGAGCAGGAGGAAATCCCTCGAGATCACGAGCACGGCGAGCCACACCGGGACCTTGACGGTGGCCGGATAGGACGGGATCGCGAGGAAGAGATACGAGCTCATGAGCATCAGCTTGTCGGCGATCGGATCGAGGAGGGCGCCGATCGCGGATCGCATGTCGAAGCGGCGCGCGAGAAACCCGTCCACGCCGTCCGAGATCCCCGCCGCGACGAAGATCGCGAGCGCGATGTCGAAGCGGCCGTTCGAGATGGCCACGAGAAAGAACGGAAGCGCCGCCAGGCGCAGCAGCGTGATGAAGTTCGGGAGCGTCCAGGGGCCCTTCATTGCTTGCCCGGGTTCTCCGGATTCTCCCTCGGATGCGCGCGCGCGCGGATGCGGTCGACGGTCTTCGTGAAAGCCGGGCCGGTGACGGGCGGCCCGTCCTTCTCGTCGAGGATTCCGCACTCCCGGGCGACTCGGATCGCTTCACCGGAATCGACCGTCTCGACCGGGCGATCGGGAAGACACGGCGCCGACCCGGCCGGCGCGATCAGCGCGTAGAGGCTCAGATAGAGGCGCGCGGCTGCCGAGAAAGTCAGGACGGCGTCGGGCCGCGCACGATGCGTCTCGCGATCCACGTCGAGGAGTCCCAGCCCGACCGCGCGCGCGATCTGCTCGCGGTCGCCGCGGTCCACGATGTCGCTCGCGATGATCCCCGCGGAGAGCCGGACCTGGCGAACTGCCGGCACCATCCACCAGACGAGGCGGGCCGCGTCTCCGCGCGTCAAACGGGTCGCCCGCGCCGCCGCTCGCTCCGGCTCGGGCCAGTTCGACAGGCGAAACGAGAGGCGCGCTTCCTCCGCCTCCGCCTCGAAGCTCGGGTCCTCGGCGGCCAGGCGCTCCAGGGCCGGGATGGCCGAGGCCCAGTCGCCGCGCTCCGCGGCGAGCCGCGCGATCTTCCCCTGGAGCTGGCGGTTCGACGGATCGCGCTGCAGGGCCTCGCCATACCGCTCGAGTGCGGCGGCGCCGTCGCCCGCCTGGCGCTCCACGTCGCCCGCCGCCTCGCGCGCGGCCGCCGATTCGGGTTCGATCTCGATCGCGCGTCCCGCCGCGAGGCGCGCCGCGGCCCAGTCCTTCCGCAGGGACGCCTCCTGCGCCTCCTTGCCGGCCTGGTCGCGCGCTTGCGTGCGCAGGTCTGCCGCCCGCGCCGTGATGCCCGCCCGCTCGGAAGCGCGCGCGGCGGCCGGACGGTAGAGCTCGTAGGCGGCGATGGGTTGACCGGACCGCGCCTCCGCCTCGCCGCACGCGACGAGAAGCGGCAGCGTGGCGTCGCCCGGTCCGGAGCCCGGCATCGCTTCGGCGCACGCCGCCCGAGCCTCCGGGAGCGCCCCCGCGGCCACGAGCGCCTCGATCTCGCCGATCCGGACGGGCTGACTGCCCGGCTCCTGGCGCCGCGCGACGTCGAACTCGGCGCGCGCTCCCACGGCGTCGCCGGCGAGAAGCGATTTCCAGCCCTCCTGCGCGTCCGGCGGGAATGCGCCCGACGCGCCCTCGCGCGGATCGAGGGGAAAGCGGTCGCGGGGCGGCGGCGGCTTCGGCGGTGTCGCGCAGGAGACGGCGAGCAGGAGAATCGCCGCTGTTCCGAAGCGGCGCCAGGCCTGCCCGAGCAACATCGCCGGCCGCCGGCGGCGGCTCAATCGCGGTGCCCGGCGCTCGTCACGATCCCGAGGGCAGGTTCTCGGGACGGATCGAGGCGATCGCGTGCTTGTAGATCATCTCCTCGCGTCCCTCGACTTCCAGGACGAGAGCGAACTTATCGAAGCGGCGCAGCCGGCCCATGCGCTCTTCGCCCGAGGTCAGCCGCACCGTGATGACCACGTTGTCCTTCCGGAGGTTGTAGAAGAAGGAGTCCTGAACGTTGATCGGGGCCTTGTTCATCCGCTTTTCTCCGTCTCCGTCTCGCCCAGAAGCTCGACCGCGCGCGCGAGCGCCGCGGCGGGCTCGACCCAGACGACTCCCGGCTCCCGCCGGAACCAAGTCGCCTGCCGCTTGGCCAGTTGTCGGGTGGCGCGTCACGATCGTCCTCTTCGATCTCCAGGCGGAGCCGCGCGGCCCGAGATCGCGGCGTCGGCCAGCTCCCGGTAGCCGATCGCCTCGAACGCGTTCGCCTCCCGCGAGACGCCTCGCGCGAGAAGCCCTCGAACCTCATCTTCCCACCCCGCTTCGAGCATCTCGCGGACTCGCCGGCGCGATCCTAGCATAGAGATCCGCGGGCGCCGGGCGAACGCCGACCTTCACGACGCGGAATCGCTCCGCCCAGGCGTCGGCGACCGGGAGGCGCTCGACGAGGCGGACCGTCCGGTCACGAGCAGGATCTCGAGAGCGCGCAGGACGTAGCGCCGGTTGCCGGGAGCGATCCGCGCGGCGGCCATCGGGATCGTTCGCCGCAAGCATGCGCGCCGCGCTCTCGGGATTCCGTTCGCCCCACCGGGCGAGGCCCGGCGCAGCTCCGGGTCGGCGGCGTCGCCCGGCGGGAGCCCGCGAGCAGCGCCGAGACGTAGAAGCCGCTGCCGCCGCACACGATCGGGCAGCCGGCCGCGCCTCGACGACCTCCGTCGACGATGGCGCGGGCCTCCTGTGCCCAGCGGCCGGCGGAGATACGTCTCCGACGGATCCGCGACGTCGATCAGGTGATACGGAACCTCCCGGCGCGCCGCTCGGCGACGGGCTTCGCCGTTCCGATGTCGAAGCCGCGATAGACGGCGAAGGCGTCGGCCGACACGATCTCGCCGCCGCGCGCGCGCGCGATCGCGTGCGCCAGAGTCGCTCTTGCCCGCTCCGGTCGGACCGAGAACGACGAGCAGAGTCGGCTTCTCCGGTGCGGTCATCGGCTGCCCCGCCAGGCGACCGAGCGTCGACGACGGAGCGAGCTCGATGCCGGACGTCGGAGGAGAGGTCCGTGCGATAGACCGGCATCCGGCGGCGTGCCAGCGCCGCCAGCGTCTCCGGCGCGGGATGGCCGAATCGATTCTCGCGGCCGCACGAGAGAATGCGCGGCGCGCGGACAGACCGCGTCGAGGAACGCCGGCGTCGTCGAGCCGCGGCTGCCGTGGTGTCCGACCTTCAGGACGTCGACCGGCGCGACCGCGCCGGCGCGAAGGAGCTCGTCCTCCGAAGCCGCGCCCGCGTCGCCCGTCAGCAGGGCCCGCCGCCCGTCGCGCTCGAAGATCGCGACGACCGACTGGTTGTTGATCGCGTCGCGCTTGCGCGAGGGACCGCCGGAGTGCGAGCACGCGCAGCTGCGCCCCGGCCAGCCGCAGCGTTCCCGACTCGAGCACCGTCGACCGGAACGCCGCGCGCCCGCGCCACGGCGTGCGAGGTCGCGCGTAGAGACCGGCCTCGTCGTCGCCCGCGACCGCCGGAGCAGCCGGCCGACCGGCAGCTCGTCGAGCACGGCGAAGAGCCCGAGCGGCGTGGTCCGGGTGGGGATGCGTCAGGAGAACCGCGTCGAGCGCGCGTCACGCCGCGGTCGAGCAGCTTCGGCACGAGCCGCGTTCGCCCGAAGTCGCGCGCGTCGCAGATCGAACGGGCCGCCGCCGTCCACGAGCAGCGCGTGCCGCTTCCATCGGAGGAGCACCGCGTCGCCCTGCCCGACGTCGAGCGCCTCGACCGAGAAGCCCTCGCCGGGGCCCGGCGGCGCCGGGCCGCAGCGCGAAGAAGAGAAAGAGCGTGGCGGCGACGGCGGCCGACGGCGCGCGCAGCCGCCGGGTCCCGATTCCCGCCAGGAGGAGCAGGCCGCCGACCGCGAGCATCGCGGCGAGCGGCGGAGTCGGGCGCAGAAACGCGATCCCCGCCGCGCGCTCGGCGAGACCACTCGAGCAGGCGACAGCCCGCGCCGAAGACCGCGGCGAGCGGGCCGGCGGCGAGGCCCGAGCGGAAGAGAACGAGCAGCAACAGGCCCCGAGGCGATCAGCGCGCCCGAGAGCGGGATCGAGAGCGGCGCGGTCAGCCACGCGCCCGCCGCGAGGAGATTGAACCTCCAGAGAAGAACCGGCGCCGTGGCGGCCTCGGCGGCCAGCGCCGTCGCGAGGCCCGCGAAGAGCCACTCGCGGCCGCGTGCGGCATCCGCGCGCGGATCGGCGCGGAGAAGAGCGCGATCCCGATCACGGCGGAGAACGTCAGCACGCAGCCGATGGAATACACCTCGCGCGGCGCCGCGAGGAAGAGGAAGATGCGCCGAGAGCCCGGCCGCCTGCGCCCCGCGGATCGGCCGCTCGATGAGGCGCGCGGCGAGAAAGACCGCGAAGACGAGGCCCGCGCGCACGGCCGGCGGATTCGCGCCGCCGACGAGAACGATGACGGCGACCGCCGCGAGAAGCGCCGCGTCGCGCGTCTTGCCCCGGACGCCCGCGGCGCGGAGCAGCCAGAGCACGAGACCGGCGGCGAGGGCGACGTGAAGCCCCGACACGACCAGCAGATGGTAGAGACCGCCTCGCCGATAACTCGCGACCATCCCGCGATCGAGCTCCGAAGTGCGTCCGAGAAGGAGCGCGGCGAGCGGGCCGCGAACGTCGCGCTCGAAGGCCGCATCGCCTGCGGGAAGACGCGCGAAGAGGAAGCGGTTCGGCGCATTGAAGGAGCGAGAGCGCCGTCGCGCCCCGCGACTCGACGAGCCGCGCGCTCTTGATCGAGAGTCGATAGCGCGTCCACGGCAGCGGCGACGTCGCGCGTCGAGGCGGGGAGATCCTCGGGACGCAGCTTCCCCGTGACGACGACGCGGTCGCCGCGATCCGCCCGCGGAAAGGCCGCCGGCGATCCGCCGACGAAGAGGGCCACTTCCGCGGGGAACGGCCACGCCTTTCCGCCCACCCGCAGGGTCGCCGCCTGGAGGCGGCCGCGGGCTTCCGGAGGCGCGCCGGACCAGAAGTCGGCGAGGGTGCCCTCGATCCGCCCGGCGTCCCCGCGCAGGCTCGCGGCGGCGGCCCACGTCCGCGACGCGCTCTCCTCCGGCATCGCAATGCGCGTGCGGCCCGAGAGAAACCCCGCCGAGAGCCAGAGGAGGACGAGGGCCGAGCGGCATGCCCACCGGCCGGCCGCGCGCGCCAGCCAGAGAAAGGAGAGGCCGATGAGCACGGTGGCGCCCACGGCCCCCGTGAGGGAGCGGCTCCCGAGCAGGATGCCCGCGACCAGCGCGACGGCGGCCGGCAGCGCCGGCGCCTCGCCTTCCCGCAGGACTGGCCCGATCATCGGCGCCGCGTCGCGCTCGAGCAGGACCAGTCGCCTCGACGCGGTGCGTGAAGGCGAAGAGGTCGTAGAGGAGCGCCTCGCGGATCGCGAGACCGCCGGCGACGAGGGCGGCGAGATCCCGCGCGAGCGTGGCCGGGTCGCACGAGACGTACAGCAGCCGGCGTCCGACGCGTGCGCGGCAGCGTCTCGGCGAGCCGGAGCCCCAGTCCCGCGCGCGGCGGATCCACGACGACGACGTCGAAGGTTCCGGCCTTGCGCGACACGAAATCGAGAACGCTGCGGCGCTCGATGCGTCCATTCCCGCGCTCCCCAGGCCGTCCGCGCGGAGGACGCGAGCTCGACCGCCGCCGAATCGGCCTCGACGGTCGTGACGGCGTGCCCTGCCTCGAGGAGCGCACCGGCGAAGAGCCCGACGCCGCCGAAGGCGTCGAGGGCGCGCCCGGCCGGCAACGCGGCACGCGCCGCGACGTCGCGGACCAGGCGGTCGAGAAGGAATCGGTTCGACTGAAAGAAGACGGCAGCCGTCGCCGGAAGGACGCGGCCCGCGACCGGGATGTCGATCCGCGGAGCGCCGTCCCGTGCAGCCACGTCTCCCGCCGGCGTCCTCCACGACGATGCCGTCGAAAAGCGGTGCGAGACCGGATGCGAGCGCGTGCGCGTCCTGCCGGTCCGCCCCCGCCGCGAGCACGGCGCGAGCGAGTCGCGATCGCGTGTCGGGCGTCTCCACGGTCGAGATCTCGGCGACGGCGGCGCCGCTGCCTCCGACGGCCGCCTCGATCTTCGGCAGGAAGCGACCGCAGCCCGTCGCCGATCGCCTCGCAGCTCTCCGGCGGGCTCGACCCGGTGCGTGCTGCGGTGCGAAGAATCCGACGCGCGCCGAGGCGCCGCGTCCCGCGACGTGGAAGCGGGCAGCGCAGCCGGTAGCCGGCCGGCGACGGTGCGATCGGCAGCGTCGCCGAAAGGCTCCGCGCGGCGAGCCGCCCGATCCGCTCCATCGTCGTCGAGGAAGAGCGTCCGTTTCCATTCGCGCGCCTTCGCCGGCTTCCAGGTGTGCCCAGTCGCACCCCGCGCAGCCGCCCGCGTGGCCCCCGCCGCGCGGTCCGGGGAGACCCGCGATCACCTCGGTCGCGCGGCCCTTCCAGAACCGGCGACGGGCCTCGACGACCTCGGCGTCCACGTCTTCGCCGGGAAGCGCGCCGGCGACGAACCCGACGCCGTCGGCCGACCGTGCGATGCCCTCCGCCGGTCGGAGCGAGGCCCGAGACGCGCTCGACGCGCCGGCTCATGCCCTCAGTTTGTCGCGAACCGGCGGGGAGCGCCTAGAGAAGCGACAGGCGGGGCAGCTCCAGGCGCTCGCGCAGGAGCCGTCGCGCGAGCGCCCGCTCGGTCCGCGCGGGCGGTCTCCTCGTCCATTCGGCCGCGAAGCGCCTCGAGCTGGCCGCGCGATCTTCGGTCGATCTCTGCCCGCTCTTCCGCCGGAAGGGCGTCGAAGAGCGGCGGAGGCGAGCCTGCGATCGAGGCGCGCGAGCGACTCCTCGACCTCCTCCGGTGCGCGTCGGCCCCTTCGCCAGGCGCTCGAGCGAGCGCCGCGCGCCTTCGATCGGCTCGCCTCGAGGTCCGGCCGGCGTCGCTTCGCGAGCGCGCGAGCCGTTCGCCCAGGGCCGCGAGGACCGCGCGCGCGTCGACGGCCCTCGCCCGTCCGGAACCGCGTCCCACGGCGACCTCCGCCCGGCGCTCCCAGGCGGAGAGCACGGCATCCCGGCAGTACGCGAGCGAGTTGACGCGGCCAGTCGCGCCCCGCTCCTCGCGGCGCGAAAACGCGTCGTCGATCCCCCGCTCGACGGCCTCGATCGGGACGCCGAGCTCGCGCCACTGTTTCAGGAGCGCGAAATCCCGGGGCGAGAGGAGAAACGGCGTTCCGCGCCGCCGGATGAATGCCGCCTCGCCCGCCGCGTAGTAGGCCCTATCCTCCTCGGTTTCGCTCATGGATCAGACGCAGGCCGGTCAGCGTCAGCAGCGGATCGACCTGCTCGATCCGCTCCGAGCCGCCGCCGAAGAGCTCCGCGAGGCCGCCCGTCGCGATCACCCGCGCGCGCGCGCCGAGCTCCTTCTCGATGCGCGTCGATGACGCCGTCCACGAGCGACAGGTAGCCGAAATAGAGACCCGACTGGATCGAGGCGGCCGTGCGTCTTCCCGATGACTCGCTCCGGCTGGCGGATCTCGACCCGCCAGAGGCGCGCCGCCTGCTCGAAGAGCGCCTCGGCGGAGATGCGAGATCCCCGGCACGATCACGCCGCCGAGGTACTCGCCCCTTCGCGGTGACGACGTCGAACGTCGTCGCGGTTCCGAAGTCCACGACGATGCACGGACCGCCGAACTGCGCGTGCGCCGCCACGGCGTTGACGATGCGGTCGGCGCCGACTTCCTGCGGCACGTCGTAGAGGATCGGCATCCCGGTCTTCACGCCGGGCTCGACGAACAGAGGCTCGGCGCCGAAGAGCTGGCGAAACGCCTGCCGCAGCGGAAAGCGCAGCGACGGGACGACGATCGCGACGATGACCTCCGGCCGGCGACGGCCATGCGCCCGGCCTCGGCGAGCAGCCCGCGAACGGAGAGCGCGATCTCGTCGGACGTCGCGTCCCGGCGCGTCGTGAGGCGCCAGTGAGCGCTCGAGCGCCGCCGCCCTCGTAGAGACCGAGGACCGTGTTCGTGTTGCCGACGTCGACCGCGAGCAGACGTCGCGGCGCCCGCGTCACCACTCGGCCACCTCGCCCGCCGCGAGCACGGCCTCCCCGCCGTCCGTCTTCGAGCCGAAGGAATCCCGAGGCGATCGAGCCCGAGGTACTCGCCGGTCGAGCTCCTCTCCGTCGCGCCGCACGGTCATCCGGTCGCCCGGCCGGTGGAGGGAGCGCGTGCTCCCACGCGGCGATCTCGCGCGCCCAGTCCGGCGAGACGAGCTCGCGATCGATCCGGTCGAGCAGCGCCTGCAGCAGCGGCGCCCGCGCCACGGCGTGGCCGAGCTCCTCTTCGAGCGTCGTCGCGTTCGGCAGGCCGAGCGATCGCCGCGCTTCCGGCGACGTTCAGTCCGACGCCGACGGCGACGTAGCGTCCGGTCGCCCTGCGTCCGCGCCTCCGGCAGGATGCCCGCGAGCTTGCGCCGATCCGACGTAGAGATCGTTGGGCCACTTGAGAACGGGCACGATCCCCGCCGTCTCCGACAACGCCTCCCGAATCCAGCGCGCCACCGCGATCGGGACGACCGACAGAGGGACGCCCTTCGACGGGCATGACGAACGTGAAGTAGAGGCCGCGGCCCGGCGGCGCGTGCCACCGGCCGGTGCGCCCGCGCGCGCCCGGCTGACTCTCCGCCGCGAGGACCGACGGAGGCAAGTTCTGGTCCTCGTTGAAGTAGACCTCGATGATCTCGCGCGCGAGGTCGTTGGAGGAATCGACCTTCTCGAAGCAGGCCAGGTTCTCGAACCATCGCCAGTGCCGCGGCCTCGAGGCCGCCGTCCGCGAACCGGATCATGCGCCGGCCCGCAGCGCGGCGCGCCGCTGCTCGAGCTCGACCAGCCGGCGGCGCGTCTTCTCGACGACGTCGGCCGGCGCCCGGTCGAGAAACGAGGGGTTGCGCAGCTTCGCGCCGAGGGACTCGATCTCGTCGTCGAGGTCGGCGAGCGTCTTTTCCGACTCGCGAGCGGTCCGCCGCCGACGCCGGGCGCGCGAGCGCGAGGCCGACCGAGATGCCGGACGACGACGTCGCGCGCGGCCGATCCCGAGGGCGGCTCGAAGCGCAGAGACTCCAGACGCGCCGAGGTGCTGCAGCAGCGGCGCAAGCTTCTCGAGATCCGCGAGCGTTTCGCGATCGGCGGCCGACGGGTCGAGCGACAGCTCCACCGGCTCCGTCGGCCCGGCGCCGCGCTCGCTCCGGAAGTTGCGCACCCGCGTGACGACGGCTCGCAGCGCCTCGACGGATTTCTCGGCCCGAGCGTCCGCCCACTCGGTCCGCGCCCGCGGGAACGGCGTCACGATCAGCGTGCCCGGCGCGGCCGGTCAGCTTCTCCCAGATCTCCTCGGTCACGAACGGCATGAACGGGTGGAGGAGCGCGAGCGAGTCTGCGAGGCACCGGGCGAGCGTCTCGCGCGCCGCGCGGCGGCTCTCCTCGGCCGCCGTCGTCCGCCGAGAGACGCGGCTTCACCATCTCGATGTACCCGTCGCAGAGCTCGTGCCAGACGAACGAGTAGATCGCCTGCGACGCCTCGTCGAAGCGGAACTGCTCGAGCCGGCGTCGAGACCTCCGCGGCGGCCGCCGACAGGCGCGACAGGATCCAGCGGTCGGGAAGCTCGAGATGCGCCGCCGGCGGCACGCCGGCGCGGCCGCTCGCCGTCGAGCTGACCGAGCGCGAAGCGCGAGGCGTTCCAGAGCTTCGTGGCGAAGGCGCGCGATCCCGCGAGGCGCTGCTTCTCGAGCGAGGCCGTGGGCCCGCTGGAAGCGGCCGCCGCAGCGCGAAGCGCACGGCGTCGGCGCCGTACTCGTCGATCACCTCGAGCGGGTCGATGACGTTGCCCTTGCGTCTTCGACATCTTCTCGCCGTCCGTCGCGCACGAGGCCGTGGAGGTAGCACGTCGTGAAACGGCGACCTTGCCCGTGAAGTGGAGGCCCGCCATGATCATGCGCGCCACCCAGAAGAAGAGGATGTCGTAGCCGGTCACGAGCACGTCGGTCGGATAGAACGTCGCGAGGTCCGCGCGTCTCCTCCGGCCAGCCGAACACGGAGAACGGCCAGAGCCGCGAGGAGAACCACGTGTCGAGCACGTCCGGGTCCTGCTCGAGCGTCGGCCGACCCGCACGTCGCCGCAGGCGGTCGGGATCCTGCTCGCGCGACGGTGATGTGCCCGTTGGCGCAGTACCAGGCCGGGATGCGGTGGCCCCACCAGAGCTGCCGCGAGATGCACCAGTCGTGGATGTTGTCGCATCCAGTCGAAGTAGGTCTTCGTCCAGCTCTCGGGCGCGAAGCGCGATCTTGCCCTCGCTCGCACCGCCTCGATCGCCGGCTCGGCGAGCGGCGCCATCTTCACGAACCACTGCGTGCGAGAGATACGGCTCGATGACCGTGTCGCAGCGCTGGCAGTGGCCGAGCGCGTAGCCGTGTGGTCTTCGGCTCGCGACGAGGCCGGTTCTCCGCCGTCAGGCGCGCGACGACCTTCTTGCGCGCCTCGAAGCGGTCGAGGCCCGCGAAGTCCGGCCCGCCTCCGCGCGTCATGCGTCGCCGTCGGGGCCGATCACGACGATCGCCGGCAGGTCGTGGCGCTGCCCGGTCGCGAAGTCGTTCGCGTCGTGCGCCGGCGTCACCTTGACGACGCCGGTGCCGAACTCGCGGTCCACGAGGATCGCGTCCTCGATGACCGGGAGCTCGCGGCCGACGAACGGAAGGATCGCCCGTCTTCCCGTGCAGCTTCGCGGTGCGCGGATCGTCCGGGATGGATCGCGAGCGCCGTGTCGCCGAGCATCGTCTCGGGCCGCGTCGTCGCGACGACGGCCCCGGACGCGACGCCCGGCACGTCGTACCGGATGTGGTACAGCTTGCCGTCCTCGTCCTCGTGTGACGACCTCGAGGTCCGAGACCGCCGTCCCGCAGCGCGGGCACCAGTTGACGACGTAGCGGCCGCGGTAGATCAGGCCTTCCGCGTAGAGGCGCACGAAGGCGTGCGCGCACCGCGCGCGAGAGATCCGCGTCGAGCGTGAAGCGCTCGCGCGGTCCAGTCGAGCGAGCAGCCGAGCCGCCGGAGCTGGACGAGGATCGTGTCCTCCGGCCTCGCGCTTCCAGGCCCACACGCGCTCGACGAACGTCTCGCGGCCGAGCGCCTTGCGGTCGATGCCTTCTTCGGCGAGCTGGCGCTCGACGACCATCTGCGTCGCGATCCCGGCGTGGTCGGTGCCGGGCACCCAGAGCACGCGGTTGCCCTGCATGCGCGTCCAGCGCGCCAGGATGTCCTCGAGCGTGCGCCCGAGGGCGTGCCCGATGTGGAGCCGCCCCGTCACGTTGGGCGGCGGGATCACCATGACGTAGCGCGGCGCGCCCGCCGGGCCGGCCGGCTGGAACCGTCCCTCCGACTCCCAGAGACGGTACCAGCGCTCCTCGAACGCGCGCGGCTCGAAGGTCTTCTCGAGCCTGCGGCGAGGGCTCTTCCGTCTGGCGGAGACATCGTCGCTCGTTCGGGCATCAAAAAAGAGGGCTCGAGGCCCTCTCATTTATCACAGCGGGCGGCCGGGCCGCCCGGCGCCGCGTCGTCACTCGAGCCCGGCTTCGAGCTCCTTGATCCGCTGCTTGATGACGATCTCCGCCATGTCCGGGATGACTTCCCAGGCGATCTCCCGGATCGACGCGGTCGGAGAGCTTCTCGACGATGCGCGTCGCGAGGCGATCGATATCCGCGTCCGAAAGGTCGGCCCGATCGCGAGACGGACGAGAGCATTTGCGCGAGCTCCGGGATCGAGGAGGTCTGCGCGAGCGCCTCGAGCTCGTGGGGCTCGTGCGGATGCGGAAACCGCCGGCGCGGGCGCCGGCTCGGGAGCGGCGGCGGGCGGCGTGGCGATCGAGGCGGGCTCGGGCGGACGCATCGGCGCGGGAACGTCGAAGAGCGCCTCGGCGGCGTCGGCGTCGATCTCCTCGACAGTCTCCTTCGCGTCCTTCGCGTCCCTGGCGTCCTTCGCGTCCCGGTGTCCTTCGGGCGCAGGTCGAAGTCTCCCGGCCGGATCTCCGCCGTGGGTCCGTCGTCGGCCCGCGCCTCCCCGGCGGCTCTGTCGAAGAGCGGCGGCGGCGGCGGAATCGAGGGCGACATCCAGTGCGGCCGCTCCGGCGCCGCGGAACGCTCCGGCTCGTCGCTGAGCCAGGACGGGCCGCCGATCTCCTCCTCGACCTCGAACGGCGACGCCGGCGCGGCGGGGACGTTCGGCGCGGGCGCCGTTCCCCGCCGGCTGTCGAACTTCTCGAACGCTGCGGCGGCGGAGTCCGCGTCGGCCCGGTCGAATTCCTCTTCGAACGGATCTCCCGTCGGAATCCGGATGCTCGCCCGTGAAATCGTCCGGCGCGAATCCGGTGTCGAAGGGCTCGGCCTCTTCGCCGCGGCCCGGAGGAGCGGACGGCCCTCCGATCGCGATCTCCTCGGGGATCCGGAGCGCCATCGTCGCCGCCCCGGAAATCTCGGGCGAGACCATCGTCGTGTTCGACAGGAGCGCCTCGACCTGCCGGAGGAGCTGCTGCGAGTCGAACGGCTTCGAGACGATCGCATCCGCACCGATCCGCTCGGCGCGCTGCGCGGTCGAATGGCTCGAAGGTGCCGGTCAGCAGGATCACCGGAATCCGCGACGTCTGCGGGTCGCCCTTGATCGCCTCGCAGACCTCGTAGCCGTTCTTCTCGGGCATCACGACGTCGGCGAGGATCAGGTCGGGGCGGGCCTCGCGGACCTTCTCGAGGGCCCGCATGTCCGTTGCCGACGCAGACGAGCTCGTACTCGCTGTCGGAAAACGTCAGCTCGACGACCTTCTGAATCGTCAGACTGTCGTCGGCCAGTAGAATCTTCTTGGGCATCAACTGTTAAGCAGCAGTGCCTCAAGAAGTTACACTTCGCCGGCCGTTCTGTCAATCCCGAAGGGGGCGACGAGCCTGCTACGCCTGCCAGACGGCAGCGAGATAGCGGCCCGGGGGCCGCCGCCCGAGGAACCCGCGAGATATCGCGACGCCTCGACGACCTTGGAGAGCGTCACGCCCGTCTGCGATGCCGAGGCCGTCGAGCATGTACAGGAGGTCCTCGGTCGCGAGGTTGCCCGAGGCGCCCGGCGCGTACGGGCAGCCGCCAAGGCCGCCCGCCGAGGCGTCGAAGGTCGTGACGCCGCACTCGAGGCCCGCGAAGACGTTGGCGAGCGCGGTCCCGCGCGTGTCGTGAAAGTGGAGGGCGAGAATCCCCGCGCGTGACGCCCGACTCGTAGAGGGCCTCGATCACCGTCGTAGACGTCGCCGGGTGTCGCGACGCCGATCGTGTCGCCGATCGAGATCTCGTCCACGCCCAGGTCGAGCAGCTTGTGCACGACCTCGCGCACCGCCTCCGGCGCGACGTCGCCCTCGTAGGGACAGCCGAAGGCCGTCGAGACGTAGCCGCGCACGCGGACTTCCGGCCTCCCGCGCGCGCGCGACCACGGGCGGAATCGCTCGATCGACTCGTCCACGCCCGCGTGGATGTTCTTGCGGTTGAACGTCTCCGACGCGGCGGTGAAGACGGCGATCTCGCGCACGCCCGCGGCGAGCGCCCGCTCGAGGCCCCGTTCGTTCGGCACGAGCACCGGATAGCGCACGCCGCTGGCTTGGCGGATCCGGCCGAAGACCTCCTCGGTGTCGGCGAGCTGGGGGATCGCCTTCGGCGAGACGAAGGAGCCGACCTCGATCGCGGGAAGGCCGGCCTCCGTCAGCCGATCGATGAACGCGACGCGCACCTCGACCGGCAGCGTCTCCGGCTCGTTCTGGAGCCCGTCGCGCGGACCGACCTCGTAGACCGTGACGCGGTCGGGCAGGTGAGGCCGCCGGAGCGCAGTGCTCTTCCCAGGGATCTCCATGCCGCGGCATTATGACGCCAGACCGAGCGGCCCTACGAGAGCTCGACGAGCTCGGCGCCCGCCTCGACGAGGTCGCCCTCGCGGTGCGCAGCCGGCGCACGATGCCGTCCCGCGGCGCCCGGATCGCGTGCTCCATCTTCATGGCCTCGAGAACGAGCAGGACGCTGGCCCCGCGAGACGCGTCTCCCCGTCCGCGACGAGGACGCGTGCGGATGCGGCCGGGCATCGGCGCCAGCAGATCCCCCGTCGCTCGCCCGGCGCCCGGACGATGCGCGTCGGCCGCGCGCTCGAACTCGAGACGTCGCCGTCGCACCAGACGAAGACGCGGTCGCCCGTCGGCGCGACGGCGCGCACGCGATGCCGCGTGCCGTCCGATCGTCGAGCGCTCCGCCGGCGGCGCCCGTCTCCGCTCGACACGCACGAGGTGGCGCTCCCCGTCGAGCGATCGCCGCCTCGGCCGAGAGGCGAACGTCCGCGCACGCGGCCGCCGGACTCGAGTCCTCACGCGCTCCGAGCCTCCAGCCGGCCAGCGCTTCGTCCCAGGGATCGGGACCGCCGGCGGCGGCGCCGGCAGAGACCCGCGAGGATCGCCGCCGGCGCCGACGCGAGCGCGCGCGCCGCGGCGATCCAGGCGGCGTCGGGCGGCTCCGGCGGACCGGCCGCGGGAAGGCGCGACGACGAGGTCCGTCGCGTAGCGGCCGGAGCGAAACTCCGGCGAGTCGAGCACGGCCGCGAGCAGCGGCCGGTTCGTCTCGACGCCGAGGACGACCCACTCCGCCGAGCGCGCGCCGCGCGCGCGCGATCGCCGCCTCGCGGTCCGGCGCCGACACGATGAGCTTGGCGAGCAGCGGGTCGTACTCGACGCCCACGCGCGCTGCCCGCGCTCGACGCCCGAGTCGACGCGGACGCCCGGGCCGCGCGGGCTCCGCGGTACTCGAGCGATCGCGCCCGAGCGCGGCAGGAACGTCGACGGGATCCTCCGCGTAGAGGCGCAGCTCGATCGCGTGGCCGCGCGGGCGATCAGCGCCGCGCACCCAGGACTCCGGCAGCGGCGCGCCCGGCGCGACCTCGAGCTGCGCGCGCACGAGATCGCAGCCCGAGCGTCTCCTCGGTGATCGGGTGCTCGACCTGGAGGCGCGTGTTCATCTCGAGGAAGTAGAAGTTGCGCTCCTCGTCGAGCAGGAACTCGACCGTGCCGGCGCCGACGTAGCCGACGGCGCTGCGCCGCCGCGACCGCCGCCTCCGCCATCGCGGCGCCGCAGCGCGGCGTCGAGCGCCGGGCTCGGCGTCTCCTCGACGATCTTCTGGTGCCGGCGCTGGACGCTGCACTCGCGCTCGAAGAGGTGGACGACGTGTGCCCGCGCGAGTCGCCGAAGACCTGGAACTCGACGTGGCGGGACCCTTCGAGGAGCCGCTCGAGATAGACCGTGCCGTCGCCGAACGCGGCCGCCGCGAGCCGCCGCGCCCTCGGCGAGCGCCGCCGGCAGATCCTCGGCGCGGTCCACGCGCGACATGCCCTTGCCGCCGCCGCCGGCCGAGGCCTTGACGAGCAGCGGGAACCCGATGCGGCTGCGCTTCCGCGGCGAGCCCCGCGTCGTCCGCGATGCCGGCGTCGCGAGCCGGGGACGACCGGCACGCCGGCCGTCTCCATGAGCGCCGCGCGCCGGAGCTTGTCGCCCATCTCGCTCGATCGCCTCGGGCGGCGGCCCGACCCAGACAGGCCCGCCGCGGTCGACCGCGCGCGCGAAGTCGGCGTTCTCCGAGAGAAAGCCGTAGCCGGGATGCACGGCGTCGGCTCCGCGACGCGCGCGCGGCCTCGAGGAGGCGGGGCACCGACAGGTACGTCTCGCGCGGCCGTGCCGGCGCCGAGCGACACGGCGCGCGTCCGTCTGCCGCGACGTGGAACGCGCCGGCGTCGGCCTCGGCGTAGACCGCGACGGTCTCGATCCCCATCTCGCGCGCCGTGCGCGCGACGCGCACCGCGATCTCGCCGCGGTTGGCGATGAGGAGCCGTCGGATCGTCGAGCCGGAGTCCGCGGCTGGCCGCTCGGCGTCACGCCGTCCCCGCGCGCCGCTTCTCCCAGTCGGCCCAGAGGCCGTACGTCTTCATCTGCTCGTCGAGCTTCCGCTCGTCCGCGAGGATCGCGCTCGACCTCGGCGCGCGACTGCCGCGGCCCCAGGCGCGCCGGGCGCGTTGGCGATGGCCCGCGACCGCGACCGCGGCGACCGCCGCGTTGTTGCGCGCCAGCTCGAGGTCCACCTTGTCGAAGGTGTCGGACTCGGCGTGGTAGTCGGCGAGGTAGCGCTCGGTCTCCTGGTCGGCGACGAGGTTCGGCACGCCCTCGAGAAGGAAGTCGAAGTTGTCGGTGCCGAGGAGCGCCTCGTCGTTCGAGCCTCCGGCGCCCCGCGCGAGGCGACGGGCGCGAGCGACCGCCGTGACGCGGCGCGTCGAGCTCGGGGCGGCCGTTGTCGTAGTAGCCGCGTATCCTGCCGTCGCCGATGTCGTGGATGATGACCGCGACGTGCCGATCGAGCTCGGCGCGGTGGCGCGCGACGTAGCCGCGGGAGCCGAGCAGCCCGGTCTCCTCGCCGGTGAAGAGCACGAACCGGATCGTCCGCTTCGGCCGCGGGCCCGGCCGCGATCGCGCGCGCGACGTCCACGACGAGGGCGCAGTTGACGCCGTTGTCGAGCGCGCCGGTGCCGAGGTCCCAGGAGTCGAGGTGCGCGCCGAGAAGCACGATCTCGTCGGGCTTCTCGGCTCCCCGGATCTCGGCGACGACGTTCTGCGGCCTCGCCAGGGCCCGCCGACCCGGTTGCGGATGTCGAGCGTAGACGCGCGGCGCCGCCCCGGCGTCGAAGAGCCGCGAGAGCCGGAGGCCGTCCTCGCGGCGCGACCTGCGCCATCGGGATCGGCGCGATCGGTCCCCAGGTGATCGTGTGGCGGTAGAGCAGGTCGCGCGGCCGCGTCGACGTGAAGAGGATCGCCGCGGCGCCGTGCGTCGACGCCGCCTGCATCGTCTCGGGGCCGCCAGGTACTCGGCGAAGAGGTCGTCGAAGGATTGCATCGGCTTCGCTCCGCACGAGAGCGATCGCGCCGCGCGCCGGCGCCGCCGAGCCGGTCGAAGTCGGCGCGGCGAGCCCGTCGCCGCCGTCCACGAGCGGCGCCGTCACCGGCCCCGGCGTCGACGGCGCGAGCGCGAAGGAGACGACGCGGAGCGGAACCTCCGACGGCGCGACGAGCGCCGCCGAGATCGACACCGCCTCCCACGTCGCGGGCACCGGATACGACTCGAGCTCGACCGCGTCGACGCCGGCCCGCCGGAACGCCTCGACGCCCCACTCCAGCGCCCTCTCGTAGGCCGGCGCTGCCGGTGACGCGGCCGCCGATCTCGTCGGTCAGGACGCGCAGGTCCTTCTCGAGGCGCGACGCGCGGACAGGCCCGCGTCGTGCCGCTCGATGAGCGCCGGCCGGCGTCCTGCGCCGGCGGACGAGGAGCGCCGCCAGGGCAGGGAACGCCGGAGCGTCCGCCCGATCATCGTCGCTCCTCGCTCGTCCGGCGATCTAGTTCACCTTCGACTTCGGCCGCGAGCTCGACCGTGCCAGTCGACGGCGGCGTCCCGGGAGCAGCAACGTCGGCTGCCCAAGCGGGCGGCGTCTGCGCTGGCGGCCGGACAGCGGCCCGGCGTCGTCCTCGAACTGGTTTCCGCAGAAGTAGCACTTCGACGGCGACGCCCGGCAGCTCCTCCGGCCGCCACGCGAAGAACGCCTTGCCGCACTTCGGACATTCGAGCCGATGCTGCGTCCCCTTCACGATTCCCGCTCCTTCGACCCACGACGGCTTGCGCTTCTCGAGAAATGCCGTCAGACCTTCCTTCGCCTCCGCCGAGGCGCGGCGCTCGGCGATCGTCCGCACCGTCAGCGCCATCGCCTCGTCCGGCGTGACTGCCCGGCGACCTGCTCGATGAGCCGCTTCGCGACGCCGACGGCCTCCGGGCCCGACGTCAGCAGCGACGCGACCTTCCGTCGGCCGGCCTCCTCGAGCTCCGCCGGCCGGCACGACCCGGTGCACGAGTCCGATGCGCAGCGCCTCGGCGCGCGTCGAAGCGGTCGCCCGTCAGGAAGAGGTCGCGCGCGTAGCCGCGGGCCGATCGCCCGCAGAACGTACGGCGAGATGACCGACGGCAGGATGCCGAGCTTGACCTCGGCCAGCGAGAACACGGTGCCCTCCGCCGCGATCGCGATGTCCGCGGCGGCGACGAGGCCGACGCCGCCGCCGATCGCCGCCCCGTGCGCGAGCGCGACGACCGGCTTCGGGCAGGCGTCGATCGCGCGGAGCATCTCGGCCATCCGCTCGGCGTCCGCCTCGTTCTCCGCCCGCGAGTAGCCGCCGGCCTTCCGCATCCACGCGATGTCGGCGCCGGCGCAGAACGACGGCCCGTCGCCCGAGAGCACCACGACGCGCGCCGCCGGGTCCTCCGCCGCCTCGGCGAACGGCGCGCGTCAGCTCCTCGATCAGGACGGTCGTCGAACGCGTTGCGGACCTCCGGGCGCGCGAGCGCGACCCGCGCGACCGCGCCGGACCGCTCGACGGCGCAGGCCGAGGCGTATCGGCGTCGAGCGCTCACGATCCGCCGCGCGAGGTGCCCCGAGAGGTCGAGCGGCACGGCGACGTCGCCGCCCTTCAGGCGCAGGACGAGCTCGCCCGTTCAGCTGCACGGCCACCTCGCCGCCCGAGAGGACCGCGCCGCCCGCCGCCGAGAGCAGCGCGCCGTGGTCGACGTCGATCGGCAGCGTCGAGCGACGTTGTTCTGGCCGCGGATGGAGGATCATTCCCGCGTCTCCCCGCTGCCGACCTCGTGGCCGTCGGCGAAGAGCACGTACTCGGTCGAGGCGATCTTGAGCGGGAACGCGAACGGATTGCGCACCGAGACCTGCGCCGTCGCCTCGCTCGAGAGGAGCGAGACGTCGCGTCAGCGCGACGTCGTCGAGCGTGACGAACTCGCGCGGCCGCGTCCTGGTCGCCCTCGAGCGCGACGTCCTTCCAGGCGCGCGTCGCCGGTCCAGTCCCGCGGCGTCCGCCCGCCGACGACTGCCGTGAGCCGGTACGTAGAACCCGTCCGGCCGGAACCGGTCCGCCCAGTCCGCCGGCACGTCCGCGAAGCGCACGGTGACCGGAAGCTCCCAGCCGGCCGCCCGCGTGCGCGACCGTCCCGGCGACCGGCAGCTCGGACGCCGAGCCGTTGAGCGCGATCGTGCCCCGGAACGGTCCGGCCGCGACCGAGGCTCCGCGATCGGGGCCGCGAGAGCGTGACCCGCGCAGGCTCGGTCGTGCCCTCGGGCGCGCGCCAGCGGGAAGTGAGAGCGGCGGGTGGCGCGGGCGGCGCGAAGAGCCCGCAGCGCCAGCGAGGAACGAAGCGCGAGGGCCGTCATGGTCACATCCGGAAGACGCCGAACCGCGTCTCCGGGATCGGCGCGTTGTAGGCGGCCGACAGCGCGAGCGCGAGCGCCGCGCGCGTCTCGGCCGGATCGAGAATGCCGTCGTCCCAGAGGCGCGCGGTCGAGTAGTAGGGATTGCCTTCGTTCTCGTACTTCTCGCGGGTCGGCCGCTCGAACTCGGCCGCCTCCTCGGCCGTCATCAGCGGCTTGCCGTCGCGCGGCCAGCTGATCCTGCTTGACCGTCGAGAGCACGGCCGCCGCCTGCTCGCCGCCCATGACCGAGATCCGCGCGTTCGGCCACATCCAGAGGAAGCGCGGCTCGTACGCGCGGCCGCACATGCCGTAGTTGCCGGCGCCGAACGAGCCGCCGATGATGACCGTGAACTTCGGCACGACGGAGTTGGCGACGGCGTGCACCATCTTCGCGCCGTCCTTGGCGATGCCGCCGCGCTCGTACTCGCGTGCCGACCATGAAGCCGGTGATGTTCTGGAGGAAGATCAGCGGGACCTTGCCGCGCGCGCACAGCTCGATGAAGTGCGTCGCCTTGAGCGCCGACTCCGAGAAGAGCACGCCGTTGTTGGCGACGATGCCGACGAGGAACCCGTGAGAGCCGCGCGAACCCGGAGACGAGCGTCGTCCCGTAGCGCGCCTTGAACTCGTGGAAGCGCGAGCCGTCGACGAGGCGCGCGATGACCTCGCGCACGTCGTAGGGCTTGCGCAGGTCGCGCGGACGATGCCGTAGATCTCCGTCGGGTCGTAGGCCGGATCCTCCGGCGCCGTCGCGGTCGGCCGGCAGCGGCTTGCGCGCCGCCGAGCGTCGCGACGATCGTGCCGCGCGATCTCGAGCGCGTGCGCGTCGTCTTCGGCGAAGTAGTCGGCGACGCCGGAGATGCGCGTGTGGACGTCGGCGCCGCCGAGCTCCTCGGCGGTGACCTCCTCGCCGGTCGCGGCCTTCACGAGCGGCGGGCCGCCGAGAAAGATCGTCCCGGTGCCCTTGACGATGATGGTCTCGTCCGACATCGCCGGCACGTAGGCGCCGCCGGCCGTGCACGAGCCCATGACGACGGCGATCTGCGGAATCCGCTCGGCCGACATCCGCGCCTGGTTGTAGAAGATCCGGCCGAAGTGCTCGCGGTCGGGAAAGACCTCGGCCTGCAGCGGCAGGAACGCGCCGCCCGAATCGACGAGATAGACGCACGGCAGCCGGTTCTGCTCGGCGATCTCCTGCGCGCGCAGGTGCTTCTTGACCGTCATCGGAAAGTAGGTGCCGCCCTTGACGGTCGCGTCGTTGGCGACGATCAGGACCTCGCGGCCCGACGACGCGGCCGATGCCGGTGACGAGCCCGGCGCCCGGCGCGTCGTCGTCGTACATGCCGTGCGCGGCGAGCGGCGAGAGCTCGAGGAACGGCGAGCCCGGATCGAGCAGCGCGTCGATGCGCTCGCGCACGAACATCTTCTTCTGCTCCGCGTGGCGCTCCCGTCCGGCGCCGCCGCTGCCGCGCCCGCGCGAGCTCCTCGCGCAGGGTCCGCGACGAGCGCCTCCATCGCCCGCGAGCGCTCGCGGAACTCCGCCGACGACGTGTCGACGCGGGTCGGGAGCGGCTCCATCGGAACGTTCGGCGGGTCGAGCCCGCGCTCAGCCGGCGCGCTCGTCGCCGGCCTCTCGCCGGATGTAGTCGACGAGCGTCTGCGTCGGCGTGCCCGGGCAGGAAGATCTCGCGGATGCCGAGAGCCTTCAGCGGCGCGATGTCCTTGTCCGGGATGATCCCGCCGGCGACGACGAGGATGTCCTCGCCCCCGCGCTCCTTCAGCAGCTTCAGGATCTCCGGGAAAGAGCACGTTGTGGGCGCCGGACAGGATCGAGAGTCCGACGACGTCGACGTCCTCCTGGATCGCCGCCGCCGCGATCTGCTGCGGGCGTCTGGCGCAGGCCCGAGTAGATGACCTCCATGCCGGCGTCCCGCAGCGCGCGCGCGATGACCTTGGCGCCGCGGTCGTGCCCGTCGAGGCCGGGCTTGGCGATCAGGACCCGGATCGGCCTCGCCATCGCGCGCAGTGTATCAATCCACGATCGAGACGGGATCGGAGACGCGGATCCGCTGCCCCTTGGTCGCGCGGGCGCGCAGTCCGAGCGAGCCGCCGCGGACCTTGAGAAGACCGGCCACCATGGACAGGTCGCCGGCGGGTTTCTCCAGCCGATCCGTCACCGCGAGGCAGTCCTGACTCGGCGCGAGAATCTCGCAAAGCGTGTCGCCGATCCGGACCTGCCGGCCGATCCACTCATCTTCTTCGAACGCCTTGCCCTCCGAGAGATCGATCAGGAAGTTGGCGCGCAGGAACCGGGGCTCGAGCGTCGTCCCGTAGACCCGCTCGACGAAACGCAGCGTCGGCCGCGAGATCAGGTGCAGGACGCCGCGCTCCGGCGTGCCCTCGGCGACCCGCTGCCAGCGGACCGGCCGGCCCAGCCGGAGCGATAGCTCGGCGAGCCATTCCGGATCGGCGAGCGAGAACTCCCGGCCGTCCGGCGTTTCGACACGAACCCACGATTCGAGGTCGTCGACGACGAGATCCTCGACGAAGCGCGCCGTGAAAGCGGAGAGCTCCGGCGCGTCCCGGAACGAGAGCGCGCGGCCGGAGGATTCCTCCACGACCTCGAAGGCGCCGTCGCCGACGGCGCCCTCGGGCCGAACCGCCACCTCGTTGGGCGTTTCGCCGGAAAGTCCGGCGACCGGAAAGCGCCGCAGGCCGACGAGCTGGCCGACGACTTCGGCTAGCTCCATCGAGCCAACCCCGCAGACGCGCGGTCCCGACCCGCGGACCGTCGCCCGAATATCATCAAGGTACTCTTATTCTAGACCTAATTTGGTAAGAGAAGTGACACCGATAGCCATAATAAATTCGGATCAAACGCCCTTCTGTAATTCCGGACGATTCCGCGCGAGCGCCTCCCAGGCGCGCCGCCGGTGCGAGACGCGATCCTTCTCGGCCGGTTCCATCTCCGCGAACGTGCGCGTATCGCCCTCCGGCACGAAGAGCCGGTCCCAGCCGAAGCCGCCCGAGCCGCGCGGCGCGCCGGCGATCGTCCCGCGGCACTTCTCCGCGGCCGACACGAGCTCGCGCGCCGTCGAAGCACGCGACGACGCAGACGGCGGTCGCGGTCGGTCCGGGAAGGCGTCGAGCATCCGGGCGATGCCGTCGAGGCCCACCTCGTTCTCCATCCACTTCACGAGCGCGCCGGGAAATCCCCCCCACGCGGCGATCGCGAGGCCGCGAATCCTCGACGAGGACGGGCCGCCGAGCGCGCGCGAACGCCGCCCGGGCCTTGGCCTCGACGATCTCCGCCGGGATCGAGCGCCTGCGGCTCCGGCAGCTCGATCGAGCCGCTCGATCCGTCGAATCCGAGGCGCGCGCGCCTCGTCGGCCTTCTCCGCGCGGCGTCGTGACGAGGACGAGCGGCAGCCGGACATGTCGCGATTCTGACATGCCGACCGCGGCACGCGCCGGGCCGGCATCGCCGCGCGCCGCTAGAATGATGCCGATGTCCTCCGCTCCGGAGCGCCTCTGCCCGCGCTGCGGCGCGGCCGTGCCCGGCGGACGCCCGCTTCTGCCCGTCCTGCGGCTACGGCGTCGACGCGGCTCACGCCCGGCCAGATCCTCGACGGCAAGTACGAGATTCTCGACAAGCTCGCCGAGGGCGGCATGGGCGAGGTCTATCGCGCCCGCCATCTCCACCTCGACGAGATCCGCATCATCAAGGTGACGAAGCCCGACGCCGCCGGCGAGGGGCTCGAGCCGCGCCGCTTCCAGGACGAGGCGCGCCTCGCGACGCTCGTGCGGCACCCCAACGTCGCCGCGCTCTACGACTTCTCGCGACTGCCGGACGGCTCCTACTACATGGTCTGGGAGTTCATCGACGGAATCACGCTCGAGGAGTGGCTGCGCCGGAACGGGCCGCTGCCGGCCGCGCGGGCGCTCGAGGTCGCGCGGCAGATCCTCGCGGGTCTCGCCGAGATCCACGCGCAGGGCATCGTGCACCGGGACCTCTCGCCCGACAACATCATGCTGCGCGAGCGCGCGGACGGGCGGCCTGCAGCGCCAAGATCATCGATCTCGGCATCGCGAAGCGCGTCGCCGCCGAGTCCGCTCGCAGATGACGGGCACCGGGCTCTTCCTCGGGAAGCTCAAGTACTGCTCGCCCGAGCAGGCCGGCGCGCTGCCCGCGCGGCGAGACGCTCGACGCGCGGAGCGACCTCTACTCGTTCGGCGTCGTCCTCTACGAGATGCTCGCGGGAAAGCCGCCGTTCGAGTCGCAGACGCCGGAGGCGTATCTCGGCAAGCACCTCCACGCGGCGCCGCCTCCGCTCGACACGTCGCCGGCTGCCCGCGGCCGTCGGTGCCGCCGCTCGCGGCGATCATCAAGCGGGCGCTCGAGAAGAACCGCGACCGCCGTTTCCGAAGCGCCGAGGAATTCCGGCGCGCGCTCGAGGAGATCGAGCCGGCGGCCCAGGCGACCGTCGCGATGGCCTCCGGTCCGCCGCCCCGGAGCCGCGCGACCGTCCCGTTTGCGGCGTCCGCCGGCCTCATTCTGCTCGCCGGCACGCTCGCGATCTACGCCGTGATCCACGGGATCAAGCCCTCGCGGGCCGCGGCGGTCGTCGAGCCCACGCCCCGTTCCGCGACGCGGACCGGAAGCGATCCCGACCGTCGCCCCTCCGACGACGCCGGAGAGCGGCGCGCCGTCGCGGCCACGTCGCCGCCGGCGGTTCCCGAACGCTCCCGCGCCTCGAGCCGCAGCGTGGCTGACCCGTCGGAGGCCGCGTCGCGTCGAGACGTCGCGCCCCGCGACGGCTCGCCGCCCGACGGCGGCGATCGCCGAGCCTGCCGGCGAGAGCGATGAAGAGGTCGTCGAAGCTCCCGCGAAGATGGACCAGCACGGCGCGGCCCGCTTCCGCGAGTTCCTCGCCGACTGGACGGCCTCCCGCCGGATCGCCAGTCCTCGAGGCGCGCGCGCTGGCGCGAGGCGCGAATCGCTTCGTCGAAGGCCTATCCGGACGACCCGCTCTGACGGCCGAGCTCGCCAGAGACGTTCCGCCGGCAACTTCGCGCGGCCGCTCCTCGAGAGCTCGACCTGCGCCGCCGGCGGTCGGCGCTGCGCTTCTACGCGGCCTACCGGGAGCTCGACTTCGCTCCAGCCGACACGGCGCTCGACCGGCGTTTCGCCGATCCCGCGCCCCGCAACGGCGGACGGGCGCGAACCCGGCAACCCGAACTGCAGGAACGGAAGAGCTCGGCGGAATCCTCGCGCGGCCGCGCGGCGGTCGACGAGCGATCCATCGTCTCTTCCGGCGAGCGGGCCGAGGACCTTGTACATCGGCACCGACGCCGACAGTCCCTTGAGCGAGTAGTGCCCGAGGCGCGCCACCTTGTAGCGGCTCGCGGACGGCCTCGTACGTCGCGGGTCCGATCACGATGTCTCCCGGCCGTCGCGACGAACTCCTCCATGCCGGCGGCGACGTTGACCGCGTTTCCGAGGACCGTGTAGTCCACGCGCCGCTCCGAGCCGATGTCGCCGACGATCGCCTCGCCGGTGTTGAGCGCGATCCGAACCTCGATTCGGCGGCTCGCCCCGCCTCGGCCCGCTCCCTGTTCCAGGCCTCGACCTCCGCGCGGATCGTCAGCGCCGCCGCGACGGCCCGCGTCGGCGTGATCCGGCTGGTCGATCGGCGCGCCGAAGAACGCCATCACCGCGTCGCCGATGAACTTGTCGATCGTGCCGTCCTGCGGAAAAGATCGCGTCCGAGCAGAGCGTGAAGAATCGGTCAGCATGCGCGGCGAGCGCCTCCGCGGCCATCTTCTCCGACCAGCGTCGTGAACCCGACGAGGTCGGCGAAGAGGATCGTCACGGTCTTCGTCCGCGCGACCTCGATGGTCGCCCGTGGCGTCCACGTCCGCGATGATCTCCTCGACGACCTGCGGGGAGTGGTAGCGCTCGAGCCGCCCGCGGATGCGCTTCTCCTCGCGCACGTGCTCGTGGAGACGCGCCCGCTCGATCGCGACCGCCGCGAAGTTGGCGAGCGCCGTCAGCAGATCGAGGTCCGCGCTCCGTGAACGTCCCGACGTGGAGCGGCGAGTCGACGTGGATCACGCCGATGACCGTGTCGCGGTTCCAGAGCGGCGCGCACATCGCCGAGCGGATCTGCTGCATGCGGATCGACATCGCCGGCCTCGAACCGCTGCGTCGGCCTGCGCGTCGGACGTCAGGACGGCGACCTTCTGCCGCATCACCATGTCCACGATCGTCCGCGAGTACGGCGCCGAACCGTCGGACGTCGCCGCGCTGCCCGATCCGAACGCGCGACACCGCAGCTGCAGCGCCCCCTCCTCCTCGAGCAGCAGGAAGCCGCGGTCGACGGGCAGGTACTCGAAGATCAGGTCCATGACCTTCTCGAGCACCGTCTCGAGGTCGTCGGCGGAGATGAGCGTCTTCGCGACCTGGACCAGGATCTCGAAGACCTTGTTCTTGTAGGCGACGTCGAGGACGACGCGCTTGCGCTTGTGCGGTGGACTCGGGCCGACGCGTCCGCGTCCTTCTCGAGCCCGAAGTCGAGATTGAACTCGGAGATCGGGCGAATGCAGGTCGAGGTCGAGTCGAGACGCCCGCGCGCGGGCGGCCTCGGGCCGGCGACCTCCCGGAACACGGAGCGGAACGTGCCGATGACCGCCTCGTCGCCGTCCGTGACGGGCGCACTCGGGCACGGGCTGGTCGTTGACGCGCACGCCGTTGGTCGAGTGGTTGTCGCGGAGGATCCAGACGCCGTTCTCGCGGCGCAGATAGGCGTGCCGGCGCGAGACCGAGAAGTCGTTCAGGACGATGTCGTTGTCGGTCGCGCGGCCGATCGTCGCCTGATCGCTCGAGAGAGTTGAAGACCTGCGGGCGGCCGTCCGCCTCGTAGAGAACCTGGAGCATCGGATCGAAAAATTATAGACCGCGCGGCGACCGATCAGGCTGCGCAGCCGGAACTCGATGCGAACCTCCTTGCGGGACGCGACCGGGCCCGCCTCGCCGCGCGCCGGCCGGTACTGCCAGCGCGGACCGCCGCGACGGCCGCTCTCCGACAGGCCGAGCGGCAGGCCGCGCACGACCTCGACGTGCCGTGACCTGTGCCGTCGGCGTCGATCGTCACGTCGAGAACGACGGTGCCCTCGACGTCCGGCCCGGCGGGCCGCATCCGGGTACGCGGGATCGACGCGTGTCGAGCAGCGCTCCGCGGCGACGTCTCGCCCCGCCGTCGCCGCGGGCGGCGGGACGACGCCGGAGGCGGCGTCTCGTTCGCGCAGCACCTGTCCTGCGCTCCCGGCGCCTCCGGCAGCGGGCTGCCGTCAGCGTCGGTCACCTCGAGAGTTCTTGAGAGCGCGCTCGCTTGGCCGGCGTGACGGCGGGCTGCGCTCGGATCGGCGGAGATCAGGTCCACGCGCGACGACTCGACGAACGCGAGACCGCCGTCCGGACCCGCGCAGCGCGTAGTAGTCGTGGTCCACCGAGTAGACCCGGACGACCGTCTCCCTTGCGCGAGATTGCCCGACTCGGGCCGCGAGCGGGAAGGGAGCGAGCGCGCAGCTCCGTGTCCTCGGCGACGACGCCGGAGACCGGCGAGAACGAGAAGACCGTCGAGGCGCGCCGCTCGCGCGCGTCGCGATCCGAGTCGCGCTCGACCGTCTCGACGGGCACGAACCCTGGCCCGCCGCCGCCGGACCGCGACCCAGAGACCGTCCGTCGTCGCGGCGGACCTCGACGCGTGCGCCCCGCGCGAGCTGTCGCGACCGTTCGGGCGCTCGGCGCGACGCCTCCGCTCTTCAGCTCGACGCTCGTCGACCGTCACGGTCGCCGGATTGCGCGGCGCTCGCGGACCGGACGGGGAGGCGCGGCGCGGCTGGAAGAGGAGACGCGAGCCCGCCAGACGACAGCGACGAGCGACGGCGAGCGATCGCCACGAGACCGCTCCGGCGCGACGAGGCGGGCCGAACGGCGCATCCGCGCGGCGCCTCGCTCATGCGGCTGCCGAGCAGCGTGAGCAGCAGCGCCTTCTGCGCGTGGAGCCGGTTCTCGGCCTGATCGAACACCGCGGACGCGGCCCGTCGATCACCGCCGCCTCGACCTCCTCGCCGCGATGGGCCGGGCAGGCAGTGGAGGAAGATCGCGTCCGCGGCCGCCATGCCGAACACGCGCGTCGTGACCGCGTAGCCGCGCGAACGCGCTTCACGCGCTCCGCGGCCTCCTCCTCCTGACCCATCGAGGCCCAGACGTCCGTGTAGACGGCCCGCGCGCCGGCGAGCCCCTCCTCGAGCGACGTCGTGACGCGGATCGAGCCGCCGGTCTCCGCGCCGCGGCCTGCGCGCCCAGCCCGACGACCTCCGGGCTCGGCTCGAACCCGGTCGGCGTCACGACCGAGACGCCGCGCGCCGAGCTTGGCGCCGGTCACGAGCAGGCTGTGCGCCACGTTGTTTCCGTCGCCGACGTAGCAGAGCGGAAAGCCCTTCGCGCCGCCGAAGCGTTCCCGCGACCGTCTGAAAATCCGCGAGGGCCTGACACGGGTGCAGCAGGTCCGACAGACCGTTGATCACCGGGATCGGACGCGTGCGCGGCGAGTCCGTCCACCGTCGCCTGCGCGAAGACGCGCGCCATGATCGCCGTCGACGTAGCGCGAGAGGACCTTCGCCGTGTCGGAGATCGGCTCGCCGCGTCCGAGCTGGAGGTCGCGCGACGAGAGGAACATCCCGAGACCGCCGAGCTGGAACATCCCGGCCTCGAAGGACACGCGCGTGCGCGTCGACGACTTCTCGAAGATCATCGCGAGCGTCTTGCCCGCGAGAGCGCGCCGCGGTAGCGCGCGGGCGATCGCCTTCACGCGCGCGGCGAGATCGAGCATCGCCGCGATGTCTTCGGCGCCTCCAGTCGTTCTCGTTGACGTAGTCGCGTTTCATGCGGTCGTCTCCCGAATGCGCGTTCCCGTCTTTCCCTCGAGGGCGTCGCCGAGCGACTCGGCGCGCGTGATGAGGACCTCGCGGCCGCCGGCCTCGACGTAGCGGATCGCCGCGTCGATCTTCGGCCCCATGCTTCCCGGCGGAAACTGCCCCTCGGCGAGCAGCGCTCGCGCCGTCGCGGACGTCGATCTCCGGCAGCGCGCTGCTCGCGTCGGCTTGCCGAAGTCGCGCGAGACGCGCTCGACGCCGGTCAGCACGATGAAGAGGTCCGCCTGCAGCGACGGCGGCGAGCATCGAAGCCGCGTAGTCCTTGTCGATCACGGCCTCGACGCCGCGGACCTCGCCCTCGTCCGTCACGACGACCGGCACGCCGCCTCCGCCGGCCGCGATGACGATGTGTCCGCGATTGATGAGCGCCGCGGCGACGTCGACGCCGCGGATCGCGATGCGGCTGCGGCGACGCGACGACCTTGCGCCAGCCGCGGCCGGAGTCCTCGACCATCGTCCAGCCGGTCTCCTCCATCAGCTTCGCCGCCTTCTCGGCCGAGAAGAACGGCCCGATCGGCTTCGACGGCTTGCCGAACGCCGGGTCCGCCGCGTCCACCTGCACCTGCGTCACGATCGTGACGACCTCCTTGCGGAAGCCGGCGCTGCGTCAAGCTCGTTGCCGAAGCGCGAGCTCGAGCAGGAAGCCCGATCGAGCCCTCGGTCTGCGCGACGCAGAAGTCGAGAGTCTGCGGCGGGATCCGGTCGGCGGCGGCCTCCGCCTGGATGAGGATGTTGCCGACCTGCGGGCCGTTGCCGTGCACGACGACGAGCTCGTAGCCGCGGCCCAGGATCGGCAGCAGGTGCCGGACCGCCTCGCGGGCGCGGTCGAGCTGCTCCGCCGTCGTGCCCGAGTCCTCCGGCCGCAGGAGCGCGTTGCCGCCGAACGCCACGACGGCGAGCGGCCGGACGAACGAGAAGAACGGCGTCCGGTTGATCAAGGCGTCCGTCCCGACGACGGACAGCGGGCGCGAGGGCGATCACGGAGCGACGTCCTCGCGCTCCAGCGGCATCGCCATGCAGCGCGGGCCGCCGCGGGCCCGGGACAGCTCGTGCGCGGCGAGGCGATCACGTACTTCTTCTTCTTGCGCAGCTGGAGGTCGGTCGTTGCCGAGGAGCAGATCCGCCTCGTCGACGACGCGGTAGCCGGCTTCGCGCGAGCTCCTCGGCCGTGCGCTCGTTGCGGTCGTAGATGAGGATGACGCCCGGGGCCATCGCGAAGGCATTGGCGCCGTCGGTCCACTGCTCGCGGCGCTCGGCGATCGGATCGTCTCCCGCCGCAGCGGATCGGCTTCAGGTCCATCTTCTGCGTCCGCAGCGCCGAGAGCAGATCCTTCTCCGTCGTCCAGGTGATCTCGCGCTTCGTCAGGTCGCACTCGTAGACGTCGGCCTCCTCCGGCGCCGTCGGGCAGGATCATCGGGCCGTAGACGAGGCACTCGTCGCGCGAGATGACCGTGAAGACGGTGTCGAGGTGCATGTACGAGCGCGCCGGAGGGATCGCGACGACGAAGATCCGCTTGATCGGCGACCTCTGCGCCTTGAACGACTCGGCCAGCCGCTCGATCGTCGTCTTCTCCGTCCGCTCCGAATAGCCGATCGCGAGGATGTCGTCCCGCAGCACGAGCACGTCGCCGCCCTCGAGCGTCGGGCGCATGCGCGCGTACGGACTGACGGCCGCCGTAGTCCGGCGGAGAACTCCCGAAACCAGAAGCGGCCGCCCTCGGTCTCGAACCGCGGGTGGAACTGGAAGACGTAGCCCGGACAGGAGCGGCTCGCGCAGGCGCGCCGGCGTCGCCATCGAGCCGCGGATCGCCCGGTCGCCGACGACGACGAGCGGGTCGCGCTGGAAGAAGTAGTTCGGCACGGGCGGCAGGTAGTAGAGCTCGTCCGTCGACTGCGCGATCTCGCTGCGCCGGGCGCTCGATCCCGGTCACGAGCGCCGCGGCGAGGGCCTCCGGCGCCGAGGTCCTGCAGGCGGTCGTCCATGTCCGGCCCCCACGAGAGCGTCCGGCCCGAGGTCCTCCAGGATCGCCGCGCGCTGCTCGGGGACGGCGAGCACCTCCTCGAGCAGCTGCTGGACGTCGAGCACCTCGTCGGCGACGAAGCCGAGGACCTGCTGAAACCGCCGATGCTCCTCGCGCGCCCGGCTGCCGTAGAGGATGTCGTCGAAGAGCAGCTCCTCCATCATCGACGGCACCATCCGGTCGATCTCCGGCCCCGGCAGGTGCACGAGGACGGACTTCAGCTTGCCGATCTCGGAGGTGACGTGAAGGCTCATAGGCCGCGAAAAACGGCGAATTCTATCAGACGGTCCGGCGGCGGACCGCCGGAGCGCCCCGCGGCCCCGTCAGAGGGCGGCAGCAGCGGCAGCGCGCGCGCCTCGGTCTGTCGAGCTTCTCCTCGGCGCGATCGCGCGACGCCGTCGAGGCGCGGCGGCGAAGCGGTCGAGCGCGCGGCTGTCTCGGCTCGTACTGCTTCTGCGTGTTCGCCAGATGCGCGCCGAGCTTGCCGAACGGCTCCTCGACCTTGCCCCAGAGCCGCGTCGAGCTCCGCGAGCTTCTCGCCGATCTCGCGCGCGTTCTGCTGGAGCTCGAGGCCCTTCAGCCCCATCGCGACCGTCGAGAGGTACGCGTAGAGGAGGCGCGGCGAGACCGGGATGACGCGCCGCTCGACGGCGTAGTCCGCGAGCGACGGCCTCGCCGTCCTCTCGCTGCGATCTCGCTGTAGACGGCCTCGGCCGGCACGTACATGAGCGCGAAGTCGCACGTGCCGGCGTCCGGCCGGATGTAGCGTGCGGCGGATCGCCTCGACGTGCCGGCGGACGTCCGCGCCGAAGTCGCGCAGCGCGCGGCGTCGCTCCGCCTCCTCGGCCGCCTCGCGCGACCGGCGGAAGTTCTCCGAGCGGAAACTTGCTGTCGACGGCACGATCCGTCTCGCCGACGAAGATCGCCGCGTCCACGACGGCGTCGCCGAATCGGTACTGCATCTTCCAGCACCGCGGCGGCAGGACCTGCGCGAGCGCCTGCTCGAGGAACGTCTCGCCGAGGGTGCCGCGCAGCTTCGGCGGCTTCAGCAGGTCCTCGAGGCGCGTCACTTCGCCCGCGAGCTTCTCGATCTTGCTGCGACGCCTCGTAGATGCGGCCCATCTTCTCGCCGACGTCCTGGAGGAGCCGGCCCGACTGGCCGAGGTGGTCGGTGACGGTTCTTCTGGCCGTCCGCCAGCGCGCTGCTCGACGCCCTGCACGCGGGCCTCGACCGAGCGGCGCATCTCCTCGAACCGGCGGTCGACGCCTCGGCGGCCTGCCGCGCGCGGCCGACTCCGCGAGCACGCGGTCCGAGCTGCGCCGACGCTTCCGCGATCGCGACGCGCAGCGCGAGCGCGACGATCGCCGCGAGGCGACCGACGAGAGCGCCGCGGCGGCCGGACGCCCAGCCGAATCCCAGCCACGAGGTGCTCATGCCAGACATTGTCGCCCCGGGCCGGGACAGATGATGTCCGAGCGGACGGGAAGGACCCCGGATCCGTGCGAAAATGACGCGCATGGAGACTCAGCGGTCCCCGCAGCCCAATCCCGCCGAGGACCGCGAGATCGACTACCTCATCTGCCAGACCTGCACGACGCCCTCCTACATCTTCGAGATGGAGGGCTCGCGGATCTCGGAGGCCCAGTGCCTGGTCTGCGGCAACGACGAGCCCGACGCAGTTCCTCCTCGGGAGAAGACGCCGGCAGTGACCAGGGCTGACCGGGCCGGCCACCCCCTCGCCGAGCGCTACGCCTCGGCCGAGATGTCGCCGCATCTTCTCGGCCCAATTCAAGTTCGAGACCTGGCGGCGCCTCTGGCTCTGGCTCGCCGAGGAGGAGCGGCGGCTCGGCCTCCCGATCCCCGACGAGGCGATCGCGCAGATGCGGCGCGCACCTCGCCGACATCGACTTCGAGGCGGCGGCGAAGGAAGAGCAGCGCGACGCGGCACGACGTCATGGCGCACGTGCGCGTCTTCGGCGCGGCGGCGCCCGCGGCGCGCGGCATCATCCACTGGGGCGCCACGTCGGCCTACGTCACGGACAACGCCGACCTGCATCCAGATGCGCGACGGCCTCGACGCTCGTCGAGCGGCGGCTCGTCGCGGTTCTGCGGCGCCTGCGCGACTTCGCGCTGGCGCACCGCGACCTGCCGGCGCTCGCCTACACGCACTACCAGCCGGCACAGCCCACGACGGTCGGCAAGCGCGCGGCGCTCTGGGCGTCGGACCTGCTCATGGACCTCGAGGCGATCCGCGGCGCCCGCGCGGGCTTGCGCTTCCTCGGAGCCAAGGGCGCGACCGGCACGCCAGGCCTCCTTCCTGCTGCTCTTCGACGGCGACTCCGCGAAGGTCGAGGAGCTCGACGCCGCCCTCGCGCGGCGCGCCGGTTTCGCGCGGCGGCAGCTCGTCTCGGGCCAGACCTATTCGCGCAAGCAGGACGACGCGGTCGTGCACGCGCTCTCGGGCCTCGCGCAGTCGGCGCACAAGATCGGCACCGACCTGCGCCTGCTGCAGCACGACGGCGAGCTCGAAGAGCCGTTCGAGGCCGGCCAGGTCGGCTCGTCCGCCATGCCCTACAAGCGCAACCCGATGCGCGCGGAGCGCATCTGCGCGCTCGCGCGCCACGTCATCGCGCTCTCGCTCGACACGGCGATGACCGCCGCGACGCAGTGGCTCGAGCGGAGCCTCGACGACTCCGCCAACAAGCGCATCGCCGTGCCCGAGGCCTTCCTCGCGGCCGACGCGATCCTGATCCTGCTCGAGAACGTGGCCGGGCGGACTCGTCGTGCATCCCGAGGTCTCGCGCCGGCGGCTGCTCGAGCAGTCGCCGTTCCTGGCCACCGAGAACCTCCTCATGGAAGCCGTGCGACGGGGCGGCGACCGCCAGGAGCTCCACGAGAAGCTGCGCGTGCACGCGCGCGCGTCGGCGGACCGCGCCGCCCGCGAAGGCGGGCATGCCCGACCTCTTCGAGCGGATCGCCGCGGACGCGGCGTTCGGCATGACGGCCGCGACGAGCTCGAGGCCGCCGCGCGGCCCGGAGAAGCTCGTCGGCGCGCTGTCCGGAGCAGGTCGAGATCTTCGTGCGGCGAGGAGCTCGACCCCGCGCTCGAAGGCGTGGCCGAGATTCGAGACCGCGTCCGGTCCGCGTTTGAGCCGAGACGCCGCTCCGGATTCTCGCGTGCCCTCGCGATCGCCCTCGGCGCCGGCTGCGCGACGCCACGCGCGCCGACTCCGCCGGCGCCCGCCGCGCCGCTCCGCGCGCCTTCCCGCCCGCCGCGCCGGCGCCGATTTCGACTTCGCCGGCGCTCCGCCTGGTCGCGAGGAAGGGGTCGCCTCCTGGTACGGCGGCGACGACGGCTTCGAGGGGAAGCCGACCGCCTCCGGGCGAGATCTACGACTCGTCGCAGCTGACGGCGGCGCATCGAGAGCTGCCGCTCGGCACGGTCGTCGAAGTCACGAACCTCGACAACGGCAGAGCGTGCGCGTCCGCATCAACGACCGCGGGCCGTTCTCGAAGGCCGGATCGTCGACCTTTCGCAGGAAGCCGCCGGCAGCTCGACCTGATCGGCCCGGGCACCGGGCGCGTGCGCCTCGCCGTCGTTTCGCCCGGCCCGACGCCGACGCCGGTTCCTTCCGCCGTGCCCTGGTTCGTCCAGGTCGGGTCCTTCGCCGATCCCGAGCGCGCGCGCGCATCAGGCCGAGCGCGTCCGGGCGACGGGCACGCGACGTCGTCCTCGAGCCGTACCGGGGCTTGACGCGCGTGAAGGTCGGGCCGTTCGCGACGCGCGAGCGCGCCGAGCACTCGCTCGCGGCGCTCGAGTCCGCGGGCTTCGAGGGCATCGTCGTCCCGGCAGGTCGCCCTAGCGGTCCTCGGGCGCGACGCGCCTTCGGGTCGAAGGGAAGGGGCCGCAGGCCGGCCTCGTGATCGAGCAGCCAGCGCTTGATCGGCAGCCCCGCGCCGTAACCCGTCAGCGAGCCGTCCCGCCCGAGGATGCGGTGGCACGGAACGACGATCACGATCGGGTTGGCGCCGTTGGCGGCTCCCACGGCGCGCACGGCCTCGGGACGACGGACCGCGATCGCGATGTCCGAGTAGCTCGCCCGCTCGCCGTACGGCACCTTCACGAGCGCGCTCCAGACGTCCCGCTGGAATTCCGTACCGTCGGGTTCGAACGCGAGGTCGAACGCCTTGCCGCCTTCCCGCGAAATACTCCTGCGATCTGCCGCGGACGCCCGGCACGGCGGCGCGTCGGTCTACTCGGCCGAGGGATCCGTCCGCTCGCGGCCATGGAGGAACGAGCGCCGCTTCAGCGCGCCCTCGCCGTCCACGACGGCCACCATCGGCCCGAGCGGCGTCTCGAAGATTCCAGCGCTCATTTCCCCTCGTTCGAGTCTAAACTCTCCCGCTCCCCATGAGCGAGAACGCGGCGGAGCCGTCTCCGTTGCGCTCGCCATCCGCTGCCGCGGCCTGGCGAAGCGCTACGGCGACGTCCGCGCGGTCGACGGGCTCGACCTCGAGATCCGGCCGGGCGAATGCTTCGGCCTGCTCGGCCCGAACGGCGCCGGCAAGACGACGACGATCGAGATCCTCGAGGGGCTGACGCGCGCCCGACGCCGGCGACGTCGAGGTCCTCGGCCGCCGCTGGGACCGACGAGCGCAGCGAGCTGCGCGAGCGCCTCGGCATCTCGCTCCAGGAGACGCAGCTCACCGACAAGCTCACCGTCGTCGAGACGCTCCGCCTCTTCCGCTCGTTCTACCGCGCGCGGGCGCGACCCCGAGCGACGTGCTCGCGCGACCTCTCGCTCGAGGAGAAGCGCGACGCGCGCGTCGGCAAGCTCTCCGGCGGCCAGAAGCAGCGGCTCGCCGTCGCCTGCGCGCTCGTCGGCGATCCCGAGATCCTCTTCCTCGACGAGCCGACGACCGGCCTCGACCCGCAGAGCCGGCGCGCAGCTCTGGGAGTCGGTCGAGGCGCTTCCGCGCCGACGGGCGGCACGCGTGCTCCTGACGACGCACTACATGGACGAGGCCGAGCGCCTCTGCGACCGCGTGGCGATCGTCGACCACGGCAAGGTCATCGCGCTCGGCACGCCGGCCGAGCTCGATCGCCTCGCCTGCACGCGCCGCACGTCATCGAGTTCGCCGTCCGAGCCCGCGCTCGCCGGAGGCGGACGCTCGACGCGCTGCCCGGCGTCGCGAGACGTGCCGGCGGCGCCGACTGGCGCTGGCTCGGTGGGCGTCGCCTCGCACGTGACGCCGTGCCGGCGCTGCTCGCCGCGCCTCGACCGCGGCGGGCGCGAGCTCGTCACGCTCTCGACGCACCGCGCGACGCTCGAGGACGTCTTCGTCTCGCTGACCGGACGGGAGCTGCGCGATGAGTAAGCGACGCGTCCGCCCGGCCCTCGTCGAGCTCACGCGGCGCGCGCGCTGCTCGAGTTCATCCGCGAGCCGGAGGCGATCTTCTGGGTCTTCGGCTTCCCGATCGTCCTGGCGCTCGCGCTCGGCATCGCCTTCCGCGACAAGCCGCCCGACCGATTCCGGTCGGCGTCGTCGCGGCGGCGGCCGGACGCCGCATCGCCGCGACGACTCGCGGCGCGTCGCCGCGCGCTCGAGCTCGCCCAGCCGTTCGCGTCGCATCGAGCCGAGGCGGCGCGCCAGGCGCTGCGCACCGGGCAAGGTCGCGCTCCTGGTCGAGCCCGGCGACCGCCGCTCGTCGTATCCGCTTCGATCCGACCGCCCGACGCGCGGCATCGCCCGCCTCGAGGTCGACGACGCCATCGCAGCGCGCCGCCGGCCGCGCGCGACCCGTCGCCGTGCGCGACGAGCGAGGTGCACGAGAAGGGCTCGCGCTACATCGACTTCCTCATCCCCGGCCTGCTCGGCATGAACCTCATGGGGACGGGCATGTGGGGCATCGGCTTCTCGATCGTCAACGCGCGCAGCCGAAGAAGCTCCTGAAGCGCCTGGTGGCGACGCCGATGCGCGAAGCGGACTTCCTGCTCGCGCAGATCCTCGCGCGCCTCGTCTTCCTGCGTCCTCGAGGTCGCCGTGCATCCTGGGCTTCGGCTGGCTCGTCTTCGGCGTCGCCGTGCGCGGCTCGCTCGCTCCTGCTCCTCGCCTCTGCCTCCTCGGCGCGCTGTGCGTTCGCCGGCCTCGGCCTCCTCGTCGCCTCGCGCGCGAAGACGCTCGAGGGCGTGAGCGGGCTCGATGAACCTGGTGATGATGCCGATGTGGCTCTGCTCGGGCGTCGTTCTTCTCCGCCGAGCGCTTCCCGGACGCGGCCCAGCCGCTCATCCAGGCGCTGCCGCTGACCGCGCTGAACGACGCGCTGCGCGCCGTGATGATCGAGGGCGAGGCCGCTCGCCGCGATCGCGGCCCGGCGCTCGCGATCCTCGCCGCCTGGGGCGTCGTCGCGCTTCGCCGTCGCGCTCAAGATCTTCCGCTGGCAGTAGGAGCGCGAGCCTGCCGACGCTCTTCGTCGCCCAGGCCGAGGTCCCGGGGCTCCTGCCGATGGACGAGTGCATCGAGGTCATGGCCGCGACGTTCGCAGCGCTGGCCGCGCGGCGCAGACGATCCTGCCGCTGCGGTCGATCCTCTGGCTCCCCGAGCGAGTCGGGCGCCCTCGGCCTCATGCCCGGCGCTGCTTCTCGGCGACGGCGTTGCTCGGCGTGAAGGCCATCACGTTCTTTCCCGGAAACGACGGGCACGGAGCTCGACACCCACCAGGGCGCCGTTCTCCTCTTCGACGGCGAGCGACGGGCGCCTCCTCGCGGTCGCTCGACGCGACGCTCGATCACCGCGCATCCGCACCGCCGCGGTCATCGGGCGTCGCGACGCGGCTCCTCGCCCGCGAGGACGCCGGCGACCTGGCGATCCTGGGCTCGGGCGTGCAGGCGCGCACGCATCTCGAGGCGATGCGCTGCGGTGCGGCGCATCCGGCGCGTGCGCGTCTGGAGCCGCAACGCCGAGACACGCCCGGCGCTTCGCGGCGCGCGAGTCGAAGCGCCACGGGCATCGCCGATCGAAGCCGTCGGCTCGCGCGCGCGAGGCCGTGCACGGCGCCGACCTCATCTGCACCGTCACCTCCTCGCGCGAGCCGGTCCTGCGCGGGCGAGTGGATCGCGCCCGGCGCGCACATCAACGCCGTGGGCTCGAGCATCGCCGCCGCGCGCGAGCTCGACGCCGACGCCGTCGCCGCGCCCGCGCTCTACGTCGACCGGCGCGAGTCGCTCGTCAACGAGGCGCGGCGACTTCCTCCTCGCGAAGAAAGACGGCGCCGATCGACGACGACCACATCGTGGGCGAGATCGGCGAGGTCGCTGATCGGCCGGGTGCCCGGACGCCGGTCGCCGGACGAGATCACGCTCTTCAAGTCGCTGGGCCTCGCGATCGAAGACGTGGCGTCGGCGCGACACATCTACGAGAAGGCGCGGGCGTCCGGTGCCGGCCGCATGCTCGAGTTCGGAGGCCATCGCGAAGCCTCTTGAGCCGCCGCCGCTCGAGGAGATCCGCGCGGCCCGCGAACGGCTCGCGCGGCATCGCGCTTCGGACGCCGCTCGTGCGCCTCGACGCCGAGCCCGGCGGGCGCCGAGATCTGGCTCAAGCTCGAGAACCTGCAGCCGATCGGCTCGTTCAAGATCCGCGGCGCCGCCAACGCGCATGCGCCCTCGCTGCGGCCGGAGGATCTCGCGCGCGGCGTGTACACGGCGAGCGCCGGCAACATGGCGCAGGGTGTCGCCTGGAGCGCGCGGCGGCTCGGCGTTCCCTGCACCGTCGTCGTCCCCGACACCGCGCCCCGCGCGAAGCTCGACGCCATCGAGCGCCTCGGCGGCGCGGTCGTCAAGGTGCCGTTCGAACGCTGGTGGCAGGTGCTCGTCGAGCACGCGCTATCCCGGCGCTCGACGGGCTCTTCGTCCATCCCGTCGACGATCCCGGCGGTCATCGCCGGCAACGGAACGATCGGGCTCGAAATCCTCGAAGACCTGCCGGACGTCGACACGATCCTCGTCCCGTTCGGCGGCGGCGGGCTCTCGTGCGGCATCGCCGCCGCGGTCAAGGCGATCTCGTCCGCGACGTCCGAGTCTTCGCCTGCGAGGTCGAGACCGCGGCGCCGCTCTCCGCCTCGCTCGCCGCCGGTTCGCCGCAATCGATCGCGTACCAGCGCGAGCTTCGTCGACGGCATCGGCGGCGGGCGGCCTTCATCCCGAAATGTGGCCGCTCGCGCGAACGCTTCTGGACGGCGCGCGCGTCGCGACACTTTCCGAGGTCGCCGACGCCGTGCGGCTCCTCGCGACGAGCGCAGCGCGTGGTGGCGGAGGGCGCGGGCGCGACGCCGATCGCCGTGGCGCTCTCCGAGCCCGTGCCGGGAACGAAGATCGTCTGCATCGTCTCGGGCGGCAACATCGACGCCGCGAAGCTCGCGCGCATCCTCGAGGGCGCCCTGCCGTGAGATCCCTCTAGAACTTCCATCCTCCCGAGACCACGGCGGCGTTCAGGCCCAGGTTCGGCGGCACGGTGCCGGCATTCGAATAGTGAAGCCAGCGCGCCTGGACGAACCATGCGTGGTGCGCGTCGACCTGGCCGCGCAAGCCGGGCCCGCCGGTCAGGATGAAGTTGAATCGGCGGTTGATCTCCACGACCTGCAGGTTCGTCCAGCCGAGTCCCGCGAGGAAGTCGAGGTAGAACGCCCGCCCGCTCGTTCCGAAGTAGTACCGCGCGCCGACCGGGAGGAGTCCGGCCGCCCAGGCGTCGGGATCGAAAAAGTGCGCGTAGTGTCCCTCGGCGAGCCACTGGAATCGCGTCCCGAGGCGGAACGCGGCCTGCGGCTCGACCTCGACGACCCAGGCCTTCGTATCGCCCCCGTTCACCTTGAAGGTGTGGCCGAACCCCGCGAAAAGCGAGAGCTCTGGCTCGTTCGGTATCTGGAAGTCCTGCCCCGGCGCCGCCGCGCTCAGAGCGAGCACCGTGGAAACCGCGAGAAGGGCGAGCCTCACCGAAGCTTGCGTTCCTCGAGCTCTTCGAGAGTCTTTGGCCAGTCGCCCTTGAGCAGCTGCGAGAGCGCGCGATCCGCAAGCAGTTTTCCGCCCGTCTGGCACGTCGGGCAGTAGTTCGATTCGTTTTCGGCGTACACGATCCGCTGGATCGCGCCGCCGCACACCGGGCACGGCTTCCCGTAGCGCCCGTGCACCGCCATCCCTTCCCGGAACGCGGTGACTTTTTCCGGAAAACTCTTCCGGGCTTCCGCGATCAGCTTTTCGCCCCATTCATCGAGCGTCCTGCGGGTCGCGTGCCAGAGGCGCTCGATCTCCTCCTCCGTCAGACGGCTCGTGAGGCGCGCCGGCGACAGGCGCGCGCGATGCAGGATCTCGTCGGAGTACGCATTGCCGATGCCCGAGAAGAGACGCGGATCGGTCAACGCGCGTTTCACCGTATGGTTCTCGCGGGCGAGCGCCCCGCGAAATGCCGGGAGGTCCGAATCGAGTACCTCGAGACCGCCGCGGTCGAGGGCCGCGATGTCGTCCTCGCGCACGAGGTAAAGCGACGCGCGCCGCTTCGTCCCCGCCTCGGTCAGGACGAGCGAGCCGTCCTCGAAATCGAACGCCGCCAGCGCTCCGCGGCCGCCGACCTTCGCGCCGCGCGGTCTCCAGCGCACGCGGCCCGCGATCATCAGGTGGAGCACGAGGCGCAGCCCGCCCTCGAGCTCGAACACCACGCGCTTACCGAGCCGCGAGACGCGCTCCACCCGCCGGCCCGCCGCCTCGGCGATCGGCGGCTCGACCGACCGCAGCAGGAAGGGGCTGCCGAGGCGCACACCTTCGAGCGTGCGCCCCACGACTCGGGGCTCGAGCGCCGCGAGGTACGCGAGGATGTCCGGCAGCTCGGGCACGGCCGGGAGCTAGCCCCGCTTCTTCTCGATGAATTCCGCGATCGGGCCGATGGTCTTTCGGAGCAGGAACTCCGCGTGGTCCCGCACCACGTAGTCCGCGAGCGATCCGATCATCCGGTATCCGAGGCGCTCGTAGAGCCTTCGGGCCTCGTGATTGAAGGACGAAACGCACAGGAAGACGTTCGGTGACTCGGCAAAGATCCGCTTCTCGGCGAACTCCACGAGCTTCGTGCCGATGCCGCGGCCTCGAAATTCGGGCGACACGCAGATCGTCTGGATGTACCCGACGAACGCGCCCTGCATGTTGAGCACGATGAAACCCGCGAGCACGGACCCCAGCCGCGCGACGTAGCGCTCCTTGTCCGGATTTCGCATCCGCTCGAGGGAATCGCCGTAGCTCCGCCCGAGGGTGATCCAGGGCTCGGAGGAGGACATGAGCCGCGCGCACCACTGCGCCTCCGCGTCCGCCGCGAGCGGGGCGATGGCGAGCGAATCGAGAGACGATTCCGATGGCAAGGGCGGTGCTCCGGTTTCCGGAATTCTAGCGCCCAAGGGAACCGGGGCTCGAGCCCCGGTGTCCCTTCCCGTCGTGAGCGAGAGAACCGGACCGCGGCGTGCACTCGACCCGCGCGACCCGCGTCTGTACCAGATCGGTGCGCTGTCGGCGCTCCTCGCGTACGGGATGACGGCGCTTTCCTTCGACGTCACGCTTGCGGGCGCAACGCTGCTCCTCGGCTCCGCGCTGGCGACGCAGTACGCCTGCACGCGCATCTGGCGCCTGCCGTCCTTCGAGCCGAAGAGCGCGCTCATCTCCGGCCTGTCGCTCTGCCTGCTCCTGCGGACGAACGACGCGTCCCTCGCCGTCCTCGCCGCCGCGCTCGCCGTCGGGAGCAAGTTCCTGCTGCGCTGGAACGGGAAGCACGTCTTCAACCCGACGAACTTCGGCCTCGTCGCGATCATCCTCGCGACGGGACGCGCGTGGGTCTCGCCCGGTCAGTGGGGCAGCGCCGGCGTTCTTCGGCTTCCTCGTCGCGTGCCTCGGCGGGCTCGTCGTCCATCGCGCGGCACGCGCCGACGTGACGCTCGCCTTTCTCGCAGGGTACGCCGGCCTCCTCCTCGCGCGCTCGGCTCTGGCTGGGAGAGCCGCTCGCGATCCCGCTCCACCGGCTCGAGAGCGGCGCGCTTCTCCTCTTCGCGTTCTTCATGATCTCCGATCCGAAGACGACGCCCGACTCGCGCGACGGCCGCATCCTCTTCGGCCTCCTCGTCGCCTTCGGCGCGGCGTTCATCCAGTTCCGTCTCTTTCGCACGAACGGTCCGATCTGGTCGCTCTTCGCGCTGTCGCCCCTGACGCCGCTCCTCGACCGCATCCTGCCCGGCCGCCGCTACGACTGGGCCTTTCCGCAACCGAGGAGTCTCCGATGAGACGCAGTGCTCCCGTCCCTGGCCTCCTGTCGCTGTTGCTCTTCGCGGCGAGCCGTCCGGCCCTCGCCGTTCTGCGGCTTCTACGTGGCCAAGGGCGACGCGAAGCTCTTCAACCGCGCCTCGCAGGTCGTCCTCGTGCGGGACGGCGACCGCACGGTCCTGACGATGGCGAACGACTTCCACGGCGACCCGAAGGAGTTCGCCGTCGTCATTCCCGTGCCGACGTTCCTGACGCGCGGGCAGATCCACGTCGGCGAGCGGTCGCTCGTCGAGCACCTCGACGCCTACTCCGCGCCGCGCCTCGTCGAATACTTCGATCCGGACCCGTGCCAGGCCGCGGCGTACCTCAAGGACAGGTGGCGCGCCGAAGCGGCGGTCATGGTGGCCGCCGAGGCGCCGGCGTCGAAGGCCGCCGCCAGCGAGTCTCGGCGTCACGATCGAGGCGCAGTACACCGTCGGCGAGTACGACATCGTGATCCTCTCGGCGAAGGAGAGCGACGGGCTCGAGACGTGGCTGCGCGAGAACGGCTACCGCATTCCTGCCGGCGCCTCGCGCGTGCTCGGCAGCTACATCAAGCAGAACATGCGCTTCTTCGTCGCGAAGGTGAACCTCGAAGGAGCAGGCGCAGCTCGGCTTCTCGTACCTGCGGCCGCTCCAGGTCGCCTACGAGTCGCCGAAGTTCATGCTGCCGATCCGGCTCGGCATGGTCAACGCCAACGGCCCGCAGGAGCTCTTCGTCTACGCGCTGACGCGCCGGGGCCGCGTCGAGACGACGAACTACCGCACCGTGAAGCTTGCCGTCGGACCATGGACATCCCGCTCTACGTCAAGGAGCGAGTTCGGCGACTTCTACAAGGCGATGTTCGCCGAGCAGGTCCGGCGGGAACGCATGCAGAGCGGTCTTCCTCGAGTACGCGTGGGACATGGGCTGGTGCGATCCGTGCGCGGCCGATCCGCTCGTCGCGCGAGGAGCTCGCGGCGCTCGGCGTCTTCTGGCTCGACGATCCGCTCCGGCGGCGGACGCGGCGGCATCGAACGTCTTCGTGACGCGCCTCCACGTCCGCTACGACGCGGCGCACTTCCCCGAGGACCTCGTCTTCCAGGAGACGGCCGACCGCGCAGAACTTCCAGGGCCGCTACGTCCTGCGGCATCCGTTCACCGGCGATCTGTCGTGCGAGGCCGGCGATCGCTACCGCAACGACGTCGCGCGGCGCCACGAGCAGGAGGCACAGAACCTGGCGACTCTCACGGGCTGGAGCCTCGGCGCGGTGCGATCGAAGATGAGGCTCGATCCGCCGCCGGACTCGAAGAACTGGTGGGAACGGATCTGGGGAAAGTGAAAGCCGCGGTCGCCCGCCGCCTCTACTCGAGCGGCTTCGGCGGTTCGTGCGAGAGGCGGCTCCGGCGATCGGCGCGCTCGACCGCCAGGCGGATGAGCTCGTCGAGGAGCTTCGAAAGCGGAAGTCCCGACGCTTCCCAGAGTCGGGGGTACATCGAGATGGCGGTGAAACCGGGCAGCGTGTTGAGCTCGTTGACCAGGACGCGGTCCGAGCCGCGCTCGAGGAAGAAGTCCACCCGCGCCATCCCCGACGTGCCGCAGACGCGGAACGCCTCCACCGCGAGGCGGCGCACCTCGGCCGCCACCGCTTCGGGCAGCGGCGCCGGCACGAGCAGTTTCGCGCCGTCCTCGACGTACTTGTCCTCGTAGTCGTAGAACTCGCGGCCCGGCACGATCTCGCCGACGACCGAGGCCTTCGGATCGTCGTTGCCGAGGACCGCGCACTCGAGCTCGCGCGCGTCGATCCCCTCCTCGACCAGCGCCCGTTCGTCGAACGACAGCGCGTGCGCGACCGCGGGCGCCAAGGCGCCCCAGCTCTTGACCTTCGTCGACGCCGACGGAAGAGCCGCCGCTCGACGGTTTGACGAAGAGCGGAAGGGCGAAGCCTTTCTCGGGGAGGCGCCGCGACAGGCCGGCCGCGTCGTCGCGCGCGGAAACCACGGCGAACTTCACGGTCGGGATGCCGGCGTCCCGAAGCAGCGCCTTGAAGACCGCCTTGTCCATGCCGATCGCCGAGCCCGTTACGCCCGCGCCGACGTAGGGAACTCCGAGCGTCTCGAGAAATCCCTGCAGGACGCCGTCCTCACCCGTCGTGCCGTGCATGATCGGGAAGACGACGTCGGCTTGTCCCGGGCGCGATCTCCGACGGCACGAGCGCGCCCGCGGGCGCGAGCTCGCTCGCTCCAACCCGATACTTCTCCGGCACCCGCCCCGAGGCGAGCAGACGCGCGGACTCGGCCGCCCGAAGGAACGACCCGTCGCGGCCGACCGCGATCGGAATGACCTCGTACCGCGCCGGGTCGAGCGCCCCGACGATCGCGCGCGCCGAGATCCGCGAGACCTCGCGCTCGACGGAGCGGCCGCCGAAGAGGACGACGACGCGCATGCGGCTCACGGCTCACCAGGTCACCACGCGCACGTCCTCGACGGCGGGCGCGCGGCGCAGCCGCTCGAGCACCGCCGGCGGCGGCGCCGAGTCCACTGCGATCACGGCCGCCGCGCGATCGCCCTCGCCGCGGGCGAGCGAGAAGTTCGCGATGTTGACGCCGCCCTCGCCGAGGATCGAGCCGACGCTGCCCGACGACTCCCGGCACGTCGCGATTGCGCAGGAAGACGACCGTTCCCTCCGGCCGGAACTCGAGCGGAAGACCGTCCACGGCGACGACGCGCGCGTCGCGGCCCGAGAAGAGCGTCGCGTCGGCGCGCGGGCCGGCCGGCGTCGCCCGAAAGCGTCACGCGGATCGAGCGGGCGTAGTGGCCCGGATCCTTCGTGCCGCGTCTCCGAGACGGAGAGCCCGCGATCGTGGGCGACGTGGAGGGCGTTGACGTAGTTGACGGACTCCGGCGATCGTGGCCCGGCGAGCGCTCCCTTGACCGCCGCGACCGCGACGGGCCGCAGGAGGTCCTCCGGCAGGCCCCACGTCTCGACGCCGCACGGACCGGAGTCGCGCCGCCCGCGAGCGCGCCGAGAAACCGCGCCGTCCGCTCCGCCAGACGCATCCACGCGGCGGCGCCGGTCGGGTCGGCCGGGACCGCGAAACGGCAGGTTGACCGCGGGCACGTACGAGGCGCCGGACAGCGCTTCGAGGAGCGCCTCGACCGTCTGCAGGGCGACGCGCTCCTGCGCCTCGACCGTCGAAGCGCCGAGGTGCGGCGACGCGACGACGTTCGGCAGCTTCGGCAGCGGGTCGTCCGGCGGCCGGGCGGCTCCGGATCGAAGACGTCGAGCGCCGCGCCCGACAGATGACCCGACGCGAGCGCCTCGCGCAGGCGCCTCGCGGTCGACGAGGCTGCCCCGCGCGACGTTGACCAGGATCGCGCCTTTCTTCATCGACGCGAGCTCCGCGCGCCCGAGGAGCGGCCGCCCCGTCTCGCCGGCGGTCGCGTGCAGGGTCACGATGTCCGATTCGGCGAGAAGCCTCGGCGAGATCCACGAGCGGAACGCCCATCTCCCGGGCGCGCCCCTCGGCGAGAAACGGATCGTGGCCGAGCACCTTCGCCTCGAAGGCTCGCGCGCGGACCGCGACGCGCGAGCCGACCTGCCCGAGCCCGACGATTCCGAGCGTCTTGCCGGCGAGCTCCGTGCCCAGGAACTTCGACTTCTCCCACTTGCCCGCCGCCATCGAAGCGGCGGCCGCCGGAATCTTCCGCAGCAGCGCGAGGAGGAGCGCGAACGTGTGCTCGACGGCCGAGACGACGTTGGCCGTCGGCGCGTTGACCACGAGGACGCCGCGGGCCGTGGCGGCCGGCACATCCACGTTGTCCACCCCCACGCCGGCGCGCGCCACGACCTGGAGCCGCGGCGCCGCGGCGAGGAGCTCCGCGTCGACCTTCGTGCGCTGCGGACGAGAAGCGCCTCCGCCTCGGCGCAGCTCCGCGAGAAGCTTCTCGCGCGGCGCGCCCGTGCGGTCCACGACCTCGTGTCCGGCCGCGCGCAGGCGCGCGAGGCCGCTCTCCGCGAGCCCTCGGCGACGACGATCCGGCTCATGGCGAGCGACGATCCTAACCGGCGTCTGCGATCCACGCCGGCAGCTGCCGCAGATCGTCGAGCAGTGCGTCGGCGTCCACGGCCTCGAGCTCGTCGCGCGTGCGCGAGCCCGTCGGCACGAGCACGACGCGGCATCCCGCCGCGCGCGCGAACTCCGCGTCCACTTCCATGTCCCCGACGGCGAGCGTCGCGGCCGTGTCGGCGCCGGCGCGCCGCATGGCGGACACGAGCATCGCCGGATCCGGCTTCGCGGGCATCTCCGGGCCCGGGCCCTCGATCGCACTGGAAGAAACGGGACGCGCCTTTCGCCTCGAGAATCAGACGCGAGAACGCGGCCGGCTTGTTCGACGCGACGGCGAGCGCCAGGCCCCGCGCTTCGAGCGCCTGCAGGACGTCGAGCACTCCGGGCAGCAGATGCGACTTCTCGACGGCGACCTCCGGATAGCGCTGCCGGAAGAGTCGCACGCCCTCGGCCGCCCGCTCCGGTCCCGCCGCCTGCTCGAGCAGACGCTCGAGCCCGTGTCCCACCATGCGCGCGCACCCGCGCCGGTTCCGGCGCCGGGAGGCCGAGCCGCGTCATCGCGTACGCGAGCGCGTCGCCGATCGCCGCGTAGCCGTCGATCAGCGTGCCGTCGAGATCGAAGACGACGAGCTTCAACGCTTCAACGACGCGCGCGGAAGAGCCCGGAAACTCGCAGCACAGTCTCCACGATGGCTTCCCGATCCTCGAACGAGATCGTCGGCACGCCGTCCGTGCCCGGGACATCCGAGACGCGCGCGAGCGGATGCGCGACCGGCGGCCCGCCAATCGCGCGGCGCCGGACCTCGATCTTCGGAAGCGGCAGGTCCTTGTACCCCTCGACGAGCACCAGATCGCAGGAGGAGAATTCGCGCGACAGCAGATCGTCGAACGGCTCTTCCGCGCCGAATCGCCGCGAGGTCGTCCGGTCCGGCGTGACGAATCCGGCCACGCGCGCCCCGGCGCCGGCGTGGCGCTGCGAATCCTTGCCCTCGACGTCGTCCGCGGCGTCGCGCGAGGAGTGCTTGAGCGTCCCGACGGCGAGACCGCGCGCGGCGAGACGCGGCACGAGATCCACGAGGAGAGTCGTCTTGCCCGAGTTGTGCGGTCCGACGAACGCGACGGCCGCCGGCCGCCGGTCCGGATAGAGGAGGAAGGGCTCGCGACGGGCGAGAAACGCTTCGCCCCCCGCGGCGTGGCGGAGGATCTCCGGCGCGAGATCTTCGCCCGCGTCCACGAGCTCGCGGAATCGCGGCGAGCCCGTCAGAAGATCGATCGCCGGACGCGGGTCGAATTCGTAAGGCTCGGTTCGCCAGCGGAATTCGCGCGGCGCTGCCCGGCGCGCGATCTCGACCACCCGAAGCCCCGTCTCGAAGGAGCGGAAGGCGCCCCTATCGGTCACCTCGAGCAGCGCCCCGCCGCAGATCGCGCCCGCGTGCTTGTCGAACATCGGACGGAAGTGCGTCGGCAGAAAGCGCGCGCCCGGCAGGCCCGCGGCGTTGAGGGCGTCGGCGAACGGGCCTGCCGGGAGCCAGGGCGCGCCAAAGAGCTCGAAGGGGCGCGTCGTCCCGCGCCCTTCCGAGAGATTCGTTCCCTCGAGGAGGCACATGCCCGGGTAAACCGCGGCCGTGCGCGGCGCGGGGATGTTCGGCGAGGGCGAGACCCACGGCAGGCCGGTCGCGGCGAACGGCACGTTGCGCGCCCAGCCGGCCGCGGGGATGACCTGCAGATCCACGTCGATCCGCCGCTCCGCGGAGAACAATTGCGCGAGCTCTCCCGCGGTCATCGCCGTGGCGGACCGCGATGGGATGCAGGCCGACGAACGAGAGCATGCCGGGCTCCTGCGGCGCGCCCTCGGCCGCCGCGCCGATGGGATTCGGGCGGTCGCACACGACGAACCGCACGCCGGCGGCGGCGCACGCCTCCATCGCGAGAAGCATCGTCCACACGAACGTGTAGTAGCGCGCGCCGACGTCCTGCACGTCGAAGACGAGCGCGTCGAGACCCGCGAGATGCTCCGGCTTCGGGCGCAGGCTTTCGAGCCGGTCGCCGTACAGCGACACGACCGGCAGGCCCGTCGGAGGATGCACGGCATCCCCGACCGACTCCATGTAGATTGCGCCGCCGTCCACGCCGTGCTCCGGCCCGAAGAGGCGGACGAGCCGCGCCGCGCCGGAGTCCGCGAGCGCCTTCCACGAAGGCACGCCGCGCGCCGTGACGCCCGAGGGGTTCGTGACGAGGCCGATCGCCCGACCCGCGATCGGAGAGGGATCCGCCAGCAGTCCGTCGATGCCGGGCCGCACCGCGACCGAACGCCGCGTCACGTGCGCGAACCGCGGGGCGGGTGTTCCGCCTTCTCCCCCTGGATGAGGGCGATCGCGTGGGGCACGAGGGCGAGGATCGCCGCGAGGCAGTCCGCCGCGCCCCGGGGCGATCCCGGCAGGGACACGACGAGACACTTCTTCCGCACGCCGGCGACCTGGCGCGAGAGATACGCCGCGGAAAAGCCGCGCGAGGTCTCGAATCGCATCTTCTCCGCGAGCCCCGGCACCTCGAAGTCGATCGCCTCGCGCACGCCCTCCGGCGTCCGGTCGCGCGGCGCGACGCCCGTGCCGCCCGTCAGCAGGATCAGGTCGGCCTCCCCCGCGTCGGCGCGCACGCGGATGGCGCGCGCCACCTGCTTGGGCTCGTCGGGCAGCACCTCGCGGAGACGACGCGGTGCTCGATCCCGGACTTCTTCAGGGTCTCCTCGCAGGACGGGCCGCCCTCGTCCTTGCGCGCGCCGGACGGCGACGCCGTCCGAGACCGTCAGGACCGCGACCCGGATCATGCCTGATTATGGACCGGGCGCCGGCGACCTCCGATAGCGGCCCGAGCGCCCGCCCGTCTTCTCGAGGAGCACGATCTCGCGGATCTCGATCGCCGCGGTCGAGCGCCTTGGCCATGTCGTAGATCGCGAGGCAGGCGCCGGCGACGGCGGTCAGCGCCTCCATCTCGACGCCCGTGCGCGCGTTGGTCGAGGCCGTCGCCGTGACCACGACCTCGCGATGCGCCGCGTCGAGCGCGCAGTCCACGACCACCGCGTCGAGCACGATCGGATGCGCCAGCGGCACGAGCTCGGACGTCTTCTTCGCCGCGAGAATTCCCGCCAGCCGCGCCACGGCGAGCGCGTCGCCCTTCGACAGCCGCCCTTCCGAAAGCGCCGCGAACGCCGGCGGCGTTCGAGGCGCACGCGCCCCCGCGCGACGGCGCGGCGCGCGGTCGTGGCCTTGGCGCCGACGTCCACCATGCGGGCGCGCCCGCGCGCGTCGAGATGGAGCTGCGTTCCGCGGTGGGGCCGCGCGACCCGGGGTCGGCGCGGGCGCCGCGGGGTCTTGCCTTTCGCGTCGCTCTCGCTCACGCCCGCTCCCGCATCTGAACGTACTCCTGCAACGTGTTCGCGTTGAGGAAGGAGTTGCCGGACGGATCGAAAGCTCGCCAGTCCGACTCCGGCAGGATCTCCGCGCCGACGGCTTCGGCCAGATCCTTGGAGCGAACGCTCTCCTCGCGCCAGGCGGCGGTCGAGCTCGGCGAGCGCTTCCCGCCGCCAGACCGCCCCGAGCGGCTGCAGACGGCCGTCCGCCTCGGGCACGACCGCCGCGCGCGCGGTCGCGATGCCACGGCGGGCGATCTCGCGGATGACGGCGTCCGCGAGGGCCGGGAGATCCACCGCCAGCACGAAGACACGGTCCGACGCCTCGCGAAGCGCGCGGCGCAGTCCATGAGATCGCCGCGGCCTCGGCGTCCTCGTCGAGCAGGACACGCGCCGGGCCGGCCGGCCATTCGGGCTCCCGTTTGACCACGAGCCAGACCTCCTCGAAGAGCCCGCGCGAGCCGGCCCGTCTGGTGCTCGGCGAGCGTGCCGGCGCCCCAGGGCAGCGCGGCCTTCGGCCGCCCCATGCGGCGCGACTGCCCGCCGGCCAGCACCGCGGCCGGCATCGGGATCTTCATGTCACCGCGATCGTAGCTCCGTCGCTCGGGCTTCGCTCGCTGGGAGGGCCGAGGCCGAAATCCCCAAGCGAAGCCAGACGGGGCGGCGCGATCAGTTCGACCCGCCTCCGAGGATGATCGGCAGTCCGGACTTCGGGTTGCCGACGACGACGACCTTCGCGTTCGGGACTCGTCGCCAGCTTCTCCGTCGCTTCGATGCCCTTCCACTCGAGCAGCTGCGCGCGGATGCCCTGCAGCCACGATCTTCTGGAAGTCCGCGATGCCCTGCGCCTCGATCCGCTTTCGCTCGGCCTCCTGCTGCTCCTTCGGCAGGACGAACTTCATCTGTTCGGATTCCTGCTCCCGCTTCAACTTCTCCTGGATCGCGTTGGCGACGATGGCGGCAGGCCGATCTTGCGCAGCAGCACCGGCTTCGACGATGACGCCGCGGCCGCCCGACATCTTCTGGAAGTCAACTCGAACGTCTCGCGCGCGATCTGCTCGCGCTCCGAGGAATAGAGAGCCTTCGCGTCGTAGGACGCCGTGATCTCGCGGATCGCCGAGCGGATCTGCGGCACGACGATCGACCTCGGCGTAATTGATCCCGACCGTCTTGTAGACGTCGCGCCGCCTTGGCCGGGTCGAGGCGATAGAGGAGCGACGCCCTCGAGATCCATCATCAGGCCCTCCTTCGAGGGCACCTCGGCCTGTCTCCTTCAGCTCCTGCGTCTGGATCGACATCTTGTACGACGTGCGTGAACGGAATGACGAGGTGGACGCCCGGCGGGAGGACGCGTTCGACGAGACGCTCCCGAAGAAGTCCTTGACGCCGACGTGCCCGGCCGGGACGACCGTGATGGGCGCTCCGACCACGAGCACGACGAAGAGACGATCAGCGCGATGACGGCGCGGCGCAGGCCCTGGCCGCCTCCGCCACCCGGAGGGAAGGACCTCGAACGTTCTTGGCTGCCATGAATTTCCTCCTTCTGATTGCGCGGAGGATATGCGCAGTAGCGCGCCGAGCGGCGCGCGAACCGGAAGCCGGCCGGTCAGACCAGCTTCAGCAGATGCCCCATCTTGTTCTTCTTCGCCTCGAGGTACTTGCGCGAGCGGTCCGTCGGGCTCGATCTCGAGCGGCACGCGCTCGACGATCTCGAGGCCGTAGCCGCCGATGGCGACGTACTTGGAGGGGTTGTTCGTCATGAGGCGCATCTTCCGCACGCCGAGGTCGCGCAGGATCTGGCTCCCGACGCCGTAGTTGCGGATGTCCGGCGGGAAGCCGAGCTTCTCGTTGGCGGAGACGGTGTCGTGCCCCTCGTCCTGGAGCTCGTAGGCCCGCAGCTTGTTGACGAGGCCGATGCCCGCGCCCTTCCTGGAGGAGGTAGAGGAAGACGCCCTTGCCGGCCTCGCGGATCTTCTCCATCGCGAGCGCGAGCTGCGTCGCCGCAGTCGCAGCGCGCCGATCCGAAGACGTCGCCCGTCAGGCACTGCGAGTGCACGCGCACGAGCACCGGCTCGTCCTCCTGGATCTCGCCGAGGACGAGCGCGACGTGCTCCTCGTGGGTGACGTCGCTGCGGTAGGCGAGGAGCCGGAACTCGCCGAACTGCGTCGGCAGGTGCGGCGAGGCGATCCGCTGCACGAGCCGCTCGTGCGCCATCCGGTGGCGGATGAGGTCGGCGACCGTGACCATCTGCAGGCCGTGCCGCTCGCAGAACGCGCGCCAGGTCCGGGACGCGCGCCATCGTGCCGTCCTCGTTCATGATCTCGCAGATGACCGCCGGCGGGAGTCAGGCCCGCGATGCGGCAGAGATCCACCGAGGCCTCGGTCTGGCCGGCGCGCTTCAGCACGCCGCCGGTCTGCGCGCGCAGCGGGAACATGTGGCCCGGACGCAGCAGATCCGACGGGCGCGTCTTCGGATCGATCGCCGTGAGGACCGTCGCGGCGCGGTCCGCGGCCGAGATGCCGGTCGTCGTCCGGCCGCGCGCCTCGATCGAGACCGTGAACGCGGTGCCGAAGTTCGAGGTGTTCTCCTCGACCATCGGCGGCAGCCCGAGCTCGTCGCAGCGCTCCTCGGTCAGCGCGAGGCAGATCAGGCCGCGCCCCTCGCGCGCCATGAAGTTGATCGCCTCGGGCGTGACGCTTCTCGGCCGCGAGGACGAGGTCGCCCTCGTTCTCCCGGTCCTCGTCGTCCACGACGACGACGAACTTCCCGGCCGCGAAGATCTCGTCGCGGCCTTCCTCGATCGAGGCGAACGGGAGTCGTCGCGCTCACGCCATCGGCTGATTTTCTCACGCCGCCGGAGACAGCAGCGGGCGGGCCGTCGTCCGGCCCGCCAAGTCGCGGCCTCTCAGCGATCGCGGCGGTGCGCCGTACGTCCGCGAGACGGCGCGGCGCGCCTGCGCGGAGTCAGCCGTCTGCCGGCGATGTCGACCCGACGGCTCGCTCGGCGCGGGAAGGCGGACGCGCACGGTGATCGGCGTGACCGCGCGAGCGCTCGACTCCGAGCGATCGTACCGAGTGCGCGAGCGCCGCCGCGCGATTTGACCAGCTCGCGCGTGCCGGCGACGGTCGATCGATCGCCGCGAGTGGAAGTTTCGAGTCGGTCGCTCCCGTCGCGGGCAGGCCGCGCCACGGGCCCCGATGCGTCCCGCGGATGACGACTTCGAGCACCGACGCTCTCGGACCCGCGAGCGGCGTGCACGTCGATCTCGAGATCGGGCATCGCCCGCAGCGCTCGGCGTAGTACGCTCGCACGGCGTCTCGGCCGACGCGATGGTCGCTCCAGGGTTCGTCGTCGTACCGCGCGGACGCGCCGAACGTCGCCATCACCGCGTCCAGGTCGTGGAGGTTCTCGCACCGGACGTGCTCGTCCAGCGACGCGCCATCCGAGCCGACGCGCGATCGTCTCCGAGTCGCGACATGCGGACCTCCGGGGTCGCACGGCTTGCGGAGCCCGCGTCAGTAGACCGCCGGCTCCTCGTACGTCGCGAAGACCTCGCGCATGACGTCGGAGATCTCGCCGACCGTCGCGTAGGTCTTGACGGCCTCGACGAGCGGCGGCATCACGTTCGCTCCGTTCGGCGCAGGCCGCCTTGAGGTCCGCGAGCGTCCGACAGTCGCCGCCCTGCCGTCGCGCGTCCGCCGGACCTCCGCGAGCGCCCGCTTCTGCTCGGCCTCGACCGTCTCGTCGATGTAGAGGGTCTCGATCGGCTCCTCGTCCTCCGTCGACCCGTGAACTCGTTGACGCCGACGACGATCTTCTCCTTCGCGTCGACCGCGCGCTGGTAAGCGATACGCCGCGTCCATGATCTCGCGCTGCGGGAAGCCGGCCTCGATCGCCTCGACCATGCCGCCGAAGCGCGTCGATGCGCCGGAAGTAGTCGAAGCAGCCGCGCTCCATCCGGTCGTCAGCTCCTCGACGAAGTACGAGCCGCCGAGCGGATCGATCGTGTTGGCGACGCCCGTCTCGTGCGCGATGACCTGCTGCGTGCGCAGCGCGATCTTCACGGCGAAGTCCGTCGGGAGCGCGAGCGTCTCGTCGAGCGAGTTCGTGTGGAGCGAGTTCGTGCCGCCGAGCACGCCGGCGAGCGCCTGGATCGCGACGTGCGCACGACGTTGTTGTACGGCTGCTGCGCCGTGAGCGAGCAGCCGGCCGTCTGCGTGTGGAAGCGCACATCCAGGAGCGCGGGTCCTTCGCGCCGTAGCGCTCGCGCATCGATCTTCGCCCAGATGCGGCGCGCCGCGCGGAACTTCGCGATCTCCTCGAAGAAGTCGTTGTGCGAGTTGAAGAAGAACGAGAGGCGCGGCGCGAAGTCGTCGACGTCGAGTCCCGCGTCGATGCCGTACTTGCACGTACTCGATGCCGTCGCGCAGCGTGAACGCGAGCTCCTGCAGCGCCGTCGAGCCGGCCTCGCGGATGTGGTAGCCGGAGATCGAGATCGTGTTCCACTTCGGGACGTGCTTCGCGCAGAACGCGAACTGGTCCGTGACGAGCCGCATCGAGGGGCGCGGCGGGAAGATGTACTCCTTCTGCGCGATGTATTCCTTGAGGATGTCGTTCTGGAGCGTCCCGCCGACCTTCGTCCACGGCGTCCCGTGCTTCTCGGCGACCGCGAGATACATCGCGAGCGCGATCGGCGCCGTCGAGTTGATCGTCATCGACGTCGTGACGCGCGCCGAGGTCGATGCCGTCGAAGAGCGCCTCCATGTCGCGCAGCGTGTCGATCGCGACGCCGCACTTCCCGACCTCGCCGCGCGGCCATCGCGTGGTCGGAGTCGTAGCCGTAGAGCGTCGGCAGGTGGAAGGCCGTCGAGAGGCCCGTCTGGCCGTGCGCGAGCAGGTAGCTTGAAGCGCTCGTTCGTCTGCTTCGCGCGTGCCGAAGCCGGCGAACTGGCGCATCGTCCAGAGCTTGCCGCGGTACATCGTGGGCTGGACGCCGCGCGTGTACGGGATACTCGCCCGGCCAGCCGAGGTCGCGCTCGGGGTCGAAGCCCGCGAGCGTGTCGGGGCCGGCGAGCGGCTCGACCGTCCGCGCCGGAGACCGTCGTGAAGTCCTTCTTCCATGACGGCATCTTCTCGAAGGCTCCGTCGCGAGGCCTCGCGCCAGCGCTGCCGGCCCGCGGCCAGCGCTCTCGGGAACCAGGGATCCTTTTCGCTCATGGAGGAATTCTACCACGCCTGCCCGGGGGGCGGTAGGATGCCCGCCGGCTCGAAGCCGGGAGGTGGCATGAAGGGCGACGCCGAGATTCTCAAGGTTCTGCAGGAGGTCCTGTCCGCGGAGCTCACCGCGATCAACCAGTACTTCATCCACGCGCGCATGCTCCGCAACTGGCGGTATATGCGCCTGGCGGAACACACCGAAAAGGAGTCGATCGGCGAGATGAAGCATGCCCAGGAGGCGATCGATCGGATCCTGTACTTCGAAGGCGTCCCGAACATGCAGAAGTACATGAAGATCAACGTCGGGAAGACCGTGCCCGACATGATGCGCGTGGACCACGCCTCGAGCTCGACGCGGTCGAAACGCTTGAACCACGGCATCGTCCTCGCCGCGGACAAGAAGGACAACGGATCGAGGGCGCTCGTTCGAGAGGATCCTGATCTCGGAGGAGGAGCACATCGACTGGCTCGAGGCCCAGATCCAGCAGATCAAGGACCTCGGTACCGAGAACTCCTGGCGCAGCAGATCGAGCCCTGAGGACCCGCCGTCGCCCGTCTCCCGTTCCGCGACTCCGTTCCCGAACGCCGGAGGCCCGTCGCCGTCACGCCGGCTCCCAGCCCTGCGCGCTGGGCCGTCCCGGGATGGTCGAGCACGCAACGCCCGAAGCGCGGCGAGAACCTTTCACGGCGCCAGCATCGTCCGGTGCTCGGCCGCGCCCGTATAATCCGGAGCGACTCGCATGCCGGAACTGACGGCCGAACAGAGAATCGCGCTGTACCGGTACATGCGCACGACGCGCCTGACGGAGGAGAAGCTCGTCCACCTCTACCGGCAGGGCAAGGTCGTCGGCGGCCTCTACCGCTGCCTCGGCCAGGAGGCGACGTCCGTCGGAAGCGCCTTCGCGCTGTCGAAGGGCGACGTGCTCGGGCCGCTCATCCGGAACCTCGGCTCGGTGCTCGTGATGGGCTTCACGCCGCGCGACGATCTTCGCGCAGCACATGGGCAAGGCGACGGCGCCGTCCGGCGGCAAGGACGGCAACCTCCATCTCGGCACCCCGGAGCAGGGAGTGGTCTCGGCGATCTCGATGCTCGGCGCGCTCGTCCCCGTGATGGCCGGCATCGCGCTCGCCGCGCGCATGCAGAAGAGGACGCTCGTCGCGATGACCTACATCGGCGACGGCGGGACCTCGACCGGCGCCGTTCCACGAGGGCATGAACTCTCGCCGGCGTGCAGAAGCTTCCGCTCGTCGTCGTCGCCGAGAACAACGGCTGGGCCTACTCGACGCCGTTCCGGCAAGCAGACGGCGGCGCGCAGCCTGGCCGACCGCGCGTCGCCTACGGCATTCCGGGCGAGTCGGTGGACGGCAACGACGTGCTCGCGGTGCTACGACGCGTGCCGGCCGCGCCGTCGAACGCGCGCGGGCCGGCGAAGGGCCGACCGCTCGTCGAGGCGATGACCTACCGCATGAAGGGGCACGCGGAGCACGACGACCAGGAGTACGTCCCGAAGCAGGAGCTCGAGGCGTGGATCCGGCGCGACCCGATCGAGCGTACGCGCGCGTCGCTCCAGGAGTCGCGGGATCGCCGAGCCGCGAGGAGCTCGCCGACGATCGACCGCGAAATCTCGGCCGGCGTCGAGCGCGACGCCGACGCTCGCCGACGCGACCCCTACCCCGCTCCGGAGTCGCGCGCTCGAGGGCGTCTACGCGGAAGCGCGGCGCACGCCGTCGGACGTCGCCGTCGTGCGGACGGCGCTCGTGACGCCGCGTCGCTCCCGGCCGTCGACACGACGTACGTCGAGGCGATCCGCGAGGGCATCTTCGAGGAGATGGAGCGCGACCAGCGCGTGTTCGTGCTCGGCGAGGACATCGGCGTCTACGGCGGCGCCTTCAAGGTGACGGACGGGCTGCTCGCGCGGTTCGGCGAGGAGCGGGTCATGGACACCCCGCTGTCCGAGACGGCGATCGTCGGCGCCGCGGTCGGCGCGGCGATGATGGGGATGCGTCCGATCGCCGAGATGCAGTTCGCCGACTTCATCTCCTGCGCCTTCGACATGATCACCAACTTCGCCGCGAAGTCGCGCTACCGCACCGGCGTCGGCGTGCCGCTCGTCGTGCGCGGCCCGTCCGGCGGCGGCGTGCACGGCGGCCCGTTCCACTCGCAGAACCCCGAGGCGTACTTCGCCCACACGCCGGGATTGAAGATCGTCCAGCCGGCGACGGCGTCACGACGCCAAGGGGCTGCATCAAGGCGGCGATCCGCGACGACGATCCCGTCCTCTTCTTCGAGCACAAGTACCTCTACCGCCGCGTGCGCGAACGTCCTGCCCGAAGGCGACCACGATCGTCCCGATCGGCAAGGCGGCGGTGCGCCGCGCAGGGCGCGACCTCTCGATCCTGACCTACGGCGCGATGGTCTGGACGGCGCTCGACGCCGCGGCGACGCTCGAAGTCGGAGGGCATCGACGCGGAGGTCGTGGACCTGCGCACGCTCTTCCCCCTCGACGAGGAGACGATCCTCGAATCCGTCGGCAAGACGAACAAGGCCATCGTCCTCCACGAGGCCACGCGCACCGGAGGCATCGGAGCCGAAGTCGCCGCCGTCCTCGCGGAGCGCTGCTTCGAAGCCCTGGACGCGCCGGTCGTTCGTGTCACCGCGCCCGACACGCCGGTCCCGTTCTCGCCGCCGCTCGAGGAGATGCTTCCTCCCGAACGCCGACAAGGTCTGCCGGGCGGCGAGGGCGCTCGTCGGCTACTAGGTCCCGCGCGCTTCGACGTCCGGCGACGCGACGACGCGAACGCCGAGCGACCCCGGCGATAGACTCCCCCGAAGGGCCTTCTGAAGATGCGCGAGGTACTCGCGGACGTGCGACGGTGGTGGACCGAGGGCCGGCCCGTGGCGCTCGCGACGGTCGTCGACACTTGGGGCTCGGCGCCCCGCGTCGTCGGCGCGAAGATGGCGTTGACGCCGGACGGCGGCGTTTCGGGCTCGGTTTCGGGCGGCTGCGTCGAGGGCGCCGTCGTCGAGGCGGGGCGGCAGGTGCTTGCGGCGGAGACGCCGCGCCTCCTCTCCTTCGGCGTCACCGACGAGCGCGCGTGGGAGGTCGGTCTCGCGTGTGGCGGCACGATCCAGATCTTCGTCGCGCCGCTCGACCCCGCGGTCTTCGAAGCGCAGGCGCGCGCGCTCGACGCGGAACGCCTGGCCGTCTCGGCCACCGTCGTCCGCGGACCGGAGAATCTCCTCGGCCGCACGCGGCTGCGGGTCGAAGGAGCCGCACCGTCGGGAGCGATCGATCCCGCGCTCGACGCCGCGGCCGACGCGGCCATCGCCGAGGCGCGCACGCGGCGCGTCGAGGCGACGTCGCAGGCGGGCGAGGCCTGCGAGCTCTTCGTCGAGGCGATCCGGCCGGCGCCGACGCTCGTCATCGTGGGCGGCGTGCACATCGCGATCGCCTTGACGGAGCTCGCCAGGACGCTCGGCTTCCGAACGGTCGTCGTGGATCCGCGCACGGCATTCGGCAACGCCGAGCGGTTCCCCGCCGCGGACAAGCTCGCGATCGAATGGCCCGCGAAGGCCCTCGAGGGCCTCGGCCTCAACGCCTCGACCGCCGTGGCGGTTCTCTCGCACGATCCGAAGCTCGACGACCCGGCGTTGATCGCCGCGCTGCCCTCGTCCGCCTTCTACGTCGGTGCGCTCGGGAGCAAGCGGACCCAAGAGAAGCGGCGCCGGCGACTGATCGAGGCGGGGATCACCGAGGAGCAGCTCGGACGTCTCCACGCGCCGATCGGGCTCCCGCTCGGCGGACGCGCCCCCGAGGAGATCGCGCTCGCGATCCTGGCGGAGATCGTCGCCGCGCAGAACGCGGCGCTCTGAATTCGTCGCCGCGCGAAACGCGGCCGCCTGATCGGACGCCGTCTCAGCGGCTCCCGCGCTCGGCCAGGGCGTGGGTGACCGAAGCGCGCGACCCCGGCACGAGGAATTCGCGGGCGTGCGTCTCGGAGGCCCGGTCCGCCTGGGTCCCCCGGCTGTGCTGGCGCAGATGCTCCGCCCACGACTCGACGAGGAAGTGCTCGACGAACCGCGTCGGGTCCGACGTGTCCTGGAAAAGCCCCCAGCGGAAGGCGCCGCTGCGGCGCCGGCCCGGAGCGACCGCGTCCATGGCCGCCCGGAACTCCCCTTCGCGGCCCGGCTGCACGCGGTACTCGATGGACACGAGGACCGGCCCGCGCGCGGTGTCGAGGCCGGCCGGAACCTCCGGCATGGGCCAGGGACTCTCGGCGGCCTCGACGAGCTCCGCGCTTCCCGCCGAGAGCGGAAAGCGGCGCGCGGCCGCGAGCATCGCCACGGCGAGCGCGGCGCCGGCGGCAACGAAGGCGGCGGTGATCCCGCCGTGCGTGGCGACGAAGCCCCAGACCGACGCTCCGGAGGCCATCGCGCCGGAGGTGGTCAGGAGGTAGACGGCGAGCGCCCTCCCCCGGACCCACTGCGGGACGGACGTCTGCGTGATGACCTGAAAGGTCGAGAGATTCGTCAGCCAGGCGATCCCGCACACGAACATCGCCGCGGCGACGAGCGGGAACGCCCGCGAGATGCCCGTCACCGCGAGACCGACGGCATAGGCCATGGAGAGGGTCGTGATGATCGCGGCGGACGAAAAGCGCGCGCGGATCCACGGCAGCACCCCGGCGGCCGCCACGGCGCCGGTGCCGAAGCAGCCGACGAGCGACCCGAAGCCGAACGCCGAAAGGTGCATCTCGTGGCGCGCCAGCACCGGAAGGAGCGCGAAGACGGCGATCGCCGAGAAGAGGAACGCGAACGCCTGGATCAGCACGCCGTGGAGCTGCGGCGCCCAGCGCACGTACCGAATGCCGGTGCGGATCGCCGCCGCGACGCGCTCGGCCGGAAGGACGCTCTTTTCCGCCGGGCGCTTCCATCGCCAGAGCACGAGGACCACCGCGAGAAATGAGACGGCGTTCAGCACGAAGACCCCGCCCGGGCCGATCGCCGCGACGAGGGCTCCCCCGGCCGCCGGCCCGAGCGCCCGCGCGATGTTGAAGCCGACCCCGTTCAGTGTGATCGCCGGCGCGAGCTGCGCGCGCGGCACCACCTCGGGAATCACCGCCTGCCAGGCGGGCGACGTCAATGCGCTGCCGACCCCGAGCCCGAATCCCGCGAGGATCAGCACGCCGGGCGTCGCGCGTCCCGCGAGCGTGGCCGCGCCGAGGAGCGCGGCGACGGTGAGCATCCAGAGCTGGGTCGTCAGCAGCAGGCGCCGCCGGTCGAGCACGTCCGCCAGGGCCCCGGCCGGCAGCGCGAGCAGGAAGATGGCGCCGAACTCCGCCGCGCGCAGGAGCGAAACGAGCGCCGGCGACGGCGTCAGCGACGTCATCAGCCACGCTTCGCCGATGTCCTGCATCCAGGTCCCGACGTTCGAGACGAGCGATGCGATCCAGAGCGCGCGGAAGAGCGGATGGACGAGCGGCGCCCACGCCGCTCCGGCGTCCGCTGGCGCCGCGCGGGCGCTCATGGCCGGCGCGCGCTCCGGCCGGACCCGAGAGCGATGAGCGCCGCGCGCAAACGCGCATGCCCCTGGAGGAGGCGCAGGTACCGGCGCTCGGGGCCGCCGGCCTTGGCGCGCACGATCTCGAGAATGCCCCGGCGCTCCGCCGGGGTCCACCGCGCGAGATCGGGGATCTCGTCGAGGACCAGCGCGAAGGAATCGAACGCCCGCCGCTCGGGCGGCGCGAGCCTCGCGGGCCGCAGTCCGAGCGCGTTCGCCGCGCGGCGCGCCGCCGCCGTACGGATCGCCTCGGCGCTTCCGCCGAACCGCCGGGCCATGCGCCGGTTGACCCGGAGGCCGACGTTGCGGATGTGAAACCGGTCCCACTCGCCGGACGGCGTGCCCGGCACTTCGTAGAGCAGATTGTGCGTCACGAGGCGCCGCAGGAGTCGCGGCGGCGTGCGATAGTCCGGGTCCGCCACGAGCCGCTCCTCTTCCCGCGCCACGAGCCGCGCGACTCCCCGGTCGGTCGGCCGAAAGCCGAGCTTGCGGTAGAACCAGAAGGCGCCGGACGAAATGGCCTCTTCGTTCTCGAACCCGAGCTGGTAAGGGTCGATCGAGAAGGACGTCACGCCGAGCGCCTCGCGTGAAGCTTCATCACCTGCGCGTAGATCCACGCCGACTCCCCTTCGCGAAAGGCGTAATAGAGGTTGAAGCCGATCTCGAGCCGTTCGAGGAACGCGAGGCCCTCGATGTAGCCGATCGGCACGCCGTTCTTCACGACGAACCCGCCATACGACGAACGCAGCGGCAGCCGGCGCGCGGGCTCGACGCCGAGGAGGAAGATCTCGACGCCGCGTCCCGGGCGGGCCGCCAGCGCCGCGGACGGGTCGGCGTACGTGAACGTGTAGAACTCGCGGTAGCGCGCGGCGGTGGCCTCGCGCACCATGTCGCAAACGCGGCAGCCCTCCTTCCGTGAAAGACGGCGAATCGCAAGCCGTGGCTCCGCGAAGACGCGCGCGAGCGAGACATCGCGGCGCGCGAGGAGCGGCTGCTCGTGAAGAAATCGCGCCGGGCCCGGCCGGCGCATGAGCGTGCGCGAGGCGCGCGAGACGCCAAGGTCCCATGCGACGGAGACGCCCAGCGCATCCCAGCGCTCGGCGCGCTCCGGCGGCGAGAACGGCAGGCGGTCATAGCGGTCGAGCAGCCAGGCGGCGTCCGGCGTTCGGCCGGCCGCTCCCGCGTCGAGCCATGTGTCGTACGGGACGTTCGCGTCGGCGAGGGCCTCCTCTTCGAGGAGCGGCAGGAAGGACGGCCAGGTCGCGCGCATCCGCTCCTCGGACCGGGGCACGCCCCATTCGATCGCGACCCGGCCGCGGTGGCGCGCCGCGAGCCAGCGGGCGAGATCGAAGGAGAAGTAGCGATACGTGGCCATGTGCTTGACTCAGCATCTTGTCCGTTTCCATGCGGGTGACGCTCCAGTAGCTTCCTATGCCTGCCTAGGGACTGGGCGGCGCTGGTGGGAAATGACCGCGTAGTATGCCTTTTGCAAAAGAATCTTGATGATGCGCGCGCCTTGGACACATCACTATTAATCATTTTTACACAGTCCGAAGAGAATTAGTGCTCCGGCTCCCGTTAGCGGCAGAGCATAATCCCACTGGCCGAGGTTTCTGCTGGCGCAAGTTGAAAATTTGATGGTTGGCAGGATTTGGTGAAGAAAGCGAGCGACTGCTAAGTCCGATTTAAGGTACGCCGCGACAACACTGAATTTTCATTCAAAGAGAGCAAGGGAAAATGGGGTGACGGCAGCTCAATCATCGCATAACTGAAACTCCTGCCAAGGGGCGTATTCATTCCGGCGCCCAGTCGAGGCCTAATTCGCGCAATTGCTGACGCAGGGCGGCCAGATCCCAAACCTGGACGCGGCAGGCATCCACGCTCACGGCGAGGTGTCACCAGCGATCTTTAACGCTATGTTGTGTACATACTGCTTGAGCGGTTACTGCTTATCAACTTGTCGTAAATCTCATCCGCAAAAATAACCAGGTTGTTGCGGCGTGCCAATTCCGCCAACTGTTCGAGCATGCGGCGGGAACACATTGCGCCCGTAGGATTGTTGGGATTGATCAGAACGATAGCGCGACTTCGCCCATTAATCTTGCGTTGAATGTCAACCAAGTCGGGTTGCCAGCCGTCGTCTTCGTTCAAGTCGTAGGGCGTAACCGCAATGCCGAGTTTGCACAGCACCGCCGAATAGAGGGGATAATCCGGACTGGGCGTCAGAATATGTTCGCCGGGATTGATTAGAGCGGTGAGAGATATGTCCACCGCTTCACTGGCACCCGAAGTCACGAATACGTCCTGGATGCTGGAAATACCCTTGCGTTCGGCTTCCCCGCGAATAGCCTCGATAGCTTCCGGAATGCCGGGCGACGGGGCGTAGCCGTTTTTGCCATCCCGCATTGCCTTGTAAACGGCTTCGATCAGATGCGGCGGAGTCTTGAAATCAAAAATATTGGGATCGCCGACGTTGAGCGCCAGAACCTTGTGGCCTTGGCGCGTGACTTCGTCAGCCACCGACGCCAGGTCGCGGATGGCATAGCGGACGTTGTCGAGGCGCTGGGCGGCGGCGACTTCGCGGACTTGGGTACCGGGCATGAGGCTCCGTCTAAAGCAAAGCTTTTAACCGCAAAGGTCGCGAAGAACGGCCGCAAAGGACGCAGAAAAGCTCTTATGTTTCTAAACTCCGCGCCCTGACCGCTGACGACCGACGACTGATGCCTGACGACTGACTTTCAGTCCACTCGATCAATCTGCGCTTTCTGCAGGCGGTCTGAATAATCGACGTACACAGCCTTCCACTCGGTATAAAAATCGAACGCGCCAACCCCGCCCTCGCGGTGGCCGTTGCCCGTCTGCCTTACGCCGCCGAACGGCAGATGAACCTCGGCTCCGATGGTGGGTGCATTGATGTAGGTAATTCCGGCGTCGAGATCGCGAATGGCGGCAAAGGCCCGGTTCACGTCCTTGGTGTAGAGCGCCGAGGAGAGCCCATATTCACCCATTGGCGATCGCAATGCCATGTTCGAGCGAATCGCACGGAATGCATGGACACAACTGGTCCGAAGATTTCCTCCTGGGCAATGCGCATCTTTGGATCGACATCACGAAAACCGGTAGGCTCAATGAAGAAGCCGTGGGCGGGTCTTCGCCCTGGTCAACGCGACTGCCGCCGCACTTCAGATGTGCGCCTTCGATCTTGCCGACTTCGACGTAGTCGAGGACGGTCTCCAACTGCGCCTTGCTGACGACGGTCCCACGTCCCAGTTCTCATCCAGTCCGTTGCCGAGGCTCAGCAGTTTGGCGCGACCGCACCAGTGCTCCACGAACCGGCGTAAACGCCCTTCTGAAGAATGATGCGGCTGGTCGCCGTGCAGCGCTGACCGGTGGTGCCAAAGGCTCCCCAGAGTGCGCCTTCGAGCGCCAGATCGAGATTTGCGTCGTCCAGCACGATCATCGGATTCTTGCCGCCGAGTTCGAGCGAGCAGCGCTTGAAGGTCGCGCGCAACTCTCGCCGATAATGCGTCCGACTTCGCTTGATCCGGTAAATGAAATGGCGCGAACCAGCGGATGCTCCATCAGCGGCGTGCCGACCTCCGCGCCATGTCCGGTGACGATGTTGACCACACCCTCGGGACTCCGGCGTCAGAGAACGTGCGCACCAAGTTGAAGTTGAAAGCGGCGTGTCCTCGCGCCGGCTTGATGACGCAAGTGTTGCCGCACACGAGGGCGGGAAGAGCTTCCACGACGGAATCGCCATGGGGAAATTCCACGGCGAGATCATGCCGCAGACACCGACGGATGTCCGCACCGCCATGGCGAACTTGTTGGGCAGCTCGCGCGGCGTGGTGGGACCGTACATGCGGCGGCCTTCGCCGGCAAAGTAGTAGGCGGTGTCAATGGCTTCCTGGGTGTCACCACGCGTTTCCTTCAGGATCTTCCCCATTTCGCGGGTCATGTCGCGGGAATATTCTTCCTTGCGCTCGAGCAGCATTTCGGCGGCGCGGAAGACAATCTCGGCGCGGCGCGGGGCCGGTACCAGTGCGCCATTTGGCAAAGGCGTTGCGGGCGGCTTCGACCGCGGTGTCCACGTCTGCTTTCGCCGATTTCTGGAAGATGCCGACTACGTCGCGCGTGTCCGCGGGATTGCGATTTTCAAAGGTTTCTCCGGTCGAGGACTCCACCCACTCGCCATCAATGAAATTCTTGTAAACCTTGGGTGCGGTGCTGCTGCCGAGCATGGCTGGGCTGGTCAGAGTATCGGTTGCCATAAGTCTCCTGAGTTGCAGGGAAGGATGCCGTGAACCTCTATGCTACAGGTGGGGTTGAGGGTCCGGCAAGCGGCCGCCGCTGACCGCACAAAACCATTCACCACAGAGACACGGAGGACGCGGAGATTAGTCCCTGAACACGGCCTCAGTGTCCTCCGTGTCCTCTGTGGTGAATGGTTTTAGCGCGGCCCCGCCGCTTGACAAGCCTCGGGCGAGAGTACAGAATCGCCGACTTCCTCGGAGTGCTGGGGAACTATTGGGCTACGCATCACGTATTGAGTCGAGGACGCCCCGAGCGGTGTCCCGAGGAGCAGATCTTCGTGGAATTGCAGATCCAGAATTTATCCAAGGTTTACAAAAATGGCGTGCGCGCGCTGGACAACGTCTCCCTGACGATTCCCGTCGGCATGTACGGATTGCTCGGCCCTAACGGCGCCGGCAAATCCACGTTGATGCGTACCATCGCCACGCTGCAGGAGCCGGACAGCGGCCAGATCCATCTGGGAGCGCTGGACGTGCTGCGCCAAAAACAGGAACTGCGCAAGACGCTGGGCTATCTTCCGCAGGAATTTGGCGTGTACCCGCGTACTTCGGCGCAGGAGATGCTCAACCACCTGGCGCTGCTGAAAGGCATCACCGACGCGAAGCAGCGCAAGGAAACGGTCGAAGCGCTGCTGAACCGCACCAATCTTTACGAGCATCGCAAGAAAGCGCTGTCCGGATTTTCCGGCGGCATGCGGCAGCGCTTTGGAATTGCGCAGGCGCTACTGGGCAATCCGCGCTTGCTGATTGTGGACGAGCCGACGGCGGGACTCGATCCCGGAGAACGCAACCGCTTTTACAACCTGCTCTCCGAGATCGGCGAGGACGTCATCGTGATCCTCTCCACGCACATCGTCGAAGACGTGATGGAGTTGTGCACCAACATGGCCATCATTCACCAGGGCAAGGTGCTCTTCGCCGGCGCTCCCGGCGAAGCTGTCAAGTCGCTCGAGGGACGCATCTGGCAGAAATCGGTGGCCAAGTCCCAGGTCAAGGATTATGAACAGCGCTATCGCGTCATCTCCAGCAAGCTGATTGCGGGCAAGCCGCTCATCCACATCTACTCTGCCGAGAATCCCGGCGACGGCTTCGCTCCGGTGAGCGCCGACCTCGAAGACGTGTTCTTCAGCCGCATTTCCGGGATCGCCTGAGGCCAGCCATGTTTAAACAGTTCTTTAGCTTCGAAGTCCGGTTCTGGCTGCGCTCGTGGATGCTGTGGGTATTTTTCCTGATCGTGGCCCTGATGTTTTTCGGGGCGGCCAGCAGCGACCAGATCACCGTCGGCAGCTCGCTGAAGAATACCTACCGCAACGCGCCCTGGGTGGTGGAAAACTTCTACGCGGTCTGCAGTTTGCTCACGCTGCTGATGACGACGGCGTTCGTGAACTCAGCCGCGTCGCGCGATTTCGCCCACAACACTCACCAGATCGTATTCAGCACGCCCGTCCGCAAACTGGATTATCTTGCCGGACGCTTTCTGGGTTCAGCGCTGATCGCGGTGATTCCGCTGCTGGGCGTGTCGGTCGGGATTCTGGCGGCGAAGTACATGCCCTGGGTGGACGCGGAACGCTGGGGGCCGGTGGTGTGGGCAGCGCACTGGAAGGCGATTCTGGTTTTCGCCGTGCCCAACACGCTTTTCATCGCGGCGGTCATCTTCGCCATCGCGGTTCTGACCCGCAGCACGGTGGTTTCATTTCTGGGCAGCCTGGGGCTTCTGGCGGGATACGGAATTGCGCGAGTGCTCACCAGCGACATTAAGAACCAGAAGCTGGCGGCGCTGATCGATCCGTTTGGCATCGATCCCTTTCTGTACGCGACCAAGTACTGGACCGTCGCCGAGAAGAACACGCTGGCCATCGGATACTCCGGATACATGCTCTGGAACCGGCTGATCTGGCTGGGCGTCGGAGCACTAATTTTTGCCTTCGCCTACTGGCGCTTCAGTTTTGCGGAAAGGAGTCCGAGAAAAAAGAAAGTCAAAACTCAAGAGAGCGCTTCGGTCACCAGCATGGCGATTCCCGTTGCGGACAGGAATTTCGGCGCCGGCGCGGAGTGGCTGCAATTCTGGGGCACGGTGAAAATTGAATTCAGGCGGCTGGTGAAGACCACCTCGTTCATCGTCATCACCGCGTTCGCCTTGCTGAACTGCGTGCCGGCGCTGATCTACAGCAACACCGAAGGCTTCGGGAACACATTCCTGCCGGTCACCTACCGTTTGCTCGAGGTCATTGCCGGGACCCTCTACCTGTTTCTGATCGCGATGATCACATATTTCGCCGGCGTCCTGGCGTGGGAGGAGCGCGACAGCGGCACCGACGAAGTGCATGATGCGCTTCCCAATCCAGAGTGGCCCACCTACCTGGCCAAGCTCACCGCGCTGATGAGCAGCATCGCGATCATTCTGGCCGTGGTCATGTGCGCGGCGTTGCTGGTGCAGTTCTTTCACGGCTATCACCGCTACCAGATAGGCCTCTACATTGCGAACCTGTTTGGCATGGATCTGCTCGGGTTCCTTTTTCTGGCAATTCTGGCGTTTTTTATTCACGTCATCTCGCCCAACAAGTACGTCGGCTACTTCGGATACATCGCCTTCCTCATCCTGACCACCTTTATCTGGTCGCCGCTGCATATCGCGACTTACATGGTGCAGTTCGGGCAGGCCCAGACCATGACCTACTCGGATTTCTACGGATACGCTCCGTTCATCGAGAGCTGGGCCTGGTTCATGCTGTACTGGACAGCGTTTTGCGTCTTCCTGGCGGCGGCCAGCATTCTGCTGTGGCAGCGCGGACGCGATACCAGTTGGCGCAGCCGGATCAGGAATGCACGGTTGCGTTTCCACGGGGCTGTACGTTTTGTGGCCGTAGCGGCTGCGATTGGCTTTGTCGCCACCGGCGGCTGGATCTTTTACAACACCAAAATCCTGAACACGGTACGTAGTGAAAATGATGCCGACCGCCTGCTGGCAGACTACGAAAAGACCTACAAGAAATTCGAGAAGCAGCCCGAGCCGCGAATCACGGACGTGAAGTATGCCATTGACCTCTATCCCGAATCGCGGAACATGACCATGCATGGCCAGCAGACCATCGTGAACCAGACCTCGAAGCCGCTGACCGAAATCCATTTCACGCTGGACAAGGATTATCAAACCACGATTGAGATACCCGGGGCGAAGCTCTCCCAGGACGATCAGCGGCTGCGCTACCAGGTTTACGCGTTGACTACGCCCATGCAGCCCGGCGAATCCCGAGTGATGCAGTTCACTATGAAGACCGTGCTGCGCGGGTTCGAGAACTCCCTAACCAATCACGCAGTACTGCCGAACGGTACCTTCATTCATAGCCGCATCGTCCCCCAGATCGGGTACCAGGCCGGCAACGAGTTGGACGACAAGAACAAGCGCAAACGGTTCGGACTCAAGGAAAAAGATCTGATGCCGGCGCTCGAGCAGAACTGTACCGCCGATTGCCGTGACAGCTACATCAGCAATAATTCCGACTGGGTGAACGTCGAAACCGTCATTAGCACCTCGCCAGACCAGATCGCAATTGCTCCGGGCTCGCTAGACCGGGAGTGGACAGAAAACGGTCGCCGCTACTTTCATTACAAGCTGGACCATACCGGACTGAACTATTACTCATTCCTGTCAGCGCGCTACGAGGTCGCCCGCACCGAGTGGAACGGCATCAAGATCGAGGTGTATTACCTCAAAGAGCAGCCCTGGAACGTCCCCAAGATGCTGAACTCGGTTCAGAAGTCATTCGACTACTACACGAAAAACTTCGGTCCCTATCCGCAGAAGGAGGCGCGCATCATCGAATTCCCGCGCCTGGAGCGCTTCGCCGAGGCCTTCCCAGGGACCATGCCCTACTCGGAGTCCATCGGCTTCATCGAGAGCATCGAAAAGCCGGACGACATTGACATGGTCTTTTACGTAGTCGCACACGAGATGGGACACCAATGGTGGGGACATCAGGTGGTCGGCGCAAACATGCAAGGTGCTACCTCGCTGGTCGAGACCCTGGCCCAGTATTCGGCGCTGATGACCATGGAAAAAGAGTACGGCCGCGACACCATGCGCAAATTCCTGCAGTACGAAATGGATAGCTACCTGCGCTCGCGCGGCGCGGAGTTACTCAAAGAGCGTCCGCTGTTGCGGGTAGAGGCGTCGCAGGGATACATCCACTATCGGAAGGGAAGCGTGGTGATGTACTACCTGCGCGAGATGATCGGCGAAGAGGCGGTCAACCGCGCGCTGCGCAAGGTGCTGAATAAATATGGATACCAGCTGCCGCCGTATCCGACGTCGTACGCCCTGGTGGATGCTTTGCGCGAGGAGACGCCACCACAACTGCAATACCTGCTGCAGGACCTGTTCTATGACATCACACTGTTTTCCAATCGTGCAGTGACGGCGACCGCTCACAAAGCACCGGACGGCAAATACCAGGTCACGGTCGAGACCGAGGCCCGCAAGTTCAAGGCCGACGAGAAGGGCAACGAGACCGAAGTTCCAGTCGACGACTGGATCGAGGTGGGAGCGCTGGCCGCTCCCGAGAAAGGCAAGCGTTTCGGCAAAGTCCTGCACCGCGAGCGCGTGCACATGACCAGCGGCAAAGCGAGCTATAGCTTTACGACGAATGAAGTTCCCGCCAAAGCCGGCATCGATCCGCTGTTATTGCTGATCGACCGCGTCCCCGATGACAATATGGTCGAAGTCACGATTCAACCGTAGCTCGAGGTCTCAATCAGGTCGTGGATGGTGCCCCACTTCTCGCAAAGAAAGCGAGAAGTGGGGCACCCTGCGAAAGGGATGTGTTGCGAGGCTGAATTTGTTGCAGCTCAGAAAAAAAGGCCGCGAGTTTCCTGTTGCCAGTCAGTCACGCGGCCACGACAACTTTTCAGTTGTTCAAGGCCAATGATACTCAATCACCGGGGCGACCAGAGCGGACTGCAGCAAAATTAACCTTGTTGTCATATTGATTGCGTGTTCGCAGTCTTGCCGGCTCACGACCGCAGGGTGCCGCCAAGGTCCTCCTTGAGAGATGGAAACATAAAAGCGCAGCAACCGATTGCTTGCCCTTTCCCTCAGCACCGCAGGACATGACCGCCGGAGGTATGACCCAAGGTAATCAACCATGCCTTGCCAGTTATCCTTGTGCTACTCTCGGAGATACCCCATATTCTTAGGATTTGGCTGGCGTCCGGTGGCCTCTGTGTCTTCGAGTAACAAACCTGGAATCCATGTAGCGTGGAAGACCGTCACCTACCGCAGCGTGGCTTTGGCAGCGCTTTTTGCGGTGATTGTCCTGGCGGTCGCGATGAATTTTGCGTTCCCGCAGTTCACGCAAAAGCAGATGAAGTCAGCCAGCAGCTTCGGCAGCAGTTTACTGGAAGCGATCGCGGGAGCGGGCGGCAAGGTAAAAGCCGGCAATGTAAGCTCGCAGCAGGCCCATATCACGGCCCTGGATGGAACCGTCCGGGTCAAGAAAGCCAGCAGCAACAGCTGGGTGACCGCCGACTACAACGTCCCGCTGGAAAAGGGTGACGTGGTGCAGACTGGTTCCGAAGGCATGGCGAAGATCGTCTTCAGCGATGGCACCAACTACACGGTAAAGCAGGATTCGCTGATTGTGATTGAAGAAAACTCAGCCAATGACCAGCAGCAGACCAACGTGTCGGTTGCGGTCAGCACGGGCACGGTGGATCTCACGACTGCAACTTATGTCCAGGGATCGAAGTCCCAGGTCATTGTCGCCGGGGCGACCGCCTCTCTGGCGCCAGACAGTGCGGCCATGGTGCATAACGATCCCAAAGGCGACCAGCACGAGATCCTGCTGAAGAAAGGTTCAGGAGAGATCAGCCGCAACGGCGAGGTCGTGCACCTGGCAGATTGGGAGAAAGTGGCTTTCCAGTCGCAATCGCCGCGCATGGCCAAGGTGAAGGAGATCGGGCCGCCGACGCCGATTTCGCCGGCCAACATGATGCCGATTTTTACCTCGGGCGCGTCCAAGCCGGTCGAGTTTTCGTGGACTGCCATGGCCAATGCGGTGGGATACCGGCTGCGTATCTCGCATAACCCGTATTTTTCTTCGACCATTGTGGATCGCAGGGTGACCACGGCCGATGTAATCGTATCCGGCCTGGGGGAGGGCGCGTACTACTGGCTGGTCCAGTCTTATGATGTCGATGACAAGGAGTCGGTAGAAAGTCAGAAGAACCGCTTCACCATCATTCCCAAGGGACAAAACACCACCGCCATCGATCTGGAGCTGGATCCATTCATGCAGCACGGTCACGTGATCGAATTGACCGGTAAGACTGAGGTTGGGGCGCGGGTGATGGTTAACGGCAGGGAAGTGCCAGTAGTCGGCGCCGACGGCAGCTTTCACTACTTTATGCCGCCTCTTCCGCCGGGCGAAAGCCTGGTCACGATTACGGCGCAGAATGCCAAGGGCGGGGTAAATACGCTGCAGAAAAAGATCGTGATTCAGTAGGGGCAATGTTTTCTTTGCGTTCTTTGCGGCTTTTCTTTGCGAACTTTGCGGTTAAAGATTTGCCTTACAGCAAGATCAAATTCTTAACCGCAAAGTTCGCAAAGAAACACCGCAAAGAACGCAAAGGAACCCGGATGGATTTCGGGCTTGGCCGGTGAAAAGCCGGAATTTCGAGAGGATTACCCGAGGTGCCGGGACTTTGGTTTGACGGTAAAACGGGGTTCTTCCCATAGAATTATGGACACGGCCCCCCATCCGCACAAAAGCAACCGGGTACGCCCGGTAATGACAGCGGTTCGAGAGAGCTAAATCGCGTATGTCATCTAACGGATTCCATTCTTCGACGCGCCTGCACAATCTGCGATCGCTGTTCAGCATTTTTTCCAGCGATCTCGCCATTGACCTGGGGACGGCCAACACGCTGGTGTACGCGCGCGGCAAGGGCATCGTGGTCAACGAGCCTTCCATCGTGGCCATCAACAAGAACACCGGTGAAGTCGAGGCCGTGGGCAAAGAGGCCAAAGAGATGCTGGGCCGCACGCCCGGCAACATCGTGGCCATCAAGCCCATGAAAGACGGCGTCATCGCCGACTTCAAAGTCACCGAGAAGATGCTGAACTATTTCATCCAGAAGGCGCACAACCGCAAGATGCTGGTGCATCCGCGGATCGTGATCGGCGTGCCTTCGGAAATTACCCAGGTGGAAAAGCGCGCGGTCATGGATTCCGCCTATCGCGCCAAGGCCAGCGAAGTGTACCTGGTCGAGCAAGCCATGGTGGCCGCCATCGGCGCCGGACTGCCGATCACCGAACCCAGCGGCAACATGGTCGTGGATATCGGCGGCGGCACCACCGACATCGCAGTCATTTCTCTCAGCGGCATCGTTTATTCCCGTTCCGTGCGCATGGCCGGCAACCAGATGGACGAAGCGGTGATGAACTATCTGAAGCGCAAATACAACCTGCTGGTCGGCGAACGCACCGCCGAGCAGATCAAGATGGAGATTGGCTCGGCGTATCCGCTGGAAAAGCCGCTGACCATGGAAATCAAGGGCCGCAACCTGATCGAAGGCGTGCCCAAGACCATCACCGTGGACGACAGCGAAATCCGCGAAGCGCTGAGCGAGTGCGTCTCGACCATCATGAACGCGATTCGCGTGGCGCTCGAACGCACGCCGCCCGAGCTTTCCGCCGACATCAGCGACCGCGGCATCGTGCTGACCGGCGGCGGCGCGCTGCTGAAGAATCTCGACAAACGTATTCGCGAGGAAACCGGGTTGCCGGTTTCGATCGCCGACGATCCGCTATGCAGCGTGGTGCTGGGCACGGGCAAGATGCTCAGCGACTTCAAGCTGCTGCGGAAAATTTCAATCGAGTAGTTTCAGTTTCCGGTTTCTAGTTTCCAGATGTTGAATGGAGGACGGGCGTCCTCGCCCGTCTCGCTCCAGTCGCGAACCATCCATGGTGCCGCCGGTGCTGGAACTAGAAACTAGAAACCGGAAACCTGAAACTGTACTTTCATGGAAAACCTGATGAGCCGCTACCGCAACGTCTCCATCCTGGTGGCGATCCTGTTTCGTACAGGTTCTGGGTCTGGCGGTTCAGGTCAAGCGCCGGTCCGGCGCTGACGAATCTACCCGCATCATCCGCCTGTGGACGGTCAGTGCAGTCACTCCTCTCGAGAAAGCCCTGGTCTGGTGCCAGAACGGCGTGGGCAACCTCTGGAACAACTACATTTACCTGCGCGGAGTGCGGCAGGAGAATCGCGATCTGAAATTTGAGATCGAACGCCTCCGTCTGGACCAGGTGCGGCTCGCCGAAGACGCAGCGCAAGCCCGCCGCCTGCAGGCGTTGCTGGGTTTCAAGGAACAGTACATCGCGAAAACCGTGGCGGCACAGGTCATTGGATCCAGCGGCAGCGAGCAGTCGCGTTCGATTTACATAGATAAGGGCACTTCCGCCGGAGTCGAGAAGGACATGGCGGTGATAACCGCCGACGGCCTGGTGGGCAGGGTGTTGCGGGCGTACGGGTCCTCCGCGCAGGTGCTCCTGATCAACGACCAGAGCAGCGGAGTCGGCGTTATCCTGGACAAGTCGCGCCTGCAAGGAGTCATCAAGGGGACGGCGGCCGGTGAAGTGATTCTGGAAAAGGTGATGACCGATGAGCAGGTGGTCCCTGGCGATGTGATCGTGACCAGCGGCGGAGACCAGATCTTCCCCAAGGGCATTACGGTCGGCACAGTTATGAAGGTTTCGCCGGGCGCTGATCTTTTCCTCAATATCAGGGTCAGACCTACAGCCAGCCTGAGCCGGCTGGAAGAAGTTCTGGTCATCACAAAGAAAGAGGATCGGGCGCCGAACCTGGCCGAGACCAACTCTGTGCGCGCGGTAGACATTCTGACCCAGCGCCTGCCTTCGGTCCCGGACAAGCCCGCAGCGGATCCTGACGTGGCGGCAACCGATACCCCGGCGAAGCCGGCAACAGCACAGAAGACAGTGCCTGCGGCCAAGAAGGCTGCGGAAAGGGCGAAGCCAGCTGCGACCACAGCGCCCGCCCAACCGACTGCATCGGAGACTGGGCCGTCGGAGGATAAACCGCACTAACGTGCCCATCACCTACACATCTCAGGACCAGGTAGAGGTTTACCGGTTCAGCGCGCCGGTGGCGATCGCCATTCCGCTGGCCGCGCTGTTTCTGCAGGCTTTTCTACCCCTGCGGATCCATTTCTTTTCGCTCTTCGACCTGCCGTTGCTGGTGGTGATTTTTTTCGCCGTAGCGCGGCGAAGCCCGGTAGCCGGCCTACTGACCGGCTCACTGATCGGCCTGTTGCAGGATTCGCTCACGCATCAACCCATCGGAATCTACGGCATCGCAAAGACGGTTGTCGGATTCGGCGCCTCGTCACTGGGCGCAAAGTTGGACGTTGACAATGTGGGAGCGCGCTTCCTGGTAACCCTCTTCTTCTACGCCGTTCACGAGGTGGTGTACTTCACGGTAGCCCGCGGCCTGGTAAAGCTGACCCTGCAATGGAGTTGGGGACACGAAATCGGCGGCGCCCTACTGAATGCCGCCACAGCGGCGATACTGTTTACGTTGTTGGACCGGTTTAAGCAAAGAGCGTGAAGCGGACTTCAGACGTCGGACTTCAGACCTCAGACTCTCCCATTTCTCGGCTTGAACGCTGTCCATCGGACGTCAATGCCCGAGGTTGGTTCTTAACGTCCATGTTCTTCCGTCACCGAAAGCGCAACACATACTGTCTACTGGCCGCGTTACAATTAAGTTAACTTTTCCTGAAAGGATTCGCCGGCGTTGCCCTCTTCGAGTCTGACGTCCAAGGTCTGACGTCCGGGGTCCGAGGTCCGACGCCCGCTCCCCATGTTTGGCCGCGACGAAAAAGTATCGAGTTCCCGCCTCACCGCGGTGCAATACATCATCCTCGTCGTTTTTCTGGTGCTGGCCTACGGGCTTTGGCGCCTGCAGGTGGTGCAGAGCGAGTTTTACGCGGCACTGGCGGAAAAGAACAAGACTCGTGAAGTTCCAATTCTGGCGCCCCGGGGCAAGATCCTCGACCGCGAGGGCCGCACTATCGTGGACAACTATCCTTCCTTCACGGCGCTGCTGCTGCGCGATTCCACTCGCGATCTTTCCGGGGACGCGGACTTGATCGCCCAGGGGCTGCACCTTGATCCCAAGGAAGTTCGGGACCGCTTGAAGAAATTCGCCGGAACCGCGCAGTACCAGCCCATCTATCTCAAGGAAGACATCACTCCGGATGAGCTGGCTTTCATCGAGTCTCACCGCAACGAATTGCCCGAGCTGGACACCATCATGGCGCATCGCCGCCTGTATCCGCGTAATGGTTTTATGGCCCATCTGGTGGGCTACGTCGGTGAAGTCAGCGAACAGATGCTGAACCAGGCACGCTGGGAGCTTTACAACCCGGGCGATGTCGTGGGCAAGTCCGGAGTGGAACTGCAGTACAACCAGGTTCTGATGGGAAAGAATGGCTCGCGGCAGGTTTTGGTCAACAGCAAAGGAAAAGAAGTCGGAGAGCTGGACCAGAAGCCGGCCGTGCCCGGGCACAACCTCAAGCTGACCTTGGACATTGATCTACAAATTGCCGCTGAAGAGGCCATGGGAGACAAGAATGGCGCCATGATCGCGATGGATCCGCGCAGTGGAGAGATTCTTGCCATGGTGAGCCGCCCGACATTTGACCCCAACGACTTCGCGGTGCGCATCTCACGCGCCGAGTGGAACAAACTGGTTACCGATCCCGACAAGCCGCTGCTCAACAAAGCCATTCAGGCGCAACTTGCGCCCGGTTCGACCTTCAAGATACTTATGTCGGTCGCCGGGTGGCAGGAAGGTATCGCTCAGACTCTTAACGTGCACTGCAATGGCGGCGCGACTTTTTATGGCCGCCGCTTCGGCTGCTGGGTAAAGACCGGCCACGGCGCCGTCGATCTCACCCGGGCGATCTACCAGTCCTGTGACGTTTTCTTTTACACGCTGGCGGAAAAGCTGGGCATCGACCGCATCTCCAAGTACGCCACTGCCATGGGACTAGGTCAGAAGACCGGCATTGATCTCCCCGAAGAAGCCACCGGCGTCATGCCGTCGGAGGAATGGAAGATTCGTAACTTCAAGCAAAAGTGGTACGCGGGCGAAACCATTTCAGTCGGCATCGGCCAGGGAGCGGTAGCGACCACGCCGGTGCAGTTGATGCGCGCGATATCCGCGATTTCAATGGATGGCCGCATGGTCGTGCCCCATGTCGCCAGCCCGACCGGCCTGCCGTCGGAGTACCTCGAGACCCATCACTACACGGACGTGACCAATATTCCAATTAATCCGGACGGCTTCAACCTGATCACGGATGCGATGGCGCGGGTGTTGCTGCCGGAAGGTACCGCGCCGTCGGCGCACGTCCCGGGAGTCGATATCGCCGGCAAGACAGGCTCGGCGCAGATCGTGTCGCTAGCAGTTCGAGCGCTGCACCAGAGCAATGAAGCCCTCAATCAGAACGGCTGGTTCGTGGGATTCACGCCCCGGCGCAATCCGGACATCATCGTAGCAGTGCTATTCGAAGGCGGCGAGCACGGCAAACTGGCGGCCCGTCTGGCAACGCAGGTGATCAAGGCGTACGTGGACAAACAACGCCGGCAGCCGACGAAGGTCGCAAGCGGCAGCGGCAAGGTAGATGTAGGGGCAGTGTGGAACGGTAATTCGGGTACAGACGACGACCTTCACGGCGGCCATTTCGATCTAGACGTTCCGAAGAATCGTGCGCCGCTGGCGGTTGCGGCGCCAGGTTTACAGTAACGCTTTAAGTAGTGCCGCCGGGACGGCGGCTGTCGTGAGGGCGTCCCGCCCGCACAACGCCAGGGCGAGACGCCCTCGGGACAGCCGGCAGGATGCCGGCGCTACTGTGTGAAAGTTGAGACGGAGGAATCAAAGTAGTAACTAGGCGGCGAATCGGCTGAGCTCCCAACGACCAAGGGCCAACGGCCAACGACGAATTAAAGACGACCGACGATCGAAGACTGACGACCGACACTGAAACCCATGTCCCGCTACATCTCATTTCGCGATTTTGACTGGCTGCTCCTCACCTTCGTCCTGTTGATCTGCGGGCTGGGCGTGATGGAAATTCACAGCGCGACCCTGCATACCAAGTTCGCCGGGGCACATATCCGCCAGATTTACTGGATCTTGGGCGGCGTAGCCGGCATGTTTCTGGTCAGCCTGATTAACTACCAGAAGCTGCTGGACCGGGTGCACTGGCTATACATTGCCGCCATCGTTTCCCTGATGAGCGTGATGCTCTTCGGGCAGAAGTATCTGGGCGCCCGGCGCTGGATCAAAATGCCGGGAGGAGCGCACTTTCAGCCGTCCGAATGGGTGAAGCTGATCCTGATTCTGGCGGTGGCCAAGTACTTCGCCGACTTGCACCAGAGGGACCTCACCTGGCCGGATTTCATGAAGGCGGGCGCCATTGTTCTGGTTCCCATGCTCATGGTTTTGCGGCAGCCCGACCTGGGAACGAGCCTTACTTATTTGCCGATTGCAGTCGTCGGCCTGTTTCTGGGCGGAGTGCGCTTCAAGCAGGCAGCTATTGTGACCATCGCTGCGGCCCTGCTGTTGCCGCTGGCCTGGCATGCTTTGAAGCCCTACCAGCGCGACCGCCTTACCAGCTTCATGCACCCGGAGGCCGACAGTCAGGGCTCCGGCTATCAGGTCAACCAGTCACTGATTGCCGTCGGTTCGGGCGGCATCTGGGGGAATTCGGAGGGTTCCCAAACCCATTTAGCGTTTTTACCCGTCCCACAAACGGACTTTATCTTTGCCGCATTCGCCGAGGAACATGGTTTTGTAGGAGCCCTGGCGGTAATGCTGCTATACTTTATAGTGCTGATGAGATTGACCCAGAACGCGCAAACGGCGCCCGACCGCGCTGGCACGTTCGTCGTAATGGGTGTGGTGGCGGTGCTTAGCTTCCATATCCTGGTCAATGTCGGCATGGTGGTTGGCTTTATGCCGGTCACCGGAATACCTTTGCCGCTGATGAGTTATGGCGGGTCTTCTGTCCTGTTTATGTTTCTGGCGTTGGGCATCGTAATGAATGTCCGCATGCGCCGTTTCGTGAACTGACGCAGGATGAAGAATGGCAGGGGGTTAGCCCGCGCTTGCCATCCGCGCGGAAAAAGATTAATTACGATCGCCCTCGCGTAAAGAGGGCACACGCCGGCTAGAAAAGCAGTTAAAGCCGGGCAGGATTAAGCAAAGGCGCTGCCAGGCCGGTAACGGCCCCCTCAGAGTTGAGAGAGCGGTCACAAACCTGGCGAAGCGCAAAGCGATAAGTGCAAAAGATTCCTAAGCTTACGCAACGGATTCGGCCACGGAGAGAACTCCGGGGCCCGGGCTGTCCCTTGTCCAGGGCGGCTATCGCAGCGCTTGATCCTCCCAGTCTTTTCCTGCCTTCCATCCGGTGATCCCGCGGCCGCCTGACGGCCCGGGACCGGAGTTCGCATGACTAGAGAACTATTTGTCTCTTCCACGCCCCACGAAACCAAAGTGGGAATGGTCGAAGACGACCTACTCGCTGAAATCTACCTCGAACGCGAAAACGAATACACCCTGGCAGGTTCCATCTACAAAGGACGCGTCACCCGCGTTCTTCCCGGAATGCAATCGGCTTTTGTTGACATTGGCCTGGAGCGCGATGCGTTCCTTTATGTCTCCGACTTTATGGAGTTGGAAGACTCCGAGGACCTTGACGAGGTTCCCACCAACCGGCCGGTGCAGGAGCGCTATCAGCAGCAACCGCAGGCTGAAGCGCAGCCTGGCGAAACCGTTGCCGCTCCTGTGGCCGAAGCTCAACCGCAAGAACATTCGGAAGCAGAAGCCGAGAATCACGAGCCGCTTGCGTCCGGAGAGTCGCGCGACAATCGCGGCGGCTTTCGAGGACGCCGCCGCCGCCGGGGACGTCGCGGGGAGCGCAGCCGGAATCGAGGTTCGCGAGTCCGGCCGCCGAGACGCCGCGGGAGGCTCCTCGCCCTGAGCGCACGGATCGAACGGAGCGTCCGAACGCGAACGGCAACGAGCTTCCCGGAGCGGGCAGTACGCACAGAGCGGCCGGCGCGAACGGATCGGCCCGAGCGTTCCGAATACGGACCGCCACCGGGATATCAGCCCATCATTCTGCCGGGAGAATCCATCTCCAAATATCGGCATGCGGCACACGACCCGGCCTGCGCCTGCCGGTGGAACGGTTCGCCGCTCCGGTTCAAGAGCCGTCCGCTGCGCCGATCGCGCAGGTCTTTGCCGACGATGAACCGATATTCGCTTCCGCTTCGAGCTTCTGCTCCTCCGGCTGAATCGCAGCCGCAGACCCGCGAAGAAGCCTCAGTCCAGTCTCACGTGGCGCCGATGGACGATGCATCAAGTGCTTGGGACCGCGAACAGCAGCGCTTGCACCAGATGAATGTGGCGGCGGTGTTCGGCGGGGAAGTGGCGGAAGAGGACGAGTGAAGAAGCTGCCGACGAAACTGACAGCGGTCTGACCGTCGTTGCCGGGCATTCCGGCGACGCCGCTGCCGGCGCGGTGGTCGAAGAAGAGATCGAAGAGGAAGAAGCCGACCTGGCCCACTACGTCGACGAGCTCGAAGAAGACGCTGCCTTCGAAGAACTCGAAGAGGAAACCCACGCCGCCGGAGAGCACGAGCAGCCGCCGGCAGGAAATCGCGGCCTCCGCGGAACCGTCATCGGCCGATGCAGTGCCGTTTTCCGGCGAACCGATTTCTTCGGAAGAGGTGGACGTAGCTGCGGCTGACGAAGTCGACGAAGAAGCGGAAGACGAAGCCGAGCTCGACGAAGCCCAGGCCGAAGCGGAAGCCGCACTGGCCGCCGAAGCCGGTGGCACAGGAATGACAGAAGCCCGCGCTGAAGTTCGCGCTCCGGCCGGGACCGCTGGCTACACCCAGCGCGCCCCGCGTCCGGGATACGATCGCCGGCCGCAGCGCGGTGGCCGCCGTGGCGGTGGTGGCGGCGGACGCCGCTCCCGCAGCAACCAGCAGCAGAACATGCCGCTGATCACCGACCTGCTCAAGGAAGGGCAGGAAATCCTGGTGCAGATCGCCAAGGAGCCCATCGGTAAAAAAGGCGCGCGCATCACCAGCCACATTGCGCTGCCCGGTCGTTTCCTGGTCTACATGCCGACCGTGAACCACACCGGCGTGTCGCGCAAGATCGCCTCGGAAGAAGAGCGCCAGCGGCTGAAGCGCATCATTCAGAGCGAGCGCGAAAATGGACACGGCGGATTCATCGTCCGTACCGCGGCCATGAATGCCGCGGAAGAAGATCTGCGCGCCGACATTCGCTTCCTCAAAGGCTTGTGGGCTGAGATCAAATCTCGCGCCGATGCCGGCAAGGGCCCGACGCTCATCTATCACGATCTCAACGTGGTCGAGCGCGTGCTGCGCGATCAGGTCACCTCGGACTTTTCCGCCATCTGGGTGGACAGCGACGAAGAGTACGAACGCATCCTGCGTTTCGCCAACCGCTTCCAGCCCGCGCTGGTCAAGCGGGTCAAGCTCTACACCAAGGAAACGCCGCTCTACGAACAGTTCGGCCTGAGCGAGGAAATCAACAAGGCGCTCAAGTCGAAAGTCTGGCTGAAGAGTGGCGGCTACATCGTCATCAACCAGACCGAAGCGCTGGTCGCGATCGACGTCAACACCGGCAAATACGTAGGCAAGACGACGCGTCTCGAAGACACCATCGTCAAGACCAACGTGGATGCGATCAAGGAAATCGTCCGCCAGATCCGGCTGCGCGACCTGGGCGGCATCATCGTGATCGACTTCATCGACATGGACGAACGCCGCAACCGCCAGAAAGTCATGCAGGCGCTGGAAGAGGCGCTGCGCGGCGACCGGGCGCCGTCAAAAGTCCTGCAGTTTAACGACTTCGGACTGGTGGCCATCACCCGCAAACGGGTGAAGCAATCGCTCGAGCGCACCATCGGGACGCCGTGTCCATATTGCCAATCCACCGGCTTCGTGAAATCGGTGACCACGGTATGCAACGAGATCTATCTCGAGATGCGCAAGATCGCGAAACACCTGGAGCATGCCGACGTGATGCTGCGGGTCAATCCCGACGTCGCCAAGGCGCTCAAGGCCAACAACGGCAAGGCGCTGATCGAGATGGAAGAGATGACCAAGAAGACCGTCATCGTGAAGAGCGATCCGGCGTTGCATCAGGAGCAGTTCGATATCAATTGAAAGCAGCTTCTAGCTGTTAGCTCCTAGCTTCTAGCTAGTTCCCTCAACTACAAATGGAGAACGGGCGTCCTCGCCCGTTTTTCTTTTTGCCGAGCCAATCCGTTCGGTAAACTCATATTTTTGCGTCATCCTGAGGGACTTCAGTCCCGAAGGATCTGGCGTGTAGCGCCACGGGTGCCGCCACGCTTCATATCCGCTTCGCGCTGGATCCCTTCGACTTCGCTCAGGGCAGGCTCTTCGCAAGCTCAGGATGACGCCTTGGTCTTGACGGCGAATTGCCTGACCGTGTCGACGCGTTGCACAATGATCTCCGATCAACGGAGAAATTGTGAACAAACTGAATCGGGCCGTGGCAGCTGGGATAATTTCTAGTTGTCGCATTCACTGTCTCACCAGCCTCCGCGCAGACTCCTCCGCCCCTGAAAACCCGCAATGTCGTCCTGATCGTCAGCGACGGATTGCGCTGGCAGGAAATCTTCACCGGCGCCGATCCAACCCTCATGGATAAAGAGCACGGCGGCATCTGGGCTGACCCTGATGAACTCAAACGCAAGTTCTGGCGCGACGATGTTGCCGAACGCCGCAAAGCACTGTTTCCTTTCTTGTGGAATGTGATTGCCAAGCAGGGACAGATCTTCGGCAATCAAACCAAGGGCAGCGTGGCCCGCGTCACCAACGGCATGGCGTTTTCCTACCCCGGCTACAACGAGATGCTGACCGGATATCCCGATCCCAAAATCGATCGCAACGAGTTCGGCCCCAATCCCAACATCACCGTTTTCGAATGGCTGAATCGCATGCCGGAATTCCACGGCAAAGTTGCGGTCTACGGCACCTGGAATGTGTTTCAGGATATCTTCAACGAAAAGCGCAGCGGCCTGGTCATGCAAACCGGATGGAATTTGCCGGAGAAAGGGAAGCTGACTCCGCGCCAGGAACTGATCAACGAACTCTACCGCACCACCACTCCTCTGGATAACGAAGACACTTACAACTCATTCATCCAGGTGCCGCTGCTGGACTATGTGAAGACGGGGCATCCGCGAGTGCTGTTCGTGGGCTATGGCGAGACTGACAACTGGGCCCACCAGGGCCGCTACGACCTGGTGCTCGAGAGCGCGCACGGCTTCGATCATTTCGTGCAACAGCTTTGGGAAACGATGCAGGCGATGCCCGAGTATCGTGATCAGACCACTTTCATCCTGACCACCGATCACGGACGCGGCAGCGGGCTGGTCGAATGGAAGGAACACGGAGTGGACGAAAAGGGATCGGAGAATATCTGGATTGCGATGATCGGCCCCGACACTCCCGATCGAGGCGAACGTGAGAATGTCGGCCCGGTCACCCAGTCGCAGCTGGCCGCTACAGTAGCAGCGTTGTTAGGCAAGGATTACCCTCGCGATGTGCCGGGGGCGGCCAAGCCGCTTCCCGATGTACGCTAGACGGTTCCAAGGGACGATCGGGCGTCCTAGACCCTTCCTATCGACCTGCGAAAGCCCATCTTGGATCGCAGCTCCCGAAATGGGTCGCGAAGCACATTAATCGACGCCCGGGCAACTCCGAAGCCCGATTTTCGATCAAAATGGTGCCACTCGATTCAACAGGAGGGAAACTTGAAATTACTAGGACTGAAAGGGCTCGCAGTAACAGCAGTGATGACGATGACCCTGGGCACGGCGATAGTCACTGTACCCCCGGTATATGCCGATTCGCCAAACGCGAAGTGTCAGCGTGAAATCGAACGCAGGGAAGCAAAACTTGACCAGGCGATTCGCAAGCACGGCGAACGCAGCCACCAGGCGGACCAGCGGCGACGTGACTTGAATGCCGAACGCGAACACTGCTGGAACACCTATCACGGATGGTGGAACGGTCACGACCGCCAATGGCACACGGATCGTGACTGGGATCGAGACCACGATCGTGACGACCATCACTAGAGTGTCTAGTGATTCCTGAGTTGCTTGATCGGGCTCCGGCTTAGTCCGGGGCCTATCGAGCGAGGCCGGCCGGCACCTCAATGCTTCGTTTGCTGCTGGCGGTATTCGGCGTCAAAGGTTGTTTCCCAGGTCTTGCCCGCATCGCGTGAGATTTCGATCACCTGATGTACACGGCTGCCCGGCAAAGGAGTAAGTGTGGTCCGGTCCAGGTGCGATTTGCCATCGAGGTGCGGAATTTCGCCCTGGAATCGGACACTGCCATCGTTAAGTTCTTCGATCAACTGTTTCTCTTTGATCGGTCCTGCATCCGTCACCCATACCTGCTTCCACTGCTTCTTGGGTTTTTGGTAGTAGAAAAGGCTCTTGCCTTCGCCGCTGCCGTCCCCTTCCCGCCAGCTTTCTACGATGGCGCATCCGCCCATAATTTTCTTTACGACATCAGTGCCATTCAATGTGCCGTCACGGTTGTCGTAGACATCCCACGCGCCGACCCAGAAGTCGAGCTTATGGTAATCGGGATCTCCTTCGCAGGGATGAAGAGGAGGCGGGGCAGGCTTGGCAGCATTCGATTTAGCGCAAACAGAAGTGAGGAAAGTTAGAGAAAAAAGCAGGACCGCGAGCCCGTGCCGGATTCGCATGCCGCCTCCTGTGACAGAATCACAGACGAACGAGGCGGCAGAACGGCACCGCCGCGACTAGCTTTTGCTGCCGCGTCCAGCGATCATGAGCCCAGCTCCGACTACCAGCAGCACTGCGCTGATCGCGGGTGCGACCTTTTCGCTGCTATGGGTTTGAACTCCAATGTTGACGTCGCCTGCCTTGATGCCATGATTTTCTGAGTGGGGAACCGCCACGAAAAACGAAAGAATTCCCAGGATCACTACTGCAAGCCCGACCACAAATAGAGCCTTCATGAAAGCCTCCAGACGGTAGAGTGGTGTACATGGACCCGAGCGTCCATTGGCCGTTTCAGATGCGGAAAGGGGCGGACGGGATGTCTCACCCCTTGCTATCGGCAAAATCCCGGGCAAACTCCACCAGGCTGCGGAGTGCGATTCCAGAGGGCCCTTTGGCAATCCAGGGCTTTTGTTCTTCGGTCCAGGCGGTGCCGGCAATATCGAGGTGCAGCCAAGGCGTGTCCTCGGCGAACTCTTTGAGGAACATGGCGGCCGTGATGGCACCGCCCCATCGTCCGCCAGAGTTCACGATGTCTGCGATGCTGGATCGGATGATTTCCTTGTATTCGTCGTCGAGCGGCATCCGCCACATTTTTTCACCTGCGGAATCGAGAGCTTTGCTGAAACGGCTGTACATGATGTCGTCGTTGGCGAAGATGCCGGCGTTGATAGAGCCGAGCGCAACCACAACCGCGCCAGTGAGCGTGGCGGCGTCAATCAGGTGAGTGCAGCCGAGCTGGCGCGCGTAGAAGAGGCCGTCGGCCAGCACCAGGCGGCCTTCGGCGTCGGTGTTAATGATCTCGATTGACTTGCCGGACATGGCGATCTGCACATCGCCCGGCTTTTGCGCCTTACCCGAAGGCATATTTTCCGTGGCCAGAACGATGGCCGTGATTTTCAACTTGGGCTTCAACAGAGCAATGGCGCGCATAGCGCCGATCATGGTCGCGCCCCCGGCCATGTCGTACTTCATCTTTTCCATGCCGTCGCTGGGCTTGATGGAAATGCCGCCTGTGTCAAATGTGATGCCCTTTCCCACCAGTCCCAGTACCGGTTTCTCCGGGGCGCCGGCGGGTTCGTAGCGCAACACAATCAGCGCGGGTGGCTCGTCCGAACCTTGGGCAACGCTCCAAAAGGCGCCCATCTTGAGTTCCTTGATCTTGTCGGCACCGTAGACTTCACATTTCAATCCGACTTCGGCCGCCATCTTTTTCGCGCGTTCAGCGAGGATGGTCGGCGTCATGCGATTGGAAGGTTCATTGACCAGATCGCGAATGAAATTCTGCGACTCGCCGACGACGCTGGCCTCGTCCACGGCCGCTTGCAGTTTGGCTTGATCGCCGCGGGCGACGACAGTCAACGCGTCAATCTTCTGGTCCTTGCGATCGCTCTTGTAGTAGTCGGGATCGAAGTTGCCGACGAACGCGCCTTCGACGATCGCCTTAACCGAATCTTCCATCTTCAAACCGGCTTCCGGCGCCAGGAAGGCGAAGCTGCGCAGACCTTTCGATTTGAGCGTCCGCACGGCAGCGCCAGCGAGGCGGCGCAGGTCGAAAGCGGAAAAGCTTTTGGCTTTGCCGCCGCCGAGAAGCAACAGCCGCTTGGCTTTCAACTTTGCCGGACGATGCAGTAGCGTGGATTCGAAAGCCTTGCCGGTTACTTCACCTCCGGCGATTACATCAGCGGCTGCGTCCTTGACGGCCGCGTCAGAGGTTTCAATCGAAAGTTGCGGCTTGTCTTTTTCGGCGCGGTCTTTGTCTTTGTCGGTTCGGGTCTTTTCTGCTTTGTCGAGCACGATCGCGACCAAGCATTCGGTTTCTACTTCAGCGGGGTTGGAGAGCGAAAGAATAGTTTTCATGATTGTGTGATCCCAGTATCGTCGGCGGGAAGGGAATTAGGCAAGAGGTGATGGGCGTCTTGCTAGCTTGTTTGCCCCTGCCACCGGCGTCATCCTGAGGGACCTTGGTCCCGAAGGATCTTGCGCGTACTATCACCCCGCCGCGCAATTGCACCTGCGCTCCACGCCAGATCCTTCGCAAGCTCAGGATGACGCCTCCTTGAAGAAGTGACTGTGAAACACGCGGCTTCCCGGAATCAAAGTACAACGATGCTGATTCCCTGGTTCCGCCTGCCCAGATCGTGATCCTGCTTTAATTCGGGACGGGCTTGGATGAGCGCCCACGCCTGTTCGTCTGATTTTGCCCAGGCCTCGCCGAAGATGCAGGCGCGAATCTCGCCTCGGCCAGCCATCTCCATCAAGCGTCTTTGCGCCGCGATGCGAATATCGCCGCCGGCCCCGCTCGATCCGTAACCGTGGACCAGTTTTACAACTCCACATCCCTCCTGACGAGCGCGGGCCAGTTCGCGATCGAGCTGCTGCAAAGCTTCCGATAACGTTGGCATCCCCGTTTTAAGGTTGATGGTTTTGATGGAATGGCCCCAGTTGATTAAGGTACCTCAGCTGCTGAAGCCGCCGCCAAGATTAAGCCGGTAATGCTGCGCTAAAGCGCTGCTCCAGCCTTGTCGATGCCGAGTCTACGTGGTTCTCGCCCACCTGAGAACGCCGTCAATCCGCAATGTGGGTGCGCATCCACAATGTGTTTCGCGACCCACGGCATGTGAGCCTCCAGCCTTCCCTAACCCGCGCCTAATCAGTGCCTTCGGCGATGGCTGCTCTCGTGCGATCTCTCTGGCGGGCAGTGACCCTGGAGGAAAATATGACGCAACTCAATTTGTCCGGAAGGCAGTCAAACAACACGCAGCAGAAACCGGCTGCAGAACACGAAGATGGATCGATCAAGAACCAAACCGTGGGCGCGCTGGGAGCGCTCGCGATGTTTGCCGCTGTTATCGTCATCGGCAGCTGCTCCCGAAGCAGCAAGCCGGTAGCAGTGCAGCAACCCGTGCAACCGACTGCGCCAGTCTCGGCACCGGCTCCGGCAGTCGCAACTCCGGCTCCGGTTCCCGCGCCGGTTGTGGCGAAGGCGAAAAAGCATCGGGCAGCAACTCTCTCCTACGTCAACCGGGAGTACGGACTCTCATTTAACTTCCCGCGAACTTACCAATTGACAACCGGACAACCGAGGTTGACCACCAAGACCGGCAGTGAAACACAAGTTGCCCTTGTGACAACCGAGCCGTTGCCAATGAATTTTGTCCATCCCGGTGGAGTCGCGCTGGCAGCGGTGGAGATGCCCGGCAACTCGTATCCCGGTACCGACTTCAAGTCTGGCGTCCTCAGCGTCAGCGTGAATTCGGGCATGACCTCTGACACCTGCGCCCAATTCGCGGTTCCCGAGCCGGGCACAGGAACAGACGTTTCGACTCCTGTAAAGATCGAGCAAGTGAAGTTTGGCGCCACTGAGTTTCATGAGGTCGAAAACAACACTGGAGCCATGACGAAACAGGCGGACGCAAAGTACTATCACGCCTTCAACAACGGCGCTTGCTACGAATTTGCGCTGGGAATCGCTACTAACGATGACGGCAAGGTGGAAGAAATTACGCCGGTAGATCGTCAGGCAGTGTTTGCCCGGCTGGAAAAGATCCTGGCCACGGTAAAACTTCAGCCCGCTGCAGTTCCGGAAACTCCGAGACTCCAGGTTCCAGGCCGTAGCCGCCACCACTCCGGCCGGCTCTTCCACGTCCGGCTGAACATCAGGCTGCTCAGCGCCAAACTTCTAGCCGGTTGGCGAATCTGTGACCGAATTACCTGGACTGCCGGCACTCGACGGCGGTCCAGGTTTTTGATTTCCCGGCGGCTGATAGTAAGTTCTGAATCCGGCCCGTTGCATGCCGCGAGCGGCCTCCGGATTTTTCATGAAAGTTTCCCAGACAAAGCCGGTCCGGGCATTTTCCGCCATGAGCATGGTGATTCCGGTGTCGATGGCGACTACGTCGTTGTCGTACCAGTTTTTCAGCGGGTTGAAGGCATTCACGAATCCGTAGGTGCACCACGCAGCCGGATAGCGATTCTTGATATTGCGCAGAACCCGCATTGTCGGTTGCGGAAGAAACGGAATGCGAGCCGCCGGCCGCGCTGGGAACCACAGTGCCGTCAATCGGGCCCATGGCCGGAGGCCCGCCCCAAACCACATAACCGGTTTCGGAATCCGAGGCGGTGATGCCCCACAAATCATCGCTGTAGTCGGGAAACTGCTTTCCCAGTTCGAGGCAGAAGCGGCGATGTACATCGGTCGCGATGGCGGAGTTCTGAAAGTAATCCGCGTAACGATCGCGTTTGCCGCGGAAATCGAACCAGGCCTGCGAATACTGATGCACGAACAACGGCGCGAACGAGCCAATGTAGCGCAGGCCGTCATATTCAAAAATATTCCGCTTCCACGCATCCCAGGTTTCGGGCTTAAGGGGATGCGAAGACGAGCCCATACCCAGCAGATACATCATCATCAGCTCGCTGTAGTAGTCCCAGCGGTAGGGCAGGAAGCCGGCTTCGGGCAGCCATCCGTGAGGCAGCAGGGTCGTGTCTTCAGAAAGCCAGGTCCAGTCCACGCGATCGAAGATGGCGCGAGCCAGGTCGCGAATTTCGGAATTCTCGAAATGCTGCCGGCAGCACAGGAGGCCGCACAGCAGAATCGCGGTATCTACCGAAGAGATTTCCGAATCCCACAGCCGTTCGCCGGTGTTGACGTTGGCGAAGTGATAGAAAAATCCGCGATGATGCGGCAGGGTTTTCCAAAGAAAACGCAAACAGTTCTGAACCCGGGTGCGCGCTTCGTTGAGCGAAATGAAGCCGCGCTTCTCTCCAATGCAGATCGCCGAGAGCCCGAAGCCGGTGGCCGCGATGCTGGCGACTACGGAATTATCGGTGGTCGCTTTGCGCGCATTGCAGCGGTCTTTGACCAGCCCGGTCTGGGGATTGGCCTGCTCCCAGAAGTAGCAGAGCGTGGTTCTTTCCAGATCGTCGAGAAACTGGTCATCGTCCGGCGAAAGATAAGTTTTGACCGGAGGAGGCGCCGGCCGGGCGTGCTGTTCGGGCGAGGGTGACAGGAAAGAGGCGAATCCCAATTCCGCGCACGCCGGCAGGCAAATCCCCAGGCTGGCCATCTGTCTGAGAAAATCACGGCGGGAGCGCGCTATGGGGCCAAACTTCCTCTCATCCACTTCACAAATCTAAACGATCCAGCCCTGAGGAACGACGCCCGAGCGCAAACGATGGTAACAGGAATGGTTACACCACCTGAGACTAAAGACCTTGACGAAAGATGATGTGAGACTAAAAATCGGGTCTGGGAGCGGCCGTCGTAGAATATCTCCAGGGTGGCAGGATGACGCGAAAGCGAAGGCTGATCATGTGGACGGCGACCCTGGTCGTCGGGGGATTGATCGCCGTGGTGCTCGTGCTGACCCGTCCGCACACCCGGCCTCTGACGTTAAGCGGCGCGGTGGTCAAGCAGGACCCGGATCCCACGAAGGAACTGCCGCTGGCCGATGTCGAAATCACCGCGCTCTATCGTGGCGCGGTCATCGGTGGGGGAAAGTCGGATGCCTCGGGCGCGTACACTGTCCAGTTGCGCAACCGCCTCTGGATCGGCCGCCCGGTCACGCTGCAGCTTCGGCATCCGGATTACCAGCCGCTCGACCTGAAAGAGTACGTCGGCGACAAGCTATACGTTGCCCGCATGGTGCCCCTGCCGCAGCAGGGCAACACAGCAAATCATCCCCCTGTCGTGGTGTCGAACGTCCTGGCCCGCTATTCCATCAAAACCACCAACACAGCCAACGTCGGCAGCGCGGTCAAGACCTTCGAAGTTGCAAATACCGGCAACGTGCCTTGCCATAAACAGCCTCCCTGCTCGCCCGACGGAAAATGGAAAGCGGCGATGGGTTCGGCATCGCTCGATGCCGGAGAGGGAAATGAATTTCGCAACGCCCGCACATCGTGCATCGCGGGGCCGTGTCCGTTCACCAAGATCGAAGCGGAAGATTTCTTGCAAGGCGGACGCGAGGTGAAAGTATCCGCCCGGAACTGGTCGGACACCGCGACTTTTCTGTTGGAAGCCGAGGTATTTCGGCCCATGGTCAGCGACATGGTCCGGACGTCGCATCCCGTGATCTTCGGCCAGGCGCTGAACTTTACCGTGCCCGGTTCGGCAGAAGGCGTCAGCATTCTGGCCGAGATCAACGGGAATAACATCACTTTCCCCTTCGGGCCGAATCTTTATCTGAGCTGGGCGGACTGCAATGCGCGCGTGAATAGGGATCAGACGAAGGTCTATCGCTGCGAGCTCAAGCCCGGCTATAAGTTCCCCTAGGATCAGGTAATGCAGGCGCGAGCGCCCTCGCTCGTGCGGCAGCGGCGCGAAAGCGTCCTCACGAGTGGGACGAGAGCACCCACATTATAAGACCCCCAGCTAGCGCCCTTTGCGCGACCGGTTGACAGCTTCTCTCGCTTCTTTGTCGGCGGTGCGGCGGCGTTCGGTCTCGCGCTTGTCCCATAGTTGCTTGCCTTTGGCCAGCGCGAGTTCAACCTTCACTCTACCGTTCTTGAAGTACATCCGGGTGGGGATGAGCGTCAGGCCTTTCTGCTGGGTCTTGCCGATGAGCTTGCGAATTTCTTCTTTGTGGACCAGCAGCTTGCGGGTGCGCAGGGGCGCGTGGTTGAAAATGTTGCCGTGGTCGTAGGGGCCGATGTGGCAGTTGAGCAGCCAGAGTTCGCCGTCTTTAAGCAGGCCGTAGGAGTCTTTCAGATTGGCTTGTCCGGCGCGGACCGATTTGACCTCTGTTCCGGTCAGGGCCACTCCGGTCTCGAACTTTTCCAGCAGGAAATAATTATGGGAGGCCACCCGGTTGACCGCGGCATCGCGCTGGCCGGCGGCGGTGGGGTCGCGGCGCGGGTTCTTCTCCGGACTCGGCTTGGTCTGATGTGAGGTAGCGCGGGCCATGTGCAATTAGCTTATCTCATAGGCGGCCACGTGGGGACAGCCGCCTACGCCTGTCCAGTCGAGCGCAGCTCGACACGGTTTTTCGCGGGCTAGAAGCAGCGGAGCTTCGCTCTGCCGGACAGCCGAGGGCGGCTGTCCCCACGTGGCGATGGTCGATCGCTTGCGCCGGCATGAAATTCTGCATCCCAACACATGGGGGTTGCGATCGAAGCGCAACGAAATCGTTTCCGAAATGGTTTTTGCCGGTAACGCCGTTGGGACTAGTCCCAATGAGTAACTGCTACCAGACCAGTAACTTCCATGGCAGAGGGCCGATGCTATAATCAGCCAGCTTACTTCTAAAATCTGCGCATTTTCAGCGGCCTAGCCCGGGGTTTTCGGCCGATCCCCGAGGGAAGACTGCCTGCGAGGGACCAGTGAAGACACGCCTGATTCGCCCGGCAGCAATCACATTGCTTGTCCTGGCGGTGACCTTGCCTATCGCCGCCGATAGTGCCAAGTCGTTATACAACAAAGGCAAGGACGCAGAAGCTCGTCAGAACTACGAAGCCGCGTTCGATTTCTACAAGCAGGCCTACGAGCAAAAGCCCAGAGATTTGGCTTACCGCGCATCCTATCAGCGGACCCGGTTCCTGGCCGGCGCCTCGCATGTGCATCGCGGCCAGTTGTTGCGGGAAGCAGGCAAACTGCAGGAAGCCCTGGCCGAGTTCCAGAAAGCGGCCGAGATTGATTCCGCAAGTTTCATTGCGCAACAGGAAATCCGGCGCACTCAGAAATTGATTATTGACGCGGGCAGCGCCCCTGCGCCGACCAGCGCAGATCGGCCGCCGACCGGCCTGCAAAAGCGAGTGCAGGAAGCCCAGGGACCGGTCGACCTGGCCGCCATCTCGAATGTCCCCATCACCCTGAAGCTCACCGAAGATACCAAGGTCATTTACGAAACCGTCGGCAAGCTGGCGGGAATCAACGTGTTGTTCGACCCGGACTACACTTCGCGACGGATCAAGATCGAGCTGAACGGAGTCACGCTGCAGGAAGCCCTGGAAATCATCGCGCTCGAATCGAAGACCTTCTGGCGGCCGGTGACACCGAATACGATTTTCGTTGCATCGGACAATCCCGCCAAGCGCAAAGAGATTGAACAGAGCGTCATCAAGACCTTCTACCTGGCGAACCTGTCGCAGCCGACGGAGTTGCAGGACGTGGTGAACGCACTGCGTCAAATCCTGGAGATCTCCCGCATCCAGCCTCTGCCTTCGCAGGGCGCTCTGGTGGTGCGCGGAACTCCAGACCAGATCGCGCTGGCGGAAAAGTTAGTCGGCGATCTGGACAAGGCGCGCCCTGAAGTGATCGTGGAAGTCGCCATCATGCAGGTCAGCCGCGACAAGACGCGGAACCTGGGAATCAGTCCGCCCACCAGCGCCACCGTAGCCCTTCAGAACAACGTCAATACCACCACAGGCACCAGCACCGGCACCTCGACGACCGGCACCAGCACATCGGGGACCGCGAACCAGATCAACCTGAACCGCCTGGGAAACCTGAACGCCACCGACTTTACGGTCACGATTCCGGCTGCCACGGCCACGGCGCTGTTCAGCGACAGCAGCACCAAGATCATCCAGAATCCGCAGATCCGCGCCGTGGACGGACAGAAAGCCTCGCTGAAGATCGGCGACAGGATACCGATCGCGACTGGATCGTTCCAGCCCGGCATCGGCGGAGTGGGCATCAATCCTCTGGTCAACACCCAGTTTCAGTACACCGATGTCGGCGTGAACATCGACATTACGCCCAAGGTGCACGCCGGGCGTGAAGTCACGCTTAAGATCCTGATGGATATTTCCTCGGTGACCGGGCAATCGAACATTGGCGGCATCAGCCAGCCGGTGATTGGGCAACGCAAGATCGAACATGAAATCCGCCTTAAGGAAGGCGAAGTAAATATTCTGGGTGGAATTCTGGAAGACCAGGACATCCGTTCTCTGAACGGCATCCCGGGGCTGGCGCAGATTCCGATTCTGAAATACTTCTTTGCCCAGAGCAACGTCGAGCACAAGGAAAACGAGATCGTATTTGCCCTGATCCCGCACATTATCCGCTCCCGGGATGTTACCGACCTGAATGAGCGGGCTCTGGAAGTTGGCACCGCGTCGGCTATCGAGTTGCGCCGGGCCGCCCAGTCGCCGCCTCCAGTGCCGGCGAACGATGCAGCCCTGCCGGCCGCACAGGCCCCGATGCCGGTCCCTCCGTCGCAACCCGCACCACAGGCGGCTGCAGGCGCCGCGAGTTTCGCGTTCGATCCGGCCAGCATGACGCAGGCGCAAGGCTCTACTTTCGCGATCAATGTATTGATGCGGGGCGCGCAGAACATATATTCCGTGCCTTTGCAGGTAAGCTACGATCCCAAGGTTCTGCAGGTGGTAAACGTTTCGAACGGAGGCCTACTTTCGCAGGATGGACAGCCGGTAGCGCTGGTGCATCGCGACGACGATACCACGGGAGCACTGCAGATCACCGCCACCCGGCCACCGGGAGCCACCGGCGTTTCGGGGCAGGGCACCGTAGTGACCTTGACCTTCTTGGCTAAGGGGAGCGGACAATCCACTCTAGCCATCTCGAAAGGCGGGGCGCGGGATCCAGCCATGCAGGCCGTGGCTGTAGCCGGGGCCGTGGCCACGGTCACGGTACAGTAGTGCATAACGGCTTAAAGTCGAGTCGGTTTTCGACGATAATGTCTAATGAAGTTTGCCGCCTTGAAACCCGCCTCCACACGCGGCCCACTCGGGTTCACGCTCATTGAGCTGATCGTGGCCACCGCCATCCTGGTGATTCTGACCGGGCTGGCGCTGCCCATGGCGCGCGTGGTGATCAAGCGCGAGAAAGAACGCGAATTGCGAAGCGCGCTCTGGGAGTTGCGCGATGCCATCGACCGCTACAAGGACGCCGCCGATCGCAACGCATTCCAGATCAAGGTAGGCACCGAAGGATATCCTCCGGACCTCGATACACTGGTGAAGGGGGTAGACGTGGGCGGCAAGAAAGTACGCTTCCTGCGCCGGATTCCTCAGGACCCTATGACCGGCAGCACGGAGTGGGGCCAGCGCTCCATGCAGGACGATCCCGATTCGGATTCATGGGGCGGGCAGAACGTATTTGACGTATTCACCAAGGCGCAGGGTACGGGACTCGACGGCACGGAATATAAGACCTGGTAATGACGAAACGAAGAAACAGCCGCGGCTTCACCCTGATTGAGCTGATGATCGTCATCAGCATGATCCTGATCCTGGTATCGATTTCGATTCCGGCCTACAACCAATCCATCCTGCGAGCCAAGGAGTCGGTATTGAAGCAGGACCTGTTCCAATTGCGCTCGCTCATTTCGCAATACACCCTGGACAAACAGAAAGCGCCACAATCACTCGACGACCTGGTGCAGGCGGGATACATCAAGCAAATCCCGATGGATCCGATGACCGGCAGTAACAGCACCTGGACGGTCGATCAGGAAGACACGGTCATGTCCGTCGACCAGCAGGACTCCGGCATCAGCGACGTGCACAGCGGAGCGGCACAGACCTCGAGCGACGGCACTACCTACAGCACCTGGTAGGGCTATGGTTTGCGCATCTGGTTATGTGGTCGCGGGCGACTCGCCCGCGGCTTTTGACTTGCACTCAAAGTTTCGCGGGCAAGTCGCCCGCCACCACACGAACACAAACCAAGCGCATTTGAACACTTCCCGCCCAGGCACTAACATCTAACTATGCCGGTTGAAACCGAAATCACTCCCTCAACCTACACCCCGATCCGCGCACCACGCGGCACCCAGATCTCATGCAAGGGCTGGCAACAGGAAGCCGCCATGCGCATGCTGATGAATAATCTTGACGAGGATGTCGCCGAACGGCCGAAGGATCTGGTGGTCTACGGCGGCACGGGACGCGCGGCGCGGAGCTGGGAGGCCTATCACGCAATCGTGGCGTCGCTGAAGAGCCTTGAAAATGACGAGACTCTGCTGGTGCAGTCGGGTAAGCCGGTGGGTGTGTTCAAGACCCACGACTATGCGCCGCGAGTGCTGATCGCGAATTCCAACCTCGTAGGCCACTGGTCCAATTGGGACAAATTCAACGAGCTGGAGCGCGCCGGCTTGATGATGTATGGGCAAATGACCGCGGGTTCGTGGATCTATATCGGTTCGCAGGGAATTGTGCAGGGAACGTTTGAAACGTTCTCCGCGGCGGGCGAAAAACACTTTGGCGGCGATCTCGCCGGTAAGTTGATCGTCAGTGGCGGCATGGGCGGCATGGGTGGCGCCCAACCGCTGGCTGCAACGATGACCGGTGCGGCTTTCCTGGGGATTGACGTCGACGCCGAACGTATTAAGAAGAGGCTAAAAACGGGATACTGCGACTTCATGGTCACAACCCTCGACGAGGCGCTGCGCATCCTGAAAAACGCAGTACGCAAAAAAGAAAATGTTTCGGTTGGGCTGGTGGGGAATTGCGCCGATATTATTCCCGAACTGGCCGAACGCGGTGTGCTGCCCGACATCCTGACCGACCAGACTTCGGCACACGATCCGCTGAATGGCTACGTTCCGAACGGAATGACGCTGCCGGAAGCATTGGAGTTGCGGCAGCGCGACCCGCATGCCTACCAGGAGAAATCTTTAGATTCGATGGCGCGTCATGTCGAAGGCATGCTGCGCCTGCAGAAAATGGGCGCGGTAACTTTTGATTATGGCAACAACATCCGGACGTTCGCCTTCCAGCGCGGAGTGAAGAACGCGTATGACTTTCCCGGTTTTGTTCCAGAGTACATCCGCCCGCTCTTCTGCGAGGGCCGCGGACCGTTCCGCTGGGTCGCGCTGTCGGGCGATCCCTCTGACATTGCCGTGACCGATGACCTGGTGCTGCAGATGTTTCCAGAAAACAAGATTCTCCGCCGCTGGATTGACCTGGCGCGCAAACGCATCAAGTTCCAGGGATTGCCGGCGCGCATCTGCTGGCTGGGATACGGCGAACGCGCACAATTCGGCCTGGCCATGAACAATCTGGTGAAGCAGGGAAAAATCAAAGCGCCGATCGTGATCGGCCGCGACCATCTCGATTGCGGATCAGTCGCATCCCCATTCCGCGAAACCGAAAGCATGAAAGATGGCAGCGACGCGGTAGCCGATTGGCCGCTGCTCAACGCCCTGCTCAACACCGCGGCGGGAGCGTCCTGGGTTTCAATCCACAATGGCGGCGGTGTGGGCATTGGCTATTCGCTGCACGCCGGCCAGGTCACGGTCGCTGACGGCACGGAAATGATGGCTAAGCGAATCGAGCGTGTGTTAACCACGGACCCAGGCATGGGCGTCATCCGCCACGTGGATGCAGGCTATGAAGAGGCGAAAGCGTTTGCTAAAAGGACCGCGGTAAAAGTGCCGATGGCGAAGTAGAAATTGGCACGGGCCTGGGGGACGGCACAGGCCATGTAGGGACGGGTCTCCGACCCGTCCAAGCCGAGCAAGGCTCGGCAGGGTCTGGTTGCATCAGCACGCTGGACAACCATGTGGGGCGGACACTCCTGTCCGCCGCATTTGACTTTGGATTCAGACGAAGCCATCAGATCCAAAGCAAGGTCAACCCCAAAAGCGGCTGACAGGAGTGTCCGCCCCACACCACTGGTAGATCGCTGCCGAGCTGCGCTCGGCCCGGACGGGTCAGAGACCCGTCCCCACGCAGTCACTGCTAAACTACTTCCTCCGTGATTCCTTCTACGAAAAACGAAACCTCAACTGATCACGTGCTGCTGCTGGTCAACATCAGCCAACTGCTGACCCTGCGCATCTCGGAGCCTCCGGCCCCCGCCGCGGTCCTGATCTTGGAGAACTCGGCATCATCAAGGATGGCGCGGTGCTCTGCTCGGGCGGGAAGATTGTCTTTGCCTGCCGAACAAAAGACGCGCTGCGCGATCCCTGGCTGAAACGAAATCGCAAAAAAATTGTCGAGATCGATTGCGCCGGACAGGTTGTCCTCCCGGGATTCGTCGACTCGCATACCCATCCCGTGTTCGTCACGCCCCGGCTGGTGGATTTCGAGAAGCGCATCGCCGGCGGGACCTACGAACAGATCGCGGAAGCAGGCGGCGGAATTCGTTCGAGCGTCGAGGGCGTGCGCAAGGCCGGCAAAAAGCTGCTGGTGGAGAAAGTGCTGGACGCGCTGCACCAGATGGCCGAGCAGGGCACGACGACGGTCGAGGCCAAGTCGGGATACGGATTGACGGTCGACTCCGAAATCAAGTCGCTGGAGGCCATCCGAAGCGCGGCCGCCAAATGGCCGGGCACCGTGATCGCGACCCTGCTGGGCGCGCATGTTGTCCCCAAAGAATTTCACGGGCGATCGCAAGAATATGTCGACGTCGTCTGCAGTGAGATGATCCCGCTGGCGGCCGAACGCAAGCTGGCACAGTTTGTGGACGTATTCACCGACCGCGGAGCCTTTAGCGCGCAGGACACCGAAAAAATCTTTGACGCCGCCAAAAAACACGGCCTGGGAGTGCGGGCTCACGTCTGCCAGCTGAGCGAGACCGAGTTGCGTCCGCTGCTGCGCTTCAACGTCGCGTCCCTCGACCACCTGGATCACGTCAGCGACGAGGACATACGGCAACTCGCCAAGACCGAAACCGTTGCAACGCTGGTGCCGGGCGCGAACTATTTTCTGGGCCTGGAAAAATTTCCTCCGGCACGCAAACTGATCGACGGCGGCGTGGCGGTAGCACTGGCCACGGACTACAATCCGGGCTCGTCGCCAACCGCCAGCATGCCGTTCGTGCTGTCGCTGGCGTGCACGCATCTGAAGATGTCGCCCGCCGAGGCGATCGCGGCCGCGACCGTCAACGGAGCCTGGGCGTTGCGGACTGCAGGAGCGAAAGGGATCCATCGAACCGGGAAAAGACGCGGACCTGGCAGTGTTCGACGTAGAAGACTATCGCGAAATCGCCTACTGGGTTGCGTCGAACCGCTGCGCATTTTCCGTTCTCAATGGCGCCGTGGCGGCATCGCGGTCCCAATGACGTGCAAGGCGGGCGGCCGGCGATTTGAGCGAACCTAACTCCGTTGCTATAATCGTGCCTGTTCCAAACGCTTCCAGCGTCTTGACTGCCCGCATTGACTGGCAATTCCGTCCAAGTCCTCGCGTGCCCCACGACGCGCCCGGCGCCGGCAGACAAGCTGTGAGCCCAAGACGTGGCCAGGTAGCTCAGGTGGTAGAGCGCAGCCCTGAAAAGGCTGGCGTCGGCGGTTCAACTCCGTCCCTGGCCACCATCATTCCAAAGGACTTAGCGGCGATTGAGCCGAAATTTCTCAACCCACGATCCAACCCACGATTCTCACTGAACTCGCTCTGTGAGCAGGTGAATTTTGTCTCCCATCAGCTGTTCCAGGAACTTGCCTTGTGCATCCCGCATCGACTCCATGTCGGACTGCGCATAGAGCTGCATGGTCGTCCCGAAGTCCTCGTGACGCAGCATACCCTGCACGGTCTTCGGGTCCACTTTCAGCTTCACCAGCGCCGTCGCCAGCGAATGACGAAAGTTGTGAAAACCGAAGCGACTCGTTCGCCTTCCGTGATGACGCCGGCCTTGACGGCTGCAGGACGCAGATACTTCTGCACCATGATGGAAGCCGACAGCGGCTTCTTGCCTTTGAGCCTGACGCTGGGAAGCACGTAGTCGTTATCCTTGGCATACGGCGTTCTCTCCCGCCACGCGAGCAAGAAAGCCAGCCAAGAGCGGATGCATGGGAACCGGGAGCCTTCGAGGCTCTTCGACTTCGGCGCCTTGAACCTTCCCCACACGTAAGCTCGCCTCACGTAAATCACCTGACTCCTCGAAGTCCAGATCCATCCACATCAGGCCCAGCAATCTCCGATACTCGCAGAGCAGTCGCCGCATCGCTAAGAACCAGCGTGCGTCTTGGCTCCGGAATGTTCAGAAGAATCTCGAACGCCTGCTTGGGTGTCATGATGACCGCCGTGTAGTCGCTCGTCGTTCGTCTGGCTCAACCCAATTCATGGGATTGCCGACTCTGCTCGCGAGGAATAAGCTGCATAACGCTGCCCGTGCTTGTAGACCAGATTCATGATGCGTCGGATCTTGTCCAGAGTGGGGTTCTCCAGGTTCTCGACCCGTTTCACTTCCCTCAACCACTTTTCGACTTCGAGTGGTTCGATCGCCAGCGGCGACTTCCGGCCAAAGCGAGGAATCACTCGCTTATTTAGAATCCGCTTATAAGTCTCCGCAGTTGTATATGCCTTCTCGATGGTTGCGTTCGACTGGTCTTGCTGGAGCTCGTTCTCCATGTAGTGTTGGCAGAGCTGCCCGTATGTCTTCGGCTTACCACGGAAGGGTTGATGTTGGTTTGCGTTTTCCCTGAGCCGCTGGCGATCCACTTCCAGCAACGCATCCTTTTCGTTTGAGCCGATATTTTTCACCAGACCGAGTGCGGTCTTGTGTTCGACTCTCTTTCCGTCGGAGCGCGTAACCTGAAAGCGATACACCCACGTTGGGCCATCTGATCTTTGCTCAATACGAACAGAACCGTTCTGATACCTGGCCATTCAAATCCTCCTGTTTGTTGGCTCAGGTGGCTGCAGTCGCGAGTTTACTGCACAGCACACGGAGCGGTCTACCTCCGAGAGTTTGAACCTCCAGTCCTTCTTCTTCGAATCGGGATCTAGAGCGTGCCCTGGAATCTTGCCCGCTCTCACCTTCTGAAGCAGGGTGCGACGTGTGATGCCCACAAAGGCCGCAGCTGTATCAGCGTCGACGAACGGTTCTTGGTTTTGGGACAGTGGGGCTGAGACAAGAACAGTCTGGGCTGGCATATCGACTCCAAACTAACGGAATTCAATGAAAGACAGAGTTAGTCAAGAGTTATCGAAAGGGAGGCAATCCATCTTTCGTTAAGATGTAGGAAGTGTCGAATTCCATCAGAATCTGCGAAACATTTGGTTCTCGGCCACGCACGGTCGCCGAGCAGCACGGCCTGCTGGCCACGTTTATGCCCATACCGTTTTAGCAATCTCACCGGCAACGGACCTCATGTGCATCGGTGTCTGGCCGATATAGGTACGGGCAAGAATCTATTCCAATTCCTGCAGAACTTGGGCTCTCGCCGCTCGGGAAATGGTTCATGGGAGGAGCCGAGAAGCTCGACTACTTTGTTGGCACACTAGGTCTGAATCACAGTTTCCTTCCGCAGCGTGTCTACCGATCACGGTATGGGCGCAACATCACGCACGTCGACAAGTTTCCGCTGTTTCTCCCTTGCGCGTCGAGCGCGCGGTCGCCTGTGGTCGGGCTTGGTTATGGGGACGGCAGCATTGGGAAGCCTTCGGGGTTTGATACCTACTTGTAGTACAAAGAACTTATTCAGTCGGCTAGACCCTTTTTGGGGGATCATCTATATGAATGGAGATGAGGGGCTGTTTCCAAACGCAGAGCGGATTTTTTGGCCGGCTGTGCGGCAATGGAGCTTAAGCAGCGCCTGTTCCGAGGGATCGGGATATCGAGCGGTTGCGCGAGCACTTTCGGGCTCGTGATCTGTTTGAGCGACGGGAGACCAATTTCTTTGGTAAGGCGAGATTGGATCGGCTGCGAGAAGAGTCGACGGAGTCGGAGGGCTCGAGTATGAGGCCCGGTATTGCCAATGGCGAGATCGCGGTGGAGCTGTTCGGCGAGCTCAGCGGCATGAAACCAATGTGGAATTGTCGCGGACCATGGCGGCAAACATCATGATCCGGTGAACGGTCCGCCCACCAACTGAGCCCATCGCCGGGAAGAGGTTGGTAGGACAGTGCGAGGAGGGCGAACTCGTACGCGAAGCACAGACGCCGGAAAAGTTTCAAGGGCGGGAGCGACCCCGGTTTGTGCGGCCCTTCAGCCGTCACAAACCCGCTTCTTCCTATTGCCACTTCGGGGGTCGCTCCCGCCCTTGAGGAACCGCCGTCAGTGATGCATTCCTCCAGTGATGAGAACTTAGAATGCGCTGATCGAAACTCAGTGAAGTCATGAGCGAGAAACGATGCCAGCCTCATTCATTCCCTAAAGAATTAAACGAGCCAAGCAGCAGATCACGGTGAAGCTACCAGGACCATCTCGCCATGCTCGACAAGTATGGCCGGCTCATCGATGACAGCCGGGATTACACCATCTGCCAGGAACTCGAACTGGTATTCAAGCGGGACAAAGAATTTGCCCCGCTGGATCGAGCAGAAGAGAAATGCTGGCAGCAATGTGGAACGCACGTTCAACCGGACCGAATCTGCTGGTTCAGCGTCACTCTCTGGACCACAGCGGGATGAGAGAGCAAAGCGTCCTCGCACAGAAGTCGTGGGCGAGATGTAAACAGAATCAGCAGAAGCCAGCAGAAGATCGAGTCGTGAGGCGAGCGGTCGAGAGCCGAAATCTAGTGAGCTTTGTGGTGAGTGCAGCCGTTAAGGGGTCTGAGGATCATCCCTCTGTTCTTCTTTGCCGCCGGGCGTGCTGCGCCACTTTTGCCGTCTCCAGGATCAAGAGCGGAATAGCGCCCAGTGCGAAAAGCAGGAGGCATTCCTCGAAGGGCATATATGCAGTCTTCAGGAAGCGGCAAGAGTCGCATTGTGTTGGCCCCACACCTGGAGGCCGAAAGGAATGGCAACCACGATAACTACGTTGATGTTTGTGAAGGGATGCGCCAGACGGCTGGATTTCAAGCGAGTGCCGAAAAAAGAGTCGCATGTTACTTCAAGACATGCGGCTAATCCAATACATGATGCGGTTGCGCGACGGGTGGCGACGACGTGGAGAACGGATCCCGCAGGTGAGAATGGTTCGGGCGCTGGGAGCAACCCTGGTCGTTGGGACTGGAGTGCTGATTGGCAGTTCTTGAATGTGAGCAGGGAGAGTAATTTTCGCTCCGGATAGCTTTTTCTGAGCATCGAAGTGTAGAAAGGCGGAGGACGAGTGAGATACGAGGAGGCGACCGCAGTTGGCGACAGAGTTGCGGGTCTGAAGGAGGCCTGGCACTTGAACGCTGTTTCCGAATCAGCAGTACGCAGCTTTCCCCCAGGGTTTCTGCCGCTATCGGCGGGCGCACTCATCCTGTGCCTTGTCGTGCTTATTGGTCTCCCTTTGCTTCTTTCCGCGCAGACGCTCCACTATGCGAAAAAGCCGGATGTGAAGAATGGAGAGAACGTCTACAACGGCGGCTGCATCGCCTGCCACGGGAGCGAAGGGAAGGGTGCTCCCATGGCGAGTACGGTCTTCAAGCGGCCAGATACATTTCCGGATTTCACGGACTGCGCAGGGACGACGCCTGAGCCGAACGGCAATTGGAAGGCAGTGATCGTGCATGGCGGGCCATCGCGTGGGCTCTCGCAGATCATGCCTGCGTTTGGGGATTTGCTGGAGGACGAAGAGATCAACGATGTGATCGCGTACATGCGGGGATTCTGCAAGAATGTCCACCACGATCCGCTAGGCGAGCTAAATCTGCCGCGGGCGTTGGTCACGGAGAAGGCGTTTCCAGAGAACGAGATTGTGATTTCTACGGCGGCGAGTGCGTCGGGGGCGCCGGCGTGGACTACGGACATCATTGATGAACGAACCATCATTGACGCCCGCACCCAGCTTGAAACCGATGTTCCGGTGAACTATGCCGACCAGGCACACAACTGGACGGCGGGTTTTGGGGACATTACGCTGGCCGTGAAGCGGGAGATGTTTTCCAGTCTGCGGACGGGTTCGATCCTGAGCCTGCAGGGCGGTATTTTGCTGCCGACCGGGGACAGCAAGCGAGGGTTCGGTGCGGGGACGACACAGTTCGAGCCCTTCGCGGCGTTCGATCAGCTGTTCAAGACGAACACGTTTTTGCAAACCCAGTTGGGAGCCGACCTGCCGGTGGATACAAGCGTGGCTCCGCGCAGCATGTTCTGGCGGGTGGCTGTGGGGCAGGCGATGGCTCCGGACCACATGCTGGGACGGCTGTTTTCGCCCATGGTCGAGTTTTTGGCGGTACGTGATTTCAAGCCGGGCGCGAGCACCGATTGGGATGTTCTGCCAGAGATGCAGATCACCGTCAGCAGGCGACAACACGTCCGCGTGGGCTTTGGTGTGAGGGAGCCGTTCACGAACACCGCGGGGCGAACACCGCAGGTGCTGTTCTATCTGCTGTGGGACCGGGCAGATGGGAAGTTATGGAATGGTTGGCGATGACACTCCGTTGGGGCAGCGCGGTTGTTCTAGGGCTCGCAATGATCGCTCTTCCGGCAGTGCTGCGCGGCCAGTCGCAGACGGAGAACGCGAAGGGCGATAAGACGCCCCCGGGAACTTTTTTTCGCACATCGGACCGGTGTGTAGCTTGTCATAACGGGCTCAAGACGAGTGCGGGCGAGGATATTTCGATCGGATTCGAGTGGAGCGCGAGCATTATGGCTAACGCGTCTCGCGATCCTTATTGGCAAGGAAGCGTGCGGCGGGAGTCAATGGATCATCCGGAGTCGAAGCAAGCGATCGAAGACGAGTGCTCAATCTGCCATATGCCAGCCGTCCGGTTGGCGGACCGGGATGCGAGAAAGCACACTCAGGTCTTTTCGCGTTTTCCGTTGCAAAAGTTTCCCAATGGAGACCGTGCGGCAGCAGATGGGGTCACCTGCTCGGTCTGTCACCAGATCGAGAAGACGGGGCTGGGGACGGACGCGACCTTCGTCGGGAACGTGGTGATCGCGAAACCGGTCCAGAACAACCTGCGGCCCGAGTATGGACCCTTCGACATCGGTAAAGGGCACCAGACCGTGATGCACTCCTCGACGGCGACATACTTCCCGACCAGGGGCGACCATATCCGCGACGCGGGTCTCTGCGGTAGTTGCCACACCTTAATCACTTCCGCCCTTGGACCCAAGGGCGAAAAGCTGGCGAGGTTCCCGGAGCAGATGCCCTTCCAGGAGTGGCAGCACAGCGACTATGCGACCAGGCAGACCTGCCAGGACTGCCATATGCCGGCGGTGAACGAGGCTGTAGCGGTGACGGCGCTGTACGGCCCGCCACGCGAGGGCATGCACCGGCACGTGTTTGTCGGATCGAATTTCGTTATGGAAGGGATGCTGCAAGATCATCGCGATGAATTGGCGACGCAGGCGCGGCCCGAGGACTATGGATGCGGCGATGAAGCGCACGACCGAGTTCTTGAAGACGCAAGCGGCGAAAGTGACGATTACCCGGGTGGATGCGACGCCGAATGGCCTTGCCGTAGATGTACATGTGGAGAATCTGGGCGGGCATAAGCTGCCTACTGCTTATCCTTCGCGGCGAGCGTGGCTACATTTTGTGGTGAGGGACGGCAATGGGCGTGTGGTGTTTGAGTCGGGTGCGCTCAATCCGGACGGGTCGATTGCAGGCAACGACAACGACCAAGACCCTCTAAAGTTCGAGCCGCATTATCGCGAGATTACGAGTTCACAGGAAGTAGAAATTTACGAACCGATCCTGAAGGATTCGGAGGGGAAGGTTACGACCGGTCTGCTCCACGCTGTCGGATACTTGAAGGACAATCGACTGTTGCCGCGCGGCTTCGATAAGGCCACAGCAGACAAGGATATCGCGGTGACAGGCGACGCGGCCAACGATCCGGGATTCACAGACCGCGGAAGCTCGGTCCGGTATGTGGTCTCGACCGGCAACGCAGCCGGACCCTTCAAAGTGGACGCGGAACTTTGGTTTCAACCCATCGGGTTTCGCTGGGCGCATAATCTGGCGCACTTACAAGGCGGACGAACCGCAACGAATGGTGCGGTATTACGAAGCGGCGGCCGGGAGGTCGGCTGTGATGCTGGCTAGGGCAGAGGCTACTTGGTAAGGACCGAACGGGAAAGCTCGAATAGTTGGGAACCAATGGATATTGCGCGGGATACGGCTGTATCCGGTATCACTTCGATCTGTGATGTTGCTGCATCCTTTCAGGTTGCGCTAACTTCGGGGATGACTATGACTCTCACGGAACGTCGTTGCAATCTCGGCGAGGTCTTGAAGACATCCCGAGCACAATCGTAATCTGCTTGTTGGTCTTCGCACTCGCCGCATGCTTCGGCCAGACCCCTCCGTCTGACACGTCCCTGTCCAAGAACAGCATCTTCCAGAAGAACTGTGCGCAAGTGTCACGGCAAGACCGCAGAAGGCCGCCACTTCGGCGGACCATCGCTGATCTCCGACAAAGTCTCCTCCGCCGATGACCTGCGCCGCATCATCACTAACGGCAAGGGCCGGATGCCCAGATACGCCAGCAAACTGACCTCGGAAGAAATCGACACTCTGGTTCTCCAGATCGAGACCTTGAACAAGAAATGAGCCTGCGGAAGCGGTGCCTACGGTGCAAAAGTTGGTCTGAAGAACTACACCAGGGCGGATTGCTGTCGTAAACAGTGGACTGCGAGAGCCATAAGGTGTACGCCGGACCCTGACTCAAATTCAACAATGGTATGAGAGTTAAGAAACGATGATTTGAACTACCGACCCCGCCTGTCAGCACCATCGTCATCGTCTACATCAACTCGGCCGGTCGCCATGCCCACGCCTCGCGTGATTGCGCCAATTGCTAGAGTGCGCCACTTCGGCGGACTCGCCAGTGGCATCGGAGTCTCGTCCCAAACGGCTTTTGGTGAACGTGAGTCATCGAGGGCGGCCGTGGAACCCGTCTCACTCCTGCTCGCAACCGAAGAGGAGGAGCCTAGCACAGGTAAGGACGCCGGGCCTACGTCGAACAACGAGTTGATCGATTGGGGAGATGTAGATTGGGATGACATCAGCGCTGTCTCAACCGTCGGTTCTTGGGGTTTGGAAGAATGGACTGTTCGAGTATCGGTTGCTTTCTTCCGCGCGGCCCGCGAATGGGAACGGGCAGACCCAGGTAACAAATCAGTCACGTTAATCGGCGAATACAAAGACAGGCCCAAGCCCGGTACCAACAACAGAGCAATGCCAGCAACTAACGAAATCAATCCTGCACGGCGACCCGACGAAATCCAGCACCGCCTGATGGCTCGTTCAAAAGAACGCGAACTCTGACCGCCAGCAAGGATTCAGATGAGAAGAAGCCTGATTCCCGAAGAATGCTCGTTTCGAACCATCAGCCAACGAGCCAGGCGTGTAAGGCACTCGGCATAACGCACGCGTGCTTCAGTGCGTTCCCGCACGACGGCGAAATCACAAGCCAGCTCCCGCTCCCATCGAAAATGTCGGTAGCCTAACCACACCAGGGGGTGAAAGAACACCAGTCGGCATCCCAAGGCGGCCAGCCGATCCCATAAATAGTCAAGCTGTCGCACGTGGATGAGTTCGTGGCGCAGAACATCGTCCAGTTGATCACTGTTGAGCTCCGGAACGAGTTCCAGGGGGAGCAAGACATGACTTCGCCACCAGAAGCAGGTCGCAGGGGAGAGTGGTCCTGAAGTGAGGACTAATACACACCGGTTTACATTTAGTTCGAGGCAAAGCCGTCGAAAAACCAGCTGCACGCTCGCGCGAGGGCAGCCGACTTTCTCGCAGACGGATCCTAAGTTGCGCTGATCTGACGGCCAGATGGAGTACCGACGCCAGCAGAAGGAATAGATAAAGGTAGGCCGCGACCGTGGCGAGCCAGGCAAAGTGAGAAACCCAGGAATCCTCGACCGGCAGTGCGACCTGCAGGCCAGCGTTAAGCGGCAAGCGCACAGACCGAAATACCGAGTGAACCGGACCACCCACCCCGCCGGTATCCAAAGATAAATCCACATCCCAGTCGTCGAGGCCAGGAAAGCACCCCAAATTCGGACGCGAGTGCGGGCATTCTGTATGAAACTGCAGATGAAACGAAGCGTCAGATAAACGAGGACTACCTGCAGAAAATAAGTGACCCAAACACTCAAACTCGCGAGCGGTCCGTCGAACCACATAGTGTTCCAACCTTTAACGAGAGCGCTTGCGTCCACCAACGCTTGCTTTGCGATAGGTACGGATCAGGCTCTCCAGTTCCTGCAACTCACTTGTTGCGATCCGCTCGTCCTCCAGGAGGTTTACCAGAAGCTCAGACCTGGAGCCCCGAAAATACCTCTCAAGCAATGACCGCAATGAACTGCGACTAACCTCGTCCTGCCTCACTCGCGCGCGATAGACAAATGCGCGCCCACGGACTGAGTGACTGACGAATTTCTTGTCTTCCATGATTCGCAGGACAGTCTGAACCGTCTTGTAATTTAGGGGGCTGCCTTTTTCCGACGCTCGCAGAAAATCTTCAATTGTTCCTTCTCCGAGGCGCCAAAGAATCTCGAGGAGCCGAAACTCTCCTGCAGTCGGTATGGATACTCGGCGGGGCACAGGCAACTCTTTGTAGCCCGGACATGGAATACGCGCGAACGTGTTGGCCAACCGTTCAAAGCTTAGCAGCTAGGTGAAGCGCTATCAACCGTTACGCGTTCATTGGGCGAGTGTTAAGGTGAGGCCTGGAGGATCAGAAGGAAATCTACACCGCTCCCTTCCAGCGCTCCAATGTCAAGTGGGATGCCTTGGTTCTGGCCGGGACGACGGCTTTCCTCGCCACCGATAGGCGGGAAGTCGAGCCTGCGGCAGATCCCTGCGTGCGATCCAAGCGCCAAACAGTAACCAGTCTTAATCGCTTAAGACTATACTGTCAAGATCGGAGAAGGTGCCATGACAGGGAGTCTTAACAATATAAGAAACGACAGGCGGCAACCATCTTCCAAAGTGTGCGCATCAAACGGAGCAGGCCAAACCCTGTGCACATTGGCTTGCCGGGCTTCGGGGCGTCCAAGTTAGCCCTGATGTATTGATCACTATGCCGCTCGCGGAAGCCATCTCGACCGATTGTCAGTACTCCCAACACGTGAACCCGCAATGGGTCAAGTTGCTCAATGTGCTCGAACTCTCCGTCAGCTATGAACGCTGCATCGGAGCGGAGCTATTCACGCGGGAAGGGCGCCGCATCCTCGATTTTCTCTCCGGATACTGCGTGCACAATGTGGGGCACAATCATCCCGATGTGTTGGCAGCCGTCAGAGATGAACTGGAAAAGCGCGGTCCGGTCATGCTGCAAAGCCATGTCCCCGAACTGGCGGGCGAACTGGCGGAACGCCTTTGTAAGCGCGCCGGAGGGCGGCTGGCAAAGGTATTTTTCGCCAGCTCGGGGAGCGAAGGCATCGAAGCCGCCATCAAGTTCTCGCGCGCCCACACCGGGCGCACGGGTCTGCTCTACGCGGACCGTGCTTTTCATGGTCTGACCTGTGGCGCGTTGTCTCTCATGAATGGCGAGTACTGGCGCGGTGGATTTGGCCCGCTCCTTCCCGAGACCGACCCTGTGCCGTTCGGGGACCTCAAAGCTCTGGAACAGAAGCTCGCCACCCGGCGCTACGCCGCATTCTTCGTCGAGCCCGTGCAGTCCGAGGGCGGCATACGGATTCCGGATTCCGACTACCTTCCCGCCGCGCAGGCGCTGTGCCGGCACTACGGATCGCTCTTTGTTCTCGACGAAGTGCAGACCGGCATGTACCGCACCGGATCGTTTCTGGCGGCGCACCATTTTGGTCTCGATCCCGGATATCGTCGTGCTGGCCAAGGCACTGAGTGGCGGCCTGATTCCGGTCAGTGCAACCTTGATGTCCGATGCCGTCTATCGCTCGGTCTTCAGCTCGATGAAGCGAGCCATCGTTCACGCATCCACCTTCAGCGAAAACAGCCTGGCGATGCGCGCCGGCCTGGCTACCTTGGATGTGCTGGAGCGCGAGCAACTGGGAAACCGCGCTACCCGCATGGGAGGCGAGTTGCAGCGTCGTCTGACGGACGAGCTTTCCTCTTACGAGATGGTGAAGGCCGTGCGCGGCATGGGACTGTTGCTGGGGATCGAATTCGCCGCTCCTCGCCGCTTGAGCCTGCGGGTTGCCTTCGAAGCATTCGCGAAGATTCATCCCGCAATGTTTGGCCAGATTCTGGTCATGCGTCTGTTTCGCGACCACGGCATTCTTACCCAGATTTGCGGAAATGATTTCATGGTCTTGAAAGTTGCACCGCCTCTGGTGGTCACGGAAACTCAAGTGGACGAATTCGTTTCCGCGATTCGTAGCGTCGTGGAACTCGCCCATTCTTCCACCAGTTTCTGGTCTGAGGCTCTTGGACTGGCGCGGCGGGCGGTCGACTTTTAGCGCGTGAAAAGCAGGCGGATGTTCTTGCCTCGAAGCCTTACCAGGAGCTAACGAAAATAATCGTGCAAATCCTAAGCGCAGCCAGTGCCTTCCCCAAGTATTACTACTCTCAGGACGTACTGTGTCGCGCGTTGGAGGAATATTGGGGAGACAAACTGAAGAACCCCACGCTGATGCGGCGGTTGCAGCGTCATACCGGGGTTGAAGGACGGTATCTCTCACTGCCGCTGCAGGCCTATACCAAGCTGGCGACGTGGGGGGAAACCAACAATCTGTGGATCCAAACCGCAGTGGAACTGGGCAAGCAGGCCGTCTGCCGCGCTCTCAATCAGGCTGGTCTGGCGCCCCGTGATCTGGGAGCTTTCTTTTTTACGTCCGTAACCGGCATCTCGAGTCCATCAATCGACGCACTGTTGATAAACCGCATGGAACTCTCCCCGAATATCCGCCGCATTCCAATGTTCGGGCTGGGTTGTGTGGCAGGAGCCGCGGGCATTTCGCGGGCGGCGGACTACGTGAAGGCGCATCCTTCGCAGTTCGCAGTTTTGCTCTCGGTCGAGCTGTGCTCGCTTACATTGCAACGCGAAGACCTATCGGTGGCGAACCTGATCTCGGCCGGATTATTTGGGGACGGCGCCGCCGCTGTGATCGTGGCAGGGGCGGAATGTGATCTGCCTTCGACCTCGGCGGGACACGGACGTCTTCATCATCGGCGGAGGCCCGGCTGGCCTGGCCGCTGCGATCGCCGCCCGCCAGCGTGGCTTCGAGGTAGTGGTCGCCGATGGCGCGATTCCTCCCATCGACAAACCTTGCGGTGAAGGTCTCATGCCGGACGGCCTATGCGCTCTGGCCGATCTCGGCGTCACCATTCCGCCGGAAGAGTCCTATCCTTTCCGCGGTATCCGCTTTCTCAGTTCCGGAGTGAAGGTCGACGCCAGTTTTCCCGCCGGGCACGGCCTGGGCATACGCAGGACGAAACTGCATCGCCTCATGATCGACCGGGCCGCCGCGGCTGGAGTCAATCTGCTCTGGCAAACTGTTGTCACCGGATTGCATCCGGATGGCGTATGGCTGGGAACAAATCTGGTGCGTTCGCGCTGGATTGTCGGAGCGGACGGCGCTCATTCCCGGGTGCGCCAGTGGGCGGGCCTTCATGAAAATGTTCGTCACCAGCAACGCTTCGCGTTCCGCCGCCACTACCGTATTTCCCCATGGACGAACTGCATGGAACTTCATTGGGGAAGCAACTGCCAGCTCTATGTCACGCCGGTAGCGCCCGACGAAATCTGCGTAGCCGCCATCTCGCGGGACCCGCACCTGCGGCTTGACGGGGCTCTCGCAAAGTTTCCTGCCGTTGCCGCCCGCCTCGCGGGATTGGAGCGGACTTCGGCGGAGAGAGGAGCAGTCTCGGCAACGCGAAAATTGCGACAGGTATATCGCGGACGAACCGCCCTCATTGGCGATGCCTCCGGCGGCGTGGATGCGATTACCGGCGAAGGTCTCTGCCTTGCATTCCGCCAGGCGATCCTCTTGTCCGAGTGCTTCGCCGACGGTAGCCTGGAGCCCTATCAGTCCCAACACCGAAGTTTGGCAAGACGCCCGGCTTTGATGTCCTGGCTCATGCTTACACTCGAGAGCCGCGATTCGTTCCGGCAGCGCGTGATGCAGGCCTTCGCCACTCAACCTCGGACTTTCGCCAGAATGCTGGCCCTGCACGTCGGCGCGGCCACCCCTCTTGCCTTGGCGGGGATTGGACTCTCGCTGGGATGGAATTTGCTGACCCTATGAAGACTGCGATCCATTTAAGACTCTGCGCAATCGCCATTCTCTGGCTGACCGGAGCGACGCTTCGCCCAAACCCAGCCCACGAAATCAGCCTGAATTTTGTCCCGGCGAAAACTTCGGTCAATTTCACCCTGGGCGATGTTCTCCATACCGTGCACGGATCATTCAACCTGAATCACGGAACCGTTCACTTCGATCCGGCAACCAACAAGATCAGCGGAGAGATCCTGGTGGACGCTGCCAGCGGTCACAGCGGAAGTGACGGCCGTGACAAGAAAATGGACAGCGAAGTGCTGGAAAGCGCCCGCTATCCAGAGATCGCATTCAGGCCCGATCGGGTCGAGGGACGGGTTGCGGACCTGGGAGTCTCGACGATTCAGGTGCATGGAATGTTCAGCATCCATGGTGCGGAGCACGAGATCACGATTCCCGTCCAGGTGGAGATGGGGCCGGGCTGGTGGACTGCAGTCTTGAACTTCGAGGTTCCGTATGTAAAGTGGGGAATGAAGAACCCGAGTACATTTCTGTTGCGGGTGGATCAATCGGTGGATATCAAAATTCAGGCTTCGGGCGAGACTCACTGAGGTTTTAAACTGACAACCCTGCGACAGATCTGGCGGTTGGAACCAATCACCGTCCCCCTATCCCCTCAGAATCTCTCCATGCTTTTGAGGAAACCCAATCGGTTCCCATAGAGATCGGTTCCTACGAGGCATGAACGTTCGTAAGGTGCTTACGAATACCGCAATCGTCGAAGATTCTTGGTGGTAGAGTCGGTCAAGGAAATCGACAACACAAACTTCAGGTCACCAACATGGGCGGTCGTGGCCAGGCAACATGCCATGCGACATGGAAGATGGGGAAGCCCGCGGGCCCAATGCGGCCATCGTGGTTTCTGCTGTTTCTGGCTGCCCTTGTGTTGTGGTCTGCGCTTCCCACTCCAGCTCAGATCTCTCCCGGCCCCCTCAGTCGAGCCCATCAGTCTTTGAGCGGAACCAGCAATTGCACCACCTGTCACAAATTGGGTGGTGAGGCCACGTTCAAATGCGTAGCTTGTCACACCGAAATTGGAAATCGCGTCACCGCTCGGAAGGGCTTGCACTCTTCTTACAACCTGAGTCCGGGCTCGAGCCAGGAATGCGTTCGTTGCCACTCTGAGCATAACGGTGAGGACTTTCCCCTCATCAAGTGGGACATCAGAACCTTCGACCACAAGCAAACGGGATACGCCCTCGAGGGCAAACACGCAGGCCTCGCCTGCAACCGCTGCCATAGTGCCCAGCACATCTCGCAATCCGATCGCGCGGCGATCAAAGTCAATGATCCGAATAAGACGTTCCTCGGCGTTTCCACAAGTTGCGTGACTTGTCATCAGGACGAGCACAAAGGAAGGCTGGGCCAGAATTGTCTGCAGTGCCACACCTACAACGATTGGAAAACCGTCAGCATCGGGCAGTTCGACCACTCGAAGACTCGCTATCCGTTGACCGGTTCGCATATCCAGGTTGCCTGCGAGAAGTGCCACACTCCGGGACCCGACAGCAAGCCTCGCTATGCTGGCATCGCCTTCGGCAAATGTTCTGATTGTCACTCTGATCCGCATCGCGGAAGCTTCACCCAGGGCTGTCAGGCGTGCCATAACACCGGCGGCTGGAAGCGGGTCTCGACCCAGGCGGTCAGCGAGCGCTTCGACCACTCCAAGACCAAGTACCCTCTGTTGGGAAAACATGCCGCTGTCGAATGTTCACAGTGTCACGCGGGTGGAGATTTCAAGAAGCCGCTGGTTTTTCAGAAGTGCATGGACTGTCACCGGCCCGATCCGCATAGCGGCCAGTTTGCCAAACGGAGTGACGGCGGCGAGTGTGCCTCCTGCCATACCGTGGATGGGTTCAAGCCATCAACGTTCACAGTAAAAGACCATGCCACTACGGCGTATCCCCTTGAGGGTGGACACGTCATGGTGCAGTGCTCCGGTTGCCATATTCCCAAGGGCAAAGACACACTGTTCAAAATCAAATTTCAGCGCTGCACCGACTGCCATAGTGATAAACATTCTGGGCAGTTTGCCGCTGCGCCATACTTCAACGGCTGTGAGCGTTGCCACAATTTGCAAGGGTATCGACCCTCTACATTTGCCTTGGCACGTCACAAGGAGACCAGATTCATCCTTACTGGCGGCCACATGGCAGTCCCGTGCGGCGATTGTCACAAGGAGAGCGACAGCTTCAGGCCAAAGACAGTTGCGTATCACTGGAACGAACTCTCCTGCACCAGTTGCCACGTCGATCCGCACCAGGGACAGTTCAAGGATCGTATACAGCAAATCCGCTCTGACGGTAAGGCTGCGGGCTGCGAAGCCTGCCATTCCACAAAGTCATGGAAGGAGCTATCTGGCTTCGATCATGCGAAGACATCCTTCCCCTTGCTGGGAGCGCATCGCGCCACGGCTTGCATGGATTGCCACAGGCCGCCTAACCAGGAGACGCGCCTGATCCACGTGGATTTCAAGGCCGCGCCGACGAAATGTCAGGATTGCCACCAGGACATCCACGGCGCGCAGTTTGCCAAGGCCGGGGTTACTCTGTGCGCCGACTGTCATAACAGCGCCAAATGGAAGCCGTCCCTTTTCGATCATGACAAGAGGACTGAATTTCCTCTGCAGGGAGCCCACCAGAACGTCCGCTGCGACGGATGCCACAAACTGACCCGTTCAGTCGACGACAAGACCGTTCTGTTCTACAAACCTACCCCCAAAGACTGCGCCAGCTGCCATGGATCGACGACCCCAATCAAGAAATAGACCGATGCGTCTCCTTGTAAAACTTGCCCTGTTCTGAAAAAGCTACATTTACTCAGAAGTACATGCTGTGTGAAACAGAGACTGGAACGTTCCACCAAGTTGTCTGTCTGGACAAACACTTAGGTAACCTTCTTGCGCCCTCCATAGCCCACTATTCTAAGGGACATCTAATTGCATGAGTCTTACATCCATAAGATAAAGGCCGTCGCATTCGTCTGTTCTCATAAGTTTTCCTGTTTTGGGGCGTTTGAATTCGATTCGGGGCGGTCTTGCGTTGTCTTCGACGATCCGGCTCGGCGTGCTGATCGGGTGCCTGTTTCTTGCCTTCTCCGCGCTTGCGGCAGGGCAGTCGCAGACCTACGCCAACTCCCGCAGTCCTCACGGCCCCCTCAATATCCCCTGTCAGAATTGCCATACCCTCAAGGGATGGAAGCCGATCAGAAACACGCCTGAATTTGACCACAATCAGACCCGGTACCCGCTGCGTGGGCTGCATCAGGGGGTCGCCTGTACCCAATGCCACGTCAAACCCGTATTCACGAATGTCGGTAACAAGTGCGCCGATTGCCATGCCGATATCCACAAACGCCAGTTCGGCGCCAGTTGCGAGCAGTGCCACAGCGTAAAGGGCTGGCAGGTTTCCGCGCAACAGATCAACCAGCACCAGAACCGCTTTCCCCTGATGGGAGCCCACGCAGCTCTGGATTGCGCTTCCTGCCACAAGGGAGCGGCCACCGGACAATTTCAGGGTCTGGCTACACAGTGCTATTCCTGCCATGCCAAGGAGTACCAGTCGACCACTGGTCCAAGCCACGTGGCCACCGGCTTTCCCACCACTTGCGAACAATGTCACGGCGTCAACACCTGGTTGAGCGCCAAGTTTGATCATCTTAAGTTCACTGGCTTCGCGCTGACTGGCGCTCACACTCCGCTGGATTGCAACGCTTGCCACGTCGGAGGGAAATTCGCCGGGACGCCAGCAACATGCGTGGGCTGTCATCTCCCCGATTTTCAGAAGACAACGAATCCGAACCATGTGCAGGCCGGATTCCCGCAAACCTGCCAGAGTTGCCACACCACGTCGGCCTGGCAACCCGCGACGTTCGACCACAATACATTCACGAAATTTCCGCTAACCGGGGCCCACGTGACTGTCGCCTGCGCCCAGTGCCACGTGAACGGCCAGTTTGCCGGCACACCCACAGATTGTGTTTCGTGCCACATGAAAGATTTCCAGGGGACGACAAATCCCAATCACGCCCAGGCAGGAATCCCAACCACCTGCGCTACCTGCCACACCACGACGTCGTGGGGAAATGCCACATTCGATCACAGCAAGACCGGCTTCCCGCTGACCGGTACTCACGTGACCACTCCCTGTTCCCAGTGCCACGTCAACGGAAACTACAACCTGACCAATACCACCTGCGTGTCGTGCCACCTGACGAACTACCAGGGGACGACCAATCCCAATCACGTGCAGGCAGGATTCCCACAAACTTGCGAGAACTGCCACAACACGGCCTCATGGACGAATGCCACTTTCGACCACAACAAGACTGGTTTCCCGCTCAGTGGCGCCCACGTTCCACTGCAATGTTCACAATGCCACATCAACGGAAACTACAACCTGACCAACACCACCTGCGTCTCGTGTCACCTGAAGGATTACCAGGGAACGACCGATCCCAATCATCGTGCAGGCCGGGCTGCCGCAGACTTGCGAGAGTTGCCACACCACCGCGTCATGGGGAAGCGCCACTTTCAACCACTCAACCACCGGCTTCCCGCTGACCGGGGCGCACGTCCCGTTGCAGTGTTCGCAGTGCCACGTCAATGGAAATTACAATCTGACCGACACCAGTTGCGTCTCCTGCCATCTGAAAGACTTCCAGGGCACAACCGACCCCAACCACGTGCAGGCTGCGATCCCACAGACGTGTCAAAGCTGTCACAGCACCGCCTCACTGGGGAAACGCGAGCTTTAACCATGCGACGACCGGGTTCGCATTGACGGGAGCGCACGTCCCGCTGCCAGTGTTCCCAGTGCCACGTCAACGGAAATTACACTCTGACGCAGCGGCGCGTGCGCCACCTGCCACTTAAAGGACTATCAGGGCACAACGGATCCGAACCACGCTCAGGCTGGATTCCCGCAAACTTGCGACTCCTGTCATTCGACCGTGTCCTGGGCAAACGCCAACTTTCAATCACGCGACTACGGGTTTCACGCTGACCGGGGCGCACGTCCCGCTGCAGTGTTCGCAGTGCCACGTAAACGGCAATTACAGCCTGAACAGCACCGCCTGTGCTACCTGCCACCTGAAGGATTTCAACGGCACCACCAGCCCGAATCACGTCCAGTCGGGATTCCCGCAGCAGTGCGAAGTGTGCCACAACACCACGGCCTGGATCCCGTCGTCGTTCAATCACAGCAACACTGCATTCCCCTTGACCGGCAAGCACACGACGGTGGCCTGCGCCAGTTGCCACGTGAACAACAACTACACTTCGGTTCCGACCGATTGCTTCTCGTGTCATAAGTCCGACTACCAGACCACTACCAATCCGAATCACACGGCAGCCGGTTTCCCGACGACCTGCCAGACCTGCCACACCACCACAGCGTGGACTGGTGCGACGTTCAACCACACCTGGTTCCCAACCAATCACGGCAACGCGGGAGGAGTTTGCTCCGCTTGCCACACCAATGCTTCCGACTACTCGGTCTTTTCATGCACCAATTGCCACGGCAAGACCCAAACTGATTCGAACCACCGGGGCATAAATGGCTGTGGACTTCATCTGGCCGCGCGGCGGGCGCCGCGACGACCTAGCGGGGGCCGGTGCGCTTGAGCACGCGCAGGACGCGGCGCTCGACCATGAACGCCAGCACCGCCATGACGAGGCCGAGGAACCAGCGCTCGGCGCGCCGCGGCCGATCCTGCTCATTGCCCCTCCTCCTCGAGCTCGACCGGGACGAGCTGTCAGCTCGACGCTGGCGGCCCTCGCGGACGACGCTCGGCGTGCGACCGTGCTCGCCGATCCGCTCCGCCGGCCATCAGCCGCTGCACGTCGTCGACGCCGAGCACCTCGACGCCGCCGCGCGTCGACGATCAGGTCCTCCGGGCCGCAGGCCCGCGCGCGCTCGGCCGGGCTCAGCCGGCCGACGACCTCGACGATCTCGACCGCGCTGCGCCGTGCGAGCCTGGTCGCGAGCCGCGGCGGCAGCGGCCTCGGCCCTCCCGCCGAGACCGAGATACGCGCGGCGGACGCGACCCTCGCTCATCAGTGCGGCGATGATCCCGCGCGTCGTGCGGTTGATCGGGACGGCGAGCCCGAGCCCGATGCCGGCGACTGCGGTGTTGATCCCTACGACGCGGCCGGTGCCTTCCGCCAGCGCGCCGCCGGAGTTTCCGGGGTTGAGCGCGGCGTCCGTCTGGATGACGCTCTCGACGACCCCGGCCGCGGCGCGTCGGGAGCGAGCGCCCGATCGCCGAGACGACGCCCGCGGTCACGGAGCTCCCGCGAACCGTGCGGGTTCCCGATCGCCACGACGAGCTGGCCTACGCGCAGCGTCCCGGCGTCGCCGAGCTCCGCCGGGTCGAGACGGGTCCCGTCCAACCCAGTCGCGCCCGTCCGGAGTACGGCCAGGTCGGACAGCGGATCGGTCCGACGACCTCGGTCTCGAGCTCGCGACCGTCCGCGAAGGAGGCGACCACCGTCTCGGCTCGTTCGACGACGTGCGCGGACGTGAGCATGAATCCGTCGGAGGTAATCACGACGCCGCTGCCGCCGCCGTCGACTCGTCGCCCGCGGAAGCGCCGCGACACGCGGAGATTCGCGACGGAGGGGGCGAGCCGCTCGGCGACCTCGGTCACGACCCGCGAGTACGCGTCGAGCGGAGCCTCGTCCGCCGGCTGCGGGCCGCTCGAGATCAGCGTCAGGTGAGCCATGGCCGGCCACGCTACCACCCGGCATGGGGGAAACAGCCGGTTTCCCCCATGAGCCTCCTTCCCCTTGTGGACGCGTGGCCGCTCTCGCGAGCTACGCCGCGGCGAGGCCACGGCTGCGCGGCGGATCGCAGCGAGTCGCCGGTGTAGGCTCCGCGCATGCCGGAAGTGGAGGTCTTCCGCGACGGCGCTGTCCTGACGCTGACGCTCAACCGCCCCGAGGCGCTGAACGCGTTCAACCGGGCGCTGCACGGGGCGCTCGCGGCCGGGCTCGAGCAGGCGAGCGATTCGGAGATTCGCGCGGTCGTCGTCACCGGCGCCGGGCGCGGATTCTGCGCCGGACAGGATCTGCGCGACTTCAGCGACGCGACCGGCAGCGTCGCGGACATCCTGCGTGCGACCTACCACCCGAACGTGCTCGCGATCCGGGCGCTCGAGAAGCCGGTGATCGCCGCGGTCAACGGGCCGTGCGCGGGAGCGGGGCTGTCACTCGCCTGCGCCTGCGACATCCGCATCGCCGCGGAGTCAGCCGCCTTCATCCCCGGGTTCGTCGGCATCGGGCTCGTCCCCGACGCCGGCGGGTCGTTCTTCATCGGCCGGATCCTCGGGACGTCGCGGGCATTCGAATGGATGACGTCCAACCGGAAGCTGACCGCGGCCGAGGCCCTCCAGTGGGGCCTCGTCTCGGCGGTCGTCCCGGACGAGGACCTGCCGGTCCACGCGGCCGAGCTCGCCGCCGGCTACGCCGCTGCGCCGACGAAGGCGATCGCGATGACGAAGCGCCTCTTCGACCAGGCGCAGCTCGGCACGCTCGACGAGCAGCTGGAGCTCGAGGCCGAGCTCCAGTCGCAGGCGACACGGACCGAGGACTTCGCCGAGGGCGTCACCGCGTTCGGTGAGAAACGCCTGCCGCGCTTCACCGGTCGTTGAACGTCCAGACCGTCGACTACCACACGGGCGGCGAGCCGTTTCGGATCGTCACCGGCGGCGTCGAGCCGCCCCCGGGGCGCACGATTCTCGACAAGCGCCGTTTTGCGCTGGAGCATCTCGACGACGTGCGCAAGCTGCTCGTCCACGAGCCTCGCGGCCACGCGGACATGTACGGCTGCTTCGTCACCGAGCCGGAGGACGACGGCGCCGACCTCGGCGTCGTCTTCTTCCACAACGAGGGCTATTCGACCGCCTGCGGCCACGGGACGATCGCGCTCGTCACGTGGGCGCTCGAGAGCGGCCGGCTCCCTGCCGAGGAGCCCGAGACGCGGATCGTCGTCGACGTCCCCTCCGGCCGGCTCGAGACCCGGGCTCGCGTCGAGGCTGGCATGGTCCGATCCGTGCGCTTTCGCAACGTCCCGGCGTTCGTGCACTCCGGGAACGTCAGCTTCGGCGGCGCCTTCTACGCGAGTGTCGAGGAGCGGGTCGAGCCGGCCGGGCTGCCGCGCCTGATCGAGCTTGGCCGGCGCGTCAAGGCAGAGCTCGAGGGCCGAGGAGGAGTTCGTCCACCCTCTCGAGCCGGAGCTTCGCGGGATCTACGGCGTCATCTTCTGGCAGCACGAGAGCGACGGGCCTCCGCTCACGCAGCGGAACGTCACCGTCTTCGCCGACGGGGAGGTCGACCGATCGCCGTGCGGCAGCGGGACGTCGGCGCGGCTCGCGCTGCTTGCGGCCGAGGGGCGTATCGGCCCGGGCGACGAGCTGCTCCACCGGAGCATCGTCGGCTCCGAGTTCCGGGCCAGGATCGTCGGCGAGGCCGACGTCGCCGGCATCCCGGCGGTCGTCACCGAGGTCGAGGGCTCGGCACACCTCACCGGCCGCCACGAGTTCGTGCTCGAGCCGGACGACGAGCTCGGACTCGGCTTCCTG